>NZ_JBQFRI010000001.1:0-1295020 GCF_056537325.1 Ruegeria sp. CF5 | reverse complement strand
GGTAGGCCCACCAAAAGTGTCGCGGGATGGAGCAGCCCGGTAGCTCGTCAGGCTCATAACCTGAAGGTCGCAGGTTCAAATCCTGCTCCCGCAACCAACTTTATAAGTCAGCCGCCGCAAGGCGGCTTTTGTCGTTCTGGGCCAGCCAGCCCAATCATTGCTGCCAACACGCCTTCAAGTTCGATTTGTACGCCGTCCTTCTCATGCTGGACCGTGACACGTTCGATCAGGCTCCGGATGGCTTCCAGCGCCCCGGTGCGGATCGCCAGCTCCAATAGAGCCTGTGCCAGATCGGCGACCTTGGAGCGATAGAGTTCCGACAGGTTCGGGTAAAGGCGCACAGGTGACGGGGTGGGTTCGGAGAGCTTTGCATCCGGGCCGGGATGGGTCTCCCCGTCTCCATTGTGCCCGGTTTATTCTTGCTGCTTTCCCAGGTGAGCGATCAAAAAAAGCGGTGACCACGGTACGTTCACGATCGACCTCCAATTGTGAATTATGGTTCGGGGACTACCGCCTCCCGCACCGACGCGACTCCTTCTGGCTAGGTGCAGAAACGCGACTACGGAACCCACCGTTCGACGAACGTCTTCAGACACTAGTCGGACCGGGGACCGCCGAGGCCGTGCACGGTCAGAGCGGGGCAGGTGAGAAGCCTGCGGGGAAGCGGCTGGCCTCCGACAAAAGGCATCGCGCGGATACGAACCTGAAAGCGAAGGGCCTACTCCCGCAAGCCGGGGGAAGGTGCGGGGGCCGGGTATTGTCTGATGAAGTCTTTCCAACTTGCGGGCCGCGGGTGACGTCTTCGTTGTGTGGGCTATGCCGCGCCGCCGCAGTCGGGAGCGGACCCTCGTCGCGGTCGCAGCATGTGATCCAGGTTCAAAGCCGGTAAGCGGACTTTGCTGCTGTTGGTCATTTTCATTCAAAAGCTGCTCTCAATACCTAAGCGGAACTTCGGCAAATCTAACGGGCCTAAGAAAACGACCTACTTATGGGTCAGAAAATGTTTCAGTTACAGGCCTCCCTGTGCCTCCCGCCACCGATCACGCCCGATACTTGGCAAGTTCATTCCAAACCAATTCAACCCCGGCAGACGTGTTCTGCGACTTGCGCGCTGCGCAAATGTTCCATGTAAGGTTCTGTTTCATCGACACGGGTTTTGCGGTCTTTGCACGGATCAGCTCTGCGAATATGTCCGGCATCCCTCCAACGATAAATTCAGGCTCTGCCAGCAGTCCAGTCAGGAGGTTGTAGTCGTCGCATTCGATATGCGGCTGCGCATTGACCTTTTCGACGGCCTCGGCACCGCCACCAAGTGCTGTTGTCAAAGCGGCTTTCCAATGTTTGTGGAGATGGGGTGATGCAAAGGGAAAATCGAAAATGCCTGCCATAGTTTGCGGGCCGCGCTGGTGAATCTCATGATCTCGATGGGCCACGAACTGGATGGGTTGTTTCTCCATCACCATGATCTCGACATCGTCGGCTTCGGGCGTATAGGTCAGATCACCGAGGAACACGTCGAATTTACCCGCCTGCAATAAGTCGAGTGGACGAGCGTAGGCGCTCACCAGAATTCGGAAGCGCAGGTCAGGCATTGTTCTTCTGACGGCCCGTAAGACGGGCAGGATCAGGGTCCTCGTGGTGAGCGGCCCGCAACCGATCAGCAAAGTGCCCGGCCCGGTTTCGCGCAATCCAGAAACACGGGTCGCATAGCGGTCCAGGTCTTCACGCAGCGCCTGGGCGATTGGCAAAAACTCCTGCCCCGCACGTGTCAATGTGCTGCTGTTGCGGCTGCGATGGAACAAAACAAGTCCCGTGTGCTCTTCAGCCTGCCCGACATAGCGGGACAAGGACGCGTTGGAGACACCCATCGCACGGGCAGCGTTCTGGAAGCTGCCGGTTTCAGCCAATGCGAGAAAGGCGGTCAAAGCGTTTTCGTTCATCATGCGCTCAAGCTCATTTCAGGTTTCGCGTTTTAGTTTTCACAATATGAAATCATGGTAAAGCACTGTTGCGACAAGAAACTCTCAATCGCTATCCCTGATGGACCCCTCGATATTTCCAACACCGATATCGTCTTCTAAGTCCACAGAGGTAACAATGTTCACCCTACGATCTATTGCGGTTTCCGCCACGCTGGCCACGGCGACGGTCTCTGCCTTGCCGGTTTTGGCCGAAACCGACCAGCCCAATATCCTTGTCATCATGGCCGACGATGTCGGCTGGGCCAGTCTGGGTAGCTATCATCAGGGTGTGAAAAGCATCAAAACACCCAACCTTGATCAGCTGGCCGCCGACGGTATGCGTTTGACGGATTATTATGCTCAGCCAAGCTGCACTGCTGGACGGTCAGCCTTTATCACCGGACAATTGCCAGTTCGTACCGGAATGCACACAGTCGGCCTGCCCGGAGACCCTGAAAAAGGTCTGAGCGAGGATGATCCCACTTTGGCCAATATGCTGAAATCTCTGGGCTACACGACCGGTCAATTCGGCAAGAACCATCTGGGGGATATGAACAAATTCCTGCCGACGGTGAAGGGGTTTGATGAATATTGGGGTTGGCTCTATCATCTGAACGCGATGGAATACACATCCGACCCGGACTGGCCGAAAGATCAGAAATTCAACGACACATTTGGCCCTCGGAACATCATTCACGCGTACGCCACGGATACAGTCGATGAAACTGTGGACCCACGCTGGGGTCTGGTTGGCAAGCAACGCATCATCGACGATGGTCCGGCTCCGCCCGAGCGGCAAAAGACGCTGGACGACGAGGTGACAGCCCACACGTTGGACTTCATCAACCGCGCAGTCGACAGCGATACGCCGTTCTTTGTCTGGATGGCACCGGCGCGCGCGCATGTCTGGACCCATCTGAGTCCCGAATACGAGGCCATGCTGGGTGACGGGCGCGGCTTGCAGGATGTCGTGATGAAAGAGCTGGACGACAACGTCGGCAAAGTCATGGCGCGACTGGACGAATTGGGCGTCTCGGACAACACGATTGTCGTCTTTACGTCCGATAACGGCCCCGAAACCATGACCTGGCCCGATGGTGGAACAACCCCGTTCCATGGCGAAAAGGGCACGACATGGGAAGGCGGCTTCCGCGTCCCTGCCATCATTCGCTGGCCCGGCAAAGTCCCCGCCGGAACCGTGAGCAACGGTATTTTTGCGGGTCTTGACTGGATGCCCACCCTTGTTGCCGCTGCTGGTGGGCCTGACGATCTGACCGGATCATTGCTGGAGGGCTACGAAGGCTATCAGGTGCATCTGGATGGGTACAATCAACTGTCGTTCCTGACTGGTGAGGGCGAGAGCAACCGGGACGAGATCATCTACTACGAAGGCCCGGACTTGCAGGCAGTACGCCACGGAGACTGGAAAGCGCATTTCACGATCCAAACCGAAGGGTGGGCTGGCCCCAAAGAGGAACTGAACGCGCCCCTGCTGTTCAACCTGCGTCGCGATCCTTACGAAAAAGCGGCCGAGGAATCGGGGATGTATACCCGCTGGATGGGCAACAAGATGTGGGCATTTGGGCCGGCGGCCAAAATCGTTCAAAACCACCTGTCTACGTTCAAGGACTATCCTCCACGGGGTTCGGACGTCACCAACCAAGGTCATGTTGAAGAACAAATCTCGACCGAAGGCGGGATGTCACAGTAGAAATCAATTCACGGGAGGCACCAATCCTTGCCTCCCGATCCTTACAAGAACTCGTGGGAAACACCTGCGGACGAAAGTCCGCTTATTCACCAAGATTGTCATTTGGACCCAGCGCAGCATCGGTCAAAGTGGGCTCTTCGCGATGCTTCGCTGCCGGATTCACCAATGGTTGGGATCGGACACCGCTGTCATTCACATCGTCAGCGCCGAACTGGCAAGGAGCGGACAAACCCGCCTTTCGTTCATGCCGCTATTGCTGATGCAGAGATCCCTCGCTCCCGCAGCGCGAGAGTTTCGGAAGTCCTGCGAACCTCCCCTTTGCGGCCATTCGCGCTCGCGGAAATCGGCGAGTTTCAAACCGCCCTTTCGCTGCAGCCAGGTCAGACTAACGAGACGCAGACGAAATGCGCTTTCGCCGCGCCGTCCATGAACGTCCGTTTGAGCCATGCAGTTCAGGGAATTGCGCAGCTTCCTAAATGTTGCTTGCAGCCGCTTTCCTGAAGGTGGGCGACGAACGGCCCGCTACGCACGATCTGTTATCGCCTCAGTTAGCGGAGCATTCGCCATACGCGGCGGCGATACAAGGCCCATGCTCCTGCCCCCAAAACGATCACGCAGAGTGCCCCTTTCGTCACGTCCTCCATCGCACCTTGGATTAGCCAGGCGTGTACGACTGTACCTGAGACGATCACGACCGCCGCCACGCTATGGCCGAGGCGCCAGATGCGCAGTCCCAGTTGCTTTCTCACGGCAGCAAGGATGGCGGTTGCGAAGAGGGCCCACATTGCCACCGCACCCCAGACGGAAAACGGAGTCGGAGAGCGGAACAGCAAGACATCTACCACGTCCGGCGGGCTCGTGACCCAAAGACCCGCCACGTGGACAACCACCGCGAAAACCAGTGCCGTTCCGGTCCAGATATGGATGCGCCGCGCCGGGATCCCCGGAAGCACGCCGGTGATTAGAAGAGGTTGAACAAGCAAAAGCGCCAATCCAACGATCCCAGAAAATCCGGCAATGACATAGAGCGGCTCGCGCCATTGCAGAAGCGGGCTTTGCGCTGCGGCGATCAAGGGCACCGCAATTGCCAAGGCTAGAGCCCCCCATGCGACCACGCCGCGCAATAAGCTCATCAGACAGGCCGCAAAACGAACTCAACATGCAGGCTCGTGTCCGATGCCCGCTCCATCACAGGCCGCAAAAAAACCGTCTCGAAGCCGCCATCATCGTATTCTGCATCGTAAGCCAGATGCGCATGCGGCTGACCGAAGGCGGGTACAATCTGTGGCATCTCGATGCGGAATACGCCGTCGGCGTCGGTGAGCGTCGCGCCATGAGACCGCGCGTCCCGTTCGTGACCTTCGGTCGTATGGGCCCACACCTGAATGCGCCGGCCGGCAAGGGGCGCACCGTCGCCCGCGCGTCGCACGGTTCCAGTGGTCCAAAAGCCGCCATTGCCGATCCTTTCCATGATCGGAGCGCCAGGGCGGTAATTGTTGGCTCCTCCCCGCATCGTCGGAGTGGCCGCAACAGTTTGCGCACGTGCCGGCAAGGTCAGGCCGGAGGCGCTAGTGAGAAGCGC
Source organism: Ruegeria sp. CF5 (assembly GCF_056537325.1). Lineage (NCBI taxonomy): Bacteria > Pseudomonadati > Pseudomonadota > Alphaproteobacteria > Rhodobacterales > Roseobacteraceae > Ruegeria > Ruegeria sp. CF5. The sequence goes on along the minus strand of NZ_JBQFRI010000001.1, from coordinate 1,289,766 downwards.
GGCCCCCGCGGTTGAAACGATAGCTCTCCGGGTCAGGTGTGGGGTTGTCATGTCGATCTCTCCCAACTGCAGTATCCAATACGTACTTCTGCAATCTGCTATATGTATACAGGTGGAAGGAGCCATTCAAGCACAGCACCCGTCGCTCTGGGCTCTGACCGCCAGTCCAAGCGCACCGCAGTGAATGGCTGCAGTAGCGCCCTGAGCAGACCGTCCATGAGCGACGGGGTGGACCGCGCGACAGGGTCTCCCAATTTGGATGTACACTGCAAGCCATCAATCAGGGTCGTAGTAGGTGATTTCGCACAGCAAAATTTCGGAACATTCATTTGGAAAAGACTGCCCAGGATATTTGCGCTAGGCTTCGGATGGGGCTTGGCGTTTCTTTTCCGGCAAGAACTCGTCCACTACGACATATGCGATAATCACAAAGATCGCCGCGCTTGCAACTTGTAACACGCGCGTAATGCTTTTCACGTCTGCCTCGTCGGAAAAAGGTGCAATGGACCCGCCATAAACGATCAATGCTGTTGTAATGGCAGATCCGGCGGCGGCGGCGAGCGGTACCTGCGATTTTCCGAGCGCACCGAGCGTGAGGCAAAAGAAAAAGCATAGCAGGACGGGCGTCAAAAAAACGGGGGCTATTACGTTTACTTCATAGCAAATGATAGACACCGCGGCGCCAAGTAGGTTGGCGGTCAACATCGATTTGGCGACGGTTTTCCCCATGGCAGGCATCGCCGCTAGTTGCTGACTTAGAAGAGCCACAAAAAACAGAACCAAAAGCGCCGATGCGCCAGACACGAAGAACGCCATGGCAAACGGAACTGTAACAAGTGACATTCTTATAATCCGGCGATACGGATCGAAGTCGGGCGAAGCTGCTGTTTTTTTCTCGGCAGGTGTTTGGGGTTCAACGGGTATCAGAACAAACATCAACGTCGATACGAAACCTGCAAACAGCAGGTTCATCGGAATCCAAAACACAAGTACCAAAGCTAGATCTTGAGACTGCAGCACGAGGTTCGGGATCATTAAAGCGCCCATTAGTGCTATGACACCCGGCAAAACTCCGGCGCCAGAGACCGACCAAGTGAACGACAGGATGATCCCCAGCGCCACCAGAATGAGAAACACAACAGGATATGGCGCGAACACCGATGACAGCAGGAACGAAATAAACATCAGTCCAATCGAGAAGACGAAAAGTTTGCCAAATGCAGCCAAAGGAAGCGCTGCGGGCGCCTGAAGGAACAGCGCGGTGAACACTGCGCCTACAACCGCAAGTGGCCAACCAAAAAACAAACCCAACGAAAACACACCCGTCACGCCCAGCGTCAACCGCGCGACGGAGCGCTTGTCTTCAGTACGCATAGGAAAAGATCGAAACCAAGCGGATGTAGGCGCGACCGACCGTGTTTAGCAAGGAACTGTCGCTGAGATACATGATAACGTCCGCTTGTCCGTTCAACTGAAAACGAAGATCATCCTCGGCATTACCAGCCTCGTAACCGGGCAGAATTATCCGTACCGGGAACCGTTCGGGTTCGCGCAAAAAACCTTTGGTACTGGGTGCGCTTGCCAATTGGCCGGGTTCGTCCCCACCACTCAGCGAAACCGCGGCGCTGAAACTTTCGATTACACCGGGAATAATCTGACCGGGATGCATATCCAGCACCACATCAACAGGAGAACCAACCGACGCCCTGCCGAGGTTATTTTCGGTGAAATAGGCCTCGATCCAGATGTCTGTCGCATCCAGAAACGTCAAAAGATCTTGGCCAGACCTTGCATACGTCCCGGGGGCGATCAAAAGGTTGGATACGACACCTGTTGCCGGAGCACGTAGTTCTGTCCACTCCAGATTAAGTTCGGCATCCGCCAAAGCGGCCAGAGCTCGCTGGATTTTTGGGTTTTCGATTCCGTCATCGCCAAGCCTTTGCTTGGCTTTTTCCAAGTCCGCTTGGGCGTTCTCGAAATTGGCTTCGGACTCCGCCAATTGCCCGCGCGCATCATCGGCCTTTGAGACGGCGATCAAGCCTTTCTTTTCCAACGCAAAGACACGTTCGGTCTGTATGCGCATCGTGTCGAGATCGCTCTGAGCCCTGGCCAGTTTGGCTTGGGCCGCGCTGACTTCTGCTGAAGATGCGCCTACCTCTTGGGTGGCTGCTTCCAGATCGGCTTCGGCCTTGTCGCGATCAATTTCATAGGGTCTGGGATCGATCCGAACCAGAACATCCCCAGCCGAGACGACCTGGCCATTTTGGACAAGAACCTCAGTTACAGTACCAGTGACCTGCGGAACGATTTGGGTGGCAATGGCCTTTACTCTGGCGTTGCCGGTGAATGGGGTTTTTCGGTCCGCGACAAGGTACCAGACCAGAAAGAAAAGTATGATGGCCAGTGTCGTCCAAATTGTCTTTCTCATACAGCTGCTCCATCAGCAGCGTCTTTCGAATCCGTGGGGGCATCGATCCAGACCTTGAACAGTTCGTAGAAGACAGCGAACAGAACAGGCCCCATGAAAATACCGATCAAACCATAGGCCATCATGCCGCCGAGGACCCCGATTAGGATCACAAGCATCGGCGTCTCAAGGCCCTTCGAGATGAAGACGGGACGCAGGAAGCTGTCCATGATCGTCACTGGGACGGCCAGTATGGTGAAGACCAAGGCAGCACCACCTGACATCGAACTCCATGCGTAGATAATCACCGGTAGTAGAACCAAGCCGGGGCCAATCTGGATGATCGATAGTATCAGGCAAATGAATGCCAGCGTCGCCGCCGAGTTAATGCCGAACAATACCAAGAGTAGCCAAACAACAACAGCTTGTATGGCGGCGACGCCGATCACGCCCTTGGTGACGTTGCGGATCGTTGCGCCTGCCAATGTTACGAACTCACCGCCACGTGGGGCGAAGACACGATTGGCAAATCGTTGAAGGCCTTGCACAAGGTTCGGTCCGGGGCTGAACAGGGCGCCCATAATCAAAACGGAAAGCGCAAGGCCCAATAGTCCTATTCCAATGCCCAATACTTTTCCAAACAGAGACTTGGTGATCTCCAGTATTTGTGCCCCATATTTTGCAAGCGCACCGTCCAGGTTTCGTTCAAACATTCCCCAGACGTCAGCGATTTTTTCCCCGACTAGCGGCAGCTCTTTGATGCCGTCAGGGGCTGGCGGGATTTTCAATTCGCCTCTATCGGCTTGTTCGGCAAACTCAGAACCCAATTCAGCGGCACCAGAAACGGCTGTTGCGACGGGCCCCAATGTCAACACAAGGCCCAAGAGAACCAGTATTGTCGCTGCAAGTTTTTTCCGCCCCCCCAGCTTAGACTGCAGCCAATCAAAAACCGGATAAAGTGCCACACAAAGGATCGTCGCCCAGATCACCACACTTGCGAGCGGCGCGACCATTACCAATGCGCTGTAGAGGAATAGTCCGAGAAACAACAAACGAATTGCGAGATCGACAATCTTCGCGTCCTGAGTCTTTTCCATACCATCCCTCCATTGTTTTCTGAATGTTACACTCAAAAAACAAGATGTGTGATTTTTTTGGAAAGGATCGTGTAGTATGTTGTAATTGATAGGTATTTAAATTGATGACTTCAGCCATTAATCAGGGCGCTGCTTTCGAAAACGCCCGCTTTTAGTTCAATTGGGCACCGTCTATTTTTTCGAATTTTTGTCATCCTGAGATAGAATTGTATCAGCCACTGTAGTCGCTGCAGTCACGAAGATGCCGAGCCCCACAATGATGTATATCATTGTAAAAACCTTCCCTGCAGCGGTTTCAGGAGAGAAGTCACCAAACCCGACTGTCGAAATTGTAACAACAGAGAAGTACACGGAGTCGAGCCAACTCCAACCTTCGACGTAGTGATAAAACACCGACGCCCATAAGATCATGCCAGTTGTGAAAGCAAGAAGACCCTTCACTCTGCCATCCTTAAAGGCGACACTGATCCCTTTTGTTATCCTGGTGAGCGAGTTCATGGCTTGACCATAGCACCTAATGAACAATTACATAGTATTATCTGAATTTATTTGAAATCACTTGGCGCGTCTCCAGCCTTGGTACAGGGACGGAGGCGTCAAAAGTTTCTTTTTCGAAGATCTTGTAAGTCTCAAGGTTTAACGGGCCGATCTCGACGGCGCTTTCCCCTCGCTTGGCCTGCATCTTGCCCTTTACTTGCACATACAGCTGGGAAAATGAGCTTTTCTACACCGAGATCACATTCCGCGCATTTGAAAAGGCGGCTTTGGATTTACTTTGACGTGAGGGCAGTCATGTCGAGCATTCAGGCCACTCGATGCACCCTAATCAAACAACTTCGTCCATTCTTTATTGCGTACGTAGTTCTAGTCGCGGCAATCCAGTCATTCTTTTGCCGGAAGCAAGAGGGTGCGTGTTTTTTTGAATATCAGAAGAGGCACGGTACTTCCTCAGATTGATCTGTCGCGTTTGCGTGGACATTGAGCAAGAAAAAGACAGTGATGGGGGGCTTTAGGCTAACACAGCGCCCCACTAACTGGGATGTGGCGCGTGATGTCTACGGAAAGCCGCTGCTCTTCGCAGCACGCAATATTCTTCAACACCTGATCGCTAAAGCAAGGCAGAATTCTCTGGCCAATGAGTATCTCAACAAGTTCCTGTTGGAGGCATTTGGCGAATGGCTGGATGAGAACCCGACTTTGAGCATCACTCAGAACTACAGCGCCCAAGTAAAAGCAGCCGCGTAGATAGGTGGTTCAATATCCCTGACAATCTTCGAAAGGGCTGGCTAAAGAATACGGCCTGCCGGTCCTGTTGAGTGCTTGCAGAGTGAAGCGGGAAACGAGATCCTGGGCAATCAACCAACGAGGTGCAATAGCGGCCACACTAACAACACATTGCTTTTCTTGGAGAAAAGTGGTGCCCGGGGGCGGCACCAACACTTTGCTTTTTAATGTATTTATTCGTTCAAGAGGGCCTCAATCTCCCTTGAAAACATGGCAGCAACTGTCCGATCTTGTCTTGTCGCGTTTGGTGCCATCCAGTAACCTAAGGTGGATATTAGGGTGGATAAAAATTGCGGGCAAAAAAAAGACTTTCAGCTTCCTTCGTAAAAACAGCGCCAGTCGGAAAGCACTGCGATGGGGCTGGACTTTGGCTGGTCAAGCGAGAGGACGGTGGAGCACAATGGGTACTGCGCGTGACCGTTCATGGTCGGCGGCGTGAAATGGGCCTCGGCGGCTATCCAACGCTCTCGCTTGCTGGGGCTCGCGACATTGCTGCACGCTGGCGCACGGTCGCAGCGGCTGGCCGTGACCCGGTGAAGGAACGTGAAGTCGAAGCACAGGCCGCACGTCGCGAAGACATATCGCTTTCGGTGCTGACAACCGATGCCTTCGAAGCTCGCAAGGCCGAATTGAAGGGCGACGGAAAAGCCGGCCGTTGGCTTTCACCGCTTGATAGGCATGTGCTGCCCAAGCTTGGGAAGGTCCCGGTGACTGACATCGACCAACGCGATATTCGCGATACTCTGGCACCAATTTGGCATACGAAAGCTGACACGGCACGCAAGGCATTGAACAGGATCAGTATTGTACTTCGCCATGCAGCAGCTTTAGGTTTGGACGTTGACCTGCAAGCGACAGTGAAGGCCAAAGCGCTTCTGGGAAAATCCCGGCATGAACCAAAGCATATCCCAGCGATGGCATGGGCTGACGTGCCGGCCTTTTTCACCAGCCTTGAGGAACCGACGCTCACGCACCTTGCGATGAGACTTCTAATTCTAACGGGCGTTCGCTCAAAACCGCTGCGCTTCTTAAGGCTCGACCAAATTGAGGGAGACGTTTGGACCATTCCAGGCGAGGCTATGAAAGGTCGCAAGGGAGCGACAAGTGATTTCCGAGTGCCGCTTTCGCAGGAAGCAATGCGCGTTATAGAGCTTGCCCTCCCGCATTCCCGAAACGGTTTTCTGTTCCCGAACACGCGGCAAGGTGTGATTTCTGATATGACGCTCTCGCGGATGATGGAACGGCGGAAATTGGAAGCCCGCCCACACGGCTTCCGCAGTAGTCTTCGCGACTGGCTGGCAGAATCGACCGACGCGCCGCATGAAGTAGCGGAAGCAATGCTTGGACATGTAACCGATTCCGGCGTGGTGCGGGCCTACCGGCGTACCGATTTTCTTGAGCAGCGCAGAGTACTAATTGAGCGTTGGGCTGATCACGTCAGCGGTGGATCTGGGCAAGTCGTTTCGCTGGCAGTTCCGAAGTAAACTGCCGCGACAACCTAATAGCACCGCATCCAGTACATGGCCAGAATTGTGCCCTATATATTGCGCATCCAACATTCGTCCGATAGTGTACGAGACATTGCTGCGCAAGACGTGCGGTTCGTCATTCCCAAGAAGGGACACCCATTGGTGGGACGAACGGCTGTCTATAATAGTTGCGGCTGTCGTCCCGAGTAAGAAGGACGATAGGCGCAATGAGCACAACGTCGAAAATTTCTCCCAAATATCTGACCCTCAACGACCTGCGCGCAAAGCTCGCGAACCGCTCGCGATCTTCGATCTATGCCGACCTTGCTGCCGAACGGCTTCCAAAACCGTTCAAGCTCGGCGGTCGCCTGTACTGGATCGAAGAGGAAATTGACTCCCATCTCCGCGCTTTGCGCGACGGCGACCTCGCCTGACGGTCTGAGTTCGCGGAGAATTAGTCATGGCCATAATACTGATGCGTCGGGTTGAGCCGACCGTTTTTGCGGCACGAGCTTTACGAAGACATCAAATAGGACGCGAGGCGGAGGCTCACGATGAGTGACTTCAATGCCAAACGTGCGCGCACAAAGCGTCCTTGCCCGTTGTGGGTAGACGCGTTCCAGCGCGATACCCAACACCTCGCCGCCGATGAAGTCGGCGCCTACATGCTCGTTCTCATGGCAATGTGGGTGCGCGAGACGTGCGATTTTCCTGATGATGACCGCCGCCTTGCGGCGGTCTCCAGGGTATCTCTTCGCCTTTGGAAGTCGCGCATTGGGATAGCCGTCCGGGAGTTCCTTGATGCCAAGAATGGTGTGCTGATTTCCCGGAGGCTTCGAAAAGAAGCCGATTACGTCGAAGCTCGCTGCAAGGCACAATCCGACAGGAAGTCGGGCAAAAAAACAAATAACCCATTGGGAAATAACAATCCACCAGCAACCACGGATGTAACTGCGGTTGCAACGGCGGATGTGTCCACGGACCAACCTACCCAACTACCCAATAACCCAACTATTACCATTCCTGACGGAATGGACGGCAGCGCCGTCGATCCGACCGATTTTGTTTGGTCGAAGTGCAAGGATTGGCTGGTCTCGCAAGGTGTCGATGATCGACAGGCCCGCAACGTCATTGGCAAGTGGCTCAAGATGAGGTCAGCCAGCGAAGTTCAGACGGCATTCATTGACGCCTACCTCGCCAAAACCGGCGACCCGATCCCCTACATCACCGCAATTCTCAGTAAGCCTGAACAGCCGACCATGGCTGAACTGATGGCGATGGCGCAGGAGGTAAACGCAGGACGATGACCATGTTCGACCGCGAGCGGCGGGAAACATTCCTGACCGACAAGATCACCCGCTATCTCGAACGCAAGGCTCCTCCTCGCAGCCTCCGCGCTCAGGCTCAAGCCGACGAGGTGGCCTCACTGGTTCGTTGCTTCCTGCGCATTGCCCCGAAAGACGGTTACGAGGATTGGTGGCCGAACTTCGAAGATCGGCTTGACGAGGATGCCAAGACCCGCGCATGGCCCACCAACGGGGAAATCAAGGCGGCGGCTCTAGCAATCACCAGCCCGTCCTTCCGGCGCATTGCCGAGGGCAACGAAGTTGACTCGCTGGATGTGATCGCAAAGCGTATGGATGCCGGTGAGGCGGTTCCTGATAGCTATCTCTACGGCCCACGTGCTGTCGAATTGTTGGCAAATGGGAGAATAAGCGAAGACCAGATGCATCGCTATCGCACAGGGTTGTTCGTCCGGCTCAAGGACACCTACGGCGAACCTGTTGCGCTGGCGAAAGAGGCCGAGTTGAAGGCCCGCCACTTCACCGCTGAGGCTGCTGCGTGTAAGCCCTCGGAACCGCACGCCTAGCCCAAGCCGCAACCCAAGATGTTGACCAGACACGAATGGGACGGTGCAGCATGAACGCAATGGCAAAACTCGCTGCGCCGGAAAGCAGGGCGACCGGCGGCAACTCCTTCGCTTCGCGCCCATCATGGGGTTCGCAGAATATGATAACAAATGTTAATGTTTTCTGATGGGGCGACCGACCAAGCTGGAAGCCAAAGTGCGCGCACGCCTCCAACGCGAAACACTCGATTGGTGGGCACTCCGATCACGTTGGAGACCATGTTCAGCGGAAGCACATAAACACCCAAACTATCGTAAGCTGTGCTCGCGATGCCTCAGCCAAGCATGCAAGTGGATGGTTGAATTGGGCCTTGAAGATGACCGTGTTTCCTTGCCCAAGACAGAACGCCCAACATGTGGCGCAAAAACGCGGGCTGGAGGCCAATGCCAAGCCCGTGTAGTACCGGGAAAGCGGCGATACCGGTTGCATGGTGGTCTCAGTACGGGCTCGAAAGCATCCAGTTTCAGGAGTTCAAGCGCACCGAGCTGATGAAGCGCGCCGCCAAGGCCGGTATCGCCATGCCCTGTTATCCGATTATGCCCTTTGCCGACAAAACCCTGCGTATCGAGCGTCTGCAGCCGCCCATGGCTGCCGGTCTTGTCTGGCGGGATCGATCAACTACCAGATCAGCGGCAGCAGCTTGAAGATCGGCACCGGCAAGGAAGTCGAACACTACGCCGCCATTCACCAGTTCTTCACCCGGCCCAAGCCCGGCAGTCAGGTTGTCTGCCAGATGGATGCCAAGCGAGAAGCCGGCGTTTTCCTGGGCGCGGTCTACTCCGATGCGGATCCCGCCCCGAAGGACCATGAATCGCCTCATCGATCATACAAGTTGCCAACGCCCTCGACAGACCTAGAGGCTCGGATACCGTCAAGTCGCAGCGGATCGGCTAAATGGAAGCGGCGCTGTCACCACCGCGGCTTGAACTATTACGATCTTGTTAGTGGTGATTTTGGTTAGGCCAAATTCCGGATTCTCGGCGCGTTAAAGTTTGGTCTGGAGAAGGCCGCATTGAACCAGATTCGAGACAGATCCCTGGATATTCCTACTCTTTGCGCCACACGATCACAATCGGCAGGAGAATATGGCCATAGTCCAACGGAAATTTGGTCGCGGCCAGCACCCTCACTATCCAAAATCTCCGGTGACGAGCCGATGAGACGGTAAATTCTCACCATCCGTGCGTCGAAGACGCCTGCAATATGGGTCAACCCAAAACCCTTCATGACCTCGCCTCCGCTGAGCATAATCGCGCCAGCCACACGAGGAGAGGCATTTCTTGAGAGACAGAAGCGAGTGACCTCCCATATCAGTGGGCTGCGAATTGGCGTGCCGCCCGTCAGGTGTCCAAAAACTTCATTGACCATGACCGGTCCAGTGGTCGGCAGCATTCGCATCGAACCGCCGTGGCGACCATCCTCTTCTTCCCAAATCACATAGAGTGGATTCAGATTGTCGTATTTGTCTCGCTCGTGACCGTCATCGTTCACATCGACATCCCACCCGAGGCGGGTTTTAAACTGATCCGCACGATCACGGAACATTTCGTCAGCCAACCCTGGGAATTTGTACAACTCATCCGCGTAGATGTAGCGAAGCATTACTTGCACCCTCTGCTTTCTTTCCAGAAGCTACAGATGCAGGATTATGGTTAACGCTCTGTCATCAAGGGCGTTAGGCGCTAATGAATTGTTAATAAATGTAAAAACCGATTATTGAGTGCCAGGGTGAAATGGAGTTACTTATAGGAATTTGCTGCAACTTTGCTCCCTTTATCTGCGGTTAGATGGATATGTTAAAGGCGCTACGTATTTCGAATGAGGTTGAAGGTTGCGATTTCATTCAAGGGCGCACACTTTCCCACAGAGGTGGTCTTGCATGTGCTTTTCGTTTACCTACGCTACTCAGTTACTTAGGGATATCTGGAAGAAGTTCTGACGGAGCTGGGCGTGGTCATCGATCATGCGGCCTTGAATCGTTAGATCGCCAAGTATGCGCCACTGATCGCCGAAAAAGCACGCCCCCGGAAACGCATCTGTGTACGCACCTAGCAGGTGGACGAAACGTATGTGCGCGTTATGGGGGCGTGGACCTATCTCTATCGAGCCGTTGACAAGCACGGGAAGACGCTGGGTTTCATACTGTCCAACCGACGAAACAAAACTGCGGCAAGCATGTTTTTCGCCCGAGTACTCAACGTGAACGGGCTCTCCGGCAAAAATGTTATCAACAAGAGTAGCGCGAACACAGCCGGTATCATGCCCATTAACAAATTGCTGAATGGATTACTTGTCCGGTACTGATTGAGAAGGTCAGGCGGAACTTCATGAATAACATCATTGAAAAGGATCACCGACTCATCAAACGGCGTACCCGGCCCATGCCAAGGTTTTAGTCTTTCACATTTGCGTCCGCAACTTTGGACGGCATTGAAGTCGCACAGATGATCCGAAAAGGTCAATTCGAGGGCGCTGTCTGTCCGTTCATGCTATTCACGCGGTTTTCCAATTGAGAACCGTAAGGTTCGAGCGGCCTTTAAATTCCAGAGAATTTTGCGACAGCACCCAGCCGATTTGTGCAACAAAGCTATACGTTCCTGTTAACGGTCTGTTAAGCAAAATGTCTCAATTATGACTAAATTGGAAAGCTGCGCTATGGGTGGGGAGCACATGGACGACAACTTCTTGGAACGCGCCAATCAGGTCAAATTGAGATTAGAGGCAGAAGGCATGCATCAAACGGCGAGTGCAATTGAGTATGTCATTCAAGACTACAAGAACACGTTTAACGCGAAAGAAAGGCAGGTTCGTACCGCAACCCCCCAAATTCAAAGGCACAGTTAACCGCACGTTAACCTTCTCGACTTGAATATGCGTAAGCAGATTTCTCAAGGGGGCCTTTATGTGCAGTAGTCACTGGTTTGTGGATGCTTTTGTGGAACTCGCTGAAGAGGCCCGCAAAAATGGTGTTCCTAGCGTTTTGTTAGGTCTTGGCGTTGTCTTAGATGAATTCTGTGAAGAAGCGGCACTGACAAATGAGCAGCGTGAGCAAATCTCAAAACTGGCTAACTCGGAAAGACAGCGCAGCAGTGAGAAATATTGCAGCGAATGAAAACAGACGCCCTCTGAAAAGGGCACGGATTGTTCGGTTTACACTGCTTCTGGTTGGTGTTTCTCACATTGCTGCGCTTCTATTCGGGGTTATTGGCAGTTGGTGACTCTAATTTGAGGTTATGAAGTGCATTGTGCGGCCAATGATCAAGAATTGGCGGAATTTTCCAAATGATGTACCATAGAACCGCAATTTGTCTGTTATGATCTTCCTGGGATGAAGCCAAATCGACCTTTTAGACTGCGAGTAGCAGGTTCGCGAGCTGTATGTCCCCTTTTCGGTAAGAACTTTTCGTCCAGCACGACACCTTTTTGTTAAAAATACGCGCCAAAACCAATACTTGCGATCTGAGATTTTACGACAATTTCACCCCGATGCCCCCATTGCCTAGGCAGTATTGTCATTCCGGAAATTTGCGAGCGATCAACGGTCCGAATTTGATGAAGTAACGCCAAACAGTCTGACAGGGCACATCGATCCCACGTTGCAGAAGCATCTCCCCATCTTCCCGGAAGCCGAGATTGAACCATCAATGGAGCCACTCTACATGCGCAATGATGTCGGGCGGAAAGCGATTCTATCGAGAAATCTACGTTCAAATCAAAATAAGAGCAACCAAACGAAGGCTACCGTGACAACACGCATCTGGCCAATTAATTTGACGGACCTGGAACCCAGCTACCAAGCCGAAGCGAAAACCAGATCGCTCCAATCAATTGCCGAATTATTCAAATACTATTAAGACAAAAAAATTTATTGTCTAAAAATTGAATTGCGCATGCAACCTCACTTAATCTCTCGTTAACACAAAATTTGATAGTAACATTTGTGGTTATTGATTGGGGTATCTCGATGCATAAAGTTAGAACCGTCATGAATTCAAAAGGTGACTTTAGTGAGGTAATCACAAAGAACCACTTTGGCTCAAATATGCTATTCCAGTCGGACAGGCTAGATCACGACTCCGATTTTCGCGAGGTATTTGAAAAATCAGGAGCCAATTTTATTCGGTACCCAGGTGGAACGGTTTCCGAGGAGTATTTTGATTTATCCAATCCAAACTCAAACAGTCAAAAAAATGTTTTAGACGAGTTGTTTGGATACAAAACAGTAAGGGAGCGCGAAGTAACTCCACTCTCAGATTTTCTTGAATACTCGAAAGAAATCGGAGGAACACCAGTAATCGTACTCCCCACATATCGGTATTTTAACGGTAAAAATGGAAAAATTGGAAACGGTGCTGAAGAGGAAGTTCGAGGGTTTATCCGGGCACTTTTGTCCGGAGAACACGGTCCTGCGGATCAGGTTGTACTTGAAATAGGTAACGAATGGTACCAACCCAGATTTGACTGGAATGTTGGCCAGTTTGGGCGCTTGCAAGCCGAATTGGCATCGTTGATTGACTCCGAAGCTCGTCTTTTAGGAATGCGGAATGATGTCTCGATTTTGGTTCAATCCGGAAGGACCGAGGAAAACAATAGAGTTTTGACCTCGTTCTTTGACGAGGGCAACAAGTCCACGGTGGATGGCGTTATAACACATGCATACGGAACTAATTCTTCAGGGGACCCACTTGGGATAGGTGGCGGAATTGGCAGGAGATTGGAGCAAATCGATGACATGTGGTCTTCCGCACTTGGCAAGGAAATCGAGCTCGCGGTTACAGAATGGAACGTAGGTGAAAGCGGTGAAAGCACTACAGCGATCAACGGGACGATGCGATTGGCACCGCTCATGCGAATGTTCTCCGAGATGATCTCCAACGGTGTTGATCTAGCGTCGATTTGGTCCACTCAAACAAGGGGTCCGGCTGGTTTAACCACTACTCACAACGGTGACGACAACTTTACTCCGACAGGTTACCTATTTTCGTTGCTGTCCGATAGATTGGAAGGAAAGCGGCTGGTCAATCCAGACGAAGAGCCTTGGCTGAAAAATTCTTCAGGCGAAAAGGTTGGATATAACTACGCATTCCAAGAAAAAAATGAATCCACCGTAATTTTCGTTTCTGGCGTTAATGAAGAAATATCGTTAAGCGTGGATATTTCACAGTATGTTTCTGACGATGCATATGTCTTTGCCAGCAAAATCATTGGCGCGCCTGGTCAAATATGCACCAAGTATTGGTCAGACGCTTCAATTTCCTATGAAACAAATCTAGACTTGAGTTCGGGCGGCTCCGACTTTCGTTACAATTACACACTAGATCCGTACGAGTTTGTAGCTGTGCATATTGTCAAGGGCAAAGGCGTCACTATCGACGCAGACAATCAAAACGCAATTTCTGACAAATTGGTCGGAACAAGTTATTCAGATAGCCTCAGTGGAAATCTCGGTGACGATATTATCCTTGGCGGCTTCGGGCACGACATCTTGGAAGGAGGGTCAGGTGTTGATTATTTAGATGGTGGTTACGGGCATGATCAAATCAATGGCGGAGAGGGTAATGATGAATTGGTCGGCGGTAAGGGTAATGACAATCTGGCAGGTGGAATTGGGGATGATATACTGAGACCTGGAAATGGCGGCGGAAAAGCTGATGGCGGTGATGGTATCGATACTATGTCTTTTAAAGACGCCGGAGTTGGAGTAACCATTCACTCCCCAGATGGGAAGGCTGAAGTTGGTTCATTTTCTTTAAGGTTTTCTGGAATTGAAATCGTGCACGGGAGTAGTTGGTCTGACAAATTTTTCGGTGGAAGTGGGGGAGATACTTTTTTTGCAGCAGAGGGCAATGATCGCCTTTTTGGAGGAGCCGGAAATGACTTTCTAAAAGGGGGTCTTGGGCAAGACTATCTCGAAGGTGGCGACGGAGCTGATATTCTTGTCAGTGGCAGTGGAAACGATACACTGATTGGCGGAAATGGAGACGATCTCTTACGGGTCGGAAATGGGGGAGGAAGAGTTGATGGAGGTGAAGGTACTGATACTTTGTCATTTATGGATGCCGGAGTTGGAGTAACCATTCATTCCCCGGATGGAATGGCTGAAGTTGGTTCCTTTTCTTTAGGATTTTCTGGAATTGAAATCGTGCATGGGAGTAGTTTGTCTGACAAATTTTTTGGTGGAAACGGTGGAGATGTATTTATTGCAGAAGAAGGCAATGATTATCTTTTTGGGGGAACCGGCGATGACTTTCTAGAGGGCGGCCTTGGGCAAGATTATCTCGAAGGTGGTGACGGTGCCGATACCCTTGTCGGCGGCAGTGGCAACGATACATTGATCGGTGGGCAAGGAGACGATCTCTTACGGGTCGGAAATGGGGGTGGAAGAGTTGAAGGGGGGGAAGGTACCGATACTTTGTCCTTTGAAGATGCCAGTGATGGCGTTTCAATTTGGACAAATAATGGCGTCGTTGAAGTTGGCCTCAAGAACCTAGAATTTGAGGGCGTCGAAATCGTCCGTGGAAGCGATTATTCGGACACCTTTGAGATTAGTTCTGAGGGTGGAGATTATTTGGGGCAAGATGGAGATGATTTCTTTTTCATACAAGGTGGCGAGGATTGGGTGGCAGATGGTGGAGGCGGCAGCGACAGCTTTTTGGTATCGAATGGGAATGGGCAAGTATTTGGAGGCAGCGGAAATGACTTCTTCTATCTCCACGGAGGAAGTTCCAGGATAGATGGCGGTAGCGGGAATGACACATTCGTATTGGTTTGCGACGAGACCGACGTCATCGTATTTCGGGAAGGTGGAGAACAAGACAATATCTCAGGATTCACGTCCGGCAGCGATATAATTGAATTGCACGGTATGAGTAGGGACAAGCTTTCTATAATACAAGAAGAACAGGGAACACTGCTAGACTTCGGAAACGACGATTCGATATATTTGTTTGGTGTACATGATTTTGACGCCAATAGTGATCTGGTCTTCCTTTAACGTCACATGCTACTGCTGTAGACTATAAGAAAAGGCATTCCCAACTTGTTTGAGCGTATGTTTTGATTTGTTTAGAGCCAGGACTTATAGCCAATAGATGATGACTGTGACCAGAGCGATGGCCTAGAGGAAGACCTTCGAACATCGGTCGTATCTAGTTGCCACACGCTGCCAGTCTTTCAGTCTTCAAATCATGATCTCAATGCGGATGTGGCGTTTGTATTGGCCTTGTCATATTTGACGATGGTCTTGCGTTGGTTTCGACCCGGGACGCAGGCACGTGTACCTTAGTCTTTCGACGCTTCGCTGAACCAATCTGCGTCGTGACCAAGTTCTCCTTCCCCCAATCAACATCCGATATTCTACTCAGCAATGCTCACGCGCCGATGTAATCAGCTAACCTAACCGGCGGTGGCGAACGGGTTCAGCGGCCCCCTCTTGCTGTCACAGATTGCGTGCAGCTTAGTATTCATGCCGCCCTTCGTGTGGCCGGTCAGATGTCCGTGGCCCTCTTTTTCCCCTTCAAGCTGGAAGCGGCGCGTATTCAGGTAAGTTGCGTCGAGGGCGACAACCCAAAGTAAACAGTTTAAGCGTTACCCAACCGGCTTCTTCTACATTGATATCGGTGAGTTCAAAACGAGGAGGGAAGTATCCATCTCTTTGTTGCCATTGCTCGAACCAGCAAGTTCGCAATGGCCCAACTGGCGGAGAAAGCAAGCCGAAAGACGGTATGAGAGTTCCTCGAACGCCTGCTGGTTGCTGTGCCCTACCGCATTCACATGGTTCTTACTAACATTGGTATCCAATTCGCTGAACGGTCCCGAGTACCAAATACCATCTGTTTCAGGTCAACGCGGATAGACATGGCTTGTGAAGCCAATGGAATCGAACACCGGATGGCAAAACCGAACCATCTGTAGGTCAACGGCAAGGTCAAGCGGTACCATTTCGACAATCACGACCAGCTTCGTAGCAACCTCGCCGACTTCTTCAATGCGCACAAATACGCCTGCCGACTCAAGGCACTCGATGGACTCGCACCATACGAACACATTTGCAAAAGCTGGATTTCAGAACCGGACCGCCTCATCCTGAATCCAATCCACCAAATTCCGGGACTAAACACCTGGTCAACAACTTGGCAGCACCTGCGAAGTTTGCGACAACGCTGAAAGAAAACCAAATAAACATGTCAACGGGACTTGAGGATTTTTGCCTCTGCCGTTGTCCGCCGAGATATTTGCAAATGGAAGCCCAATGACCAAAACCATCCATATCCATTTGGGGCCGCACAAAACGGGGTCATCAGCCATACAGCAAACATTGCGGCAAGAACGTGACGTTTTGGAGAAGCGTTTTCAGCTGTATCCATTGATAGGTCAGGAGATCACGCAGGTTGCAGAATCACTGATGCGTTGTAAATGGGATCAGGCTGCACTTGATCTACGGTCATTGGCTCAATTGCTAGACGGTAAGCGAGGCGATTGTGTAATTTCCTGCGAAGATTGGGCCGGCGATTTGCCAGGCCGTTCAAAAAAAAGAAGACCTTACCCAAACCTCTGGAAGAACATTAACGTCATTCGAAAGGCGTTTCCTGACCATGTCTGCAAGTTCTATTTTTTCGTTCGAAATCCGGATGACTGGATCAAAAGTTCTTACACTCAACTCACAAAACACCACACAGTGTTCTCTTCAATGGAGCAGTATCGGTCGTTTCTACACTTCGACCAACTTTGGGAAGCGGTGTTAGAAAGACCTCGAGCCAAACTCAGATCAAACTTTATTACTATTCCTTATCGAGAAGAAGAGAGTTTTTGTTCCGCTCAAGCACTATTGCGCACGATTCTAAATAGGAAAAGCATAGAATTTCAGTCCTCCAAAGTGACACGCGTAAACACTTCTCCGCCAACGAGCACTCTGGCCATTTTCGAAGCTATAAACCGATCAAGTGCTTCACGAGAAGCAAAGAACACCGCCAAATCAAGGTTGCGGAGTGACGCAACAAGCATTGTCTGGGAGCCCGAAGAACTGGTACTCCCTATGTGGCCACCTAGTGAAACGAAACCTACATGGCTGTCAGAAGACTTAGAAAAACTGTGGACTCGTGCGATAGGAAGAGTGCCCTCCCAAAATCAACCTTGTTTGCTTCCGCGCCCATTTTCTGATCTGACCAAATTTCGAATGCGACCAGTATCCGGTTCAAAAAACCCGCCATTCGGTGAGCGTTCGGACATGAAAAAGCAGCTTAAAATTCTCAGCCACCGCTTCAATGGACAGCCTCGAACTTGCCTGGTGCTTGGGTTGACCATAAGCTACTTGCGCCGAAACACGGAACACACGGAACATGCGGCATACTTATTTCATCGCTTGTGGGAAGAAGAACATGAAATATTGCTCGCCACCTTGCCTACGAGATGGCTTATTTCGACTTTTCAGACATTCATAGATCATGGGGAGAACGAAAACCAACGAATGGTTGGTTCTTCAGCGTATTTCTATTCGAACATGATGAAGGCCTATGAGGCAGAACGCGCATTGGAGGCAATGCCATCAGACGCAAACTACGAAAATACTGAGCCAACAACCAAGTCCGGATTTAGGGGTTTAGACAGGTTTAAGCTCGGACAGACCGATCTTATGACAAATATTAATGCTTTGCTCTTGGAGCAATCATCAAAAGACAGGCGAATTGGGCGCGTTGTTCATGAGTTCTTACTGCGTACAAAACGCTCCCATTCGGTATTTTCGCGCATGGACCAAAGCCGAATTGCACTTGATGTTGATGAGATCCGCTTTTCGGATTGCTGGAGTTTCTATGAGAAGCCAAAACCTCGAAGATAGTAACATTCTGTCATTAGGTGTTTGTCAGGCGAATGGCGGACGTGTTGCGGTTTGCGCTTTTGAGCAATCACAATTTGAGGTCCCTCCTGCTTCTCATATTAGCTTCCTTGGTTGCGAAACCAAAGGGCATTTCACAAAAGGCAGACTGCTATCGACGCGGATTGAGGAAGTCGTTTATGTATTCGGAGACAGCCAGTTCGTCGGCGTGCCTCGGCGATGGGGGAATGAGGGCCTGCACTCCTTCCACGTCCACCAGATCACCCCTCGATTCAAAGAGTGTAACGTCTGAGCTGCCTCACTAGTTTTCGAAGAAGGTCTGATGTAGGGCCAGCTTGCCTGTATCGCGGAGGCAGTCCACATGGGCAAACACCGCTTGACATCTGGTCTTGACCCGACATGCCCAGCGAGATTTCGCTTCAGGTGAGAGTTTCAGACGAAACGCTGCAGCGCGTATACGGAGTCCTTCTTTAGTGTATAACTGAAACCGCGCACGAGGCCTTGCCGGCAATGGTGCTGACTTATTCCATCCTACCAACCAAGATGGATCACAATCCGAATTACATGAGATCCCCCCCGATTCAGGTTTTCCCGAAACGCTTTAGATCGCTGTTTTTGTGGGATTTGCGCCCGCTGCACTTGGCAGCGGCGCGTTGGCGAAAAATGAGCAATCGGTCAAGAGCTCAGATTACTTCCGCATGAGATGTTCCAAAACCGCGTTTGTTGCCGTCAATCACAACCCGGTACTGAAAGCACTTGCAAACCGTTTTAGCAACGCCGAGAACGCACACGCGACGATTATCGTCGCCGTCGCTCCCAAGCTTGTCACAATAGAAAGTGCATTGTGCAAGTCGAGCCAAAACTGGAGCGCTGAAGCTGGGTAAAAGATACAGTTGCTAAGTAGTACTCGCGACCAAGGAATTTTTTAGCAGCCTTTTCCTAACCTGTTGTAATACATCAATCACTTGTTTAGCTACAGTGGGCTTTATCTTGGCTTCTTTGACGGCGTCGTCTAAAATTTTCTCATCCATAAGTAGTTGAATCTGCCTGTATATCTGGGTTCTGTGTTGAGCACCCAGTGGATCGCCAAGGTCGTAGTTTTCAATGCATAGAGCGACTTCATTCGCAAGCATTGTTGAAGTTTTAATAAGCCGTTCCAACTCTATCGGCGTTGCTGAAAGTGCGATTAGCGCGCTCATGGCGAGGATATCGTAGAAGTTTGGAAGTGCTTCGTTGCGGCCGCATCCGAAGGTGACGCTTGTACCAAAGTGCGGTTGTAGAAGCATCCAGGCAAACTCGATTTGTGACACGGGCTGCTTGAGTACTTCTATGGCGTCTTTGAACTGGAAGGGCGTGGTAGTAGCGCAGATCATCGCCGTGATTCTCCCTAGGGTTGTGCAGATCCTTTAGGAGAATATTGAAATTTTTCTTAAATTTTTGGCGCAAAGATCTGATCCCATTACCATCTAAATCAGTAGCGTTGAGACCAAATTTTTTTTAAAAATTATCAAATCGTTAATCTATGCCGGCTGAATTTGTTCCAATCTTGCAATCAAGGAAAGCTGGTATGATGCAGTTCGTTTGGATCATGGATTTACTCAACGATCTTGAGTCGTTTTCTGCTATGAATGGATTTCGGCGACTAGAGCGCTCCCTGCGTGATGCAAAGGCCGCATATGAAAATGATATTCAGAACTTCGAAAATGCCAGCATATCAAAAGAAATGACAGTGAAGCTTTCTAGGCCTGACGCTTAAACTTGGACGGGTGCCATGGTTCTGAGTAGGTCAATCTTTGTTCGACCTGATGAGATTATGAAGTCGATAGTGCGTGTTCAGTCGTATTAAGCTGATCGTGCATAACATTCGATATGCCCGCCAATCGGCTGGCTTATCCAATGTTTGAAAGCACAGATCATGACTATGCTCGTATCCATCTGTCGTGTCTCTCACATCCCGGTCTGTAACGAGATGGCAGAATTTCACGCCGAACACCGAGAGGTTTTTGGCGACGCGGTCGGCAAAATGACGTTTCTGCGCGACCCGCAAGGTGCCAACCATGCAGCCGTCGTCAGCAAAGTGCGCGACCTTGAGAAAATGCGCCAGATCAGCCGGACGGTGATGCGTTGATGTGCAAGTTGGGTTTTCTCGAACAGCTCTGTTGTTACTTGGAGGACACGTAGGACATGCGGTTTTGACGGTCGGAAACGCGGCCCGTTAAGCAGCCCAGCGTGCCTAACAGCCTGAACCCCAGCGCTGAAATGTCGCCAAATGACCGCTTCGCTCTTCGACTGCAGCAGGTGACAATTGCGCAACGACATTGGGGGTTGTCTTGGATGCTTGTAATTTGACACTCTCTGGAGAACAATCAATACGTGCAATCCGCGTAATCACGCAGGTCGCGCGTCTTCCGAAATCTCGATTAACGACAAACCGATGACAGATGATGCGACGATAGTCATCCCAAGCAGTCATTCATTCTTGGCGCAGCACTGGTAACTTTGGGCTCGCTGCTGCCACTCTCTGCGGTTAGCTCAAATGGGTTTTATGAGCCCTTTGCCGCCGTCGACCGAGCTTCTGTCTTTTGCATGTGCGGCACGTAGCGAACCGCACATTCCGGACGTTCAAAACCAGAATACCAATATCGCGTGAGTGGACTTTGCAGCCGTTGCCCTTCCGGGAGTTTGCTTACGCAGCATCCGTTTGCCGATGCCGCACACTTGTCGCTGCATTGCAGCCGATGTCGCCATACCAGTCATTCAGGTCAGGTCGAAGCCCAGATCTGAAACCTCCCATTCGCTGCAACCAGGACCAACAGTCAAGGCGCGGACTTTGAATGAATTCACTGCTGTTGCTCGAATAGCAGCTGCTGGCGGATAGCGACGGCGACCCCAGCAGGTGTGGCGGAAAGCGGACTTTCGCAGCGATAGTGGAGTGGCTTGGTTCTGGCTGTCAAAGCCGACCTTCGATTTCGCATCATCTGTGGAAGCGCCTTTCGATCTAAACGATCCAGAGAGTGGCCCTGTCGAAAGCCAAAATGTCGATCCAATGCGTCATGACAGTGTTCGGTGCAGATTTCTTTGATGGCATGTCGAAAAACTGTGCAGACATTCCGCGGCACATAAAAATAAGCTGATAAAATAGGCATGCTGGTGGCCTGGTGAGATACTTGGTGGCCTTTGAATTGCGATCGATAAAGCTTGGGCTCACTTAGGTGCCTATGAAACAACACCTCACTGTCGTTGTCGTTGAGCGGAATCAAGAACGTGCGTTTGCCATTGTGGATGCCTTAAAGGAGTCCGGAGACGTAGACGTTTTTGTGATCGGCAATGTCTCAGGGCTGGCACGTAAAATTGCAATGCATAGCCCAGACATCGTTCTAATCGACATAGACAATCCATCGCGGGATATGCTGGAGGAGTTGACAGTTGCGTCTGGCCCATTGGACCGACCAGTGGCCATGTTCGTCTCGGGCGCGGCGGGCGGTTTGGCAAAAACCGCCGTTGAGGCGGGGGTGTCGGCCTATGTGGTCGATGGTTTGCAAGCCGAGCGCATCAAACCCGTGATCGATACCGCCATCGCCCGGTTTCAGGTGCTACGTCAGATGCGAACCGAACTGGCCGAAACCCGCCGTGCTCTGGAAGAGCGCAAGCTGATCGACCGCGCCAAGGGCCTGCTGATGAAGGCCAAAGGCATTCAAGAGGACGAGGCCTACGCCTTGCTGCGTAAAACTGCGATGAACCAGAACCGGCGCGTTGCAGACGTGGCCGAGGCCTTGGTGACAGCGTCGGGGTTGCTCTCATGAGGACGGTAACGCTGCCTGTCGCTTACATGCCTTTGGTGGACGCGGCCCCGCTGATTGTCGCGCGCGAGATGGGGTTTGACCATGCAGAAGGGATCTCGCTGGACCTTCGCCCCGCACCATCGTGGTCATCGTTGCGGGATATGTTGGCCTTCGGCCATGTCGACGCAGCCCATCTGTTGTCTCCGGTGCCCGTGGCGATGGCTTTGGGTTTGGGGGGTATCGCAACACCGCTTTCCGCCGTGTCGGTCCTGTCCCTGAATGGCAATGTCATCGGTGTCGGCACCAAATTGGCCAAGCGACTGGCGGATATGGGGTATGAGTTCGATTTTTCAGACGCCCAAGCCGCCGGGGATACATTGGCGCAAGCCGCTGGTGATATTCTTGTCTTTGGCGTTCCATTTCCGTTTGCGATGCATGTTGAACTGCTGCGCTATTGGGTTGCCGGAACGGGTCTAGCTTCAAAAAAGGTCGAAATCCGTACCGTCCCGCCGCCACTGATGGCGCAAGCTCTCGCCAGCGGTGAGATTGACGCGTTCTGCGTAGGTGAGCCGTGGGGATCCTTTTCGGTAGACGATAATGTTGGTGCCTTGCTTCTGCCTGGCCGAGCGATATGGACCTGCGCACCAGAAAAGGTACTGGCCGTCAGAAACGATTGGGCGGAAACTGAACCTCATCTTTTGGGCAGCCTCATGCGGGCGGTTTGGCGGGCGGGTCGGTGGCTGTCCAACCCGGACAGCCGGACCACCGCATCAGAGATGCTATCGCGCAAAACCTACCTCAATGTCTCGCCCGAGTTGGTTGACCGTGCCCTTATGGGTGAGTTCACGATCTCTGCGCGTGGAGAGCAGCGCAAAGTGGAGGGATTTGTCGAGTTCTTTGATGGCGCAGCAACTTTCCCCTGGCGCAGTCAGGCGAAATGGGTTGCGCATCAACTCGCAAAACGAAACGGGTTGGACCCTGCGACGGCTGAACGACAGGCCGCCAAGGTCTTTCGCAGCGATCTCTATCGTCGCGAATTGCAAGGACTGGGTGTTGACACACCAGGCGCATCCGAAAAGCTGGAAGGGGCATTGACCGAGTCGACGGCTGTCGCTTCGGCGACGGGCAGCCTGATTCTGCCGCAAAACATGTTTTTTGACCGACGCATTTTCGAGCCGACCGGATAAGGTTGCACAATTTTTTTGCACCGCAGCATTGAATCGCGCTGCATCGCAGAAATTTCCACGCCAATATGGCGAATTTTGGTGACCACCCGATATGCGGCTGGCTTAATCAGTTCATCGGCAGGCAACGATGCCCACCGAAGGAATTCGCCTAGAACGCTGGGCACCTCACAAGAGCAAAGCCGCTCGACCAACCGCCATTTCCTCCTGGCGGTGTGTGTCGGCGGCTTTTTTGTTTGCCCAATCGAAATGGGCTGAAACGAAAGGGACCGAGATGAAAAAGCTACTTCTGAGCCTCGCTGCGACGACAGCGATTGTGTCTCCGGCATTGGCCGAGCTGGAGCTTGAAAAAGATGAACTGACTTTCGGCTTTATCAAACTGACTGACATGGCACCGTTGGCGGTGGCTTATGAGAATGGGTATTTTCTGGATGAAGGTCTGTTCGTCACGCTTGAGGCACAGGCCAACTGGAAAGTGCTGCTGGATGGCGTGATCGACGGGCAATTGGACGGTGCGCATATGCTGGCCGGGCAACCTTTGGCCGCAACAATAGGTTACGGCACCGAGGCGCATATCATTACCCCTTTTTCGATGGACTTGAATGGCAACGGTATCACCGTTTCCAATGAGATTTGGGAAGAAATGAAGCCGAATATCCCCGTGATGGACGACGGCCGCCCGCAGCATCCCATCAGCGCCGAGGCATTGGCTCCGGTCGTTGAGAAATACAAATCCGAAGGCAAGCCATTCAATATGGGCATGGTCTTCCCGGTCTCGACCCACAACTACGAACTGCGCTATTGGCTGGCGGCGGGTGGGCTGCACCCGGGCTTCTACAGCCCTGAAAACGTAACCGGTCAGATCGGCGCGGACGTTTTCCTGTCGGTGACGCCTCCGCCGCAGATGCCTGCGACGTTGGAGGCTGGAACAATCTACGGCTATTGTGTCGGTGAGCCGTGGAACCAGCAGGCCGTGTTCAAAGGCATCGGCGTTCCGGTCATCACTGACTATGAGTTGTGGAAAAACAACCCTGAAAAGGTGTTCGGCATTACCGCCGAGTTTGCCGAGGAATATCCAAACACCACTCTGGCTGTGACCAGAGCGTTGATCCGCGCGGCGCAGTGGCTGGATGAAAACGACAACGCCAACCGCCCCGAGGCAGTCGAGATCCTGAGCCGTCCAGAATATGTGGGCGCGGACTATGACGTCATCGCCAACTCGATGACCGGCACATTCGAATACGAAAAAGGTGACAAGCGCGAGGTTCCCGATTTCAACGTGTTCTTCCGCTACAATGCGACCTATCCGTTCTACTCTGACGCCGTCTGGTACCTGACGCAGATGCGCCGCTGGGGTCAGATCGACGAATCCAAACCCGACAGTTGGTACGACGAAGTCGCTAAATCCGTCTACAAGCCTGAAATCTATCTGGAGGCCGCTCGCCTGCTGGTCGACGAAGGCCTTGCGAATGAATCCGACTTCCCTTGGGACAGCGACGGTTACAAAGCGCCGACCCCGGCCGAGGATATCATCGACGGCATCGCCTATGACGGTCGTACACCCAACGCCTATCTCGAAAGCCTCTCCATCGGTCTGAAAGACGGTCAGACGATCGTCGGTTCGGATGTGCAAGGCTAATCCCGAAAATCCGCGCCCAGCATCTGCTGGGCGTAGCCCAAACAGTGCCCCGCCATCGCAAGGACACATCAGATGACAACGGTCGATCCCGAATTCAACGCAGACGCCGCCCGAGAGGAACGTCGCGCCCGCCTTTTCACCCGCATCAACGCAGCTGACAAGTGGTTTCAGGTGCTGGGCCTCAGCTGGGCCACGCCCGTCCTAAAGGCCGCCGCCGGAGACAACCCACGTGCGCAGATGACCGAAATCTGGCGGTTGCTGATCGTTCCCCTGTTGTCGATCTGTGCCTTCCTGCTGCTCTGGGCCACACTGGCCCCCAAGGTGCAGACTTCACTTGGTGCGGTCCCCGGACCTGCGCAGGTTTGGAGCGAGATGGTCAGCCTGAACGAAGACGCAAAAGCCAAGACCGCCAAGCGCGCCAAATTCGAAGCGATGGTCGAAAAGCGCAATCAGAAGTTCATCGATGCCGGTCAGCCCGAAAAGGTGAAGGAAGTCGCCTTTACCGGGGCACCTTCGTATTACCAGCAAATCTGGACCTCGATCAAAACGGTGTTTTTCGGCTTTCTGATCGCCACAGTGGTCGCCGTGCCGCTTGGCATTGCCGCTGGTTTGTCCCCGACCGCCAATGCCGCACTGAATCCGCTGATCCAGATCTTCAAACCGGTGTCTCCGCTTGCGTGGTTGCCGATTGTGACCATGATTGTCTCGGCGGTCTACGTCACCAATGACGGTTGGTTTGCGAAATCCTTCCTGATCTCTGCCATCACCGTGACCCTGTGTTCGCTTTGGCCCACGCTGATCAACACCTCTCTGGGCGTGGCATCCATCGACAAAGACCTGGTGAACGTTTCCAAGGTTCTGAAAATGAACACTTATACCAAGATCACCAAGCTGGTGCTGCCCTCGGCCTTGCCGCTGATCTTCACCGGCCTGCGCTTGTCGCTGGGTGTCGGCTGGATGGTTCTAATCGCGGCGGAAATGCTGGCGCAGAACCCCGGCTTGGGCAAGTTTGTCTGGGATGAGTTCCAGAACGGCTCCTCCAGTTCGCTCGCCAAGATCATGGTCGCAGTCTTCACCATCGGCATCATCGGCTTCCTGCTGGACCGGGTGATGTACGCGCTGCAATCCCTGTTTACCTTCACGAACAACCGGTGAGCGCGATGAGCATTCTGAGCTTCAAGAACGCCTCGAAATCATTTGGCGAGGGCACCGCGCGCACGGATGTGCTGAAAGGCATCGATCTGGACGTGCAAGAGGGCGAGTTTCTGGTGCTCCTCGGCTTTTCGGGCACCGGCAAGACCACTCTGATAAACCTGATGGCCGGGTTAGACAGCCCGACCACTGGGGAGGTCACGTTCAAAGGTGCCCCGATCAAAGGTCCAGGCCCCGAGCGTGGCGTGATCTTCCAGAACTACTCTCTGATGCCCTGGCTGACGGTCAGCGGCAATGTGGGTCTGGCGGTGGATACGGTCTTTTCTGGCCTCAGCAAGGTCGAGAAAGCCGAGAAGGTCGCACATTATGTGCAGATGGTGGGTCTCAGCCATGCCGCAACGCGCCGCCCAGCGGAGTTGTCCGGCGGGATGCGCCAGCGGGTCAACGTGGCGCGCGCCTTGTCGATGAACCCCGAAGTTCTGCTGCTGGATGAACCTCTGTCGGCGCTTGACGTGCTCACCCGCGCCAATCTGGCAGATGAGATCGAACACATCTGGGAGGCCGACAAAAAGACCTGCGTGTTGATCACCAATGACGTTGATGAGGCGATCATTCTGGCCGACCGGATCATTGCGCTGAACCCTGATGGGACTTTGGGGCAGGAGTTCCGCGTGTCGATCCCACGCCCGCGGGATCGGGGTGCGATGAACAACGATGAGACGTTCAAACGTCTTCGCGCTGACGTCACCAAGTATCTGATGGATGTGGGGATCGAGGCCAAGGTCGAAGGCTCTCGTATTCTGCCGGATGTCACCCCGATCCACGGGGTTCCAACGGCGGTAGCCGAGGCGCAGAAGGGGATGATCGAGAACCGCTTCCTCGACTTTTCGCAGCTGCACAAGGTGTATCCGACGCCCAAAGGCCCTTTGACCGTCGTTGAGGATTTCGACCTTAAGATTGACAAGGGTGAGTTCATCTCGCTGATCGGCCACTCTGGCTGTGGCAAATCCACGGTTCTGACCATGGCGGCCGGGCTAAACGACATCTCTAAAGGCGCGATTAAGCTGGATGGTCGTCACGTTGAAGGGGCCGATCCTGAACGCGCCGTCGTGTTCCAATCGCCGAACTTGTTCCCATGGCTAACCGCCAAGGAAAACGTCGCGATTGGCGTCGACAAGGTCTATCCCATGGTCAGCATGGCCGAGCGGAAGGACGTGGTGGAGTATTATCTGGAACGGGTCGGACTGGCCGATGCGATGGACAAATCCGCCTCGGATCTGTCGAACGGCATGAAGCAACGCGTCGGCATCGCCCGCGCCTTTGCCCTGTCTCCAAAACTCCTGCTGCTGGATGAGCCCTTTGGGATGCTCGACAGCCTGACCCGCTGGGAATTGCAGGAAGTCCTGATGGAGGTCTGGTCCCGCACCAAGGTCACCGCAATCTGTGTGACCCATGACGTGGATGAGGCGATCCTACTGGCCGACCGAGTGGTGATGATGACCAACGGCCCGCAGGCGACAATCGGCAAGATCACCAAGGTCGACCTGCCGCGCCCGCGTGCCCGCAAGGCCCTGTTGGAACATCCGGACTACTACGCCTACCGGCAGGAAGTCCTCGATTTTCTCGAAGAATACGAACACGGCGCCAAGCCAAAAACACCCGCCCCCAAGGCGATTGCAGCGGAGTGAAATCATGAAGCAGAGACTTGTTGTCATTGGCGCAGGCATGGCCTCGGGTCGGGTGCTGGAACACCTGACCGACGCTGCGCCGGATGCATTCGACATCACCCTGTTCAACGCCGAGCCGCGCGGGAACTACAACCGCATCATGCTCAGCCCGGTCCTGTCGGGCGAGAAAACCTACGATGAAATCGTCACCCATGATGACACCTGGTATGCCGAGCGCGGAATCTCCTGCCGCTTTGGCGAAAAGGTTGCCAAGATCGACCGTGAGATGAAGGTGGTTGAGGGCGAGAACGGCCACGTTCCATACGACAAGTTGGTGATCGCGACCGGGTCGAACCCGTTCATGATCCCTCTGCCCGGGCATGATCTGGAAGGGGTGATTGCCTATCGTGATCTTGAAGACACGCAGCGGATGATGGGCATGGGGCCCGACAACAAGGTCGTCGTAATTGGAGGCGGTTTGCTGGGGCTTGAGGCGGCTGCGGGCATGGCGGCCCATGGCGTCGACGTCACCGTGGTCCACATCATGGGCCACCTGATGGAACGGCAACTGGACGAGGCCGCAGGCTACTTGCTGAAAAAGTCGTTGGAAGACAAAGGTATCAAGATTTGTCTGCAAGCGAACTCCAAGGAGATTCTAGGGAAGGAAGGTAAGGTCCGCGCATTACTGCTGGAGGACGGAACCGAACTGCCCTGTGACCTGCTGGTCATGGCCGTGGGCATCCGTCCCAACACGGCTCTGGCACAAGAGGCGGGGCTGGCCACCGGGCTCGGCATCCATGTGGATGACCAGATGCTGACCTCGGACCCGGATGTCTTTGCAGTGGGCGAATGCGTCGAACATGACGGGGCGGTCTTTGGTCTTGTCGCGCCGCTCTATGATCAGGCGAAGGTCGCCGCGCAGGCGCTGTTGGGCGAAGAGGCTGCGTTTGTTCAGAAAACCCTCTCGACCAAGCTGAAAGTCACCGGCTGTGATCTGTTTAGCGCGGGTGATTTCGCGGACGCGCCTGAGCGTGAGGACATCGTGTTCCGCGACCCCTCGCGCGGGGTCTACAAGCGGCTGGTCATCGAAGAGGATCGTCTGGTCGGCGCGGTCATGTATGGCGACACTGCCGATGGCAGTTGGTTCTTCGGTCTGATCAAGGATGGCACCAACATCGACGAAATGCGTGAGACGCTGATTTTTGGGCCCGCCTATCAGGGGGGCGACACCGCGGACCCTCTCTCAGCCGTTGCAGCATTGCCGCCTGAGGCGGAGATTTGCGGCTGCAACGGCGTATGCAAGGGCGAGATTGTTGAGGCGATCAATGCAGGGGCCGGTGATCTGGGTGCTGTGCGCGCCGGCACTAAGGCCAGCGCGTCCTGCGGGACATGCACGGGGCTGGTCGAGCAAGTCTTGCAAGTCACTCTGGGCGACGACTTCCAAATGCCAACGGCGCAACCGATCTGCAGCTGCACCGATCTGACCCATGAAGATGTACGTCGTCTGATCAAGGGGCAGGAGTTTAAAAGCCAGGCCGCCGTCTGGCAAGAGCTGGGCTGGACCACGCCCAACGGCTGCCATGTCTGCCGTCCCGCGATCAACTACTATCTTCTGGCCGATTGGCCGCTGGAATACCAAGACGACCCGCAAAGCCGGTTCGTGAACGAACGCAAACACGCCAATATCCAAAAGGACGGCACGTTCAGCGTTGTTCCGCGCATGTGGGGAGGCATCACCACCCCCGAAGAATTGCGGGCCATTGCCGATGCGGCAGACAAATACGATGTGCCGACGGTGAAGGTCACGGGCGGTCAGCGTATCGATCTTCTGGGCGTGAAGGGCGAGGATCTGCCCGCCATCTGGTCGGATCTGAACCAGGCTGGTCTGGTCTCTGGCCACGCCTATTCCAAGGGCCTGCGCACGGTCAAAACCTGTGTCGGCACCGATCATTGCAGGTTTGGAACACAAGACAGCACGGGTCTCGGCATCAAGCTTGAGAAAATCCTGTGGGGGTCGTGGACTCCGCACAAGCTGAAACTGGCGGTGTCAGGTTGCCCGCGCAACTGCGCCGAGGCGACCTGCAAGGATATCGGTGTGGTCTGCGTGGACTCAGGGTATCAGATCAGCATCGGCGGTGCCGCGGGTATGGACGTCAAAGAGACTGAATTGCTCTGTCAGGTCCCAACCGAAGACGAAGCGATTGAAGTCGTGATGGCCGTCACCCAAGCCTATCGCGAAGGCGGCAAGTATCTGGACCGTTTGTATAAATGGCTGGGCAAAGTGGGCATGGACTGGGTCAAAGCTCAGGTCGTGGAGGACCGGGAAAACCGTGCCGCTCTGGTCGAACGGTTCGAGCTGTCTCAAAGCATCTACCGTAAGGACCCGTGGGCGGAACACGTCAAGGACAAGGCGCAGACCTATGCGCCGATCGC
Organism: Ruegeria sp. CF5; assembly: GCF_056537325.1. Classification (NCBI taxonomy): domain Bacteria; kingdom Pseudomonadati; phylum Pseudomonadota; class Alphaproteobacteria; order Rhodobacterales; family Roseobacteraceae; genus Ruegeria; species Ruegeria sp. CF5. Next base: position 1,259,910 of record NZ_JBQFRI010000001.1, on the reverse strand, counting down.
AGATTTCACACTGGAGGCCGCAGAATGAGCTGGATCGACATCGGACATATCGACGACATCCCACTGCGTGGCGCGCGTTTGGTGAAAACGCATATCGGCTGCATCGCGGTCTTCCGCACCGCCGAAGCCGAAATCTTCGCTGCCACCAACAGCTGCCCACACAAAGGTGGGCCGTTGTCCGAGGGCATCGTGCATGGGCAATCCGTGACTTGTCCCCTGCACAACTGGGTGTTTGACCTGAACACTGGCGAAGCCCAAGGCACAGATGATGGGCGGATTGCAACGTATTCGGTGCGTATCGAAGACGGTCGCATCCTGCTGGACGACAGCGCGGTGACCCGTCGGAGCGCAGCTTGATGGACGGCACCGGCTTACCAGAGGTTCGTTCGACTTGCGCCTATTGTGGTGTAGGTTGCGGCGTTCTGCTTCGACCTGATGGTGCAGGGGGGCTGACCGTGGAAGGCGATCCCGACCATCCAGCGAACTTCGGTCGCCTGTGTTCAAAGGGTTTGTCACTGAGTGATACGGTTGGGTTGGACAACCGCCTGTTGGCCCCGCGTGTGTTTGGACAGGATGCAGAATGGCACGATGCGCTGCAACTGGTTGCAGATCGGTTTTCGTCAACGATTGCCGAACATGGTTCCGACAGTGTCGCATTCTACGTCTCGGGGCAGTTGCTGACCGAGGACTACTATGTCGCCAACAAGCTGATGAAAGGTTTCATTGGGTCGGCGAACATCGACACCAACTCAAGGCTATGTATGGCTTCAACCGTGGCAGGGCACAAACGCGCCTTTGGCACCGATACGGTGCCCGGAACCTACGAGGATCTGGATCAGGCTGATCTGGTTGTCCTGGTTGGCTCGAACCTGGCTTGGTGCCATCCCGTTCTTTATCAGCGCGTCATTGCCGCACGGCGTAAGCGTGGCACGAAGATTGTGGTTATTGACCCACGTCGAACCGCGAGCTGCGATCAGGCCGATCTACATCTGGCGTTGCAACCCGGCAGCGACGTCGCTCTGTTCAACCGCCTGCTGCGCAGCATTCACAAGACGGGGCACGTTGCCGCAGATTTTCTGGATCGCAGCGTTGGATTCTCGGAAGCCCTCGAGCTGGCACAGCTTGACGATCCTGATGAGACGGGGCTTACCTCAGATGAGATTGAAGCCTTTTGCGATCTGTGGATTGGCACCGAGCGCGTTGTCACAATCTTCAGTCAGGGCGTCAATCAATCCTCTAGCGGAACCGACAAGGTCAACGCGATCCTGAACTGCCATCTGGCCAGTGGTCGGATCGGGCGCCCAGGAATGGGGCCATTTTCGGTAACCGGTCAACCAAATGCCATGGGTGGTCGAGAGGTGGGCGGCCTAGCCAATATGCTAGCCTGCCATTTGGATATCGAAAACGATGCCCACCGCGCAGCAGTCCGGAAATTCTGGAACGCACCGAAGATGCCGCAGAAGCACGGTCTCAAAGCTGTCGACATGTTTCGCGCCATCGAAGATGGCCAGATCAAAGCACTATGGATCATCCACACCAATCCAGCAGTCACAATGCCGGACGCCGATCGAGTCAAGGCGGCGATCAAAAACTGCCCCTTCACCGTAGTAAGCGATCTGACGGCCCAAACAGACACTGCGCGCTTAGCAGACGTTTTGCTTCCAGCCGCAGGATGGGGCGAAAAAAGCGGCACAGTAACCAACTCTGACCGCACGATCAGCAGGCAACGTGGTGTTCTGACCCCTCCGGGACAGGCACGCGCGGATTGGGATATCTTGGCCGATGTGGGTCGCCGTATGGGTTGGACAGAGGCTTTCAGTTATGAATCTCCGGCGCAGATTTTTCGAGAATATGCGGACATGTCCTCGCTTGCCGTTTTATTCGGTAAAGACTTTGAGATTGCTAGGTTTTCGGACATCAGCGACGAAGACTATGATGCCATGTGCCCGACACGGTGGCCAACGACATCGCCGAAAGCTGACGGTCGTTTCTTCGGTGACGGGAAGTTTTTTCATACTGACGGCAAGGCGCGGTTTGTGCCGGTCATCCATCGAACGCCCAGGGCAGAGCCATCAGAACGCTACCAATTCCTGTTGAACACAGGGAGAAATCGGGATCAGTGGCACACCATGACCCGATCCGGTTTGTCGCCTCGCTTATCGGCGCACCTGGCCGAGCCCTATTTGGAAATGAACCCGAAGGACGTCGATCAGCTGGGGTTTTATCCCGCCGATTTGGTCGAAGTTAGCAGCTCAGTCGGAAGCGGCATTTTTCGGCTTCGCATCACTGAAGCTATTGCGCCTGGAAATGTGTTCGCGCCCATTCACTGGACTGGAGAAACGGCCCCGGCCGCCCGTGTAAACGCCATAGTTCCCAGCGTTACTGATCCGATTTCCGGACAACCGGAGAGCAAGTCAACAGCGGTATCTGTACGACGTATGCATGCTGCATGGTACGGTTTCGCCGTTTCAGTTGAACCAGTGTTGCCTAGGGCGGAGTATTGGGCAGCTGCAAAAACAAGCAACGGCTACAGAATGGAGTTAGCTGGGAAGCAGATCGTAGAAGACTGGGAAAAGACTGCGCGCGATTGGGTCGGGTTGCCGGATGCAACGGTGACTTCAGTACAAGATTCCAAACGCGGTTCGTACCGAATTGCGCTCTCAGACGGGCGGCAAATTTTGGCAGCGCTCTTTGTTTCTCGCCAACCGACAACACTTATGCGAGATTATTTGGCGGCTTTGCCTGAGGTTGCGCCCCAGCAAATTCTCTCTGGTCGGTCATCTGCTGATTCCGACGACTGCGGACCAATCGTCTGCTCGTGTTTCGAGGTCGGTCTAAACACCATCATCCGCGCTATACACGACAGGCGATTGACCGATGTTGATAGTGTCGGAGATGCTCTTCAGGCTGGAACGAATTGCGGGTCCTGCCGGCCAGAATTGGCTGATTTGGTCGCACAACATTCGAAATTGATCCTCCACAAAACGAAGAACTGTCCGCAAGGACAAACAGCTTAGTCTCAGGATCGCATTGAACAGGACTGCGGCCCGCGTTAGAGATCTAAACAGGTGTCCAAGTTTTGCGTTTCCCCGAATGTCTCATGTGATGTGTGCCACAACAGCTAGATTGACCGAAGCCGAATGACGGTTATCGGCCGTCCTTTTGCAGGCCAACGGCGGCAATCAGTGCTTCGAAGTCACTCGTGCAAGATGCAGAAAAGGCAGCTGAGGGCTCAGCACCGACCAATGCCGCAAAAGGGACGGACACCCGCTTCGGAATGGCGAACGGCAGGACCGTTCGCCAAGGTAGTTCAGATATCGATACGCTCAGCGATGCTTAGGGCATCTTCAAGTTCAACGCCGAGATAGCGAACAGTGCTATCGACCTTGGTATGGCCGAGCAGCAATTGGACCGCGCGGAGGTTGCCGGTCTTTCGATAAATCACCGCCGCCTTTGTTCGCCGCAGTGAATGGGTTCCGTACGCACTCGGTTCAAGGCCAATTGCCGTCACCCAATCACGCACCAAGCGCCCATACTGGCGGGTTGAAAGGTGTGGACGGTCGTGGAACCTGCTTGGGAACATGAACCGGCACGCAAACATCTCGGGTGATTTGATCCACCTCAAGACAGTTTCTCGCGTGTTTTCTGTTAGTTCGAACTGGACCGGTCGCTTGGTCTTGCTCTGGATGACCAATACACGTTCCCGGACGCGGCCATCTTTGACAAGGTCGGAAACGGCCAGTTTGACTAGGTCACAACCTCGCAGCTTGCTGTCGATGGCGACATTGAACAGAGCCAGATCGCGCAGATAACCTGCCAATTCGAGTCGTGCCCGGATTGCCCAGGCCTGCTTCGGCAGCAGCGGCCTCTTCTGACCGATGATGCGTCCTTTGTTCCAAGCCTTGCGCTTTGGGGTGACTGCGGGAAGTTGGACTCTTGGCATGATATGCCCTCCGATCCTCCCTCCACACCCAATCATCAGCACCGCACTGACGGGACGAGTCTACGGTCTGAAGGAATGGCCGGTGTCAGAGCCGCACGACGTTGGTTGTTGCCGTGCTGGCATTGGTCCGTTCTGAGCCCAATCCTACTAATGCTGCGCCGTGCTCGAATGTCCGCATTTCGAGAGCGCGCGAGATTATCCAATAAACAAGTCTCGGAAAAGACGTAACGTGGCAAGGGATTTGGCCTAAAATCAAACGCACCAGGTGCTTGTCTAAAGCACTTCGCTCGCCTCTGGTGGCAAAAAGCGGGTTGCAAAAATTCGTTGTAGAACTCGAGTCCTTGGGTGGGACTAAAAAAAATTCGTCACCCGCGCACACAGATGGAAGAGTGCATTCTTCGCTTCTATTTGGCTCGTTGTGTCAGTTCATGACGCAAACGCCAATTTCGTCTGATATCTTACCCATTGTGGGACGCCCATAGATATTCCATCGCACTGTCGGTATTTGGATGCCACTGTGGTGGCGGGGGCATCCTTTCAAAAACTCAATTCGGAAAGGTTGATTTTTTTCGCGAGTTAAGAAAGAAATTCCTGTGTAAATATTGCAGCGCAGAAGAAGTGAACATGCGTAAAGTAAACACGATGGAGGAATTTGCGCAGGTCAGCGGGATTTCCAGACCAACGCTTTCCAAATACTTCAACGACCCCAACTCGGTCCGCGCCTCGACCCGCAAACGAATTGAAGAAGCGCTGGAAACCTTTGACTACACTCCCAACGTTTATGCCATCAACCAAAACCGCCGGACGACGCGAAATATTGGCATCATTGTTCCAAACCTTGCGGACCCGTTCTTTACAGAAATTGGACGTGAAGCTGAGCTGGCTTGCATCGACGCTGGATACCGCCCGATCATTCTCAGCTCTCACGGGGATCCTGAACAGGAGGTCGCCAATTTGGCGTCCCTGGCTGCATTAAAACCGGCAGGCGTACTGTTGGCACCTTTTGGTCGCATATCGCAACAGGATGCAGTTCTGGAATTCAGCAAACGTCTGCCGATAGTTCTCTTCGATGCCAACATTGAAGGAAGCGGGCTGCCTTTCTACGGAACCGACAATTTCCAAAGCATCGATCTGATGGTGGAATACCTGTGCCGCAGTGGGTCACCTCCTTGCTTTTTTGAGATGAAGACGCCCCTGAATCCAAACGCACGAAAGCGTCATGCGGCCTATCTGGAAAGTATGGAACGCCTGGGTTTCACGCCGAACATTTATCAGGCGGAAGGGGAAGGTTGGGCTTTTGAAGACATCGGATTCCGAGAAGGAGGGCAGATGATCAGCAAGGGCCATTTTGCGACTGACACGGTGCTTTGCAGCAATGATCGTCTGGCCATCGGCATGCTGGCGGCAGCCTACGCGCATGGGGTTCGAGTCGGTTTGACCGAGGCCAGTACGCTGCGAATTGCGGGGCATGATGATCATCCATTTGCCCGTTTCACTGGACCCCGTCTGACGACTATTGCGCAAGACTACAAAGCAATTGCGAAATCTTCCGCTCAGCGGCTTGTTGGAATTATTGAAGGTGAAACAGATGGTTCTGATGCTCTGTTGATTGAAAACCCGGGACAACTGGTCATGCGGGAATCGGCATAAATCAAAAAATTTACGCGCGTAAAAAATAAGATTGACGCAGCGAAATGTTTCGATCTAGGATTGTCCATTGTCTATCTTTGGGAGGAATCAGGATGACATTGCGAGGTTCACTGCTCACCGCGACCGCATTGACGCTGGTCGGTGTTGCGGCCAACGCAGATACCATCACCATTGCTACCGTGAACAATGGCGACATGGTTCGGATGCAGGGCTATACTGACGAATTCACCGAGGCGACCGGTCACGACGTTGAATGGGTCACGCTGGAAGAAAACGTGCTGCGCCAGCGCGTGACCACCGACATCACCACCAAAGGCGGCCAGTTCGATATCATGACCATCGGCATGTACGAGACGCCGATCTGGGGTGCAAACGGCTGGCTGGTACCGCTGAATGACCTGAGCGCCGAATATGATGCAGCAGACATCCTCCCCGCCATGGCTGGTGGCCTGAGCCATGACGGCACGCTCTACGCCGCGCCGTTTTACGGTGAAAGTTCCATGATCATGTATCGCACTGATTTGATGGAAAAGGCAGGGCTGGAAATGCCCGACAGCCCGACTTGGGAGTTCATCCGTGAAGCGGCCGCAGCGATGACCGATCGCGACGCCGATATCAACGGCATCTGTCTGCGCGGCAAGGCCGGTTGGGGTGAAGGTGGGGCGTTCATCACTGCCATGTCCAACTCCTTTGGTGCGCGATGGTTCGATGAGGATTGGAAACCTCAATTCGACACCGAGCAGTGGGCGAACACGCTCAATTTCTTCAAAGGTATGATGGATGAAAGTGGCCCCACCGGCTATGCCACCAACGGCTTCAACGAAAATCTGAACCTGTTCCAGCAGGGCAAATGCGGCATGTGGATCGACGCCACTGTTGCGGCATCATTTGTGACCAACCCGACCGACAGCACTGTAGCTGACCATGTCGGTTTCGCGCTGGCGCCGAACACCGGTCTGGGTAAAAACGCCAACTGGCTGTGGGCCTGGGCCCTTGCCATCCCGGCAGGCACCCAGAAGGAAGGTGCCGCAAAAGAGTTTATCGAGTGGGCCACCTCCAAGAACTACATCGAACTTGTTGCCGCCAACGAAGGATGGGCCAACGTTCCGCCCGGCGCACGTCAGTCTCTCTATGATAACCCGGAATACCAGAAAGTACCCTTCGCACAGATGACGCTGGACAGCATACTTTCAGCTGACCCGAGCAACCCAACGGTTGATCCGGTGCCATATGTCGGTGTCCAGTTCGCTGCGATCCCGGAATTTGCGGGGATTGCCAGCCAGGTGAGCCAGGAATTCTCGGCCGCTTACGCTGGTCAGCAGAGTGTCGAGGAAGCGCTTGAAAAAGCGCAGGCAATTGCCACTGAAGAGATGGAAGCCTCGGGCTATTGATCTTCCTCCCGGAAGGGGCGGCACACCTGCCGCCTCTTTTCCGCTAAGTTTTCGTTCAATACGACGCGAAAAGGAGCTTTGTCATGGCGACACGGCATTCTCGATCTGCGGCCCGATTGATGATGGCCCCGGCAGTTGTGCTGCTTTTGGGGTGGATGCTCGTGCCTCTGATTATGACTTTGTACTTCTCGTTCCGAAATTACTTTCCTTTACGCCCTGACCGGGTGCCAAGCTGGGCTGGATTTGACAACTATATACGGTTCATCTCCTCCAGCGCATTCTGGCCTGCTGTCTGGACCACGCTTTTGATTGTTGGGTGCGTGCTGGTGATTACCGTGGTGCTTGGAGTATTACTGGCGCTATTTCTGGATCAACCGATGTGGGGTCAAGGCGTGGTCCGCATCCTTGTGATTGCCCCGTTTTTTGTGATGCCCACGGTGTCGGCTCTGGTCTGGAAAAACATGTTCATGGACCCGACCAACGGGCTGCTTGCGCATCTATGGCGGTTCTTCGGGGCCGAACCCGTGTCTTGGCTCTCGGAAGCCTCGATCCCGTCCATCGTGATGATCGTATCCTGGCAATGGCTTCCCTTCGCCACACTGATCCTGCTGACAGCCGTGCAGTCGCTCGACGGTGAACAATTGGAGGCTGCCGAGATGGACGGAGCACCGCCATTCGCGCGGTTCACCAACCTGATCCTGCCTCATCTCAGCCGGGCTATTACCATCGTCGTGCTGATCCAGACGATCTTCCTGTTGTCGATCTTCGCAGAGATCTTCGTCACCACCGGGGGCGCCTTCGGCTCTCGCACGCTGACATACCTGATCTTCCAGCGCGTGCTGGAAAGCCAGAACGTGGGTCTGGGCTCTGCGGGCGGTGTCTATGCAATCATTCTCGCCAATATTGTGGCCATCTTCCTGATGCGCATCGTTGGCAAGAATCTGGACGCGTGAGGAGGCGGACATGGCACGCGCAGTTACGACGCAACGCAAAATGATCAACACCGTGGTCGCCTGGGGAATTGGTCTGCTCATCTTCTTCCCAATCCTCTGGACAATTCTCACCAGTTTCAAACCCGAAGCTCAGGCAATTGCGGACCCGCCGCTGTTCCTGAACTTCGACTGGACGCTGGAGAACTACGCCACAGTGATGGAACGGTCGAACTATGCACGCTTTCTGTGGAATTCGATCTTCATTGCGGGCGGTTCCACGATCCTTGGGCTTCTCGTCGCCATTCCGGCGGCCTGGTCCATGGCCTTTGTGCCCAGCAAACGGACCAAAGATGTCTTGTTGTGGATGCTGTCCACCAAAATGCTTCCGGCGGTCGGGGTTCTTTATCCGATCTACCTGATCTTCATCAGCCTCGGGTTGCTGGACAGCAAAGTGGGCCTTGTCTTGGTACTAATGCTGATCAACCTGCCGATCATCGTCTGGATGCTCTACACCTATTTCAAGGAAATCCCTGGTGAAATCCTTGAAGCGGCCCGAATGGACGGCGCGAGCCTTAAGGAAGAAATCCTCTACGTGCTGACGCCCATGGCGGTGCCCGGTATCGCATCCACCTTGCTGTTGAACTTCATCCTCGCATGGAACGAAGCCTTTTGGACGCTGAACCTCACGGCGGTCGATGCAGCCCCGCTGACGGCCTTTATCGCCAGCTATTCCAGCCCCGAGGGCCTGTTCTTCGCAAAACTCAGTGCCGCCTCGACCATGGCGATTGCCCCGATCCTCATACTCGGCTGGTTCAGCCAGAAACAACTCGTCCGTGGTCTGACCTTCGGCGCAGTGAAATAAGGAACGAAATCATGGGACAAATCAAACTTACACAAGTCACGAAGTCCTTTGGCGACGTCAACGTTATCCCACCTCTGGATCTTACCATCGAAGACGGAGAGTTCACTGTTTTTGTCGGCCCTTCGGGCTGCGGGAAGTCCACGCTATTGCGGATGATCGCAGGGCTCGAAGATCTGACAACCGGCGCGATCCACATTGACGGGACCGAGGCGACCGACACACCGCCCGCCAAGCGCGGTCTGGCCATGGTGTTCCAATCCTACGCGCTCTATCCGCATATGTCGGTGCGCAAAAACATCGCGTTTCCGATGCGCATGGCCAAGGTGCCGGAGGATGAGCAGAACCGGCGGATCGAGGCTGCTGCCAAGGCGCTGAACTTGACGGATTATCTGGATCGCCGCCCGGGCCAACTATCCGGTGGCCAGCGTCAGCGTGTTGCCATTGGGCGGGCGATCGTGCGCGAGCCTCTGGCCTTTCTCTTCGACGAGCCGCTGTCAAACCTTGATGCCGCGCTGCGAGTGGGGATGCGGCTTGAGATCACCGAGATGCATGAGCGGCTGAAAACCACCATGATTTATGTGACCCACGACCAGGTCGAAGCCATGACCATGGCCGACAAGATCGTCGTGTTGCGCGCCGGCTTGATCGAACAGGTGGGCAGCCCGCTTGAGCTGTATCACAAACCACAGAATGAGTTTGTTGCGGGGTTCATCGGGTCTCCCAAAATGAACCTCATCAAAGGTGACGAAGCGGCCAAACACGATGCGGTCACCATCGGTATCCGACCTGAACACACCAATGTTTCGACGACCGAAGGGCTGTGGAAAGGCCGCGTTGGTGTGGCCGAGCATCTTGGTTCTGACACTTTCGTCCATGTTCACGACACCGGGCTTGCAGACATGGTCACCGTGCGGATCAGCGGCGACATGGCGGTCAAACACGGCGACCCGATCTTTTTGACCCCGCAGGCGGACAAATTGCACAGGTTTGATGCCAATGGACAGCGGATCGGCTGATGCATCTGACCGGCAATTCAGTCCTGATCACTGGCGCCACCCGAGGCATCGGGCGCGCGTTCGCCGAGCGCTATATCGCCGAAGGTGCGAGCGTGGCGATTGCGGATATTCACCCCGGCGTGGTCGAAACCGCCGGGAAAATCGGGGCGGTGGCAATCACGCTCGACGTCGCTGATGAGGCCAGTATCAAAGCAGGCGTGGCTGAAGCTGTCGTCGCGCTTGGCCAGGTCGACATCCTGATCAACAACGCCGAGTTATTTGCTGCAGCGCCCATCGTGGATGTTACCCATAACGACTATGATCGCACTTTCGTGGTTAATGTCGCGGGCACGCTCTTGATGATGCAAGCCGTCGCCCGCCACATGATTGACCGCGAGCTGCCTGGCAAGATTATCAATATGGCTTCGCAAGCCGGTCAGCGAGGTGAACCGCTGGTTGCGGTTTGCTGCGCCAGCAAGGCAGCCGTTATTTCACTGACACAATCTGCGGGGCTCAACCTGATCCAGCATGGAATAAACGTGAGTGCCATCTCTCCGGGTGTGGTTGACGGGGACCATTGGGATGGCGTTGACGCCCATTTCGTACGCCTTGAAGGCAAAGCGCCGGGTCAAAAGAAAGCAGAGGTCGGGGCGGATATTCCCTATGGCCGCATTGGACGGGCGGAAGATCTGACTGGCATGGCCGTGTACCTGGCCAGCGATGAGGCCAACTACGTTGTCGCGCAAACCTATAATGTGGATGGCGGACAATGGATGAGCTAATCCCCCTTTCAGACCAGAACCTGACCCGGATGGCGGTCGATGTCCCACGCTATGACCGCAGCGCGCTTAATCCGGGCATCGTCCATATTGGCGTCGGCAATTTCCATCGGGCCCACCAGGCCTGGTACGTTCACCGGCTGATGCAGCGCGGTCTGGCGCAGGATTGGGCGATCGTCGGGGCTGGTGTACGGTCCTATGACGCGGCCATGCGTGACAAACTTATGGCTCAAGACTGTCTGACGACTTTGATCGAACTGGACCCAGATGGCATCTCTGCCGAAGTTACCGGCGCCATGATCGATTACCTACCCATCGAAGATGGAAACGGCGCGCTGATCGCGCGGATGGCAGACCCGGCTATTCGGATAGTGTCCTTGACGGTTACCGAGGGGGGCTATTTTATCGATCCGTCAAACGGCCGTCCGGACCTGTCTCATCCGGAACTGGTGGCAGACATCGACCGGATCGACGCCCCGAATTCCGCCTTCGGCGCCATTGTCCGGGCTCTGGATTTGCGACGGGCAGCGGGGCATCAACCATTTACGGTGCAAAGCTGCGATAATCTCTCCGGAAACGGGGCGATCACTCGCAGCCTTGTGGTGGCACTGGCAGAACAGATCGATCCTGATCTGGCTGCGTGGATCGATACACATGGTGCCTTTCCCAACTCGATGGTGGATTGCATCGTCCCTGCGACCGGCCCCCGAGAAATTACCCATTCGCACAGTTTTGGTATCGATGACGCTGCTCCCGTAGCCCACGAAAACTACCGCCAATGGGTCATTGAGGACGATTTCTGCACCGGTCGCCCGGAATGGGAAAAGGTCGGCGCAGTGCTTACTGACCATGTGCATGCATATGAGGCGATGAAAATTCGCATCCTCAACGCAGGTCATCAGGTTCTGGCCAATGCAGGGGAGCTATTGTCGGTCGCCACCATCGCGGACTGCATGGCGCATGAAACGATCCGGGCCTTCTTCGCCAAAGTGCAGTTCACCCAGATTGCCCCAACCGTCGAACCCGTGCTGGGTATGACGCCAGAGAACTACGTAGACTTAATTGAGCGGCGTTTTGCAAACCCGCAAATTCATGACACGACACGCCGGGTCGCATTCGACGGCTCCTCCCGCCATCCCGGTTTTGTGCTGCCGATAATCCGCGATCTGCTTGCACAAGGGTCTGAAATCGACGGGTTATGCCTCGTCGAGGCGCTCTGGGCACGCATGTGTGCGGGGTTTCGGGATGACGGGTCAGAGATTGTTTCGAATGATCCGAACTGGGCTGTACTCTCCGAAGCAGCCCGCATCGCGCGAAGCAATCCCCAACACTGGCTGGCGCAAGAGGAAATTTATGGAGAGCTGGCGCAGAATAATGTGATGGCCGAAAGGTTCGCCCATTGGCTGAACAGGCTCTGGTCGGACGGGTGTCGGACAACGCTGCACCGGTATGTCGAAGAGGACGCATTGGAAACGTTCCCAATCCGAACCCCAAGGCTGGTCGTCAAATGATCTTGTGTTGCGGGGAAGCCCTGATTGACATGATTCCGACAGAAATCGTCACCGGCGAAACAGGATTTGTCCCCCATTCTGGGGGCTCTGTCTTTAACACCGCGATTGCATTGGGGCGTCTTGAAGTGCAGGTCGGCATTTTCACCGGTCTGTCTATGGATTTCCTCGGTCGCCAGCTTGAAGCGGCTTTGCGGGCCAGCCATGTGGACACACGTTCCGCTGTGCTATCGGATCGCCCCACGCCCCTTGCTTTCGTGCAGCTTTCTGCAGGGCAAGCTTCTTACACATTCTATGATGACAACTCGACCGTGCGCATGTTGAGCCAAAGCGATCTGCCGGACCTGACAGATGACATGACTGCGCTTTATTTCGGCGGCATAAGCCTGTGCCAAAACCCGGTCGGCGATACCCTCCTGGCCATGTGCGAGAAAGCGGCCAAAGATCGCGTTGTTGTCCTCGACCCAAACGTGCGCCCCGGCTTTGCCACTGATGTGGACGCCTATCGAACCAGGTTGATGACGATGATCTCTCAGGCAGATGTAGTAAAGGTCTCGGACGAAGACCTGAACTGGATCTTTCCGGGTTCTGAATCGCTGGAGGAAAAGTTCTCTTCGCTACTGAAGGCTGGTGTGTCTGTAGCTGTTCTAACCCGAGGCCATCTTGGAGCAACAGCGCAAACGTCTACGGGTCAGATGGCATTTGCTCCTGTCCCGAAGGTGGACGTCATAGATACGGTCGGTGCGGGTGATACCTTCAACGCGGGTTTCATCGCAAAGCTGATGGAACTCGGTCAACTCAGAAAAGACCACCTGAACAGCATTTCGAGCGAAACTCTAGAGGAAGCCCTGTTCTTTGCCGCCAAAGTAGCTGCGATAAACGTCTCGCGCGCAGGCGCTAATCCGCCTTGGCTAAGAGAGCTGTGCACATCTCAATAGAACTAAACCGCCAAGCATTCGGGTGAAACGCAGTTTGAATTTGCAAGGACGCACTACGAGAGATTGGTCGTTACTGAAAAAACCTTTAAGGATTCGGCGCCGAGCGAACGACCCTCTACCCTAAGAACAACGATTGAATGAACATGGATTAGCTAATGCACTTCCAGTGCTCAGCAGGAGCGAGTACCAATGGTGGTAGCTCCGAAGAACAGCTGACGGTCAACACTAACAAGTTTCTGTAACCGGTTGTCATGAACGTTTTTGGCTTGCCGTCTGAAAGCCGACATCGGTGCAGCAGCTGCGAAAGCCCGCTTTGTCCGCAGCCTGTGAATTGCCGCTACTATCCTTGCTGCACGGTCGGCCAATGGCCGGTTTTCCCGCCGCGCCACAGCGTCTGAAAGCACGCATTTGCAGCGATTTTTATGCTGCGAGCGCGCGCAGCGAGAAAATGCGATGGCCAGGTTGGGCTCGAAGAAGACGTTCGCAGCGCAGGTTCAGACAGGTGGTTTGAGCCCCAACCGGTCATTGCTGCAAATTATCGTATTTGCAGGTGCGGCATGATGGTCGGCCCATCGCCGACATCCAACAGCCTGCCCAGATGGTGCGATTGCAGCCCGCTTACCGGACATTCGCAGCAAGATTGAAACTAGCATTTCTAGATTCTTGGATATAGTGGGGCGAACAAACCAAATTATTTCCTGTTTTTCTTGCGCTTGCCCTTTGCTTTCTCACGTCGCCGCTCAGCGCGATTTAAGCCCCTATTCGAGTTAACTGAGGGCCTTCTCGTACGTACACGCTCCATTGCTTTGATGACAGGCGGATACTGAACATCGGAAGGGATTATGGGATCATGATCAGGCTTTAGGACAACACAATCGGGATCATGCTCGCCGATTTCCCAAGCGTTTCGAACATTCAAATGACGTTTCCTGAGCCCGAGTTCAGGCATGAACTTTCCATTCGATAGGTCGTTATTTGCTACAATTGGCGCAAGAATGTAGCCACCAAATTCATCATATGCGGCGAGAAACACTGCAAGGTTCTGGGGGTTCGGATGCTCCATAAAGTTGATTCTGGAGATCATAACCGCGGACTCCAGTTCGCGCATGTTAGCATTCTTAAAGTTGCCGCCCACGGTTACTGCGTATCCATGCGGATCACGATGGGAGAGTTGACCAACAATGGAAATTCGGATGTCATTGTGTACATCTTCATTTCCAAACTTGTTTCGCCATTCTTCAAAGATGCTTAGCGCTGACTTTTCGTTTGTGAAAATCAGGCCAAAAACTGGAGGAACGCCTGGTGCAGACATAAATCCACAACCGTTCCACTTTGCGCGATCCCACTTTCTAGTATTAATTGGCGATACCACTCGCCTTTGTCGATGCGTTGTGTTCGTTGGTTCCAGAAGTTCCGTCGGAATCTCACCTTCAACGAATTCAATCTCTTTACCGTCCTTTTCGGCTGCGGGCTCTGGCGCAGCGCTTTTAGACACAAGTTTGAACTTCGCTTTGAAGCCAGCAGTCGCAGTCTTGGCGATTGGCTCGTATGACTGAATATGCGGACCGAGAGTTTCTTCGCTCTCATGCGAAAACACATTGGTCGCAGTTGTGACCATATCATTAAAGATCAATGCGCGCCGAAACCCTTCTTCGGAGCCGATGACACGATCCAGATAAGCTGCAGGATCGTGCGTTGTCATGTATGTTCCCACTAGGTGAGCAAATAGCTCGACAAAGGCATTACGCATCACCATCATATATTCGCTTGAACCTTCAAATTTCTCAGGATCGACGGCGACCTCAAAAAAGTCATTGTCGTCGCTCTCCTGAAAGGAAATCATCTGGCCGTTCGCGCTACTGCTGTCTTTGGCATCAACAAACTTCAATCTGATCGTCGAAGTGGTTGGCACGATGTCCGCGTTCAAACTCGTGGACAACGCCGATTCAATAAAACCCACAAAACTCTGTGCTACACGTACTATCGTTGTACTGTTGGTGGATTCGATCTCCCACTGAACCCCCATACATTCGGATTTCATTGTGATCGTCGCAGAATCCCGCAGTTCAAGAAAACCGGCCATATCTGATCTGACTGGCTGCTGCGCCATCTGTGAGATCATTTCCCAAACATCTTCGTCAGATACGCCTTCTGGCAAGAATCCCTCTTCACGCAAGCCCGCTTGCCCCTGATGCATGAGATAGACAATCATCGCGCAGGTCGTCAGTCCAAGCCCTTCGAAGAGCGCTGGAAGATATACCAGAGTGTCCTTTTGCTCGTCGGTAGCATCAAGCAGCAGTATGGCTAAGCATCCGTCACGGTCATCTAACCCGTCCTTGGACTTAGCATCACCGTCCGAACTGGCTTCTTTTTCGATATAGGTCTCGAATATCTTCTCAAGGTGAAAGAAGAACAAGAAGCCGGGAACATTGCCTGTCCGAAGACAGTTCAAAGTGAGTTCAGCACATACCCGGTAGATGCCAGTTTTGACATCTCGATCCTTCTCAAAACGTACCATGAGCATTGATAGCAAAGACACGTAGGCGCAGTATTCTGCCCAATAAAGGCCTGCCTTAGAATAGGCATGTGCCAAACCAGCCACGCAGGCTTCGAGTCTGAGCTGCGCTTCATGTTTGGTAAAGCGGGCCATGGCTCGGCCCAAGTACCGAATAGCATCAAATGAATGGCCAGCTTCGATCTTCTGGATACCGCGCTTAAGAAGTTGATCGCCAGCGGCCGTTTCACTAGATCGCTGTTCCACAATCGATAGAACAGTTTCAAAAGCAACGTCATAGGCCGGAAGTTCGCCGATTGCGTCACCCAATATCTCAAAGATTTCTCGGAACCTGTGAAACTGAAAACCGCCTAGCCGCCTTGCGTCTTCAAACAAAGTCGTGAACTCGTTGATGTACTGCGTCAGGAGGTCGTCGTCTTCGTGATCCAAAGATATTCGCATGAGCAGCAACATGCCCTTCGCATTTGCTGCGTTATTGGGCCGTTGGGTATCGATCGCAACGGCTTCTAAGTGTTCAAGAAGTCTCTTAGTTCTTTCGTCAAACTCAGTATCGAGTTCAGCGATTCCATGCCGGACTAGCGGAAGCATCGTTTGCCAGATGTTGACTGCGCACTCGACATCTTCGACACGGTCACTGGCGAGTGATCGTTTCTCAATCTCGTCATACAGCTTCGAAGATGTGCAAGGATCATCGTGCCAGTAGGCTGCCGTCCACGCATGCTGATATATCGCAGCGAGTGTCAGACGATTGTTTCCCGCTTTCTCGGCCATGCGTCTCGCCCTATCGAAACGCCCGTCTGTGAACTCTCGCGGCTCTTCTAATTCTCGGCTCAGAATTGCTGCATTCAGACAATCATCCATTAGCTCAAAGTCGATCTCGCCATCGCCTTGAATTGTCAGAATCCGCTTTTCCAACGCTTCAAGTTCCGCGCGCTTTTGCTGATCACCGATACCAACCTTCTTCTTCGGCTGCATGGCAATGCTTAGTTGCAGCGTTTCGATGGTAAGGTCTTCATACCCTTTGTCGAACACTGCTTCGACAAGCCAGCTTCGATCTAGAATTCGAACCGAAAACCCATGTTTCTTGGTCAACTCGTCTTCAAGTTCCGCGCGCTTGCGGTCTGGGACATACTGATTTGATACGAAGAAAACGCATTTGTAGCCTCGCTTCGTATCAGCAATCTTCTGAACGTCGGATTTGCATTTTGGCTGCCAATCTCTCTTTGCGCTGAAGGCGAAGCCCCAACGTTCAGATGCGGAGTCTTCGCCGTAAAACCAACGCTCCGAAATATCCGAGCTTACGGGAATATTCTCCGTATCGACTTTGCTATCACCACCCCCGGTAGGGCCCGTTTGCGGAATAAGGTTGGGGCAAATCAGCACTTCGGAAATCTTTCGGGCAAAGTGCTCAAATACCTTTTCTTCACCGCGACTGGTGAGCGTTTCGAGGTGGTACTCAAAGTAGCCTTTGTCCAGATATGGCTCACTCGTTGCCTCGGTGTCAGAAAACTGTTCGGGACGCCGTAGACGCATGTATTCAGACGGATTCAAAAGCTGTTTCGTTGCCAGCTGCTTTTCATTTTTGATGGATGCCATTCTGCTTTCTCGCGGCGGACATCGACAGCAAGTCGGACGTTAAGTTGAAGGACTATTGTGTGGGTGGCTGCGCTTTTTCCGCAAGGTATAGTGGAAACGGAGCGATGCAAAGTTCCTTTCCTGGAGTCGGCAAAATTAGCTGTCGGCAGATTTGAAGCATTCGATGAAACTATCGCCAATCTCTTTAATATATATATTCACGCCAGCCTGAATGCGAAGGTCAGCCTTCCAACTGCCAGCTCGCTGCTGCGCACTTGCCGCGAATGACCGCTTCCCACCCTCCCAACAGGCAACCTCGCATTCACAGCACGAATTTGGCGACCGCGGCGAAGGTCGGCTTGGTGGCCCGCTCGCCAAACAGGCGCTAAAGCCGCGAAGGTCAATGGTCGAAACCTTGCAGCAGCTTCATGTGTGTTTTCTTGTTTCGGTGTGGGCAATTAACTAAAGCCGAATACTTGCTCCGGTAATCGCTTCACAAGCAGATCTTTTTGTTGAAATTAACAGTTGCGTGAGTTTTCAGCATTGAAGCGAAGTAAGCTTTGCTCTTCGAACTGTCTCAACTCAATACTAAAGCACATGTCGCTACTTGCGGAGTTTTAGTGCGAATTAGCGTAGGCATCGCTGTTTCAATACTGGTTGCTATATCCATCGGCGTGTCGACGGTTATAGTTCACTCCCTGTGGTGGAAAACAGCGCGCGACAATAGCCGCATGCTCGCAGCCGAGATCAACAGTCAAATTGCAAACACCGTTCGTATCGAGGTGGGTGTAACGCTCAGGTCGGCCGAAGCCGCCTGGGCAGCCGTACGCACGATATTTGTCCAAAACGTTGTCGCGACGCGACAAGCCGACAAGAGAGAGTTCGTGTTCTTATCACAATTGCAGGCGCAACCGAATATTTCATGGATTTTCTTCGGTTGGCCCGATGGAAACTTTTTCGCGTCACATCGTTTAGGTGACAGCGGGCTTGAGATGATTGAAATCGACAAGGATATCCGTGAAAGGATGTTGCGAAAGGATCGCTATATCTTCATTCCAGGAGACATCCAGTTCGAAGAGCGAACCTTTACCGAAACATCTTACGATCCACGCGAACATGCGTGGTTTGAAAACTTTATGGGCCTTGAGTCCACGGGATGGATTGAAGCGCGCGACCTCCCGGAGAGTAACAAAACTGTCTACACATTTGCTGGTGCGATAGACGTCAACCGAAAGCGGCAAGGCGTTCTGGCCGTGGCGATCGAAACGGATCGACTTTCGCGCTTTCTGGCGACTCTTACGCCCGGCGAATTCGGCGCAGCGTTTGTTCTGGATGCCGATGGTAAAGTGATCGCGATACCCGATGCGGAAGCAGATGAGGTCACACCCGCACGCATGGGTGAGGGTAAGCTTTATGAGGTCGCCAAGATCGCCGGTGAAAAGCTGTTGGGTGACCCCACAGCGAACGCCTCCGGTTCGTTGTCTAAGCGTGTTGTCATCGAAGGTGTGCCCTACGCGGTTGCTCTGACGCCATTGGGGTTCTACGGCTGGCGCGTTGCCACCGTCATCCCCGAAGCTGCCTTTCTTTCGGATATCGACAAGACGCTGATAAACCTGATCTATATTCTGATCGGTGTGGTTGTTGTTGCCGCCGGATTGGCTATCTGGTTGGTTCGCACAGTCGTCGCAAATCCGTTGGCATATATCGCCGAAGACCTGAGCAAAATAGAACGCTTTGACGTCGAACGCATTTCGCGCAGGCCCTCCAAACTCTCTGAGCTTGAAAACCTCTCTGCTGCGACCGCAAGTATGGCTGCAGGTCTATCAGCATTCCGCAAGTATGTACCTACCGATTTGGTGCGCATGCTGGTTGCCGAGGGCATCAAGACTCAGCCAGGCGGAGACATAAAGCAGATTTCCGTGCTATTTTGCGATGTCACGGGTTTCACAGGTCTGTCTGAAAAACTTGGCCCCAAAATCGTCCAAATGATGGAGCCTTTCTTCAACGCGTCCTCAGCGGCCATCGCTCGTAATGGGGGAACTATCGACAAATTCATGGGCGATGCTGTGATGGCCTTCTGGGGCGCGCCGCGCAATGATACCAACCACGCCGAAAACGCCTGTCGCGCGGCACTGGACCTTATCGCCGCTGTAGAGGAGGCCGGAATTGAAGACGACTCTGGCAACCCCCTGCGCGTCAGGATCGGGATAAATAGTGGCGAAGCTCTGGTCGGCAACATTGGGTCAGAGCAGCGTTTGAATTACACTGCAATTGGCGATGTGGTGAACGTTGCCAGCCGATTAGAGGGAGCCAACAAGGATTACGACACATTGATCCTGATTGGTCCAGAAACCCGACGCCAAGCGGCTAATAAGATTTTGGTGCGCGAACTGGACACGTTAACAGTATTTGGGCGCACAAAGGAGTTGGTGGTCTACGAACTGATCGCGATGGCGGATGGGATTGACGGATCGCTTGCGTGGATTGAAACCTACGAACAAGGCCTTGCACACTATCGAGCAGGGCAGTTTGAAAAAGCTGTTGCTGCTTTTAAGGCCGCTGATCAAGAACGAAACGGAGATCCCACCTCGGTGGTCATGATGTCCCGCGCCCGAGATTTGTTGGAGTATCCGCCACCGGAAGATTGGAACGCAGTTACGAACACCAATAAGAAGCGGTAGTTTGCGGGGCCCGCAGACGCTTATTGTCTGTTGAAGATTGGAACAGAGAGAGATTTTGCAGCGACAAACAATTGCAAGGTATGCTTTGCTGCTCAATGCTGCCGTTCGATGTGCTGGATGCTGCAACCGTAGTGAACGACAGCTGTGTGGTCATCTTGCTTATGCGCCCCGCGCATAGCCACTGCCAATAACCCCGCCTCTGTCTGCCAATAGCCGCGCCGCGCCAATAACAGATCACTCGCTTGCAGCGAATGTCGGCTGCGTGGCCGAGCCCAACAAATGTTCACGTCGAGTTGTCCGGGAAATCGTGCCAAATTGTCCGAAAGCTGCTGCCGCGCTATAGACATGACCGCGAGCAGCTTAGACGAGTGGGTGGATATTTAGGTGGATATACTTCGCTATCGATCTGGATTTAGCATAGAAATCAATTGGATATAAAATGTATGTGGTGCCCGGGGGCGGAATCGAACCACCGACACGAGGATTTTCAATCCACTGCTCTACCCCTGAGCTACCCGGGCACGGGAACGGCGTTTGCCGTTGGGTGGACGCGTTCTATGACTTGCACCACGCAGTGTCCAGAGGCTTTTTGACATTTTTTTAGTGCGGTCGATCCGATCCGCCAGCCTCGGGGTTTTCCACCGTGTCAGTATCGTCTTCTCGCTGCGACGGAACCGAATACGAGCCGTTCAGCCACTTTGCCAGATCGATATCCGCGCAGCGTTTCGAGCAGAACGGGCGGTACTTATTGTTCGTCGCTTCTTCGCAGATCGGGCAGCTCATTTCAGTGCCTCGACCAGCGGAACGCGCCCGCGTTTTCGCTGCAATTCGAAATGGCCCAAAGGGGTCCAACCGGCAAGTATCGTCTCTTCGGGATCGCTCCTGAAGGCCGCGCGCAGCGTAGACTCGAACCCCCGGCGATCTTTCTTGGGCATCGGGGCCAGATCGAGCGTGATCTGGCCGCCCAGCCCGCGGATTCGCAATGCGCGGGGCAACGCCTTGGCACATGCGAAATTGGCCTTGGTACCGGCTGCCAGAGATGTATCGCCCTTGGTATTCACATCGACGGCCACCAGTGCGCGGGTTGGCTGGATGTGCAACAGCCCGCCGCCGGGCAGGGGCTCATCCTGACTTTGGGCAGTTTCAAGTGCGTCCAGAACGCCGTGCACTTCAAAGTCGCCCGCCTTGGTCGCGATTTCCGCAGGTTCAGTCCAGTCGCGCCAGGCCAGAACGTGCGGGCCGTCGCCCTCGCTCAGCACTTCGGGTTCAGTTCCCGCATCATTCAGAACCTGATCGGCCAGAGCCCGCATCGCAGAGATATCCTCGGCGACCTCGTCGGCATCCGCATTCTGACAACAGGACCGCAGGATGAGGCCATGTGCGCAGTCGCTCATGTGGTCGTGCGCGATTTCAAGCAACCTATCACGTTCTTCATCGTCGTGAATGCTGCGTGATATGTTCAAGCCCGGTGCATCCGGCGTCACGATCGCATAGCGGCTTTTGAAGAGCAGACGGGCAGTAACCGGAGTTGCCTTACCCGGCTCGGGATAGCCTGTGACCTGAACCAGCAGCGATGCACCCGGTGCCAAGCCTTTGACCTGACGCAGAAATGCCGGGCCATCCGGTGTCGAGAGGAACATTCCGCCCTGACCTTTGACCGGACGGTCGGCACGGGCGCGATAGATAGTGCCGGGAGGCGGGGCATCTCCGGCAATCAGAAAATCGTCCAGTTTACCATCAACCATCAGCGCAGCGGCCTCGCGACCCTGAATGTGATCCAGAACGATGGTTCGACCTTTCATGAAGCCTCCTGATACAGCGGATACCGTACCGCCTGCAAAAGTGACGCCGTCTCTGAAAGTGGCAAGCCGACGATGCCTGTGAAGGATCCGCTTATCCAGGGAATAAAGGCCCCGGCGGGTCCCTGTATTGCATAGGCACCTGCTTTGCCCTGCCAGTCTTCGGTCGCAAGATAGGCGTTGATCTCGGAATCCGATAACCGCTTGACCTTGACCTGGCTTACGACGTCGCGCTCATACACCTGGTCACCGCGCCGTACGGCAACGGCTGTGATCACCCTGTGGCGGCGGCCGGACAATGCATAGAGGAACTCGGCCGCTTCGGCTGCATCTGCCGGTTTGCCGAGGATGCGGCGCCCCAGTGCCACGGTCGTATCGGCGCAAAGCACGATGTCATCGCTATCTGCCTGAACAGCCTGAACTTTTTCGCGCGCAATGCGAAGACAATACGGGCGCGGCAACTCACCATTCAGCGGGGTTTCATCGATATCGGGGGGGCGAACCGCATCGGGCTGCACGCCAAGCTGAGCCAGCAGGTTCAGCCGCCGCGGGCTGCCCGATCCGAGGATAAACGCCATGTGACTGGCGTTACTTGAAGCGGTAGTTGATCCGACCCTTGGTCAGATCATAAGGGGTCATCTCGACCTGAACCTTGTCGCCGGCCAGAACACGGATGCGGTTCTTGCGCATCTTGCCTGCCGTATGTGCGATGATCTCATGGCCGTTTTCCAGCTCGACCCGAAACGTCGCATTAGGCAGGAGTTCCTTCACGACACCGGGAAATTCGAGCGTATCTTCCTTGGCCATGTTGTCTCCATCATTACGTTGCACCTGCAGAATCTGCAGTATGTGCGCTTAAATGAGCCTATTTTGGCCTTATTTCAAGGGTGGAATTGCCTAAAGGCAACACATTGTGACGGATTGGGCGCGGGGATCCTGCTCGGCCCAGTGGGTGCGGTTCAATACCCTGCCATCCGCACGGACATGTGCAATTGCCTTCAGATCGACATCGGCATAGGTCCAGCCGGGCTGGTTCAGCGTGCCTTCTGCCAGAACACCGGTTTCGGGAAACCCGGTGTCTGGAGGCCCGAAAACCCCGCCCACGCCCGTGTTCATGTCCACCGCTTCGGACCAGTCGTTGCTGCCCACGAGCGATGACATGACGGTAACACATTGATTTTCCAGCGCTCTTGACATGGCGCCAATGCGAACACGCCAATATCCCGACAGGGCCTCGGTGCACGAGGGCACAAGGATCAGATCCGCTTCGCTTAATGCGCGGCCCAGCAGGGGAAACTCGCTGTCATAACAGATCAGGATGCCGATCTTACCCAGGTCGGTATCGAACAGCTTGAGCGGACCGCCGGGGGCGATGTCCCAGTCCTCACGCTCGAACCGGGTCATGATCTGTTTGTCCTGATGGTCGTAGCCACCATTGGGGGTGTAGAGGTCGGCCCGGTTCACCGGACGGCCCTGACCTGTGTTGACGGGCGCTGATGCACCCAAAATGTGCAATTTGTACTCGGCTGCGAGGCGCTTATGTACGATTTGTACATCTTCCATCCGGTCGGAAACGGCGTGAATCGACCGCTCCAGATCCCCGGCAACGTCGGCGCCGTCCAGCGTCGACAACTCCATCGCACCGTATTCGGGAAACACCAGAAGGTCAGCGCCATTCCCGGCGGCTTCAGACACCCAGGCGTTCAGCTTGTCTTCGTACTGCGCCCAGCTGTCGAGCCAGTCGAGCGGGTAGGCGGCGGTGGCAACTTTCATGACAGCGTCTCCGATTGCGCATTCCGGGCGACATTATGCGGGGACATCGCTTGCTGTACAGACCCGATCAGCGTGCAGTGGCCGGGCCGGTGATGAGACCGGGCAGCGGACCATCTGAGCGTTGATCTAGCTGACCTGATCGGACCAAAACTCAGCTGACAGGGTTTTGAACTGTTCATTGGTATGTCTGCATATCCAATTCAGAAAAGCCGCAACATTTGCGTTCTGCTGGTCCCGGACGACCGCAAACAATCCTTGCCTTAGCGCAATGGGCGTATCGAGCAACGGAACCAGCTGGCCTTCTCTGAGGAAATCGGTGGCGGTTCCGATCCAACCCAGCGCGACACCGCGCCCGCTGAGCGCCGCCTGCATCATCAGCAGGTGGTTGTCGAAGGTCGGTCCTAATAACGGCCCCGTTGGTTTGGTGCCGAAATGTTCGAACCATTGCGGCCAGTCGTACCATGATTTGTCATTGGAATGGGCATGCAGCAACGCATGGCCGATCAGATCGGCAGGGCTGGAAACCGCATCTGAACGGTCCCGGTATCCGGGCGAGGCCACGGGCAGAATCTGTTCCCTGAACAACAGATGGGCCTGTAAATCTGGCCAGTCGCCCATGCCAAAGCGGATCGCCACATCAATGCCCGGATCAAGGGTTGCCATCCCGTGATAGGCCGTCACCATGTTGACCTGTATGTCCGGATGCGTTTCGTGGAAGTTTTTAAGCCGCGGCAGAAGCCAGTAGTTTCCATAGGCAAGATTGCAAGAAATCGTCAGGATATTGCCGGTTTGACGGCTGCGCAGCGATTCCGTCTCGGCAGAGAGTTGCGCCAGACAGCCAGAGAGAGAGGCGACATATTCGCGCCCCTCGCGGGTCAGGCTGATCGGACGGGCAGAGCGGTCGAACAGTTTCGTTTCAAGGAAACTCTCGGCCACCGTAACCGCATGGCTTACGGCGGATTGGCTTGTGTTCAGCTCTTCCCCGGCGCGTGTGAAACTGCGCAGGCGTGCCGTAGCCTCGACTGCCAGCAGCGCCTTTAGCGGTGGGATGGTCTTCCAATACTGCATCATGAATTCCCTTCATGATATAATGATCTCTTTCCCCCTATCAATCATGCCGTTTCTCTACAGAAATCAAGGAAATTAGGCGGATGGCAGGTCGGATTCTGCCGTCCCATCATGATTGCAGGAGGATGTCATGACCGGGCTGATTCAGGTAACTGAACATAAGCATGTTCTGGAGGTCGCGATGAATCGGCCGCCGGTGAACGCGATCAACCTTGATCTCAGCACGCAGATGTACGCCGAGTTCAAGCGGCTGAATGACAACGAGGATCTGCGCGTCGGGCTTTTGTCCAGCCTCGGCAATGACAAGAACATTTTTTCGGCGGGCTGGGATCTTAAGGCGTTTGCAGCCGGTGAAAGTGCTGACGATGAAAACGGCTTTGACCTTGGCCCTGGCGGGCTGGGTGGATTGCCGGAATTTTTCGATCTTTATAAACCTGTGGTCGTGGCACTGGCCGGTGGCGCAATTGGCGGCGGGTTCGAGCTGGCGCTGGGTGGCGATGTGATCATCTGTGCGGAGGATGCCTATTTCTGGCTGCCCGAGATGCAGCGCGGTTTCCTGCCCGATGGTGGTGCGATCCAGAAGCTGCATCACCGCATTCCATGGAATGTCGCGATGGATCTGATCCTGACGGGGCGAAAGATGTATGCGGACGAAGCCAAGCACTGGGGTCTTGTGCGGGATGTGGTGCCGGTGGATCAGTTGCTGCCACATGCGCGCGGGGTCGCTGAGACAATTGCGCTGGGCGCGCCATTGGTGGCCGGGGCGCTCAAGGAATACATGCGAAGATATGGGCATCGCTCAGTCGAGGAAAGCCATGCTGCCGTGCGCCGCGCCTGGGTCGGGCGCAGCGACATGCCGCTATACGAACGAATGATCCAGTCGGACGATTTCACCGAAGGCTCTGTCGCCTTTGCCGAAAAGCGTGATCCGAGTTTCAAGGGCTGAGAACATGACGCACCGGTTATCCCCATTGTTCGAGGCCCGTTCGATGGCCGTGCTGGGCGCGTCTGCCCGGTCCGGTTCATTTGGTGAGCGGCTGGCAAAGGCCACCTTGTCCGGTGGCTTTTCCGGACGGATCGACTTTATCAATCCGCGCGGCGGTGAAATTCAGGGGCGCAGGGCTGTGACCTCGATCCGTGATCTGGATCACGTACCGGATTTGGCCGTTCTTGGCATTGGCGGTCCGAACCTTGAGGCTGCGCTGGTGGACGCCATCGACCTTGGCGTGAAATCAGCGGTTTTGTTCGATGCTTGCCACGGAGAAACGCCGGATGGCACCTCGATTCTGGCCCGGCTCAGGGATATTGCCGCAGAGGCCGGTCTGCCGGTTTGCGGTGGGGCCGGCATGGGAGTTCTTAACATCCGGACGGGGCTGACGGGCAGTTTCTATCCTGCGGATCATATGAAACCCGGGGGAATTTCACTGATTGCCCACTCCGGCAGCGTGTTCACCGTGTTGGGAATGAACGACCCCCGGTTTCGTTTTGATCTTGTCGCCTCACCCGGGCAGGAGATCGGCGCGACTGTAGACGAATACATCGATTATGCCGCAGGCCGGGATACGACAAAGGCCATCGCCGTTTTCATGGAAAGTGCACGTAATCCCGAAGGTCTGGTTCAAAGCCTGAAGCGCGCGCGTGATGCGGGCAAACCGGTGGTGATCTGCAAGGTTGGCCGGACCGAGGAGAGCGCGCGGCTGGCCCGTTCCCATACCGGCGCACTGGCGGGCAGCCACACGGCTTACGAGGCCGTGTTCGAGGAATGCGATGCAATCTCGGTCTCGTCGGTGGACGCCTTGATGAACACGGCACTTTTGTGTTCGACCGGGCGCATCCCGGGCCCGGGCGGGGCTGGGCTGGTGACGGATAGCGGGGGTCTGCGGGAAATGCAGGTTGATCTGGCCGAGGAAACCGGCGCGCCTCTGGCCCGGCTCAGCGACACGACGCGCGCCCGGCTGCGCGATGCGCTGCCGCCGGAACTGGAACCCTCAAACCCGCTTGATTGCGCTGCGGACCTGACCGACGAGTTTCCCAAGGTCTTTGACCGGGGGCTGGATATCCTGGCCACTGCGCCAGAAGTGTCGATGCTGGGCTTTGAGGCCGACCTGCGCGATGACTATGTTTATGAACCTGATTTGCTGACCCACGCCAAACGGCTGGTTGATCGCACCGAAAAACCGGTCTTTTTCTATGCAAGTTTCGGTCAGACCCATAACCGAGAGATCGGAGATGAACTGGCAGAGTTGGGCGTTCCCTGTCTGAACGGGGCGGAAAACGCGATGCAGGCCGTTCGGGCGTTCCAGAACTGGGCGGATGCACGGCGTGGGGCGTTGGCCGAGGTGCCGGACGTACTAGAGACTGACTGCGATCTGCCCGGCCATCTTGATGAGGCCGCAAGCCTTGAGGTGCTGGCGCGTTTCGGCGTGCCCGGTGCCACCAGCAGGATTTGTCAGGATGCAGGTGCCGTTGCCGAAGCGGGGGCGGAACTGGGGTATCCGGTAGTGCTGAAGACTGCCGAAGCGGGAATTGACCACAAAAGCGATCTGGGTGGTGTGGTCCTGAACCTTTGGAATGCTGCTGATCTGGATGCGGCCTATGCCCGCCTCTCAACCCGTCTGGGTCCGCGCGCGGTCGTGCAGAGGCAGGCCGAAAAAGGCGTGGAGCTTGCCTTTGGCTGCGTGATGGATCCGGATTTCGGACCGCTGGTCATGGTCGCGCCCGGAGGCACACTGGTCGAGTTGTTCGACGAGCGCCAGTTTGCGCGGGCCCCGTTTGGCGCGGACAAGGCCGAGGCGATGATCCGCAAACTGCGTGTCTCGCGACTGATCGACGGGGTCAGGGGCGAAGCACCCGGCGATATGGCAGGCGCGGCCAGAGCTCTGAGTGCCTTTTCCCTCGCCTGTGCGGCCCTTGCCAGCCAGATATCTGAAATCGACGTGAACCCCGTGATGGTGACACCGACAGGGGCGATGGCAGTGGATGCCCTGATTGTTCCCGCGCAACGCACCGCGCAAGAGGCGGCGGAATGAAGGTCGCGATTGTTGGTGTCGGCGTCATCGGTGGTGGCTGGGCTGCCCGGTTTCTGTTGAATGGTCACGACGTTTCGGTTTTCGACCCCTCGCCGGATGCACCACGCAAACTTACTGAAGTGCTGGACAACGCTCGCGCCAGCCTGCCTGCGCTGTATGATCGCCCCTTGCCGCCCGAGGGCAAACTTACCTTCTCGGCCACTCTGGCCGAGGCAGTTGCAAACGCGGACTGGGTGCAGGAAAGCGCGCCCGAACGACTGGAAATCAAGCAGTCACTTTATGCCGAAATCGAACCTCATCTTGGTCCGGAAACGGTGCTGGCCTCTTCGACGTCAGGCTACCGGCCCAGTCGGTTGCAGGACCTGCTGAAGCGACCGGAACGTCTGATCGTCGCGCATCCGTTCAACCCGGTCTACCTGATGCCGCTGGTGGAGATCGTCGGGTCGGATATCACTCCGGACATACTGAAAACCCGTGCGGCCGACACCTTGCGTTCGATAGGGATGCATCCGCTGGTGATGGGCCGTGAGGTGGATGGCTTTATTGGCAATCGCCTGCAGGAAGCTGTCTGGCGCGAAACGCTGTGGATGGTGAAAGACGGAGTTGCCACCACCGGGCAGATCGACGAAGCGATCCTTTACGGGTTTGGCCTGAGATGGGCACAGATGGGGCAGTTCGACACCTATCGGCTTGCCGGAGGAGAGGCAGGGATGCGCCATTTTCTGGCGCAATTCGGACCCTCACTGAAAGAGCCGCTGACCCATTTGATGGATGTCCCCGACCTTGACGAGGCGCTTGTGGCGCGCGTGGCGGACCAGTCCGATGCGCAATCCGGGCATCTGAGCATTCGGGAAATGGAAAAGGCCCGCGATGCCAATCTGGTGGCTCTTATCCGGGCGTTGAAGCACCGAAACTGCGGCGCGGGCCGGACGATCCGCATACAGGAAACCCATCTGCCAATTCCCCAGAGCGCCGATCTGCCGGTAACCGCGCAACGTGTGATCCCGCCAAGCTGGACCGATGCCAACGGCCATATGAACGAGGCGCATTACATCGAGGTCGCTTCAAACGCGGCGGACGCGTTGACGGAAAGCTGTGGTGTGACCGCCGAATATATCGCAAACGGCAACAGCCATTTCACCGGGGAAACCCACATTCGGTATCTGTCCGAGCTGCACGAGGGCGACATGATCACGGTGCAGACGCAGGTGCTGCATGGCAGCGGCAGGAAAACGCACCTGTTTCACCGCATTCTGGGCCCCGATGGGGGGCTGTCGGCCACCGTGGAGATGATGATCCTACATGTCGATCTGCGTAACCGGCAGGTTTGCGAACCGCTTCCGCATGTTGCCGAAGCGTTGAAGAAGTTGGAGAAGGAACACGCCCATTTGCCCCGCCCGGATGGCGCGGGCCGATCGATCCGAAACCTGAAAGAATAGTACGCCAGCATGAGCCAGCCCTTTCCGCATCTGTTCAAACCGCTGAACATCAGCGCAACCCGTATTCGCAACCGGATCGTATCGACGGGCCATGACACGACCATGCCCACGGATGGCAGGGTCAACGACAGGCTGATTGCATACCATCGCGCCCGCGCGGCAGGTGGTGTCGGGCTGATCGTGACGCAGGTTGTCGGGGTTCACGAAAGTGCCCGCTATACCAGCCATGTCCTGATGGGTACGGACGATGACTGTATCGAGGGGTTCGCCCGTCTGGCCGACGCGGTGCATGCCGAGGGTGCAAAGCTGTTTGTGCAGTTGTTTCATCCCGGTCGGGAAATGACCGAAAGTCTGGACGGCACAGCCCCGGTCGCCTGGGCGCCATCGGTATCCCCCAGCGAACGGTTCCACGTGATCCCGCGCGCCATGACCGGCGAGATGATCGAAGAGGTGATCGCAGGTTACGGCGCGGCCGCCGCCCGGATGGAGCGGGCCGGGGCTGATGGTGTCGAAATCGTCGCAAGCCACGGATACCTGCCTGCGCAATTCCTGAACCCCAACGTGAACCGGCGCACGGACCGTTGGGGTGGAACCGAAGAAAACCGCCGCCGGTTCCTGACCGAAGCCATTGCAAGTGCGCGCGCTGCAACCGGCGCGGATTTTGTCGTCGGTCTGCGTATCTCTGGCGACGAGCAGTACGAAGAAGGATTCGACGCCGAAATTTCCCTCGGCGCGATCCGGGCAGCTGCGGATCAGATCGATTATGTATCGCTTGTCGACGGAACGTCGGCAACATTGGGTGGAGCGGTGCATATCGTACCGCCGATGTTCTACGAACCCGGTTATGTCGCTCCGTTTTCGGCCCGGGTGAAGGCCGCGGTCGATCTGCCGGTGATCGTGACCGGGCGCATCAACCAGCCGCAGGAGGCCGAGGGCATCCTGTCGTCCGGTGCGGCGGACATGTGTGGCATGACGCGCGCGATGATCTGCGATCCTCAGATGCCATCCAAGGCGCAGTCAGGCCATTCTGACGAAATCCGCGCCTGCATCGGTTGCAATCAGGCGTGCATCGGACACTTTCACAAGGGGCATGCGATATCCTGCATCCAGCATCCCGAAAGCGGGAGGGAACTGGAATACTCCACCGTCAGTGCCGCGCCCGACCCCAAAAAGGTAATGGTCATCGGCGGTGGCCCGGGTGGAATGAAGGCGGCGACAGCGGCGGCCCTGCGCGGTCACGATGTAACATTGTACGAGGCCGAGCGGCATCTGGGCGGGCAGGTTCGGTTGGCGCAGCTGATACCGCACCGGGCAGAATTCGGTGGTATCATTACCAATCTGGAACGAGAACTTGGAAACTCGGGCGCGCGGGTCAGAACGGGTATCCGCGTGGATGCAGAGTTTGTTCGGGCCGAAGCGCCGGATGCCGTGATCCTTGCCACCGGCGCGGAACCGTATTGGCCGGAGAACTTTCATGATGATGGTGAGGGGCAAACCTGTACCGCCTGGCAGGTTCTGACCAACGAGGTCAACCCCGGCAGCCGTGTTGTGGTCGCGGATTGGAAAGGGGACTGGATCGGTCTGGGCGTGGCCGAGATGCTGGCACAGGCCGGGTGCCACGTCAGGCTTGCCGTCAACGGGTTGCACGCGGGCGAGGGGCTGCAATCCTATGTGCGTGACGCGACGGTCGCACGTCTGCACGCGCTTGGCGTCGAAATCATACCTTATGCAAGGGTGTTCGGTCGCGACGCGGACAGCGCCTTTTTTCAGCACACCGTGAGCGGTTCTGCGATCGTTCTGGAAGATGTGGACACTCTGGTTCTTGCAATGGGGCATCGCCCAAATGTCGAGCTTGAGGAAGCCCTGTCAGAATATTCAGGTTCCGTTTTTTCAATCGGTGATTGTCAGATGGCCCGTAGTTGCGAAGAAGCGGTCCTTGAGGGGCTGCTTGCCGCGACAAAGCTGAGTAGCGAGGCAAATGCTTGAAGGCGTCAGGCTTAACCGACCCTGATTCCACGGTGTTGAGAGTTTTCCTGCCGGTTTCGCGGACGCTGATAAGCAAAATTCAGCGCAACCCGGCTTTGCCCAATGCGCGCCACATCTCCGCCCAATTTTACTGCTTCCATGATCGAACCACTTATGAGAGTGCATGAGAATGGCGCTGATAGTAATCTTTCTTGGCAGTATCATCGGAATCCTTTCCGCTATTGGGCGTATGGTTTTTCTGGGCGCATCTGTCTGGCAGGGCATCGCAACCTACTTGAGTGTCTCGTTCGGAGTGGTCCTTGTGGCTGGTGTTCTGGCCTTTGCCATTTGCAAGCTCAAGTTGCTGGCCAGTGCGCAACCCGCTACCAATCCTCACGTTCCATCCTGAACGCTGGCGGTCCTCACATAAATTTGTCGGAACTCTGTGCGGAGATTGCGCGCAGTTGTCGCGTTTGCGGTTTCGGGGGAATCTGCGACGGGGTTGAACCCCCCACTGGCAAAGGTTACCAAGACCATCACAATTCCACGAGGCCCCTTCGGTGCGAACGCCGCCTCCGGTGGGCGTAGACACGAGAAATTTGCCAGGTGATAAAACTCAGGCCCAGCATTCTGTTCAAACCGAGACCTTGCCTCGTCG
The DNA here is from genome assembly GCF_056537325.1 of Ruegeria sp. CF5. Classification (NCBI taxonomy): domain Bacteria; kingdom Pseudomonadati; phylum Pseudomonadota; class Alphaproteobacteria; order Rhodobacterales; family Roseobacteraceae; genus Ruegeria; species Ruegeria sp. CF5. The sequence continues at coordinate 1,228,410 of NZ_JBQFRI010000001.1, read as the reverse complement.
TGGCCAGCAACGGCCGTTCCGGCAGTACGCTGATGTATGAAGCGCTGCGTGAGGCACGCGTTCAGGATACGTGGTGGAAAAAAAAGGCTGGAACCATATTTGAACCCCGCCTTGATCAAGCGTCACTTTCTTACGGGACGGTCGTCAAAACGCACGATTTCCCTGATGCGCTGCGTGGACGTCGCGATGTCAAAGTCGTGTTCTGTTTTGGTCCGACCAGGGATTCTGCGCTTTCGGTGTATTCGACATTGGAACGCTTCGGGGCGGATTGGGTTGAAGAACACCTTTACCATATGAACGCAAAAGGCCCGTTCGAAGACCTGTTCAAATACGACGTTTTGCGCCAGGCCGAGCAGGTAAGAGAGTGGGCAACTTTCGAAGAGGTGCCGGTGTTGTGCGTGCACTATGACGCAATCTGGCGACGGCAAAAGGATATCTCGGATTTTATCGGGTTGGAGTTTGTGCTGCCCGATCGCGTGGGACGAGAGCCCAAGCAGGTGTCCGAAGAGATTCTGGCGGCGGCGTCAAATGTTTATGATCCGATCGACGCCGTTCTGTCTGAACTGCCCGAGGTTTTCCTTGCATCCAGAAAATTCAAGCCGATCGTCGACCGCCTGCCTTGTTGAGGCGTTCATGAAAGATGAGAATTTGATCTTCGACGTGCGCACCAACCGGGAGCGGCGCAATGACCCGTGATGAGTTCAACGCCTTCTGCTCCAGCCTCAAAGCAACCAGTCACGTGGTCCAATGGGGCAATGCGGATGTGTGGAAGGTGGGCGGTAAGGTGTTTGCGATCTGCGGGTGGAACGAAGGGCGCGATGCGTTCACTTTCAAGGCGACCGATCTGGCCTTTGAAGTGCTGGGGGACGAACCCGGCATCCGCCCAGCCCCCTATCTGGCGTCGCGGGGGATGAAGTGGCTGCAGGTCTATGACGAGCGGGGTATGAGCGATACCTCACTGCGTGAGCATATCGTGACCTCTTATGATTTGGTCGTTGCCAAGCTGACCAAAAAGATGCGGGCTGAACTGGGAGTTTAACCCTTCATCGCCTGCAGCAATTCCAGCAGTTGTTTGCGATCATCATCATCCGCGTAATCGCCGGTGGCCAAACGTTCGGCGATGCGCAGGCGCAGGCGTTCCTGCTGGGTCCGGACCTCTTCGCCCGCAGTTTCGGCGAGGGTCTTCATGATCATCGCCACCGCTTGCTGGCGCTTGGTGGTGGGATTGGCGATATAATCAACTAGGCTCTGCTGCCCGGAATCGAGGATGTTTTCGGCCAGATCGCGCAGTTGCTCGCCATTGGGCAGCAGCGGGGCAGGGGTACCCTCGGGCGGCAGAATCTCGGGCAGGCTGCGTGGGGTCTCAGTCAGAGCGTTTGCGCCATCGACAAAGGCCTCGGTGATCATCCGGGTGATCTTGATGGCGCGCGGGTCCTTGAACAGGGCCGAGGCGATGGCTACACCGTAATCCGTATAAACCCACGGATTGACCCGCCGCCCGCCGCGGCCCTTTGGTTTTGAAATCACATTCTGTGATATCAAATCGGCGACCTCGGTGTCGGTGAGTTGAAAGCGATATCCTTCGAACAGGTCCTTGTTGCGCGACACGGCCTGATTGAAGGCGCTGACGGATTTTCCGTAGAACTGCGCCAGATCCTCGGCCAGCACCACGCGGGTGCCGCGCACCCTGTGAATGGCGCTTTGGACCTCATGCGGGCTGGGCAGGTTTTTCGGATTCGTCATCGTAACCACTTGGAATCACAGACTGTGATTTCAAACGTGAAGCAGGGCGCGCTGGGCTGCAACCTTGAACTACAGGTGCGAGATGGGAATTCGGGGAAATACGTTGGGTGATAATGCCCGATAAAATCAGTCAACTATATGTTTTTATTGGATTTTTTTGTTGACATGGGTTCAGGGGTTCTTATATCCAGTCCATACTGAATTCACAGGAACCCAGCTGCAGCAAGCCATCGTAAGCCACAGCACGCAAAAGCCAGCCTCGCGCCAGCAACAGTCAGCCCCAAGCAAGCAATCGCGCGCCAGAGCCAGGCACCCAGCTGAATTCGTTTGATTTTCCGGATACGTAATGTGGTAGGTATGGTTCGAGCAGTGTGGAGCCATTCTTACAGTATAGGCGGCCCGTTCGGGGTTTTCTTGAACGGGATATTGGAATCAACATATTGCAGAGTCCATTAAACTCGTTATCAGCCCTAGCATGATTAAACTGCTGCTTTTGTTGCTAACGTCCGCTGGTGTGACGCTTTGGTCAGCGATGACATTCGGCCCGATTTTGACCCTGCCGTTACTGCTGGGAGCAAGCGGAATCGTTCTGGCCGTCATTCTGCTGCTGAGATCAAGGTTTCGGAAGCCGATCAACTGGGTCGTAGTTGATGGGTCAAACGTACTTTATTGGCAGAACGATGAACCGGCTTTGCATTCGGTCAGACTGGTTATTGAGCAGTTGGTCTTGGCCGGGTTTGAGCCGAAACTGTGGTTTGATGCAAATGTTGGTTATCTGGTTGCCGGTCGCTACATGAACCCCGCCCAGCTTTCAAAGGCACTTCGATATCCAGCGCGTCGAATATCAGTTGCGCCAAAAGGAACACCTGCAGACCCGTTGTTAATCAGCGACGCTGAAAGATTGAAGGCGCGCATTGTAACAAATGATCGCTTCAGAGACTGGCAGGAGCGTTTTCCTCAGGTGGCTCAGCAAGACGTTTTTTTGCGAGGCAGGATCAAGAACAAGCGGGTTCATTTAAAGTAAGCATTACCGCTTCCGCCTCTTCACATTCCCACCCCTTTGCCCCGGCCTGCCAGCCGTCGACCGTCCGCGCGATTTCACTGCATCTTCCGAGGCTTTTTCGACCGCCCATTGGCGCGCCATGGGGTCGTCGGCGACGGCCAGATCTACCGCTTCCAGACGTTTGATCTCATCCCGGATGTTGGCGGCCTCTTCGAATTCAAGATTCTCGGCGGCCATGCGCATCTGATCACGCAACCCGTCCAGATGAGCCTCGAGGTTGGCACCGTGCATCGGTTTGTCGATGGTGGCGGTGACGCGGTTCATGTCGACGTCGCCCTCATAAAGCCCGGCGAGAACGTCCTCGACATTCTTCTTCACCGTCTCGGGGGTGATGCCGTGTTCTTCGTTATAGGCAAGCTGCCTGGCGCGGCGGCGGTTGGTCTCATTTAGGGCGCGTTCCATGCTGCCGGTGATCTTGTCGGCATACATGATCACCCGGCCATCGGCATTCCGCGCGGCGCGGCCAATGGTCTGGATCAGCGAGGTTTCCGAGCGCAGGAAGCCTTCTTTATCCGCGTCCAGAATGGCGACCAGCCCGCATTCGGGGATATCGAGGCCTTCGCGCAGCAGGTTGATGCCAACCAGCACATCAAAAGCGCCCAAGCGAAGGTCGCGCAGGATTTCAATGCGTTCCAGCGTGTCGATGTCCGAGTGCATGTAACGGACTTTGATGCCCTGTTCGTGCAGGTATTCGGTCAGATCCTCGGCCATGCGTTTGGTGAGCGTGGTGACCAGCGTGCGATAGCCGTCGGCGGCGACCTTGCGGACCTCGTCCAGCAGGTCGTCCACCTGCATGGATACCGGGCGGATTTCAACCTCGGGATCCAAGAGCCCGGTGGGGCGGATCACCTGTTCGGTGAAGACGCCGCCTGTCTGCTCGATCTCCCACTTGGCGGGGGTGGCCGAGACAAAGACGGATTGCGGGCGCATGGCGTCCCACTCCTCGAACTTCAGCGGTCGATTGTCCATGCACGACGGCAGGCGGAACCCGTGTTCGGCCAGCGTGAACTTGCGCCGATAGTCGCCCCGGTACATGCCGCCGATCTGCGGGACGCTGACGTGGGACTCATCGGCAAAGACGATGGCATTGTCGGGGATGAATTCGAACAGGGTCGGGGGTGGTTCACCCGGTGCGCGGCCCGTGAGATAGCGCGAGTAGTTCTCGATCCCGTTACAGACGCCTGTGGCCTCGAGCATTTCCAGATCGAAGTTGGTGCGCTGTTCCAGACGTTGCGCTTCAAGCAGTTTGCCCTCACCAACCAATTGATCCAGCCGGATACGCAGTTCCTTTTTGATGCCGATGATCGCTTGCTGCATCGTGGGTTTCGGCGTCACGTAGTGCGAATTCGCATAGACCCGCACATGCTCCATCGTGGCGGCGCGTTCGCCTGTCAGCGGATCGAATTCGGTGATCTGTTCCAGTTCTTCGCCAAAGAAGGACAACTTCCACGCGCGGTCCTCAAGGTGGGCGGGCCAGATCTCCAGTGAATCGCCCCGCACCCGGAAAGACCCGCGTTGAAACGCCTGATCGTTGCGGCGGTATTGCTGGGCGACCAGATCAGCCATCACCTGCCGCTGATCGTATTCGTTGCCGACCTTCAGGTCCTGCGTCATCGCACCGTAGGTTTCGACCGAGCCGATACCGTAGATGCAGGACACCGAGGCGACGATGATCACGTCATCCCGTTCGAGCAGCGCCCGGGTGGCCGAGTGGCGCATCCGGTCGATCTGTTCGTTGATCTGCGATTCTTTTTCTATGTAGGTGTCGCTGCGCGGCACATAGGCCTCGGGCTGGTAGTAATCGTAGTAGGATACGAAATACTCGACCGAGTTTTCGGGGAAGAACCCTTTGAATTCACCATAAAGCTGCGCGGCCAGCGTCTTGTTTGGGGCAAGGATGATCGCGGGACGCTGGGTTTCTTCGATCACCTTGGCCATGGTGAAGGTCTTGCCCGTGCCGGTCGCGCCCAGCAGGACCTGATCGCGTTCGCCATCCTGCACGCCGCCGGACAGTTCCTTGATCGCGGTTGGCTGGTCGCCTGCGGGGGCAAATTCGGTGTGCATGACGAATTGCTTGCCGCCCTCAAGTTTCAGGCGGGCGCGGACATCATCAGCCGTCAGCTGGGTCTTGTCGGAATGGGCGTAGGGCATAGGCAAGCTCCGGGTCAGGCCCTTACATTTGTTCTTATTTTGTCCAACTGCAAGACCTGATCCTGTGTCGCATATGCTGAACACCACTTCGTGCGGGTTGTATCGTCGAGTTCCGTTCTGATTGCCCTTTCCGGGTCATAGCTTTTGCATGTTCAACCTGGGTTGGGCCCATCATCTCTCTGACCTCTTCTTGGTATCGTAGTGAGTGATAAAAGACCCTGATGACAGTTTCTGACATCAGAAAGTACATTCAACCGCGACAATTGCGATCTTGTCCCCGCCCGAGCTCTGACGCATAAACAAGCCCAGCCAAGCGAGTACGGAGAGCCACATGCGCGCACGGATTTACCAGCCTGCAAGGAATGCAATGACCTCGGGCATGGCCAAGACCCGGAAGTGGGTTCTGGAATACGCCCCCGCCTCGGCGCGCGAAGTTGATCCGCTTATGGGTTGGACGTCGTCCAACGATACGCAGACGCAGGTGCGGTTGAAGTTCGACACCAAGGAAGAGGCGCTGGATTACGCAGCGGACCATGGCATCGAGGTACAGGTGAGTGAGCCTCATAAACGCAAGCCGAATCTGCGCGCCCGGGGATACGGCGAAAATTTCGCCACCGACCGGCGTAGCCCCTGGACCCACTGAATGATCGAAATTCGCGAGGATGACCCAACGTCCGAGGTGATGCGCCCGGTCGTACAGGCGCATTTTGCCCACAGTCAGACAGCGGGGCCGGCGGAAAGCAATCACACGATGGATCCCGAGGCCCTGCGCGGGCCGGGAATTCGGTTTTGGGCGCTTTATGATGATGGGCAGCCACTGGGATGTGGGGCGCTGAAATCTTTGCCCGACGGGACGGCAGAAGTGAAATCCGTCCATATCCTGTCTGAAGCGCGCGGGCGCGGATTGGCTAAGGTGATGATGAATCGCCTTGCCGGGATTGCGCAGTCCGAAGGGGTGACAGCCCTGGTTCTGGAAACGGGCGCCGCGCATCTGACGGAATATGATGCTGCGCGCAAACTCTATGAAGCGTTGGGATATTCCTATTGCGGGCCGATCCATGGGTATGAGGATGATCCCAATAGCGCCTTTATGAGCTTGCCTCTTGAACCCCGCCGCTAAAAGCAGCAAGAAAGGCAAAGTGGTCCCGTAGCTCAACTGGATAGAGCAGCTGACTTCTAATCAGCAGGTTGAGGGTTCGAGTCCTTCCGGGATCGCCACTAGTATGAAATGAACAGGTTCGAAATTGGCCCAGCCTGAGACGCGCGCAGAATTTCTGCGATTGGCGCGCAGGATCGTGCGGCCTTTCAGCTGAATTCTGCGCAGTGGTTTGAGTTGGGTTAGTTCGTTAAAACCCGTCAAGTCGCGTGACGTGCCCGCGCACCACGTTCGATGGCAGCGGCGTGTAGCCGGTCGATGTTCAGCTCATACCGAATCTCTTCCAGCAGGCGCAGTTCTGTTTCGGCAAGTTTGCCGTCGGCCGCTGCGACGTCGCATGCAAGCGCATAAGCAGTTTCGTTCAGCCGTTCTGGCAGGTTGTCCCGGATCAGGCCGAACATGGCATCAAGGCCTTCTTCCTGTTCGAACAGATCGAATACAATCTGCGAGACACGCTTCATCCGGTCGATGTCGTATTCGGCAAAAACAGGCAGCATGTTCACCGCAGTTTGGATTTTCACCAGTTCCGCCGTGCGAATATTTTCATCGGATGCTGAAATCGCAACCATGATCGCGACAAGGCAATCCTGCGGGGTCATTGGGTGGGGCGCTTGCTCGGTCATGATATTGTCCTGCTGAATATATTCAGCGCAAGATACGGGCCGCCATGAGGGTGTTCAACTCTTATGCCGCATAAATGCGAAAATTACATAAACAGGGCCACTGCAGCGGGATTTGCGCTGTTTGCCGGGTCTGGCGATTGACTCATGCTGCGATAGCACAATAGGAGGGTTCGGGCCGGTCGCATGGGGTGATCGGCGCTGTTCCCCGATGGAGATCGAAATCAATGTCTGAACTGCGTGAAACCGCTCTTGCGTCCAAGGCCTGGCCTTTTGAAGAGGCGCGCCGGGTGCTCAAACGCTATCAGAAATCTCCGCCCGAGAAGGGATATGTGCTGTTCCAGACAGGGTATGGCCCATCGGGGCTGCCGCATATCGGTACGTTCGGCGAAGTGGCCCGGACCTCGATGGTGCGTCATGCCTTTGAGCAGATCAGTGACATTCCGACCAGACTGTTGTGTTTCTCGGACGATATGGACGGTTTCCGCAAGGTGCCGACCAATGTTCCGATGCAGGAAGAACTGAAAGAGGATCTGCATCTGCCCCTGACCAAGGTGCGCGATCCGTTCGGCACGCATGAGGGGTTCGCGCAGCACAACAATGCGATGCTGTGTGATTTTCTGGACAGCTTCGGTTTTGAATACGAATTCGCGTCGGCCACCGATTACTATACCTCTGGCCGCTTCGACGAGATGTTGCTGACGGCGCTGGATCGGTTCGACAAGGTTCAGGAAATCATGCTGCCGACCCTTGGGCCTGAGCGGCGCGAGACCTATTCGTGCTTCTTGCCGGTCAGCCCGAAAACCGGGCACGTTTTGCAGGTGCCGACGCTGGAGCGGAATGTGGCCAAAGGCACCATCGTCTATGAAGAGCCGGACGGCGAGAAGGTCGAGATTCCGGTCACTGGCGGTAACGTCAAAATGCAGTGGAAGCCGGACTGGGCCATGCGCTGGGCAGCGCTGGGCGTGGATTATGAGATGTCGGGCAAGGACCTGATCGACTCGGTCACGCAGTCATCGAAAATCTGCAGGGCGCTGGGCAAACAGCCGCCTGAAAGCCTGAGCTATGAGTTGTTCAACGACGAGCTAGGACAGAAAATTTCTAAATCCAAGGGCAATGGCCTTTCGATGGAGGAATGGCTGACCTATGCGGCGCCCGAAAGCCTGTCCTATTTCATGTACCAGAAGCCAAAGACGGCCAAGCGGTTGTATTTCGACGTAATTCCGAAGGCGGTTGACGAATATCACCAGCAGTTGCGCGCCTATCCGGGGCAGGAGCTGAAGGCGCAGCTGAATAATCCGGTTTGGCATATCCATGGTGGTCAGGTGCCTGAATCCACCCTGATGGTGCCGTTTGCGATGCTGTTGAACCTCGCGTCCGTATCAGGTGCCGAGGACAAAGAAACGCTGTGGGGCTTTGTCCGTCGTTATGCACCTGAGGCAACCGCCGAGACGCATCCTGATCTGGATCAGGCGGCTGGCTTTGCCGTGCGGTACTTCAACGACTTTGTTAAACCGACGCGCCAACATCGTGCCCCAACCGATCAGGAACGCGAAGCACTGGAGGCGTTGAAGGCCGAATTGCAGGCCTATGACGGGCCGATCGAGGATGAGGCGCTGCAATCCGTGGTCTATTCGATCGGACGTGAACGGTTTGACCCGATGCGGGGCTGGTTCACGGCGCTTTATGAAGTTCTGCTGGGCGCAAGTCAGGGCCCGCGATTTGGTGGCTTCATCGCGCTTTATGGCGTGCCGGAAACCATTGCTCTGATCGACAAGGCGCTGGCCGGAGAGCTGGTCTGATTTGACCTGAATTCACATGGGGCTACCTGATCGACAGGAGGTGGCCCCATGCGTCGTTTCATGTTTGCAGTTGCTCTGTGGTTTGCAGTGGTCGCGCCTGCATGGGCTCAGAACGCCGAGATCGAGGCGAACATCAAGGCGCAGATGAGGGCGTTCGAGGCGGATGATTTCGCGACGGCCTTTACCTTTGCAAGCCCGAATATTCAGCAGTTCTTTCGCACGCCCGAAAACTTTGGCGCGATGGTCAGAAATGGCTACCCCATGGTCTGGCGACCGGCCGATGTTCGCTTTCTGGAATTACGCGAGATCGCAGGCGCGCTTTGGCAGAAAGTCATGGTCATCGACGGGGCAGGGCAGGTTCATCTTTTGGATTACCAGATGATCGAACTGGAAAACGGCTGGAGGATCAATGCAGTGCAGATCCTTGGCGTTTCGGACCCCGCGGCCTGACGCAACACCACCGTCACGATGATATGAGCACCGGTTAATCCCTTTCAGATACCCAAAAGCCCGCGTTCGGGAATGGCCCGGACCCGGCCAACGACGTGCGTCGGCATGCGGGTGCCGCGCAACTGTGAAAGGGATTTTTTATGAACAAGGCAATCACCGATGGCATCGTTTTCATGCCGCCTGCGTTTGTGAACGGGCTGGATGTATGGTCAAGCGGCGACGGGACCGCCGGTTCGCCCAGCTATCAGGGATCTGGCATCGGAAATTTTGCCCCTTCCGATTCTCATTTCGGCGGTTGTCTGGAGCTGATCAAGGTCAGCGCAACCCAGCAGCTGCGTTACATGGGGCAGACACCTTTGCTGCCGGGGTGTTACCTGCGCGTAACTGCGCGTGTGAAGGCGGTTAGCGGACCATTGCCGGTTGTCCGGATTGCAGGTTGGGCTGGCGGTGCGGGTGACGCTCATGTCGCCGGTCTGATCGAAAAAGGCCCGGCGATTCAGCTGACGAACTACGGTGAGGTGACAGAGGTGACCGCGATCGTCGGCACAGGGTATCGGCCCGGCGTTGATATGTCGTGGGGGACACAGGCCCTGTACGGACATTTCGGTCTGAACCTCGAAGGGCCGAATGGCTCGGTTGTGCGTGTGGACGATATCCAGATCACGGATGTTACCAAGGTGTTCCTGCGCGATATGCTCGGTGTTGTCGATGTGCGCGACTTTGGCGCGGTCGGAGATGGCGTGGCCGACGACTCGGCTGCTTTCGAGGCAGCGGATCAGGCCGCCAACGGTCGCCGGGTCTTTGTCTCGAAGGGGACATACTTTCTGGGCAACACGACAAGCATCAATTCGGAAATCGAGTTTGAAGGCACGGTTACGATGCCTGCGGACAAGATTTTTCTTTTGACCAAAAGCTTCGATCTGCCGACCTATGTCGCAGCTTTCGGCGACGAGTCACTGGCCTTTCGCAAGGCCTTTCAGGCGTTGCTGAACAATTCGGATCACGAATCGCTTGATATGGGCGGGCTCAAGATCGCGGTCAGCGAACCGATCGATATGCAGGCGGCGGTTCCGAACAAAACCAGCTATGCCACCCGTCGGGTGATCCGCAACGGCCAGCTTGATGCCCAGGACAGCAACAGTTGGAATACGGTTTTCTATAATTCGGTCGCAACCTATCAACCGAGCGATCCCTACAAGCTGAAAAATGTGGCCAATATCGCGAATATCCCGGTTGGCTCATTGCTGCGCGGCAGCGGTGTCGGGCGCGAGATTTATGTCCGCTCCAAGAACGAAGGCGCAGGTGAGATTACGCTGAGCGGACAGCTGTTTGGCGGAGGCGGCACGCAGAACTATGAATTTCGAAACCAGAAATATCTGCTGGACTTCAAGGGTTTCAGTTCGCTTCAGAAATTCGGCATGGAGGGTGTAGAGTTTCAGTGCAATGGCCGTTGCAGCGCCATCCGTCTGGCCCCCTCTGGCTCGACCTTTTCGCTGAAGGATTGCTTTATCAGCCGGCCAAAGAACCGCGGGATCACTTCGATCGGAAGCGGGTGTCAGGGAATGCTAATTGACGGGTGCCAGTTCTTGTCGTCGGAGGATGCCAAACCGGTGCCGGACCGCACCACCATTGCCCTGAACGCCAATGCCAACGATATCAAGCTGCGTCACAACCGGGCCACCCGGTTCCGCCATTTCGCCGTGCTGGGCGGGGCCAACAACATGGTTCTGGGAAATCACTTCTTTCAGGGTGATTCCGTCGCAAACGGCGTGCGCACGGCCGGTTTGGTCATGATCGGTACCTACAGCAGTTCGACCATCGCCGAGAATTACGTCGACAACTGTCATATCGAATGGACAAACGAGCGTGATCAGTTTCCGGACTTTACCACCGGATTTTCGTTCAGCGCCATGAGCGTCACCGACAACATCTTTCTGTCCGGCGATGTTGCGCCGTGGTTCAGCTATATTGTGGTCCGTCCTTATGGGACCGGTCATTTCCTTAATGGTTTTTCGGTCACCGGAAACAAGTTCCGATCGATAAATGGGAAAATAACCCGGGCCGAACGGATCGATACCACGTATGCAGGGCTGGATTTGAACCGAACCACGCATGTGCAGTTCGAAGGCAACACCTATCACAACGTGACGCACAAAAGCGCCAACCCGCTGCGCGTGATCCACAGTCAGAACACGGCTGCGTTGAGTTGGACCGTTGGTTCGGAGGGAAATTTGCCGTTCGGCGCCCGCGCCAGAGGGTGCGACAGCGTTGTAGCCCATGGTCCACTTCGTAACGGGAACAACGCGGTCCGGTATGCGACACAATATGTGGACCTGCAGCAGGGCAGCAGCGGTGATCAGGTGCGCTTGAACTGGTCTGATGCCGTGAAGGGTAAGGTCTCTGTCACGATGCGGATAGATGTCTGACGCACCTTTACTGCAGGTCGCCGGTAACGGCGGCCTGTTCTGGCGCGGGGTTCAAAATGCGCGCCACAGAGCGAACTTCAGACCGGTTCCCCTGCGGGCCGAGTTACGCTCCAGCCCCAGCACCCAGATGGTTTCAGAGGATTTCGGGCGGATCATCACCGACGGTCTGACGCTCCAATAAAACGGTTTGTCGGAAACATGGGTCGTTTCGATTTGCAGAAGGGGATCCAGCCAGCGCTCGGACGTCACGCCAACGGTGAAATCCAGTTTGCGCGCCAGTTTCTCGTGCGAGCGGTATTCCAGCGCGGCGTCAACCGCGGCCCAGCCATTGCCCCAACCGCTCTGAAAGCCTTTGCCGTAGGACAACGTGGTTTTGTAAAGCGCCCACGCCTTGTCCCGTTTGTGATAGGCACCGACGCCAAACTCGGCGGCCAGTCTGCCCGCACTGCCAAAATCCTTAACCGGAAACCGGGCAAAAATAAGCGCGTGGCCGTACAAATCCTGATGTTCCTCGGCATCCAGCCCGACCGTAAGCCATGTCAGCGCGCCGTATTCAAAATAGGCGGAGGATTTGTATTTGTACTCTCCTGCATCTGTTTTGAACCCGGTTGCCGACAGCGCCCAAAACCCTTTGCCCTTGTCGCGCAGCCACGCACCGGCTTCGACAGGTGCCGGGACCATAAGTAGTAGGATTGCAAGCAAGCGGACCATGAACTTCCCTTCCGGGCGCAGCATCCGCAACCTTGGTTAACGCTTGGTTAGTCAGTTGGTAACTTCTACGAAACATTTCGTTCCGGAAGTCGCTGGATTGCCAAGGAAAATTGAGAAAACGGAGAAAGCTGTGTTAGGCTGGAGGAAGCAGGAGGAGTAGCCAGATGCCAAAAATCTCGAAAGACGCCAGCATTCAGACTGTGATCACCACCTTCGAAATGACACCGGGGACCTGTCAGGATTTGCTTGAAGCGCTGACAGACGCCTTCGAGAGCTTCATTTCAAAGCAACCCGGTTTCATTTCCGCAGGCCTGCATGTGAACGATGCACAGACCCGGATAGCCAATTATTCGCAATGGCAGCGGCGTGAGGATTTTCTGGCGATGCTGCGCACGCCCGAAATGCGTGATCGCAACCGCAAGATCAACGAACTGTGCAAAAGTTTCGAACCGGTGATGTACGACGTGGCGGAAACCTTTGGCTGAGACTGACCTGAATCAAGGCGTTTTCAACTATGCCGGAGCAGTCTGACCCTGACTGAAGCGGAGGCGCAAGCCATGTATCACAATATTCTTGTTCCGATATCCTTTGATGCCGAAAGAGATACTTCCGGGCCGCTCAAACTGGCCGAGATGTTGGCAACACCCGGGGCGGCGATCACTTTGCTGCATGTTGTCGAACATATTCCCGACTATGCCATCTCATATATGCCTGCGGAGTATCTGACAGAGGCGCGCAAGGCGATACAGGTCGAATTGGACCGCCTTGCAGCCAATCTGCCGAACGCGGTGGGACTGGTCATCGAAGGGCATTCGGGTCGAACTATCCTCGACTGGGCGGAGGCAAACAAACCGGACCTGATCATCATGGCATCCCACCGGCCCGGGATGCAGGATTTGCTGCTTGGTTCGACCACGACGCACGTTGTTCGACACGCGCAATGTGCGGTGCACGTGGTTCGATAGCCAAAGCCTGAAACCGAAGGCTGGCCAGTCGGCCAGCCGCCGGATCAGTTCATGCAGCAGAATGAGCCGTGATCGGCGTCCTTCATCAGGCGGTCGAAATCTCCGCCCTTCATTTCAACCAGTGTTTTGTGGTCACCGGCCTCGAACCAGACCTTGTCCAGACCGGTCAGGCTGTCATCGATGATGGTTGGCACGTCATAGGCGGCACCGACCGGTGGAGCGGCGCCCAGATCGCAATCGTCAAAGACGCCTTCCACTTCGGCCTCGGGCGCCAGACCGATGCGGCGGGAAAGGATCGATTGCAGCGTTGTAAGGTCAAGCTTGTGGTTTGACGGCACTACTGCCAGCATCGGCCCTTCTTCCATGTGAATCAGGACGGATTTGGCCAGATGGTCACCCGGGACATGAGCCGCCTCGGCGCATTCGGCGGCAGTGGCGGCATAAGGGTGCCGGATCATGTCAAAGGGCAGCCCCTGAGCGTCAAGATGATGTTTGAGGCGCGCAGCTATGGTCATGGTGTCCTCCGTAACTCCATGGCGCCCGTCTGAGCAGTCGGCGCGACCCGGGCGCCGTTTGTGAACTAGAGAGTGCCAGTGTGCGCCCCTTGCCCGAGTCGGGCAAGCCCGCCGTCAGAAATCCTGTGGTGTCAGCCGGAATGCCTTGCCGAAGCCGCCGTTGAGAAGCCCGTCGGAAACGTTGAAGCGGACAAAGCAGAAGTCGGTAAAATCAACATACAGCTTTGCCTTTGGCCGCAGCGACAGGTACCGAGCACGCAAAATCCTGTGGTCTTCGGTCCCGTGGTCGATCAGCTCGGCCTGGCAATGTAGGGTCAGGCGCGGATGTGTCAGCGGGTCGCCTTTTTCACCGGGTTCCCCGATCAGCAGGGCACAGTTTGGGTTGGCCTGCAGCGCACGGGTGTGTTCGGCCAGAGACGAGATCAGTGATACCGGTTGGTTCCGGTCGTCGGTCGCAAGGGCAATCCGGGAAACCGATGGCAGCGATGACTGCGGCTGCAATACGGCGATGGCAGCGTGCGTCGCGGCAGAGATCAACTCGCGCGTAAGTATACGGGCCGCATCGTCGGCGGGCTGAACTGGATCGTTCCTGGGCATGGTGACTCCGGCATTTTGTAATCCGCGAATGGCAAAGCAAGTGATAAACACCTAGGCTCCCCTCGGCGAGGCTGAATTTCCTGTCGATATGGAGTTGGATGTGCCCCTGAAATTTCTTGTATTCCTCGGTTCTGTCCGAGAAAGCACCCCTCCGCGCCCCGCCCGTCTGGGTGAACGGGTCGCGCGCGCCTGTCAGATGCAACTGACCGCCGCAGGGCATGATGTCGAGCTTGTTGACCCGTTGCAGATTGATCTGCCGCGTCCGTTCAAACCTCATTTTTCCTATGCCAGTGGGCGCGCGTCGGATGGGCTGAACGCGCTGGCGGGCAAGATTTCCGACGCGGACGGGTATGTTATGGTCAGCCCGGAATTCAACCATTCCATGTCCCCGGCGCTTGCGGACCTTCTGAACCATCTCGGTAGCTCGCTGTATTCCTACAAACCAAGCGCGATTGTCACCTATTCGGCCGGGCAATGGGGTGGCGCGCGCGCGGCGGTCAACATGCGCACATTCCTGAGCGAGCTGGGGTGCCTGCCGGTTTCCGCAATGATCCACGTACCAAAGGCGCACGATGTTTTTGCGACCGATGGCGGGTTTGCTGAAACGGTGGATGCGACACGATGGCAGGGATATATGTCGCGGACCTTCGATCAGTTGGTCTGGTGGGCCGGTGCGGCAGCCCATCAGCGCGAGGTGGCATCTTATCCCGAAGCCTTCACGCGGGACCCCTCGCAGCGCAACGCGCCCTGAAACCCGGCCGGTTTTTTGTCATGTCGCGGCCCTTTCATTGCCACATAGGATGATCATCTAAGTTCCCATGATGCGCCGAAGAAAACCGGAACCGGAGAATAGTCCCAACCCCCGATCCGCCAGGCGGCGTGAACGGGCGGATGCGCTGCGCAAACATGCGTTGTCACCGGTTCGCATCCTGATGATGGTTCTGGTCCTGCCAATTACCACCATTGTCATTGCATTGGGTGTTTACATGCGCACGACGTCTTACGAGCCGACCGAAGCGGTGGCGCATCTTGTGGCGCTGGCGGGGTGCGATGCGGCGCGGGCCGTCGGACTTGGGCCGGTACGCATGGGCGAGCCGGGATATCACCCCAGAAACGATCTGGACGGGGATGGTGTGGCCTGCGGATCTGCCCCTGCGGTGGCGCAACCAGCCCCAGCGGCGCAACAGGCCCCAGTTGCGGACAGCAGTAATGCCCCCAGCCAGCGAAGGGTCGGCAGCGCAAAATTCATCCGGCCCTAAAAAACAGCGGATTCCGGGGCTGAAAGCAGCTGGTTACGTTCCGTTTGGCACAGTGTTTGGCATCTCGTCCAGAACCTGCGCAACCAGTTCGGGCAAGTCGGCACTGTCACTATATGAAGCTGTATGAGCCAAGTGCTCGATCGGGTTTTTCCGGTATCCTTCCGTGAACAACAGAAACGGCACTTTGGCCCTTTGTGCTGTTTCGGCGTCTACCTCGCTGTCGCCAACGAACAGGCGCGGCCCGCCCCCGAGGTGGTCGAACGCAGCGTGCAACGGTGCCGGATCGGGTTTGCGCCTGTCGAAGGTATCGCCCCCAATCACGACGTCAAAAAACTGTGCCAGTTCCAGCGCGTCCAAAACGTGGCGGGCAGGGGCTTCGGGTTTGTTGGTGCAGAGCCCCAGTGTAAATCCCGCGCCCTGCAGCGTTGCCAGCGATTCTCGCACGCCGGGATATGGAACCGTCAGATCGCTGGACCGCTTGTTGTAGTGATGCAGTGTCAGACGCGTCAGCTCGGCGTGTTGACCCATATCCATATCGCAGTGGTCGATGACCTTTCCGACAAGATTCGGCAGGCCGTTCCCGACGAATGAGCAAACTGTGCTCAGGGACAGTGCATCGCGGTTCACCTCAGCAAGCATGCTGTTTACGGCCCCGGCAATGTCGGGAAGGCTATCCACCAAAGTGCCATCAAGGTCAAAAACAATCCTGGCAGTCATCTGTGAATCCCGGTCAGAGAATACGGTTCTTGAACGGGGTAGCCGGTCGTGACGGGCTGTGCAACCGCATCTGTTTCAGAGAGGAAATATGGCCTCTTGACATACCTTACTATTTTAATCAGATTACAGATGAGAAATATCAGCCACCCCAGAGTGCTCTGGGCCAGCCAGATCTGAACCCGATGATAAAAAACGAAAAGTCAGGATCTGATATGTCTGAGCGTACCAGCCGGGACGACGATCCGAGCGACAAGGCCCCTCGTGATTCAAGCTCTGGAGATGACCCCATGAATGCCCAGAACCCCACTCCGACCCAAGGTTATGCTGTCTCGATACTTCCCGCCCACAAGGCTGAGGAACTGACCAAAGGCGGCAACCTCGCCCATATCGAACTGGGCGATCAGCTATATACGCTGCGCATCACACGCGCGGGCAAACTGATCCTCACGAAATGAGCCGTCCGACACCTCGCGGCGGGGCGGCGGTTGGCCGTCTGGCCGATCTGAACCCTGTCGAGGCCGGCGCCGTCATGTACCTTCGCCTTTGGGGTGAAGGTGCCGGTGGTCGTGCCGATGCCGCCAGTGATTTCGATATCGCGCTGGGCGCGGATCAGGGGCGCGCTGCCATGATGACGCTGGAGCGCCTTTGCGCGCTTTGTGCGCAGCACGGCCGCCGTCCGCTTATCCGTCACGGATTAGGCTGCGCCTGTCTTGGCGCGGACGAAAACTGTTTTGCCCAGATGATCGCTGCGGCGGCTGATGGCGAAAGGGAAGATGCGATGATGATGGCTTCGCTTATCGTCCGCCCGGATTTTGCACCCGCCCTGACGTCCTTGTCCGAGCAGCTGGGGCTGGCGCTGCGCCGCATGACGGCTGTCGTGCCAATGCCGACAACCGGGCATCAGACCCCTTCGTCGGTACTGCACTGATTACAGTGTTATAGCATCGGCGAGCGCAGAACCCCGGCATATCCCCGCCGGGGTTTTGCAGTTTCAGCAGCAGCCACACCCATGGTGGTGGTGTTCGTGATCACAGGCCGGGACAGGGGTATAATCCCCGACTTCGGCCAGCACGTTGCGTAAGGCCCACAGGATCATGTCCACGTCTTCGGCTTCGATGGTCAGCGGCGGGCGGATTTTCAGGATGTTGTCCTTTGGCCCTTCGCTGCCGATCAAGATACGATGATCGCGCATCCTGTTCTTGACGAAACTGCAGATTTCGGTGCCTTCCGATCCATCCGGGTTGATGAGTTCAACGCCAAGGAACAGCCCCATGCCGCGCACGTCGCCGACGCAGGCAAAATCGGTTTCGATCCGGCGCAGCCCCTCGATCAGGTGTGTGCCCATGGCGCGGGCATTGTCCTGAAGGACCTCGTCGTCGACGATATCCAGAACCTCTTTGCCGATACGGCATGACAGCGTCGAACCGCCGAAGGTGGAAAAGAACTCAACCCCGTTGTTGAAGCTGTCGGCAATGGCGCGGGTTGTTACCAGAACGCCCAGCGGATGACCGTTGCCGATAGGTTTGCCCATCACCACGATATCGGGCAACGCGCCTTGATGTTCGAAACCAAAATAGTGCTCACCCAAGCGGCCAAGGCCCGTCTGCACTTCGTCCGCGATGCAGACTCCGCCCGCCGCGCGGATCTTTTCGTAGACGGAGCGCAAGTACCCTTTGGGCGGGATGATCTGACCGCCGACCGAGGGGAAGGTCTCGGCGATAAAGCCCGCAACGCCGTGACCCTTTTCTTGCAGTGCGGCAATTGCCGGATCGACAAGATTCGCGAACTTTGTGGCGCGGTCGGGATCGTTGCGCCGGAATGATCCGCGATAATCGTCCGCCACTTCGACCAGTTCGACCCAGTCCGCCTGTCCGCCGCCACCCGGCTTGTTGAACTTGTAGGCCGAGATGTCGATCGCACCTGTTGTGTTGCCGTGATAGCCGTGATCCGGCGTCACCATGCCCCTTGCGCCGGTATGCGCCCGGGCCAGCCGCAAGGCCAGCTCGTTCGCCTCGGTGCCTGAGTTGACGAAAAAGCAGACCTCGAAATGATCGGGAAGCTTCGACAGAACCTTTTCGGCAAAGGCCGTTTGCGCCGGATGCAGATAGCGGGTGTTCGAGTTCATCCGTTTTAGCTGATCCGCTGCAACCCCCTGAATCCGGGGATGGGCATGGCCCACATGCGGGACATTGTTATAGGCATCCAGATAGGGGCGGCCCCATTCGTCGAACAGATGATGCTTCCAGCCGCGCATCAGCATGACCGGATTGTCATAGGTCAGGCTGAGATTGCCGCCGAAATGGTCGTGCCGACCATGCAGGATCGTCTGCTTGTCGGTCGGGCGATAGAACACCTTGTCATCCGGAAGGTTCAACAACGCCGCCGGGTTGGGGCAGACGGCATGCCACAGATACATCTCGTCCGGGTCGCCGACGCCCGGCCAGTCGGCCTGCATCCCGTCGGTGGTCAGCGCCAGTTGGAAATGAACGTGCGGCGCCCAGCCGCCATTCTGGCTGGCGTCGCCAAGCCGCGCAAAAGCCGCCCCCTGCGCCACCGGATCGCCGGGTTTCAGCCTGCTGCAAATCTCGGGGTCCAGGTGACCGTAGAGCGTGTAAAACGGATCACCTTCGGGTGTTTCATGATGCAGGATCACCACTCCGCCGTAATCAAGGTGACTGATGCGATTCTCGACCACCTCGACCCGTCCGCTGAGCGGGGCATAAAGCGTGGTTCCCGCCGGGGCGAAAACGTCAACGGCCAGATGAACGGTGCGTCGGTCCGAGGCTTTCCACGGCCCTTTGCGGAAACCGGGTTCGGCATAGATCAGGCGCGGTTCACTGTAATAACCCAGCCAGGGACCTTCGCCGAATTCTTCGCCCACGCGGGCGGCTTCATCCAGAGGCATGTGGAACGGGTTCTGTGGCCAGGTCGAGTTTTCGACCGACAGCGACCCCATCGGCGCATCGGTCAGGTCCTGACCGAACATTTCAGCGAACTGACCGCGATGTTCCGCAAGATAGGCGTGGATGCGCTCGGCACCGTCGGTCACTGGCAGGCCACAGGCCGCACGCAGACGGGCAGGCATCAGATCGCCGTTGATCGATGCATTCTCCAGCAGCCGCCACGCAGGCGCCTGACTGATGGTGACATACGGGTCATCCGGGTTTTCGCTCGCCATAAGGGTCGAGTTCACAACCGAGACGGCAAGCCGCATCCGCAATAGCGGCCAGATCAGATCAACCTCCTGCGGGCGCAGGCGGTTGGCGGCGTGATATCCGCGCACCAGCGCGACCAGAGCGCGCTCGGGCTTGGGATGATCCAGTACGATATAGGCTCCGGCAATTGCCAGATCGCAGATGCGTGGGCCGGCACACATGTCCCCCAGATCGATCAGGCCGGAAATGCTCTGACGTTCGTTCAGCTCTCCCTCGACCAGAATGTTGTAGTCGTTGGCGTCGTTGTGGATGGCCTGTTTGGGCAGGTCCGCCAAATGATCCGAGATGGCGTCGAATTGCGCGGCGATCTCCTCAAGCAATGCACGCCGGGCCGGGTCTGCGATTGCGCCCATCTTGTCAGAGATCCAGCCCGCCTGCGTCAGATCCCATTTGAAATCCTCGCGGTGCAGGTTTGGGTGACTGAACCGTTCCAGTGCCCTGTCGGTGGCGCCCAGAACCCGGCCCAGTTTCATGATCAGTTCGTCGGTCTTTGGCGTGGCCTTTGCGTAGCAACGACCGGGTAGCCGTTCCTGCAGCCAGACTAGGCGCTGCTGGCCCTGTTCATCGGGTATCTCGGGCAGCTGGACGCCTTTCAGGTCCGGCAGAACCTTGGGAAACGGCAGCCCCGGGGCCTCGGCCGCGATATATTCCAGAGTCTTCACCTGCAGGTCGACAAACCCGGCTTCGCAGCCCGCGCGCATGACCTTCAGCACATAGTCCTGACCATTTTTGGCCTCGACCAGAAAGTTCAGGTCATATTCGCCGTCCAGTCGCGACAGCCGGGCCTTGAGCCCCCAATGTTGCCGCAGGGCAGCGGCCCAGAAATCCGTCATGTCACTCATCTGCATTGAGGTCCTTTAGTCCAGCGCCCGCAGCCGTTTGAAAAGCGAGGACGTATCCCAGCGCCCGCCGCCCAGTTTCTGAACGTCCTTGTAAAACTGATCGACCAGCGCGGTAACGGGCAGGGAAGCGCCGCTTTCGTTGGCGGCGTCCAGACAGATACCCAGATCCTTGCGCATCCAGTCGACGGCGAAACCATAGTCGAAATGATCGTCCAGCATCGTTTCGTGCCGGTTGACCATCTGCCAGCTGCCTGCGGCACCCTGGCTGATGACCTCGACCACTGCGCGCCCGTCCAGACCTGCCTTTTCCGCAAAATGAAGGGCTTCGCTGAGGCCCTGAACCAATCCGGCGATGGCGATCTGGTTGCACATCTTGGTCATTTGCCCGGCGCCGCTTTCGCCAATCCGGCGGCATATCTTGGAATAGACCTGCATCACCGGCTCGGCCTTGTCATAGGCGTCCTGATCGCCGCCGCACATGATCGACAGGACGCCATTTTCGGCCCCTGCCTGTCCGCCCGAAATCGGCGCGTCCACGAAAGAGATGCCCATGGTTTTGGCAGCATCATAAAGCTCGTTGGTCACCTTGGCCGAAACGGTGGTGTGATCGACAAAAATGGCCCCACGTGACATGCCGTGAAACGCGCCACCATCGCCCAAGCAGACCATGCGCAGATCGTCGTCATTGCCGACACAGGCCATGACCAGTTCCGCCCCCTTCGCCGCCTCTGCCGGAGTGGCAGCCATCGCCCCGCCATGCTGGGCAACCCAGGCTTCGGCCTTGGCGGCCGTGCGGTTGTAAACGGTAACCTCATGGCCCGCGGCCTGAAGGTGACCTGCCATGGGATATCCCATGACACCAAGGCCAAGGAACGCGACTTTTGCCATCTGGTGATCCTCTCTGCTGTCCAACCCCGCTGGGAAAGTTCAGCGGGCCGGAAATATCTGGCAGAGACAAAGCAAAGCTGAACCCAAAGGGCAACCCCGCGTCACGATTTGCTGCCCAGATCCTGCAGGATCGGGCAATCGGGCCGGTCGTCACCCGCGCAGGCGTCGACCAGATGACTCAGCGTGTCGCGCATGGCATTCAGGTCGGCGATCTTGGCTTCGATCTGTGCCAGATGATCCCGCGCGACACGTTTCACGTCGGCGCTGGCGCGGGTTTCATCCTCGTATAGCGCCAGCAAGGTGCGGCAATCCTCGATCGTGAAGCCCAGAGCGCGGGCGCGTCCCAGAAAGTTCAGCTTGTGCAGATCCTGATCGCGGAACCGGCGATACCCGTTGTCGTCGCGCAGCGGCCTGATCAGGCCGATATCCTCGTAATAGCGGATGGTTTTCGCGGGCAGACCGGTTCGGGTTGCGACATCTCCGATATTCATGAGTGAACCTCCTGTGTCGATACCGGCTGCGTGTCTTCGGGCATGCTGGGCCGCACCCGGCGCAGACGCAGGGCGTTCGAGACGACAAAGACACTCGACAGTGCCATGGCACCGGCTGCCAGCGCCGGGGACAGAAGGTGCTCGCCAAATGGATACAGCACGCCAGCCGCCACGGGGATCAGAAGGACATTGTAGCCGAAGGCCCAGCCCAGATTCTGACGGATGTTGCGCATGGTTCGGCGGCTGATCTCGACCGCGTTCACCACGCCACGCAGATCGCCCGACATCAGGACCACATCCGCTGTTTCGATGGCCACATCGGTTCCGGTGCCAATGGCCACCCCGATATCAGCAGCAGCCAAGGCCGGGGCATCGTTAATTCCGTCACCCACAAAGGCAAGCGTTCCATGGGTGTCGCGCAGTGCCTCAATGGCGGCAACCTTGCCGTCCGGCAGAACTTCGGCAGTCACATGGTCGATGCCCAATTTGTCGGCCAGCGCATTTGCCGTGCGGGCATTGTCGCCGGTGACCATGGCCAGGGTCAGACCCATGTCGTGCAACTGACCGATAGCTTCACGGGTGCCCGGCTTGATCGGATCGGAAACCGCCAGTGCGGCGGCGGGGCTGCCATCGATGGCGACATAAAGCGGCGTCGCGCCTTCATCTGCCAGTTTAAGCGCTGCCGGTTCAAGCTGTGACAGATCGATACTTTCCTGAGACATGAGCCGTGCAGAACCGACCAGAATATCACGCCCATCGACGCGTGCGCGAAGCCCAAGGCCCGTGAGCGATTCAAATTCCGCAGGTTTAGGCAACTCAGATGGTCCAGCGCGGGTGATGGCGGCGGCAATCGGATGCTCCGACTGCGCCTCAGCCGCTGCGGCCAGGCGCAACACCTCGTCACGGGCAAATCCTCCTGTCGTGATGACATCGACCAGTTCGGGTCGGCCCAGCGTCAGTGTGCCGGTCTTGTCCAGCGCAACGACGCGCGCCTGCTGAAGCTGCTGCAAGGCATCGCCCTTGCGAAACAGAACCCCCAGCTCAGCCGCGCGCCCGGTCCCCACCATGATCGATGTTGGCGTGGCCAGCCCCATAGCGCAGGGGCAGGCGATTATCAGAACCGATACGCCCGCGACCAGCGCAAGCGGCAGTGATGGTGATGGGCCGACAATCAGCCAGACAACAACCGTCAGGATCGCAACGGCAATCACCACCGGAACAAAGCGGTGCGTGATCCGGTCAACCAGCCCCTGAATCGGCAGTTTGGCCCCTTGCGCCTGTTCGACCATGCGAATGACCTGCGCCAGAACGGTATCCGCGCCCACGCGGGTGGCACGGACACGCAACGCGCCTGTTCCGTTCACGGTGCCGCCGACAACTTCGGATCCGGTCGTTTTGCTGACCGGAACCGGCTCGCCCGTGATCATGCTTTCGTCGACATACGAGGTGCCGTCCAATACCTCTGCATCCACGGGAACACGCTCGCCCGGTCGGATTTGCAGGATGTTTCCGGCAACAATCGAGGCTATCGGCAAATCAACCGTTTTGCCGTCCTGTTCGACCCGCGCCGTTTTGGGCTGCAAACCGATCATTTTGCGGATCGCCGATCCGGTTCGCCCTTTGGCGCGCGCTTCCAGCAGGCGGCCCAGCAGGATGAGCACGACGATAACGGCAGCCGCTTCGAAATAGACGTTGGCAGTGCCTTGCGGCAAAACCTGCGGTGCAAAGGTCGCGACCACAGAATAGAAATAAGCGGCGGCCGTACCAAGCGCGACCAGAGCGTTCATGTCCGGCGCCCCTCTTAGCAGCGAGGGGATGCCTTTGGCGTAAAACACCCGACCTGGACCGATCAAAAGGGCCGAGGTCAGCGCGAACTGGATCAACTGGCTGGTTTGCGCGCCGATCGTGGCATGAACCCAGTGGTGAAACGCCGGAATCATGTGTCCGCCCATTTCAAGAATGAATACGGGCAAAGCCAAAGCTGCCGCCAATATCGTTGATCTGGTCAGGGATTTGATTTCCTGATCCTTTTGATCGTTATGGGTCTGAGTGTCGCTACCATCACCAATTGGCTGCGCCGGATAGCCGAGTTCTGTCGAAACCGCGGCAAGGGCGCCGGGATCGGTTGCGCCTTCGGCATAAGTGACGCTCGCCCTTTCGGTCGCAAGATTCACGCTAGCATCGATAACACCCGGAGCCGCCTTCAGCGTGCGCTCCAGCTTGGCCACGCATGAGGCGCAATTCATGCCATCGATCTTCAGAACAGTTTCCTGCGTGGCAGCCGAATATCCGACAGCATCCAGCGCATCGGTCAAGGCGGCGACCGGCCCAGCATAATCTACCTGAGCGGTCCCGGTTGCGAAATTGACCGACGCATCGGTAACGCCATCGACGTCGCGCAACGCGGTTTCAACGCGTGCAACACAGGACGCGCAGCTCATGCCGGTGATCTTGAGTTGTGTTGTTTGAGGTGTCATCCGAGTCGTCCTGATCTGGAACCTGACAATCAAATGGGGGTTCCAGTCACGGGAAGGTCAAGGGCTGATCACACTTTTTTCGTCAAGGCTCCACGAATATTCCGCTCCATCAGTCGCTGGTACAGGCGCGGAGACAGACGATTGATCAGCCAGGCAACAAAGGCCACCCTGCCGACCGGGATCGTGAACCTGCCGTGTCTGATGCCGTTCAGGATGGTGTCGGCAGCCTTTTCGGGCGTCATCGAGTCCATGCCGTCGGCAGCGGAGCCGGGGCGGGACGTACCGTCAGCCTGCCGTCCGTCATTGTCCGGATTGGTGGCGACAAAAGACGGGCAGGCGATGTGAACACGGACACCGAACGGCTTTTCCTCGGACCGAAGGGATTTGAAAAACCCCTCCAGCGCATGTTTTGACGCCGCATAAGCGGTGCGATGATAAAGCGGGGCGAAACCGGCAACCGATGATATCGCCAGATGCGCCCCTTTGGATTTCCGTATCTCGGGCAGAAAGGCACGGGCCATGGCGATGGCCGCGAAGTAGTTGATTTCGAATACCCGACGATGGCTAGCCTCGTCCGACCTGTCAAACCCGCAGATCTGGGTAATTCCCGCATTGTAGATCACCAGATCGATGCTGTCGCTTGCCGCCAATACCTTCTGTACGGCATTTTCCAGTTGCCCGAGGTCAGTCAGATCGCAGGTTACCGGCAACTGAGTTGGGGCTGGGTGCAGCCCGGTTACATCCAGATCCAGTAGGACCACGCGCCAGCCGTCGCGCTGCAATGCGGCTGAAAGGGCCTGTCCCAATCCACCCGCACCCCCGGATATGACAGCAGTCTTCACAGGCCCGCCTGCTTTTTCCAAAGATCAAAGACCTCGGCGCTGGATTTCTCGGGCGTGTATCCGAATTCTGATTTCAGGGCGTCATTCGCCAGTACCGGCCGGTATTGCAGAAACCGAACCTGTTCAGGCCCATAGCGCGACAGCCCCAGCGGGCGGGCGATGGCAAGTGCGGCTTTGAGCAGCCAGGGCGGGAGGCGCAGTACCGGTTTGCCCAATGCGCCGGCAAGATCGGACACACCCAGTGCGCCGTCTCCCGCTACGTTGTAAATCCCAGCCGGACCATCGGTTGCCGCGCGTTTCAGGATATGGGCCAGATCGCGAGTCCAGATAAAGACAAACGGGCTTTCGCTGCCCGACACTGCCAGCAGTCGCGGTTTGTGAAACAGCGCGGTGATCTGGTTTTCGGCTCCTTCGCCCAGAACGGTCCCGACACGCAGAATGACCTGCTCCAGCCCGGGCGCGACCTTACGGGCCTCGGCCAACAGCTCTTCGACCTGCCGCTTGTGGTCGGAATAGGGAAACTCGGTGTTACCGCGCAGTGGATCGCACTCACGCAGGGGCACGCGGTTGTCAGGGTGATAGCCATAGGCCGCTCCGGATGAGGTGACGACAAGCCGCCTGACCCCGTTGGCAATGGCCGCATTCACGACCTTTCGCGTACCTTCCACATCCACCGCAAACGCTGTCTGACGACCCATGTCTGGCGTCGGAGTCACAATCGAGGCCAGATGCACGATGACATCAGGTCGAACCTTAGCGATGACGCGGGCGGGCTCGCCCGTAGTGACGTCCATGCGCAAAAAACTCATCCCGTCCGGCATGGGATCGGGACGGTGCAGGTCAGTCGCAAACACCTCGGCCCCTTCCAGTTCCGCAAGCAATGCACGCCCCACCATTCCGGCGGCTCCGGTGATCAGGATGCGGGTCATCGGGCGGCCTGGGTCCGGGCCATGAGTGAAGCCAGCGCAATCCCGGAAATCGCGTGCCAGATGCCCCAGAATGCGGCGACGACGGCCATGCCCCCAAGCCCGTTGAAAAAGGCGAAGATCAGAACAAGGCCCAGCCCGGAATTCTGGATACCGGTTTCGATCGTGACCGAGCGGCGATCATAGGGGGACAGCCGGGTCAGAGTGGCCACAACCCAGCCGCCCCCCAGAGCCAGCGCGTTGTGAAGGATCACAAGCCCGGCAACGGCCCCGGCGAAGCTGAGGAAAAATCCCCAGTTTGCAGCCAGAGCGAGAATGATGAAGGCAACAAAAATACCCATCGACAGATATTGCAGCGGCTTGCGCAGACGCGCGGTCAATTCCGGGCGTCGCTGGTTCAGCGTTACGCCCAGAACCAGCGGCAGGATCAGCATCAGGCCCACGGTGATGGCGATCTGAACCGGATCGATTTCGGTGCGCTGCAGGATCGCGCGCGTTGGCGGATAAAGCCCGCCCCAAAGCGCAATGTTGGCGGGCGTCATGACAATTGCGCCTATTGTTGCAAAGGCCGTCATGGATACCGAAAGGGCGGCGTTGCCACCCGCCCTGTGCGTGATGAAGTTCGAGATGTTGCCCCCCGGACAGGCCGCCACAAGGATCAGCCCCAGCGCGATTGAGGGGCGTGGAGCCATCAGCCAGACCAGTGCAAAGGTCAAAACGGGCAGGACGATGAATTGCGATGCCAGTCCCACAATCACCGGCTTGGGGGCGCGGCGCAGGCGCTGAAAATCCTGTGGTGTCAGATCGATGGCGATGGAAAACATCACCACCGCCAGAATTGCGTTCAGCAGCATCATCGACACGGGACTGAAGTTCAGCGTGATTTCATCGATGCCGGTCATGGGGCGGCTTTCCTGAACCGGTTGATCCAGCCTGTGACCGCTTTTCGATAGGTTGCCTTGTCCACGTAATAGGCCATGCGGGCGAGGTTGAGGTAGTTCATGCCTCCGGTGGCGCGCCCATAGTTTTCCTGTTTTTTGGCTTTCAGCTCAGCCGCTACCGGGCAGCTGTTGCGAATACCTTTTATATAGCGCGCCACCATCTCGGCCTGCTCGTGCCGTCCCTGCCAGCCCAACCCGGTTGCTTCGATCATTCCGAGAATGAACAGATCATCCCTGTCTGGATGCATCGCATTAAGGTACAGATGCGGTGCGTCCCCCTGCCAGTTCAGCAGGTCGCGGTTGATGAACGGATAGTGCAGCTTGTACCCAGTGGCGGCGAGTATCATGTCGTAATCTTCGCTGCTGCCATCCCTGAAGTGGACCGTTTTTCCGTCCAGACGTTCGATGTCGGGCTGAATGCGCAGATCGCCGTGCCCCGCGTGGTAGAGGACCAGTGAGTTCACGACCGGATGGCTTTCGTACAGTTTGTAGTCCGGCTTGGGAAAACCGTACTTTTGCGGGTTCCCCACAAACCAGCCAAGGATCAGACTGTCCACCTTGCGCTTGAGCCACATGGGCAATTGAATCTTGCCGCCCATCGTATCGGCGGGTTTGCCGAACACGTATTTGGGCACGAAATAATACCCGCGCCGCATGGACAGATCGCACCGTTTTGCGTGGTGAATGGCATCAACCGCGATGTCGCAGCCAGAATTACCCGCGCCTAGGATCAGAACCCGCTTGCCGTCGAACTGACCGGGATAGCGGTATTGCGAGGCATGTATCAGGTCGCCGTCGAATGTGCCGTCAAATTCGGGCATGTTGGGTTCTGACAGCGTGCCGTTGGCAATCAACACACCCGCAAATTCGGCCTCGTGCGAACCATCGGCGTCGCGCCATTTCACACGCCAGCCCTCACCCGGTGCGCCCAAAGGGGCAGTTTCGATGACTTCCGCGCCAAACCTGTAGTGCTCGCGCAACCCGAAGCGCGTGGCGAAATCGCGAAAATAATCCCTCATCGCCCGGTGTGACGGGTATTCAGCCACCGTGTCGCACATCGGAAAATCGGCGAACTCGGTCATCCGCTTGGATGAAATCAGGTGGGCCGTTTCGTACATCGTCGATTTGGGGGCGTCGATATCCCACAATCCGCCCACATCGGAATGCAACTCGAACCCCTGAAACGGGATGCCCTGTTCCTTGAGCACCTTTGCCGCAGCCAGCCCCATAGGACCGGCCCCGATCAAGGCGAATGCCTCGCGCGTTTCCGTCATGAACTCTCCCCTGTTCGCGATGCTTAACTTGAACGAACGTTCAAAATAAGGCAAGATGAATCTCATGACGGCGAAAATCACGCAAAAACAAAGGCAAAGGGCACCCTCGCAGCGGTCCCTGCAAACCAAAGCCCGGATTCTGGATGCGGCTGAGGCCGTATTTGCAGAAAGAGGATTCGAAGGTGCATCTATCCGCGATATAGCGGCGTTGGCCGGGGTGCAGGTGGGGCTGGTACATCATCACGGTGGTGGAAAAGAAGAGCTGTTTCATCAGGCTGTTGCCCGCCGTGCGGACGAACTGGCCCGAATCCGGATCGAGGCGCTTGAGGCGCTTAAATCGCAGGGGCAGGCAACCTTGCGGGGCATTCTGGATTGCTTCATCCGCCCCTACGTGACACTGGCGCAGACCGGCGGGCCGGGGTGGATGGCCTACGGGCGTCTGGTCGCGCATGTCTCGGTCGACCCGCGCTGGCACGACATTGCGGCAGAGTGTTTTGACCCAACAGCCCGGCGGTTCATTGCGGAAATCACGGCGCTGTATCACGGCGTTGATCCGGCGGTGCTGGCAACCGGTCAGGTTTATTCCGTGTCGGCCATGCTGGCCCATCTCAACAGCGCGTGGCGGGTCGAGGCGTTGTCGCAAGGCGGGGACTTGTCCGGTCTGGATCGCCTGATCGAATTCTGCGCAGCGGGAATCGAGGCAATGGTTTCGACCGGCAGGGACTGAACGCTGACGTCTTTCTACATGAACGGCATGTCAGGGCCGTGCGGCGAGTTCCGCCTTCAACCGTTCGTTTTCCTGCTGCAACTGGGCCAGTTGCTGCCCCAAAGTATTCAGATGCGGTTTAAGCTCTGCCTCGGTAAAGCGGGGCGTGATGTGGCGCGGGCAATTCCAGTCCAGCGCCTCGACCCGGATGATGGCGGCCCGTTCGGCGGGGGCCTCTGCCCCGTCCGGGTAAAGGGCCACGGCGGCGGCGTCGCCTTCGGTAAATTCCATGCGTCCAAGTATCTTGAGCCGGCGCTGGTTCGCGTAATCCATCAGGATCATCGCAATCCGATCGTTACCATCCAAATTTCCGCGCGATATATACTGCCTGTTGCCCGAGAAATCCGCATAGCCGATCGTTGTTGGGCCCAACACCTTCAGGAACCCGACGGGTCCGCCGCGGAATTGCACATAGGGCCAGCCCGTCTCGGACACAGTGGCCTGATAGAACCCGTCGCGCGCCTCGATAAACGCCTTTTCGGCATCGCCGATCTGATGGCCCTGCTGCGGGCCGCCATTGATGAATTTCGCATATGAGGCCGCTGATCCCATCCTTTCCTGATGGGCGCGGACGGCGGGGGTGAAAGTCAGTTCTGCAAAGGCGCGGGGCATGGCGGTTCCTTTCAGAGGCCAAGTTCGGACAGGCCAGGATGATCGTCGGGTCGGGGGCCGGCTGGCCAATGAAACAGGCGCTGGTCCCCGGTAATCGGCAGATCGTTCAGCGACGCGTGGCGGCGCGCCATACGGCCATCTTCGGCGAATTCCCAATTTTCATTGCCATAAGAGCGAAACCACTGCCCGCTGTCATCATGCCATTCATAAGCATATCGAACCGCAATGCGATTGCCGGAATAGGACCACAGTTCCTTGATCAGGCGATAGTCCAGTTCCCGGTTCCACTTGCGGGTCAGAAAGGCGTGGATCTGGTCGTGCCCGGACAGGAACTCGGCCCGGTTCCGCCACTGGCTGTCTTCGGTGTAGGCCGGTGTGACGACATCGGGATCGCGGCTGTTCCATCCGTTTTCGGCCAGGCGCACCTTTTGCTTAGCGGTTTCTGCAGTGAAAGGAGGCAGAGGAGGGCGGGTCATATCATTCGGTTCTTTCAGGCGAGAGTGGCGGCGAGTAGCGCCAGAGTCAGAAGAAGAGGAACGTGCCGGGTGTGAAACAAACTGGCATGGCGGCGCATCGGTCAGATCCTTGGTGTACAGATCGGTAAATGATGCAGTTAAAGTGTACAGATCGGTAAACTATTTCAAGTCATGCGCGGTAACATTTTTTCGAGGTAGAGTTTCGTGTTTGTAAAAGTGATCAATAACAATGCGTTACCATGGATATTTGCGTCTGGGTAGATTCACTACTATGTACTGATCTGTACACCAAGGAGCCGAATCATGCGCCCAAACAAACGGGATGAGCTTGTCCGAAAGGCGCTGGAGGTCTTTTACCGCGACGGCTTCCATGCCACCGGAATGGACAAGCTGGTTGTTGAAACCGGTGTGTCGAAAACGTCGATGTACAAACACTTCCGCACCAAGGAAGAGCTGATCTTGGCCGCGCTGCGCCTGCGGGATGAGAGTTTTCGCAACTGGTTTCTGCGCCGTGTCGAAGAACTGGCGGACACGCCCGCGGGTCAGCTTATCGCGGGATTTGATGTGCTGCAGGAGTGGTTTGAAAAAGACACCTATCGCGGCTGCATGTTCATCAAGGCGGGGGCCGAGTTTCAGGAAAAGGATCACCCGATCCACGTTCAGGCGGCAGAGCACAAGCGCCTGCTGCTGGAGCATTTCACGCGGCTGGCGCGCGACGCCGGCGTGTCTGACCCCGAAAAACTGGGGTGTCAGATCCTGCTTTTGAAGGAAGGGGCGATTGTCACGTCGGTTCTGCTGAACAACTGCGAACCGGCACGGGACGCAAAAGAGGCAGCACAAACACTGCTGGACGCAGCACTAAAAAAATGACGGCGCGGGGGTAAGCCGCGCCGTTCAGATCAGGCAAAGGTCTTTTGCTCTGCCACATGTTGTTTCAGGATTTCGGGCGGCTCAAAACGTGGGCCATAGGCTTTGGCCAGTTCCTCGCACCGTGTCAGAAACCGTTCAGGCCCATAGGTGTTCACGTATTGAATGTACCCGCCCGTATGAACCGGTGCGCCGATGCCAAGAATTGAACCGACATTGCCGTCGGCCACCGTGCGCAAAACGCCTTCTTCCAGACACCGCAGGCTTTCCAGAACCGCGCGGAATAGGATGCGATCCTGTATGTCCTGATCGCTGATCTGCACGTCATCCTTGCGCCAGGCCTCGAGACCCGGCCAGATTGTCTTGCCCTCATCGGTATAGTCATAAAAACCCTTGCCGGTTGCACGGCCGTGGCGTCCGTGCTGGCTGATCATTTCGGCCAGCATGGCGCGCGCGCCGGGGTTCTGTTCCTGCGCGGGGTCCAGCAGGCCCATCTCAACCTGTGTGTTGTAGATGTCGGTGACCAGCTTGATCTGCACCTCATCCAGCAGCGACAGCATCCCCGTCGGCATTCCGGTAAGGCGCGACAGGTTGTCGACGCGCACCGGATCATGCCCTTCGGCCACAAGTTCAGCAGCTTCGATGATCTTGGTGCCGATGGTGCGCGAGGTGTAGAACCCGGTGCTGTCCCCGACGATGATCGGGGTTTTCCGGATCTGGCGGGCAAAGTCGAAGGCACGCGCCAGCGTTTCGTCCGACGTCTTTTCACCAGCGATGATTTCCAGCAACGGCATCTTGTCGACGGGAGAGAAGAAGTGCAGGCCGACGAAATTCTCGGGCTTCGCGGCTCCGGTGGCCAGCCGTGTGATCGGCAGGGTCGAGGTGTTCGATCCCCAGACGCCATTTTCGGCCAGCAGCGCCTCATGCTCGGCCAGAACGGCGTCCTTGATGTCGATTTTCTCGAACACCGCCTCGATGATCAGATCGCAGCCTTTCAGGTCGTCCGACTGATCCGTCGGCGTGATCAGGGCCAGCACTGCATCCCGCTGCTCGGGCGACATGCGGCCGCGTTTGACCCGTTTGTCCAGCAACCCGGCGGTGTAGGCCTTGCCGTTTTCTGCGGCCTCCATCGACATGTCTTTCAACACCACCGGCAAACCGGCCATCGCTGCGGAATAGGCGATGCCCTGACCCATCATGCCCGCGCCAAGAATGCCCAGCCGCTCGACCTTTGATGGTGGTACACCCTTGGGACGGCTTGCGCCGCCATTGACCTTGTTCATGCCAAAGAACAGCGTTTCAATCATGTTCTTGGTTGTGGCCATCGGTGTCAGCGAGACAAAACGGCGGCTCTCATATCGTTGGGCGGTTTCGAAATCGACCTTGCCTGCTGCTTCGGTCATGATGTCGAGGATTTTGACCGGCGCTGGCATCAGCCCCCGCGTCTTTTTGAACAGCATCGCGGCGGCCCCGGCGATGCGGGTCATGTTCTTGGGTGATGTCGAAGGGCCTCCGGGTATCTTGTAGCCCTTGGTATCCCACGGCTGCGTTATCGCCGCCTCGTCACCTTGTACCGACAATATCCATTCCTTGGCCCGGCTCAGCAGTTGTTCGGGCGGAACCACCTCGTGAATCAACCCGGCCTTCATCGCCTTGTCAGGTGAAACCTGACGGCCCTCCAGCAGGAATGGCATCGCACCTTCCATGCCCAGCAGGTAGGTCAGGCGAACCACGCCACCCCCGCCGGGCAACAGGCCCAGCGTCACCTCGGGCAGGCCGATCTTGGTTTTCGGGTTCTCGGCGGCGATGCGATAGTTGCAGGCAAGGCAGATCTCATAGCCTCCACCCAGCGCAGCCCCATTGATGGCGGCAACCACCGGAACCGGCAATTTCTCCTGCCGCCGCATCACGGCTTTGGTAGCCTCGACGGATTGGAACAGCTCATCAACACCATCTGCCTCGATGCTTTTCAGCATGTTCAGATCACCGCCGGCAAAGAACGTGTCCTTGGCCGAGGTCCAGATCACACCCTTCAGGCCCTCTTCGGCCTCGATCCGGTCCATGGTGTCGGAAAACAGCGGCCAGAACTGCGCGTTCATCGCGTTTACCGGGCCGTCCATATCCATGGTGACCGTGACAATACCGTCGACGTCTTTTTCGTAGCGAAATTCACCCATATCCGTTCTCCTTCAAAGACGCTCGATCAGGGTCGAGATACCCATGCCGCCGCCCACACACAGCGAGATCATGGCCCGCTTGGCATTACGGCGCTCCAGCTCGTCGAGAACGGTCGAAACCAGCATCCCGCCGGTTGCACCCAGCGGATGACCCATGGCAATCGCGCCGCCATTTACGTTGGTGATTTCGTGGTCGATTTCGAGGTCTTTCATGTAGCGCATGGCAACCGATGCGAAGGCTTCGTTAATCTCCCAGATGTCGATGTCCGAGACCTTGAGCCCTGCCTTGTCGAGGCACTTCTTTGCCGCCGGTCCGGGACCTGCCAGCATGATCACCGGATCGGTCGAGATCACCGTGGCCGAAACGATCCGCGCACGCGGCTCAAGCCCCAGTTCCTTGCCCGACTTTTCCGAACCGATCATCACCGCCGACGACCCATCCACGATGCCCGAGGAATTGCCCGGCGTGTGCACATGGTTGATCCGCGAAACCTGCGGATATTTGGCCAGCGCCATGTCGTCATATCCAAATCCACCCATCTGCGCGAAGGACGGATTCAGCGCGCCCAGTTTCTGCATATCGGTGTTTGGTTTGATGTAGTCATCGCGCTGCAGCACCGTGATGCCGTTTTCATCCTTCACCGGCACCACCGACCGGTCGAACCAGCCGTTGTCGCGCGCATGTGCCGCGCGTTTCTGGCTTTCGACGGCAAATGCATCCACATCCTCGCGGCTGTAACCGTCAATGGTGGCGATCAGATCTGCGCCAATCCCCTGCGGGGCCGAGTTCTGATCAATAACGAAATCCGGGTCGGTGAACATCGCCCCGCCCTGAGACAGCATCGGAATTCGGCTCATGGATTCCACACCGCCTGCTACGACCAGATCTTCCTGATCCGATCCGACCTTGGCGGCCGCCATGTTCACTGCCTCCAGACCCGAAGCGCAGAACCGGTCAAGCTGAACGCCGGGTACTGCCTCGTCCCAATGCGCGGCCTGCACGGCGGCCTTGGCCACACAGGCCCCCTGATCGCCGACGGGCGCGGTGCATCCCAAAATCACGTCACCTACCTGCGAGGTGTCCAGATCATGCCGCGACTGCAACTCGCGCAGCAGCCCGGCGGCCAGTTGAATGGGCTTTACCTCGTGCAGGGTGCCGTCTTTCTTGCCGCGCGAGCGCGGTGTCCGCACCGCATCGTAGATATAGGCTGGGGTGGCCATGGTTTCTCCTCCTGATCCGTTGCCGGAAAGCTAGAAGGCTGAAATCCGAATCTGCAACTGAACAGTTACGGAACTTGTTTTGTGACGTCACGTAGCGCGGTCTGAATCAGGTTGCACAGCTGTCACGCAGCAGGGGCTTGTTGTTTTTCAAGTGACGCCAGACCAGTTGTTTTTGCTGCTTTCCCGATGGGATGAACCTTGCAGGATCAGTCAGGCATTTCAGGTTCATGATGTCGGGGAAAATAACCAGAATCTCTTCAAGCGCATCCGCGCTGAGGGACCCGAGCGCCTGAGGGCCAGCAAGCAGGCTTTCGGTCGCGGCGCCTTCGGCAAAGATGATTTCATGCCGATCAAACAACAGGTGATAATACTCGACCGACTTGGCGCTTTCTTCAATCGTCACACCGGGCAGCGCAGTCAGTTTGATGGCAGGCACAAGGATTTCGGATTGCCCAAACATGCGCTCGGCGATCTTTGAAGCAACGAACATGCGATGCTGGCGGGACACCAGCAAGTCCCTTGTCGGTTGCCCTAAACCCAGCGATCCCGCCGGGATTCGCACCGGTTGCAGCTTGGGGTTCGTGGCCAGGTCATCAGGCCCGAACAATCGCCTGCCGATCCAACGCAGGGGCTGCAGGCCATTGTCATGCGTCAAAATCAGGTCGCCTTCGGACAGGCTTTCGACCGGGCGGTCGCCGTGCTCAGTGCGGATCAAAGCGCCACGTGTCAGACAGGGAGTATCAGGAATATCCGCGGGGTTCAGATCGTCCGCACCCTGATCCTTGTTGGATGTGGTGAAGGTGACGCCCACCTCGGGGATTTCAGATACCGCGAAAAAGCGCAGCCCATTGTCCAGTTCGAAGCGCCAGACCTCGATCACCTGACCGTTGGTACCGGTATAGGTGGCCGTCCATTCCACGTAGATACCGTCGGTTGAAACCGGATTTCCGGCAGCGTCCGTTACGATGCCGATCTGATTGGGGTCGTCTGGCGTTTCATTGATGATCGTGTCGCCGTCAATCAATGTATCGTCATCGTCGATGGTGACGTTCAGAAACTGGTTCGGATCATTGTTGGCAAGAACAAACGGATCGTTGCTGCCGCCGGGGCGGTCGCTGAAGGCATCCAGCGGGATCGCTTTGAATGTCGCAATGACGGCCATCTGTTGGTCTTTCCCGCCGTGGGACTTTCATGGGTTGGCTATATCGGCAACTTACACCGCAGGGCCTACCTGTGGAATCGGAATCTGTTCCAATCCCCAATCAGTCCGACGCGTTAGTGTGGACCGTCGATGGTCATTGCCCGGCGAGCCCCATCTGCCGCACGGCCAGATCACGCATGATCTCTTCTGAACCACCGCCGATGGCCATCACTTTGACCTCGCGCCAGACCCGTTCCACCGGGTTGCCAGTCAGATAACCAGCACCACCAAATATCTGCATACCCTCGGAGGCCACGAATTCCAGCGCCTTGGTGGACTGGACCTTGGCCTTGGCGATTTCGGCAGCGGGCATGAGGCCCTGATTGATCGCCCAGCAGATACGTTCCAGATAGGCTTCGATCATGTCGATGCGGGCCGATATTTCGGCAAACTTGTGGGCGATGACCTGATGGTCGATCAGCCTTTGGCCGAAGGTCCGGCGCTCGCGTGCCCAGTCCAGCGCGGCATCATAGCAAACGCGCATCATGCCAAGGCCTCCGGCAACCATCGCGAGACGTTCAAAGTTGAAGTTGTTCATGATGGCGATGAACCCTTTGTTCTCTGGGCCGATCAGTGCCTCAGATGAGACTTTGCAGTCATCGAAATGCAGCATCGCCTGTTCCGAACAATGCCAGCCCATCTTGCCGCCAAGCGGCGTGCGGGTGAAACCCGGGGTGTCCGCTTCGATCAGAAAGAGGGATATCCCTGTCAGCCCCGGCCCGCCGGTTCTGGCCCCCACGACGAACCATTGTGAATCCATGCCCCCGGTGATGTAGGCCTTGGCGCCGTTCAGAACCCAGCCATCTTCGGTGCGTTCAGCTTTGGTGGTCAGGTTCGCCACATCCGATCCGCCGCCCGGCTCGGTAATTGCAAGCGAGGAATTCATGCGTCCGCCGACAATTTCAGGCAGAACCGTTTTTCTGAAGTCTTCGGGTGCAAACTTGACGATCGGGCCCAGCGATATCATGCGCCCGCCAACGGCTGCTGCAACGCCCGAGGCGCCACAGCCAAAGGCCATCTCGGCATAATCCGCCCGCATGAAAGCGTCGTCAAAGCCAAGACCGCCATACTCTTCGGGAATGCCAAAGCCGAATACACCCATGTCGCCCAGCTTTTCATGCAGGTCCCATGGGACTGACCGCTTGGCCTCCCAATCCTCGATGTTGGGCTTCACTTCCGTGTCGAAGAACCGTTTCAGATTGCTGCGATAGGCCTCACGCTCGGGTGTCATGAAAGGGGAAGGGCAGGTCATGTGGCCTCCTTATAGGTCAGCTTGTTCCGTGACGTCGCGCGGGTCCGCGCTGCGTTGACCGGTACGCCTGTTGCGGGCAACGTAGAAACAGAACGGATGGTCTGTAAAGCGCCGAGGAGGGCGTCGCAGAAAGAACGTCGCGTTCCGCGCCATTCGCACCGGGTGGCGCAGCGATAGAGATCAAAGGGGATGATCAGATGAATTCCGACCTGTGCCGAAAACTTGGAATCGAGTTTCCGCTGTTTGCGTTCAGCCATTGCCGCGACGTGGTGGCCGCGGTCAGCCGCGCGGGTGGCATGGGTGTTTTTGGCGCGGTGATGTACACGCCCGAGCAGCTGCGCACCGAACTGGAATGGATCGACGCCAATTGTGACGGCAAACCCTATGGCGTCGACCTGATCGTCCCGACCTCGATTCAACGGCAGGGGGATGAGCCATCGGACGACCAGTTGCTTGGCGGTCTGCCCGGCGAGCACATGGAATTTGTCGAATCTGTTCTGGCCCAAAATGGCGTTCAGGCCGACGATCTGGCCGAGCGGCGCAAGGCGATGCTGCATTTCTCGCACAATCTCAACAGCGGTGGTGCGCAGGAAATGCTGGATGTGGCCTTTTCCTTTCCCATCAAACTGATCGCAAATGCGCTGGGGACACCGCCGCAGGTAATGCTGGATCGTGCCCGTCAGGCGGGTGTCCCGGTCGCGGCTTTGGTCGGATCCCGAAAACATGCCGAACGTCAGGTTGCGGCGGGCGTGGACATTCTGGTGGCAGCCGGTGGCGAGGCCGGCGGGCACTGTGGTGAAATTTCGACCATAGTGCTGGTGCCCGAGGTGGTCTCGGTCGCGGGGGATACGCCGGTTCTGGCGGCGGGTGGTATCGTCACGGGGCGGCAGATGGCTGCCGCAATGGCCATGGGGGCCGCCGGGGCGTGGTGCGGTTCGGTCTGGCTGACGACTGCCGAGGGCGAGCCCAGCCAGACGATCAAGGACAAGATGCTGGCGGCCTCGTCTTCGGATACGGTCCGTTCCCGGTCGCGCACCGGCAAAACCTCGCGCCAGTTGCGCTCGGCCTGGACCGAAGCGTGGGAGGCGAAAGGCCCCGATCCGTTGCCGATGCCGTTCCAGTCGCTGATCTCGGAACCGGCCCTGGGCAAGATCGAGAAACTGGCAGAAGGCGGGCACGAAGGCGCGGCCGAGCTTGCGACCTATTGGGTCGGGCAGGGGGTCGGTCTGATGAACCAGATGTCATCGGCGGGCGCTGTCGTGCAGGAGTTCAAGCAGGATTATCTGGACGCCACCGAACGGCTGATGGCGACGTTGGAGGGATGAGCATGGAACAGGCAAAGGATTTTCTGGACGAAAGCGAGGCTCTGCACGGCGTTCTGGCTGACGTGGCGGGCGACAAGTGGGAAACGGTTACCCAGTTCAAGGGCTGGACGTTGAACGATGTTCTTGTGCACCTGCACTTTTGGAATCAGATGGCTGAGCTGTCGTTGAACGACGAGGACGCCTTTCAGGTTCGCGTGGCCGAGACCTTTGCCGGAATTCAGTCCAACGGTTTCAGGGCAACCGAAAACGCCATGATATCCGAGCGTGGCGAAGATCTGCGTGATGCGTGGCGGGAACTGTACACGGGCATTGGTAAGCGCTGGGCCGGTCTCGATCCGAAGCAACGCGTGAAATGGGCCGGTCCGGACATGTCCGTTCGTTCGTCGATTACCGCCCGCCAAATGGAAACCTGGGCGCATGGTCAGGAGGTGTTCGACATCCTTGGGGTAGAGCGGCACGAGACCGACCGGATAAAGAACATCGTCATTCTGGGCGTGAACACGTTTGGCTGGACCTACAAGGTGCATGGCTTGGCTGTACCTGAAATCATGCCGCGACTGGACCTGACCGCCCCGTCCGGAACCCTTTGGGAGTTCGGAGAATCGGGCGAGAACCGGATTTCCGGTTCTGCGGTGGAATTCGCTCAGGTGGTCACACAGACACGCAACATTGCGGACACCACGCTCAAGGTAGAAGGGCCTGTTGCGGTCGAATGGATGTCCATTGCCCAGTGTTTCGCGGGCGGTGCCGAAACACCCCCGGCAAAAGGCGTTCGGCGGCGAGTATCCGGCTGATCCCAAAGGACGTTGCGTAGCGCCCTTTCGAGACGCGGCGTCACCCGGATTGGTTTGAATCGCCTTGCGCGTTAGCCTTTCTGCAACTTCAGACCGGAGAGATGGATATGTCGCTAATCACCAGCACCTCAGCCTGGGCCACCGACGAACACCGCATGTTCGCGGAAATGGCTGGCCGATTCATGGACGACGAACTTGTTCCCAACATCGACAATTGGGTCGGCAACGGTGTTGTCGATCGCGAGTTCTGGCACAAGGCCGGTGAAACCGGCCTGATGGCCGGTTCGATCGCCGAAGAATACGGCGGTGTTGGTGGTGACATGGGTTTCGACTCGATCACGATTTACGAACAGACATCGCGCGGGGATGCCGGTTGGGGTTATGGCATCCAATCTATCGTTACCCACTATATCACTGCTTATGGCAGCGAAGATCAAAAGCAGAAGTGGCTGCCCAAGCTGGCATCCGGCGAAATGGTCGGTGCCATCGCCATGACCGAACCGGGCACCGGGTCCGATCTGCAATCGGTCCGGACCACGGCGGAAAAGGACGGCAATTCCTACCGGATCAATGGCTCCAAGATATTCATCACCAACGGACAGACCGCCGATCTTGTCATTGTGGTCGCCAAGACGGACAAATCGCAGGGCGCCAAAGGTGTCTCGCTGATTGCTGTCGAAACGGATGGGGCCGAGGGTTTCCGCCGGGGGCGCAATCTCAAGAAGCTTGGGATGAAAGCCAACGATACCGCCGAGCTGTTCTTTGAAGATGTGAAGGTCCCGATGACCAACCTCATCGGACCCGAAGAGGGGCAGGGGTTCTATCAGCTGATGAAGCAGCTGCCTTGGGAGCGCCTGACAATCGGCATCATGGCGCTGGGCGCCATCGATTTCGCGATCGCTGAAACGGTGAAATACGTGCAGGAGCGCAAGGCGTTCGGCCAGCGCGTGATGGATTTTCAGAACACCCGGTTCAAGCTGGCCGAGTGCAAGACAAAGGCCGAGGTCCTGCGCAGCTTCGTCAACGACTGCATCGCCAAGCTGGAACAGGGGCAGCTGGATGCACCGACGGCTTCGATGGTGAAATACTGGGGCTCGGAAGTGCAAAACGAGATCATGCACGAATGCCTGCAACTGTTTGGCGGTTATGGCTTCATGATGGAATATCCCATCGCGCGTCTTTATGCGGATGCGCGCGTGCAGATGATCTATGGCGGCACCAATGAGGTGATGAAAGAACTCATCGCCCGTTCGCTGGACGTTTAAGCAAGCAAGGGGCGCTCCCGCCTGTCGTCGACCTTCCTGCCGGAAGACTTCCTCCCGTTGGGCTGGGCACGCGCGAGCATTGAACGCGTGCGCCCAGCCCCTCATCCCGCTGTCCGCAGGACGCAAGGCCGAAGGCCGCGCAGTTTAAGCTGCTGTATCGTTGCAGACCCAGTTCACAACCATGTTGCCGGGATCAAAGATGCCTGACATTCTGTCCCGAACCGCGACATCTGACCCGTGAATGGATATCGATATGTCGGACGCCAATAAGGACCGCATTCGCGCCCTGCTGAAAAGCATCGAAACCGGTGACCCCGGCCCGGTCGCCGTGGTCAATGAGGCCAAGTACATCCAACACAACCCTCAGACACACGAGGGCAGCGAGGGATTGGCGGTGCTGTTCAAGCGCCTGTCCGAAACCTCGCCCCGTGTGAATATCGTGCGCGCCTTTGAAGACGGGGATTTCGTCTTTGCACATACCGAATACGATTTTTCCCGCCGCAACATCGGGTTCGAGGTGTTCCGGTTTGAAGACGGTCAGGCCGTCGAGCACTGGGACAACATCCAGAAGCGGCAAGGCCCAAACCCGTCCGGGCGCAGCATGGTTGACGGCCCCGCCGAAGCCACCGATCCGGAAAAGACCGATGCCAATCGGGCCCTTGTTCGGAAGTTTGTCGAAACCGCTTTGATCGGTGGTGATGGGGGCCAGATCGATGCCTGCATCGACACATCCGCCTTTGCCGAGCACAACCCGCATTTTGGTGACGACCTCGTGCAGCTGCGCAAGGCTCTGTCCCCGGATATGGATGGGCAGCGGATGATCGACTATCACCATCTGCACCGGGTATTGGCCGAGGGCAGTTTTGTCCTGACGGTTTGCGAAGGGTATTCCGATGGGACGCACAGCGCGTTCTATGACCTGTTCCGTGTCGCGGATGGCAAGATCGTCGAGCATTGGGACACCGTTGAAAAGATAGCACCGCGCAGCGAATGGAAGAATGAAAACGGCAAGTTCTGAAGTTGAAAACTCGGACCGGTCACTTCATCAATCCTGCTCAAGTTGCCCCTTCAGCCATTTCAGAAAGGACTTGAGCGGTTCGGGCTCGGCCCGTCTTTGCGGCCAGACGAGGTAATAATCTCCAAGGCTTACCGCGGGCCCGTCCAAGGCCAGAACCAGACGCCCGGATTTCAGGTCTTCGGCCACCAGATAGCTGGGCATCAGCGCAACGCCCAGCCCGTGAATGGTTGCCTGTATCATTGTCGAGAACTGATCGAACAGCATGCCGCGGACGCCTTCGGCAGGCTGACCCTGTGCTGCAAACCACTGCTCCCAGGCATCGGGGCGCGTGTCGAGGTGCAGCAGCGGCGCGTCCTGCAGCCAACCGATGCTGCTCAAACCATCCGGCAAAAGGTCAGGTGCGCAAACTGGCAAAACCTCTTCGCGCATGATGGGCAGGTAGTTCACTCCGGCCCAGTCCTGCTGGCCAAAGTGGATTGCGGCATCAAAGGGCTCGGTTTCGAAATCGAACGGTTTCAGTCGCGTGTTCAGGTTTACCGTCACCTCGGGGTGGCGCCGCGCAAAGTCCTGCAGCCGAGGTGCCAGCCAGTGCATGCCAAATGCGGGCAGGATCGACAGATGCAGCGACCCGCCTGTTGGATTGGCCTTCAGCTTGAGTGACGCCTGCGCCAGTTGTTGCAGCGCCGATCTTGCCGTTTCCACATACTCTCTTGCCGCAGGTGTCAGATGAAGACGCATCTGTGTACGTTGGATCAGCTCGACCCCCAACTGTTCTTCCATCGTTTTGAGTTGCCGGCTGATCGCGCTTTGTGTCAACGACAGCTCCTCGGCCGCTGCCGAGGCGCTGCCAAGCCGGTCCACGGCCTCAAGCGCCAGCAGGGATGAGATCGAGGGCAGAAACCGGCGGGGCGCAATCATATGACTTATCCTCATACCTTTTGAATGGAATATCACTGGCTTTCTGCCAATGCCAGCAGGATACACGCAGGTACTGACTGCTATTCGGGGATTGCACCATGACCATTCAGAACAGCTTGGGCGAATTTCAAAGGGCCGGGCGGCTTGAAGGGATCGAACTGTCCGAAATCGTTCAGATTTCGGAACATGCGGCAAGACTGCGCGCACAGGGCGTGGATGTGATCGCGCTGAGTACGGGCGAGCCTGATTTTCCAACCCCAGGCCACGTGGTCGAGGCGGCACATAGCGCGGCGCTAAATGGGCAAACCAGATATCCTGCGACGGCCGGAACACCAGCATTGCGCGGTGCAATTGCGGAACA
Source organism: Ruegeria sp. CF5 (assembly GCF_056537325.1). Taxonomy (NCBI): domain Bacteria; kingdom Pseudomonadati; phylum Pseudomonadota; class Alphaproteobacteria; order Rhodobacterales; family Roseobacteraceae; genus Ruegeria; species Ruegeria sp. CF5. Next base: position 1,186,086 of record NZ_JBQFRI010000001.1, on the reverse strand, counting down.
GGCAGGGGTGGAGGCCGCCAATGTGATCGTTTCCACAGGGGCAAAGCAGGTCCTGTCAGCGGCCTTCATGGCAACGCTCAACACCGGGGACGAAGTCATAACGACCGCCCCATTCTGGACCAGCTACGCGGACATGGTAAAGCTGGCCGGAGGCGTGCCGGTGGTGCTGGATTGCCCGGTCACGCAGGATTTCAAGCTGACTCCTGCGCAACTGGAGGCCGCGATCACCCCGCGCACCCGCTGGTTGCTGCTGAACACACCTTCCAATCCGACCGGGGCCGTATATTCCAAAGATGAATTACAGGCGCTGGGCGAGGTTCTGGAAAAACACCCTCAGGTCTGGGTGATTTCGGACGAGATTTATCAGCACCTTGCCTATGTGCCTTTCACGCCGTTTGTGCAGGCCGTACCAACGCTGGCGGATCGCACGCTGATCGTGAACGGGGTGTCCAAGGCCTATTCGATGACCGGCTGGCGGATCGGCTGGGGCATCGGGCCCGCGCCGCTGATCAAGGCTATGGTGGCGGTTCAAGGTCAGATTACATCCGGTGCCTGTTCCATCGCGCAGGCTGCGGCGCTGGAGGCCATCACAGGCCCGCAGGACTTGTTGGCCGAGCGTCGAAACGAGATGCAGGCGCGCCGTGATCTTGTCGTCGCAGGGCTGAATGCCGCCGGACTTAGCTGCGCAACACCTGACGGGGCTTTCTACGTGTTCCCCAAAACACCCGCGAAGATGCCTGTAGACCATGAGTTCTGCCGGTATCTGCTGGATGAGGCCGGTGTCGCGCTGGTTCCGGGTCGCGCCTTTGGGATGCTCGGCCATTTGCGCCTGTCCTTCGCCTATGCAACGGATAGCCTGACCGAAGGGCTTGCCCGCATCTCGCGCGCGGTTGCCGCGCTCTGACACGACAACACTACTTGAGAAGGCCGAGCCATGGACCGCGCCCAGATCGTTCACGAGAATTTCCTGACCCGCGTTGCAAAGCGCGACTTTCCTGATGGCGCCGACCCGACACCGGGTTTGAGTGATGCCGAGGCCGTCTCGCTCTATCGCTCGCAGGTGCTTAGCCGTGCATTGGATCGCACGAGCCGGGCGATGCAAAAGGCCGGGCAGGGGTTCTATACTATCGGTTCGTCGGGGCACGAAGGGATGGCCGCAGTCGCACACGCGCTGCGTCCGACCGACATTGCCTTTCTGCACTATCGCGACGCCGCGTTTCAGATCGCCCGCGCCGAACAGGTGCCCGGTCAACAGATCACATGGGACATGTTGTTGAGTTTTGCCTGTTCGAAAGAGGACCCGACTTCGGGCGGGCGGCACAAGGTGCTGGGATCGAAGGCACTGATGATCCCACCACAGACATCGACGATTGCAAGCCATCTGCCCAAGGCGGTGGGGGCGGCCTATTCGCTGGGCGCGGCGCGCAGGCACGGCCCGGAGCACCGGCAACTGCCCGCAGATGGGATCGCCATGTGTTCCTTTGGCGATGCGTCCGCCAACCATTCGACGGCACAGGGGGCAATCAACACGGCGGGCTGGACGAGTGTGCAATCCACGCCGCTGCCACTGCTTTTTGTGTGCGAGGATAACGGCATCGGTATTTCGGTGAAAACACCGAAGGGGTGGATACAGGCTTCGATGGAACATCGACCGGGCATCAGGTACTTCCAGGCCAACGGTCTGGATATCTATGAGACCTACGCCATCGCCCAAGAGGCGGCCGAGTATGTGCGCACCCGCCGCAAACCCGCCTTCCTGCACCTGAAAACCGTCCGCCTTTATGGTCACGCCGGGGCCGACGTGCCAACCACCTACCTCAGCAAGTCCGAGGTTGAGGCGGATGAGGCGAATGATCCGCTGCTGCATTCGGTGCGCCTGCTGGATCAGGCCGGTGCCTTGTCGCCGGATCAGGCCTTGCAGATTTACGAAGACACCTGCGCCCGCACCGACCGCGTAGCGGCCGAGGCGGCAACCCGTCCGCATCTGGCCACCGCGCAGGAAGTCATGGCCAGCCTGATCCCGCCCAAACGCGACTGCAAACCCACCAATGGCCCCAGCGCCGAGGCGCGTGCGCAGGCATTTGGTGGCGACATGCGGGCAATGAATGAGCCCCAGCCCATGAGTCGCCTGATCAACTGGGCGCTGACCGATCTGATGCTGGAACATGGCGAGATCGTCTGCATGGGCGAGGACGTCGGCCGCAAAGGGGGCGTCTATGGTGTGACGCAGAAATTGCAGCAACGCTTTGGCCCTGACCGGGTGATCGACTCGTTGCTGGATGAGCAGTCGATTCTGGGCCTTGCCATCGGTATGGGGCATAACGGATTTGTTCCGATCCCCGAAATTCAGTTCCTGGCCTATCTGCATAACGCCGAGGACCAGATCAGGGGAGAGGCCGCGACCCTGCCATTTTTCTCGAACGGTCAGTTCACCAACCCTATGGTGCTGCGCATCGCGGGGCTGGGCTATCAGAAAGGCTTTGGCGGGCATTTTCACAATGACAACTCGCTGGCTGTCCTTCGCGACATTCCCGGTGTGATCATCGCCTGCCCGTCGAACGGTTCAGATGCGGCGCGAATGTTGCGCGAATGCGTGCGGCTGGCGCGCGAAGAGCAACGGGTCGTGGTGTTCCTGGAACCCATCGCACTTTATCCGATGCGGGATCTGCACGGGGCGCAGGATGCTGCATGGATGACCACTTATCCATCGCCGGACCAGCGGATCGAGCTGGGCGAGGTTGGTGTACACGGCGACGGCACCGATCTGGCCATCGTCACCTACGGTAACGGGCACTACCTGTCGCAGCAGGCGCTGTCCGAGCTGGAGGCGGCAGGTCTGAGTACCCGGATTATTGACATGCGCTGGCTGGCGCCGCTGCCGGTCGAGGCGCTGCGCGAGGCCACCAAAGGCTGCAAACACGTACTGATTGTCGATGAATGCCGCCGTACAGGCAGCCAGTCCGAGGCGTTGATGACTTTCTTCTGCGAAGAAGGTGGCGCCATTCCGACCGCGCGTGTCGTGGCCGAGGATTGTTTCATCGCCACCGGCCCTGCCTATGCAGCGCCGTTGCCGTCGAAAGATGGCATCGTCACCGCCGCCCTCTCTCTGACCGGAGTAAAGAAATGACCCGTACCGCCGTTGTGATCTGCCCCGGTCGGGGAACGTATAACAAACCCGAACTGGGCTATCTGCACCGTCACCATGCCGGGCAGATGGATTTGTTCCGCACATTTGACGCCATCCGTGCTGAAACAGGGCAGGAGGCCGTTACCGCATTGGACAGCGCCGAACGGTTCTCGGTCGGCAGGTTTTCCCGCGGGGATGTGGCCTCGCCACTGATCTACGCCGCGTCGCTGGCTGACGCGCAGGCCCTGGCCGAGGATATCGAAGTGGTGGCCGTCACCGGCAACTCGATGGGTTGGTACATCGCGCTGGCCGCAGCCGGAGCGTTGAGCCCGGAAAACGGGTTTCGCGTCGTGAACACCATGGGCACGCTGATGCAGGACAAGCTGATTGGTGGGCAACTGGTTTATCCCTTCATGGGTGACGGCTGGGTCCGCGACCCCGCCCGCAAGGCTGAGCTGCTGGCACATGTTGCACGCATCGACGCGATGGACGGGCATGATCTGGCGCTGTCCATCGATCTGGGCGGCATGCTGGTTCTGGCAGGCAACGAAGAGGGGCTGAAGGCCTTTGAGGCCTTTCAACCCATTGTGCAGGAACGCTTTCCTATGCGCCTTGCCAATCACGCCGCCTTCCACACCCGGCTGCAGGCACCGGTTGCCGCCGAAGGGCGCGCGCAGCTTGGTGTCGACCTGTTCGATCAGCCTGATCGCCCGCTGATTGACGGGCGTGGCAATATCTGGTGGCCGGGGGCGACAGATACGGGCGCCCTGTGGGATTACACGCTGGGGCATCAGGTGACCGAGGCGTATGATTTCACCCGCGCCATCCAGACCGCGGCACGTGAATTCGCCCCCGATCTGTTCATCGTCACCGGGCCGGGCGCCACGCTGGGCGGGGCCGTAGCGCAGTCTCTGGTACTGGCAGAGTGGCGTGGAATGACGAACAAGGCGTCTTTTCAGGATCAGCAGGAGGCGCAGCCGATGCTGGTTTCGATGGGTCGTGATGACCAAAGGGCGCTTGCAACCGGCTGATCGTGCCGCAATGATCCGCGCAAAACCTTGATAGGCAGACCGTGAACAACCCCGAGCATTCACTGTGGCTGAATACCAGTCACGAACGGACCGAAACAGCGCCATTGGCCGGAGACCTGACGGTCGACCTTGCCGTGATCGGCGGTGGCTATACCGGATGTTCCGCCGCGTTGCACGCGGCGCAGTCCGGGGCGTCGGTCTGTCTGCTTGAGGCGCAGGAGATCGGGCATGGCGGTTCGGGGCGCAATGTAGGGCTGGCAAATGCCGGGCTGTGGCTGCCCCCTGACGACATCCGGGCGCATCTCGGGGTGCAGGCGGGGGATCGGCTAATTGACCTGCTGGCTCAGGCCCCGTCAGAGGTTTTTCGGCTGATCGGAGCCCACGGGATCGATTGCGAGCCGGTGCAGAACGGAACCCTGCATTGTGCGCATTCACCGACAGGGTTTCGTGATCTCAAGGCTCGCCACACTCAATTGCGCGACTCAGGCGCTCCGGTCGAATTGTTATCAGCAGATGAGACCTGCGCGAGAACCGGTAGCAACGCCTTTCACGGCGCTTTGTTTGATCCACGGGCGGGCACGATCCAGCCTCTTTCCTATGTTCGCGGCCTTGCACGGGCGGCCACCGCATCAGGGGCGCGGGTGTTTACTCAAAGCCCGGTCCATTCCCTGCGCCGGGAAAGAGACTTTTGGCAGCTGACGACAACCGGCGGTACGGTGCGCGCTCGTTCGGTCATTCAGGCAACAAATGCCTATCATCAGGGCTTGCAACCGACTGCGACGGCCTACGTGCCGGTCTATTATTTTCAATACGCTACAGCCCCTTTGTCCGACAATCTGCGCGCAGGCATTCTGCCCGGTGGTGAAGGTTGTTGGGATACCGGTTTGATCATGACCTCTTTCCGCACGGATCAGGAGGGGCGGTTGATTATCGGCGGCATGGGTGACCTGGGCCATGCGGGGCGCACCGCGCATACCGGCTGGATCAAACGCAAACTGGCAGAGCTGTTCCCGCATCTGGCTGATCAGCCATTGACCGAAGGATGGCACGGGCGCATCGCCATGACGTCGGACCATATCCCAAAGATCACCGAGATTGGGCCAAATGCCCTGTCTGCGCACGGGTTTTCCGGACGCGGTATCGGTCCGGGAACGGTGTTCGGCCGATTGATGGCCGAGAGCCTTTTGAAAAGTGACCCGGACCTGCTGCCGTTACCGGCCGTGCAAACCCATTCGGAAAGCTGGCCGGGCCTGCGCCGCGCCTTTTTTGAAACCGGCGCGGCACTGACACATCTGATAAAGGCTCGGTTCTGACCACTCAGACCGAACGTGTTATGCCACCGTCCACCCGGATATTCTGGCCGGTGATGTACCCGCCGCCCTCTGATGCAAGCAGGGAAATGACCGACGCGATCTCGTTATAGCTATTGCCATAGCGGCCCATCGGAATGCGGGCGCGAAACTCTTCCTTTTCCGGAAGGCTGTCGATAAAGCCGGGAAGGACGTTGTTCATACGGATATTGTCGGCGGCATATTTGTCCGAGAACAGCTTGGTATAGGCAGCAAGACCCGCCCGGAACACGCCGGATGTAGGAAAGACCGGGTCGGGTTCAAACGCCGCGAAGGTCGAGATGTTGATGATCGCCCCGCCACCTTGCTTTTGCATGATCGGGGTTACCAGTCGCGCGGGTCGCACTGCGTTCAGAAAGTAGACGTCCATCCCGCGATGCCAGTCCTCGTCGGTCAGTTCAAGGATCGGTGCACGCGGCCCATGCCCGGCGGAATTCACCAGAACATCAATGCGCCCCCAGCGGGACATGGCCGCATCCACAAGCCTCTGGAGGTCCTCGTTGGATTGGTTTGACCCGGTCACACCGATCCCTGCCAACTCCTCAGCCAGTGCCTCGCCTTTGCCGGAAGAGGACAGGATACCAACCTGAAAGCCATCGACGGCAAGCCTTCGCGCTGCATCTGCACCCATTCCACTGCCGCCTGCCGTTATCAGGGCCACTTTGTCCGACATTGTATTTCTCCATATCTAACCGGGTTCCAGAATGTTGCTTGAATTGCGATTTGACCAATCAGTTCTCGTGTCTTTATCCTGTAGAAAATCTACAGTTGGACCTCATGACTTCACTCCCTCCGCTCAATGCGCTCCGCGCTTTCGAGGCTTCGGCGCGTCACCTCAATTTCCGCGTTGCGGCTCAAGAATTGGGCGTGACGCAGGGGGCTGTGGCGCAACAGGTGCGGGGGCTGGAGGCGCGGTTGGGTGTGCAGTTGTTCGACCGGCTGCCGCGCGGTTTGCGACTGACCGAGCCCGGACGCCGCTTCCACGCGCCCCTGCGCCGCGCCTTTCGATTGATTGAGGAAGCCGTGGATGGATTGTCGGAAGTGCGGCAACTGACAATTTCGGTCACACCCAGCTTTGCCTCCAAGTGGCTTGTCCCGCGATTGCGCGATTTTACTGCGCAACACCCGGACATTTCGGTGCAGGTGGACGCCCGCGAGCGGCTGGCGGACTTTCAGACAGATGGCATCGATATCGCAGTCCGACAGGGGCGGGCGCCCTTCGGGCCGGGACTGACGGCCGAGCCACTGTTTTCAACGGAATTTGTAGCCGTCTGTGCCCCCGACCTGGCCGCACAGATTACCGAACCTTCGGATCTGTTGCGTCAGACATTGCTCAGCGATTCCCATGGCCTTTGGCCGCTTTTTCTGGAACGGTTGGGCGTTTCTGGCAAGCAGTGCATGATGAGTTTCAGCCAAACCAGCCTTGCGATTGACGCCGCAATTGCGGGTCAGGGCTGCGCGCTTGCAAATGCGCCACTGGTGTCTTCGGAAATAGTTTCGGGCCGACTGGTACGGCCGCTGGCGGAAAGCCTTGTCGAGGATCTGGGGTTTTTCATCGTAGCCCCAAGGCAGCCGCGGCAGCCCGAACTTGTCACGGCGATGCGGGAGTGGCTGAAATCTCAGATATGAAGGCGTGCCGCAATTCTCTCGATGCGTTCACGCAGCCAGCGATGTGCCGGATCGCCGGTCGAGCGTTCGTGCCAGACCATGTAGATGGATACAGGTTCGCAGTCGAAAGGCAGCGGCGCGCAGTCCAGGACGGTCAGCGGCCCACGCGCCATCAGCGCCGTGTCGGTCGAGATCAGGTCGCTGCCCTTCACAAAGGCGGGGATTGCGTTGAAATGCGGTAGCGTGACAGTGGCCGGTCGAATCTGACTCTGGTCCACGCCGCGCATGACCGACTTGGCGCTGCGGCCATCCGCAAAGCGCACCTCGACATGCTCTGCTGTGCAATAGTCCCGCCAGCTTGTGGGCGGGTCACGCCGCTCAGCATCATAGTAGATCATCAGCGGGCTGCTTAGCAGACGTTTCTGAAAAATGTCGGGCCCGTCCGGCGGCAGGGGGGTCAGTGCCAGCTGACAGCGGTCGCTGCGCAATATTGCGGGATCGGGAACGCCCGACAGTTCCAGGTCCAGTCGCAGCCTTACCCCCTCGGCCCGCGCTTCGCGCAGAAGGGCAGGAAAGATCAACTCGCGCTGCAGATCGTTGGCGGCGATCTGAAAGTGCATTTCTTCGGACAACGGATCAAAAGGCCGCCCTTCGGTCAGGGCCCGCATCCCGTCGAGCACCTTTTGCACCGGCTCCTTCAACGACTGCGCCCGTTCCGTCGGCGTCAGTCCCTGACCTGACCGGACGAAAAGCGGATCGCCAAGCATCACCCGCAATTTCCCCAGTGTGTGACTGACCGCCGATTGCGTGACACCCAGCCGGTCAGCCGCTTTTGAGACCGAGCTTTCTTCGAGGATGGTCAGAAAGGTGCGCAGCACCTTGCCATCGATATCTGTGAAATCGATTTTATTCATGCAATCTATGATTAATCATGAATGGTTTTGCTGTCCAATCCAGTCTAGCAGAGGCTGGAAACAGGAGATGCGCGATGGGACTCCGCTTTTTTTCGGACAAAAACAGGCCCGTTCATATGGGGGGCTATCCGCTGGAGCGTCTGGAACGCACCACCGGGATGCCGGACCTCTCCGCCGTGCCCGCGATGGCTGGGCTTAGCTTTCGCCGGCCCGAAAACCCCGATAGCATCGTCAATGCAATGGGCGAATTTCAGGCAATGATGGACGCGATCCGGGACGGATTCGTGAATCCAGCGATGGCGGAGATTCCGATTGACCCGCAGGAGCGTGCCGACCATCTGAAAGCGTTCGGGTATTTCAACGATGCGTCGATGATGGGCTGCGGCCCGCTGCCCGCTGAGGCCATGTTAGGCGAACCCCGCCGCAATCCGGATATCGACCGGTTGGCCCATGCGCTGAAGACCCGGCAGACCAAAACGCTGGCCTCGGGCATTGACGTGATCATGGCGGACCTCAAGGAAAGCATGGAGGCCGAACCAACCACCATTGATGGTCATCGCCATGCCATCGTGTTCCTTTACGAACATCACCGCGACCCTGAACCGAATGAACCGGGGTCGGATTGGATCGGAGATGCGCAAGACCATCGTGCCTGCCTGCTGGCGACAGAAAACGCCGTTGTCATCGCCAACTACATCCGCCTGCTGGGATTTGACGCGCGGGCGCACACGGCGACGTCTTCGGATGTCGATCTGGGCAAACTGGCAGTTGCGGCAGGATTGGTATCGGCCGAGGACGGGGCCCTTGTCGCGCCGTGGTTGGGAACACGGTTTGGGCTGGCGGCCGTGACCACCGAGTTGGAGATCGCCCATGACAGCCCTCTGGTGTCTATGGCCGATCAGCCCTGGTTCCGAACCCAAGGCCCGGCCTGGTGGCTGGGTACGGGGTTTGCCAAAAACGCCCTGAACCGCGATCCCTACGCCAAACGCCGATACATGGACGGCGCGCATCCGTTCGAAAGGCTCAAAAGGGTGGATGACCCGACCACCTATATTGACGAGGCCAATGTCGCCCGCGTGCCCAAACGCGCCGACATGTTTGCCCGGGCACAGTTTGGCGACATGGGTAAGGCGTTGCAGGACGGGGCCAAGGGCGGGCATTACGCACGCAAGGCCGCGCCAAGTTTTGCGCAACGCCGGGCGCTGGGGGCGTTTGTCCTGTTGCAGGACGGCGAAAGCGCTGAGGTCCCCGAACCCACTGATGCCACGCGCAATGCGGCCAATATCAAGGCCGCGACCTATTTTCTGGGTGTTGATGCAGTCGGCCTCAGCCGTTGTCCTGACTGGACTTGGTATTCCCACGACGCCACCGGAGAAGAGATTGTGCCGCCCCATGATCAGGCCGTCAGCATGATCATCGATCAGGGCTATGAGACGATGGAAGGCGCGTCTGGCGACGACTGGATCAGCGTCGCCCAGTCCATGCGGGCCTATTTGCGGTTCTCCCTGCTTGGTGGAGTGATTGCGCAACAGATCCGCAATCTCGGCTATAAGGCCAAGGCGCATACGGTGATGGATGGCGAAGTGCTGCAACCACCGCTTCTGCTGCTAAGCGGATTGGGTGAGGTCAGTCGCATCGGCGAGGTTATCCTGAACCCCTATCTGGGACCGCGCCTCAAATCCGGTGTTGTGACAACGGACATGCCGATGAGCCATGACAAGCCCATCGACTTTGGCCTGCAGAAGTTTTGCGAGGCCTGCAACAAATGCGCGCGCGAATGCCCGTCGGGCGCGATCACCGCCGGGCCAAAGCTGATGTTCAACGGCTATGAAATTTGGAAATCAGACAGTCAGAAATGTGCCACTTACCGGATCACTACGCCGGGCGGGGCAATGTGCGGCCGATGCATGAAAACCTGTCCCTGGAACCTCGAAGGTATTTTCAAGGAACGCCCTTTCCGCTGGGCGGCGATGAATATCCCCTCGACCGCGCCCGTGCTTGCAAAACTGGACGATGCCGTCGGTAACGGAGGACTGAACGACACCAAGAAATGGTGGTGGGACATCGAATTGCAGGCGGACGGGGCCTATCGGCCTTCCGTGCACCCCCTCAACCGGCGCGACCTGCAAAGGGATCTGGACCTGAAATACGAGGATCAGACTCTTGCCGTCTACCCGGCCTATCTGGCGCCGCACCCGTGGCCCTATCCGTTTGCGATGGACCGCGAGGCCGGGATCGCTGCCTATGAGGCGATGGTGACGGCGGAAGAGTATAAATCCCGCATGGCTTTGGGCGACATGTCCGTGGTGCACCGCTATCAGATTGCCGGCGATGCCCCGGTGATGCGTGTCGAACTGACCAAGGTCGATAAAATGACCACGGATGTCAGCAAGTACGAGTTTTCGGCCATAAACGGCGCATCGCTGCCGGAATGGACAGCTGGTGCGCATCTGGACGTGTTGGTGGCCCCCGAATTTCTGCGTCAGTACTCGATGTCCGGAGATCCGTCGGATCGCAGAAAATACCAGATCGGCGTGCTGCGCGAGGATGAGGGGCGTGGCGGGTCTGCCCTGCTGCATCGGATCTTTGATGAAGGTCGCAAGGTATTTATCTCGAAACCAATCAACCACTTTGATCTGGATGAAAGTGCAGCCAAGACGTTCCTGATGGGTGGCGGCATCGGCATTACCCCAATGATCGCCTTCGCCCATCGCCTGCACGCGCTGGGCAGAGAGTTTGAGCTGCACTATTCCTCCAGTACGCGCCAATCGGCAGGATATCTGGATGATCTGGCGGCGATGCCATGGGCAGATCGGGTCCACTACCATTTCTCGGATGAAGGTACCCGTGCCGAACTGGATGCGATCCTGTCCGGGTATCAGGATGGCTGGCACGTCTACACTTGTGGACCGGACCGGTACATGGACGGCGTAATTCAGGCGGCGGAACGGCAGGGCTTTCCGGATGAGGCGCGGCATCTGGAATATTTCTCGGTTCCGGAACAGCCGGAATACGAAAACCACCCCTTCCGACTGAAACTGGGCCAATCGGGGCGTGAACTGGAGGTTCCGGCCGACAAGGATGCCGCGCAGGTGTTGAATGAGGCCGGCATCCACGTGGATGTCAAATGCGCCGACGGGATTTGCGGCGTCTGTAAATGCGGCGTTGTTTCCGGCGAAATCGAACACCGAGACTTTGTGCTGTCGAAGAAACAGCGCGAAGGTGCGATCATCTTGTGCCAGAGCCGCGCGGCAGAGCCGGACGGGGTAATCGAAATCGATCTCTGACAATGGTCGGGAAACGACATTCCGGATTAAAAAAATAGGTCGCTCCTGCCATGGACGCGCCGGGGTTGCTGCACTAACGTCCATCAAAACCCCAGTGAACCCTGACCAACAGGCGCGAGGTAAAATCATGGACTATCATAGCCCAGCCAGCTTTGCCGAGGCATCGGCTCTGGCTGCGAACGCAACCGGCACTACCCGCTTTCTGGCGGGGGGCACAGACGTTCTGGTGCAGCTGCGCTCGGAACTTGTAACGCCGGACACACTGATCGATATCAAGAAAATCAACGGTGTATCGGATATAACCCGCAATGCCGACGGCAGCTGGACGCTGGGCGTCGCGGCCACCGGCGCCGAGATGAGCGAGCATCCCGAACTTGGCCGCGACTGGCCCGGCGTGGTCGAGGCCATGGATCTGATCGGGTCGACGCAGGTGCAGGGGCGTGCCACGCTGACCGGAAATCTGTGCAACGCCTCGCCAGCGGCTGATTCCGTTCCGGCCATGGTGGCGGCCGGAGTGACCGTTACTGTTACCGGCCCGGATGGAGCCCGTGAAGTCGCGGTCGGGGATATCCCCACCGCTCCAGGACGCACATCACTGGCCAAGGGCGAGCTGATTTCGGCGGTCAACATCCCTGCGCGTGGCGAGAATGGCGGTGACGCCTATCTGCGTTTCATTCCGCGCACCGAGATGGACATTGCCGTGGTCGGCGTTGGCGTCAACCTGCGACTGGACGGCGATACGATCGCCGAAGCCCGCGTATCACTGGGCGCCGTTGCACCAACCGTCTTGCTGGTGGAAGAGTGCGCCAATGCCATTATCGGCACCACATTGGACGATACGGCGCTTGACGCGCTGGCCGCTGCGGCCTCTGCCGCCTGCAACCCGATCAACGACAAACGCGGCACCATCGCATTCCGCACCGAAGTTGCTGGCGTTCTGGCCAAACGCGCCGCAAAAATCGCCTATGCCCGCGCAAAGGGAGAATGAGCCATGAGCAAGTTCCACGTTTCCACGACAGTTAACGGAGATACGGTCGAATATCTCTGCGATCCGCGCGAAACCCTGCTGGATTGCCTGCGCGACAAACTGAACCTGACCGGCGCGAAAGAGGGCTGCGGCACCGGCGACTGCGGCGCCTGTTCGGTCACGGTTGATGGCCGTCTGGTCTGTTCCTGCCTGATGTTGGGGGTCGAGGCCGAAGGTAAACAGATCGAAACGGTCGAGGGCATCGCCGACGGTGACGTTCTGCACCCGCTACAGCAGAAGTTCATCGAACACGCAGCCCTGCAATGTGGCATCTGCACACCCGGTGTTCTGGTCGCCGCCAAATCGCTGTTGGAAAAAAACCCCGACCCGACCGAGGAAGAGGCGCGGTACTGGCTGGCAGGCAACCTTTGTCGCTGCACCGGATACGACAAGATCATTCGCGCCGTGATGGATACGGCTGCTGAACTGCGGGAGGCTTCGTAATGGCACTCGACGATCGCAAATCGGACTTTAAATTCGTAGGAACGCGCCCCGACCGCCCTGACGGGTTGGACAAGGTGACGGGCCGCGCCAAATTCGGGGCTGACGCCTATGCGCCCGGTATGCTTCACGGGGCCATCCTGCGCTCGCCCCATGCCCATGCACGGATCGTCAGGATCGACACGTCCAAAGCCGAGGCGCACAAGGACGTCAAGGCTGTGGTCACGCGCGCCGACTTTTCGGACAAGGTGCCGTTCCTGCCCGGAATGGAAGGCGAATTCTGGAACGTTCTTGAAAACGTCATGGCCGGTGAAAAGGCGCTGTATGACGGCCATGCGGTGGCAGCTGTGGCCGCAACTTCGGCGCTGGCCGCGCGGGACGCGCTGAAACTGATCGAGGTGGAATACGAGGTTCTGCCGCACGTCACGGATGTGGACAAGGCGATGCAGTCTGACGCGCCGGTGATCCGCGAAGGGGCGGCGGATTATTCCGTGCCTGAGGGCATGCACCCTAACGTGGTTCGCTATCACGAAAGCGGTCACGGCGATGTCGAAGCAGGTTTTGCCGAGGCTGACCTGGTGCTTGAGGACAGCTTCACCACCGAGGCGACCCATCAGGGCTATATCGAACCCCATGCCTGTCTTGCCACGCTGGGCAATGACGGCAAAGGCGAGCTGTGGTGTACGACACAAGGACACTGGATCGCGCAAAAGACCTGCGCCGCTCTGCTGGGGATGGAAACCTCGCAATTGCGTGTGACGGCGTCGGAAATCGGCGGCGGCTTTGGTGGCAAGACCACCGTGTTCATCGAGCCCGTGGCACTGGCGCTTTCGCGCAAGGCCAATCGCCCGGTCAAGATCGTGATGAATCGCTCTGAGGTTTTCAGGGCCACCGGGCCGACGTCCTCGGCGTCCATGGACGTCAAGATCGGGATGAAGAAGGACGGCACTATCACAGCCGCTCAGGGCATCTTCCGCCTGCAGGGCGGGGCCTTTCCGGGCGCACCGGGTGAATTCACCGCCATGTGTGCCTTCGCGCCATACAATCTGACCAATGTTCGTCAGGTGGGTTATGACGTGATGACCAACCGCCCGAAACAGGCGGCCTATCGCGCGCCGGGCGCGCCGATGGGGGCATTTGCGGTGGAATCAGTGCTGGATGAACTGTGCAACAAGCTGGGCCTCGATCCCGTCGACGTACGCCTGAAAAACGCGGCGCACGAAGGCACCAAGGCCAGCTATGGCCCCCGGTTCGAACAGATCGGTCTGGTTGAAACACTGGAGGCCGCAAAGGCCCATCCCCATTATTCAGCGCCGCTGAAGCCGGGGCAGGGGCGTGGGATTTCCTGCGGCTTTTGGTTCAACCACGGAGGCGAAACATCCGTATCGCTGGCCCTGTCCGAGGATGGATCGGCGCAGCTTATGGTTGGCACGCCCGATATCGGCGGTTCGCGCGCTTCGATGGCGTTGATGGCGGCCGAGGTTCTGGGTGTTCCCTACCAGAATATACGCGTCACCGTCGCCGACACTGCCACGCTGGGTTACAACGATGTCAGCCACGGCAGCCGTGTGACCTATGCCAGCGGTCTGGCCACCATCAAGGCGGCACGCCATGCGGTTGAACGCCTGTGCGAACGGGCAGCAGCCAAATGGGGCATTCCGGTCGACGCGGTGAAATGGGAAGACGGCTGTGCCGTGCCTTCCGGCCCGAATGCAGGCGATTTCGATCCGATGCCACTGGCCGACATCACCGCCGATATGGGATCAACCGGCGGCCCGATCTCGGGTCATTTCGAGGCGACACCGGAAGGCGCCGGCGTGTCATTTGGCACCCATATCGTCGATGCCGAGGTCGATCCGGAAACAGGCAAGACCTCGGTCTCCCGCTACACCGTCATTCAGGATGCGGGTAAGGCGATCCATCCGACCTATGTCGAAGGTCAGTACCAGGGCGGTGCCGCGCAGGGCATCGGTTGGGCGCTGAACGAGGAATATGTCTATGGCGACGACGGACGCCTGCAGAACTCGATCTTCCTCGACTACCGCATTCCTGTCGCAAGCGACCTGCCGATGATCGACACGGTGATTGTCGAAGTGCCCAATCCGGGCCACCCATTCGGCGTACGCGGCGTCGGCGAAACCGGTATCGTGCCGCCGCTTGCGGCCATCGCCAATGCTGTATCCAACGCCGCTGGCGTGCGGCTTCGCCAACTGCCCATGTCACCGCCTCGTATTCTGGCGGCGCTCAAGGACAATGGTTGAGGTCCACCTCTGGTCCGGCCTCCGGTCTCTGACCGGGGGCCGGGAGGTTGTGACGGTTGAGGCAGGCACCACCGGCGAATTGCTGCGCGAACTGACCAAAGCCTATCCGCAGTTGCAGGGCCCGGTTGATGCCGGTGTCTCAATCGCCATTGACGGCCGCGTCATTGCAACCGGCCTGACCGAACCGATTCCTGAAGGCAGCGAAGTTTACCTGATGCAGCGCCTGCGCGGTGGCTAGTGCCTTGCGTTTTCTCCTCAGGCAGCGATTCGGCCTTGGTGGGGATTCGACCGCAATCTTGCTTTCCAGGCGGGGTAAGCGGGAAATTTCCTAAAAAAATACCTTCCTGAAAATTTCCGCTTAGAATTGGCCTTCTGAGTGTCTGGCTACCGCGTTTAAAGAGCTGTCAAAATAGTCGTGACATTTCTGCTTGTTACACGTGGGCTTCGCGCTGGTTCCAAGAGAAAATCCAACGGCAAGCTTGCCCGGAACTCAGCCCTGATAGGCAATTTGCTGCGGCTACGGGAATGCCCTAATACCCTGCGGTCGCGGAAAACGGTATAGATGATTCAACGGGTCACCATTCACAGATCCGGACACCCCCAAAAAGGGCTGACCTCTACCCCCTCGGTCAGCCCTTTAATTTTTCCCAAGCTTTATTGCACAACGTCTTTGTACGTTCTGGCTTTCCCTATCCGTGACGGGCTTGACCTGTGGCGTCACGACAGGTCTGCCAAGAGTGGAATAGCGGTAAAACACAGCGGCGTTGAGACGCCTGTCACAGGGGCCAACGGAAGCAATAGAAACCGTGTCTGGACAGCAAGAGATACTCCTGCAGCGAAACTTTGCGCCACACTGCTCTGGTGCTTGCGATCTAGCTGTCCTGTGGGGATTTGGTGGAGCCTAGGGGAAACGCCGCCGAACGCCTAATGTATTGATAGTAAACACTATTGTAGTGTGTTGGTTTGCAGTGTGTCTCACCCTAGTGCCGCACTTTAGTATGCGCAACCCTTTGTACTGAACTGTGCGTACCTAAACCTCGGCGCTTCCTTTTTGACCTGCGCATTTGCGTGTGTAGTCCTAGTGTTGGGTCAAATGTCGAGTAGTTTGATTATATTGCTTGAGGTTGATGCTGAGGTAGGTGCTCGGCTGATAGCGGCGTAACTTGTTGCATGCGGACGCAATGAAAAACTGCTCGACGCAATCCCGTCATGATAACTATGGTTGGGTAATTGTCTAAATAGAACTTTAACCTTTTTTGGTCGGACTATGAGTGATGGTTTAAGTGTTAGTGGCGGCAATCGTTTCTCAGGCACCACGAATAGTGAGGGCCGCCCTGACGGTGCCGGTGTATTTCTTGTAGGAGGTTCACACTCAGATCACCCGGCAAGTTTCAAGTTTCAGGTAGAAGGAACTTTCAAAAACGGTTTTGCCGACGGTGATGTGAAAATATCGAGGACGATAGAGGGTGGCGGGACAGAAACATATTTTGGTTCTGTAGGTGATGACTTTGCCCCCAAGGGAATGGGTGTATACACAACAGAGTATGGAAATCGTGTCACGGCTGACTTTGTCCACGACAGTCGTGCACTTGCTTCAAATAGGGGCATGAAGCGGTATCTACGTGGTCGCGGCGTTATAGAATTGCTAGACGCCGGGTTGCGACTGGAAGGTGACTTTCGACAAATGCTACCCGCTGGCGAGGTTACGATTTCCTTTGCAGGTGACGAATTCACCGGAACTCTAATTAGCCCTTACATTCATGATCTTCCGGACGAAGAGAAGAATATTATATCTGGAACCATAAGATACAAGGACGGCAGGAAGTATTCAGGAGAAATGGCCGTCGAAAACACAGGGTGGTGGCCGAGCCCATCGGGCGAAGGTATCATGGAGTATCCCAGCGGTCGCATAGAAAAGGGTATATTCTTTGGTGATAAGTACCAAGGCGATGCAACCACGTACTCAATGAGGTCAGTGGCAAATAAATTTGGAATTCCAGGATTGAGAGCAGTCGCGCAGCCGCATTGGGCTAGGCACTGGGAATTGTATGCCCTCACTGGGGTGTCTCTGGCTGTGCTAATTTGGTTGCTTTTGCGTTTGTATGAAGAACCGGAACCAAGATTTTCTCCGATCATTGTCGGTGCAGCATTTGTCTCGTTTGGATTGGTTTCTGTTTTGGCCCTCAAGAGATACCAAGATCGTTTGAGAGTTCTTGCGGCTACAAAAACGCATGTCGTGTTTAAGCAGGGAATGTTGTCCAGCCGATTAATTGAAATTCCCATAGGCACAACTTTGGCAATTGAAGTTAAGCGTTCCTTGTTGGGCCGGCTCCTAGGGTTCGGGGATGTGTCGATACTGCATGATGGGTCCATAAAGGCGAGTGCATCTAGAATAAAAAATCCAGATGAATTCCGAAACGCTGTTAATAACTCTGAAGGATAGTCTTCATCAAGGAACTTAGGCGACTTCACCTATTTCAGTGCAGAGGGCGAAGAGCGCTGTTGCGTAAACTATTCCACACTAGTGTAGAGTGTTTTGTCGTGGAGAGCGGGTCGATTTTTTCACTGGATTAAACTCCTCCACCATCCCAGTATCAACCATAACGTGCAGTGTGTCTGCGGACTTCTCTGCATGTGTTTTGAACCAAACCATTATTAAGGTCCGATCCTGTGGAAGTATTGATACTGCTTGTCGTTGCTGGGGTAGTTGTGCTGTTCGTTGTGCATAGTAAACGCCAGCCAGACAGAAGCACTAAGCCGACCTATCAACCAAATTCGGACTTGAAGCCGAGATTGGGCGCATCACGCCCCCAAGTGGTTCAGCAGCCCCCGCGTTTTGACGCTGACAGTGCAATACCTGAACCCATAGAAAAGGTCTTGGAAGGTTCAGCCTATGTTGTGGACGGCGACACCATAAAAATACAGAAAACCCAAGTGCGCTTGTTTGGCGTTGATGCGCCTGAGATTAACCACCCGTACGGCAAGAAGGCCAAGTGGGCTTTGGTGTCCCTTTGTAAGGGGCAAAAGGTGAGGGCAGTGGTTACTGCTGAGGATACCCACGGTCGTACGGTGGCAAAGTGCTACCTTGAGGATGGGCGCGACCTGTCTGCGGAGATGGTCAAGCTGGGGATGGCGATAGACTGGCCAAAGTTCTCGGATGGGAAGTACAGGGGCCTAGAGGTGCCTGATGTGCGTAAGAAGCTCTGGCTAGCTGATGCGCGGCAAAAGGGTCGTATTAAGGTCTGGGAACAATTCGAAGCCAAAAAGGCACAGCGCAATCAGAACAAGTAGGACCTCGCACTCTCTAGCGGCAGTGGTGTGGGTCAATAGTATGGTGCTTGGTTCGGTATTCAGAAGATGTCGCCGAGGGGTGTGTGTAGAGGTCTCACTGCAGCAGTAGCGTCCACACTACCCAACAGGTCTAACAGTTCGGCGCTGAACCTGTTTGTATTCCCGTTTGCTATCGTCAGCAGTTCACTAAATGCGCGTGAAAGAATGCTTTGCCCTAAAGGCGTCAGAACCCAGCCCTGACGGGCTCTTCTCTCTGCTATGCCCATGCTGTCATAGTCCACTAGATGCTTGCGTATGGCTGCTCTCGTGTAGCCTGTGTGGTGCTCAAGTTTTTGGATCGGCCATGGTCGTTCGTCGGTCAGGAAGGCGTTTGCCAGCATCCGGTCTAGCTCGTTTATGTTTATGGCCCGAGAGGCCTTTTGTAGCCGATAAATGCGATCAACGCCGCACAGTACATCTTCCGATAGAAGGTCTCTCAATTGTAGTCCCCAATATATAGAACAAGTTGATGTCAGCAGTGCTGTTCTGTACCCGGTGCAGTCTCTTCGATTTAATTGTTAGACTGCTTATGCTGGTGTGTCTTTAATCGCAAAGTTCAACCGTATACAGGGATAAAAAGTAATATAAAACAAATAGATAAACTGTTCTAGTTAGGTGTATATACCAAGTATACTAATCTTCATGCTGATACTGGCTAACCATCCAGTGCACTATGCATACATGTGTATAGTATTACTATTGGTGTGATGTTTTGTGTATATACACAAGCTATATTCCATAAGGTATCTACTACTGATGAATACTTACTGCACATTACACCTATTATGTATTCTATGTAGAGCTATTAGTATATTATACATATATACATACCGGGGTGCTCTATCATGTTTATACTATGATCATGCTGCTATGATGATCATCTATTAGTATATGTAATCAATATACTAAGCATGGTATGGTCTTGATCTGGTTATTAATCCAACTGGGGCAAACGGATGAAGCATTCAGAAATGTGCATCCGGCCTTGATCTGGTAATAATCCAACGGGGCAAACGGATCAAATATACAAAAGCATGCATGTATCCGTTTCTTCCCTCATAAGAGGAAGGGGTAAGCAAATTATCGGACTGAACCCGATCAAATTGCCGAATTGCAAAGAAGATAGATGGCCGAGCGCAAGCGCGCATCTGTTCAGGTTAGATTAGCACCTATCCAGCGCGCCGATAAATGGGGCTCAGCGGTCAGCTTTGGCCTGCATTGAGTATTCGGTACACCGATGCGCGGCTGATACCGAGGTCTTGAGCGATCTTGGTAGCGCCGATGCCTTCACCTGCCAGAGCAAGCACCTCATCCGACTTTGCCAGTGCGGTTGGTTTGCGTCCTTTGTACTTTCCGGCAGCTTTGGCCTTGGCAATTCCTTCACGCTGACGTTCCAGCATTATCTCACGCTCAAACTCGGCCACGCTTCCCAACAGGTTCAACATCAGCTTGCCTTGGGCAGTGGAAGTGTCGAGACTTAACCCCAAGATCGTTAGGTGCGCCCCAACGGCGTCAAGCTGGCTGCGGATTTCCATCAGGTGGGCCATAGAGCGCGCCAGACGGTCCAGTTTGGTGACTACTAGGTGATCACCCTCTCGGATGAAGTTGAGCGCCTCTGTGAGCTTCTCACGCGCTCTCACATCCACTGAGGATACCTGTTCGGTGAATACCTTCTCGCACCCGGCCTGTTCCAGTTCCCGCAGTTGAGCATCAAGCCCAGCCGTTTGATCCAACGTGGAAGTCCTAGCATAGCCAACAAGCATGATCTGTTCCGTTTCACAAAGTCTAAGATATTGAGAGACATATCGTCTCAAAAGGTGAAGTCAATATCTGTGAGACACAATTTGCATGTGTGCTAGCTGTGTCGCTGGGGCAGGGTCCAGTGAGGCACTTGGCGTCAAGTCGTAATGACAAAGGATAGGGGTATGGGGGAACAAGCTGGCCTCAGCAGTATAGATACCACCTCTTAAAAATTCGTCATAAAATCACACGGCCCCATGCCGTGCCCTTATTTTCATACAAGGTCGGAGATCGACAGAACCGGCACCTTGTCGTCAACCGATTTGCGGATTTTCTTGTAGTAGGCCAAGTGGCTGCCGTGGCTGATCAAGTTCATACTTTTTGACACACACAACGCATATACCTCAAAGCAATAGAATGGTGGGCACTGACCAAAGATTGTAGCTCCGCATTGCTCCGCATAAATGTTTGCTAGAGCTTTAGCGTTGGCTGGAACCTTCATATAACGGTACGGCCCGAAGGCTTTGTATTGGTTCAGCAGCACGTCGCCAAAGCCTTCGACTTCTTCTCTAACACCTTTGAGCGGCCACAAGTCACCTTCGCTAATCGCATCAAATACAGCAACTTTCTCAGCATTGCTGTTTGTCTCCAAGGCCCCGATGATACCTTGAATGTCTATGACCGCCTTCGGCCCAGCCAGTTTTGGAGCCATTTGTTAAACTCCAAGCAGGTCAAGCTGGTAGCGTGGTTTGATGCCTGATAGACGAAAAACATCAATGGCATCCATGTAGCCTTCAGCTTTTGCTTGGCTCAAAGATCGGATTAGTGAGAAGCCGTACTGAGTTCTCTTGTTGTGTATCGGATCAGCTGCTCCTCCTCCCGATCCATCAGTCGTATCGTCAGGATGAGTGTACCCAGAAAATTGGGAGCGCCACCTACGGTAGGTGTCATCTCCAATCACACCCATTTCCAAGAACCTGAGTATTGTACAGTGTTGGCTGACACCAAGAAAATTGGACACTAGCCTGACAGTGTCGGAGATGTCTTCTGGGTTAAAGTTGCTACGGCGCAGCGCTTCCCTTATGACACTCTCTGGGGCCAACAGAAATGCTGCGAACTGGTTGCAAAAAGTCTCTACCTTGTTGTTGGATACCGATGGGTCCGAAGCTCCCCGTTTTCTTAGCAAAACATGGCAAAACTCATGAGCAAGGGTAAACAGCTTTCTCGCTTTGCTGGAACCAGTAGTGTTTATTACGATGGTGTGAGGGCCACCTCCGTTAACTTTGGTATAAATTCCAACAACTTCATCGCTCTTGAACGGAAAATGCAAAACAAAAACGCCTTGGTTCTCAACAAATTCCCTGAAACTGGAATACAGCTTGTGTGAACTTCGGAAGGCGATTTGTTCTTCGTCAGTAATCCCCCATTTAGCCCGCCACTCTTCAGCAAGTTTTTTTGCTGATGCACGGGTCAGAGGCGCATCAACGGGCTCCATACCGGGTTCGAGATCAAGATTTAGTGGCATTGAAGTCAACGCACCGGAAATTTTCTCAACAAAACTGATGGCTTTGAGTGTGCCAGCGTCGTAAAGCGCCTTTCTTGGCTTCTTGCGCCTAAAATCAGGAACATCAGACAGAGGTAATGTTTTGGTTGCAAAAAGGGCGGCCTCGGGAACGGCCAACGCCTTCGCAACCAACTCGATTGTTTCATCATCGACCGAGGTCTTCTTTTTGACCGCGTCTTGCAACTCTGGCGTCGGAATGCCCGTGCGTGTAGACAGCTCGTCAACGCTCATGTTCCGGTTGTGCAAAATATCATTTAGGGCGTCTGAAAAACTTAGTGCCATTAGGATAGTACCATGATTAGCTTGAATTCTTTGGGTTTGTGTCTTGGGGATTTCTCCAGCGTGCAAGAGGTTGGTATCGGGTTATTGCTCGGTTTAGCTATTCTGCAAGTTATTGGTTCGGGAGAAATTTCCAACCTTGTTCGCAGGACAAAGAGGCTAAAGCTGAGTGCAAAATCTCTTAGTGATGCCTCAATAAAAGAAAAAATCCTCAGGCTTGAAAACGATCTCAACATGATCGAAATAGGCATCTTTTCTGTATCTAGGACCATATTTTCGGTTGTTTTGGGTCTGCTAATTATCGCTCTAGGTGTATTGTCGTATAGCACGCTGTTCCCTGATGTGAACATCGAATGGGGTTGGGCTTTAGCAATTTTGCTTCAGAACCTAGTCGTGCCAATTGTTATCTTTGTAATTTCTTCTCGTACTATCAGGGGCCGTTGCGCCGATCTAAGGGTACGTATTGCCGAAACCGAGAAGGTTCTTGCCAGGATGCTCGTATGACTTTTGCAGCAATTTGCAAGCCATCCCGTTAAGCCCGCTGGAACGGCTTGATTTGCTCGCCCGATAGGCCCTTATGATCAACCTTGCAGACAGCTTCGTACAATACCGACAAAGGTACGTTCCCGTCGCCATATCGTCCAGCCATACCGGGCAGAGCATGACCCAAGAGGATGTCATTGATGTCAGGTTGTACACCCGCATGACGGCAAGCATCTTTGAAGTTATGGCGGAAAGAGTGGAACGAGGTCTTGACTGTCTTCGCGCCAATTTTGTCGATGTAGCGGTTAAAATCTTTGCTGGCCTGATCTGAGTAGTAGCCCGTCGCTCCGAGCTTCAGTTCAGGGAACACCCGCTCGTGACCTGCCTGCCGCTGTACCTCTACGAAGCGTAGGAAGCCCAACCGTATTAAGTCGGGGTGTATGGGAACAAGCCTGCTTTTGCCGAACTTGACGCGCTGGTCTTCGTCGCCCTCTTGGACCCGAATTAGGGGTATGCCCTCTTCTTGGTCGATGTCTTTAACGCTCAACTGGCACAACTCGTTCAGTCGTGCGCCAGTCCATAGGCCAAGCAGCGGAAGCCAATACCAACTGGTATCGCTCAGGTCTGTATCTCCCGGCACTGTGCGGAACCGCCTCGATTTGCACCCTGTGTACAGGGGGCTGTTGAAGATGGTCTGCAGTTGCTCTTTGCTGAACGGGTCGTGTTGGTTTCTGGCGTTGTTGTTGTCAGCTATCTTCATCGGCCCAAAGATGTCTGTAACCTCTTCGTCCAACTGTTTGTCAGCCCACTTCCATATCCCTTGCAGCCTTCCCAAGGCTTTGTTGACTGTACTTACTGATAGCGTTGGCAGACCGTGATCTTTTGCTGCTTGTGTGGCTTCTCTAGGCGTTAGGCCAATCGTTTGCGGTAGTTTATTCCTGTTGGTGGGAAGTTCTAGCAGGACATTCTTAAAGTCGCGTGCGTCCGTTTTTTTGTAGTCGAGAATAGGACGGTCGCCTTGCAATTCTATGAAGAGGTCTGTCCAAGCCTGATAGTCGTTCAGCAGCTTGGCTGACCATTGACCTGTCTGTTCCGCCTCAGATTTTCTCTCGGCAAACAGGACGGATAGGAGCGGGCTAGAAAGCGCCTGTGGGGGCCTCTTTGAAATTGTGACTGGGGCACTGCTGGAACTGGCTTGAGCGCATTCTGGGGCGCTTACAGCCGCGCTGGGCTTCGTGCTGAAATCGTAGTTCTCGAACGTCTTATCGTGTTCCAGCAGAGCTTTATAGAAACTGGCTTGTGCTTTTCGGATTTCATCAAGGATAGCCCATTTTGTCTCGATAGGCTGGGCTTGGGCTACGTCAGTTGCAATGCAAAAATTTTTGTATTCCCGCGTGGCGTATTCCTTGCCCATCAAGTCCCAGTAGTCTTCGTTATCCATCTCATAGTATTGGAGAGTATCAATCATGCGCTCTTTTTCACCCTCGGTGTATGGGCCGAGTTCGTCCCTGCGCGCCTTTGCCCTTTCTAGTACTCTCTTGAAATGCCCGTGCACCTTTGTGCGTAGTTCGCCGTAGTTCATGCCCGATTGTTCTATGTGCTTTGTTATTGTGTCGCCGCACACTGCAAGACGCCGTGCCAGAGTACCAGCCTCTTTGGGGCATCTCGTACGCAATGACACCCGAAGGGTCCTACGTGTGGTGTTTGGTCTAGTGTGTGGTTTTGGTGCCGTGTCGGGTAGGGGCCAACGGAAGTAATAGATGCCGTGTCTGGACAGCGAGAGGTACGCATGCAGCTTCATTTTGTGTCACACCTGTGTGTCACACCGCTCTAATGCTTGCTATCTAGTTGTATTGTTAGGTTTTGGTGGAGCCTAGGGGAGTCGAACCCCTGACCTCTTGCATGCCATGCAAGCGCTCTCCCAACTGAGCTAAGGCCCCAAATAGGTACCGCTTCGCGGTGGACGGACGTTTATGAGACGAAGCACCCGAGTGCAAGCCCAAAAAACAGAGTCCGGTAAAAATTTGTCGGCCGAAATCCAGCCGGAGATTCAGAGGCGGCGCAGTTTCCGCCGCCTCCGAAATGTATCAGGATTCGTCCTCGGAGGACATATCCGTGATGTCGTCCAGAGAGACGTTATCGTCGTCGTCATCCTCGAGAATGTCGTCGTCGATATCAACGTCCGCGGCGTCATCATCGTCGAGAACCAGATCCTCATCCGAGGCATCCTCACGTGCCTTGGCCGATGCGGCGTCTTCGGCGTCCGCGGCAATCATCCGGCTTTTGCCGGTTTCCAGTTCCACGATCTCGCCGGTATAGGGGCTAACGATCGGGTCCTTGTTCAGGTCATAAAACCGTTTGCCTGTTGTCGGACAAACGCGCTTTACACCCCATTCTTCCTTGGGCATCTCAAATCCCCTTGATATCAGGTGAGTCGTATAAATGATTCAGCTCACCTGCCACATGCGGCAGGGGCTGTCAAAGCCTTTGAGCAGAGGAGATCGTGCCATGGGGCGACATGCGTTGCCAGGGCATCCGCCAGTGCCCCTGACATTGCGCAGATCGGCGCGTGCGCGACGGATCAGCCTGAGGATTTCTCAGCTGGATGGTCGGGTTACGCTGACCTTGCCACCCGGAGTTCCCGAAACCGAGGCGCTGGATTTCGCGCGGGTCAAGGAGGACTGGATTCGAGGGCATCTGCAGGCCAGACCAGAGCATTCCGTTGTACGGCCCGGCGAAGAGATTCCGATTGAGGGGCGGCTGCGGCGAATCGTTGTTGCAACAGGGCGCAGAATTGAACTGCGTCCGGGGGAAGTTGCTGTCCCGTCCGGGTCCGAGGCCCGCAGGCTTGCCCGGTTCCTTAAGGAGCTTGCGCGCGAGCGCCTGACTGAAGCCAGCGATGACTATGCCGCCATGCTTGGGCGGTCATACTCACGCCTCACCTTGCGCGACACTCGGTCCAGATGGGGGTCATGCAGTTCGGATGGGGGGCTCATGTATTCCTGGCGCCTCATCCTGGCTCCGTCCGAAGTGCTGCATTATGTTGCGGCGCATGAGGTCGCGCATCTGGCCGAAATGAACCATTCCCCAGCTTTCTGGGCGCAGGTCGAACGCCTATTCGGGCCGTACCAGGTGCCTCGCCGCTGGTTGCGGGACAATGGCGCGGAACTGCATCGGTACCGGTTCGATATCGACGCGAGTTGACGTCGCCGCATTTTGTGATCACATGGGGCCATGTTGTCCGCACGCTCCACAGACTCCCAATCAGCCACGCATGATCGTGTCTACCGCGCATTGCGGGCGCGGATCATGCATGGGGAAATTCCACCGGGTCAGGCTTTGACCCTACGAGGCATTGGCAAGGAATTTGGCGTATCCATGACTCCGGCGCGCGAGACAGTTCGAAGGCTGGCAGCGGAAGGTGCGCTTTCGTTGTCGACATCGGGACGGGTTTCGACACCTGAGCTGAGCAATGACCGTATCGAAGAACTGGCTGCCTTGCGGGCGCTGCTTGAGGTGGAATTGGCCAGCCGTGCGCTTCCGCGTGCCCATATGGCGCTGATCGATCGGTTGCAGACCATCAACATGTCCGTGGCGGAAATGGTGACCAAACGGGATGCAGTTGGGTATATCCGCGCCAATCTGGAATTTCATCGCACCCTGTATCTGCGGGCGCAGGCGCCGGCCATGCTGGCGATGGCAGAGACCGTATGGCTGCAGCTTGGGCCAACCATGCGGGCCCTGTATGGTCGGTTGCGCCGAACCGAACCGCCACATTTTCACAGGCTGATCATATCCGCCCTGAAGGCCGGGGACGAGCCGGGTCTTCGCCTGGCGGTCCGCTCGGATGTCACACAGGGCCTTCGTCTGCTTGTGGCCTGAGCGGCTTTTTGCCGAATTTTCCAGTGCGGATCGCGTGATGCTTTCGAAAGCAATTCACGCGCCATGTTTGCTGGTACGATGCCGGCGAGTTCGCTAATCTAAATACAAATCAAAACAAGAGCAGATTTCAGTCATGATCAATCGTCGAATTTTCTCACTTGGGCTTGGGTCAACGATGCTGGCGGCCTGTTCCGGCGGCGGCGTGACGCAGAATACGTCAAGCAGTCGGATGAAGGCGGTGCCAAATGCCGGGTGGGATGCCTGGGTCGCGGGCTTCAAAGGGCGCGCGTCGGCTCAGGGTATCTCGCAAACGACCATAGATCGCGCATTTCAGGGGGCGGGATATCTGCCTGGCGTGATCGAGCGCGATCGCAACCAGACCGAATTCAAGCGCTCGCTTGAGGATTATCTGGCCATTGCCGCTTCGGATGAAAGAATAAGCACTGGCAAGCAGATGCTTCAACGCCACGGGTCTACGTTGTCGCGCATCGAGGCGCAATATGGCGTGGACAAGGAAGTCGTGGTTGCCGTCTGGGGGCTGGAAAGCCGGTACGGCGCGCGGCGCGGGGATGTTCCTGTGGTTTCGGCGCTTTCGACGCTGGCCTATGACGGGCGGCGTGGAGCTTTCTTTGAAAGCCAGTTGGTGGCCGCGATGAAGATCCTGCAGAACGGTGATACAACGCCTGCGAACATGACCGGCAGCTGGGCCGGGGCCATGGGGCATACGCAGTTCATTCCGACGTCATATCTGGCCTATGCCGTGGATTTCACGGGCGATGGCCGTCGCGATATCTGGTCGGATGATCCGACGGATTCGCTGGCCTCCACCGCCGCCTATCTGGCCCGTGCGGGTTGGGTCCGTGGACAGCCTTGGGGAGGTGAGGTCGGATCGGCCGCCGCCAATTCCGGCACGCCAGTTGCGGTTCTGCAACCGCAGGTTCCAGGACCCAGAATTGCCGTGTTCCGGAATTTTCAGGTTCTGAAACGGTACAACAACTCGGACAGCTATGCGATAGGGGTGGGGCACCTGTCAGACCGCATCGCAGGCGGTGCACCGTTTCAGGCTTCTTTCGGCCCGGACGCGACCGGGTTGACGCTGGATGACCGCAAGGACCTGCAAAGACGTCTGACCGCTGCAGGATACGACACGCAAGGCGCAGACGGGGTGGTCGGGTCCAACACCAAGGCCGCCATCAGCGAATATCAAAGTGCCAACGGCCTGACGGTTACGGGTGAGCCCTCAGTGGACCTACTGCGCCGCCTAGGCGGCTGATGGTCTAATCTACCGGGTACAGAGCTGGCCGCGCAGTTAAGCGGCCAGTCCTTTGGAGCCGATATCAAGGAATTTCTGCCTGCGATCCTGAATCAGGGCCGCAGCGTCTTTTCCGCTCAACTCCTCCAACATTGCGGAAATCGCTTCGCTGACGGCTTCGACGGTTGCCGGACGATCACGGTGCGCACCGCCTTTGGGTTCAGCAATGATCCGGTCGCAAACCCCAAGTTTGTTCAGGTCCTGCGCTGTCAGGCGCAGCGCCTCGGCAGCTTCGCGCATCTTTTCGGAATCTTTCCAGAGGATCGAGGCGCAGCCTTCGGGAGAAATCACCGAATAGATCGAATGTTCCAGCATCGCGACGCGGTTGGCGGTCGCAAACGCAACCGCGCCACCTGACCCGCCTTCGCCGATGATGACCGAAACCAGAGGCACACCGATTTTCAGGCACATCTCGGTCGAGCGTGCGATGGCTTCGGATTGTCCGCGCTCTTCGGCACCTTTGCCGGGATAGGCGCCAGCAGTGTCGATCAGGGTGATCACCGGCAAACCGAACCGGCCCGCCATTTCCATCAGACGCACGGCCTTGCGATACCCTTCGGGTCGGGCCATGCCGAAATTCCGTTCGATCCGCGATTTCGTGTCAGAACCCTTTTCGTGGCCGATCACCATTACCGGCTGATCGTTGAAACGGGCCAACCCACCAATGACGGCCAGATCGTCGGCAAAGTTCCTGTCACCGGCCAGCGGAGTAAATTCGGAAAACAATTCCTCGATGTAGTCTTTGCAATGGGGCCGTTCAGGATGGCGTGCCACCTGGCATTTCCGCCATGGCGTGAGGTCATCGTACAACTCGTCCAGAAGCTTGGCCGCTTTTGCATCAAGCGCTGCCGCTTCTTCGGTCACGTCCATCTCTTCGTTGGCACGCGCCAGCGCGCGCAGTTCCTCGGCCTTGCCTTCGATCTCGGCCAGGGGTTTTTCGAAATCCAGATACTGAGTCATGACGCCTCTTAACGCGAAAGTTCCCTGCTATATGACCTCAGGCCGCTCAGGATGCAACTCAGCAAGATTTGTGGCAATGGAATATGCATCCTCAATGGAGCAAAGTGAAAGAGGAAAAGCCACTATGGCAACCAGTTACGAAGATCGCGTGTTGCGCGTGCTTGCCCATATCCACAACCACCCGGCAGATGATCTGTCGCTAGACGCTCTGGCTGATGTGGCGGCAATGTCGCGGTTTCATTGGCATCGCGTATTTCGCGCGATCACGGGCGAGACATGCGCACAGGCTGTTCGTCGTTTGCGTCTGCATCGCGCCGCTACGTGGCTGGTACAATCCGAAACGCCGGTTCCGCAGATTGCGGCCGACGTCGGATATCCGAACCTGAAATCCTTTGCACGGGCCTTTTCCGAGGCTTACGGCAGAAGCCCCGCTGCATTCAGAAAGGCGGGGCAGTTTCTGCCGGCTCATCCAAACTTCAAAACCGGAGGATATCCCATGCACCCTGTGACCACCCGAAATGAACCTGCCCGCCGCGTGGCTGTGCTGCCGCACAAGGGTGACTATGCCAAGATCGGCAAGAGTTTTGAAGCGTTCGGAGCGTTGTGCGAATCCCGCCAGCTCTGGCCACATGTCGGACCCATGCTGGCCCTGTATCTGGACAGCCCCGAAGACGTTCCGCAGGATCAATTGCGCAGTTTTGCAGGCGCTGAATACCGGGGCGCGGATATTCCCGATGGTATGGAAGAGTGGCAGATACCCGGCGGCAAGACCGCTGTTCTGACCTACAAGGGGCCGTATTCCGGCATCCATGCGGCCTATCACAGCCTGTTTGGTAACTGGTTGCCGCAATCGGGCGAAGAGCCCGCTGATCAGCCTTGTTATGAAATCTACCTGAACAATCCGCGGGAAACGCCACCTGAGGAGTTGCTGACCGAGATCTGTCTGCCACTCCGCTAATTCATTGTGGCCAGAGAACCGGATAGAGCGAGGCAACAAGCAGTCCGGCCATGGTCCAGTTAAAAGCCACCAGATGGCGCGGGTTTGTTAGAATTCGCGCCATCTGCTGCCCTAGGACCGTCCATGTACTGACCGAAGGCAGGTTGATCGCACCGAACACAAGGGCGACAACAATTATTGCGTTCAGCGTCTGGCCCGGCGCGTATGCGGTTGTAGCGGTCAGCGCCATCGCCCAAGCCTTTGGGTTCACCCATTGAAACGCGGCGGCCTGTAGAAAGCTCATTGGCCTGCCCGATGCGTCCTGACCGGTTGCCGGCGCGGCATGGGCAATCTTCCAGGCGAGATAAAGCAGATAAACCACAGACGCGATCTTCAGCACGGTATAGCTGACCGGAAATCTGTCAAAGACCTGCACCAACCCTGCGCCAACCAGAAGCACCATGAAGGTAAATCCCAGCCCGATGCCCAACATGTGCGGGATCGTGCGCCGAAAGCCGAAATTGGCGCCCGAGGCCATCAGCATCAGGTTGTTCGGCCCCGGCGTGATGGATGAGACGAAGGCAAACACCACAAGGGCTAACAGGATATCGTAGGTCATGCGCCGATAATTGCTGCGTTCACGGCAAATGAAATTGCGTTTTTGTGTGTGTATCAATAGATTTCGCAACAAATGACTAAATTGGACGAAATAAATCGCCGAATATTGCGCGAGCTATCGCGGGATGGACGCATCAGCAATCTGGAATTGGCCGAGCGCGTGGGGCTTTCTCCCTCGGCTTGCCTTCGTCGCGTGCAGGAACTGGAGCGGTTGGGCATCATTGCGGGCTATCGTGCCGTGCTGAACCCCGCTGCGCTTGGGCTGGGCTTTGTGGCCTATATCGGTGTCGGGCTGGGAGAGCACACAAAGGCCGCGCAGGAAGGGTTCGAAAAGGCGCTGCAACAGGCACCGGAAGTGGTGGAGTGTCACAACACTACCGGAACCATCGAATACCTGCTGCGGGTGGAATGTGCAGACCTTCCTTCATACAAGACATTTCATACCGAAGTTCTTGGGACATTGCCCCATGTCACATCCATCACATCTTATGTTGTCATGGGCTCGCCCAAGGACATGCGGGCCTGAGTCGACAAAAGTGATGCCGAGCGGGGTTGTCGCACGAAAAATTGCCGCCTAGGCTCATGGATGAGTTCGTTTGCATCAGATCGGCGAGGGTCGGCAAACTAACAGCACGGGAGATGAGTATGAAATCATTCTTAACAGGAATGGTTGCGGTATTTGGGTTGACGCTGGCCTCGGCGCTCTCGGCCGCGCCTATCAAGCTAAAGCCGGCCAGTCCGCAGCCTTCGAGCCCCAAAGCCGGACTTGCGGTGAAATATGCCTGGGGCGGCGATCCGCCGTCCAAGATTCAATCGATCGACATGGCCAAGCAGATGGTATCCAGCGCCAAACCCGGCCGCGCGTTGCGGGGTTTGGATTATCGGGACACATCCGAAGGCGACCCGGTTCTGACGTTTGACAAGGCGATGAACGTTGCAGCCGATATCAATGGATATATCCGGTTCGATGCGCCCGGAATCTACGAGCTGGAAACCTGGTCCAATGACGGGATCGACGCCCGGATCGGCGGTCAGCAGGTCGGTTATTTCTCTTCGCGCCAGCCATGCGAGGCCAACCAGCGTGTCGAGGTCGAAGTACCCGAGGCCGGATGGTATGATCTGAACATCGTGTACTTTCAGAAATACAGCACTGCCTGCCTGATGATGAAATGGGGCAAGCAGGGCGAAAAGATGAAGTGGGTGCCAAACAACGTATTTGGACACTGAAAAGGTTTGAAAACGGGGCTTCAGGCCCCGTTTTCTTTTGACAGCCCATAGGCTGCAGGCAGGATACGTTCCGGCGACAACGATGTTGGTATCATCGTTTTATGAGGCTCGCCGCCTCGGCCATCATGTAACGGAAGATCCATACCCCGATCTTGGTTGTGGCTAGATCCGTTAGGATCAGGGTCGGGCAGCCGACTCACGCAACGGGTCTTCTGATGAGTTTGTCGTCAACCGGGGCGTCGATATTTTCCAGCCAGTATCCCATTCCGGCACGGATCAGTACTGGCAGGACGATATTCAGGACATTCAGAAAGACGTGTTCCACTCGTTCCTGCATTGGCCCTCGCGTACCACAAAAGAGTGATTCAGCAGCAGAAATTCGGGACGTGCCGGGCAGGGCAAAGAAAACCGCGAAGCAATCGCTGCACTTTTGAACCTCAATATGCCCGGTAAACGCATGTAGGTTCTTTCCTTCGATGCCCACACAACATATAGTGTTGACCAACAACGCGTGGTCAAAAGCGTGACAAACCGGGAATACAGGCATGGCACATATCATCGTAGTGGGGAACGAAAAGGGCGGCGCAGGCAAGTCTACGGTATCCATGCATGTGGCCACGGCGCTGGCCAGATTAGGTCATAAGGTCAGTTCGCTGGATCTGGATTTGCGCCAACGCAGCCTTGGCCGCTATTTCGAGAACCGCAAGGGCTATATCAACGGGTCCGAGCTTCGGCTGCCCAGCCCCCGACACCACGACCTGCCGGAAATCGACGCTTCGGTTCTGAAACCCGGCGAGAACATCTATGATCACCGGTTGTCTGCAGCCGTTGCAGAGCTGGAAAGTGACAGCGATTTCATACTGATCGACTGTCCGGGGTCTCATACTCGGCTCAGCCAGGTGGCGCATTCATTGGCCGATACGCTGATCACTCCACTCAATGACAGCTTCATCGACTTCGATCTGCTGGCGCGGATCGACACCCAGGGCGAAAAAATTCTTGGCCCGTCCGTCTATTCCGAAATGGTCTGGAACGCACGTCAGCTTCGGGCGCAGGCAGGGCTGAAACCCCTCGATTGGGTTGTCGTGCGAAACCGGGTCGGTACGCAGCGTATGGTCAACAAGGAAAAGATGCAGCGCGCTATCGAGATGCTGTCCCAGCGAATCGGCTTCCGTGTCGCCTCGGGCTTTTCCGAGCGAGTGATCTTTCGCGAGTTGTTCCCGCGCGGTCTGACGCTGCTGGATCTCAAGGACATCGGCGTCAAGCAGCTGAATATCTCGAACATCGCGGCCCGGCAGGAATTGCGCGACATGATGAAGGAACTGAACCTGCCGGGTGTCGAGATCGATTTCTAGGACCCGCCCCGATACACGGTGAACAGTTCTTTCGGCTCGGAAACGCCGCGCAACATGTAACGGCCAAGCGAGATCAGATCGTGCGCGCATGGTTGTGCGGCACGCGCCACGTCGTCCGAAAGCAAAATCCTCTGCCCCAATGATCTGTGCATTCCGGCTATTCGGGCCGCCTGATTTACCGCCGGGCCAATCACGGTAAAATCAAGACGGTTTTCCGCCCCGATATTTCCATACAGAATTTCGCCTGCGTGCAGGGCCAGAGTATAATTTGCGGTGGGCAGACCGACTGCCTGGCGCTCAGCGTTCTTTTCGGCCATTCGAGCCTGCAACTGAGCAACCGCCTCAAGCGCCGCCCGCGCATCGGCGTCGATTTCACCGACATCGAACATCGCCATCAGGCCGTCGCCCATGAACTTCAGAATGCTGCCGTCGCAATCCTGAACCACGTCGACAGCTACGGCCAGATAGTCATTGAGCATTTCGATGATTTCGGGGCCCGGCAGTTCTTCGGACAAGCTGGTGAACCCCTCAAGGTCGAAATTCCAGATCACCGCATCGATCTGTTGAAGCGATCCACGGCGGATTTCGCCCGACAGCACGCGGCGCCCCGCGTCCCGGCCCAGATATGCGCGCATCAGATCACTGGCCATCTTGCGATTGGTCGCCGATTTGATTGCCAAACCCAGATGCGGCAGTGCCGCCCTGATCAACTCCAGATCGCTGTCACGAAACCCGTCGGCGCCGTTGCTGGCCCAGGACAACAGGACACCTTCGGGTGAATTTTTGGGATCGATGGGTTTGTCTGGATCCCATTTCTCCAACACAAGCCCTGTGGCGAGATAATCGGTGGCTCCGCGTTCGCGCAGCTCATTCAGAAAAGGGAACCGACTGGGTTCGTTTTGCTCAACCAGCCTTTCGCGCAGGGTATCCATCTTTTGTTGCATCAATATATATAGCGGGCTGTTTACCCATCTTTCGCTGGGTGTTTCTGTATATTCATAATTTTCGAAATGCCCGCCTTCGTCGTGATACCAGCTATATCCAATCCCCCCATAGGTCGGATGCAACGCGGTTTGAGCCGAATGAAACCGCATGAGCGGCACACCAAGCTCGACCAGCCTCGTACAGTACCCCTCAAGAAGTTCTTCGTGGCCTGCACCTTCCAGCCCCCGCTCGATCAGCCAGCTGATCAGTGTATTGGCCTCAGGGGAAATGGTATTTGCGGCGGTCATGTAAGGCTCCAAATCTGTTGAGAGTCATCTGGGGTTGGCGTCCTGAATTTACCAGTGCGTCAATCCATACCTGCCAACCGTCGCAGCATCATGCGCAGCAGCGCGGCCTCGCCATTTGTGAAATGCGCGGCCAGTTTTGCGTCATATTGCTCTGCAATCCCCCGTAATTCACGATAGACCGACTGACCGCCGGTCGTCAGAGCCAATCGTTCCACCCGGCGATCGTTTTCATCGCGGGTGCGGGACAGATATCGACGCTGTTCCAGCTTATGAACCGCACGGCTGACCTTGGTCTTGTGAATCTTGGCGCGCTCGCCAATTTCCTTGGCGGTCATTTCACCATAATTGCCCAGATGAAAAAGGACGCGCCACTCGGTACGCAACATTCCATACCGATTCTTGTAGACGCGCTGAAATTCAAGCGAACTCTCCTCGGCAGCCTGATTCAGAAGAAAAGGCAGGAAATTTCGCAGATCGAAGTCATCTTTTTCGGTTTTTTTGTGTTGTGTCATGCTTGTTAGTTACAAAATCAACTATTATTCGACAAGCAGCAAACGGAGGAACGCGCCATGAATCGTCCGACTGACCCTCATAAAATGACCCAGGCCAGTACGCCTGTGGGCACGCACGAAGGCTATATGCCGGGTTTTGGAAACGACTTCGAAACCGAGGCTTTGCCCGGTGCTCTGCCGCAGGGCATGAACAGCCCACAGAAATGTAACTATGGACTGTATGGTGAACAGCTGAGCGGTACGGCCTTTACAGCAACGCATCCTGAACGGACTTGGTGCTATCGCATTCGCCCGTCGGTCAAGCACTCGCATCGCTACGAAAAGATCGATCTGCCCTATTGGAAATCTGCGCCCTGCGTCGATCCTGACGTAATCAGCCTTGGCCAATACCGCTGGGACCCGGTTGCGCACTCGGACGAGTCGCTGACCTGGTTGACCGGCATGCGTACCATGACCACGGCAGGTGACGTGAACACCCAGGTCGGAATGGCCAGCCACATATATCTCGTCACTGAATCCATGGTCGACGACTATTTCTATTCGGCCGATTCCGAATTGCTGGTGGTCCCACAAGAAGGCCGCCTGCGCTTTGCGACCGAGCTTGGCATTATCGATCTGGAGCCCAAGGAAATCGCGATTATTCCGCGCGGACTGCTCTATCGCGTCGAAGTTCTGGAAGGCCCGGCCCGTGGATTCGTCTGCGAAAACTATGGCCAGAAATTCGAGTTACCGGGCAGGGGCCCGATCGGCGCCAACTGCATGGCCAACCCGCGAGATTTCAAAACGCCGGTTGCCGCGTTCGAGGACCGCGAAGTGCCGTCGACCGTCACCATCAAATGGTGCGGACAGTTCCATACCACCAGCATCGGGCACAGCCCGCTGGATGTGGTTGCCTGGCATGGCAACTATGCGCCCTGTAAATATGATCTGCGCACATACTGTCCGGTTGGAGCGATCCTGTTCGACCACCCCGATCCGTCGATCTTTACCGTTCTGACCGCACCTTCGGGACAACCGGGAACCGCCAATATCGACTTCGTGTTGTTCCGGGAACGCTGGATGGTGATGGAGGACACATTCCGCCCGCCATGGTACCACAAGAACATCATGTCCGAGTTGATGGGGAACATCTATGGTCAGTACGATGCCAAGCCGCAGGGATTTGTTCCCGGCGGGATGAGCCTGCACAATATGATGCTGCCGCATGGACCGGACAAGGAAGCCTTTGAAAAGGCATCGAATTCGAACCTTGGGCCGGACAAGCTGGAAAACACGATGTCGTTCATGTTCGAGACCCGCTTCCCGCAGCATCTGACCGCGTTTGCAGCCAACGAAGCGCCACTGCAGGACGACTATATCGATTGCTGGACAACGCTTGAGAAGAAATTCGACGGAACTCCGGGCAAGAAATGAGCGTATCATGAGCTTTGATATCTGGATCACATACGTCGCCACGGTTCTGCTGCTGATGAGTACACCGGGACCAAGCCAGTTGCTGATGCTGTCCAATTCGGCTGCTAACGGGTTGCCGCGTGGCCTGTTCACGGCAGCCGGTGACCTGACAGCAAACCTGTTACAGATGCTGGCAGCAGGTCTTGGCCTTGCGGCGCTGATTGCGACTTCTGGTACTGCGTTGGCGGTCATCAAGTGGCTCGGCGTGGCGTATCTTGTGTTTCTCGGCCTCCGCACAATTCTGAAGGCCGAAAGCAAGACTTCGCAATCCGCGAAACTGGCCAGCCGCAAGGCACTGTGGATGCAAGGTTTTGTAACCTCTGCTGCGAACCCCAAGGCTGTTGTGTTCTTTGCCGCGTTGTTCCCTTTGTTCATAAACGGCGCACAACCTTTCTGGCTGCAGTTCGCAATTCTGTCGGCAACCTACCTGGCTATCGACGGGCTTTTCCTGACGGTCTATGGCGGCAGCGCAAGCTGGCTGGCCAGCCGCCTGAAAGGGTCCGCACGGCTGTGGCTGGACCGGATCGGTGGCAGCTTCATGATCGTGGCGGCCCTGCTTCTAGGGCTGAAATCGCTGCGCTCCGCCCAATAACCCAATTTAGCGGGCTTATATCCGCGACTGATTAAGGACGTAACATGCCGTTAATGAAATCCTGGGTGGCTTCGGCCAACGATGCGAACCACCCCTTTCCGCTGAACAACCTGCCTTATGGCGTCTTTTCGACCGCCGGGTCCGATCCACGTTGTGGTGTTGCCATCGGAGACATGATCCTTGATGTTACCGAGGCAGAGGCCGCCGGGCTGATTTCACTGGCCGATTATCCTCTGTTCGACGTGCCCTTCTGGAACGAGTTGATGGAAGAAGGTCCTGCCGTCTGGGCGGCGCTGCGTGATCGGCTGATCGCATTGCTTTCAGAAGGTTCGACGGAACAGGACAAGGTTGAACCATTGCTTGTGCCGATGACTGACGCTGAATTGCATATGCCTTTTGCGGTCAGCGAATACACCGATTTCTATGCAGGCCGGAACCACGCATTCAACGTCGGTACCATGTTCCGTGGGCCTGAAAATGCACTGCCGCCCAACTGGCTGCATATTCCGATTGGCTACAATGGCCGCGCATCGTCAGTTGTAGTCTCTGGTACGGATGTCCGCCGGCCTTGGGGACAGCTCAAGTCACCTGACCATGATCTGCCTGCGTTCTTGCCCTGTCGCAGATTCGACATCGAACTGGAAATGGGCGCAATTGTCGGCACACCGTCCGACGGACCGATATCGGTGCAGGAAGCTGATGATAATATCTTTGGCTACGTTCTGCTGAACGACTGGTCGGCCCGCGACATTCAGGCATGGGAATACCAGCCTCTTGGTCCCTTTCAGGCCAAGGCCACGGCCACCTCAATCAGCCCGTGGATTGTGACCAAAGCGGCGCTGGAGCCGTTTCGCTGTGACACTCCCGCACGCGAGTTCGAGTTGCTGGATCACCTCAAGGACTGTGGTCCGATGCTCTATGACATCGACCTTGAAATCACCATGGCGCCGGACGGGAAGGACGCGACCACGATTGCGCGTACCAACTATAGGGAAATGTACTATTCCGCCGCGCAGCAACTCGCCCACCATACGACGTCAGGCTGCCCGATGAATGCGGGCGACCTTTTGGGGTCCGGCACCATTTCCGGGGCGACCAAGCCCGAGCGCGGTTCGCTGCTGGAACTCAGCTGGGGCGGCAAGGAGCCGTTGACGCTGGACACGGGTGAGGCCCGGTCCTTCATCGAAGACGGCGATACGCTGACTCTGAAAGGTGCTGCCAAAGGTGACGGCTACACAATCGGCTTCGGTGACTGCACGGGCACCGTTCTGCCTGCACTTGAAAACCCCTACGCACGATAAGGAAATCACCATGAGCAAAGCATTTGCGTCCCAGGGGGACATGACGGAAAAGAAGATATCCTTCACCGAAGTCGGCGAGGGACTGTATGCTTTCACGGCTGAGGGCGATCCGAACTCGGGCGTCATCATCGGCGATGACAGCGTTATGATCGTAGAAGCACAGGCCACACCTCGACTGGCGAACAAGGTGATCGAGTGTGTGCGTTCAGTGACAGACAAGCCGATCACTCATGTGGCGCTGACCCACTATCACGCGGTGCGCGTTTTGGGTGCCAGCGCATTCGGTGCACAGCAGATCGTCATGTCCGACATGGCCCGCGCCATGGTCGTGGAACGCGGGCAGGAGGACTGGGACAGCGAATTCCAGCGCTTTCCTCGCCTGTTCGAAGGACATGAGAGCATCCCGGGCCTGACCTGGCCAACCACCACGTTCAGCGACACGATGACTATCTATCTGGGTAATCGCCGGGTCGATCTGATGCATTTGGGCCGGGCGCATACGGCAGGGGACATTGTCATCCATGTACCGGACCAGAACGTGATGTTCACCGGCGACATCGTCGAATACCACTCGGCCTGCTATTGCGGCGACGGTCATTTCAATGACTGGGGTGATACTCTGGACGAAATCAAGTGGTTTGACGTCGATGCGATCGCGCCGGGCAGGGGTGACGCGCTGGTTGGCAAGGACATGGTCAACGCCGCCATTGAGAACACGCGTGACTTTGTTGAAAGTACTTATCGCCCGGCGGCAAAGGTTGCGGCGCGCGGCGGTTCTCTGAAAGAAGCATGGGATGCCGTGCGCGCAGAATGTGATCCGAAGTTCGCCGATTACGCGATCTATGAACACTGCCTGCCATTCAACGTCGCCCGCGCCTATGACGAAGCGCGCGGTATAGACACACCCCGCATCTGGACCGCCCAGCGTGATCTGGAAATGTGGGAGGCCCTGCAGGGCTAATGAATCGGGGCGACTTTGATCCAGATCGTGTTGCCCCGAATGAAACAATGAAACGATACACCAGAACCTTCGGCGCCAACGCGGCGAAGGACAGGAGATTTGCGCCCTGAGCGCATGAGCATCGGGGGAGGGCCCATGAACAAGATCTTTGAAGTTCCACTCTATGCCTACGAACACAGCGCGGATCAGGACGCATCTGCGCCGGTTCGGCACAAGGTGATCGTGGTCGGTGCAGGGCCAATCGGTCTCGCCGCTGCTATCGACCTTGCGCAGCAAGGTGTCGAAGTGCTGGTTCTGGACGATAATGACAAAGTGAGTTTTGGCAGCCGCGCAATTTGTTTTGCCAAACGCCCGCTGGAAATCCTGGACCGGCTGGGGTGTGGGCAGCCTATGGTGGACAAGGGCGTCGTCTGGAACCTTGGTAAGGTCTTTTTTGACGACCGTCAGGTTTATGGGTTCAACCTTCTGCCCGAAGAGGGCCACCAACGCCCGGCGTTCATCAACCTGCAACAATACTATTTCGAAGAATATCTGGTGAACCGGGTCCGTGAATTGCAGGCCGGGGGAGCCCCGATTGAAATCCGGGGCCGCAACAAGGTCGAAGCCATCGGTACTCATCCCGATCATGTGAAACTAGAGGTGGAAACGCCCGAAGGTTCCTACACGGTCGAGGCGGACTGGCTGATCGCCTGCGATGGGGCAGGGTCTCCAACCCGGGCCATGCTGGGCAAGGATTTTGTCGGTCGCGTGTTCGAAGACAACTTTCTGATCGCGGACGTAATCATGGACGCCGATTTCCCGACCGAGCGCTGGTTCTGGTTCGATCCGCCCTTCAACCGGGGTCAGTCGGCGTTGTTGCACAAGCAACCGGACGGGGTCTGGCGGATTGACCTGCAACTGGGATGGGATATCGACAAGGAACGCGAGAAGCGGCCCGAAAACGTCATTCCCCGCCTCAAGGCAATGCTGGGCGAGGACGTGAAGTTCGAACTGGAATGGGTCTCGATCTACACATTCCAGTGCCGCCGCATGGAAAAATTCCGCCATGGTCGTGTGATCTTTGCGGGCGACAGCGCACATCAGGTTTCACCCTTTGGGGCCCGTGGTGCGAATTCAGGGCTGCAGGACACCGACAATCTGTGCTGGAAACTGAAGCTGGTGATGGACGGCAAAGCCCCGGAAAGCCTGCTGGACAGTTATGATGCCGAGCGCATTCACGGTGCGGACGAGAATATTCTGAACTCGACCCGCTCGACCGATTTCATCACTCCGAAATCCGAAATGTCGCGCGTTCTTCGGGATGCGGTTTTGGACCTCAGTGAACACTATGAATTCGCCCGCCCATTGGTGAATTCCGGCCGTCTTAGCGTGCCCTGCACATATGACGGCTCGCCGCTCAACTCGGCGGACGCTCTGAACGGGCCAGCAAGGACGAGGCCGGGTTCTGCCTGCCCTGATGCCCCACTGGGCGATGAGTTCCTGCTGCCCAAGCTGGCGGGTAAGTTCACACTGCTCACGATTGATGCGGATGCACCGGACGTCATCGAAGAAGATGGCATCGAAGTCACGCGCCTTGCCCTGTCCGTCAAGGATGATCCAACGCTGGAGCTGAAGCGCCGGTATCTGGGTGACGCCACAAGCGCC
Organism: Ruegeria sp. CF5; assembly: GCF_056537325.1. Lineage (NCBI taxonomy): Bacteria > Pseudomonadati > Pseudomonadota > Alphaproteobacteria > Rhodobacterales > Roseobacteraceae > Ruegeria > Ruegeria sp. CF5. The sequence continues at coordinate 1,145,660 of NZ_JBQFRI010000001.1, read as the reverse complement.
GTTTATCTGATCCGTCCGGACCAGCACGTGGCGGCGCGGCGCGACACTTTCGAAGAAAACTCGTTCCGGCATGCGATCCGCCGGGCCACCGGCAAGGAGTAAGAGCACATGACCGATCTGATCCTGACACCGAACATCGACGGCGCGGATGATTTTTATGCCGATCTTTTGGCGGCCCATGAGGGGCTGGACAAAGCAGATAGTGATGCCCTGAACGCCCGGCTTGTACTGGTGCTCGCCAATCACATTGGTGATCGCGCAGTACTGAGCCAGGCAATCAATGCAGCGGCCCTGAAACAGGAGTAAGCCCAATGAAAATTGAACAGATTCACCACGTTGCCTATCGCTGCAAGGACGCCAAGGAAACGGTCGAGTGGTATGGCAAGATGCTGAACATGGACTTCATTCTGGCGATTGCCGAGGATCATGTCCCCTCAACCCACGAACCCGACCCGTACATGCATCTGTTTCTGGATGCGGGGAACGGCAATGTTCTGGCGTTTTTTGAATTACCGACCAAGCCCGAAATGGGTCGCGATCCGAATACCCCCAAATGGGTGCAGCATATCGCCTTCAAGGTAAAAGACCGTGACGAACTGATTGCGTTCAAGGATCATCTGGAAGCCAATGGTGTTGAGGTTCTTGGCGTCACGGATCACTCGATCTTTCATTCGATCTACTTCTTCGATCCGAACGGGCATCGCGTCGAACTGGCCTGCCCGGACCCGGAAGAACAGGCGATGCTGGACAAGCTGAACGATGTGAAGTGGGACATGCTGGAAGAGTGGTCAAAGACGAAAAAGGCCCCCAAACATGCAGACTGGCTGCATGCGAAGGAACTGAGTAACCTCTGAGGCAACCATACTGTTCGAAACTGGCAACCGGCAGGCGTCGGTTGCCTTACTGCATTCGGGGAAGATTGAATGAGCGACGTCGTGCTCTATGACTACTGGCGGTCTTCGGCCAGTTACCGCGTTCGGATCGCGCTGAATTTGGCCGGGATTGCATACCGGTCAGTTGTTGTTGATCTGGTCAGCGGAGAGCAGAAATCCGACGCTCATTTAGCTTTGAACCCTCAGGGATTTGTACCTGTTCTGGAAATTGACGGCCAAAGGCAGACACAATCACTGGCGATACTCGATTATCTGGATCAAACACGGGGACTGGGCCTGTTGTCTGAAGTCCCGGCCGCGCGGGCCCGTGAACAGGCTTTGGCCCATGCCATTGCAGTAGATATTCACCCTGTCTGCAATCTGCAGGTGGCCAAATACGCGACCGACCTTAGTGGTGGAACTGAAGGAATGCCCGGCGACTGGATGCGGCATTTCATTCGACCGGGGTTGCTGGCTTTTGAAACCCTGCTGAGCGGCTTTGATCAGGCACCCTTTTGCACTGGTTCACAACCGGGACTGGCCGATATTTGTTTGATGCCACAGATGTATAACGCCCGGCGATGGGACGTGGACCTGACCAACATGCCAAAACTTCTGAGTGTTGAAGCCGCTTGTGCCAAACATCCTGCTTTTGTTGCGGCACATCCGGATATGTACGCACCCGCCTGAACAGGCGCACACATTATGTTTGCGGATGGCTGTGTTCATCGCCGTCCGGCCACCTTAAATTTCGGGCAGTCACCGTAAGAGGTTGGAATGCCCGAAATCACCGGATACCACGCCCACGTCTATTTCGATGCTGATACGCAGGATACTGCGCAGCAGGTCTGCGAAGATGCCGCCCGCCTGTTTCCCGTTCAGATGGGCCGGATGCACGCCCGCAATGTCGGCCCTCATCCCCGATGGAGCTGCCAGCTGGGGTTCGACGCCGACGCATTTGACGCTGTTATCCCCTGGCTTTTGCTGAACCGGCAGGGATTGACCGTTTTTACCCACCCCGAAACCGGACAGCACCTTGAAGATCACCGCGACAGGGCCTTCTGGATGGGCGAGATGCTGGATCTGGATTTGTCGATTTTCGATCGCTGAACCGACAAAACAGGCCGTCCCAGAGCGGCCTGTTTGTTTTCAGTATCCGATCAAAGCGCCCGCGCCCGGTCCCGCAGGGCGAATTTCTGAATCTTGCCCGTAGACGTCTTGGGCAATGCTCCGAACACGACGGTCTTGGGTGCCTTGAAGTGGGCCATGTTGTCCCTGCAGAATGATATCAGTTCTGCCTCGGTTACCTCTTTGCCGGGTTTCAGTTCGACGAAAGCGCACGGGGTTTCACCCCATTTTTCGTCCGGGCGGGCGACCACCGCCGCCTCCATCACTGCCGGGTGTTTGTAAAGGATGCCCTCAACCTCGACTGACGAGATGTTTTCGCCCCCCGAAATGATGATGTCCTTGGACCGGTCCTTGAGCGCGATATACCCGTCAGGATGCATGACCCCCAGATCGCCCGAGGCAAACCACCCCCCCTTGAAGGCCTTGTCCGTGGCGTCGGGATTCTTGAGGTATCCTTTCATCACGATGTTGCCCTGCATGAATATCTCACCCATGGTTTCACCGTCAGCGGGAACCGGTTCCAGTGTTTCGGGATCGGCAACCATGAGACCGGACAAGGCAACGTATTTCACCCCTTGCCGTACTTTCAGTGCCGAACGCTCTTCGGCCTCTTTGGCGTCCCATTCATCCTTCCACGCACAGACGACTGATGGGCCGTATGTCTCGGTCAGGCCATAGACATGGGTGACCGCAACCCCCATCCCTTCCATCTTTTCGATGACAGCGGCAGGGGGCGGCGCACCTGCTGTCATCACCTTGATCTCATGATCAAAATCCCGCAGGTGATCGGGCGCGTTTGCCAGCATGTTCAGCACGATCGGGGCGCCACAGAAATGCGTGACCTTTTCATCATGGAAGGCGCGATAAATCGGCTCGTCCCGCACCGCACGCAGGCAGATCGACACACCCGCATTGGCCGCCATCGTCCAAGGGAAACACCAGCCATTGCAATGAAACATCGGCAGCGTCCACAGATAGACCGAATGCTTCGGCATACCCCAGTCCAGAATGTTCGAGGTCGCATTCAGCGCCGCCCCTCGATGGTGGTAAACCACCCCCTTGGGGTTGCCGGTCGTGCCTGAGGTGTAATTCAGAGAAATTGCATCCCATTCGTCCTCTGGCAGCGACCAGTTAAACTCGGGATCGCCCTCGGCCAGCAGTGCGTCATAGGTCAGCACCCCCAGTTTTTCACCGCCGTCAAAGCTGGCATCCTCGATATCGACGACCAGAAGGTCCGGCCTCTCGACCTGCTTCAATGCATCCTGCACAACACCCGAGAACTCGGGATCGACAAGCAGAACCTTGGCTTCGGCGTGGTTCAGAATGAACGCGATGATGGTCGCGTCGAGGCGCGTGTTGATGGCGTTCAGAACCGCTCCGGCCATCGGTACACCAAAATGCGCCTCGTACATTTCCGGGATATTGGCTGCGATGATGGAAACCGTATCTCCCCGCCCGATGCCGCGCTTGGCCAGCGCGCTGGCCAGACGTCGGCTACGCGAATAGGTTTGCGCCCAGGTGTACCGGCGCTGGCCATACACCACCGATTCATAATCGGGATACACGGCTGCGGTCCGCTCGATATAGCTGAGCGGAGAAAGCTGTGTGTGGTTGGCTTGATTCTTGCCCAGATGGCGATCGTAAATGTTGGTCGAAGTCATCTGCCATTCCTCCCAGATCGTGTTGGCGCATAGAGCACAAAGAAGTGTTTGAAATAAATCCGTAGTAATACTAGTCCGTTTTGGACTGGAGATACGCGATCAGCCCATCTGGCCCTATCTAATACTGGCCTTTCGCGCTGATCTGAGTCATGGAAAATTGCTTGCCCGGACAGAGCACGCCCCGAGTTCAGCGCAACACTTCACTTTGAAAGGACATGTCATGGACGGCACGTTCAACGAAAACGATCTTTCCCGTGTGGTCGAAGCCGACCGCGCCCATATCTGGCATCACCTGATCCAGCATAAGCCCTTTGAAACCAATGATCCGCGCATCATTGTCGAAGGTAAGGGCATGCGTGTCTGGGATCAAAAGGGCAAGGAGCACCTCGACGCTGTCTCGGGGGGCGTCTGGACCGTCAACGTCGGCTACGGCCGCGAATCCATTGCCAAGGCGGTGTACGACCAGCTGTTGAGGCTGTGCTATTTCGCCAATTCCGCAGGCTCTATCCCCGGTTCGATCTTTGCTGAAAAACTGATCGACAAGATGCCGGGCATGAGCCGAGTTTACTACACCAACTCCGGCTCGGAGGCGAATGAGAAGGCCTTCAAGATGGTTCGCCAGATCGCGCACAAGCGCTATGGCGGCAAAAAGACCAAGATTCTCTATCGTGACCGCGACTATCACGGCTCGACCCTTGCGACCATGTCGGCAGGTGGTCAGGATGAGCGGAACGCACAGTACGGCCCCTTTGCACCTGATTTCGTGCGCGTGCCCCATTGCATGGAATACCGCAAGCACGAGCTGGGCAAAGAGGACCTGTCGGGCGAGGCCTTTGGTCAGGCAGCGGCGGATGCCATCGAAGAGGTGATCCTGCGCGAAGGCCCTGAAACCGTCGGCGCACTGTGCCTTGAACCGGTTACCGCTGGTGGCGGCGTGATCGAAGCGCCCGCAGGCTATTGGGAGCGTGTGCAGGAAATCTGCAAGAAATACGATGTCCTGCTGCATATCGATGAGGTTGTTTGTGGTGTGGGCCGCACCGGCACCTGGTTCGGCTATCAGCAATACGGCATCAAGCCCGACTTTGTGACCATGGCCAAAGGCGTCGCTTCGGGCTACGCCGCGATTGCCTGCATGGTAACCACCGAAGAAGTCTTTGACATGTTTAAGGACGACACCTCTGATCCGCTGAACTATTTCCGCGATATTTCGACCTTTGGTGGCTGCACCGCCGGACCGGCAGCAGCAATCGAGAACATGCGGATCATCGAGGACGAGAACCTGCTGGGCAACTGTACCAAAATGGGCGAGCGCATGATGGGCAACCTGCTGGCGCTGATGGAAAAGCACAAAGTCGTCGGCGACGTGCGCGGCAAAGGCCTGTTCCTGGGGGCCGAGCTGGTGTCAGATCGGTCAACCAAAGAGCCGGTGGATGAAAAGCTGGCACAGGCCGTTGTGGCGGATTGTATGAACCAGGGGGTTATCATCGGCGTCACCAACCGGTCGCTGCCGGGCCGCAACAACACACTGTGCTTCTCACCCGCCCTGATCGCGACACCAGATGACATCGACCAAATTACAGACGCGGTCGACGGCGCACTGGGACGTGTGTTTGGCTGACACTCGCTTGGTAGTTTAGGCAATTTGAAACCGGCGCGCACAGCGCCGGTTTTTTTTGTTGCACCAGAAGAGCCTGAAGTATGGCATCTCAGGTGGTACTGGTTTGGACGTTCAACCGGTGTATGAAGCTCTGCCAGCAACCGACATCGGTCTGTCTTAGGAGAATATCATTCCCAGTCTCAACTGACCGCAGTAGTGTCTGTCCATGACAATTTTCATCGCAGTTCTTCTTTTGGCCGTAGGCTATTTCGGGTACCGCTATTGGTCGAAACAGCGCATTCGCGCGCAGTTGCTTTCCACCCCGCTTTCAGACCGGCAACGCGCCATCGTTGAAACGCAGGTTCCTTTGATCCGTAGGCTTCCGCCGAACCTGCGCGGCAATCTTGACGGCAAAGTGAATCTGTTTCTCGAGCAGGTGAACTTTGTCGGCTGCAATGGGCTGGAGGTTACCGAAGAAATGGAACTGTCCATTTCTGCTCAGGCGTGCCTTCTCATTGTCAACAGTGACTTGTGGTACGATCATCTGACGACCATTCTCATTTATCCAAATGCCTTCAAGTCCCGGCAAAGTAGACATTCGGGCTTTGTCGTCACGGAACAGGAAGTCGTGCGCACCGGAGAAAGCTGGGGGCGCGGTCCAGTCGTTCTGTCCTGGGCGCACAGCAGGCAAGGGGCCTTGAACGACCGAGATGGACAAAACGTCGTGTTTCACGAATTTGCGCATCAAATAGACGACTTATCCGGCCACACCGACGGAGTTCCCGTGTTGAGTGAGGGACAGAGCTATTCCAAGTGGGAGCAGGTGTTTCTGACAGCCTATGACGCCCATGTCCGGGCGGTAGAAAACGGGCAAAGGACGATAATCGACGCCTATGGCGCAGTAGGTCATGAAGAGTTCTTCGCGGTTGCTGTAGAGGTGTTTTTCGAAAGACCGGCAGCTTTGAGAGCTGAGGTACCGGCAGTTTACGATGAACTGGCCAAGCTGTTCCGATTGGACCCGGTTACCTGGGAAAATTCAGCTTAGGCTGAAACCGAAAGTATCCGAACAAAGCCAACGCGAATTGCGTTCTTTCATAACAAAAAAGGCCGCTCCCAAAGGAACGACCTTTCAATCACTGTCTCTCGAAAGAGGATCAGGCAGCCAGAGCAGCCTGTGCTTTGGCGACGATCGCGCCGAACGCTTCCGGTTCGTGCACGGCCAGGTCGGCCAGAACTTTGCGGTCTACTTCGATACCGGCCAGATTCAGGCCGTTGATGAAGCGGGAATAGGTCAGAGCCTCGTCGTGGCTGCGGACAGCAGCGTTGATGCGCTGGATCCACAGAGCGCGGAAGTTACGCTTGCGGTTCTTACGGTCGCGGGTTGCGTACTGGTTGGCCTTGTCGACGGCCTGACGGGCAACCTTGAAGGTGCTCTTGCGGCGGCCATAGTAACCTTTGGCGGCCTTGATGACCTTCTTGTGACGGGCGTGAGTTACGGTTCCACCTTTAACGCGGGACATATCGGTATCTCCTCTTAGCGGTCGTAGGGCATGTAGCCCTTGACGATCTTGGCGTCGGGGGCGGACAGAGTGGTGTTGCCACGGGCATCGCGGATGAATTTCTTGGTCCGCTTGATCATGCCGTGACGTTTGCCGGCCTGGCCAGCAAGGACCTTACCGGTCGCAGTCACCTTAAAGCGCTTCTTGGCGCTCGATTTGGTCTTCATCTTAGGCATTTCCGTCTCCTTTCGGGGTTCGGTACTAAACGCGACTCGGCATGCCACATTGGCCGGTCACGCGATCAGAGGCGCCGTTTACGCAAGTCTTGGCCAACTGGCAAGAGGTAAAGGCAGGATTCTTTGCCAAAGGCATAGAAACAGCGTTCGAATTACTCTGGATCGGTGCTGTAAATCAACCTTTCGTCACAAGGCGCAACACGCAGGATATTTGTGGTGCCCGGGACATTGAACGGGACACCCGCCGTAACGACAATCTGATCCGTATCCCCTGCGAACCCTCCGGCCCGTGCAGCGCGCGCCGCATTGACCACCGCGCTTTTAAATCGCTCCAGTTCCGGGGTCATCACGCAGTTGCAGCCCCAGCTCAGGCACAGACGCCGCGCGGTGCCTTTAAGAGATGTCATCGCAATGATGGGCACGCCGGGGCGTTCTCGTGCGGTCAACAGGGCGGTCGTGCCACTTTGCGTAAAACAGCAGATCGCCTTGATATTCGTCTTTTCGGCAATCTCACGCGCTGCAGCGACGATGCCGTCGGCAACTGTCGTGCCCTTGGCCGTCCGCGAGGCGGTGATGATCTGAGTATAGTTCGGATCGGCCTCGACCTCGACAGCCACCTTGTCCATGGTCTGAACCGCTTCGATCGGATAGGACCCAGCGGCGGACTCAGCGCTGAGCATGATGGCATCCGTACCTTCATAGATGGCCGTGGCCACGTCGGACACCTCGGCACGGGTTGGCATCGGACTTTCGATCATGCTTTCCAGCATCTGGGTCGCCACGATCACCGGCTTGGCGGCCGCGCGGCAGCGGCGCACCAGTCGTTTCTGAATTGGTGGTACGGCGGACACCGGCAGCTCTACGCCCAGATCACCGCGCGCCACCATGATCCCGTCGGAGGCATCAAGAATTTCGTTGAATGCTTCGACCGCGGCGGGTTTTTCAATCTTGGACAGGATCGCCGCGCGGCCATCGGCCAGCGCGCGCGCCTCGAACACGTCTTTCGCACGCTGCACAAAGCTCAGCGCCAGCCAGTCGACACCCAGCTGACAGACAAATTCCAGATCGTCCCGGTCCTTTTCTGAAAGTGCGGCCAGTGGCAGTACCACATCCGGTACATTCACCCCCTTGCGGTTCGAAATCGTGCCACCAATTTCCACCTTGCAATCCGCGAAATCAGGGCCGCATTTTTCCACCAGCAGACTGATCTTGCCGTCATTGACCAGCAGATGAGCGCCGGGCTCCAGCGCCTCGAAAATTTCGGGGTGCGGCAGGCAGACGCGGGTTGAATTGCCGGGCGTTTCATCCAGATCAAGACGAAACGCAGCACCTACTTCAAGGTCCTCGGCATCATTGGCAAAGACACCGACCCGCAATTTGGGGCCTTGTAAATCCGCCAGAATGGCGATCGGGCTGTCCAGATCCTTTTCCACCTGCCTGATGATCCGGTGCTTTTCCCGAATCTCATCGTGGCTGCCGTGGCTCATGTTCAGGCGGAAAACGTCTGCCCCGGCCTCGTGCAGTGCCCGGATCATTTCATAACTTTCGGACGCCGGACCCAACGTCGCCACGATTTTCACATTTCTCAGGCGTCGCATTGGCCTTGCTCTCCTCAATTTATCGCTGTTATCGCAAACAGCGCCCCGGTCTGCTTATTGCGCAATTCCCTTTTCCAGACAACTGCCCTACACCTGCGACAAACTAGATGACAGGCTTATGACATACACTCCGTTCTTTATTCACGGCGAGGACAGGCCGTCCCGCTGGCTGATTACCTGCGATCACGCGACCAACACCGTTCCGCCGGAAGTCAACGGAGGGGATCTGGGCCTGCCGCGCGAGGATATGGAGCGCCACATCGCCTATGACGTCGGGGCCTATGAAGTATCGAAGCATCTGGGTGAGATACTGAATGCACCGGTTATCGCGGCGAACTTTTCGCGACTTGTTATCGATCCGAACCGGGGCGAAGACGACCCAACCCTGCTGATGAAGCTTTATGACGGTTCGATCATCCCCGGAAACCGCCACGCTGATGCGGCAGAGCGGGAGCGGCGGCTGAACATGTGTTATCGCCCCTATCACGACGCATTGGGGCGAATGGCCGCTCTGCCTCATGCGGTTGTCGTATCTATGCACTCGTTCACACGCCAATTACGGGGCCGCGATCCGCGTCCGTGGCACATTGGAGTTCTGCACACTTCGGATGAGCGATTTTCCCGACCGCTGATCGACCGGCTTGAGGCCGAAGGCGACCTGTGTGTCGGTGTGAACGAACCCTATACGGGTGTGCTGCCCGGAGATGCGATCGACAAGCATTGCACCAGTCATGGACGGCCTAACGCGTTGATTGAAATACGGAATGATCTGATTTCAGACCACGCTGGGCAACGTGCGTGGGCTGAGCGGCTGGCCGTTGTTCTGCAAGACGCGCTTGGGAATAGCGGAGCGTAACGTGGGGTCAATTTAGACCGGTTTCGGGCGTCAGATTATTGTGCGGGCACAGGCCGAACCCCATATTATGGGTGAAAGGAGACGACCATGACTCAGGAATTCCTGACGACCGTCTTCGGCTGGATGACGGTCCTGAACATTGCGATTTTGCTGTTTACCACGCTAATGGTTGTGGTGCTGCAGGACTGGATTGCAGGCATACACGGCAGGATGTTTCAGATGGAACGGGCCGATGTCAAAAAGGCCTATTTCAAGTATCTGGCCAACTACAAGATACTGACGATCATCTTCTGCCTGATACCCTGGCTGGCGCTGAAACTGGCCTGAGAACGCCATGGGCAGCAAAAATACCAATTGCGGGGGACCTTTGGGTCCCTCCTGTTTGTTGTAACTGGACGTCTGGATTGTTAGGTCGGACACAGGACAACAGTATTTCACGCGGAGCCACACTCATGGACCAGCAAACCGAAATTGAACTTCAGGCCGCTGCCTTTCGCCGTTTGCAAAAACACCTGATGGAAGACCGGACCGATGTGCAGAACATCGACCTGATGAACCTTGCCGGGTTCTGCCGCAACTGTCTGGCCCGGTGGTATCAGGAAGCTGCGAATGAAAAAGGTATCGAGATGGACAAGGCGGCAGCGCGTGAGGCGTTCTATGGCATGACCATGGACGAATGGAGGGCCAATTATCAGACCGAGGCCAGTGCGGAAAAGCAGGCCGAATTCAAGGTCGCCTTCGAGGAAAACGTACTCAAGAAGGGCTGAACACAACGCCAGCCGCGGCCAGAGCGTCAAATCTGGCCGCGTCGATCCCCAGTTCTGCCAGAACGGATCGGCTATCGGCTCCGTGCACCCTCGGGGCGTCGGTCAGCTTTGGGCTGCCGTGATCATAGGCGAACCCGGCGACCGCAAATCGCGCCTCGTCAACCTGCTGAATGACGTTACGAGAGGCAACCTGACCCTCGCGAAGCGTCTCGGCAAGACCTCGCACTCTTGCAGCAGGGACATGGTGCGCATTCAGGATGGTTTCCCACTCGGCCGCCGACTTCGACCGCAGTGCGCGCGTCAATACTTCGGCGTCTTCTTCCCTGCGGGTGTCGATTTCCGTTCTCGGGGTCGACAATATGGCACTGGCCCGTTCATCCTCGCCGATTGCCGACATAAGGCGTGCCATCTGGGCGTTGGAAAATGCTCCGATCATCAAAGTTCCGTCTGCTGTTTCATAAGTCGCATATCCGGCCAGCGACGGGTCATGGTTGCCATGAGGTCTGGGTGCAACGCCGGTCGCAAGCGTCGTGGAGGTATGAGAGTTCATCAACATCAGCGCGCAATCAGCCATCGCAACGTCAATCCGCCGTCCGAGACCGGTTTGCGCCCGCCCGTACAGAGCGGCGGAAATCGCCAGTGCCGCCTGCGCCCCGGTGCCGTAATCAATGACCGCCGGGCCTATGCGCACCGGATCGCTGTCAACTTCACCATTTGCGGCCATGACACCGGTGAATGCCTGAATGACGACATCATATGCCGGGTGATCCGCCTTTGGACCGGTAGCGCCAAATCCACTGATCAAGCAGTAGATCAAATCCGGTTTCAGCGCGGCCAGCCTGTCATAGTCCAGACCAAGCTCATCCACCGCGTGGGCGGTATAGTTCAGCACCACCACATCTGCCGTTTTGACCAGATGCTCAAACAGGCTTTGACCCTCGTCCGATTTGAGGTCCAGTGCCAGTGTTCGCTTGTTCCCGCCCTGTGCCTGAAACGACAATCCCATGCCCATTGCGTTCAGGGCGGTATCTGCACCTTCTTCGCGTGTCATGTCCGGGCGGCCCACCGGTTCGATCTTGATGACCTCGGCACCCAGTACTCCCAACTGATATGCGCAGAAAGGTCCGGCAAAGACATGTGTCAGGTCCAGAACCCGCAATCCCTCGAATGGCCGCATAAGAAAACCTCCCACTGGCAGGTTACCAGCGGGAGGTTTCCAAAATCGTCTATTCTCGTCAGTCAGAGGTCGTTTTGGCCTCAGATCGCGGTTTTGCGGCCTTCGTCGATATAGATTTCCCGCAACCGCTTGGAAACCGGGCCAGGCGCACCATCTCCCAACTGCACACCGTCAATCTCGACAACGGGCATCACGAAAGCGCTTGCTGAGGTGGTGAATGCCTCATCCGCCTCTTTGGCCTCGTCAATTGTAAACAAACGCTCTTCAATTTCCATCTGCGCTTCGGCGGCCAGCCGCAGCACCGCCTTGCGAGTGATGCCATGCAGAATGTCGTTCGACAACGGGCGGGTAACGATTTTGCCGTTCTTGACGAAGTAGGCGTTGTTCGATGTTCCCTCGGTCACATAGCCATCTTCAACCAGCCACGCATCATCGCATCCGGCCTTCTTGGCCATCATCTTGCCCATCGAAGGATACAGCAACTGGACCGTTTTGATATCGCGGCGGCCCCAGCGGATGTCTTCGATGGAAATGATCTTGGCACCCTTACGGGCAGCAGCGCTGTCAGCCAGCCCCGGCTTGTTTTGCGTAAACAGCACAAGGCTCGGTTTGGTGTCTGCCGAAGGGAACACGAAGTCCCGATCACCGTCCGAGCCACGAGTCACCTGCAGATAGACAAGCCCTTCTTCGATGCCGTTCACCTCGACCAGTTTGCGGTGAATTTCCAGCAACTCTTCGTTGCTGCATGGCTCGGCCATGTCCAGCTCATCCAGCGAACGCTTCAGGCGCACGGCGTGACCTTCGAAATCGATCAGCTTGCCATCCAGAACGCTGGTCACTTCATAGACGGCATCGGCAAACAGAAAGCCTCGGTCGAAGATCGAGATACTGGCCTCGGTCTCGGGCAGGTATTCGCCATTCACGTAAACGGTTCGGGTCATGTATGTCTCCTCAGCCCCAGAGTGCCGCCATGGGCGGGTGCACACCGGCGTCGTCAAAAATCAGCGGGGTGTCGCGGTCTTCGGCCAACAGAAGTGGGCCGTCAAGGTCGGTTACTGTCGCGCCCTGTGCCACCAGAGTTGCAGGGGCCATCGCCAGCGAACTGCCGACCATACAGCCAACCATGATACCGTACCCCTCGGCCAGCGCCGCCTCACGCAGCTTCAGCGCTTCGGTCAGCCCACCGGTTTTATCCAGTTTGATGTTTACCACATCATATTTGCCTTTGAGAGCGGGCAGGCTGGACCGATCATGGCAGGATTCATCGGCACAGACCGGCACTGGGCGCTCCATCCCGATCAGGGCTTCGTCATCGCCGGCGGGCAGGGGTTGTTCGACCAACGCCACGCCCAGCCGCACCAGATGTGGCGCTAGATCGGCATAGACGTCCGCAGACCATCCTTCGTTCGCATCAATGATGATCCGGGCATCGGGAGCACCGGCGCGCACTGCCTCAAGTCGGGGCATGTCATCCGGAGTACCCAGCTTGATTTTGAGCAAAGGCCGGTGCGCATTTTTCGCAGCCTGTTCTCTCATTGCTTCGGGTGTATCCAGCGACAGGGTGTAGGCGGTAATTTCCGGCCCCGGAGCGGCCAGCCCCGCCAGATCCCATGCCCGCTTGCCTGCGCGTTTCGCCTCAAGATCCCAAAGAGCGCAATCCACGGCATTGCGCGCGGCCCCTGCAGGCAACAGATCCATCAACCCTTCACGGGTGAACGCCTCGGGCAATCCGGCAATCTCTGCTTCGACGGATGCCAGCGTTTCGTCGTACCGCGCATAAGGCACACATTCGCCCCAACCCTGATACGCGCCATCGGACACCCGAACCGTCAATACCTTGGCTTCGGTCCGCGACCCGCGCGAAATGGTGAATACCTGCGCCAGTCGAAATACATCGCGGGTGACTTCTATCTGCACACGCGCCATCCTTTTTCTCGTTCAAAATACGGCCGCCGGAGGCAGAAAACCTAGCCACCGGCGCGCCGCTTAGATCACATTGCGGCCAGCGCATCCACCAGCTTGTCCGAACCGAAACGGAACGGATCGGTCGCGGGCAGGTTCATCTCGGCCTCGAGATTCTCAAGATACGCTTTCGCGTCGGCTTCACCCATATGCTGGGTGTTCACCGAGATGCCGACGACCTGACATTTCGGGTTCGCCACCTTCGCTAGCGTCAGTGCCATGTCCCGCAATTCCTGCAGGGTAGGCTGCTGATAGGTTGGCAGACCGCGCATATGCTCGCGTGTCGGCTCATGGCTCAGGATCAGGGCATCCGGCTGGCCACCATGGATCAGCGCCATCGTCACGCCGGAATACGAGACGTGGAACAAGGAACCCTGACCTTCGATCAGGTCCCAGTGGTCGTCGTCATTGTCCGGTGTCAGCCACTCAACCGATCCGGCCATGAAATCGGCGATAACCGCATCCAGTGGCACTCCGTCTCCGGTGATCAGGATGCCGGTCTGGCCAGTGGCACGGAAGGTCGATTTCATTCCACGCGCACGCATTTCCTTGTCCATTGCAAGGGCGGTGTACATTTTACCGACCGAGCAATCGGTTCCAACGGCCAGACAACGCTTGCCCTTGCGCTTGATGCCATTCGCAATCGGGTAATCTACGTCGGGAACCCGTACGTCATGCAGCTTGCGCCCGGTCGCCTCGGCTACGGCCACCAGATCGGGTTCGTCACGCAGCAGGTTATGCAGGCCCGACGCCAGATCGAAGCCCTCCTCCAGTGCCATCACAAGCACTTTTTTCCATTCCTGACTGATCACGCCACCCCGGTTGGCAACGCCAATGACCAGAGTTTTTGCTCCGGCCTCGCGGGCTTCGATCAGGTCCATGTCCTTCAGGCCCAGATCGGCCTTGCATCCGTCCATGCGGAACTGACCAACCGCATTTTCAGGGCGCCAATCCTTGATGCCCTGGGCCACTTTCGCCGCCAGCTGGTCGGGCGCATCGCCCAAAAACAACAGATACGGTGTCTCGATCATTGCAATGCACTCCTTTGATTCCGGCGTAAACTATTGAACCGGCGTGGCGAGCGTTTCGCGTTTTGCCCGGCTGCCGGGGTATCTGACAGGAGATTTTTGCGCAAACTTGGAGAACAGCGCAAAAATCTTTCAAGTTTTCAAACTGATTAAACTTTAGTCACTCAAAACCACTGCTTCGGCAACAGATGCTGCGATGGCAATGCTGCACTTGCACAAAGGTGCTTGCGCATGCATGCGCAATTTAATACCCCATGAGGCAACGAAATCGCAATTTCATTACCCGAAAGAGGTCCAGATGAGCTTTCGCATTCAACCCGCCGCCCCTGCGCGTCCTAACCGCTGTCAGTTGTTCGGGCCTGGTTCGAACACCAAACTGTTCCCAAAGATGGCGGCGTCTGCTGCGGACGTGATCAATCTGGATCTGGAGGACTCGGTCGCCCCGTCCGACAAGGACATCGCACGCGCCAATGTGATTGAGGCGCTTAACACGGTCGACTGGGGCAACAAGTACATGTCTGTGCGGATCAACGGGCTGGACACGCCGTATTGGTACCGTGATGTTGTTGACCTGCTGGAGCAGGCGGGCGACCGGCTGGACCAGATCATGATCCCCAAGGTCGGCTGTGCGGCCGATGTTTACGCGGTCGACGCTCTGGTCACGGCCATCGAACGCGCCAAGGGCCGCAGCAAGCCAATCAGCTTTGAAGTGATCATCGAATCCTCTGCCGGTATTGCGCATGTCGAAGAAATCGCGGCATCCTCGCCCCGCCTGCAGGCGATGAGCCTTGGTGCGGCGGATTTTGCGGCATCGATGGGGATGCAGACCACCGGCATTGGCGGAACGCAGGAAAACTATTACATGTTGCGTGAAGGTCAGAAACACTGGTCTGACCCATGGCATTGGGCGCAGGCCGCAATTGTTGCCGCCTGCCGCACACATGGCGTGTTGCCTGTGGATGGACCTTTTGGTGATTTCTCGGATGACGAAGGCTATATTGCGCAGGCCAAACGGTCGGCTACGCTGGGCATGGTGGGAAAATGGGCCATTCATCCCAAACAGATCGCCCTTGCCAATCAGGTTTTCACCCCATCCGATGAAGCTGTTGCAGAGGCGCGGGAAATCCTTGCCGCGATGGAGCAGGCTAAGGCAAACGGCGAAGGTGCGACCGTTTACAAAGGGCGTCTGGTTGATATCGCCTCAATCAAGCAGGCTGAGGTCATCGTTGCACAGTCCGAGCTTATTGCCGCCAACGGCTGAAGCCCGGCCAAAGGTGTTATATTGAGGGCGCCCAGGGGGCGCCCTTTTTTTGAGGAAGAATGGCTGATCCGACGATAGTCCCCACAGCGCGAAGCGTATAAGTGACCCTGCCTGGATTCAGAAAGATTCAGCCAAGCAGATTAACTGCGATTGTCCCAATCTGCGTTTGAGCCGCGCACGTCAACATGCACAAAACTGTTGTATATACCAATGCCGCCTGAAAACCCTCCGGCATCTCTGACAGCTCTGGCCGCGCTCGCCCATGTGGCAGAATTGCCCGCGCCGCAGATCCAATCTGCCGCCTGGAACCTTGAATGGAAGCTGCTGGGTACGCCTCCAACGCACGCGTTGTAGGGTCCACTGCGGAAGCAGTTTGTGATCTGAACCGAAGTGCCCAATTCCTTCCGGATCAGGTTCATGGCCTTCACAAGCGGCTTCACATTGTTCCACAGGCTTTTCGGCGCCAAACCGTTCTTGCCCTCACAACTTCCGCCGGGGCGGTTGGACGGGCCAAGAACCATGAATTCGTCTGCGGTAAAAAACTCGCTGGGCAGGGTGTCGAAAAATGCACGGAACTCCACCATCTCAGGCGTGTCACTGCGGGAATAGTCCCCCCTTAACGCCTCCTGAAGCAAGTCACCTTCCACAAAATCGTATTCGTTTCCTTCAAACAGATCGTTCATTGTCAAATCTCCTTTGCTAAATTCAAAATTGAGTCCGAGACTTTTGGAATTCCGTTCTCAAGCTCTCGCGCCAATGACCTGACCGTTTCGCCAACTGTTGCATCCAACTGATTGGTGCGTTGCTTGCCGACCTCGGACAACAACTGGGCGACGGTGTAGAGGTCGCTCACGACTTCTCTGCGTCGCCGGATGGACCCGCCATCCAGAAACAACTGCCCAAAGACATCCAGCAACTCGCCTTGGAGTGAAGCATTGTATACGTCCGTCGAGACAAGCTCGAAGAGGCGGGTTTCCGCAATCAGCCGGCGACGTTGGAACTGCGTCTGTTGCGCGTCGGTTTCCTTTATGTCCTGCGCCACGCGATTCACCACCGGCATGAGCTCATCAATGGAGTGACCCAGTTTGCCGTCGGATGCACAAGACAGAAGAAAGTCTGCAAGCGCCCGTCGGATCAGGGGGTATGCTGTGTTGAACTCGGGAAGCTGGAATCCGCAGGTTACGGCAGTGTCATAGGCCCCGCGCGCCCGTTCCAGATAATCAATGGTGGTTGCCTTTGTAGGGGAACCGACAAACGCACAGGCCGTCAGCCGCAGGTATCCGTCACCGATCCGTGTCTGTCGCAGGGCTGCACTGCGTTCTCCTGCGATTTTTTCCTGTTGAACCAGATAGTCGATCGCCGCCCGTATCGTCTCTTCTTCCTTTTTGCGCGCCTTTTCAATTTCCCTTTTCGATGAGCCTTGTTGTTTCTCGATGCGGGTTTGCGTATCCACGCGCACCCGCAAGGACATCAGGTTTTCCAAGGCATTCAGCGACAGGGTCGGGGGCGAACGGCGTACTGCTCTCTCGTAATATTCAATGGCACTTTTGTAATCGCCCAATTCCGCGCAAACATCAGCGATGGCCTCGAACAGCTCGGGATTGCGGCTCCATTCGCTGTGCCCGTTGACGACCCGCAGTGTCTCCATGAACTGTTTGGCAACCTGCGTTGTCTGTTGAGCCGTTGGCGCGAACCGCGCGTCCAGTTTTAACGACCGCAGCGTCAATGTTGCCTGTCGGGGCGAAACAAACTCGGGCTTGACCCAGTCCGGTCGATGCGCGCCCACACCCCTTTGCAATCTGAACTCAGGATCGCCATAGGTTTGATAGGCACTCCAGGTGTTTCCGTCTTGATCTTTCTCATAGACCTTGGCCCGCGCCAGGCGTACTGCCTCGGCAAAACTGTATCCGTTCAGGAAGGCGTCGTAGAAAGTTGTCGCAAACAGCTGCGCCATGCCATCGTTCACAGCCCAACCGGCGGCAATCACGGCCTTACTGCCAGCTTCGATGAACTTCATCGCAATCCCCGAAGCGAGATCGGGACGGTTGGCCAGCGCTGCCTGAGGAGTGTGCGGATCTCTCTCTTCGTCCGAGTTTTCTGCCATGTCCGGCGCGATGCCGATGGCGCCGCCGTAGCAACAGTTGAGGAACACGAACTCTGGCACATAGCGCAGCTTTTCGATGAAGGCGGGTTCCAGCACCCGTTTCTTGCCTGTTATGAGCCCGGTCTGTTTGTTGTCGCCCCACTCGAACACACCATGCCCGGCGAAATGCAGGATTTGGTTCTCCTCTAACGTAAGCGCGCGCTCTACATCGACGTTCTCGCGGATTTGCACGTCCATATCTTGCGTCCAGCCGCTGGCGCCAAGTTTGTCGGCAACAAGCCGGGCTTCGGCCTGTGCGCCTTTCAGTTCACTGAAAAAGCTGACCGGATCACCGATCACCAAGACCCGGCGCGATGCGGCGATGTTTGACCCCAGACCGCTGCGCCGGCGAATCAACTGGCGGGTTACCTGCGCTTCAACCGCAACCGGTTTGCCACCTTCAGCCCAGTTGTCCTGCAACATCTCCCACGGGTAGGCTGCCGCGGCTTCGTCGACCTGCAATGTCATGTTGCGTTTGTCTGAGGTTTTGGCGCGCAACTCTTTGGGGATGACCCATTCATACAGCAGTTTGCCTGTGTCCGGTCCGGTATGGCTGTTTGCAGTGGCCTCGTGGATAAGACTGTCGATACGGCTGCGTTTGACGCGCGTAGTCACTTTCTGGGCCAACGCGCCGCGATCAAACACCACGAAATCCAGACTCTCGGTGTCATTTTCAGGCACTGTTATCTGCATGCGCCGGTTACCGCTTGTATCTGGACCAAAGCGGAACCGCTGCCGTCCTGCCAGGCCGTTGCGAATGTTGCAGTCGATCTTGAAGTCCTGATTCCAGCGCCCTTCACGTTCCATCCGAGACAGGGCCGAGCCGACCTCGATGGCCCGGTCCTCGTAGAGTTCGAGGATGGTCAGATGCGTGATCCTGTGATCGCATGGCAAGCGATTATTCGCGTTCTGTAGCGCCACAAGGATCGATTCCACGCTGTCGGCGATTGAAAGCTGACTGTCGTTGGAACTGATTGGCAAAGTCGTCAGTGTCTTTGCCCCATCTTTCTCAACGGGGCCCGTGCGCAACGCATAAAGAACAAAGGCGTTGGCCAGCGTCACCGACAGGCGCCGCCGCGACAATTCGCTGACCCGGCCCAACCCGGCGACCAGGGCGCCGTCGATCCCCGTGGCGAACTCTCCAACGGGCTGTTTGCGCAGGAAAAGTTCGGCTGTGCCTTCTTGCCCCGGATAAATCCCAAGCGCGCGACGTTGTGTCAATTGTCCGTCCAACTGTTCATCAATGTCGCGCTCGACCCCTTCCATCGGTTCGTGTTCATAGCGCCCAACGGTCACCACACTACTGTGCAGTCGTAGATCTCCATGCGTGACGGACACTTTGCAGGGGGTCCGCTTCTCGGCATCGATTTCCTGATCATCCGCACCCGTGGCCCCGATGATCGCCGCTTCAGCGTCCTCGTTGGACGGGTAGAGCAGTTCGGGTTCCATCACTTCGAACAGCGGAGCACCGCTGCGCTCAACCGGCGGTGTCTGTGGTAAGCCGTTTGTGCGCCCGGTTTGCAATAGATCGAGGATTGGCCCGAACAGATCCCTGTCGCGCGCCAGGTCGCCGTGACTGGTTTCATACGCATACCATGTGGAAACATCTGGCAGCAGGCCGGTGCGCCACAGCACGCGCCCGTCACCGTGTCGCGATCCTGTCATCTTCAATGTCGTGCTGTCCAACGCGGCCGGCGTCATATCGGCATTGCCCGCGATATAGCTCATGGCGGGCGCATCATTGGGTATCAATTTCAGTTCATCATAGGTCTTGGCCGCATTTTTCAGTCGTTTGCTTTCGGGTAACGGCCAGCTCGGGCCCTTTGCGTTGCGCAACTGCTGCCATGTCGACCTTTTGAAATAGGCTCCGTCCCCGTCTGTAGGAAGCAGTTCCAGAATGCCCTGCAATGGGACCATTTTCTCCACCAGTTCGGGCACATCATGCTTCCAGTCGATGCGATCGATCGTGTGGATCATCTTGTCGAGCCCCATCAGGGCCCAGACAATCGACATCGATCCACGATTGGGCGTGCCCAGCATAACAAGCGTGGACCCGCCGCCCGCATCGCTGCGCAGTTTTTCCCACAATTCGCGATGGCGGTTGATCATCAGACGCACCACAAGCCCGCCCATCGAGTGGGCCACAAATCGGATCGGACGCGTTTCCCCGTTGGGGATCTTGCTGAGCTCCATTTCCACGCGCGCGGCAAGCCGGTCCGCCTCTTCCTGCAGCGGCTTGCGCCAATCGAAGTCAAAGACGGCAACCTCGTGGCTGCGGCTCAGATGCTTTACGAGCCCACCATAAAAACGTTTGAGAACGCCAGCAGGTTCAACATCTTCAATAGCTTCGCCGTCCTTGCTTGTGATTTTTCTAAGCTCGCCGGTCAGAATACGAGGGAGATTGAACCAGATCGGCGTGTCTTGCCCCTTGACCCGCAGATGGCTGCCCATGATCCCCGGCAGCACAAACACAAGCGGCTTGTCCGCCCCTGATCCTCGGGTGCCCGAGATTAACTCCATCGCCTCAGGCTCTGGCGCGCGCGACTCAAGGTTGGGGTTCTCAACGCCGGTCAACGCATCGACTATCACTTTCGACGACATTTTGTTGGAGAAGTAGCTGAAGTGATTCACGTCGCTGCCTTGCGCGGGAAACACCTTTAAGTCGGGTTTGCGCGGCACACCTTTGAGCATCGCACGCGTATGGACCACCACGTCGTGATCCTCGCGATAGAACAGATCCGTCGCAAATACGGCGAGCGACTTGAGAATGCCGGATGGCTCGATATCACCGCTGACTACAGTCAAGGGACTTTCGATGGTGCGATTGGCCCGATTGAGGATCGCTACCAGCGCGGACTCGGGGCTCATTGCCGCCAACCCCGGCAACACCGAGACATCCTCGCGCGTTGCGATAAACTCGCGGGCAAATTCGCGGAACGCGTCGGCCAGTACGTTCTGCCCACCCGGTACGATCTTCATGAGGTTGAACAGCAACGAGAAGGTCGTGTCGATACGGTCCGAATTCAGCAACGTGCCCTGCATTGGTGCCGCAACGCGCACGAATTGCTGCACTTGCGGAGCCTTGAATGCCATCAGTTGCTTGAACTTTTCCAGATCGTCACGTGGCAGCCCGGCGTCTGCGTATCGGTCCAGATCATCCTTGTCCAACGTGTCCGGCAGCAAGCACAGCAGTTCACCGACCAACCCACCCCGGGAATGGGAAAGCATGTGTAACTTGGCGTTGCGCGGTATCGCTTCCAAAAGCGCGATGGCATTCTGCACGGGGCTGCGTGTCAGCGTGTGATGCTCGAACCCGTAGATCAGGCAACGCTTTTCTTCATTGTAGTCTTTTGGGTCTTCGAATCTTTTGCAAAGCCTTTCCCATTGCGTGCGCGATGTTGTGCCTGGGGATAGGGTTCCATCGGATTTGCCATGAGCGATTGGCCCAAAAGAACCCAAGGTGCTGGAAGCCGTACCGTGGATCAGCACAAGAATTTCAGCGCCATCACGCGTGGCCAACGAGGCGTCCATCTCTCCGAAACCCCCGTCGCGCAGCAAAGGCAGCAACACGTCTTCGTCGCGATAGGCGGGTTTGCGCGGCCAACCGTCCAGTTCTCGCGGTTTTTGCTCAAGCTTCCGCGCGGTGGCATAAGCGGCCTTTTCACCCAGGCCACTGCCAGAAAAGAATCGGTAAGTGCGCACCGCAAACGCACCTAGCCCGCGCGAGTTGCCACCTTGGTCCAGAGATTGCGGCAGGACTAGCTGTGTCCCCCCGGATCCGCTGCGGTCAGAGCTCACTTCACCAATATCATCCGCGCGCCGAAACAGGATCAATCCGTTTTCAAGCTCGGCTTCGATGATGTGCTGATCGGGGAGGTCGAACTCTTTGACATCGACACCCGAACCGCGGCCGTGTTGCATTGTCACTTCGCCGATCTGAGTCAGCTTCTTGCGCGGGGTCTTTTCCTTGGCTATGCGATTGATCTTGACAATGGTCATTGAAAGTCCCTTCCAGCATTGTTGTCTGCAATCTGAATCTGCCGCGGGCACAGATACACGGTTGCGCTGCGATGATTTGCGTCACTTTCCTGATCCGGCAGACCTGTATCCGCCAGCCATCCTGCTTCACCCAAAGGCAGGGTCATAATTGGTATCCCGCCTACTTTATCAGACAACTCCTCTTTCAGGGCCTCGGCACGGCGCTTTGACAGGTTTAGGTTTGAAACGGCATTGCCTTGCGTGTCGGCCAGCCCCAGGATGTATATCCGCCAGGGTTCATCTGCAGTTGCGCCTTGCGTGTTGGTCCCGGGATTTAGGCGCGCGACAAGCGAAGCAAGGTCGGTATTGCCAGTCACGTTGTGGCCGCTGAACCACTCACCTTTGTTGATATTCGCATCGTTGATATCGAAGCGCATCCCGCCCAACGGTTCACAATGCTCGAACACCCGGTGTATAATTCCTGTGTCGGGTGCCGTATTGATAAAGGCGAGGTCTATGTCGACCCATCGTGCGGATTCAGGAGGTCTCAATCCCTTGGGCGTGACGGGAATGACCACTCCTTCCCGCAACTTATCGAGCACGGCTTTGAGAAGCCCCAGTTCTTGCAGCGCTGACCCGATATCGGCATCCAATGCCAACTTGGAACTCATTGTCATCCGCCGCATAACGCGAGACAACTCGTCGAGTGCAGCAATCGCGGTTTTCGTTTCGGCCCGAGTCGAGATTGTCACGCTGCGGTTGTTTTGAATGTCCTGCAGGGTTTCCAGCACCGTAGAGAGTTCACCGTTGAGCTTGCTCAGATCGGCAAGCACCTCAGGTGTCACCTCGATCCGGTTGACTAGAGGATACTCCGGTATCAACGGCCGCAATTTCGCGACCAAATGGTCATGTGTCTTCTCCAACTCGGTGGAAAGACCATGATAGGTATTTGGTTCGTCTGGTTCATTGAGCTTTGCGGCTTCCATCGCGCTGAAGGGCGCTAGCAGCCCGATCACAGCCACCAAGGCCGCATTTGCTGCCGAGCCCTTGTCGAACCGTGACCGCGCCGCTGTGATTTCAGCTGTCACACGCGTTTTCATCTGCGCAATTGCGTTGCCGATGGCCGAGGCTTTTTCGTCGGTCAACGCTGGCGCCTCGCCCTCAGAAGACGTCATGAGCGACGGCAGCGCCCGACCCGCAGCCCATGTATTTTCGACACCGGCCACCGAATTCAGTTTACGTTGTAGCTGGCCGCGTTGCAGGACCAGATCATACAGCAGCATGTACCCGTGCCGCATCAAACCGATGGCGAGAAGCGGAAGCGCCCAGACACCTTTGTAGAGCGACGCCTGAAACCCTGCGACATCAGATTCTGGTTCAGGTTCGCGGGGTAGAATATTGATTACTTCCCGATCCGGTGCGACCGCTTCAGATGCTGGTTCAGGTTCTGCGGATAGGGTATGGGTCGCGTTTTCATCCGGTTCGACGAAACTGATCACGCTTGGAGCGGATATCCGTTCATGCAGCGAGGTCCATGTCGTTTCACGCCATTGGTATGTAGTCGCAATCAGCAAGCACATGATTGCCGGACCGGTCAGCAGAAACCATCGACGGGCAAAGGCCAACTCGACCACCGCATCCACGGATTTTGAAAGGGCTGACACCAATCGCGACAGCCACCCGTTCAGGTTCGCCGGTGGACGCGGTTCACGTGCCCGGGCCGACAAACCCCAACAGATCAGACAGCGCCAGACACCGATCAGCGAAAACGCCAACGTGGATAGCCATAGCTCGCGCACCGTATAGGCGTTGGTCGCCACCACAGTAGACAACACCATAAACCCCCAAAGGGCACCAAGCAGCAAACAAGTGTATTTGAACCACTGCGTCAGCATATCTAGCGCGTCATTCTCATTTACACCTTCCCGCTCTTCAATGGGGCCCGCGTTGGTTGCGTTCAGCACACGCAGATGCCGTTCCGCAGTAAACGAGAACCGCGCCGCCAGTGCATTCGCCTGAACCGTCGGGTTCCAACCAACCGCCCAGCTTGGTACCTTGTCCGGCTTGAGCGCCCCCGTTTCAAACTTCTCCAGAAGAGTTTCCGCCCGCGTCACCGCCCCGTGCGGATCGACCTGGAGCGGCCAGATACAGAAACTCGGGATGTGCAACCGCTCGCTCGGACCGCATTTTCTTGGGAAGCAGCGGGCACCGTCCGAACCGTTCAGCACGCGCGTCACCAATGTCACGACCAATAGGCTCATCAGTCGCGCACTATTATAATCCTCGCGGAGTTGGATCACCTTGTCGGGTTTGTCGCCGTCTACGATCGTTTTGCTATCGTTCAGCTTGACTACAACGGCCAACAACCCATCAGGACGAAGTGCAACTGAAATCTGCCGCGCGGAATTCTTGCCCAACCAGTCCGCAACCCTCTGCGTGCCCGGAAAGCCCGTGATATGTGGGGGGTAGCGATAACCGTTTTCCTCCAAACCGTGCAGCGCACCAAATACATCGCCCTCGAACTGTGACATGACTTGTTCAACATCGTCGCCACTACGAATGCTGAATGAGGCAACCTCTTTCAAGCTCGCGGAAGTCGTTGCCGGGATCTGCACCTGATCAAGAAATCGCAAGGCAAATGGCAGTTCCCGATCCTCCGGGCCACGAACCTGAGGATCGGGAGCCTTGTGCCGTGCCTGATTTCTGAACTGGGTGCTTTCTTGCATATAGTTCGACTCGAATGAAAACCGACCTCCGGCGTCGCGCTCACGCGCGCGATAGACCAGCGAGCCGTCTTCCTGAACCATCAGGGTCACCGTGTTGATCAGCTGGTCCTGCAGGTGTTGATCGCTTTTCTGATATTCTCGTCCCAGCTTGGCATGAGGCACGCTGTTGCCTTTGATAAGAATTTCCTTGATCCAGTGAGCAGCTGTGCGCTCGCGTACGACCTTTGCGATCAACTTCGGTCGAATTTTTTCGTCAAACTCTGTCAGCTTGTCAGCCAGCGCGGATTGGTAAGACGCTGCGACACGTTCAGCCCAGCCATTCTGCGCAGCGACCAGCAACTTGCGCGCATCATCCCGCTCCGCGTCCACCTGTGTGGCCGCCACCAGAACGTTGCGTTTCTCGAAGATCAGCGCGCGGAGTTCGGGCCGGCGCTGATCTTCGGCCTGATTTTCGATCTCAGTACATTTCCTGTCGAATTGGTGAAGCGCTGCATCGAGTGACTGATCGAGGAGTTCAAACAGATCATTTTCGGCCTGGGCTCGCACAGCGGCTACCCTTGGCTCCTGCAGCGCCTCCAAAGTTGCAGCGTCTGGTTCTAAAAACCATGTGCCCTTTTCTTCGGTGTTTTTGACGACCTGTGATTTCAGATTTTCCAGCCGACGCTCATGGATGGTGCGGTAGGGGTCGCCAAGGTCAATGATGTCACGCCATGTCACCGATAGCGCCTTGGCTTGGCTTTGCAGCGAGCGGATAGCCGTGCTCCCTGAAACATGGTGTTTATAGGCCGCTGCTATTGCCGTTTGGGCTTCATAAAATTGCCGTTCTATAAGCTTGCGGCGACGGGCTTGCCGAATATCGTTGGACACTGCGGCGGCGGCATTTGTAATTTGCGTAATAAAATCGAACATAACAACAATCTCGCTGGCAAAACCTGGATCAACAGCACACTTCAAAGGTGTGGATCTTGAGAAACCGCAGAAACGGTAAACTGGAACCTCGTATCCTTTCTGGTCCAGGACATCTTGATCCCACCGACAAATTCAGCGCCAGAAAGGGCGATGCCTATCGGAGCAGATGTTCTGAACCCTGTGTCAAACCGCGTCAGGCAATTAACTCTGCCAAATCCATCGAGCGTGACAGACATCTGGAAACGACGTCGCCAGCCTCGGCACATTCAATTTTATCTACTTGTGCGTTCTCAGATAGGTGGCGCAGGATTGACGAGTCCTAACCACTTGCAACAAAAATGTTTATTCTAGCGATGAAAGCTACATTCAAAGCCATGAAATTGCAAACCATCCATCGCAACACAACCGCGGGTAGCTGAAAAAATCAGTTTAGAATTAGAGTACCTGAATGTTGATGAAGTGATGCCGCGCGAATTGGTCGTCTAAATGTCAGATCTTTCAGGTCCTTCAAAGCGAGCTGGAAAAACTCTCCAAACCAAAGAAAGGAATACTCGGCGACGTTATAATCTCCTTTGTTCCATATTTCTCAAAAATACTATGAATCTTATTTGTCCTTCGACACTACATATTTGTCAAAATTTCAGCATCCCCCAAATGGGCTATGCTTGCGGTTGAATGCAGGGTTAGAATTACAGAGCCTGTCTAAAATGAATAGGTGGATAGTCCCGTGACCAATTCTGAAGAGCAGCTGATTTTACGGATTTACGATACGGTTGCAGACAGCAATCGTTGGACCGACGTTCTTGACGAGGTTGTAGATCGCGTATCTGCGCAAGGTAGTATCATTTTTGAGTGGTCAGATACTGTCAACGGGCGCACTCTGACGGCACCGATGCACTCAGGGCTGTACTCGCAAGATGTTCTGTCTGTCTATTTGTCAAAATGTCAGGAACTGGAGGCTCGCGATCAGGCAATAATACGACAGCACACGAATGAAGATGACGCAATACAGCTAATTGATGATAGCGCTTTGGCACCCTCATTAAATGAACTCAAATCGCAGGAACACGTCAAAAAACTGATGAAGCTTGGCATTCTTCATCGTGCCGCAGGCGTTATGAACAAGGACAACCAGTGGATATCCCTTTTTTCTGTTCAGCTGAACATCGCGCGCGGTCCCCTGATAGGAGAGGAACGAGCCTTCCTGTCCAAAATCCTGCCGCACCTCGCAAAGGCAATTGATTTGGGAATTCCAACGCGCCAGTTGCAACAGCGATACGAGGCCATTCTGTCTGCAATCGACAAATTATCTATCGGAATTTGTGTGCTGGATGCGCGTGGTTGGGTTGTCGCGCGCAACGACGAATTTCAGCGTCAGCAGGAAAGCTATCGGCTGTTTCGTGTTCTGGCGGACGGGCGTCTGCACATTGCGGATCCCAAGGGACAGAACAGTCTAGAGGCTTTGATGGATAGTCCGCGTCAACATGGCAAGTTCGGCGCAAGACCCCGAAAGGAGTGTATACTCAATCACACGAACGATGTTCTGTGTGTTGAAGTCATTCCGTTGCATAGACTGGACGAGATGGGAACTTCTCCGTTTCGGGGGTTTTTGCTTTGCAGCACTGACACAAGTTTACCCGCCACTTTTAATGTCAATCATGTGCAACAAGCCTTTGGCTTGACGCAGGCAGAAACCTCGATCGTCAATTCAATTGGGCGCGGTTTGACCAACCCGGAAATCGCCGATCGCCGTGGGCGTGCCGTTTCGACGATCAATGCGCAGACGAAATCAATTCTCTCAAAAACCGGCTGCTCTAACCGAACGCAATTCGTTCGAATGATGATGCGCTATGGAGGCAGTTTTTTGACACCCGAAACTTGAGTTAACGGAGATTTTCATGATTTATTTTTATTATCTTGCGCTTGCTGCTGTAATTGGTGGTCATTTTGCATTTGCGTACGCACAGTGGTTTCGCTGGCAGGACGTGTGTGAAAGGGTGACTGACTTCAATGTGGAAGAGGTTAATAGAACACGTTTTTTAGGCCGGAGTATCGCGTCCTACAACGCCTCCATTGGTTTGGGACTCTTTTTTAGTTTTTGGCTGCCGGGCTCTTCTCAGTCTTGGACCCAAGCATTTGTTTTGGGTTTTATCGTTCTGACGGCCATGGTCGGCAGCGCGGGCACGCGCGGAAACTTCATCCTTTACGCCAGACTATCACCTGCAGCGGTTGCGTTGGTTTTCCTGATCCTTGGCACGTGGATTTGACCCCAAAGGGCGTCGTTTCTTGGTCCAAACACGCTAACGTGGAGACCGGATGACTCCTTGTCGGGTCACCAATTTCGGTGTTTGAGCATCCGGCTTGCCAGAGAAGGTTTCAAGGCGAACGCAAGACGGGTTGGAATTGCCCGTGCGTTTGCCATGGCTCCCGAACTTTCCAGTGAGTTTTTTCAGGTCATGCAACAACTGACATCAGAGGATGCGTGTACATTTGTGAGATGCATGTACATATGTGAGATGTGTGTGTAGGAAGCACTGTGTACCAAATTGAATGCAACAATTGCTCGGAGAGACGATATGAGTGAGCTTTCAAGCAGCGTTGACAAAATCTATGATGAAGTGCGCAGAATGGCGACGAATTTTGAATTCAAGCCGGACCAGCGTGTCAACGAAAGTTCGCTCTCCAAATCTCTGGGTGCCAGCCGAACACCACTTCGTGAAGCGCTGAACCGATTGGTCGCCGAAGGGTTTCTGAACTTCGAAAACGGCCGCGGTTTTTTTTGCCGATCGCTTAGCCCGGAGAAAATTCAGGCGCTTTATGAGGCCCGCGTGGCG
This sequence comes from Ruegeria sp. CF5, assembly GCF_056537325.1. Classification (NCBI taxonomy): domain Bacteria; kingdom Pseudomonadati; phylum Pseudomonadota; class Alphaproteobacteria; order Rhodobacterales; family Roseobacteraceae; genus Ruegeria; species Ruegeria sp. CF5. Next base: position 1,117,428 of record NZ_JBQFRI010000001.1, on the reverse strand, counting down.
ATTGAAAGCGAGGCATTGCGCCTTGCGGTGCAGCGCGCGTCTGATGCGGAAATCGAGGCGCTTTCCGAACACGTAAAACGTGGTGACGACAACTACATGACAACAGACTCCATCGCCGAAATGGTAGATGTGGACGAAGAATTCCATTTGGGGCTGGTCCGCCTTTCCCGGAACGAGGAACTTGAACGTCAGATTTCCAACATCAATGCCCGTATTCGTTATGTACGTTTTATCGATATGGAAATACGGCGCGCGCGGACCCGGGCGGACCATGTCGCAATATTGGATGCGCTTGCGCAAAGAAATGAAGATGAGGCCGTTTTGGCCCTGCGCAATCATATCGGCCGCCGGATTGAAGAAACTACCGCCGCAGTGCGGCAAGCATTTTCACAGCTTTACGTACCCAACTAAGTACTCGGCTGTGACTACAAAACAAAGGAACTACAGATGACTGTCCTGAAGGGTGGAAAAGGCATATACGGCGCCTCAGTCGGAATTCTGATGCTTGACGCAACATTTCCGCGAATTCCCGGAGATATAGGCAATGCGCTGAGCTGGGATTTTCCGGTTCAGTACCGTCTGGTACGAGGGGCCTCACCTGACAGGGTCGTGCGCGACGGCGCGCGTGGTTTGACCGAAGCTTTTATCGCATCGGCGCGTGAACTGGTCGAAAGCGGCGTTGACGGGATCACCACAAATTGCGGTTTCTTGTCCCTGATACAGGAAGAAGTCGCAGCAGCCGTCGGCGTGCCCGTCGCGACATCGTCCCTGATGCAAGTGCCAATGGTCCAGGTCCTGCTGCCGCCGGAACGGCGAGTCGGAGTGATCACGATTTCCAAGTCGACCCTGACAGAGGCGCACCTGAACGCTGCCAATGTTCCGCTCGACACGCCAATTGTGGGAACCGACAATGGCCGGGAATTCACCCGTGGAATTCTTGACAGCCATTTGGAAATAGATTTCGCAAAGTGTCGGCTCGACATGTTGGATGCAGCGGAAGAGTTGGTGACGAAGAACGAGAATATCGGCGCTATCGTGCTCGAATGCACCAATATGGTTCCCTATGCTGCAGACGTCAGAAAGCTCACCGGGTTGCCGGTCTATTCGATACATTCGTTCGTTTCCTGGTTTCAGGCGGGTTTGATGCCGAAACGTTTCCCTCTGGAGCTGGATGATCCACGCCTCTCTTGAGGATTTAATACATCCGTGTTTCGCAATGACGGATCTGGGGGTGACGCTGTTGCTGCAGCGATCACCCGGTCAGAAGTTCTTCTAAGAAACCCCACTTAAGCAGGCGCGGGTTCACAGATCATCCAGGCAGTATTTCCGAACGCGCAGAAGCATTCACCACGACTGTTCTGCGCAGCATGAGCGCCAAGGAAAAACCGTCCTGGGAATATTTACCGCCTCCACACCACAAGCTGCGCCTGCCAGCGATCGGTTAGTTTGTGCGGACGGTGCATTCATGCATTGACTGAATGGATATCTGTACATTAATAAGTCCACAAACCTGTATACAGATTTCTCTCACACAAAGGAATCCAAGATGAAACCGGCTGAGACCCAAAAAATGAATGGCGCTCAGGTCATTCTGAAAATGCTTGAACTGCACGGTGTAACCCACGTCTTTGGACTGCCCGGTGAGACGACAATCGGCTGGTACAAGGAATGGGGCAAGCAGTCGCCGATCAAGTACGTGCTGACCCGCGACGAAAGAACCGCGTCTTTCGCGGCCGAGGCTTATGCAAAAATTACCGGCCGACCCGCCGTTCTCGAAGCCCCAAGCCCGGGTGTCACGCATTGTTCTCCGGGTATCACCGAGGCATATTTGAGCTCTGTCCCGGTCATATTTTTCAGCTCGGACATCCCGATCAATCAGGACAAGAAACACGGTTTGACCGGGGTCGATCAAACCGCTCTCTATGACAGCATATGTAAAGAGTCCTTCTTGGTGACCAACCCCAAGGAAATCCCGTTTCTCCTCCGCCGGGCGTTTCGCGTCGCTACATCCGGTCGGCCCGCGCCCGTCCACATCCGCGTGCCGATCAATGTTTTCCACGATGAGGCGGAAATTGACGACCTCTATGCAGAACCCGACTACAGCACGTATCCGGCGCATCGCCCTGTCGCTGATCATGGCAAGATAAAGGAAACGATTGACCTATTGCTCAAGGCGGAGCGCCCTGTGATCGTTTCCGGGCAGGGTGGACTGATCTCAAAGGCTTCGGAGATACTTCTGGAGCTTGCCGAGCTTCTGCAAATCCCGGTCGGCACGACCACGGCAGGAAAAGGTACGATTCCAGAAACCCATCCGCTTGCATTGCGCGTGATCGGTGCAAGAGGGGGAATGGAATACTCAAATGACTACGTCAAAAATGCGGACCTGGTGTTCTTTGTCGGGACCAATACGGATTCGAGTTCGACCGATCACTGGCGCCTGTACGGAGATCCCTACAGCAAGACATTCATCCACCTGGACATCGCCGAAGCACATGTCGGCAACAACTTTCCGGTCAAAGTAGGACTGGTCGGGGATGCACGGGCCAGCCTTGAATACATGGTTGAGCTGATTAAAAAGAACCATCCTGACCTTACGAGACCAGAGGTAGACCTGAACCCGGTCAAGCGCACTGCTCTGGATGCGGTTTTCAATTCCAACATCCCAATGCCCGAGGGTGTCATTTCTCCGGTCAAGCTGTCCCAGGCATTGGACAAGATCTTGCCGTCGAATGCAGTTGTTACGTCCGAACCCGGGGTCAGCGCGATCTACCCGTCTGCATTGCTGTCTGTCCGGGAGGCAGGAAGGCGTTACATCACGAACTATTCCATGGGTGCATTGGGGTATTCGATACCTGCCGGTCTGGGCGCGATTTACGCATCAGATGGCCCTGTCATTTCTTTTACCGGCGACGGGTCATTTGGCTTCGTGATTGGCGATTTGGAAACTCTTCGCAGAAGCGGCAAGAACATCACCGTGATCCTGACCAGAAACGATACATTCGGATGGATTCGTGGTGAGGCAATCCTGTTGGATGATGTCGACGAGCCATGGACAACTGATTTTGGCGGGGTCGACTATCGGAAGCTGGCGGAATCCTTTGGGTTCAAAGCCACGCGCATCACATCGGAAGACGAGATCGAAGAAACATTGCGAGACGCGATCGCCAATCCCGGGGCGAATTTCATTGAGATCATGGTGCCGTCACAAGACAAGATCGTGCCATTCGTGCCGAACTGGGTAGAGGTCGCAAAAAAGAAAAACCTGCCGTACTTTTACTGAACTGAATCAATTTTCGAATTGATCTGATACCGCCCCCAATTTTTCAAATTGAATTGGGGGCGGTGGCATTTTTCTTCTTCGACCGGAAACAGCTTTCCTGTCGCATCGGATGCGCACCTTGATTGATTTCGTGGCAAACCATTTCGCCGAAATCAGCCTCGACCAAAGAGTGGTGACGCTGTGCTTTCGGCGACATTGGTCTATTCTCGTTCTTCAGGATGCTGAACAAGATTGGCGTGGGACTTCAATGTCTCAAAAGCGCAATCCATGCGGTGTTTGCCAAAGGTCCGGGAATACTTGTTCCATCCTGCTACTCCTTTTGCCCGGCTATCAGGGCGCGGCTGGCTAGAACTGCAACCCCGGCGACCAACCCGAAAGTTACGAACAACCACACCGCGGAATTGGCTATGGTCGTAAGGTTCCCGGCATCGTTGAATCCGGTGAAGTTGCCAACCAGACCAGCTGCGGCGGTCCCAAACGCAACTGCAAACATCTGAACTGTAGATAGGGCAGATGCGGCCATGTCCCGTTCGTTTTCATCCGTGAATTGAAGGATGAATGTGTTGAGGTGAGGCCAACCGGAGCCGATGCCAACGCCCAAAACAATCAAGGCGACTGCCAACAATACCGTCATTGCCGGTCCTGCGATACCGAACATCGGTGTGACCGTGCCAAGCGCCACACAGGCAACCATCATCAGGATTGGTCCGGCGAGGACCGCCTGGTGCATTTTTCGGCCGGTAAAGCGTGCAGAGTAAACTTCGGACGCTGCCCATCCAATGGAAACCAAAGCCGCCACATAGCCTGCCATCAGTGGGCTTAACCCATGCAGCCGTTGCAGATAAAACGGCATGAAGAACTCGGCATTGATACAGAATATCAAAAGCGCCATGACCGAAATAGCCAGAAAAAGCGGTGTTCCAGGGATGGTGGCACCGCGAGGGAACAGTCGCACGGTCTGAACCTGTTCGCGGCGCATCAGAGTTAGCAAAAGCAAGACAGACAAAAGCACAGCCGCGACCGCCCATGTGATAGTTGGTGCGATACTGCCGAGGGAAACCGCCAAGACTGACCCTGCAAGTAATCCCAATTGCCCGAATGCAATCCGCTCGGTCGGCTTATGATCCTGTTGACTACGAGGAAGTAGCTTTAGGGTCAGAGCGACAAACAAGGCCGTGATCGGAAGCATGATCCCAAAACCCATGCGCCACATGCCAAGCTCGGCGAAGATGCCTCCGATAGCTGGACCAAACAGCATTGTGATCCCCCACGTTCCGGACAAGAGAGCCATCGCCCGCGACCACAGGCGTTCCGGATAGACGACGATGATCATCGAATAGCAGAGCGTGAACAGCATCCCGCCGCCAGCACCCTGAATGACCCGACCGACCAGCAAAATCGGCATGGTCCACGCCAATGCGGCAAGCAGGCTGCCTGTCGCGAAGACAAGCCCGGACAGCCCAAATCCAAGGCGCACACCTGTGCGCCTTAACAGCTTCCCAGTGACGGCTGCACTGAGGATCGCTGCAAGCGTCGCAAGCGTCGCGTTCCAGGCGTAAAGGCTGTGCCCACCAATCTCTGCCACGATGGAAGGCAGCATCGTGGCAGAAAGGGTAATGTTCACCGCATGAAGTGCTATTCCAGCCGCAAGGACGGCGGACGCTGCTGAGAACTCTCCCCTTAGAATTTCCTGCCACCCGGCCTCTGTTTTGTGGTCTACGGCTGTCGTCATTGTTCGCTCCGCGCTCAAAATTGGTGTTCAGTCTTTTTGTATGTAAGCGTGATCCGGGTTTTGCTCGGCCCATTCTTCGGCGTCGAAACCCTCAACTGCAAACGTAAAATTTGGGGGGATCACATCCGTTCTGAGGTGCTTGACGGCCTGATACTCTTCCGAGTGCCAAAAGCCTTGCAGCGCCTCCATCGAGGGGAACCTGAACAACGTGAACCGGGCGTCTTTTTTCCATTCACCCTCGAAATGATCCATAAATTGCTCGGTCTCACCTGCAACGATCAACTCTCCTCCCCACTTTTCCATAATGGGGTGCGTGGCCTGACCGTAGGGGTCAAGCGCCCCGTGGCCCTCAGGCATAAACGAACTGGCCACAAGGTAGGCTGGCTTCTGTTTCGACATTTCAATCTCCGTGTTTTCTGCCCGATGATTCGAGCCCGCTCTTGTGTTGTTACTTCCTCAACTTAAGTTGAGGTCAATAAGTTGAACGCGAGGGTTGCAAGATGAAGCGAAGAGGTGGCCTGACGGTTGGAGACGTGGCTGAACGAAGCGGCATCGCTGTGTCTGCGGTGCACTTCTACGAGCGAAAAGGGCTGATAGCGTCGGTACGTAACGACGCCAACCACCGTCGTTATTCTCCGACTGTTTTGCGAAAGATCGCCATTATCCAGGTGGCACAACGGGCGGGCATACCGCTTCGGGAAATTGCCGAAGCAATGGATTTTCTGCCGCCCGAAGAAAAGGTGACAGTCAAACACTGGGAAAAACTCTCAGTCAGATGGACCGAAGAACTGGACGACCGTATCGCACGTTTGCAGCGGTTGAGAGACGGAATGGCAGGCTGTATCGGATGCGGTTGCTTGTCGATGGATACCTGTAAGCTGGTCAACCCTGACGACAAAATCGGTGCTAACGGTCCCGGGCCGCGATACCTTGAGGAAGATGCGCCAGAGGTAGAAGGTTTTGTTGGCGCATAGCGGACTTGGTTTGGTTAAAGCGGTGTCGGCTTTATTGTCGTTGCTGACCATTCTCCAAACGCTGATATTGCATACGCGGTGAACATGATTGGATTGGCCTGTTTGACTGAGAGTCTGCATTTATTGTTCAGCTGCATTAGTATTCAAACTAGATCACTCAGATGGGACGGATCAGGTTAGCCTGAAAACTGTGCTTCGGTATGACGGCTGGCGTAGCTGCTCAGGTTCACAGGTCAAGGCCTGCCCGGGGTCGAACTATAGGGTTTTCAAACTAACACAGGCTTCGACGCTGCATCAGGCCCGACGGCGGTACAAAGCCCAGTACGTACTCTCGTCAAACCTATGTCGCAGGGTTGACGAACCATCAATTTGCGACGGCAAAGAGGGTCCATTCTCCGCTGGTTCCTCGGAGCTCTCGCCGCCCCAGTTCACAGAAGTCGTGATCTGATCCCAGTGTCAGGTCCTTGACCGTCTGAGATGTCAGAATTTCATCGGGTCCAGCCTCGCCCATAAGTCGCGCCGCCACGTGCACGGCGACGCCGGCCAAATCCTCTCCCCTGATTTCACATTCGCCGGTATGAACTCCCGTTCGGCTTTTAAATCCCAAATTCGACACGTCGTTGCGTAGAATTTTTGCGCAATCCAAAGCACTTGTGGGCCCACGGAAGGATAGAAGGTAGCCATCTCCCGTATGCTTAATTGTGTTTCCCCCAAACGCAGCGACGCGACGATGTACGATCTGGTCAAGTTGATCCAGTACACTATGCCAGCGTTCATCACCCATCATTGTAAGGCGTTCGGTCGAAGCAACGAGATCAAGAAAAACCAAAGTGAGCAGAGTTCGCTCCGCAGATGCAGAGGCTGCTTCGCCGGTCACGAATGCCCTGATTTCAGAAACCACCTGATCTTGGTCTCCGTACCAGGCGATGTGGTCTTCACCTGGCAAAATACGTAACTTTGCACCCTTGATATTGTCAGCTAGATATCTCGCGTGGCCCACGTCGCACCATCGGTCTCCCTCGCGATGCATGACCAAGGTAGGGGTCTGAATCGCCTTGAGAACATGCCGGTAGTCGATGTTGTAATTCATCTGCGACAATTTCATCAAAGCGCGGGGACTAGCGGCATACCGAAAATAGGTATCGAGCCACCGTTGAGCCGCTGGATCATCCGAAATGCTGGGTGCGCCTTCCAGCCCGATGAAGTCGCCGTCTGCGTAACCGCTAAAGTGCTTTATCGCGTCTTCCAATTCATCGGGCTTTAGCCCAAGCGGATAGTCCGGCGCCCATTTGTATCGAGGGCGGCTTCCGTTTAGGATGAGATGGCTCACCCGCTCGGGGTAGGTGGCTGCGAAAACACTGGAGATCGCACCACCTTCTGACATTCCAAAGATCGCAACCCGTTCGGTACCTACAGCGTCCAACACCGCGTTGATGTCCAGCGATCGTTCCTCAAGAGTGGGATATCCGACATCCCGATCAGACATGCCCACACCGCGTTTGTCGAAGAAAATTACCCGCGCAAACCGACTGATTTTCGTCAGAAATCGCGCATAGTCCGGACTCTCCCAAGCGTATTCGATATGGGTTGCCCAACCTTGTGCCCAAAGCAGATCAATCGGTCCGTCCCCGAAAACCTGATAGGCGATGTGAATATCGCCCGCCTTGGCATATTGTGTCCTAGGCCGTTCCATAACCCAAGATTGCCCTCGGCACCCAATGCGTCAATAGGCTAGGTTTTTGTAAACTCACTGCTCGCGAAACTAGTGGTTTTGTCCAGTTTCCATTTATCGGCGAGGCAACCAGATTTCCCAAACCGGGCCAATACTAGGTGATATCTGAGTCAAAGTTGGCTGGCGCGTCCAACGCAATTCTTGAGGTATTGAATGTCAGACGGGTTTGATCTTTGCGTTAAGACTGACCTGAAGGTTCCATCTAGCGTATGCTGACACCGCATTAAGGCTGCCATCTAGCGGAGGTAAAAAATGCAGGTTGACGTAAAACTGCGAAACATCCCCGGCACAGAGGCCGCAGTTGGTTGGGCCGGAGGCCACACAATTGTTGCCGATAGGCCTGAGGGGAAAGCTGGTGGGCAAGGGCTTGGTTTCAACGGCGCCCAGCTTCTTGCCTTGTCACTGGGTGGGTGTTTCTGCAACGATCTGCGCTATGTGGCTGAAGATCTTGGCGTCAACCTTGCAGAAGTGACGGTTGACGTTTCACTTGATCTGAATGGTGATCCTCTTGTGGCTACAGATGCGAGAATGATTGTTCATTGTACGACGGATGACGGATCTGACCCGGCAAGCATCATTAAGCGCGCCAAAGAAAGCTGCATGGTAAGCAACACGTTGACGCGCGGCATGAATATCGCAATCTCAATGGCAGGTTAGTTGTTGTGATTTGCATCCATCCAGCCCGGCTCAATTGAAACGTAGATCAAGTCAACGTGGCCGAAACAGACGTCCCAAAACCTTTAAGATACGAGCTTTTTCTGAACGGCAAAGGGGCTTAGTCCAAGCCATGTCTGCATCGTCGAAGAAATTTCGCTTGAACCCGTAAACTCGAACTTGTCGCGCTCGGCAGACATATCCGTCAATCCCATCCAGATTGCCGTCATGGTTCTGAGGTCTGTCGAAATATAGAGATCGATTTCAAAGCCGGGATCGGCCCAGCAAAGGTCAACTTCACCTGCGGGCTCGATCACCAACCACCAGTCCCGTTTTGTTGATGGCAAGTCGTGGTACAGAAACTGGACTACGGTGCGCCGTTTTGGAAGCGGCTCGGGGTTCAGGTTCCTGCGCATGTCCCACATCAGAAGTGACGGATCGAGATTCTTCAAGGAAAGCGACGACTCGACCCATTTCTGACCCCACATTCCCATGGCGACAACAACCTCGCGCAGATCGCGTCCGGCATCAGTCAGATGATATTCGAATACACCCCGTTCCGAGGGCACCGGCATTCTTTCGACAATTCCCGCTGCTTCTAGGTCTTTCAGCCGTTGCGAAAGCAATGTCGGAGACATTTTGGGCACGCCTCGGCGCAGGTCGTTGAACCGGGTGGAGCCCGCAATGAGTTCACGCATCAATACCATCGTCCACCTTGTGCAGAGCACTTCAGCGGCCATAGCGAGCGGGCAGAACTGCTTGTAACCGGCCTGTGTCATGACGTCTCCCTTGGCTCTTTCATCACACCCTAACGGTACCACTACATGCATCTAGTCCAGAAACTGTATCACCCGCTCCAGTTCCAGGACTAGCTGAGCGCCTGTCGCTTCGGGCAACGTCGAAGCGCTTGGCGTTACCACACCGGTTCGCCACAGAAGAGGAGACAAGATATGAGCGTTTATCTGATTGCAGATATCAAAGTCACGGATGAAAGCTGGATCCCGGAGTATGCCGCGAACGTACACAAGCTGGTCGAGAAACACGGCGGACGCTACCTGTCGCGCAGCGGGAACATCGAAACACTCGAAGGTGAGGCAAAAGACAGTACTCTGATCGCCATTCTTGAATTTCCATCCCGCACCGCACTGGACGGGTTTGCGACCGATCCTGCTTACGCGCCTTACGGTCAGGCCCGGCAGTCAGGAAGCATCTCGAATTTCCGCGTAATCGACGACACGGACATCGCTGGCGCAATCCCTTATCTGAGAGCTGGCTAAAGCAATCCCTTAAATAGGGCTATCTCCGGCCGATCTGTTTTCTACGTTCTCAAGTTCCAGGTTTGAACACGCCCTTGGGGAAATTGGGTTACGACCACCGCAATCATCTTGCCTATTGAGGTGGTCAGGCGATTTTGTGTGAGACTAATAATTTCCAGCAGACTTCAATGCTGAAAAGGCTTGGCGAAACATGGTCGCTCAGCTCGCAGCGCTACTGAGCAAATTGCAGATCTGTGTAACCAATTGCGAAGCAAGCTGTTTTTGGGCTAGCTTGTCTGCAAGGTGAGAGAGATGCTTGCACAGTCTAAACCATCGAAAAAGAAAGATCCGGGGCTCGAGAAGGTCGACCTGGAGACAGTATTAAAGGATCTTTCTACAACTCGTAACGGCCTCAGTTCGGCAGAGGCTTCGGATCGGCTGAGCCAATATGGGCGAAACGAGCTGGCTGAAAAACACGTCAGCGATCTGCAGCGATTGCTCGGATATCTTTGGGGGCCGATTCCCTGGATGATCGAGGCCGCAGCTGTCCTTTCGGCGATGATCGGACATTGGTCTGACTTCATCATCATCATTGTTTTGCTGGCCTATAACGCCGCGTCAGGATTCTGGCAGGAGCGCAAGGCGGCGGATGCGTTGGCGGCGCTGAAGGCGGGGATGGCGCCTAAAGCCATGGCCCTGCGAGACGGAAAGTTCTCACAAATTGATGCAGCGACGGTCGTTCCGGGAGACGTAGTGCGCGTTAAACTTGGCGACGTCATTCCGGCCGACGTTCGGTTCATTGACGGCGACTATGTCAGCATCGACCAAGCAGCGCTGACGGGCGAATCTCTTCCGGTATCCAAGGCGGTGGGCGACGTAGGGTATTCCGGTAGTATCGCGAAGAAGGGCGAAATGAGCGCTGTGGTGATCGCTACGGGTGCCGACACCTTTTTCGGGAGAACTGCGAGCCTTGTGGCGGGCGCGGGTAAAGGCGCCTCGCATTCACAGATCGCCGTCACGCATATCGGTGATTTCCTGATTATCCTGTCAATCGCGTTGGCCTTCCTTCTGGTTGGTACCGAACTTTACCGCGACATTATCGTTGATCATTCTTGGAAATGGTCTTCGGCCGCGGACATCCTTAGAACAGTTCTGGCGCTGCTCGTCGCTTCGATTCCTGTGGCAATGCCGACGGTTATGACAGTAACGAACGCATTGGGCGCGATGAACCTTTCCAAGAAGAAGGCAATCGTTTCGCGATTGGAGGCTATCGAGGAACTTGCCGGTGTTGACGTATTGTGCTCGGACAAGACCGGAACCTTGACGAAGAACCAGCTTAGCTTAGGCGACCCCGTGCTGTTCGGTGCGAATGATCCAAAAGAGCTTGTTCTGGCGGGCGCGCTGGCTTCGCAGTTTGACGGCGACGATCCAATTGATGCGGCCGTGATCGCAGGGCTGTCGGATCCCAGCGCTCTGTCCAAATACAAGCAGGTCAAATTTGTTCCATTCGATCCCGTTTCCAAACGAACCCAGGCGGTCATAACGGACCCGGACGGCAATTCTGCAAGCTATACCAAAGGGGCGCCGCAGGTCATTTTGGACCTGTGCGAGCTAGAGCCGGAAACGCTCAAAAAAGCGCAAAATGACGTTGAAGGCCTTGCGTCAAAAGGGATGCGCGCCCTAGGCGTCGCGCGATCAGATGACAATGGGAAAGCCTGGGCGTTTCTAGGAATTCTGTCGCTTTACGATCCGCCGCGTGATGACTCGAAAGAGACGATTCAGCGAGCCAAGGAACATGGGCTATCCGTAAAAATGGTGACGGGGGATGATGTGGCCATCGGCGACCAGATCGCCGCCCAACTAGGCATGGGCGCGCACCTTCAGGCGGCCTCAGACCTGTTCACATCCAACATGGACATGAGTCAACTGCCAGAGCAAGTTGCGCAAAATGTTGAACGGGCGGATGGGTTTGCCCGGGTCTTTCCCGAACATAAGTACGCCATCGTCAAGGCGTTGCAGGATCGTGGCCATGTCGTGGCAATGACCGGAGATGGTGTGAATGATGCTCCGGCGCTGAAGCAGGCCGATTGTGGGGTTGCGGTCAGCGGGGCAACAGACGCCGCACGTGCCGCTGCTGCCTTGGTTTTAACGGCGCCTGGACTGTCAACCATCATTGATGCCATCGAAGAAGCAAGGCGTATATTCGAGAGAATCCTGAACTATATCGTCTACCGGGTCGCCATGACGCTGGACATTATGTTCGTGGTGGTAATGGCGACGATACTATTCGGTTTTTCTCCGTTGACGCCCATCATGATTATCATGCTGGCGCTGCTTGATGATGTGCCGATCATGACAATCGCCTACGACAACACCTACCTGCCGAAGAAACCCGTCCGATGGGACATGCGGCGCATTCTGCTTGGCGCCAGTCTGATGGGGCTGCTTTCAATCGTTCAGACCTTTGGCCTATTGCTGATTGGGATGCACTGGATCAACAGCACGTCTCTGCAGTCATGGATTTCGCTGACGCAAGAACAAATACAGACGGTCTTGTTTCTGCAACTTGCGGCGGGTGGGCATCTTTTGTTGTTCGTTGTCCGATCAAGGGGAGCTTTCTTTGCCCGACCCTGGCCCGCGCGCCCGCTGCTGATCGCGGTTATCGGTACCCAAGCAATCGCCGTCGCGCTGTGCGGTTTCGGTTGGTTTGTCGAACAAATCCCGTGGACCGTGATCGGTCTGGTCTGGGTGTATATGCTGATCTGGTTAGTTATTCTTGACCTGACAAAGCTGGGTATGATGCGCCGGTTGCAGGACTCTCATAATGCGGCGCACCGTACAGCGTGAAACGCATAGGAAGGCTGATTCATGCATTACTTCAACAAATTTCGAGTAAAGCCGGGCAGCAAGATCAATCTCGACGACATTGATGCCGACTTTAAGGACAAGCACGAAGACCATCAGCACGCTTTGCCCGAGATCGAGGCTTACGCACAAAAGATCAGCGAGCTTCAATATCTTCTATATGCCGAGAAGAAGCGCTCGCTTTTGATCTGTCTGCAGGGGCGCGACGCCGCTGGAAAAGACGGGACCATAAATCACGTTCTCGCAGCAATGAACCCGCAGGGCTGTAACGTCAGCGGCTTCAAGGTTCCCACCAAAGAAGAAGCCGCTCATGATTTTCTGTGGCGCTATCACAAAGCCACACCCGCCAAGGGTCAGGTCGGGATCTTCAACCGCTCGCATTACGAGGATGTTCTTGTCGTCCGGGTACATGATCTGGTGCCCAAAGACGTCTGGGAAAAACGATACGACCATATCAACGCATTCGAGGCGCTGCTGCGCGATAACGAAACGCATGTTCTGAAGTTTTACTTACACATTAGTCCCGAGGAAGAATTGCGCCGGTTTGGTGAACGGCTGGAGGATCCCGCACGGCATTGGAAGATCAGCGAAGGCGACTATGCCGAACGCCCGCTTTGGGACGATTACACCAAGGCCTTTGAGGCGGCTCTTTCAAAGTGCAGCACTGACGCTGCGCCCTGGTTTGTCATTCCGGCCAATCACAAGTGGTTCCGCAATCTGGCTGTATCCCGGATTGTCAGCGAATATCTGGAATCTTTGAATATGGAGTTTCCGAAACCGACTGTTGATCTCGAAGAAATTCGTGAGAAATTTCATGCCGCCGAAAAACGCGCGCGGGAACACGAGAAATAGTTTCCACCACCGAGCAGCGACCCCTCTAATTCGAAGGTGCAGCGTTTGAATGCCTGAAAAAACATCCCGCATTCGCGGATTATCCCTTCCGGTCCTGCAAGGAATCCTGCCGATTGATCCAACGAAGCTTCCGATGGAAGTTCTTGCCGGCGTGACGTTTGCATGTCTCGCAATACCCGAGGTTATGGGGTACACAAAAATTGCCGGAACCCCGGTCATTACCGGGCTCTATACGATCCTGATTCCGATGACATTGTTCGCGGTATTCGGATCCTCGCGCCATCTTGTTGTCGGTGCGGATTCGGCGACCGCTGCCATCACCGCATCGGCCTTGGCCGGAATGGCTGTGAGCGGCACTTCCGAATACATGGCGCTGGCGTCGCTATTGGCGTTGATGGCCGGCATTCTGCTGATTGCGGCCCGGATCATAGGTCTTGGATTTCTGGCAGATTTTCTGTCACGGACTGTGCTCGTCGGATTTCTGACTGGTGTCGGAGTACAGGTCTCGCTGGGCGAATTGCCTGGATTGTTTGGTATTGAAACCAGCGGCCATGGCGTCGTCGAAAAACTCTCAAGCGCTTATCAAAACGTGGGTCAGGTTAATTGGGCAACGTTTTTGATTGCGGCCGCAGTCTTGTTCATTGTCATCGGAACCAAGCGCCTGTCTCCCAAAATCCCGGGGCCTTTGATTGCTGTAATCGGGATCATTGGGCTCAGTTGGAACTTTGATTTCGGAGGGTATGGTATTGCCTTGCTTGGCCCCGTACCCGGTGGTTTGCCATCGCTTTCAATCCCGGATGTCGACTGGACCTGGATGACATTCAAGCAGCTGCTGCCGACAGCGATTGCGATACTGGTTGTCATCCTTGCACAGAGTGCTGCCACTTCCCGCGCCTATGCGATGCGCTACGGGGACAAATTCAACGAGAATACCGATCTTGTCGGGCTGGGCATCGCTAATATCGGCGCCGCCTTCAGCGCAACATTCGTCGTCAACGGTAGCCCGACCAAGACCGAGATGGTTGCCGGTTCCGGAGGCCAAAGCCAAATAGCGCAACTAACCACAGCGCTGGTCGTGCTTTTGGTGCTGCTGTTCTTGACACAGCCGCTCGCGTTCTTACCCAACGCGGTGCTTTCCGCCATCGTATTCCTGATTGGCCTAAAGCTGATCGACCACCGTGGATTGCGGGATATCTTCGTCCAGGCGCCAACCGAATTCTGGATCGCGATGGGCACCGCTGCGGTTGTTGTCGTCGTCGGAGTTGAACAAGGCATCATCTTTGCAATGGTCATTTCGCTGATCGATCACACGCGAAAGGGTTATCGACCCAAGAACTCCGTGATCACCAAAGCGTCAGATGGCGAATGGCTAACGCAATCCTTAGACAAGCCTGGCCAATTTGAACCGGGACTGACTATCTACCGCTTCTCGCACGGAATGTATTATGCAAACGCACAGCGATTTTCGAACGAGGTCACAGATGTCATCGCTGCAATCAAGGACCAGACGCGCTGGTTATGCATCGATGCATCCGCAATCGACGACATCGACTACACGGCCGGGTACGTTTTGAAATCAACTGTTCAAAAGCTCCGTGCACGCGGTACCAAGGTCGTGTTTCTGTTCGCCGAGCCATCGTTAAAGAAGGAACTCAAGCGCTATGGAATAACCGATCTAGTCTCCAAGTCGTCCTTCTTCGCAACCGGTCATGAGATGATCAGCGCTTACGAAGCTGAAGTGGCGAAGAGATAAGAAGGCATCTCGGTCCATGTGCGCTCGCATGGTCGTGTCAGCCAAGTACGCGGAATTTGCATCTATAGCCAACGACTGGTTTGGCATGACGCACCGCAGCACCCGAAGGAGCAGCTAAGTTCGGCAATGGGTCGTCCTGTTCTGAGTCAGGCAGGACTGAAGACAAGATGCTGCGCTTGCTCCAACGACAGCAGTGAGCCCAAAGCGAACCAGGACGGCACCCAATCCGTTTGGTTGACCTGGCCGTCATTGAGGCTTCAAATGCAATGGTGCAGTCGTAGATTGATTGAAAGGTAGTATCCATGTTGCCCGTACCGACACTTGATAACCCTGACGGTGTGGACGCCAAAACCGTTGAATTGCTTGAGAAAATGTCGCAGTTCAACATTTTATGGATGCTGGGAAGAACGGGCTGGCTCAGCGAAATTTCAGCGATCTTGTCCGAGATGTTCGATGATGCACAATTTCCGGCGGTTGACAGAGAAGTCATGGCTTTGCGCATCGCGGCACTTTGCAGCGTCGACTACGTCCTCAAACAACATATCGCATTCGCTAAAAACGCGGGGCTAACCCAGCGCGAAATCGACGCAATTGTTGGAAACGATCTGAGCGCGCTCGATGGATGGACTGCAACTTTGTGCGAAATTTGTGACGAGATCACTAAATCGGTTGTGATAAGTAGAAGCTCATTGGAGAAATTGATTGACCAATATGGGCGAAACGATGCCACCAAAGCAATATGGGTCATGGGGTGGTTCAACATGCTCGTTCGGTTTGCAGGCTCCGTGCGTGTTCCTTTGGAGCCCGACAACCGGGCTTCTGAATTGTCCTCGCCAGTATAGCGACAGAGTTCAGTTTAAACCCTATTCTTGGTTCCTAACTCATTAATTTTGCCACCATTCAACGCTGATCGGATGCAGGCAAATTAGATTGAGGACATTACGGTAAACGGCAGCTTTGTCCCTCGGTCAGTGAATTTGTTCGCCCGCTGATTTTGCGTGTGCAGCGCATGGTAGGTTTGACGGGCGGGGCCGCAGCATAGAGGCTATGCGATGAACGTCCGGAACGGGCCGTCCTTGTCTGAGCTAGACGGATCTGCCGACAAGATGTTGCGCTGGCTCTGAGGTCTGCAAAGAGCCCAAAGCGACTGATGCTGCATGGTGCCCAGATGACCGCAACGCGCACTCAAGTGGACTTTGCAAAGCTCGGCGGTCGGCCCATTGCAGGCATTCATTGACCTACCGCAATAGATCCAAATTCGGAAACTCCTTCTCAGCAGTATCGTTTTGTTAAGCCAAAGCTTTTTGTTCCGTTAGTTTCTCGCTTCATCTATCCCTACTACATCAGGGTTTGCTTTCACCCCTTCCAACATCTTTACCACCTCGGTTTTCCACCCCGCCTTGATCTTCAAAGCCAATTGGGACGGTGGTCGGTGGTCAGGCTCAAGGAGCGCGTATTCGTATCTGAGCGGTTTTTTGAAGGGTAGAAACGCGACCTTTCCGTTGGACAGGTTTAGTTCTCGTTCAGTCGCTACGGTCAATGGATCTACGATCGAACAGCATTGACCTGAGCTCACAAAGGGAATCAACGGCAGAAAGTACTGACAGGTCACTGTTGGATTGTAGTTAGCAGAAACATCCTGAAACTCTTGCCGGATTTTTCTTTGGAATGGATGCGTGGCGTGCAATCCCCCCATTGGAGCCCCGTCAAGATCGGAAATGGATACGATCTTGCGGGAAGCAAGCGGGCTGTCACGGTCAACGGCGCAAAAACAATCTGCCCGGATCAGTTCGGCAGAATACTGAGGCTCTTTGCCGGTCGAATGCTCGAAGTCCGCAAATCCGAAATCTATATTCTGCGTCCCCGCAAGTTCCATAATCTGGGGCGAGCTTCGCGTTGACAATGTGATGCGTATCTCGGGGTTTTCACCGACCGATTGGCTGATGAAACGCGGGAACAAAAAAGCGGACGGGCCCGGCATCGTAGCGATATTGAGGCTGCCGGAATGCCCTTTGATCAGCCCCTCCATTGTGCTGGAAATCGACGCAAGGCGGTCCAGAATACCAGCGGTTTCGGCTAAAAGGTAATGCGCTTCCGGAACAGGTACTAATCGCCGTCCTTTCCGCTCGAACAGTGTCAGGCCAAGATCCTTTTCAAGGTTCTTCAAGGCTAGGCTGATCGCGGGCTGAGTGCGGTTCAGTTTTTTGGCGGTTTGAGAGATAGAGCCGGTCTCCATCACTTCGCGAAAGACGGTGAGTTGTGTCAGGTTCATAGACATTACATAAGCTAAACTTTAGTTTTGTGAAATATAACAAATTTGTATTTATGAAAATTGCCACTACGCTTGCAGGATCGAAATTCGGCCAAACCGAATCTTACGATTCAACAAGGGAGATGATGATGAAATTTGTGAAATGCTTGACCGGACTGGCACTGGCAGGCGCGCTTGCCGCTCCTGCTCTGGCGCAGGACCCAACCTTTTTCCGCATTGGGACCGGTGGTGCAGGCGGAACCTACTTCCCCATCGGCGGCACTATCGCAAACGGTATCTCCGCCCCTCCGGGCTCGCGTCCGTGCGAAGAAGGCGGCCAATGTGGTGTTCCGGGTCTGATCGCGATTGCACAATCTACCACCGCGTCCGTCTTCAACAACGCCGCTGTTCAGAACGGAGAGCTTGAGGCCGGTCTGGCCGCGGCTGACGTCACGCGCTCGATGTATCTGGGCGAGGGCAAATTTGAGGGCAAGCCTCACCCCAAACTACGTATCGTGGCCAACCTCTTCCCTGAGGATCTGCATCTGGTTCTGCCAGCTGGCCAGACGATCAGTGATCTGGGCGATCTGGAAGGCAAACGTGTTGGTATCGCGCAGGCCGGTTCGGGCACGCAGGTTGCGGTTTTGCAGATGTTGGATGCCTGGGGCGTCAACCGTGACAATATGGACGAAGCCGAGCTGAACAACAGCCAGAGCGCTGAGCGTCTGGCCGACGGTCAGCTGGATGCCTATTTCTATGCCGCAGGTTGGCCGGTGGCCGCGATGGTTCAGCTGTCTTCGACCAAGGGCATGAATCTGCATTCCTTCAGCGACGAAGATCTGGCGAAGATCAACGAGATCATCCCGGCCTACATCCCTTCGGCCATTCCGGGTGGTGTTTATGAAGGCATCGACGCTGAAACCAAGACACCTGCGGTCAGCGCGATGTTGGTTGTCTCTTCGGATCTATCCGACGATCTGGTCTATCAGCTGACCAAGGCGCTGTGGAACGATAACACTCGCAAGCTGCTGGATAATGGCCACGCCAAAGGCAAGCAGATCACGCCCGACACGGCGCTGGACGGCGTCGAAGCGTTGGGGGTTCCGCTGCATCCAGGGGCCGAGAAGTTCTACAAAGAAGCTGGTCTTCTCTAATCCACCACTCAGTGAACTGAGCTGCAGAAGCGATGCCCTGAAAAGGGGCATCGCACTCTCAAAGAGCACCAAAAATACAGGGAGGCCATCATGTCCGAGACCCAGCAACTTGATGACCACGAACTGACGGCCGAAGAACTGGCCGCGATCGAGGAACAGTTCGACGAAGGCGCCGCTGTACGACAGGTTACGCCCACAATGGGCAAGGCACTGCGCGTCGTCGCCCTGATCTTTGCGTTCTACGAATTTTTCACAGCCGGGTTCGGCCTGCCAGCTGATCACTGGCATATGGGCATCTATCTGGCCCTGCTGTTCATACTGGTTTACGCCACCATTCCGATTGTCGGAGCCAAGAGCCTCTATGCCCTCAAGGTCAGCCGGTTCCGGATCGGCAATGTTCCTCTCTACGATCTGGTCTTCATGGGGCTGGGAATTCTCGCCGCACTGTACGTCGGGCTTGCGTGGCGCGGGATCCCGTTTCTCGGGATCGAGGAACAGACTTTCCGGATGGGCAATCCCAACGGCTATGACGTCTTTCTAGGCGTGGTCATCATCCTGCTGGTGCTGGACATCGCTCGTCGCACGCTGGGATGGGTGCTGCCTCTGATCATCTGTGTCTTCATCTCCTATGCGTTGCTGGGCCCCTATTTCCCGGGCCTGCTTCAACACCCCGGCGTGAACTTCAAAACCTTCGTGTCGTCGATGTATTTCCCGCAGGAAGGTATCTATGGCGTCACGCTTTGGGTCGTCTCGACTATTGTGTTCCACTTTGTCCTGTTCGGCGTGATCGCTCAACGCACCGGGTTGGGGCAACTCTTCATCGACAACGCAACTATATTGGCGGGGCGCTATACTGGCGGTCCGGCAAAAGTGTCGGTGGTGTCCTCAGCCTTCTTCGGCACGATTTCGGGCTCTTCCGTGGCCAACACCGTTTCGACCGGCGCGCTGACAATTCCCAACATGAAGCGCCTTGGATACCCTGGGCATTTTGCGGGCGGGGTCGAGGCCGCGTCCTCGGCTGGTGGCCAGATCACCCCGCCGATCATGGGAGCCGCCGCCTTCATCATGGCCGAGTTCCTTGAGGTTCCCTATACCACCATTGTCATCGCTGCGATCTTCCCGGCGATCCTGCACTATGTCGGTGTCTTTGCCGTGGTGCACCTGATGGCACGCAAGCTGAACCTGAAAGGCCTGGCCAAGGAGCAGTTGCCGCAACTTAAGGCCGTCTGGGCTGAAGGTTGGGCTAATATCGTGCCCCTGATCGGTCTGCTTGTGGTCCTGTTTACCGGCTACACGCCGTTCATGTCAGCCTTCTGTGGCATCTCGCTTGCTGTTATCGCGGGCATGTCACGCCTGAAACAACCTCCGACACTGATCTACGCAGCGGCGTTTTTGGCCTTTGTGTTATGGAAATTCTCGGATGGTGGATTCGATCTGAACATGACCGTGATCCTGTGCGGATTGTCCGTGATCGCAACGCTGAACCCGCAAAAGCGTATCGAAGTGCCCGAGATGCTGGCTGCAGTGGAACTGGGTGTGAAATACTCGCTGGCCGTTGGTGCTGCTGCTGCGGCCGTGGGCATCGTGGTCGGCGTGATCAACACGACTGGTATCGGGTTCCGCATCGGGTTCATGGTAACACAAGGCGCGGGAAATCTGGCGGCAGATCTCTATAACATGATCTCGTTTGGCAGCTTCCAGCTGTTTGCGATGGAAGACCTACAGTTGTTCATCTCGCTGGTCTTCATTGCCATCGTTTGCATCCTGATGGGCGCAGGCATCCCGACCACAGCGCTTTACATCATGTTGGTCTCTGTGGCGCAGCCCGCGCTGGCGCAGTTGGGCGTTCCTCCAATCGCAAGCCACCTGTTCGTGTTGTACTACGGTGTGGTGTCCGAGATCACACCTCCGGTCTGCACCTCGGCCTATGCGGCGGCGGCGATTGCGAACTCCAATCCGTTCCGAACTGGTTTGTCCGCCTTTACCCTTGGGTTGGGCAAAGTGATCGCACCGATGGCCTTTGTCTATGCTCCGGTTCTGCTGTTTGTGTCCTCAACCGGGTTCAATCTGTGGGAATTCACCTATACTGCAACCAGCTGTATCGCCGGTGTAATAGCCCTGTCCGCAGCTGTGGTCGGATACTGGCTGAAGCCGCTGAGCATCGCGTCGCGTGTTCTGATGGCCATTGCGGGGGTGATCTTTGTCGCGCCCAGCTTGACGGCTGACCTGATCGCTCTGGCCGTGGCGTCGCCGGTCATCGTCACCCAGCTGATCGCGCGCAATCGCAGCCAATCTCCGGCCTGATGCGATGACAGAGCAAGTCACCATCATAGGCGCAGGGATCGTCGGCATCTGTTGCGCACTATCGCTTCAGGAACGAGGCATACCGGTCCGCCTTTTGGACCGGGGCGACCCGGGGCAGGAAACCTCATTCGGCAATGCTGGCGTGGTGTCGCCCTGGTCGATCATTCCGCAAGCAGTACCAGGCATTTGGAAGAAACTCCCCCAAATGCTGCTGGACCCAAAAAGTGCGCTGTCGGTCAGGGCGTCATTCTGGCCTAAGATGATCCCGTGGGGGATGCGCTTTCTGGGCAAGTCCAGCGAAAAGTCTGTGCGCGAAGTTTCGGATGCGATGGAGATTTTGTGTCGTCCGTCCATTGATCTGTACCGTCGGCATCTCCAAGGCACTGGGCACGAACAGCTTATCGCGGACAGCTATTACATCCACGCGTTCCGCAACCCTGACCAGGCTGATATGGACGAGCTTGGTTATCAAATCCGCCGGGAAAAAGGTGGTGAGTTGGAGCGTGTCGACGGCGCTGAACTGCGGCGCATGGAACCTGCGTTGTCAGAGGAGTTCAAGGCGGCGATTGTAATTAAAGGCCAGGCGCGTGCAATTTCTCCGGGGCGTTTGGGTGCTGTTCTGGCCGACAAAGCGCGTGCGCAAGGGGCTGAATTCGTGCGAGCAGAAGTCAGCAACCTGACCCGTGCCGAGGACGGCGCCTGGCAAATTTTCACGTCGCAAGACACGTTGAATGCACACCATGTCGTCCTAGCGGCCGGAGTGTGGTCTGCCGACCTGCTGAAACCCCTTGGGCTACCCGTGCCCCTTGTAGCTGAGCGGGGCTACCATGTTGAGTTCCCAAACCCTTCAGCCGTGCTGAACAATTCGGTCATGGATGTGGATGCAAAGGTCGTCGCAAGTTCGATGCAAGACGGCCTAAGGGTTGCTGGCACGGCCGAATTCGGAAGCGTCGATGCCCCAGCCGATCCCCGAAAAGAACAGATACTGACTGATCAAGCCAAGTCTTTGGTGCCGGACCTCAATACAGGCGAAGCGCAGTTTTGGATGGGCCGGCGTCCTTCCTTTCCCGACAGCTTGCCCGCGATTGGACAGCTCAATGGCAAAGAAGGGCTCTACACCGCGTTTGGGCATTCTCACTACGGCCTGATGATGGCACCGAAAACAGGGGAACTTGTGGCGGACCTCGTGTCTGGTCGCAGCCCAAATATAAACCTGGACCCATTCTCGCTGGCCCGCTTCTAAATCTCTAATTCGAAAGGACTTAAGCGCCATGCCAATTTATGAAGGTGGCCAGAACATCTGCGGGGCCTCAATCGGGGTTTTGTGCCTTGAAAGTTATTTCCCAAAACCGCCGGGTCATATCAAGAACCCGTCCAGCCTTCCGTTTCCTGTACTCTATGAAATGATCGACGGCATCACAGTCCCAACCCTGCTAAACAACCCAACGCCCGAGTTGCTAGCTCCTTTTATTGAGGGCGCAAAACGACTTGAGGCAGAGGGAGTTCGAGCCATCACCGGAAGCTGCGGTTTTCTGGCTTTGTTTCAAAAAGAACTCGCCGCAGCCGTTTCCGTGCCTGTGTTTGCATCCAGCCTGATCCAGGTCCCTTTGGCATTTCACATGACCGGGGCAAACGCGCCGGTGGGTGTATTGACAGCCGATGCGTCTGCGCTGACACCGAGGCATTTCGAAGGTGTCGGAGCGGCTGGTATTCCCGTTGCGGTTCAGGGATTGGAGGACACCAGCGAATTCGCTGAAGTGATCTTGCGGAATACGCGGACCCGCATGGACACAGATTTGATCGAGGCTGAAGTTCTTGAGGCCGCACGGCGACTTAGACATCGATCACCGGGGATGCGGTCGTTGGTATTGGAGTGTACCGACTTGCCGCCATATGCCGCGCGGCTTCAGCAAGAACTGCAACTTCCGGTCTTCGATTTGACGACACTGGCGCAGATGGCGCATGCCGTTGCAACGCGCGAAACCTATGCCGGTATCATGCCTTGGACATAAGGTCTCAGCGGTATTGCACAGGATATGGGGAAACTGAGTGGAATGACCCGCGCGGCCTTTGAGAAAATGCCGCGCACCGAAGGTATCTTCCTTGATCCTGTCTACTCCGCAAAACCTTCGTGGGGTTGTTGAGTTTGGTAAGTGCGAGAGAAATCCAACTGGGCAGAAAGTTTCTATGTCGCACACAGGCGAGTTGCCTGCACTCTTTTGGTGCCAAAACGAGTTGAAACACACCCCATCAAAAAACCGGACCAAACAGCCCCAAAAGCCTAACCACTTGAGCATTTGGGTAGGCGAAAATCCCTCTAAGGTTCCTCAACTGGAAGGAAATAAGACATGACTATCACTCGGATCGAAACCGGCCAGCGCATGAGCCGGATCGTCAAACATAACGGTGTTGCCTATCTATGCGGCCAGACCTCGGACGCGCCTACGGTAAGTGACCAAACACGCGACATTCTAGCCAAGGTTGAAGATCTGTTGGCCAAAGCAGGCAGTGACAAGACCCGTATTTTGAAGTGCGAAATCTGGCTGGCCGACATGGCAGATTTTGCCGAAATGAATGCCGTTTGGGACGCTTGGGTGCCAGAAGGCCACGCTCCAGCCCGTGCGTGTGGAGAGTCCAAGCTTGCTCGCAGCGTATTGAAAGTAGAAATGATTGTGACGGCAGCCTGTGACTGAATCGCGATCTGGGGGAATGAATTGGATAAGTGAAGTGCGATTAGGGGTATCGGAGGTCGTTCCAGATTAAATCGACTTGTTACGCATCGCCACGCCTCGTTCTCTGATTTTCTCCGCGTTGAGAGGTTAGAAACTGCAAAACAAAGTGTTGCGGCGTTCGAAATGAGAAGGCGGCGGGGTGGGGCGACCTATAGCGGTTAATCTAGAATACCAGATGGTCAGATTAATTGCTCTTTCTCAAAATTTTTTGCGCAGTTGTCGGTGCCAAGACGGCCTATATCAAGCCAGGAACCTTGGGAGAACGGAAAAAAGGACAACGGCAGTCCAATGCTGCATCGCTTCCAAGCCGTTTCAACTGGGTCATTGGGTGGGCGAGTGTCCACTTTCTTCATTGAAGCGTCGTATCTGATGGGATCAAGTCGCAGGCTTTGCCCTATTTAATTATACGATGTATAAATATTATTAAACGGAGGATGCCATGCCGACCGGACACATCATGATGGCCATGAGCCTCGACGGTTTCGTTGCCAGAAAAGACCATTCGCTCGATTGGTTGAACAAGCAGCCTGCAGAAAATGAAGACCACGGGTTCTTCGAGTTTATGGACAGTGTTGATGCCCTTGTTATGGGAACAGGATCGTTGCGAACTGTTCTGGGATTTGGTGAATGGCCATATGAGAAACCCGTTGTGGTACTCAGCCGATCCATGACGAAACAGGATTTGCCTCAACATTTGCGTGACAAAGTAGAGTTCTCGATCGCAAGTCCAGAAGAGTTATGGGAGATCTTTCACCAGCGCGGTTACGAGCGCGTTTATGTCGATGGCGGCGCGATCATTCGGTCGTTCCTTCAAGCCGGATTTGTTCAAGACATGAAGATTACCTTGGTGCCCATTCTACTGGGTGATGGCATTCGCATCTTTGGCGAAACAGACGGCGATGTTGATCTTGAACTGATCTCTGCCAAACCCTTTCCATCAGGTATGGTCGATCTGATGTACAAAGTGCAAAGTGCATGACCAATACACCTACCGTCGGACGGCCTAAAAAATCAAAAGAACGTCTGTCTAAACAGCTTATCCTGCAAACTGCGTTACCCATTGTTCAGAAGCAGGGCGCGGGCGCGCTTTCGTTTCGAGCTCTTGCGGATAAGCTCAAGGTCACGCCGATGGCCGTAACTTACCATTCTGGCAGCAAGCGAAAGCTGCTGGCCGACTTGGTTGAACTGGCCTTTGCGAACACGCTTCAAGGCACAGTTGAAGAAGGAGCAAGCGCGAAAGCGCGTAGCATACTAAGTGCCTACTATCTTCGGGCCTTGTCGAATGCCAACCTACTGCGCGCAGTTCTGGAAGATGTCACTCTCATCAGCAAAGACCTCTTGGAAATCACTGATAGGCTGCGGGCCTGTGCGCAGGAGCTCGATGGTGGTGACAAGAATGATGTGCTTTTGCATCTTCTCATCGACTACACACATGGATTTGTGCTCTCCGCATCCAGCGCCGAAGACAACCCATTAACAATCGACGACTTTTTGCGAGGTGTCGATTGGGTGCTGGCGCATGCGGAAAGTGGTACGCACGACTGCTCAAAATAAGGCACTCGGAACTTAAGAGATATTGACCTGTCTCGCTTGAGGGCCTATGTGCGCCAAACGTATGAGGCGGTGCGCCTCACACAACGGAGATTTTATGAAAGAGACCCGGGCCTAACGCCCGTTCCTGGCGACCCAAATTCAGGAACACCAACATTGATGGACACACTCACGCGCGATGCTGAGTGTCCTGTTGTTGTACTTTCGTAAAATCGAGACATCACAATGAATATCTCAAAGCACGAGCAACGTGTTTTGCACGAACTCGCCCTTGGCGGGTCGATACACTTCGAACGCCTGGATAACGGAAAAGTCCATGACGTCACTTGCTATACGCGTGACGGCTATGTGCTGTCCGACTGCACTCTCAGCGTTTTCCAACGCTTGCTGAAAAAGCGCTTCATTCACTCGAAGAATGGTCATCCCTACCGCGCCTCCGCGTTGGGGATCAAATCCGTGCGCGCCCAAATGAATCAAAGATAGGAAAGAACCGTGAAACAAGCAGATATTGACGCCATTATTGAAGTCCACCGGCTGGCATTCGGAAAAGATGAAGGCGACGACATCGCTCGGCTTGCCGAAAACTTCCTCGGCCTCGCGGACACGATTTCTATCAGCGCCAGACGCGAGGGGAAGATCGTAGGCAACGTGCTTTTCACTCCGTTTAACTTCGTAGACCACCCAGACGTAAATTGTTACCTGCTGGCACCTTGCGGAGTGCTGCCTGAGTATCAGGGCTGCGGCGTTGGGAAAGAGATCATGGAGGCGAGCATTGAACATCTGAGTTCCGTTGGGACGGATGCAGTGTTCGTGCTGGGCGTCCCGACGTTTTACCCCAGATATGGGTTTGTCCCAACGGACAAGCAAACGCCATTCCCGGAGCTGATGACCGCACCAGAGGCGTGGATGGCGCTTGAGCTGACAAAAGGATCAGTAGAGAAACTGAGTGGCAAGACCGTGGCTATCCCACTGTTCATGCAACCGCATTGGTGGGACACCTCGCAACACGGGTGAAGTTCATTCCTGGTCATGACTAAATACCAGAACCCGCCGTTCAATATCTCGAATTGAGTGGCGGGTTTGCTGCGCAAAGTGCAAACTCGACCAGCCCTAAATTCTGCGTCTGTAGCGAGGGGCTGATTTGCTAGATCGCACCACAGCACCGTTTCCCGTTTTGGGTAAGGAATCCAGAGCCATCAGACTTCATGTACCGCGGCAGTTCCTGGAGACGAGGAAACCAGCCTAATAAGCTGACAACCACCCGCTAAAACCGTCAAGATTGGCAAAAGTTGCGTTCTTGCCCTACAAAAGTCGTGTTTCAAGCCGGTCAAGTTACGTATCACACCGGACGATAAACTTTTCTGGAAAAGATGGCTGGGGTGGTAGGATTCGAACCTACGATACACGGTACCAAAAACCGCTGCCTTACCACTTGGCTACACCCCAACGGTGAGCGGCTATCTACGACTCTTGTTCGGGGGGATCAAGGCCCACTTCTCAAAAAAATGAGCCGCTCAGAAATATTTTTTCTTCATCCCGACGTTTCCAGAAGAATAGCGCCCAGACGGCTTCCAGCCTCGACGGCCTCATGGGCAGCAGCGCACTCCCGTAGCTTGTACACCGATTGTATCGGGCAGTTCAGGGCGCCGGATTTCAGCGCGGTGTTCAATCGCTCTGCGGCAGCGACCCGTTGGTCGGCGGGCAGGAGGTAAACCAACACCATCTCCAGCGTTACCGCTTTAAACATCAAGGGATAGAATGGAAGCACCGGCGCCATTTCCAGTGCCGATCCGTAGGCGTTTATGCGGCCATTTTCGGAGATCACGGCCGAATTGATCTCGGCGTTTTTGCCGAATTCCACGTCGACGATTCGAGAGACCGTCTTGCCACCGTTTGCGTCGAGAATCTGGTGCTCCAGATCCGGAGAGGTGTAGTCCAGAACCGCATCGGCCCCGGCTGAGGCAACTCGGTCCAGATTGTGCCGGGAGGCAGTGGAAATGACCCTTGCACCGCCCCATTTCGCCAGCTGCACCGCCAGATAACCAACTGTTCCCGATCCACCGTGGATCAAAACAGTCTGCCCCTCGACTTCACCTCCGGAAAATACAGTGTGGCTGGCCGTCAGGCCCGGAATTCCCAGTACGGCACCTGTTTGCAGGGAAACCTGATCGGGCAGGCTGACGGCCTGTTCCGATGGCAGGGTGATCTTTTCGGCAGCCGTCCCAAACCCCCGTTTCCATTGGCCATTCCATATCCAAACCCTCTCGCCAATTCGTGATCGGGAAACATCGGGTCCAACCTCAGAGATGACACCGGCCCCATCGCTATGAGGGATAATGATCGGGAAAGGTGGCTTTGTAACGCCGGGACGGGCGCCGGATCGGGCCTTAACATCGGACGGATTCACGCCGGAATAAGCGAGGTCGACGACGACCTCTCCATGACCCGGTGGAACAAGTTCAAGCTCTTCTAACTGCAGGACGTCGCCGGCAGTACCGAATTCACGATAGGTTACAGCCTTCATTTTCACCCCCGGAGTGTCGTTACGTTCACACTAGCGGTGCAAGCGGCGAATGCTAGGGTCAGAATGGTGAGAGGGAGAGACCGACATGAAAACGCTGCGTACACCCGATCAGCGCTTTGAAGGTTTGGCCGATTATGATTTCGCGCCGAACTATGTGGAAGTAAACGATACCGAAGGCGGAACGCTGCGGGTTCACTACGTTGACGAAGGACCAGCGCAGGCCGCGCCGGTTCTCATGATGCATGGTGAACCCAGCTGGTCCTATTTGTACCGACACATGATACCCAAATTCACGGCTGCTGGTCACCGTGCCGTAGCCCCTGATTTGGTCGGCTTTGGACGATCGGACAAACCCGCCCAACGCAGCGACTATACGTATGAGCGTCATGTTTTCTGGATGGGAGAGGTGCTCCGCAAGCTCGATCTGAAACAGATCACGCTGGTCTGTCAGGACTGGGGCGGGCTGATTGGATTGCGATTGTGGGCTGAGATGCCCGAGCGTTTTGCGCGTATCGTCGTTGCCAACACCGCACTGCCTACGGGTGACCAGCCATTGGGTGATGCGTTTGCCTCATGGCGCAGTTTCAGTCAGGAGGTTCCGGAGTTTCCCGCCGGTCGGATTGTCTTTGGCGGTACGGTGTCGAAATTGACGGATGATGAGGTCGCCGCATACGACGCGCCTTACCCCGACGAGAGTTTCAAGTCAGGTGCACGGCAGTTTCCGATGCTTGTGCCGGATCGTCCGGACGATCCCGCGTCTGAGCCAAACCGGCAGGTTTGGCAGGTTATCCGCACGCTCGACACGCCTGTCCTGACAGCGTTTGGTGCGGATGACCGTATCATGGCGGGTGTCGACAAGGTGTTTCAAAAACTGTGCCCCGGGGCCGCCGGTCAGCCGCATGTTTTGCTGCCGGACGCTGGACATTTTCTGCAGGAAGATGTCGGCGCTGAATTGGCCGAGGTCACCAACCGGTTCATAGCGCAAACGCCCCGATGAGCTGCGTCAGTGCTATTCGCGAAGCTCTTCGGGCTCGACCCCCCAGAGTTCCTGCTTGAGAGCCCATCCGCGATAGCCGCCCGCTGAAATATGGCACCAGTCCAGCGTGCAGGTTCCCAGCCGGGCCACCACGCCGTTCTCGAAATGTGCATTGATTTGCGACTTGGGGTCGGGTCCGGCGTAGACAGGCAACATCTCGTCCTCGACGAGAACGGTTCGGACACCAGACAGCAACGCATAGTGCACCCAACCACCAGCCCCGTCGCGATCCTGCACCTTGCGCCAGTTGCCATATTCCGCCGTGATCTGCAGCGGCATGTCGCGGCGTTTGAAAACCCAATCGATTCGATGCGTCAAAGACGGGCCTCGCCGGACATTCCCTTCGGCAGCTTTCATCGAGACAAAGCGGGGTAACGGAAGGTTGGTGACAGGACCACGTTTATCTTCTGCGTTTGCGGCAACCGCGCAAAACGCAAAAAGAAACGAGAAAATCAACGCCAAACACTGGCGTTCCACCGAAAATGCGCGACTCACTGCCTGCCTGCTCTTGTGCCTGTTGATCCGGTTTCAAAAAAGGTTGCGCCAATAACGCCCGGGGTTCTTGTGCCCCGCCTGATCCTGCGCCACGATGCCATGACGCGCGCCTGTTTGCAAAGCAGTGGGAGGGCTGAAGTGCCAAGAGAACGTCTGAGTGTTGTCGTTACGCGACGGTTGCCGGAAGCGGTGGAAACCCGATTAAGCGAACTCTTCGATGTGCGTTTGCGCGACGATGACACGCCAATGACCCGGGACGAGCTGGTCGAGGCGGTCAACGACGCCGACGTGCTGGTTCCAACCGTCACGGATACGATCGATGCGGGGCTATTGGGGCAAGCCGGTGAAAACCTGAGGTTGATCGCCAGTTACGGGGCAGGGGTCGACCACATCGACGTTGCCACCGCGCGCCAACGCGGAATTCTTGTTTCAAACACGCCGGGTGTTTTGACCGACGATACGGCGGATATGACCATGGCGCTGATTCTGGCGGTTACACGGCGCATCCCCGAAGGTCTGGGGATCATGCAAAAAGGCGATTGGGAAGGCTGGGCTCCGACGGCATTGCTGGGTGGACGCATCGGCGGGCGGCGTCTTGGCATACTGGGAATGGGCCGGATCGGTCAGGCCGTGGCGCGTAGGGCAAGTGCGTTCGGGATGCAGGTGCACTATCACAACCGCCGCAGGCTGCGTCCGGAAATCGAGGAAGAATTTGAAGCGACCTATTGGGACAGCCTGGATCAGATGGTTGCCCGTATGGACGTGATTTCCGTCAACTGCCCGTCGACGCCATCGACCTTTCATTTAATGAACGCACGCCGCCTGAAGCTGATGAAGCCATCGGCGGTGATCGTTAATACATCGCGTGGCGAAGTGATCGACGAAAACGCGCTAACCCGCATGATCCGATCGGGCGAGATCGCGGGGGCGGGGCTGGACGTTTATGAACACGGCACCAGCGTGAACCCCCGGTTGCGGCAAATGCCGAATGTCGTGCTGTTGCCGCACATGGGCTCGGCCACGCTGGAGGGGCGGATCGAGATGGGCGAGAAGGTCATCATCAATATCAAGACCTTCGAAGACGGCCATCGCCCGCCCGATCAGGTGGTGCCGTCCATGTTGTAAAGCGTCCTATCCGGGCGCAGAGGTTTCCCATGAAATGTGGAGTTTCGCCTTCGATACGGAACGCCCGACCGGCGATAGGAGGAAATAATGCGGTTAAGGTATTTTTCAGGACTACTTCTTTCGGCAGCGTTTTCCATTTCGCCCTCTCTGGCGCAGGAAGCAGCTGATGCAGTTTCCCCGGAAGCTGCCACTGAAGGACAGGTGCAAGCCCTGACAGAGGAGGTAGTGGCCGCGCTGGAGGCCAAGGCGGCCGGTACCCCAGTCAAAGCCGAAAACTGGATGGTTTCGGCGGCCAATCCACTCGCCGTTGCGGCCGGGGCAGAAATTTTACGTGCCGGTGGCACTGCAGCGGATGCCATGGTTGCCGTTCAGGTCGTTCTTGGGCTGGTTGAACCGCAATCCTCGGGATTGGGGGGCGGGGCCTTTCTGGTCTGGTATGACGCCGCCTCGGGCGCCTTGACCACGCTGGACGCACGTGAAACCGCGCCGCGCGAAGCGACGCCAACCCTGTTTCAGGATGAAAACGGAGAGCCGCTGAAGTTCTTTGATGCCGTTGTCGGAGGGCTTTCCGTCGGCACGCCGGGCACACCAGCGCTTTTGGAAGAAGCACATCGCCGCTGGGGCCGCACGCCTTGGCCCGCGCTGTTCCAGGAAGGCACCCGGTTGGCGGAAGAGGGATTTCTTGTCTCACCCAGACTGGCGGGTTTGGTTGCAGCGGATGCTGAACGGTTGTCTCGGTTTCCGGTAACCGCAGAGTACTTTCTGCCCAATGGCGTGCCGCTGGCCGAAGGTGATCGTCTGAAAAACCCCGACTATGGCCAAACGCTACGGACATTGGCCGCTGAAGGTGCTGCCGGTTTTTATGGAGGTGAGATCGCTTCGGCCATTGTTACGACCGTGCGCACAGCCCCGGGAAACCCGGGCGTTCTGTCGGGAACGGATCTGGCGCTTTATCAGGTGATCGAGCGTGAGCCGGTTTGTGCGACCTACCGGGTGTACGATGTCTGCGGCATGGGGCCGCCCTCTTCTGGGGCGCTGACGGTCGGCCAGATTCTCGGAATGCTGAACGGCTATGAACTGGCTGGACTTGGATCGGATAACCATGAGGCATGGCGTTTGATCGGGGATGCGTCTCGCCTCGCATTTGCGGATCGCGGCCGGTACATGGCCGACAGCGATTTCGTACCGATGCCAACCAAGGGGCTGGTTGATCCGGGCTATCTGGCTCAGCGCGGCGCGTTGCTGGAAAGTGACGCTGCCCTGCAAGAGGTCGGGCCCGGCAACCCCGAGTTCGACCATGGCATGCTCTGGGCGGATGACGAGTCGCTGGAGTTGCCATCGACGTCCCATATTTCCATCGTGGACGGGTATGGCAACGTTCTGTCGATGACGACGACCATCGAAAACGCTTTTGGTTCCCGGCTGATGACCAATGGATTCTTGCTCAACAATGAACTGACCGATTTTTCATTCCGGACGCATGTGGATGGCGTTCCCATCGCCAACAGGCTGGAACCCGGCAAGCGACCAAGATCGTCGATGAGCCCGACGATCGTGATGAAAGATGGAAGCCCCGTTTTGGCGATTGGCTCTCCGGGCGGCAGTCGGATCATTGGGTATGTCGCGAAATCGATCATCGCATGGGCAGACTGGGGTATGGACGTACAGCAGGCCGTGTCCCTGCCGCATCTGGTTAACAGGTTTGGCACCTATGACGTCGAGGCGGGAACATCCGCCGAAGCCCTGGCCGAGGCGCTGACCGAACTGGAGTTCGAAGTCAACGCACGGGATCTGACATCGGGCCTGCACGCGATCGAAATCACAGATGGGCTTTATGGTGGGGCCGACCCTCGGAGAGAGGGTATCGCGCTGGGCGAATGATGATCCGCTTTTGTGGGTATTGCCCAATGGCGGGTAGCCTCTTACTCACTCATGTAAGGGACTGAGTGGTGATCGAAGGGGAAGAGAAAAATGGGGCAGGCAACGGAACTACCGCGCAACGAGACCGGGATTGAAACCGTCGTCGGTGTTCTCAAACAGCAGTTTGGAGACCGCCTGCAGACAGGGGCAGCCATTCGCGAACAGCACGGCCACACAACCACGTGGATCAACAATCAGAGCCCGGATGCGGTTGTCTTTCCACATTCCACCGAAGAAGTGTCAGAAATTGTAAGAACCTGCGCGGCGCACAAAGTACCGGTTATACCGTTTGGAACGGGCACGTCCCTGGAAGGGCACGTGAACGCGCCCGCCGGGGGTATTTCCATCGACCTGAGCCAGATGAACAGGGTTCTGGCGGTGAACGTCGGCGATCTTGACTGCGTGGTGCAGCCGGGCGTGACCCGCGAGGATCTGAATACCTATCTGCGCGATCAGGGATTGTTTTTTCCAATCGACCCCGGTGCCAACGCCTCGCTGGGCGGGATGGCGGCGACACGCGCCTCCGGCACCAACGCCGTGCGGTATGGAACCATGAAGGACAACATCCTGAGCCTTGAGGCCGTGATGCCGGACGGGCAGATTATCCGCACCGGGCAACGGGCCAGAAAATCCTCGGCTGGATATGATCTGACCCGCCTGTTGATTGGCGCCGAAGGAACGCTGGGGGTCATCACGGAGCTCACCCTGCGCCTTCAGGGCATTCCCGAAGCCATCAGTTCGGCCCGCTGCTCTTTCCCTTCGGTCGATGCAGCTTGTCAGGCGGTGATGATGACGATCCAATACGGCATCCCGGTTGCCCGCATCGAGTTGCTGGACGAGACCTCGGTCAGTGCGGCAAATGCCTATTCCAATCTGGACCTTCCCGAAACACCGTTGCTTTTGCTGGAATTTCACGGATCGGATGCGGGTGTCTCCGAACAGGCCGAGACCTTTGGCAATATTGCCGAAGAGTTCGGTGGAACAGATTTCGCGGCCACCTCGACAATTGAGGAACGCAACAAACTTTGGCAGGCGCGTCATGACATGTACTGGGCCAGCCTGCTGCTCAGGCCTGGTGCAAAGGGTATTTCGACCGACGTCTGCGTTCCGATCTCACGTCTGGCCGAGTGCGTGACGACCGCGCAGGGCAAAGCGGCCGAACTTGGCTTGCTTGCCCCCGTGGTGGGCCATGTCGGAGATGGAAATTTCCATACCTTGCTACTGATCGATATGGATAACGCGGATGAGATCGCAAAGGCAGAAGAATTCGTGGGTTGGTTGAACGACCTCGCGATCTCGATGGAGGGAACCTGCACCGGAGAGCATGGCATAGGTCAGGGGAAAAAACCGTATCTTGCCAAAGAGTTGGGCGCAGCAACGCGGTTCATGGCTGCGATCAAGGTCGCTCTGGACCCGGACGGCATCATGAATCCGGGGAAAATTCTGGGCGAATGAACCCTGATTGTTGTGATTTCGTAAACATGTCCATGGATCGTCATAACCTCGCCTGAATCCGGTGCCAAACGAAAGCAAGTCGAAATCCGTTTCGGAGAAAAAGATGGGCGTATTGCGTGTCCTGGGATTTGCTTTGGTATGCAGCCTTGTTCTTGTGGTGTTGGACTATTTTCAGCAGGGCAAAAGGTCGGACGGGCGGTTGTCGTTCGAAGAGTATGTGCGCACCATCGAAGAACGGGCAGGCGTATTCCGCGCGGGGAAAGCCGCACAGCAAGACGAGCGTAGTCGTCAAGCGCGATGGGACGCGGGTGGACAATCATATCTGCCCACTGCGCCCGAAGGATGGCAGAGGCGTAGCCTGCTGAGCGGTGATAACAGCGGGTTGACTGAAACCAATCCGGCCGCCGCAGTGCAAGCCGATACTGAACAAGTTGCCGCGACCGGAAACAGAGATTCCGCTGATGAAGAACGCGCAGTCGCGCAGGACAAACGTGGCTGGGTTTACCAGCGCGGCGATGAAGTGATCTGGGTCGAGGTTATGTTGAAGGAGGCGGGCGACGCCAACTCTCTGACCGGTCTGATGGCTCAGCGAGTTGCCGGAAGCAACTTTTACACGGGTCAGCAGCAAGGGTACGCCGTTCTGGGCGGCGTGGGGTTTGTGTATGCCACATACGGAGATTCCAGTGAGCTGGGTCCGAATGACCTTCGCAAGTTCATAGGCCGAATTGGATTTGACGAAGAGGTGAACATTATCGTCGTTGCACGCGCCACGGATGACGCGATTGGCCAAATTCTTGGCACAATAGACTACGACGGTCTGAACGGTTTGTTGTCCGAGCCGATCATGTCTGTCGGTAGCGGTGCTCCGGTACAGCAGGGCGATCAGGTGTCGCTGGCGCAGGACATGAATGATCTGCGCGGTCGCTTTCTGAAACTGCAGGGTGAAGTCGCCGGAGAAAGGCTTGCGAATTCGGATGACATTTCGTTTCTGCTGAGCACTCTTGCGCAGGACAACGGATTCCCCACAGATCTGTTTGATTTCACCGATGGCCGGGTTCCTGAAATTGGCGATGCGCTTCAGGCCGCGTATCGCAGAGAACTCTCCAAACTCGTAGGTGGTGATGCCCAGCAGGCTGACGCCCGATCAGGTATCAGCAACCTGTTTGCATCTCTGATGTCATTTATCGGCAAATCCGAACAGACCGGAACGTCCGAGGAAAATGCCACGGTCCTGGTCCACAAGGGTGGTTTTGTTGGCGGATCAGCCACCTGCGTTGTTCGGGATAGTCTAAAAACCTGCTCAGGTTTCGGAGACTGACCGGGTCGAACCGAAACGCGTCGTTTTTTTAACCCCACTGGTCGGATGGTTGTCACGCAAAGTTGCGTATTTGCGCCATATGGTGGCAACTTAATTCAAGGGGAGACGCCCGGATATGAAAACCCAAGTCAAAGCACTGGTTGTTGGCGGCGGTGCCGTCGGGACTTCGATCGCCTATCACCTTGCCAAAGCGGGCTGGGACGATGTGATGCTGATCGAGCGGGACGAGCTGACGTCGGGCTCGACCTGGCACGCGGCGGGTCTGCTGCCGCTGTTCAACATGTCCTATGCGACAACCCACATCCACAAATACTCCGTCGACTTCTACAAGCAGCTCGAGGAAGAAACCGGCCTGAACGCAGGCTTTGCAGTGGTCGGCAACCTGCGCATGGCGCAGACGCAAGAGCGTATGGACGAATACATGCTCTATGCGTCCACCGCCGAGACCTGCGATGTCGCCTACGAATGGCTGACACCCGAGCAGATCAAAGAGCGTTGGCCGCTGATCGAGACCTCGGACCTGAAGGGCGCGATCTACCACACCGAAGACGGTTATATTAACCCGGCCGACGTTACTCAAGCGATGGCCAAGGGTGCTCGCCAGCGCGGTGTCGACATCGTTCGCAAAATGCAAGCCGATGCGTTCCACTGGAACGGCACTCACTGGGAAGTCACCTGCACCAAGATGGTTGAAAAGGGCGGCAACCTCGTTCCTTCAGATGAGCAGGTGGTAATCACTGCTGAACATGTCGTGACAGCATCGGGCAACCACGCGCAGCGAACCGCCAAGATGTTGGGCATCAAGATGCCCGCGATCCCGGTCGAGCATACCTTCATCGTCATGGACAAAGACCCCGAGCTGGTCAAATGGCGTGAAGCGGGCAACCCCGAACATCCGGTTGTGCGCGACGCAGACAATGAATCCTACGCCCGCGAGGAACGTGGCGGCTGGATTCTGGGCATCTATGAACACGGCGCGCCGGCGCAGTTCGAACATGGCGTGCCGGACAGCTTCCGCGCAGACCTGTTCCCGCTGGATCTGGACCGGATCGCAGATCAGTACATGGCGATGGCCGAACGCGTGCCGTCCTGCGCTGAATCCGGTCTGAAAGACGATTTCAACGGCCCGATCTGCTACA
Source organism: Ruegeria sp. CF5 (assembly GCF_056537325.1). Taxonomy (NCBI): domain Bacteria; kingdom Pseudomonadati; phylum Pseudomonadota; class Alphaproteobacteria; order Rhodobacterales; family Roseobacteraceae; genus Ruegeria; species Ruegeria sp. CF5. The sequence continues at coordinate 1,081,326 of NZ_JBQFRI010000001.1, read as the reverse complement.
CCCCTGATGGCAACCCGCTGGTTGGTCCGGCTCCGGGGCTGCGTAACATGTGGCTGGCCGAAGGGTTCTCGTTCGGTATCACCGCTGCAGGCGGCACCGGCTATTATCTGGCGCAGATGATGGTTGACGGCGAAGCCGAGATCGACATGGCCTCGCTGGACCCCAAGCGGTACAGCAGCAACTGGATGACCACCGAGTTTGCGGCCCGCAAGAACGAAGAGTGCTATGAGCACGTCTACATCCTGCACCACCCGGACGAAGAGCGTGAAGCCTGCCGCCCGCTGCGCACGGCACCGGCCTATGATCGCCAGAAAGCACGTGGCGCGCAGTTCGGCTGGGTCAACGGCTGGGAACGCCCGAACTATTTCGGTCCGCTGGACGCATCGGAAAACTTCGACAAAGAGGCTCGCTCGTTCCGCCGTGGCGGTTGGTGGCAACATGCTGTTGATGAGGCCAAAGCGATCCGCGAAGGTGTTGGCCTGATCGACGCCACCGCCTTCACCAAGCACGTCGTCAAAGGCCCCGGTGCGACTCAATTCCTGGATTGGTTCACCTGCAACAAGCTGCCCAAGGTCGGTCGCATTAACCTGACTTACGCGCTGACAACGCACGGTACCACCCGCACCGAATACACCATCGTCCGCAATGGCGAGAACAACTACTACATCGTCTCCGCCGGTGCCTGGACCGAGTACGACGCCGACTTCCTGCGCAAGGCGGCCGAGGACAAGATGGATGAGTTCGGCTATATCGAGATCCAGGATGTTACCACCCAGTGGGGCGTGTTCGCCATCGCCGGACCCAAGTCGCGTGACGTTCTGAAAGAGGTCATCAAGGACGCCGACCCGGAAACCGCACTGTCCAACAAGCGCTTCCCGTGGCTGTCGGCCCGTCAGATCGAACTGGGCATGTGCCCGGTCAACGCAATCCGCGTGGCCTATACCGGCGAGCTGGGTTGGGAACTGCACCACCCGATCGAGATGCAGAACTACCTGTTCGACCTGCTTGAGAAGGCCGGTGAAAAGCATGGCATGAAGCTGGTCGGCGCCCGCGCTCAGAACTGGCTGCGTCAGGAGAAATCCTATCGCGCCTTCGGCAACGAACTGGGCCGTGACGCAAACCCGCTGGAGGCCGACCTGCCGCGCTTTGTCGATCTGAACAAAGAGTTCCACGGCAAGGACAAGATGGTCGAAACCGGCGTGCGTGTGAAATGTTGTACCCTGCTGATCGACGGTCCGTCGGATGCGGACCCATGGGGCCGAGAGGCGCTGTACACACCAGAAGGCGAGCGCGTGGGTCGTCTGACCTCGGGCGGCTACTCGGTGGCCTTCGAGAAATCCATCGGCATGGGTTATGTGAAGCCCGAGCTGGCGGTCGAAGGCACCAAGCTGCAGGTCAAGATGCAGGACAAGCTGTGGGATGCGGTCGTCACCTGCGACAGCCCCTACGACCCAAAAAACGAAGTCATCCGCAAAGACGGTTGATCGAACAAAGGCCCCGGTCAAATCCGGGGCCTTTTTTTAGGCGGTCAGCTGACCAGTTCGTCGTAACACTCCAGTGCCTTGGCGGCATACATCATGGACGGGCCACCGCCCATCTGGACGGACATTGACAGGACATCCGAGATTTCCTCGCGCGTTGCCCCGGCTTTCACCAGCGCCTCGGTGTGCAAAGAGATGCAGGGTTCACACCGCACGGCGATTGACATGCCCAGTGCTATGAATTCTTTGACTTTGTAATCCAGCGTTCCGCCTTCTTTGACGGCTTTCCCCAAAGTGCCAAAAGCACGCGCGGTATCAGGTATTGCGCTATTCAGATTGCGCAGGCCAGAGCGCGTATCAGATAGCTTTTCTTGCCATGTCATTCGGATATCCCTCATACATTCCATAATGAGAATGCATACGGATTTCCACCGGGCACGTATTGATCTTGATCAGATCGCCCGCTTTTCAGCGACAAAGGCCAGATTATTCGCTGGCATTCCGACGATCTGGATCAGGTCCAATCCGACCGACTTTAACAGTTCCAGAATATCGGCATCGTCTTTGTATCCGATTCAGGGTCCTGGGCGCTCAGAGTTGCGTGAAAAGCGGCATCCCCTTCACTGGTAAATTCGCCACTTCGCTTGAATGGGCCGTAAAGCACGAAACGCCCACCGGGTAGGAGTGCCTTACTGGTTTCGGAAACCAGAGTTTCAGTCTCGGTCCAACTGATAAGGTGCAGCAGGTTAATCAGGACTATTAGATGCTGGCCGCTGAAATTCGCGTGCCACCCCGGCATGGTCGCATCCAGTTCGGTTGCCGGGGCCACATTTTCCAGACCAAGCGCATACTCGTCTATGCTGGCGCGCCGGTCAGAGGCTATTTCTGTCGGCTGCCATTCCACACCGGGAAGCCTCTGGGCAAAGGCAGAGACGTGCTGCCCGGTTCCGCTGGCCAATTCCAGTGCGCGTCCCTTCTTCGGAGCCACGGATTCAAGCAGATCGCAAATTGCGGCTGAATTCCGGGTCGCCGCAGGTGCAACCATCCTGGCCCCATCGGTGGGGGTCGCGACGCTGGCATTTGATGGGAGTTTTCGGCCCTTCATGTTCGCAACCTGTCCGGGCGCAGCGTGGATATCGTTGCGGCATCCAGCTCGGGCACGGTCCCCACAACAAGATCGGTTACGAGGCGTGACGCCGCCGGGGCTGTCTGAATGCCGTACCCTCCTTGTCCGGCGGACCAGATAAAGGTCGGGTCCGACGGTTCAGGGCCCAGAACCAACGTCCGATCCGGCGCAAAGCTGCGCAACCCTGCCCAGTTGGCTTCGACCCGGGTCACCGGCTCGGTCACCATCTCTTCGTAGCGGGCCAGACCCTCGGCCAGCACCATGTCATCGGCATAGGCGTCATGCGGTTCAGCTGGGTCGGTATCGGCAGGAGAAACCAGCAACTTTCCGGCATCCGGCTTGGCGTACCAGCGCTCTCCGACACCCAGCATCATCGGCCAATCGCGGACGTCATGTCCGCCGGGTGCCGGAATGCGGGCCATGGATCGGCGCAGGGGGATCAGGCCAATGGGTGTAATTCCGGCCAGCTGCGCGATCACGTCGGCCCAGGCACCAGCCGCATTGACTAGATGGGCTGCTTCAAAGATCTCACCTGCCTCGACGATCCAATTGCGGTCCTTGCGGATTTCAACGACCCGCCTTTTTGTCAGAATCGCACCGCCATTGGCGCGGATGATCCGGGCAAAATCCTGCAACATCCGATCCGTATCGATATCGAATGCGCCTTCCTTGATAGCGGCGTAACCGACGACCTTTCGGTTCAGAATAGGCACCCGGTCAATCGCATCATCCGGGCTTGTCTCATTCATGCCCAGTTCCGCAAGGTCTGTCACAAACTGGTCGTGCTGATCCAGTCCACCGACCAGAAGCAACCCCCGAGGGCTGAGGTAACCACCGTTATTGGAGTGCAGAAAATCGGCGCTTGCACGGTTCAGTTGAACCACCGATTCCGATCCATAGTCCTGCTCGAACAAGGCCGCCGAACGGCCCGACGCGTGATAGCCCAACGCGTCTTCAGCTTCGAGAACCGTAACAGACCCGTGTTCCGACAGTCGTGCACCCGCGCTGAGGCCCGCGATGCCGCCGCCGATCACAAGAAAATCTATCATGACTGCTCTTCCAGCCTGTCCGTTGCCGGTGCAGGTGGTTGGCTCAGGGCCGTCACGCGGGCGTAAAGAGCAGGGGACATGGTATGAGACATCGCCGCTAGGGATGGGGCAAGTTGTTCCGCATTCCGCGCCGAAATGATCGGCGTTGCGCCAAATGGGCTTGCCGCCACCCATGAAACGGCCAGTGTGGCCGGATCCAGCCCCTCTTCGGATGCGAGGTCCGTCAGCGATTTGGCCGTGTCAAACATCCAGCCCTGCCCGTAGCGCGCTGCATATCGGTCGTCTTCCGCCAACCGACCCTGGCCGCCGCTTGCATACTTTCCAGTCAGCAGACCGCCACCCAACGGCGAATAGGCCGCCACCGTGATGTTCTGATCCGCACACATCGGCAGGATTTCCACCTCGGCCTGTCGTTTCACAAGGCTGTACATCGGTTGCAGGATATCAATGCTCAGATCGAAATCCGCAGCAATTCTTACGGCCTTCATCACCTGCCAGGCGGCAAAATTCGACAAGCCGACATACCGGATTTTTCCTGCCTGCTTGAGTTCGGCAAAACATTCCATCGTTTCGACAAGATCGGTGTCGGGGTCGAACCGATGCAGATACAGGATGTCCACCATGTCCTGTCTGAGCCTCTGACGGGACACATCCAGCTGAGACCTGATGTTCTTACCGCCTGCGCCGCCGGTGTACCCGGCCTTTGTCGCGATCAGCAGGCTTTCACGCTCGGACCGGATCATGTTCCTCAGCAGAGTTTCGGACTGTCCGTCTGTATATACATATGCAGTATCGAAATGGTTTAGGCCCGCGTCGCGGCAGGCATCGTACATGGCCTGACTTTGCGCGGCATCTGCGCGCCCGCCGAACTGCATCGTGCCGAATGCAAAACGGCTGGCCGGGGTTCCATCAGAAGAGTTCAGCGTGGACATCATTCAAAAGCCTTTGTTTCTGCAGAGGTTCTGGGGCGTACAACCGACAAAAAGGTCTTTCATGCTTTATAAGCAGGCTTGAAATAAAGCATCAACCCATCCAAAGAAGTGATAGCAAAAACAGGAGGGCAGGGTGAGTACCGCAGAATTACACCCGATGGCCACGGGGCATATTCCATCTTATGTGACCCAGGCAGACGGCAGTGACTTTCTATTTACGTTCATGGTTGTTTTTACAGTTGTTGTCATACTGCTGATTGGGGTTGCCTATTTCACGCTCCATTCGATTCCGGAAAAGATTGCACACGAATCCAATCACCCTCAGTTTCAGTTGGTAGGCATATTGGCGCTTCTGGCGCTTTTCACGCATAACGGCATATTCTGGATTGCCGCCATTCTGGTGGCCGGATTCCAGTTCCCTGATTTTGCAGCCCCTCTCAGAGCGATAGCCGATGCCATCCGGTCGTTGGCACCCGAACGCGACCCCGCTCCGGTGACCGAAGATGTTTCGGCGGGCACCCCGGACCTGTCCGAACCCACACCGCAGGAGCGTTAAGACATGCTGGAAACATTGATGTGCGCCCTTGTCACGGTGCTGCCTGATTTTCTGTTTCGCAGATTTGTCCAAGGCAAACGGATCGGTCACGAGATCACGCTTTTCACCATGTGGTACGAATTGCGGTGGGGGCTGACGACCTGTGCCATTCTGGCTTTGACCGTCATCACGACGTTATTTTATTTTCACCCGGCCAGCAAAACCGCCGCTTCGTATTTCCGCACTGTCACGATCTTGCCGCAACTGGGTGGCCGCGTGTCGGAGGTGTATGTCAGGAACAACGAACACGTAACGGCCGGTCAGCCCATTTTCCGGATTGAGGATTTTACGCAAACGGCGCAAGTCGAGGCGGCGCATGCCCAAATCGCTCAGGTTCAGGCCTCGTTGAAAGTGGCGCAAACCGATCTGGCCGAGGCCGAAGCCGGTATTGCCGGCGCGCGTGCTGCGCTGGATCAGGCGCTTGAAGATCTGGAACGAAACACGACGCTGCGCGACGAAGGCTCAAGCGCAGTTCGACTGACCGAGATCGAGCGTTTGGAAAATCTGGTTGAAGAGCGAGAGGCCAAAGTGGTCGCGGCCCAGTCGCAAAGAGCTGCTGTGGTTCAGCAGATCGAGGAACTGATCCCTGCTCAACTGGCCAGCGCCAACGCACAACTGGACGCGGCCCTTACCGAACTGGACAAAACCGTTGTCAGTGCGGGTGTGACGGGTCGGATCGAACAGTTCGGTTTGCAGGTTGGCGACTATGTCAGCCCGCTGCTGCGGCCTGCGGGCATTCTGGTACCGTCTTCATCCGGGCATGATCGTTTTCAGGCGGCATTCAACCAACTGTCCGCTCAGGTCATCAAACCCGGCATGATTGGTGAACTGGGCTGCATGACCAAGCCGTTCACCGTGATCCCGGTTGTTGTTGTCGAAGTACAAGACGTTATCCCGTCGGGCCAAATCCGGCCAAGCGACGAGTTGCGCGATGTGCAGGCAAACACAAATCCGGGTTCGATATTGGTGTATCTCGAGCCGCTATACAAAGGGATGGCCGATGAAATTCCGCCCGGAAGTAACTGTCTGGCAAACGTCTACACCGACAATCACGAAAAGCTGGAAGACGAAAATCTGGGCTTCTGGGAAAAGGCGTTCCTGCATGTGGTCGACACGATCGGCGTAGTCCACGCCGCCGGATTGCGGCTTCGTCTGATCCTGATGCCGGTCAATACTTTGGTGCTGACCGGGCATTGATCTGCCATCCTTGGCTGAATGTGCTTCAGTTGCGCCCGCTCCCTTTCGGGGGGCGGGCGCTTGTTTCTTTGTCGAGCGAGAAAAAGGCAAAAGTCCACACCGCCGCAACAAAGACCGAAACAAGCCAGAATACCTGTGAGAAAGATTGCGTAACCGCGTAAACAGTACTGCCAAGCGCCATTCCCACCGTTCCGCCCAGCAGTTGAAATGACATGGAAATTCCACTCGCCTGACCGTGCAGTGCTGGCGGAACCGAGAACATGACCGCACGGCGCGGGGGTACGAACAGGAACGGTACGGCGCAGCCCCAGATCAGGAACCCTGCGAATATGAACATGGTGTGGCGGCTCTGCATACCCAGTGCAATAAGGGCGACCGCAACCACTCCGGCAAACACTCCCGACAGGGACGGCCCGCGCGTTCCAAGCCGGTCCGAGGTTTTGCCGGCAAATGTCGCGATCAGCACCTGCGGCACGACCGATGGAAGCAGCGCGATCCCGGCGACAAGGGGCGACACACCCAGCACGGACTGAAAGTACAACGCGCCAAAGACCAACAGAACGATTTTGACGAATTGCGCTGTAAAGATGATCATGTTTGCAGCACTGAAGCTGGAACTGGCAAACAGTGATACCGCGATCAGTGGGGTGGGGGATTTACGCTCGGTCGGTATGAACAGGATTAGCAGTGCCGCCCCAAGCAAGAGCGTTACCAAAACCTCGGGCTGGGTCCAGCCTCGGTCAGGTCCTTCCATAATGCCGAACACGACCATGCCCAATCCCACGACCAGCATCAGAAAGCCTGCCCAGTCAAAACCTAGCTCAGGCAGATGGGGCGGGTCCCGCCACTTGCTCAGCGTGATGGCCGCCACAATCAGAACGATGGGTGGGTTGACCCAGAAGATCCACCGCCACGACATGTATTCGGTCAGCAGGCCGCCGATCAGCGGTCCCAGCGACAAAAACACCGTGCCAATCGACCCGTAAAGTCCCAGCGCCTTGCCTCGCTCATGATCTTCAAAGGAACGGGTGACCAGAACCAGAGACAGCGGAAAGATGAAAGCGGCCCCGACCCCTTGGACCGCACGGGCCAAGATCAGCGCCGTACCGCTTTGGGCTAGGCCCCCTAAAGCCGAAGACAGGCCAAAGATCAAAAGCCCGGCCGTCAGCAAACGACGGGGACCCAGAATATCACCCAGGCGTCCGGCGGCGCCAGCCAGACAGGCCAGAACAAGCAGATAGATGTTCACGACCCAATGCGCATCTAGTTCGGACAGGCCAAGATCTTTTCGGATGGTCGGCAAAGCGACACTGACGACGGTCTCATCCAGCAGAATAACGCCGAGAATGGCACCCATCGCACCCAGTATCCACCAGCGGGTGTTGTCATTTGGTTCGACTGCCATCTGGCCTTTCCAAAACAAGGATGATCGCCACGTTCTAAGGTGATGAGGCCCGCTCGGATCGGTTCACGTCAAGGAAATCCTTTCAAATCGTTGATTGAAATCGAAATCGCCCCGCGAAAAAGGGCCAGCCGAAACCGCAAGACACCTGCCGGAAGTGTTGCTGAGCATGTGCGAGCGGGTGCGCGATTAGCAACACCTTAGTGTCTGTTCTGAGCCCAAACCGAACTATGAGAGATAAAGAGCAAAGTTTGCCGATAAAACCTCGGTACCTCCGTTGTTCAGGCCATCGGTGATTGCTCAGTCCCCGGGATACTTGAACTCGCGCCCCAGTGCTTCTTCGGCTTCCTTGTAGATTGGTCGTACCACGTCGTCGACGTCCCAACGGCCCGCTTCGATCTCCGGTGAGTAGCCAATCTGATCCGCAGGGTTGATGGGTTCCGGTGGATAGGCTGCAGGCGGGTTCCAGCTTTCGTGGTTGATCGCAGCCATTCTTACTTTGATATCGTCTTTTGTGACATTCCAAACCATATAGTCCTGAGCAAGGCTCAGTGGTCCATCATATGTCTTTCTAATCCGTTCAAGAACGCCAGGCGTCGAGTCGATTCCGGTCCAGAAGTGATAGGCCACGGCAAGACGAGGCTGCACGGCACTCATGACCTTACCGAAAGCTTCGGGCGGTGTATGGATCTGAGTGCCAACCTGAAGAGCGGATTCGGGTGTCAATCCATAACGCGCAACTAGGTCAGGCACCGCTATGAAGCATTCATGGACCACCAGATCGGCGCCCTGAGCCATTTCAACAAACCACTTGTTCGGATAGGTATCGCTTGAATACACAAAGGACAGATCATTCCAGTCCAGCCGATAGCTAACTGATCCATCGATGGCGTGGATGGCAGGAAATGCAGTGATCTTCACGCCATTGTCTTCGTAAATGACCTGCGTGATCTTGTAGTCAAATTCAGTGATTTCAGTGGCAAAGCCGCGCACATCAGTCTGGCCCAATCGCCCTTCGAGATCCCAAAGGTACATTTTCTCCATCGCTTCAACAGCCGCCGCCGTGCCCAGTTCGGGTCGTGAGCCGCTGGGCCCCCAAATCCGCAGAGGCGAGAACCGACCGGCTATTCCGCCCGCAACATAGAGTGCGCCGATGCCGCCAAAATGATCTCCGTGAAGGTGGCCGATAAACACCTTGTCGAGAAAAGCAGTCGGGATTTGCAGCCCGAAAAGCCTCTCGACCGATCCGTCGCCAATATCAAACAGAAACTTGTCGCCATTTCCCAGTTCAACAAGGAAACACGCTGCCGCCTGAGCCGGTCGTGGGGTCGGCATGCCGGTGCCACAAGCGATGACACGCATTTCATCGGGTGCCAGCGTTTCACTGTTTGGTGCGTAGAAATCACGTTCTCGCGCTTCGGTTGGCGATATCATCGGTATCTGGCTTTCCGATTGCTGCGCTTCGGCTGAACCAATTAGGTTGATATCAGTTTGGGAAACGCCAACCCATCCGATCAATGCAGCAATCAGCGTCTTAGAAATATTGGTAACAGAGTTCATCTCAGTTTCCTTTCATAAAAGGAAGCGTCATAATCTCGCTCTCTAATTTGCAAGAGTATCATATTCACATTTTTAAATCATTTGGCGCGCGATTGGCGGCGACTGATCGTTGAACCAACGTCAATTTTGCTTCGCGTCGCCGTCTTTTGCATCGGGTAACCGCGGTTTTTTTCCTGCCGCACTGCTGAAGGTCCGGTTTGAGCCCAATCCTGCCAGCATTCGACACATTTCGAATTGCTGGTTTGGGCTTTAGGCAATGCGAAACAGACATAAAGGAGCCGTTTGCGTATCAGAGCAAAGAGATCGCGTTAATCACCGTTTCGCGGTTTTGAACAGCGCCCGTTTGCAAATACTCCATTGCTCTGAGCGCAGCTTCATGGGCTTGGAGGGATGACCCGCCGACGCAATCCTCCACAACGCGGCAGAAGTAGTCTGATTGATGGCCATCAACGAACGTGTAGTGCACACAAACATCGGTCAGGCCTCCGCATAGTATTAGAGTATCTACCTTTAGACCGCGCAGCAGAATTTCGAAATCGGTTCCAAAAAACGCAGAATAACGCCGCTTCGGAACCAAATAGTCACCAGTGCGATATCCCATCTCTTCTTTGGCAACCTCTGTCCGCGGATCACCTTCGAGACAGTGTATGTCCTCATCGCCATCCAGCTCCCGGCCGAAGTCGACCTGGTCGGAACGATGAACTTCCTGAATGAAAATGACGGGCACATTGTATTGATGTGCGGCATCAACCAAATCGCGCGCAGCGAGCATCCGTTCCTTATAACTCGGCATATTGTCGATTGAGCGGACTGCGCTGTTATCAATGAACGTGCTCTTCTGAATGTCGATCACGATCAGGGCGGGTCGACCCTCGATCAGTTTCTTTGCATTTTTGTGTTTGGTTGTCATCTTCGACCTCAGTTTTATCAGGTCGTCCTGACTAAGCGCCGTTCCTGGCCGGGTCGTCCCGGCGGGCAGATCAATTTTGCCTAAATGTGCTAGGGCGCTTGGTCAAGGGTATGGGCATATTTGCATTGGGATGAATAGCAGACGTTCACACCCAAACCGGCATTGTCGGCTTGGTCCGCATAGTGGACGCCCCTGCTTAACCCAACCATATCCGTTCCACCCATCTTTCTTTGAAACGCAAAGATTAGCGAGGCTCGGGGATCCCGACCCTAGCCTTGGTGACTGGCGATCCATCTGATCAGAGAATGAATTCAGGTTTGTGAAATGTATATTTTTCAGATGCATACATGACACATATCTCACAAGAAATGTGAAATGGACCGCTGGAAACTTGCCAGAACATCAATTCGTGCAGTTGTTCTCGATACGACAAATTAAACTGAAGGTAGTACCAAGTGAACAAGAAGGCTTTGATTGCTGGCGGTGGGGCCGTCGTGTTGGTTGCAGTGGCCGCATTCGCGATTCCGGCGGTGCAAGATGAGATTAGCTACCGGCGCTGGAGTTCTGACAAGTGTCACGAAATACGAAAGCAGGTTAGAGATGCGACATGGCGAGGAACAAAGAAAGAAGAGGAGGCTGCCCGTCGCTTAGAAAAAGAAAATGGATGCGCGCTTGAGGACGCAGGGTGGTAGCGAAATTTGTTCACGGTTAGTTAAGTTTCCCCGATTGTCGCCAGACGCTTTGTAGTCACGATTATCTGGGCAAATTTGATTGCCAATTCGCTTGAAGCATTGCACGGCGCAGAATTGGCGTTCACCTGTGCGGCGATCTCTGCCCCACTCATACGACGAACATCCCGGTGACGGTGTTAATGTACGGGCGCAGCATGTCCTCAATTCGGGCGGAAAGGCGCAGCAGCGGCCCTACAGGAACGGCGGCTTGGTCCGCACAGCCGCCATTCCAAACAAAAACACCCTCGCAGAATTCCGCGAGGGTGATTTTTTGTAACAGCCTGTTGCGCGGTGCGTTGTGCATAATCTTGCAAGGCTTCTGGCAATGGGCCAGCCAAAATGGCTGGCCCTTCGCTGGGTTTAATAGCCGCGCTTACTGCGGAATTTCGCCTTCAAGGCCTTCGACATAGAAGTTCAGGCCAGCCAATGTGCCATCATCGGCCACTTCGCCTTCGGCCAGCCAGTCGCTGCCATCCTGTTTCTTGATCGGGCCGGTGAAGGGGTGATAGCTGCCATCGGCGATCGCGGCTTTCATTGCCAGCGCTTCCTCTTTGACATCCGCAGGAACTGCGTCCGAGATTTCTCCGATCCCGACCATGCCTTTGCTGATGCCATCCCAGGTATCGATGCTTTCCCAGTTGCCGTCCATGACTGCCTGAGTTCTGGCGACATAATAAGGTGTCCAGTTGTCGATGATCGAGCTGACGCGTGGATGCGGTGCATATTCTGCCATATCCGCAGCTTGACCAAACCCGATCACGTTGCCGGCGTCCTTCATAGCCGCCAGCGGAGCGGTCGAGTCCGTATGCTGCAGGATCACATCTGCGCCCTGTTCGATCAGAACCTTGGCAGCGTCCGCCTCTTTCGATGGGTCAAGCCAAGTGTAAATCCAGATGACTTTGAATTCGACATCCGGGTTGACCTTCTTGGCGTGGAGATAAGCCGAGTTGATACCACGGATCACCTCTGGGATCGGATAGGATCCGATGTAGCCCACGATGTTCGACTCGGTCATTTTTCCGGCGATGTGGCCTTGTACCGCACGGCCTTCGTAGAAACGGGCGGAATAGGTCGAGACGTTGTCGGCCCGCTTGTAGCCGGTCGCGTGTTCAAATTTCACGTCCGGGAACTTCTTGGCCACGTTGATCGTAGGGTCCATAAACCCGAAGGACGTCGAAAAGATCAGATCCGCGCCTTCAAGTGCCATCTGAGTCATGGCTCGTTCGGCATCCGGCCCTTCGGCAACGTTCTCCTGATAAACCAGCTCGACGCTATCGCCAAAATGCTTCTGCATTTCCTTGGCCGAGTGATGGTGGTGCTCGTTCCAGCCCCCGTCGTTGATCGAGCCGACATAGATAAAGCCGACCTTCGTTTTTTCCTGAGCGATGGCGCTGGTGGCCAGCCCCAGCGCCAGGGTGGCGCTTGCCAGAATTGAAGTGAATTTCATGTAGTTACTCCCCAAGTTGGTTCATTTGGCCCCGTCTAGTGCGAGGCGTGGAAAATCCGGCCCAATGAGGCAGGTGCACTGCTCTTGTCGGCCGAAAGGATCACAAGCACAAGGATCGTGATGATGTAGGGCGACATTGCCAGATACTCGACAGGGATGGCAACGCCCGCTGCCTGCAAATTAAGCTGCAAGACGGTGATACCGCCGAACAGATAGGCACCCAGCAGAACGCGCCAAGGCTTCCAGCTGGCAAACACCACCAGCGCGAGCGCGATCCAGCCAACTCCGGCCGTCATGCCATCGGTCCATTGGGGCACGCGGATCAGGCTGATATAGGCCCCACCAAGACCGGCGCAGGCCCCACCGAACAGGATCGCCAGAACGCGGATTTTGATGACCTTATATCCCAGCGCATGTGCGGCGTCGTGGTTCTCACCCACCGCGCGCAGGACCAGACCGATACGGGTGAACTTGAGAACGTACCAGACGGTGGCAGTCAGCGCGATTCCGACATAGAGGATCGGATCATGCTGGAACAGGATCGGACCGATCACCGGAATATCGCTGATGAGCGGGATATAGAGGTCGTTCATATCCGGGGGTGTGATCCCCACATAGCTTTGTCCCATCAATGCGCTGAATCCCAAGCCAAACAGAGTCAGAGCCAGTCCACTCGCTACCTGGTTGGCCAGTGCAACCTGTGTCAGCAGGACAAACAGAAGTGACAGCAAAGCGCCGCCGACCGCTGCGGCGAAAAAGCCAAGCCAGGGTGATCCGGTTTCAACCGAGATGGCAAAGCCACTGATCGCTCCCACGATCATCATGCCTTCGACACCAAGGTTCAGAACGCCTGCTTTCTCAACGACCAGCTCTCCGATCGCGGCCAATAGCAGGGGGGTTGCGGCGACCATAAGCGAGGCCACCAAAAGTACGGGATTGATTTCACCAAGATCCATGGGTCACGCTACCTCACTACGGGCCGCACGGATGCGGTAGTTTGTCAAAAGATCGAATGCCAGCAGGAAGAACAGCAGCATTCCCTGAAACACCTGAATGGCAGCGGCGGGCAGGCCCAGTTGCGACTGGGCGATTTCTCCGCCGATATAGGTCAGGGCCATCAGGCCCCCGGCCAGAAGAATTCCAATCGGGTGCAACCGGCCAAGAAAGGCAACGATAATCGCCGTGAAACCATAGCCCACGTTGAAATCGATGCTGACCACGCCCGAAGGGCCGGACACTTCGAACATCCCCGCCAATCCGGCCAACGCGCCGGAAAGACCCAGACAGAACAGGATCAGGCGGGCCGGGTTCACGCCTGCGAATTTCGCGGCGCGGGGTGCTTCGCCGGTCAGCCGGATGTGAAAGCCCAGCATGTGACGGTTCAGCAGGATATAGGCAAAGATCACAGCGATCAGAGCAGTCACGACGCCCCAATGCATTCCCGATCCTGAAATCAGCTCAGCATTATGCGCGCTGGCATAAGACTGCAGATTGCGCGAGCCGGGAAAGCCAAACCCCTCGGGGTTCTTCAGTAGTCCCAGCGAGACCGAGGCCAGCATCTGTTCAGCCACATAAACCAGCATCAGGGATACGAGAATTTCGTTGGTACCGAACCGCACTTTCAGAAAGGCCGGGATGCTTGCCCAGATCCAACCGCCAAGCGCGCCGGCAATCACCATGATCGGAAAGACGTACCACGCCTCCAGCGGATAAAAGGCAAGCCCCGCACCTGCGCCAAAGATGGCGCCCATGATGTATTGTCCCTCGGCGCCGATGTTCCAGATGCCAGCCCGAAAGCCCAGCGACAGGCCAATGGCAATCAGGACCAGCGGCGCGCCTTTCACCAATAGCTGCGGGCGGTAATAGAAAGAAAACTCGCCAAACAGCGGCTCCCAGAAAATGGTGCCAATGGCCTGAACCGGGTTTTTGCCCAGAATGGCGAATAGCAACCCGCCAAAGAACATTGTTGCCAGCACCGCCACCAATGGGGTCGCGTAGGACCACGCTTTGGACGGCTGCGGCCGTTTCTCCAACACTATCATCTGCTCATCCCCCCAGGTTCTTCTTCTCGTTGTAAGTACGGCCGCTTGAGGCGGTTCAACGGATCAAACATGCGCCACCTCCATGCCGTGTGCGCCGCCCATCATCAGGCCGATCTCGTCCACCGTCAGGCCCGCCGTTGTGCGCGGTGCGCTCAGGCGTCCTTCGTTAAGGGCCGCAAAGCTATCTGAAATCTCCATCAACTCATCCAGGTCCTGACTGATGCAGATGACTGCGGTGCCTTTGGCAGCTAGGTCCAGAATGGCCTGCCGGATCGAGGCCGCCGCCGCCGCATCAACGCCCCATGTCGGCTGGTTCACCACCAACACATCAGGGTTCTGCAACACCTCGCGTCCGATCACGAATTTCTGCAGGTTGCCACCCGACAGCGACCGTGCCGCGTTTTCGGGGCCGGGTGTGCGTACGTCAAAGACTTCGATGATCTTTTCGGCAAAGCTCTTAGTCTCAGCCCATTTCAGGAAGCCGTTGTTTTCCAGACCTTCACGTACCGATCCGGTCAGCAGGGCGTTTTCGGTCAGGCTCATATCCGGGGCTGCGGCATGTCCAAGTCGTTCCTCGGGGGCTGTCAGCACGCCCAGCGTACGGCGCGCGGTAGGCCCCAGTTTGCCTATCGGTTGGCCATTGAACTTGATTGCGTCGGCGGTTGTCGGGATTTCACCCGAAAGGACCCCCAACAATTCGTCCTGCCCATTCCCGGCGACGCCGCCGATGCCAAGAACCTCGCCTTTGCGCACCGTCATATGGACGTTTTTTAGTGCCGTTCCGAATTCCGACGGCGAAGGCACCGACAAGCCGCTAACATCCAGTGCGACCTCGCCAAACTCACGTCCCGACCGTTCCGGCGTCTGCAGGGTCGAACCCACCATCATCTCGGCCATGTCCCGTGCCGAGGTTTCGTTTGGAACACATTCGCCAACATTCTTGCCCAGACGCAGGATCGTGGCGTGATCGCAGAGCGTGCGGATTTCCTCGAGCTTGTGCGAAATATACAGGATCGAAGTGCCCTCAGACCGCAATTTATTCAGCGTCTCGAAAAGGATATCAACCTCTTGCGGGGTGAGAACCGATGTCGGTTCATCCATGATCAGCAGCTTGGGCTCCTGCAACAGACAGCGGATGATCTCGACCCGCTGACGCTCACCCGCCGACAGGTCACCAACCGTACGGAAAGGGTCCAGCGGCAGACCGTAGGTCTCCGACACTTCGCGGATACGCGAGGCCAGATCGCCCATCGGCGGCGGGTTCTCCATCCCAAGTGCGATGTTCTCGGCCACGTTCAGCGCGTCAAACAGCGAAAAGTGCTGAAACACCATCGCGATCCCGTCTGCCCGCGCGGCGCGGGGTTCGGGTGGCGCATAGGGTTGGCCGCGCAACAGCATCGTACCGCTGTCAGGCTTCACCAGCCCATAGATCATTTTGACCAGAGTGGATTTGCCTGCGCCGTTTTCGCCCAGCAGCGCATGAACTTCGCCCTCGCCAATATCGAACGAGACGGTGTCGTTGGCCACGACGCCGGGATAGGCTTTGGTCAGGCCTTGCAGGCTCAGAAGTGGTGTGGTCACGCGCTCAGATCCTTCTTCAAGTCGTTTTGCAGGGCGGGGCGCAGGATTTGCGCCGCGACGCCAACCGCGATCATCTGCGGATGTTTGCCCAAGCCCGGATCACCGATCGGGCAGGTGATCCGGCTTACCCGTTCAGGCGAATGCCCCAACGCAGCAAGACGAGAGCGGAACCGCGCCCATTTGGTAGCCGAGCCAATCAGGCCCGCAAAGCGGAAATCGTGCAAAAGCAGCCTGTTGCACAGCTCCAGATCCAGATTGTGTGAATAAGTAAGCACCAGATGCTCGGCGTCGCGCGGCGCGTGACGAACCAGTTCCGCCGGTTTGGCGGCTGGCACGACCGTCACGCCGTTCGGCACTGTTTCAGGAAATCGCTCCGGCCCTGTATCAACCCAGGTGATTGCCAGATCGGGCAGGGGCGACAGAACATCAACCAGCGCCCGGCCCACATGACCAGCGCCCCAGATCCACAGGTCGCGGGCCGGTTTGTGCACTGGTTCGATCATCCATCCGTCAAGGAGCTGCGGTTCTGGCTGAACACCTTGTCCACGCGCGCGGTTCAGCAAACGCTTGACGGACAGAGGCATTTCACCAGCCGAAACCGGACGTGCAATCATCGTGTCATCCAGACGATTCACTGCTTTCAGGTCATAGACCTCGCTCAGCAGCGTGACCGCACCGCCGCAGCACTGGCCAAGGTCCGGGCCAAGCGCGTGTTGGGTCAGCTTTCTTTGCGAGTTCTGATGACGTGCAGCCTCGGCGGCCTGAAATTCCAGCGTGCCGCCGCCGATCGTGCCAGACTGCCCATTTTCCCAAACAAGCATCGCGGCACCGACTTCGCGGGGGGACGACCCCTTGATCCCGGCGATAACCACCCGGACCACAGACCCATGGGTTTTGACCGCCTCCCTCAAAGCTTCCCGATCAAATCCCATCAGATGCCTCCCTTCATCCGCTGAACACCGCGCCACACTTCCTCGGCCGTGGCAGGTGCATCCAACGCCGGGTAGGCGTCACCGCAGGCAGCGACCGCATTCGACAGGGCGAGCCATGCGGAAATCCCCAGCATGAAGGGCGGTTCACCGACCGCCTTCGAGCGATAGATCGTATCCTCGCGGTTTTGCCCATCCCACAGCGCGACATTGAAAATGTCGGGGCGATCCGAACAGGCAGGGATTTTGTAGGTTGACGGCGCATGCGTGCGCAGCCGCCCCTGATCGTCCCAGACCAGTTCCTCGGTCGTCAGCCAACCTGCGCCTTGAACGTATCCACCTTCGACCTGACCGACATCCAGAGCTGGGTTCAGCGACGCCCCGGCATCATGCAGGATATCTGTGCGCAGAATGCGGTTTTCGCCTGTCAGGGTGTCAACCGCCACTTCGGTTACGGATGCACCATAGGCAAAGTAAAAGAACGGACGGCCGTGCCCCTTGATCCGGTCCCATTCGATCTTTGGTGTTTTGTAGTACCCGGTCGCCGACAGGCTGACCCGCCCCTGATAGGTGAGGGCCGCAGCCTCGGCGAAACTGTAGCGTTCCCCTCCGACTTCGACATGTCCGTCGCTGAATTTGACCGTGGCGGCGTCTGCCTGATGCCGCTCGGCCAGATAGGCCGCCATGCGGTCGCGGATCGTGTCGCAGGCTGCCTTGACCGCCATGCCGTTCAGATCGCTGCCAGATGAGGCCGCGGTTGCCGATGTGTTGGGCACTTTGGCGGTATCCGTGGCGGTGATCTTGATCATCTCAAGCGGAATACCAAATCGAGACGCGGCGACCTGCGCCACCTTCTGGAACAGGCCCTGACCCATCTCGGTGCCGCCATGGTTCAGATGCACCGAGCCATCCTGATACACATGCACCAGTGCGCCCGCCTGATTCAGGTGGGTCAGGGTGAACGAGATGCCGAACTTGACCGGTGAAAAGGCGATACCCTTCTTGATCACCCGGTTCTGTGCGTTCCACTTTGCAATTGCCGCCTTGCGCGCCGCATAGTCGCTGGATTTCAGCAGGGCTTCGGTCATTCCGTGCAACTCGAAATCGGTAACTTCCATGCCATACGGCGTCGTGTTACCGCCTTCGGGTACCGGACGGACCGGCGGCGGAGTGGTCACCTGTTCAACCGCGCCGAGGCTGGTCAGATCCTCATGCGGATCAACATGCCCCAACGGACGTTCAGGAACATGGGTTGGTTCGATCGTCGGGCTGTGTGCGGCCTCATAATAGTTACGGCGGCGCAACTCGACCGGGTCCAGCCCCAGCTCATGAGCGGCATGATCCATGACCCGTTCGATCCCGACCATACCCTGCGGGCCGCCAAACCCACGATAGGCGGTGGCGGATTGCGTGTTGGTTTTCAGCCGATGGCTTTCGATCCGGGCGTTTGGCAACAGGTAGGCGTTGTCCGAATGCAGCATGGCGCGGTCCGCAACAGGCAGGGAAAGGTCCTGTGCCCACCCGCAGATGGCATGATGCAAAAACGAAACGCCCTGTATGTGGCCGTGCTCATCAAGCCCTGCGCGGTACGCGATGCGGAAAGCGTGGCGTTTGCCGGTGATCACCATGTCATCGTCGCGGTCATAGCGCATTTTGCAGGCTTTGCCGGTGGCGCGGGCAGTAACTGCACAGGCGACGGCCAGTGCATTGCCCTGGCTTTCCTTGCCGCCGAACCCTCCGCCCATGCGGCGGGTTTCAACGCGCACGCCATGCATCGGTACGCCCAACGCATCAGCCACTTTGTGCTGAATCTCGGTTGGGTGCTGGGTCGAGGAATGCACCAGCATGTCCCCGCCCTCATTCGGCACGGCCAGAGCGGCTTGACCTTCGAGATAGAAATGCTCCTGACCGCCCAGTTCAAACGCGCCTTCGATCACATGTGCCGAATTTGCAATGGCACTGTCGACATCACCCTTGGCATAGATGCGCGGCCCTTCCTCGAACCGGCTGTCGGCCGCGAGTGCTTCTTCGATTGTCAGGATCGGTGTTTCCTCGGCGTATTCGACCTTGCCGAGTTGCGCGGCCTTGCGTGCCGCCAGATGGCTGGTCGCAGCCACGAGGAAAACAGGTTGGCCTACATAGTTGACGGTTCCGTCCGACAACAATGGTTCATCATGGATAGAAGGTGAGACGTCGTTGGCGAAAGGCAGATCGTCAGCAGTCATCACCATGACGACACCTTCGGCGGCCTTCACTGCAGAC
Organism: Ruegeria sp. CF5; assembly: GCF_056537325.1. Classification (NCBI taxonomy): domain Bacteria; kingdom Pseudomonadati; phylum Pseudomonadota; class Alphaproteobacteria; order Rhodobacterales; family Roseobacteraceae; genus Ruegeria; species Ruegeria sp. CF5. Next base: position 1,062,082 of record NZ_JBQFRI010000001.1, on the reverse strand, counting down.
AGGTCCATCGCCGTGATCTTGCCCTTGGCGATGGGGCTGAGACCAAAGGCCAGATGTAACGATCCCTTCGGAGTGGGAATGTCATCCACATAACGCGCCGTTCCCGAGACATGAAGCGGGGCGGCGTCGTGGGGCAGGGGTTTGGTCACGCTCATGCCGACACCTCCAGCACATTTGTCACTTCACCCTGATCCTCGAGGAAGTACCGCTCCAGCATGGCTTTGGACGTCTCCAGCCGATAGCTGGCCGAGGCGCGCATATCCGACATCGGAGTATAGTCTTCGGCAAAGGCAGGCAGTGCCGTCTGCACGGTCTCGGTTGTCCACTGTTTGCCGATCAAAGCGGCCTCGACAGTTTTGGCCCGTTTCGGAATACCGGCCATGCCGCCGAACGCAATCCTTGCGCTGGTCACGGTACCGTCCGTGACGGTTATATTGAAACATCCACAGACAGCGGAAATATCCTGATCGAACCGCTTGCTGAGCTTGTAGCATTTCAGCCGATCCGCCTGCCGTTTGAAGCTGACGGCCTCGACGAATTCACCGGGTGCACGGTCCTGCTTGCCATAATCGACAAAGAAATCTTCCAGCGGCATCGAACGGCGCGTATCGCCCTTGCGCAAATGCAACGTTGCATCCAGCGCGATGAGGGCGGGAGGGTTGTCTCCGATAGGTGAGCCATTGGCGATATTGCCGCCGACAGTGGCCGCGTGACGGACCTGAACGCTGGCGTAGCGGCGGATCATCTCGGCGTAGGACGGATACAGTTCGGCCAGTGCTTCGCCCATACGGTTCATGTCGACCATGGCACCAAAACGGATTTCGTCATCAGTGATCGTGATCTCTTTCAGATCGTCGCAGCGGTTTAGGAAAATCACCGGGTCCAGATCGCGCAACTGCTTGGTGACCCAAAGACCCACATCGGTCGCTCCAGCGACCAGAGTGGCATCTGGGTGCTCCGCATAGACAGCGGCCAATTCGTCGGACGAGCCCGGCAGCATGGGCGGCGTTGCCTGCGGGGCAACCGGCTTATCCTTGATCCAGACCGGAACGGGATGCTCTTCGGTGGCCTTGGCGGCACGAATGATCGGCGCGTAACCGGTGCAACGGCACAGATTGCCTGCAAGCTGGTTGTCATGATCCGTCGCGCCATTGGTGTGACTTGCAACCATCGACATGACAAAGCCGGGGGTACAGAAACCGCATTGTGACCCATGCAGATCAACCATGGCCTGCTGGGCCGGATGGGCCTCTCCGTTCGGTCCGCTCGCACCTTCGACGGTGCGCACGGCCTTGCCGTGTAGCTGAGGCAAGAACAGGATGCACGAGTTCAGCGCCTTGGCGCCTTCCTCATCCGTCACCATGACAGTGCAGGCACCGCAATCGCCTTCGTTACAGCCCTCCTTGGTGCCGGTCAGGCCGCGATCCTCGCGCAGCCAGTCCAGCAGCGTGGCCGTCGGATCGACATCCGCCAACTCCACTGTCTCTCCGTTCAGAAGAAACGCGATATTCATTCGTGAAACCCGTCGCCTTACCCGGTTGCGCCCATGTGGTGCTCTCCTTCGATGCGACGTAGAAAGAGTAGCGGGCTGATAGCTTGCCGACAGATGTTAGAAAGGGCTGGCGCGATCTGGCAAGAAAAACTGCCCCTAAGATACAGCATTACCTTCCTCCGACGTTGTTTCGATCTGTCCGATAGCGGCCTAGAATTATGAAACTACAGCATTTTTCCTCTGGAGTGAATAACGTCCCCCGAAGCACCTTCTGGAAAAGCCGAATAATCCAGAGTGATTTTTAAGCTGTTCAACGGGTCGGTTCCGGCTTTTTCACCACGCCCGACTGAGGTAGCGTCGGCGCATGAGCAGCACTCCTCGATTCATTCATCTCCGCGTTCACACCGAATATTCCCTTCTGGAAGGCGCCGTGCGGCTGAAAAAGCTGCCGGGTCTTTGCGAAAAGTTGGAGATGCCCGCCGTCGCGGTGACGGACACCAACAGCATGTTTTCGGCTTTGGAGTTCTCGGTGACCGCTAGCGGGGCGGGGGTGCAGCCGATCATGGGTTGTCAGGTCGATCTGACCTACGTGCAGGCGCAGCCGGGAGAAAAGCCCAAGGCCCCAGCACCGCTCGTGCTGCTGGCGCAGTCTGAGGTTGGGTATGAAAACCTGATGAAGCTCAGCTCCTGCCTCTATGTGGACAAGGGCGGGCAACTGCCACAGGTCACGTTGGAAGAGTTGGCCGAACGCTCAGACGGTCTGATTTGTCTGTCCGGCGGGCCGGAGGGGCCGGTCGGGATGCTGTTGCAGCAAGGCCAGCGTCCCGCGGCCGAGGTTTTGGTGGACCGTCTTGCAACCGTGTTCCCCGATCGTCTTTACATCGAGCTTCAGCGACATCCGGGCGAAGACGGACAGCCCGAGGCCGAGCGCCTGACCGAGCGTGGCCATGTGGAAATGGCCTATGCCAAGAACCTGCCGCTGGTGGCCACCAACGATGTGTATTTCCCGACCTCAGACATGTACGAGGCGCACGATGCGCTGATTTGTATCTCGGAAGGCGCCTATGTCGACCAGCAGGAAGGTCGCCGCCGCCTGACCGCGCAGCATTACTTCAAGTCGCAGCAGGAGATGGCGACGCTGTTCGCCGATCTGCCCGAGGCAATCGAAAACACGGTCGAGATCGCCAAACGCTGCGCCTTCATGGCCTATCGCCGTGATCCGATCCTGCCGAAATTCGCTGATGACGAGGTGGCCGAACTGCGCCGCATCGCCAATGATGGCCTGCAGAAACGTCTGGCAGTGATCCCGCATGCCGTGACACCGGAAGAGTATCAAGAGCGGCTGGATTTCGAGCTTGGCATCATCGAAGGCATGGGGTTTCCCGGCTACTTCCTGATTGTTGCGGACTTTATTCAATGGTCCAAGGATCACGACATTCCGGTGGGGCCGGGGCGGGGTTCGGGCGCGGGATCGCTGGTGGCCTATGCGCTGACGATCACCGACCTTGACCCGTTGCGCTATTCGCTGCTGTTCGAACGGTTCCTAAATCCCGAACGGGTTTCGATGCCCGACTTCGATATCGACTTTTGCATGGATCGCCGCGAAGAGGTGATCCGTTACGTGCAGCAGAAATATGGCCGCGACAAAGTGGGGCAAATCATCACCTTTGGTGCGCTATTGTCGAAGGCTGCTGTGCGCGACATCGGCCGTGTTCTACAGATGCCGTATGGGCAGGTGGACCGCCTGTCCAAGATGATCCCTGTTGAGGGTGTCAAACCCGTTTCCATCGAAAAGGCGCTGAAAGACGAACCCCGCCTGCGCGAAGAAGCCCGCAATGAAGAAGTGGTGGAGCGACTGCTCACCTACGGCCAACAGGTAGAAGGGTTGCTGCGGAACGCCTCGACCCACGCGGCGGGTGTGGTGATCGGCGACCGGCCGCTGGACGCGCTTGTGCCGCTGTATCAGGACCCGCGGTCTGACATGCCTGCGACCCAGTTCAATATGAAATGGGTGGAGCAAGCCGGGCTGGTGAAGTTCGACTTTCTGGGTTTGAAAACCTTGACCGTGATCCAGAATGCGATGGACCTGATCTTCAAATCCGGGCGGCCTTTGCATGTGGCGGCGGACGGCACTGAACTCTATGAACCCGCCGAGGGGGCCGAGAACCAGATCAACGCCATCCCGCTGGATGACGAGGCGACATACAAGCTCTACTCGGCGGCCAAGACGGTGGCGGTGTTCCAGGTGGAAAGCTCGGGCATGATGGATGCGCTCAAGCGTATGAAACCCACCTGTATCGAGGATATCGTGGCCCTTGTGGCACTGTACCGTCCCGGCCCGATGGAGAACATCCCGACCTATTGCGAGGTCAAGAACGGGCTGCGCAAGATCGAATCCGTGCATCCGCTGATCGATCACATCCTTGAGGAAACCCAGGGCATCATCGTTTATCAGGAACAGGTGATGCAGATCGCGCAGGTCATGGCCGGGTACAGCCTTGGTGGTGCTGACCTGCTGCGCCGCGCGATGGGTAAGAAGATCAAAGAGGCGATGGACGCCGAACGCCCGAAATTCGAAAAGGGCGCGGGTGAGAATGGCGTGGATGCCAAGAAGGCCTCCGAAGTTTTCGACTTGCTCGAGAAATTCGCCAACTACGGCTTCAACAAATCTCACGCCGCCGCCTATGCGGTGGTCAGTTATCAGACCGGCTGGCTAAAGGCGAACCACCCGGTCGAGTTCATGGCCGGTGTCATGAACTGCGATATCCACTTGACCGACAAGCTGGCGGTGTATTTCGAAGAGGTCCGCAAGGGGCTGGAACTGCCTTACGTACCACCCTGCGTGAACCGCTCTCAGGCGACCTTCGACGTGGTCGAAGGGCATCTGGTCTATGCGCTGGGCGCGCTCAAGAACGTCGGCGTCGAGGCGATGAACCTTGTGGTCGAAGGGCGTGCCGACAAGCCGTTTGTGAACCTGTTCGATTTCGCCCGCCGCGTTGATCTGAAAAAGGTGGGCAAGCGCCCACTCGAAATGATGGCACGGGCTGGGGCGTTTGATGAGTTGGACAAAAACCGTCGCCGGGTATTCGACAGCCTGGAGCCGCTGGTGCAGTATTCGGCGGCGATCCATGAACAGAAGAACTCCAATCAGGTTTCGTTGTTCGGCGAGGCAGGGGATGACCTGCCGGAACCCCGCCTGTCGCCAACAGCCGACTGGCTGCCTGCGGAAAGGTTGAGTGAAGAATTCAAGGCCATCGGTTTCTATCTGTCTGGCCATCCCCTTGATGATTACATGCCCGCCTTGAAGCGCAAACAGGTCCTTACGCTGGACGATGTGATGGAAAAGGCCCGCTCGGGCCCGCTGATTGCCAAGATGGCCGGTGTTGTCGCCGGCCGGCAGGAGCGTAAATCCGCGCGCGGCAACCGGTTCGCCTTTGCTCAGCTATCGGATCCAACCGGCGCGTATGAGGTTACGTTGTTCTCTGAAACGCTGGAGAAAAGCCGCGAGTTTCTGGAAACCGGTGCGCATGTCGTTCTGACCGCCGAGGCGACAATGGAGGCCGATCAGCTGAAATTACTGGGCCGGTCTGTCGGTCCAATCGATGCGGCTGTGGCCGAGGCCGGAGCGACCGGATTGCGGGTTTTCGTAGAGGATGCGCAGGTGGTGCCAACACTTGCGAACGTCCTTGAAGATGCGGCCACGGCAGCGCGTGGCGCGTCCAAGGGCCCGATACAGCTTTGCCTTCTTGACCCCGGTCTTCCGGGGGAAGTGGAAATGGACCTTGGCCAGGATTTTCCGATCAACCCGCAGATCAAGGGTGCCATCAAATCTCTGGAAGGTGTCCTGTCGGTCGAGGAACTCTGATCCTTCGTTTTGTTGCCACAATGAAGACGCCCGGTTAGGCTGAGTGGTATATCCTATTGGGTCATGCCACAGGAGGGCTCTGACATGACGATTTCAGGTATTTGTTTCAGATCACTGGGTTTCGCGGCGGTCGTATCTCTGGCGACTGCATCTGCCGGGTTGGCGGATGACAAAAAGAAAGACAACACAATCAAAGGGGCAGTGGTTGGCGCGGGTGTAGGCGCGTTAATCGGTGACGGGAAAGGTGCTGCAGCGGGTGCCGTGGCCGGTGCCATTATCGGGCGTAACTGGAAGTGAATGCGATGCGATTTAACACATTAAAAGCACTGACCTTTGTTGCCTTCGCTGTCACTCCGATTGCGGCTCAGGCAGATGAAGAAGCGGATCAGATGGTACAGGATGCCTTGCCGGTGATGTACCACACCTGTGCATCGGTAGTTGAAGAGGCGGACGGAGATGAAACCTTCGTTCTGGCGGTCGTCGAAAAAATGACAGCCCTGTCCATCTACAACCGCCAGATCAATATCGAGGAGCATGCTTCGTCGGACGAGGACAAGGCCAAACTGCGCGAGACGTTTCTGACCGCTTTGTCTGAAGGCTGCGCCGAAGACAAGAATGCGCTGCTGGGTGGCGTTGTCGACAACGCTGTGAAAACGACGCTGGGCTTGTAACCAATTTGTGGTTTGGACCACCTATCACTGGGCCAAAGCGCTATCGACTAAGCTTTGGTGTGTCTTATTCTGGTCAACATCCTGAGCGATATGCAGCATAGAGTATTACAACCTATGTGTGCGCAGTATGTTCAAACTGATTTACAGGCAACGTCGCCGATTGTTGTTCGGGACGTTCTTTCTAATGGCAACCGTCGTCTTTCAACATTGGGAGCAACTTGAAGAACAGTTTGTTGAGATGATGGTGGCCTCCGGTCCATTCATTACCTGGCTGGCCCTAGGTCTGGCCATTTTGGTGACCAGCGCTGTGGTTTTGAGTGGATTGGCGTTGCTTGTGCTGATCTTCCGCCGATTGCGAATGATGGTTGAAATGCTCACTTTCTGGGCTTTTCTCAATGTCACACTTAAGCCAGCAGAACGTCTGGCTGATCAATTCAACCTATCGGACGTTTTTACAGCGATCATAACCCTCGCATTGCTCCTGAGCTTTATCTCCATCACATACGGGACTGTTTTGGACGGGTTTCGCTTTGGTCTGGATTGGAAATCCAAACGCCGCGTGCGTGTGCGGCAACCCATTGAGAAAGTCTGGCCTGCTTTCGCGCTGGCCGAATGTGGCACAAGCTCGAGCTGGGAACAGTTATTGTATGACGCGCAACCCGTTCCGGGAGATCCAGACAGCTTTGACGTGTCTTACCTAATGGGGCCATCCATTTTTCAAAAGCAGCAGCAAACCGTGCTGGAATGCGATGCGCCAAATCGCTACCACTATTCCTTCTCTGGAAATTCAAATCCTAAGAACCGGCGTCTTACGGACGGAGAGTTCGATGTAACGCTTGAACCAGATGGCAAGGGCGGAACTTTCGTTACCGCTTATCAGCACAACAAGGCCATGCTGCCGCGCACGGCGCTGGCACTTTGGTTCGATGATCAGCTTGGCGATGCTCTGGATGGTTTTGCAGCAAGGATGCGTGGTCGGCGCGATTGGTCAATGACCGGGTTGGAGCATCGCAAGATTCTAAGCCTGGCCTGACTTAGATCCCTCAATAGTGCGGCGGGCGTTCGTCGCCCAGCACAACCCCGCCCGAACCTTCCTGCGCCCGCTCGGCCTCGCGTTGCAGCAGCATTTCGACCCGGCGGGTTAGCCGGTCGATCTCGTCCTGTTGCCGGGTGACGACCGTGTTTAGGTCTTCAACCGTGCGGGTCAGGTGGGCGATCTGTTCTTCCAGTTGCTGCATGGGGTGCTCCTGTTTCCATCCTGCTCATAGCGTCCTCATGTCCCTCTGACCAGAGAAAGCGCGCCCTGCGGCAGAGGGTTGGCTTGCCCCGATGCAGGCCATGGGATAGACCGCGCGCGGAACATGAAAATCCCAAGGACGCCCCATATGGCCAAGCCCAAGAAACAGCCCCGCCCCAAGGCCATTACGCCGAAAGGGTTCCGCGACTATTTCGGCCAGGAAGTTTCGCAGCGCACCGAGATGCTGCGGGCTATTGCGGACGTCTATCATCGTTATGGGTTTGACGCGCTGGAGAGCAGCGCGGTCGAGACCGTCGAGGCGCTGGGCAAGTTCCTTCCGGATGTGGATCGTCCGAACGAGGGCGTCTTTGCATGGCAGGAATTTGACGAAGGTGGCAACGGCGACTGGATGGCCCTGCGCTACGACCTGACCGCGCCTTTGGCCCGCGTCTACGCCCAGCACCGCAATGATCTGCCGACGCCTTATCGCCGCTATGCGATGGGGCCGGTCTGGCGCAACGAAAAGCCGGGACCGGGGCGTTATCGGCAGTTCTATCAGTGTGATGCGGATACGGTCGGCACGGCCTCGATGGCGGCGGACGCCGAGATTTGCGCGATGCTGTCGGACACTCTGGAAACCGTCGGCATTCCGCGCGGTGACTATTTGGTGCGCGTCAACAACCGCAAGGTTCTGAACGGCGTGCTTGAGGCGATGGGGCTGGGCGAAGACGCCGCGGCCCGAGACAACGTCCTGCGCACCATCGACAAGTTCGACAAAGTGGGCGAGCAGGGCGTACGCGAACTGCTGACCAAGGGCCGTCTGGATGCATCCGGTGCGTTCATCGACGGTGTGGGCCTCAGCGACGATCAGGCCGAGCCGGTGATTGCCTTCCTGACCTCCAAAGCTGCGGAAACTGCTGGCACGCTGGCCAACCTGCGTGCTGCAGTAGGGGACAGCAAGATCGGCGCGGATGGTATTGCCGAACTGGAACAGATCGGCGCGCTGCTGGCGGCGGGCGGATACGGTGCGGACCGGATCGAGATTGATCCATCCGTCGTGCGTGGTCTGGGATATTACACCGGCCCTGTATATGAGGCCGAACTGACCTTTGAGATTTTTGACGAAAAGGGCCGCAAGCGGCAGTTCGGATCTGTCTCAGGTGGTGGACGCTATGACGATCTGGTCAAACGCTTCACCGGGCAGGAAGTGCCTGCAACAGGTGTGTCGATTGGCGTCGACCGTCTGCTGGCCGCCCTGCACGAAAAGGGCCGGGTAAGTTCGCAGGCCACGGGCCCTGTGGTCGTTACCGTCATGGACCGCGACCGCATGGCCGACTATCAGACGATGGTGGCCGAGTTGCGCAATGCGGGCATCCGGGCCGAGGTGTATCTGGGCAATCCCAAGAATTTCGGCAATCAGTTGAAGTACGCGGACAAGCGGAACTCTCCGATCGCCGTGATCGAAGGCGGTGATGAAAAGGCAGGTGGCATCGTGCAGATCAAGGACCTTATCCTTGGCGCCAAGATCGCCGAAAGCGCCACGCTGGAGGAATGGAAAGAACGCCCCAGCCAGTTTGAAGTGCCGCGTGGCGATCTGGTCTCCAAAGTGCGTGAAATTCTCGACAGTCAGGGCTAGGCGATGCCAAACCGTTCCCAGATACAGGCCCGCGCCGCGATGATGCGCGTGCGCTTTGAGGCCGCCGGCGCGCAGGTCGTGGACCCGCCGCTGTTGCAACCGGCAGAATTGTTGCTCGACCTTTATGGTGAGGACATTCGCGCGCGCGCCTATGTGACCTCGGACGCGCTGCGGGGCGAGCAGATGCTGCGCCCCGATTTCACGATGCCTGTCGTGCAGATGCATATGAGCGACGGGGCCGAGCCTGCGCGTTACACCTATTCGGGTGAAGTTTTCCGCCGTCAGGAACATGACCCCGACCGGGCCAATGAGTACATTCAGGTCGGATACGAGGTCTTTGACCGCGACGATCCTGCCGGTGCGGACGCCGAAGTGTTTTCGCTGTTCGCGCTCCAGCTGCGTGGTCTGCCTTTGCGCGCAGCGACCGGTGACATCGGTATTCTGACGGCTGCAGTACAAGGTCTTCGAACAACGGATCGGCGCAAAGCCGCACTGATGCGACACCTGTGGCGTCCCCGCCGGTTCCGTATTCTGCTGGACCGGTTCGCGGGCCGTAAACCGGTTCCCGAAGGCCGGAACACCTTGCTGGATGCGACGGATCCGATGTCTTTCGACGCGCCCATGATCGGCAAGCGGCGGGCCGCGGAGATTGAGGCGCGGATTGCTGCGCTGCGCGAAGACCGTGATACACCGCCTATTTCGGACAACGAACTGGCGGGGCTGGAAACCTTACTGAACGTGCGCGAGACCATGCCCTTTGCACTGGAACAACTGCGCGATGTGGCCGTCGATCTGCCACAGATCACGCCCGCGCTGGATCGGCTTGAGGCCCGAATCGCCTCACTTCAGGCGCGTGGCGTTGACGTCGAGCGGCTGGATTTCGAAGCCGCATATGGCCGTACGTCGATGGAATATTACGACGGGTTCGTCTTTGGTTTCTATGCCGAAGGGCGCCCCGATCTGCCGCCCATCGCAACCGGTGGCCGATATGACGCGCTGACCCGGCAACTGGGAAATGGTGCGGAAATCCCCGCTGTCGGAGGTGTTTTGCGCCCGGACCTGATGCTTGAAATCGAGGAGGCGTCCCAATGAGCCTTAAGCTGGGCGTACCTTCCAAGGGCCGGTTGATGGAAAAGACATTCTCGTGGTTCGACAAGCGTGGCATCACATTGTCGCGCAGCGGTTCGGATCGTGAATATGCGGGAAAAGTCGATGGGATTGACGGGGTATCCTTGATCCTGCTGTCCGCCGGAGAAATACCCCGTGAACTGGCGGCGGGGCGCATCCACATGGGTGTGACCGGTACCGATCTGGTGCACGAAAAACTGCCGCGTTGGGAACAGCAGGTCGAGGAAGTTTCGCTCTTGGGCTTCGGTCAGGCGGATCTGGTCATCGCGGCTCCGGCCTGTTGGGTGGACGTTGATACTCTGGATGACCTTGATGCAGCGGCGGCCGCGTTTCGGCAGGCCCATGGGCACCGTCTGAGGATCGCAACCAAGTATCACCGTCTGGTGCGTGAATTCCTGACGGATGCGGGGGTGGCAGACTACACTTTGGTCGACAGTCAGGGCGCGACCGAAGGCACGGTAGTTAACGAGACTGCCGAGGCCATCGCCGATATCACCTCGACCGGTGAGACATTGCGCGCCAACCACCTGAAAATCCTGCCAGACGGGCTAATCCTTCGATCGCAGGCGACCCTGTGGCGCAGTCGCGTGGCCAGTTACGATGCAGCAGACAAGAAGGCTCTGTCTGAACTGATGGATCGGCTGAGCTGATCTTACAGCACACCGATCTCGGCCAGGGCGCGATTTAGGTCGTCGGGCAGGGCATCGTCCTGTGATTTGCCTTTGGGCAGGTCAGGTGGCGTGTCTTCGGGCTTCAGGTATCGCCAGCCCTGAAACGGGCGCTTTTGCGCGTTTTGTGTGCGGTGAACCTCGGGCTCCAGCACGATGCCGCATCGGCGGATGCCGTCTTGGCCCATCACCTCATCCAGCCGCAGGATACGCTGACGGCACTGAACAACGCCCTTGATCACCCAGTAGATCGATCCGCCGTTCAGAATTTCGGCCTCACGCTTGGGCCACATGCGGGTGATGTGGCGCGGCAGTCCATCGTCAAAGCGTTGCCGATAGCTGTCCTGCCACGCAATCAGCGAATCCACGCTTTCCGACCCGACCGAAAGTTTTATGAGGTTTACGTACTTATCCACAGCTTTCCCACAGAGTCGTCCCAAGCCCACCTTATATATTGTAGCTCAAGATCAGGCGTCATCAAGTTGTTGTGGTTTGCGTGGCTTCTGGTCTAAGATGGATGCCTCTTTCTAGTCAGGGAATCACCAATGAGCCGCTTTGCCGCCCCCATCGCCGAGCAGATCTGGGACATGAAATACCGCTTTAAACAGGCAGATGGCACGCCCATCGACCAGACGGTCGAGGACACGTGGCGGAGGATCGCGCGGGATTTGGCCAAGGTGGAAAAAGACCCCGCGCTTTGGGAGCAGAAGTTCTATGAAGCGCTTGAGGACTTCAAATACCTGCCCGCAGGACGCATCACCGCCGGGGCGGGCACGGCGCGGCAGGTGACCCTGTTCAACTGCTTCGTGATGGGCACGATCCCCGACAGCATGGGCGGCATCTTCGACATGCTGAAAGAGGCCGCGCTGACCATGCAGCAGGGCGGCGGCATAGGCTATGATTTCTCGACCATCCGGCCACGCGGCGCGGATGTGCACGGGGTGGCGGCGGATGCTTCTGGGCCGCTGTCCTTCATGGATGTTTGGGACGCCATGTGCCGTACTATCATGTCTGCGGGTTCGCGCCGGGGTGCGATGATGGCGACGATGCGCTGTGATCACCCGGATATCGAACATTTTATAACCGCCAAATCCGACCCGGCCCGTTTGCGCATGTTCAACATGTCCGTTCTGGTGACCGATGCTTTCATGGAAGCGGTCAAGGCAGATGGTCCTTGGGAGCTGGTGTTCGATGGCAAGGTTTATCACACGGTTCAGGCTCGCGATCTGTGGAACAGGATCATGCAGGCGACCTATGACTATGCCGAACCCGGCGTGATCTTCATCGACCGTATCAATCAGGCCAACAACCTGAGTTACGTCGAAACCATCGCCGCCACCAACCCATGCGGTGAACAGCCGTTGCCGCCATACGGTGCCTGCCTGTTGGGTTCGGTCAATCTGGCGCGGCTGGTGGCAGAGCCGTTCGAGAAGGGCGCGCATCTCGATGAAAAGGCGTTGCAGGAGCTTGTCGCAACTGCCGTGCGGATGATGGACAACGTTGTGGACGCCTCAAAGTTCCCGTTGCCAGAGCAGGCGGCCGAGGCGCAGGCAAAGCGCCGGATCGGACTTGGGGTGACGGGGCTGGCTGATGCTCTGCTGATGCTGGGTCTGCGCTATGGATCGGACGAGGCGGCGCGTCAGACCGAGCGCTGGTTGCACGCGATCGCCCGCGCCGCGTATCTGGCGTCGGTGGACCTGGCACGCGAAAAGGGCGCGTTCCCACTGTTCGATGCAGACGCGTTTCTGGCAAGTGGTGCAATGCAGGACATGGACGAAGACGTGCGCGATGCGATCCGCGAGCATGGCATCCGCAACGCGCTTTTGACCTCAATCGCGCCGACCGGGACGATCTCGCTTTACGCGGGCAACGTCTCGTCTGGGATCGAGCCGGTCTTTGCCTATGCTTATACCCGCAAGGTGCTGCAGAAAGACGGATCGCGTACCGAGGAAGAAGTGGTGGATTACGCCGTTCAGCACTGGCGCGACAAATTCGGAGACGCCGAATTGCCTGACTTCTTTGTCAACGCCCAAACGCTGACGCCGCTGGATCACGTTAAAATGCAGGCTGCGGCCCAGAAATGGATAGACAGCTCAATCTCGAAGACGATCAACTGCCCCGAAGATATTTCGTTCGACGCGTTCAAGGATGTCTACATGCAGGCCTGGGATCAGGGCTGCAAAGGGTGCACCACCTATCGTCCCAACGATGTGACGGGGTCCGTTCTGACGGTTTCCGAAAGCTCAGACAAAGCACCGGGCGAGAGTGCCGATGCGCCGCACGAAGTCGAGGGCGGCGATGTCATCTATATGTCCGAACCTCTGGATCGCCCCCAATCGCTTGAAGGATCTACCTACAAGCTCAAGTGGCCCGACAGCGAGCATGCGATCTATCTGACCATCAATGACATTGTGATCGGCGGCCGTCGTCGTCCGTTCGAGGTGTTCATCAATTCGAAGAACATGGAGCACTATGCCTGGACGCTGGCGCTGACGCGGATGATCTCGGCCGTGTTCCGGCGGGGGGGTGATGTGTCCTTTGTGGTTGAAGAATTGAAGGCAGTGTTCGACCCGCGGGGTGGGGCCTGGGTCAAGGGCAAATACATCCCTTCGATTCTGGCCGCGATTGGTGGCGTGATAGAACAGCATTTGATTGCTATAGGCTTTCTGGAAGGCGAGGGGATGGGCCTGAAATCCGATCCGCAGGCGCAGGTTGTGAACACGGACGCCCCTCGCGGCAAGGCCTGCCCCTCTTGTGGACAGTTCGATATGGTGATGATCGAGGGGTGCATGACGTGCCGCAGCTGCGGCCATTCGAAGTGCGGTTGACCCCTGTTTCGAGCTGTTTTCTGTGGCGTGTCACGTGACATGACCTATGCGTCTCAATAGGTCATTTTTACAGATCAAATGAAGAAACGGCCTCGGTTCTAATCCGAGGCCGTTTGCTTTCATGCTGGGGCTGGCGAACATTGATGGTGCTGGATTGAAGGTACCACTGGTTTGTTGGACAATCACAGATAGTGGTCAAGTCGCCGTGCCGTACAGCGATGCCGCCCACGTGCGACCAGCCGCCTCAAAGCACTTGTTTTGACAGTTGCGACGTTCCGCAAATTTTATTCGTCGAAATTCCAGATGTCGCGCTGAACCTTCCAGCCGCTGTCACCTTTGCGGAAGTAGAGAATGTACTTCCCAGAGAGTTTTTGTCCACCCATGGAGCCAGTCAATGTTCCCATCGTAATGGCAATGTCTCCGCTGACCTGTGCCTCGGTAAGATCGGCTACAACATCACCTAGGCCGCCATCAATTGCTGCCTGCCAATATTCCCGAATGGCTGCGTGACCTGACATCATCGGCGCTCCTGGGGGCATGGCTGCGCCATCTTCGGCATAGGGTTCCGTTGCCTTACCTGCGTCTTTTGCGTTGATTCCATCGATAATGGCAGCGTCGAGTGCCTTTACAGTGTCAACATCCGACATCATTTCCTCCCGAGTTTTCTCGCTGATGCCCTCAGGTTACCATAGGAGCCTGAGTCGATGCTAAATCTCAGATAGACCGTTGAAATACTTGGAATTCGGGAAGCGCAACGTGGTGGCTTTGGCCGCTATTCGTTTGCCACGTGATGGATGCGCAATATTTTTGCGCTCCGCCAACCTTTAGCGGTGGCACGTTAGTGCACTTACAGCGAAAGGCCGGTCTGACGGGCCGCACAGCAGCATCATAAAGTTGTGGCGAAGGTCCGCAATGGGCCGCCCTCAGCCAGACCAGACGCATCTAACCCTCGGATGCCAAGCTCGCTCGTTGGTTGGCAACAAGCCCAATTACCTGGATGCTGCATGTTGCGCGAATGACCGCTATCCAAGCATTTCCACCATCTTGTCTCGCATCACGAACTTCTGTGGCTTCCCGGTGATCGTCATTGGAAGCTCGTCAACGATGCGGATATGCCTCGGTACTTTGAAGTGGGCAATCTGTCCATTCAACGCATCGCGGAGCTCGCCTTCGGTCAGCTCCATGCCGGGCTTGGCAATTGCCCAGGCGCAGACTTCCTCGCCGAACTTCTCATCAGGAATGCCGAAGACCTGAACATCACTGACCTTTGGATGCCGCATCAGGTATTCCTCGATCTCGCGTGGATAGATGTTTTCTCCGCCGCGGATGATCATGTCCTTCACACGACCCACGATGGAGCAAAAGCCATCATGGTCGAAAACGGCAAGATCACCGGTATGCATCCAACCGTCTACGATGCTCTCGGCGGTTTTCTCGGCGTCCTCCCAATAACCCTTCATGACGGAATAACCACGGGTGCAGAGCTCACCCTGAATGCCAACGGGCACAATTTGCCCATCCTGACCGACGATCTTCACCTCAAGGTGAGGATGAATACGACCGACTGTTTCGCAGCGTTTGTCGGTGGGATCGTCCACGAAACTCTGGAAGGACACAGGCGAGGTTTCGGTCATCCCATAACAGATCGTGACCTCTTTCATATTCATCGCGGAATTCACGCGTTGCATGACCTCTACGGGGCAGGGTGCCCCGGCCATGATGCCGGTGCGCATGTTGGATAGATCACGTGGATTACCTTCAAGGTTTTCAAGCATCGCCACAAACATTGTTGGCACGCCGTAAAGGGCCGTGCATCGCTCTTTTTCTAGCGCATCAAGTGTCTGCGGCGCATCAAAACCTTCGCCGGGGAAGATCATAGTCGCCCCTTTGCTGACAGCGCCGAGCACGCCCATGACCATGCCAAAACAGTGATAGAGTGGCACTGGAATCGCTAACCGGTCCGTCTCGGACAGACCAATACGATCGGTCACGTACCGCGCATTGTTGACGATGTTATAGTGCGAAAGCGTGGCCCCTTTGGGCATCCCCGTCGTACCGGAGGTGAACTGAATGTTGATGGAATCATCGGGGCTAAGTGTCTTGTCGATCTCTGGGATTCGAAGTTGCTGAGCCGGGCCGCCAAGTTTCCGAAGCGTTTCGAAAGAATACGCACCGGGACCCGGTTGGTCGTCCATGATGATGACGTTTCGCAAATGCGGCAACTTTGCTGCACGCAGACGTCCCGGCTCGCAATCCTCAAGTTCGGGGGCGAGATTGCGGACCATGCCTGCGTAGTCGGAGGATTTGAAGGTCTTGGCCGCGATAAGGGCTTTGCAGCTGACCTTGTTCAGGGCGTATTCCAACTCACCCAAGCGATAGGCAGGGTTGATGTTGACCAAAACAAGCCCGACACGAGCGGTTGCAAACTGCGTGAGCACCCATTCGAAACGATTGGGTGACCAGATCCCAACCCGATCCCCCTTTTCCAGACCAAGCGCCAGTAACCCGGAAGCCAGTTCATCGACGGCACGATCCAGGTCGTAATAGCTCATCCGTATGCCTTGCTCGTTGAACACGGCGGCTTCCCGGGGGCCAAATCGTGAAACGGCATCGCGCAAAAGCTGGGAAATGGTAATATAGGCCAATGGTGGGGTTGTGGGGCCGCGGACATATGATTTGCCGTCTTGAGGCGCTGTGGCACCGCCGATTGCCTCGGTTCGCAAATCCCATTCAGAAATTCGAACCGGCAGACTTTCGTTCAGGATTGACATATCGATCCTCCCTTACATGTTGCGCCAGTCGCCCGATTGCTCAAAGGCATCCGCAGCCTGGTAGATCTTCATTTCACCATAGTTTGGACCGACAAGCATCATTCCGATAGGCAGGCCTTCGCTCAGACCGCAGGGTACACTCATGGCGGGTAGTCCACCGTTAAAGGGTGCCGTGTTGGGAACCATTTCAAAGGCACGCTGTACGTATAGACTGAGAGAGCAGTCAGCAGGCGGATGAGGTTGCGGCTTGATCGGAAGGGTTGGCATCAACAGAAGATCATATTTTTTTAGCGCAGCCAGATATCGTTCGTTGCAGAGCCGCATGATGTTCTGACCTTTGCCGTAGAACCGGCCCCTGTACTGGCGCTGAAAATGCTCTCCGACAAACATGCAGGCCTTGAGTGAATGGCTGAGTTCATCCGCGCGGCCCTGCCATTGTGCCATGTGATCAGTCATCGAGGGCAAGAACAGACCCCTGTAATTGGTCCCAGTTGAATTGCCCCACATCATACCGTCCTGAAGGCCTTCGAGCGTGATTGCCGTCCATGCATCCATGGCAGTGTAATGCTCGGGGATGGAAACCTCTTCCACCCGCGCGCCCAATTCGCGAAAACGATCCGCTGCTTGCATGACCTTTGCGTCGACATCGGCTTCGGAGTTTTCATGCCCGAAGCCCTCCTTCAAAACACCGATCCGCATCCCATGCGCACCGCGACCTAACGCTTCAGTATAACTGTAGACCGTGGGCTTGTACTGGCGCGGATCAAGACCGTCTTCGCCGGCCAGCACTTCAAGCAGTAACGCATTGTCGGCAACGTTGTTTGTCACAGGTCCGAGGTGGTCAATGGTCTGCTCGATCGGCATCGCACCAGTGTAGGGGACAAGTCCATGGGTGGGTTTCATTCCGTAGACACCACAATTGGATGACGGAATGCGCACTGAACCACCCTGATCACCTGCGATTGCCATATCCACCTCACCCGCAGCTACTAGCGCTGCCGATCCACCAGAGGAGCCGCCCGCCATGTAACCACGCTTCCAGGGGTTATGAATCGGTCCTTTGGCATTGGTGTGCGATCCTCCCGAAAGGCAGAAATTCTCACAATGTGCTTTGCCGGTGATGATGGCCCCGGCATCCAGCATTCGGGTCACGATGGTGGCGTCAATCTCGGGCGTATAGCCTTCCATGATGGACGAGCCATTCATCATCGGCACACCAGCGAGGCAAATCGTGTCTTTTAAAGCGATGCGTTTTCCACGCAATTTGCCATCCGGTGCGCCTCGCACTTCTGTTTTCACGTACCATGCGTTCAGTGGATTATCGGACGGGTTCGGGAAATGGCCGGGGCTGCGTGGATAGCGAACTTCGGGCAGGTAGTCGGGCATCGCATCCAGACGGTCATAGGCCTGCATGTATGGCTCGATGATCTCGCGGTATTCGTTCAGATCTTCATCGGACAGGTTCATTCCAAACCGGCTGGCCATGTCACGCATCTGCGAAAGGGTTGGTCGTTTTATGGTCATGTTCGTCACCACGCTTGCGGCAGCCGGTTGGATCTCGGTTACTGCCTGAGATTTGGTTCGTGTTGTGGATGTTTGCCGGGTCGCCGGACGTGCACTGGCCTGCCCTCGGGTCGAGCGGGCCGCCCCGAAGCCGAGAAACTGATCAACCTTTGCCTGATCAGACAGGTCGGCTTTACTGAGTTCCCCGGTAATGCGGCCGCGTTCAAGTACAAGAACCCGGTCGGACAGGTCGGAGATGAAGTCGAAATTCTGTTCGACAAGAAGAATGGAAAGCCCCCGGCTTTCGCGCAGGGCCAGTAGCGTTTCACCCATCTCCTCGATGATCGAGGGTTGGATTCCTTCGGTTGGTTCATCCAGCAGAAGGAAATCCGGATCGCCCATCAGGCACCGGGCAAGGGCCAGCAATTGTTGTTCACCGCCAGACAGCGCGCCACCTTTACGGTCAAGCAGCGGACGCAGACGCGGAAAGTCCGCAAGAACGGCTTCCATGACATCGCTTTCAGAAGCACCAGCATATTCATGCCAGGCAAACCGTAAATTGTCGCGAACGGTCAGCTGCGGAAAAATTCCCCGCCCCTGGGGTACATAGCCAAGTCCCAATCCTGCCCGCTCGAATGGTGACATCCCGGTGATGTCGGTTGAATGAAACCTGATCGTCCCGGACCCTGCGGGCAGGAACCCCATGAGGGTCTTCAACAGTGTGGTCTTTCCCATGCCGTTATGGCCCAGAATGCCTACCACCTCATTTTCCGCTACCGCGAATTCGATCCCGTGCAGGATTGGCACTTTGCCATACCCACCCGAGACACCTTTGACTTCAAGTATGTTTGTTACGTCATCAGTCATCTCAGGCCTTCTTTCCAAGATAGACGTTTCGAACGGTGGGATCTGACATTACGCGATCAACGTGATCTTCCATCAGTACTTTTCCCTGGTGGAACACCGTCACCATCTCGGCAATTGAGCGAATGAACTGCATGTCATGCTCGACGATGATGATCGCAGCAGTCTTGTTCAGCTCATGGATGATCTCTGTCATCCGCTCAACATCCTCGGCGCTCATGCCTGCCGCTGGTTCGTCCAAAAGCACCAGCCAGGGATCTCCGACAGCGACAAGGCCTAGCTCAACGCGTTGTCGCTCGCCATGAGCCAGCCGCCCGAGATCGTCCCGGGCAATCGAGCCAAGGGCGAGACGTTCGATGATTTCCTGTGTCTTCCGATTGGCATCCTGGGGATCGTGAAACCGCCTTGCCGCAAGCCAGATGTTTTCGAACACGCTGAGGCTGTCCATTACATTGGGTGTTTGCGTCTTGATGCCCACGCCCATCGAGGCGATTTGATGAGGCATCCAATGCGTAGTTTCTACTCCGCGCATAAATACCTCGCCTTCTGTTGGCGTTTGCAACCCCGTCACGCATTTAAAGAACGTGGATTTACCGGCCCCGTTTGGTCCGATCAGGCAACGCAGCTCGCGTGCGCGGAGTTTGAAATCAACGTTGTCAGACGCGACAACACCGCCAAAACGCATCGTAAGCCCATGAGTTTCGAGAACAGTTTCAACCATTGACTCGCCCTCGGTTCCTCATGCGACGTTGCTGATGAATGCGGCCCAGTGGGCGGCGGCCAAAACTCACTTTCCAGAGACCAGCCAATGCTGGAACGACGCCTTTTGGCAGGAAGAGGACGAACAGCACTAAAATCAGACCTGTGATCAGTGTGTTATCTACCAAAGTTTGTTGGCCCAGAAGGAACTTCAGATAGGCCAGTCCGGCGGCACCAAGGATTGGGCCCAAGCGCGTACCCAGTCCGCCAACGATGCACCAGATGATAATCTCGGCAGATTGGCCAAGGGAAAACAAGCTTGGGGTTACAATTTCGGCCCAGTTCGCGAACAACGCACCTGCCAACCCAGCAATGGCGGCTCCGGTGGCAAACAAAACGGTTTTTCTGGCCCGAACATCATAGCCCATGAGGGACATGCGGGTTTCATTTTCGCGAATGCCAACGGCGATGCGACCAAAGCTTGATCTCAGCAATGCCGACACAAGGAAGAACACCAGCCCGAGCAAAACGGCACAAACATAGAAATAGCTGTCCCCCCAGATGTAGTCGTCCGGGCTTCCAGGGATGTTCAAGGTCTGAAATCCGGGAATGCCGTTGAATCCGCCTAGTCGAGCATCTCCAATCACATATTGCGGTCCAGCGGTGGAGTTGATGAACTTGAATAAGATCAACGTCACAACCAGAGTGATGACCCCAAGGTAAACATCGTTCAGTCGTCCGTAGAACATCATTGCTCCCAGAAGAGCAGCGAACCCTGCCGGAACAATAACGGCAAGGATCATCGGAACCGTGCTTTCACCGATGTTGATGGCCGCAACGGCATAGGTGTAGGCCCCCAGCCCGAAAAATGCGGCCTGGCCAAAGCAGAGGATACCGCCGAAGCCCCAGATCAAGCCAAGGCTCAGCCCTAACATCCCATAGACGATCAGAACGGTCAGTGTGTATGTGCTGATCACCAAAGGCATCACCCAGATCAGAAAGGCCGTGACGAGGATGATCGTGATGGTGTCTTTTGAAAGGCTCCCTTGCATCACAGCTTCCCCTTGAAGAACTTGCCCGTGATCCCCTGTGGCAGCAGGCGAAGCAGGACGACTGCTGCGACCAACAGAGCAACCTCACCAATCACCGGAGAAATGGCGAAGGTGAAAATCTGGTTCACCACGCCGAAGAAACCAGCGCTCGAGAAGAGACCTGCAATCAAGGATGGCCCACCTGCGATCACGGTGATGAAAGCCTTGGCGATATATGCCCCACCAGATGTCGGCACGAGGCCAACCAGTGGCGCGAGAACGGCCCCCGCCAAACCAGATAGGGCAGAGCCGCAAAAGAAGGTCGCCATGTAGATGCGGTCGGGACTGTAACCCAATGCCGCCGCCATATCCGAGCGCTGCATCGCGCCTCGTGCGATAAGCCCTGCGCGCGTGGCCTTCAGGATCGTAAGCATCCCGATCAGCAACAGAATTGCGACCACGATGATGAAGAAGTTGTAGCCGTTGATCTGGTAGTTCCCGATGGCAAAGCCTGGAATTGGCGTCGAGATCCCAGTCGTTGTATTGCCAAAGATCATGGTGGCGAGACCAATGAAGAACAAGCTCAACCCCCAGGTCGCCAACATCGTATCGACCAACCGTCCGTAAAGGTGGCGGATAACCAGCCGTTCGACCACTAGCCCGATCAGACCGACGACAATGGGCGCAATGATTAGCATGGCCACGAAAATGTTCACGCCGAGGTTCACGGCGGTGATGGTCGCGTACCCGCCCATCATCATGAATTCGCCATGGGCGAGGTTGATCACTTTCATCATGCCGAAAACAACCGCGAGCCCGGCGCTGATGAGGATCAGCGAAGCGACCGCGTAGAGCATTTCGACAAGAATGACGACGGTTAAGTCCATGAGAATGTGTTTCCGTTGGAAAGATTTGATGGCTCGACAGTGAGCGTGCGGAGCGACAATGTCGCCGCCCCGCCAAAATCTGCGGGATATCAGATTTCGATTTCGTACTGCGAGTTGTCGTCCGGATTGGCTGACAGATCGCACACAGCCTGCGTATCGATCGGCTGGCGCTGCGGCAGCGTTTCGATCACCTTCATGCCCTGGTTCTCAATTTCCATAATGTGAACATCCAGCACCGCGTGGTGCGTTTGCGGATCAACTGTGATCTTGCCCCCCGGCCCATCAATCGACAGCCCGGATTCCAGAGCCGCAATCAACGCATCGCGATCCATCGAACCTGCTTGACGCACGGCTTCTGCCCAAGTCATCACACCTTGATAATTTGATACTGCGATCTCATGGATCAGGTTGCTATCGCCATAGGCAGCTGCCCATTTTTCTTTGAGGGCGTTGTTCGCAGGTGTATCGAGTTCCTGGCTGTAGTTGTAGGCAACCATAATCCCGTTGCCTTCCTCCGGTGTCAGAACCTTGTGCTCGTTGCCTACGCCCAAAGTGGTCGAAGCTAGCGGAATGCGGTCTTTCATCCCAGCGGCGGCCCACTGACGGAAGAACGACAGATGCGCACCGCCTACAAGCGGAGCAATCACCAGATCGGGACCGACAGATTGAATTTTCGCGATGGTGGACCCAAAGTCGCTGACATCCAGCGGGAAGAAATCGACGCCCACCGTCTCACCGCCATTGTCAGCCACAAATTTCTGAATCCAGCGCGCAGTGATTTGACCATAGTTATAGTCGGCGGCGAGGATGTAGACCTTCTTGCCGGACTTGCCCATGGCGTAGGGTACAAGCGCCTCAACCTGCTGTGCCGGTGTTACGCCGTTGATAAAGATGTTCCGGTCGCAGACGCCGCCTTCGTAAAGCACATTATAGAAATAAGGCGTTTTTGTTTTGCGCATTGTCTGGCGGATTGCTTCTCGCGAGGCCGACAGAATGCCGCCATGTACGACGTCCACCTGGTCCTGGCGGGTCAATTGCTGGCCATATTGTGAATAAAGCGCCATGTCGGACTGGGTGTCATAAGCCACGACTTCGATCTGTTTACCCAGTAGCCCACCAGCGGCGTTGATCTCGTCCACAGCCAGACGCATGGCCATGTCCATCGGCTTGCCATAAGCATCAAAAATACCAGAGGTATCAAGGATTGAGCCCAGCTTTATCGTATCTGCGGCCATTGCCATGCGGGGCAACACCGAAGCGCCTGCAAGGGCCGCTGTGCTGGCCAGAAAGTTACGGCGATTAAGTGACATTTCAGTTTCCTCCCTAATGTCATGCCTGTTGGATGCCGGACGGCTTTTCCGTCACTTGTCGTTCTTTGGTTTGTCTTTGATCCGGTTGGCGTAGTCGGCAGTCCGACCTGCAAGATTTGCATCAAAATCAAACCCGATTTCTTCGCCCATCTGCTTCATCGCTGGCAGACGCACGGCCATGCCCAGGATCTGGTCCATGGCCGCACCAAATGCGCCGTCAACCCCTTCGCCTGCGCCAGAGCCATTGCCGCCGCCTGCGCCAGAGATCTGGTTGATCTTGATCGAGTCGATCTTTTCAACCGGTTTCATCATTTGAGTCATGATTTCCGGCAAGCGGTCGAGCTTGCGCTCTTCCAGACGCATTCGGATCACCGCATCACCAAGTGTGTTTTCAGCTTGATTTAGAGCAATGCGGCCAGCGGCCTCGGCTTCCATGCGCGCGCGTTCAGCTTCGCTGGCCTTGGTTTTTGCGGCGGCGTCAGCCTTGGCCTTCTCAAGCAGCGTTTCTACGTCGCTCTTGACCTTGGCACTTTCGAGTTCAAGCTCTTTTTCCTGTTTCAGGCGGGCGGTTTCCCGTTCGCGCTCTGCGATGGCACGTTCTTTCTGCGCCTGAACGTTCTCCGCCGCCAGTATCACCTTGACCCGGGCTTCTTCCTCTTCCGCGCGCGCCTCGGATTCTGCGGCTCGCTTCCGGGCAATCAGAATGTCGTTTTCGATCTTTTCTTCTTCAAGAGCGCGAATTGCTGCCATCTCGGCCTTACGCAGAGCCTCGTCACTTTCAACTTGCGTCGCCTTTACCCGCTTTTCGTTTTCGATCCGGGCGGTTTCGCTGGCGAGCTTTGCCTCGTCGCACGCTCTTTCTTCCCGGGATTTTGCGTCTGCTTCGAGCTTGGCCAGATGTTCCCGCTGCGCGATCTCGGTTTCACGTTCAGCGCGCTGCAATTCTAGCTGCCGCTGATGCTGGGCCAGGTGGCTTTCGCGAACTGCAACCTCGGCCTCTGTTTCGATGCGGATACGCTCTTTGCGTTGGTCCGCAACCAAAGCTGCCAACTGACGCATTCCTTGCGCGTTGAAGGCGTTGTTTTCGTTCCACTGGCTCAGATCGCTTTGATCAACTGCAATCAGCGAGGCAGAAACCAGGGTCAGTCCTAATTTTGCGGCCTGCGTTTCGATGGCGTCTGCCACATCCTTGGAGAACCCCGAGCGATCCAGGTGAATTTCTTCCAACGTGCGAGCAGCTGCTGCACGTTGTATTGCGTCCACAAGCGAACCTGCGAATACATCCTTGACGCTTTCGCCACTGCGCGCGATCCGCGATCCCAAGGCCTGCGCAGCTGTTGAGATTCCTTCATCGGTAGGTGCCACGCGAAGCTCGAATTCGAACTGCACATCCGCCCGCATCTTGTCCCGCGTCAAGACGGCATCGCGACCTTCGCGGCTTATGCTGAAGGTCAGCGCGCCCATCGACACTTTTTGAATCTGGTGCAAAATGGGAAGAGATAAGCAACCACCGTCGGTGACAACGCGGCGCCCTCTAAATCCGGTTCTCACCAGCGCAGTGTCCAAGGTCGCTTTTGCGTAATATCTCTGCAGAAACCAGATTGCGATCAGCGCGATGACTACCAGCAGAACTAGCGTGATTACCCAAGCCAAGGCAATTCTCCCCAATTGACCAATCGTCAGACCTGTGGCCCGCGATCCATTCGTTCGCTAAAGCGTGGGAGAATTTAGTTTCCATTTCAAGTAAAATAATTGAAATGGAAAATATTTCATTTAATGCGTTGAATTATAATTCTTTTATTACCTCTAATTTCAATCCATCCGCGCGTGCAAGGTAGATTGGTGCCCGCTCACTCTTGTTAAAAGACGTCTGCTTGCGCCCACTTCGATAGATCACCGGTAGGGCATCTGTAACACTATGCTCCCGCCAGACTGTTGCGTGTCGCTGCATCAACCCGGCCAGAAAATGCACCCCCTCATAGGTGGATTGCCCCAATGTGTTCAATACCGGTGCCTGATCCCCATGCACCCGGTAGTATTTTTCCTTGAATGCTGCGTTTGCTTCCGTTGGAAGTCCGCCAAAATAGGATGACGCGGCGAACATACGGCGGCTGTTACTTGCCCCGCATCCAAGCAAACCGTTCTCATCAAGCGCGCAGGATAACCGGACCATCCGGTCGTGTAGTTTTGCCTTGCCAAACGCCCGATTGAACGTGACAGCGTCCTGACCAATTAGAGAGATCAGTACCGCCTCTGCGCCTGATCTGGATATTTCTTCCACGAATTGGTTCATGCTTTTCAGGCCGAAGGGAAGGTATTTTTCATAGGCCAATCCAACTGACATCTCCTGAAGTTTGGACTTGGCATAGTTGTGTGACGTTCTGGGCCAGACGTAGTCGTTGCCAATCAAAGCCCAACTCCGAGGCCGATATTCGTTCTGCAGATGCTCCATTGAAGGACCAAGCTGTTCATCGGGTGTTTCGCCGATTGCAAACAATCCATGCGTTCGCTCACCACCTTCATAGAGTGGCGTGTAGATGTAAGGAATTCGCTGGCGGACAATCTTGCTGAGACGATGCCGGACCGAGCTGAGATGCATCCCGACGATTGCATCGATCGACTCCGTTTCGATCAGGTCGTTCACGGTCTCTTCGATTGAAATACTCGCCTCCATGGCGGCGTCTATCATGACGAGCTGAACCTTGCGGCCATCAATTCCGTTTGTCCGGTTCAGCTCTTCGACAGCGACCTGAGCACTTGAGATGCAGGACGGCGCCCAAAGACCTGCGGCGCCACAAAGTGGGATAAGGAGGGCTATCCGATACGTTCCCTTGCCGCGCAACACCGGATCATCGCGCAGTTCTTCAAGTTCGGTTGGTACAGCCAAAAGAGTCGTCAAAGTGGCTCAGCCTTTCCCAGACTTATCGAGGACCGCTACATACCAATTGATTTTACTTTCCAAGTCAAATAATTTCAGGCTGTCAACAACAGGTACGCCGATGCAAACGAGCCCAAGTTCAATTCAGGACTATCTTTCATATGCCCTAGCGGCGGCACATCGAAGGATGTCTGCATCATTGAGCACACGTCTAAAGCAGCACGGAATTCAGATCGAAGCGTGGCGTATTCTCGAAACTTTGGAGACGGGCCAACGGTTAACTATGGGACAGCTGGCAGAAGTCGTTTTGATGAACCCACCAACGCTGACCAAACTGGTGGACCGTATGGTTTCAGATGGTTTGGTCCATCGACAAGTGGCCCAGGCTGACCAACGACAAATTAACGTTCTTCCCACAGCGCTTG
The DNA here is from genome assembly GCF_056537325.1 of Ruegeria sp. CF5. Taxonomy (NCBI): domain Bacteria; kingdom Pseudomonadati; phylum Pseudomonadota; class Alphaproteobacteria; order Rhodobacterales; family Roseobacteraceae; genus Ruegeria; species Ruegeria sp. CF5. Next base: position 1,036,189 of record NZ_JBQFRI010000001.1, on the reverse strand, counting down.
GCAAAAAACGAATGCTGCAAATCCGGCAGGAAGTACAAGAGCAAGACGCGGAATACCAATCTCTGCTCGGAAAGGAAGAGACTAACAAACTCATCGAGCTTTTGCGCGGTGTGGTTCAATAGCGCTCTTATCGGAAGGCCAAACCGCAGATTGCTTGCCTCTACATGAGTTGATTTCCTAGGAACCTTTCTAAGAAAGCAGCCCTTCGCCGAAGCCCCCAAAAGGCGCCTTTGTTGCGCACAGTGTGATTTCGACCCAACGCATATTTCGCGGACGCAGCGAACGACAGCTTCGACGGGCTGCAAATTGGCGACCCAGTGTGGTAGTCACCGGCAGGGAAGGGCCGTCGTTCACTAGAGCCTTTTCAAAGAACCACGCGCTATCACGCTGCAAATTCGGTTAACCGACTTTTACAACCATTTTCCCAAAGTTTCCGCCGGCCAGTAGCTGATTGAATGCTTCCGGGGCATTTTCCAGCCCTTCAATCACATGTTCCTTGTAGTTTATTGAACCGGTTTCGAGCCAGGTTTTCATGTCACGGACAAACTCCTGGTATACGTCGGGACCGAAGTTATCGTAGATTATGAAACCCTGCATTTTGACTTTCATTCGCAAGATTGTGCCCATGATCGCTGGACCCATATCCGGGCCGTCTGGGAGGCCAGGCAGGTTGTACCATGATACGATGCCGCAAACGGGTATCCGCGAAAACGGGTTCAAAAGGGGCAATACGGCATAAAGAACTTTGCCTCCTACATTCTCGAAATAGACGTCAATTCCATCCGGACATGCCTCGCGCAACTGCGCAGCCAGGTCGCCGGATCGATGATCCAAACACGCATCAAACCCAAGGTTTTCGACAACATGGGCGCACTTTTCCGAACCGCCAGCAATGCCGACCACGCGACATCCTTTAAGTTTGGCAATCTGACCGACTGTAGCGCCGACTGGACCTGCCGCGGCAGCCACAACGACAGTTTCACCAGCCTTGGGTTCTCCGATTTTCAACAGTCCAGCATAAGCCGTGTATCCGGGCATGCCGAGAATTCCAAGCGACCAGGACGGGTTATCCGGGGCCTTTCCTAAGTTGACCACCTGGGTACCGTCTGAGACAGCGAAGTCCTGCCACCCGCTTGTGTTAAGAACGTAGTCTCCGACTTCGAACTCTTTGATGTTGGATTTGACCACCTGTCCCACGACCTGCGCAGTCATAACACCGCCAATCGGAACGGGTTCTGCATAGGATTTAGCATCGTTCATTCGGCCGCGCATGTAAGGATCCAGCGACAGATAAACCGTTCGTACCAGCATCTCCTCCGGACCTGGTTCAGGAATGCTTGTAGTTTCAAGGCGCAACGTATTTTCGTCCGGTTGTCCGTTTGGTCGTTCGGCAAGAACAATACGGCGATTGGTGTCCGATGCTTGGGGCATTGTGACCTCGTTTTAAGCTGTTTGACTGCAGCAGAGACTGAAATTGTCTTGAGTGCAACCAGGCAGTGCATGCAGGTTTGCAAACTGTCTTTTATTAAAGAAAATTACGGAGGTTTGGCAGTAGCATGCCAGCCAGCTATGCGTCGCGTCGATAAAGGGATGCCTCCGGAAGCACCACAAAGCAGCACTAGATAGCAGCGCTCAAGCTCGGTTCTCCTTCCGACCATTTTTACCGATCTAGTCAAGTAGGTTACCATTGATGGGTGGTCACTCGTCAAAGGAAAGATGTCGTGTCTTTTCTGGATTGCGCACCACGTAAATCGCTGTAATTACCTCGCTTTCGATCTCCAACGACGTGGTTTGCAAAATGTCGCCGGTTTCGTGGCTGAGGATCGATGGCAGATTGTTCAGGTGACAGAATTGCCATTGCTGTACCGGTTGACCGGAGTATTTGCGCGCCAATCCAGACAATAGCCGCATCACCTTGTCCCGTCCTAAAATCGGATTGAGTGTCGCCAGAACTTTGCCGCCTCCATCAGAAACAAATCGAACGTCCTGCGCGAGCAATTTTGTAAGTGCAGCAGTATCGCCGCTTTTGGCAGCCCAGAAAAAAGCTCTCGCGATGGCTTCGCCCTGTTGCGGCTCAACCTGCGTTCGGGGCTTGCTGCGCTGCACATGCTTCCGGGCACGGCTGACAAGCTGGCGGCATGATTCAGGTGCGCGATCCAACACCTTTGCCAGTTCGTCATATGAGTGCTCGAACACATCGTGGAGTAGAAAGGCTGCCCGCTCGAGAGGAGTTAGCCGCTCCAGCGCCAACAGGAGCGCCACCGAGACGTCACGGTCCAGTCGGTCGGTGGCATCATCTGTGATCAGTGGTTCGGGTAACCACTCGCCGGGATAGGCCTCGCGCCGAGTACGCGCTGCCCGCATGTGATCTAGGCATAGCCGCGTGGTGGTTCGGATTAGAAACCCTGTCGCGTCTCGCACACTGGCATGATCAACCTTCTGCCAACGCAGAAACGCGTCCTGCACTACATCCTCAGCGTCACTAACGGAGCCAAGCATTCGATAGGCGACCGCGAACACGCGCGGTCGCAGATCGACAAATGTATGGTCGTTGACGGGTGAAGTCATATGGCTCATGCGGCCGAGGCCTCCTTGGCGGCAGGATGTGGCGTTGCAAAACCAATAGCAATGCGGTTCCAGGCATTGATCGTGGTCACCACCAGCGTCAGGGCGATCATTTCCTGATCTGAAAACTGATCTGCCATCTCCTGATAGATGTTATTCGGTGCCCCATTCTGCTCGACGCGGGTCAGCGTTTCGGCCCAAGCCAGAGCCGCACATTCACGCTCGGAGTAAAGAGACGACTCTCGCCACGCATTCAGCAGGTGAAGCCTGTCTTCATTCTCGCCCTGCGCGCGCGCGTCGTGGGTGTGCATGTGGATGCAGAAGGCGCAACCGTTGATCTGCGACACGCGCAGTTTAATCAGCTCAATTAGACTATGCTCCAGGCCCGCAGTTTTGAGGCGTTCCTCCATGTCGAGCATTGGCTGCATCAGTTGCGGGGCGACGGCGAAATAGTTGAGACGGGATTGCATTTGGTGCTCCTGTTTTCGTGGTGTACAGAAACAGGACGCGGCAGGCTTGAGGTTTGTGACACGGGCACACAACAAATCAGTTTAGCGGCGCGCAGGGCAAGCAGTTTGGACGCTATTGAACAGTGAAATTTTCGCCTGCGTTTCGCGAATATGTTGCTATGAATTTCCTGCTTAAGTGCTTTGCTTCATTGGTAAATCGTTTTCTGAAAATGTGATGGTTTCTTGAGAGCCGCCTAGCTCACCAGTATTTATTTTGAATCTGCATCAACCGTTTCGCCCAGTGCCTTAAGCAATGCATTCAAATTGTCGCGCTGCACGGGTGATAGCCCTTTCAAGAGCCGATGTTGCGTTTCAACGTGATCTGTAACGGCTTTTTCGATTTTCGAGAATCCGGTCTTAGTCAGTCGGATCAGGAATCCGCGTTTGTCTTCCGGGTTTGGCACGCGCTCTACCAGACCGACCTTGACGAGCTGGTCGATCCGATTGGTCATTGTCCCTGACGAAACCATGGTCAGGTCAAGCAACTCTCCCGGCGACAAGCCTTCAGGCTTTCCGGATCTACGCAGCGTCGCCAGGACGTCAAAGCTGGCGGCGTTGAGACCGTAAACCTTCCAAGTTTTCTCCATTTCTTTTCTGAGTTGAGCCGCCAGACGGGTGAGCCGCCCAATCGTTTCCATCGGACTGACATCAAGGTCAGGTCGGGCCTTGTTCCATTGCAAGACGATGCGATCTACGTGGTCCATAGAGGCATAATGCGAGGATTTATCTTGACGTCAAGAGAATTGGATTTATCTTGACGTCAAGATAAATGGAGAATCCTCATGAAACGTCACGTCGATATTGCGCTCACGGCTATTGCGCCGCTGGTTTGGGGCAGCACGTACTACGTTACGACTGAATTTCTTCCCGCAGGGTATCCAATCACAATGGCTGCGCTGCGTGCTTTGCCTGCTGGCCTGCTGTTGCTCATTCTGGCCCGGCAACTGCCGCAGGGTATCTGGTGGATGCGCGCCTTCATTCTTGGTTCGCTCAATTTCACACTGTTTTGGACTTTTCTGTTTGTTGCGGCCTATCGACTACCGGGCGGAGTTGCCGCAACCGTCGGAGCGGTTCAGCCTTTGATTGTCGTGTTTTTGGCTGCAATGCTGATTGGTACGACGGTCAAGACATCTGCGGTGGTCGCGGCAACGATCGGTATCGCCGGGGTCGGTCTTCTTGTGCTTGGCTCGGGGATATCACTTGATCCGATTGGGTTGCTGGCAGGCATCGGCGGCGCAGTCTCCATGGGGGCGGGCACAGTTCTGCCTCGGAAGTGGCAAGCTCCTGTACCACTTTTGACCTTGGCGGCCTGGCAACTCACGGCAGGGGGGCTATTGCTGATTCCGCTGGCGTTATTGTTTGAGCCTACGCTTCCCCCTTTGAATGTGCGGAATATCTACGGCATCGCCTATCTGACCCTGATAGGGGCTGCGCTGACATATATTTTGTGGTTCCGAGGCGTTTCCCGGATCGAGCCCGGCGCGGTTTCTGCCCTTGGTTTTCTAAGCCCGCTGTCCGCAGTCATTATTGGCTGGATGCTACTTGGCCAGTCTCTGACGCTCACTCAGATCGCCGGAGCCGGAGTTGTCCTCACGGCAATCTGGCTTGGGCAGCGCGCAGGGCGTACCAGCCCTCCCTCACTTGCAAAAACTTCCTACTCACACCTCAATCCAAAAGGAAAATATTCATGAAACTTGTCGTATTTGGAGCCACTGGCGACGTGGGTTCTCGCGTCGTGATCGAGGCGATCTCACGTGGCCATGATGTAACCGCGGCCGTAAGATATAAGGCGGGGCTCGACAAGTTGCCCAAAGGCGCCAAGTCGGTTGTTGCGGACGTTGCCGACCCCGCAGCTTTGGCCACCGCCATGGCCGGTCAGGATTTAGCCATAAGCGCTGTGCGCACACCTGCCGGGCGCGAGGGCGAAATAGTTGCACTGACCAGATCCATCCTAGAAGCCGCATCCCTTGCCAACCTTCGGGTGATCATTGTTGGCGGTGCCGCACGTCTGCATCTACCAGATGGCAGCCCGCACACCGTCTTGTCAGATCCCGACTTTTTGCCCGAGAGCATTGTACCAATCGCGCGTGCTTCAATGGCGCAGTGGGAACTCTGTTCATCTGATGCATCAGCGAACTGGACTTATGCCAGCCCGTCTGCACTATTGCAGCCTGGCGAGCGCCGGGGAGTGTTCAGAACCGGCACAGATAACCTGATTGTTGATGAAGCCGGCAACTCGCAGATTTCTATGGAAGACTTTGCGATCGCAATCATGGATGAAGCTCAGTCAGCCAAGTTTCCACGCGCCGCCTTTACCGTGGGCTACTGATGCCCAAATACCCGGTCGCTTTGGGAAATCGCACGCGATGCTGATGGTATCGACGTTAGAAGAATTCGAAAACTCCAAAGTCCTGAGCGCAATTTGAGTGATGGCGAAGTGAAACCCGATATCGTCCATTCATAATGGTCGTCACTGACTCAGACTTTGGAAATCCGGATTGGTTCCCCGTTCAAACCTCGTAGACCGGGGAACCGTCAAAATCGAAAATTGTTACCCCGAGTCAAACCCTGCGCGCCGTGGCAGCATTTAGCTTTTGGCTACAACTAAACAAAGGACCCAGCTGCGAACGGAGGGCCGAGGTTGCCAGAATCGCAGACATGGGTGATCCTTCAATAGATTGAAGGAACGCAATATGTTTAGATATCTGGTAATTGCGCTCGGAATTGGTGCATCAACTACCTTATACGCGCAAGAAGCATCCGATGCCTCGGCGTCACAAGACAGCTCAGAGACTTCGTTGGAACTCTTGACTGACGCAGAACTGCAAACACTGGTTGCGCCGGTGGCACTTTACCCCGACACGTTGCTTATTCAGATTTTGGTGGCTGCCACCCAACCTTTGGAGATTGTAAAGGCCGAACGATACTTGCTGGACAATACCGAGCGCGATCCAGCCGAACTTGAACCCGAAATAGAAGCGATGGGTTGGGACCCTTCCGTCAGTGTGTTGGCAACGGCTTTCCCGGAAGTCGTCGGTCAGATGGCCACGCATATCGACTGGACCGAGACGGTCGGCACCGCCATGCTGGCCCAGTCGGATGACGTGATGGATGCGGTTCAGGTCATGCGAAATCAGGCGATCGACACAGGGGCCCTTGTTTCGGGGCCCGAGCAGACAGTGGAAGTTTCGGATGACGATACGATTATTGTCACGCCCACCGAACCCGAAACCGTGTACGTCCCTCAATACAACCCTGAGACGGTTTATACCGGCCCATCGACTGGAGACGTGGTCGGCACGGCCTTGCTTACGTTTGGCGCTGTCGCGTTGATCGACGAGATCTTTGACGATGACGATGATTGGTACGGCTACTGGGGTTGCAGAAATTGTGGTGGCTGGGGCGGCGGTCCGATCTACCGAAATCCGAATATCGACATAGACGTCGACGGCAACGTCAATATTGGCAATGACATAGATCTGGGTGATCGCACGGATATTGAGTGGTCACCGGATCCGGATCGCCAGCAGCAAGCCCGTGACAAAATTGCTGATCATAAAAGACCCGAAGGCGGTCGCGGTGACTTGCCCGTCAATCGCCCCGAAGGTCGCACGGACGAACTGCGCGACAAGTTGAGCCGTGAAAGCGGTGCAGCGGATATCAGTCGGGATCGCGCCGCTGCGGCGGTCGCAGCCGGTGCCGGAGCAGGCGCATTGGCCGGTGGTGCCTTGGCAAACCGTGGCGATGGGAACAAGTCTCTTCCACAAGTGAACCGGGGCAATGTCGACCGGGACAAAGCCGCAGCCAAGCAGAAGGCGGTTGATCGCACGAAACGTCCGGATGCGGCGAAACAGCCGGTCAAAAAGAAACCGCAAGCGGCCAAGAAACCTCAGGCAAAGAAGGCGGCAGCACAGCGGAAACCGTCTGCGTCCAAGGGCCAGGCAATGAAGAAAAAGGCGTCAGGCAACAGAGCTCATAAGGCGTCCCAACGTGGACATGCGGCCAAGGGCAAGCGGAGACGGTAAAATGCGCACATCGATTTCTTCTGTTTTACTTTTGTCTTTGACGGCTGGTTCGGCATTCGCGGATGGTGCCCGTTTCGATACGCCTCAATCGGCATTGGATGCTTTTGTCGAAGCTCTGAAGGCGGATGATCAGAACAGGCTGATTGAGATTTTCGGCGCCGAGGCCGAAGAGGTGATTGGCACCGGTGATCCCGTGGAGGATCAGGAAAGACGGCGCGAAGTGCTTGGCATGTATGCCGAAGGCTATCGATTTCAGCCTGATGATGACGGGGTTGTTCTGGTTCTGGGCGAAGACGGTTGGCCATTCCCGATTCCAATTCTGCGTGGCGATGAGGGGTGGCAATTTGATATCGAAGCTGGGTTGGAAGAACTGTCTGCTCGCGAGATTGGCCTGAATGAGCTGGAAGTGATCGACTTGCTCGAGGCCTATGTGGACCTTCAGGCGGCATTCCGTCTTGTGGATCACAACGGTGATGGTGTGATGGAATTTGCGCGGTCGATCATCGCTGATCCCGGAGCGAGAGACGGTTTGTTCTGGCCAGACGAAGACAGCTTTGTCGGCGCCGCTCTTGCCCGAGCGACAGCATCGGGGTGGAGCGACGGCGAAGATGATTATGAGGCAGAGCCGTTTCTCGGCTACTACTATACGATTTTGCAGGAACAGGGAGCGAATGCCCCTGGTGGTGCGTACTCGTACTTTATCGGCGATTATTTCGTCGCCGGGCATGCCCTGCTGGCAGTTCCCTCCGACTACGGTGAAACCGGAATTCACTCCTTTCTCGTAGGCGAAAACGGTGTCGTTTACGAGGCGGATTTCGGACCCGAGACCCTTGAGGTAACGGCCGAGATATCAGCCTACGATCCCGGATCGAATTGGACGCCGGTCGAGTAGCAAACCATCATTTGAGCGCTTTCTCCAACAACAGCAGTGCGCCCCTACGCGACAGATGATGTACGCGTGAGCAACGTCCGCGATGAGCAGATAGCAAGTTTTGCAAAACCTGGTCGTGCTCTCAAAACAAGCACAATCGAAAGGCCACCCTGGCCGCATTGAGCCTAGCTTAATTAATGCTGCATCTTACACGATCGATGCATCAGCGCAGGAAGCGGACACCGATCACCGAGTGGGTGGCCCGATCCTGATATTCAAGCTGTTGGCATTTCGACTTACCAAACTCCCTACACTAGGCATTCAAAGTTGATCGATCAGAATTGCAGGTTGGCGGGAGAGCCCACACAAGGACTGCTCAGATCAGCACGCAATTTCCATGACTATTCGACTGATCGTTGAAACAGTTCTTTGCCGTAGTCAGACGTAAATTCGCCGGAACGCAACGTGGCAACGTCGGCGAGTTCCGCGATGCGTCCTGCTCGCAAAATCGCCAGCCTGTCACACAGGAAACTGACAACCGGCAAATCATGAGTGACAAGAAGGAAAGTAAGGTGTTTTTCTTCGCGCAAGGATTTGAGCAAATTCAGAATCTCTGCCTGTACGCTGACATCCAAAGCGCTTGTGGGTTCGTCTAGAAGCAAAATGGGAGGGTCAAGCATCAGCGCGCGGGCGATGGCCACCCGCTGGCGTTGCCCTCCAGACAGCTGATGGGGAAGGCGAAAGCGAAAGCGCCGAGGCAAACCAACGGCATCCAGCATGTCCAGAACCCTCCGATCCCGATCTGGCAATCGGTGAATCGCGAGCGGTTCGCTGAGTGTGTCGTCCACTGTTCGACGGGGGTGCAGGCTGCCATAAGGGTCTTGAAACACCATCTGAACTTGCCGCGCCAGCGCAAGGCGGCTTGTTTTGCCTTGGCGGTTGGTGCCGATCTGCAATGTGCCCCGAAACGGTTTGACCTGACCCGAAAGCGCCTTGAGGATGGTCGATTTGCCTGACCCGGACTCCCCGACAAGCGCAAAGCTCTCGCCCTTTGCGACCTCAAACGTAACATCATGCAAGACGGTGGTTTCACTGAACTTTACTGAAAGATTCTGAACCTGGATCATAACGCGCCTCGATCCAGAACCGGCAGGCGGGCGCGATGTTCATCGATCTTGGGCAGGCTGGCCACCAGACCGCGCGTATAGGGGTGACGTGCCTCGTTGAGTTTGCCAGTACCCAGTTCTTCGACAATTTCACCCTTAAACATCACCAATATCCGGTCGCACCAACGTGACACCATATTCAGGTCATGTGAAATAAGCATCAGCCCCATGCCCCGGCGCCGAACAAGGTCGTCCAAAATATCCAAAACCTGACCGCGCACTGAGACATCCAGCGCGCTTGTGGGTTCGTCGGCGATCATCAGGGCCGGTTCCATGACAACCATCATGGCGATCATCACACGCTGCCCCATGCCGCCAGACACCTCGTGCGGGTAAAGCTTGGCTACACGTTCAGGGTCTTCAATGCGCACGGCTTGCAAAGCCTCCATCATGCGCTGGCGGCGTTCCTTGGGGCGGGCGACACCGTGTACTGCCATGGCTTCTTCAATCTGTTCGCCGATGCGAATAACCGGGTTCAGGCTGAATTTTGGGTCCTGTAGCACCATCGACATGCGCGCTCCGCGCATCCGGCGCATGGCAGCTTCGGGCAAATTGCGCAGATCGGTGCCATCGAATTCGAGTCGGTCCGTAGTCACACAACCGGGGGAGGGTATCAGCCCCATGATGGCCCGTCCGGTCATGCTCTTGCCCGATCCGCTTTCCCCAACGATGCCCAGCCGTTCGCGGCCAAGGTCAAAGGACAGGCCGCGCACAACCTCGACCGGGCCGTGATCCGACGGGAAGGTGACGCGCAGATTTTCAACCGAAAGCAGGCTCATCCGCGTGACCTTTGTTTCGGGTCCAGCACGTCACGCAATCCGTCACCAAACAGGCAAAATCCCAGCGAAACGATCACGATGGCAAAGCCGGGCATAGTGGCGACCCACCATTGATCGAGGATGAACGAGCGCCCACGTGAAATCATCGCTCCCCATTCCGGCAATGGGGGCTGCGCGCCCAGGCCGAGGAAGCCCAAACCAGCGGCAGTCAGGATGATCCCCGCCATGTCGAGTGTTACGCGAACGATGGTCGAAGACATGCACAAGGGCACGACGTGAAGCGCGATGATACGCGCCGGGGATGCGCCCTGCATACGCACCGCATCGAGGAACTCGGCGTTTCGGAAAGTCAGCACCTCGGCCCTAGCGATCCGCGCGTAGACCGGCCAAGCGGTGATAGCGATGGCAATGACCGCATTCTCGATACCCGGACCCAGCGCCGCGACAAAGGCCAGGGCGAGGATCAGTCGGGGCAGGGACAGGAAGATATCCGTCAACCCCATCAGGATGCGATCGATCCAGCCCCCGAAATAGGCCGCGACAGTGCCGATCAGCAATCCAAGCGGAGCGGAAATCACCGCCACCAGCAGGACGATCATCAGAGTGATCCGCGCGCCGAAAATGATACGGGACAGGATATCCCGGCCCAGTTCATCGGTGCCCATCCAGTGGGTTGCGGACGGCGGCTGCAGGCGGTTCGCCAGATCACCTTCGATGGGTGAATAGGGGGCTAACCATGGTGCAAGTGCCGCCACGATCAACAGCATAAGAATGATGGCGAGACCGACCATTGCCAGCGAGTTGCGGGCCAATGCGCGGGCCAATCTGTAGAACTGCCCCAAACGGGCTTGCATCAATGTTTCGGGATCGTCGGAAAGCAACCAGTCGCGTGTTGTCATGATCGCGCCCTCGGGTCGAGAAGTCGGTAAAGTGCGTCAGATGTTTTGTTGATCCCTACAAAGACCGCGCCGATCACTAATGTCGCGCCAAGAACCGCGTTCATGTCGGCATTCAGAAGGGCCGTAGTTAGATAGCTGCCAATGCCCGGCCAACTGAACACGGTTTCAATCATCACCGAGCCCTCCAGTAGCCCGGCATAGCTCAACCCGATTACGGTAATCAGTTGTACGCGAATGGGTCGGAACGCATGTCGCCAAAGAATCAACCGCTCGGGTGTACCTTTGACGCGAGCGGTGATGATGTATTCCTGGCTTAGCTGTTCAAGCATGAAGCTGCGCGTCATGCGTGCAATGTAGGCAAGCGCAAAGAAGCCAAGGATCGTTGCAGGCAGAATTATATGATGGATGGCGCTTAACAGTGCTTCCCGGTTTCCGTCGATGATGCTGTCTATCAGCAAAAGGCCGGTGCGTGGTGGCACTGTGCCATCGAGAAAGAAATCGATCCGGCCCGGACCGCCAACCCAACGCAGGTTGGCGTAGAAGACCACCAAACCGACCAATCCCAACCAGAAGGCCGGGATGGCATAGCCCGCCAGACCGATCACGCGGATTACACGATCCGCCAGCTTTCCTTGCCGCGACGCCGCGAAAACGCCCATTGGAACGCCAAGAAGCACTCCGATGATGATGCCTATCGTGGCCATTTCCAGAGTGGCCGGGAACACACGTGCCAAATCCTCGGCCACCGGGCGGCCAGTGGAAACTGACATGCCAAGCTCTCCATGAAGCACCTGGTTCACGTAGCGCGCGAATTGAACGACAAGGGGGTCATCCAGGCCCAATTCCTGCCGCGTCGCCTCGTATGTTTCTGCGCTGGCCCTGTCACCGACAATCGCCACCACCGGATCAATCGGAACTACCCGCCCGATTACAAACGTGATCGCGAGCAGGCCGAGAAATGTCACGACCAGTGTCATTAGGAACTGGAGGGCTGGGATAGATCGGGTCAAGTTCGGCTCCGTTTCACCCACAATATCAAAGTTTTTTGACTGAGCAAAATTTTTTTACTAATATCAAAATTTCTTGCAGGAGCGACCATGTCTGAACCCATGTCCAATATCGAACCTGCGCGTCCGCCTGCTTTTGGTGGTCGCATCAGGGACTTGCGCCGCAAGGCGAACATGACGCTGCAGACCCTTGCAGATCAGGCGGGCATTTCGGTTGGCTTTCTCAGTCAGGTTGAGAGGGACAAGGCGACGCCCAGCCTTGGAACGCTTGCCAATCTCGCGGCAACGCTGGGTGTGGACGTGGACGTCTTCATTTCCACGCCAAAACCCGCTGACAGCGTGACACGCCAAGGTGAACGCCCCCAATTCGCGCTTGCGGATTCGTCTCTGTCTTATGAACATATTTCGACGGTTCTGCCCGGCGGGACCCTGTCGTCACTGATTATCCATATCCCCGCAGGATACTCGTCAGAGGTCACCGCTCATGTCGGTGAAGAGCTTATCATGGTGCTGGAAGGAACCGTGCGCCAAACGCTGGGCGAAACACATTTCGTGCTGCACCAAGGCGACAGCCTGCACTTTATGGGTGATACCCCTCATGCCTTTGAAAATGTAGGCGATGGCCCGGCCAAACTTTTGTGGACCGGCACCTCGCCCAGATTGCTTGGCCCCAAGCCGGGCGCACAAAATAATCACAACATCAACAGGAGAGACCAATGAAGTACGTCCCAGACATTGCCAAAACGCTGGCGGTGAGCCTTGTCGCGCTTTCGGCCACGCCTGTATTGGCCGAAACACCCGCCAATGCACTTGTGATCGCGCAAAACATAGATGATATCGTGACCATCGATCCTGCATCGGCCTACGAGTTTACCTCGGGCGAATATGTCACAAACACCTATGACCAACTGGTGCAATACGACGCCGAGGACACCACCGTTCTGGCGGCGGGTCTGGCGGAAAGCTGGGAGATCGATGCGGCCGCCAAAACCGTAACGTTCCAGTTGCGCGACGGCGTTAAATTCACATCGGGCAACCCGCTGCGCGGTGAAGACGTAGTTGGAAGCTGGAAACGCGTTCTGGTTCTGCAAAAGGCTCCGGCCTTTATTCTGGAAAATCTCGGTTGGTCCGCCGACAACATCGAAGAGATGGTCACGGTTGACGGCAACACGGTCACGGTTCGATGGGATGGTGATTTTGCGCCGTCTTTCGTGCTGAACGTTCTGGCCGCCCGTCCGGCTGCAATCGTGGATTTTAAAACCGCGATGGCGAATGAGGTTGATGGCGATATGGGCCACGCCTGGATGAACCAGAACAGCGCCGGAACAGGCGCCTATACTCTCTCCCGGTATGCGCCGGGCGAAGTTCTGATGCTTCAGGCAAATCCGGATTACTGGAACGGCGCACCCGCGACCGAACGTGTGATGATCCGTCACGCACCCGAAGCGGCAACCCAACGGCTGTTACTTGAATCCGGCGACGTGGATATGGCCAAGAACTTGACGCCCGATCAGGTTGCCGGCCTTGCAGGCAATGCTGACATCAAGATTGAAACCTATCCGCAGACCGCGGTGCACTGGTTCAGCTTCAACCAGAAACATGAACCTCTGACCAACCCCGCACTGTGGGAAGCCTCGCGCTATCTGGTGGATTACAACGGCATGGCCGACAGTTTCCTCAAAGGTCAGATGGAAGTGCATCAGGCGTTTTGGCCCGAGGGTTTCCCCGGCGCTCTGACCGATACACCATTCAATTATGACCCGGACAAGGCCAAGGCGATCCTTGAGGAAGCTGGCGTCGAACTGCCGATTACCATCGAGCTTGACGTGATCAACGCGCCGCCGTTCACCGATATGGCAGCCAGCTTGCAGCAGACCTTTGCACCAGCCGGTATAAACTTTGAGATCTTGCCGGGCACAGGTGCACAGGTGATTACAAAGTACCGCGCTCGCACCCATCAGGGGATGCTGTTGTACTGGGGCCCGGACTTCATGGACCCGCATTCGAACGCCAAGGCGTTTGCCTATAACGCTGACAATTCCGACGATAAGTACGCATCGACAACAACTTGGCGTAACGCATGGATGCCTCCTGCCGAGATCAATGAGAAGACCAAGGCGGCTTTGGCCGAACAGGACGCAGACAAGCGCAATCAGATGTATGTCGAACTGCAGAAATCCATGCAGGAGGAAGCGCCGTTCGTGATCATGTTCCAGGCAGTCAAGCAAGTTGCGATGGCGGACAATGTCGAGGGCTTCGTGAACGGGGCCAACGCGGACTATGTCTACTACCGCCTTGTCGAAAAGAACTGATGTATCAAACCGGGAGCGGTCTCCGCTCCCGGTACACCCTATTGAAAGCGTTACATGACACCTGACGAAGTTTTTGCGGCGTTGCATCGCGCGGCTGACACGGCGTGCGGTGCGCGCCTTTTCACGGTGACCGTCCTGGACCGAAAAGCGGGGCTCGCCCGACGCGCCTATTCCTCGCACCCTTTGGAATACCCGGTCACTGGTACAAAGCCCATGGGCAGCAATGACTGGACAGAACAGGTTCTCGACCGGGGGGGAACCTTTGTGGCCAACCAGACCGCTGAATTTGCGCCCTATTTCTCGGACCACGCGCTAATCAACGAACTGGGTTGTGAGGCTGCGGTCAACATTCCGGTGACCAAGGAGGGGCAGGTCATCGGCACCGTGAACATCCTAGATGAGGCCGGGCATTTCACGCTGGCGCGCGTGACGCTGCTGGAACAACTGGTCGCCGATGCGCGCGCAGATTTGCACGCCGCCTTTGAAGAGGCGCGATTGGAGGAGAAGACATGACCAGGCTCGATCGGTTGCGGGAGCGTATGGTGGCAACCGGAGTTGATCTTGTTGCATTGTCACCTGGTGCGCATATGCACTGGCTTTTGGGGTTTGCGCCTCATCCCGACGAACGGCCATGCCTCTTGCTGATAGGACCCGACAAGGCAGGGTTCCTGATGCCTGCATTGAATGCTCAGGATGCACGGCAACACAGCAATCTGCCGTTCTGGGAGTGGGGCGATGACGACGGCCCTGATGCGGCGTTTGCCGACGCTCTACGCACCGTCAATCCGCAACCGAAAAGCGTAGCGGTTGATGAAGCCATGCGCGCTGACCATGCGCTTCTGTTGCTGGATGCCTTGCCAGATGCCAAGCGCAGCTTCGCCTCTGGCACAATCGGTGCCGTGCGGATGATCAAGGATGATAGTGAACTGGCGGCTTTGCAGGAAAACGCCCGCATTGCCGATGCAGCCCATGTCGCCATCCGAGAGGCCCTGCGCGATGGCGTTACTGAACGCGAATTGGTCGAAGTGGCAAAAGCGCGCTTCGAAGCAGGCGGCGCGCAATTCGCCTTTGGAATTGTTGGGGCAGGCGCGCATTCAGCGTTCCCTCACCACCATTCGGGGGATACGCCAGTGCGTCCGGGTGACGCGATCGTTGTCGATATCGGAGGTAAGAAAGACGGCTACTACTCGGACATAACGCGTATGTCCTGCCTGGGTCACGCACCGGAGGGATATCAGGACGTTCACGACACTGTTGACGCTGCGGTCTCAGCGGCGCTGGCGGCCATTCGGCCGGGTATCAAGGCCTGCATGATTGACAAGGCAGCCCGCGACGTCATTGAGGCGGCAGGATATGGTGAGTTCTTCACGCACCGCACAGGTCATGGGCTTGGGTCCGAGGTGCACGAACCGCCTTACCTGACCGGCATCAGTGAATTGGTTTTGGAGGAAGGCATGGTTTTTACGGTTGAGCCAGGCGTCTATCTACCAGGTAGGTTTGGTGTCCGGTTGGAA
Source organism: Ruegeria sp. CF5 (assembly GCF_056537325.1). NCBI lineage: Bacteria > Pseudomonadati > Pseudomonadota > Alphaproteobacteria > Rhodobacterales > Roseobacteraceae > Ruegeria > Ruegeria sp. CF5. The sequence goes on along the minus strand of NZ_JBQFRI010000001.1, from coordinate 1,020,542 downwards.
GAAGTAGCAGTTGTCACTGCCGATGGTTGCCGCATTCTGTCAAACCTTTCGCGAGACCTGTTCACAGCTTGAAGCAGGTCATTTCTGTATTATCGCTCTGCTGAGCTACCGGACCTGGCATTCATCGGCCCCGAAACCACCGTTCTCAGATCGCAGAGAATGGTCGAGTTGAGCCCATCGTGGCGCATTCTGCCCTTTGCGCGAATGTTTGGTATACTGACCAAAACGGACATCCAATGCGGGTGATTGGTTGTTCGCAATTTGCCGATCTCGAACTGGCCGCTTCAATTTCAGGGATAGCTGCCTTCGGTTTGACCTGTTCCGACGGTCAGGCCAGCTCGGCACCGGCTCGGGAGGTTGGGGAATGAGACCAGAGGAATTCTTCGGAAGCGCCGATCAGCGATCCATTCTCAAACGCGGGCGCGCGTTGTCGGAAATCCTCCGTAATGATGCCCGCTTTAGCTACTATGGCCGCACGGTTGGTGTGGCCAGTTCACTTGATGGCGATCTGGATTTAGTGGCGACTCTTGCCAAAATACAAGGAAACTCAAGCTGCATCACGGTACCGGCCAACGAAAGTCAGAGTTATTCTCTGGGCCTGAGTTCAAGAGGTCTTACCCCGCTCGTCTACCAGAAGTGGGAAGGATCCAAAACAACCTTGGCAGCAGCTAGGGAAGTCGTCAGCGCCATCCCGTTTCCCGATGATATCACCCTCGTATGGGTATCTCGGGAAACCTCCGGTGGCTTGCTGCAAGCGGCTGCGAATATGGCCTTGAATTGTGGGGTCCTGCCAACATGCGGTGCAGCATTGAGAGGAGAGCTTCAACCTGCCGTGAGCTGTATGGCCGTCGATCGTTCGGGCAACGTATTTTCGATTGCTGCAGCGTCTGCCATTGCTCATCCAGAACACGCGACATTGTCCGGGCAGGCATGGTGGGGAATGCTGGCAACAAACCCCTCAATGCGAGGCCGTAAATTGGCTCTGGTCCTCGGTGCTCACGCGATTTTGGAGATGGAAGCAAAATTTGGGTTTCAGGAGTTCATGACCGGTGTCGAGGTGGGAAATACACCCTCGGAAGCGGTATGCTCTAAGATGGGACTAGCTCCGCGCGGCATGACTATTGTCACCTGCACGGACCCGGAAGCATCGAGGGACGGCCGGCTCACGAAATAACCGGGTGGTTCTGAGAATGGGTAAAGACCTGACACCCACAAAATTTTGTTTCAATGTCTGCAATAGGTTTGCGAATGCAGTATCATCTCAATGGTTTCCGCGCTGGAGATCCTTCAATTGCCTCCGCCAGTTCAACCACGGCGAGGGAAACCACCGACGTGCTAATTATTGGTTGTGGACCAGCAGGATTGACGTTGGCGACTCAGCTCAGTGCTTTTGGTGACATCTCGGTGCGTATTATCGAGCGTAAATCTGGCCCTCTGGAGTTTGGTCAAGCGGACGGTATCGCCTGCCGCTCTGTAGAAATGTTCGAAGCATTTGGTTTTGCAGAGCGTGTGATCAAGGAAGGCTATCAGGTCAATGAAGTGAGCTTTTGGCGACCTGGAGCTGACGGAACGCCACTTGTCCGGGCCGAGCGCATCCAGGACGTGGAAGATGATCTTTCAGAGATGCCACACATCATTCTGAGCCAAGCCAGAGTTCATGATTTTTACCTTGAGAATATGGCCAAATCATCGCGCCGCCTCGTTCCTGACTACAACCGAGAACTGATTTCCCTGACTCGAACGGAAGGTCACGACTTTCCAATTGAAGCAATAGTTGCCTGTGTGAACAGGCCTGAAGATACCGAGACCATTCGAGCCAAATATGTCGTTGGCTGCGACGGCGCACACAGCAAAGTGCGATCCGAATTGGGGCTTGTCCTAGAGGGAACATCGGCACGACAGCTTTGGGGTGTGATGGATGTTCTTTGCAACACCAGTTTCCCCGACATCAGATTAAAATGTGCAATCCAATCTGCGGATCAGGGCAGTATCCTGATTATCCCCCGCGAAGGTGGTTATCTGGTTCGCCTGTACATAGAACTTGATGAACTAGGTCCTGATGAGCGCGCCGCTGATCGAGGTGTCACGACAGACGAGTTGGTCGAAAAGGCTCGAAAGATCCTATCCCCTTTTGACTTTGATGTTGCGCAAGTCGCCTGGTGGTCGGCATACGAGATTGGGCAGCGTGTTTGCGATACCTTTGATGATGTCGACGACACGGAACGTGGAGCAAAATCACCTCGAATATTCATTGCCGGTGATGCCTGTCACACGCACAGCCCGAAAGCAGGACAAGGCATGAACGTCTCAATGGCTGATGCCTTCAATTTGGGTTGGAAATTGGCCGCTGTTCTTCGCGGCCAATCGCCTGTTGAATTGCTGGACACTTACTCCATGGAACGTCGCGCAAAGGCGCAGGAATTGATCGATTTTGACCGCGACATGGCGCGCTTGTTTAGTGAAAAGCCAAAGACCAAAGAAGATGCCGCCCAATTTCAAGCGTATTTCAAGAAGCATGGGCGTTACACAGCGGGTGTTGCAACCTGTTATGACACTTCGTTGATCAGGGGAGGTACGCGCCATCAGGAACTGGCGACAGGTTATCCTGTTGGTAAGCGGTTCCACTCCGGACCTGTCATCAGGCTTGCCGATGCGAAACCAATGCAGTTGGGGCATAATTTGAAGGCTGATGGGCGCTGGCGGATCATCATTTTTGCGCCAAAATCAGACCGAGGCGAGGCAAATGGACCTGCGGCTGCTTTGTGTGCAGACTTAGAGACGTTGTTGGAGCGAGTGACGCCAAAAGGTGCCGATATCGACGCGGTGATCGATGTCCGTGCAGTCTTTCAGGTTTCTCACCGGGATATGGATATCTCGAAACTGCCTAATCTGCTGAAGCCTAGAAAAGGGTCACTGAACCTCACTGACTATGAAAAGGTTTTTTGTCCAACCCAAGATGGAAGTGACATTTTCAACATGCGGGGCATCGATCGAAACAAGGGCGCAGTCATTGGTACCAGACCGGATCAATACGTGTCCTGGGTGTTGCCAATCACTGGAGGCGCAGAGATTAGAGACTTCTTCGCCCGCGTATTACCGTTCTAGGCAGGTCACTCTCGGGAAAACATGCCAAGCCTGTTATTCAGACAAGCTCAGTGAAGGCCGACTCTGTTGCGCGATAAGTAAGTTCACCAGCCTCTAAATTTTGCACCTGTGTCGAATGACCGAAAATCGGGTGCCGGCAAGGAATTGGCATTCGCGTGTCAGCCAAATCCAGCGTTTGTTAGATCATCACGGTGCGACCGAAAGCCAAAGGCTCGGCGAAGAAAATCAAAATTCCGGCTGAAAAAGCATAGTTCCGAATCTCACTCAAAATAGAATTAGCCTTACTTGGGAGGGGCAATATGGCTGATTCAGAAACAATTTCCTTTGGTTATCACGCTGATCCATCGCGCTCGAGCTCGTTGCAGGCTGCTGCATACACCGAGGGCAAGTGGTTTGACGCTGACCTTCGCTTCATTCTCTCCAAGACTTGGCAATGGGTGTGCCATGGCGAGAAAACACGTGAGCTGGGCGCCTATGTTACGGTGGATATTGCCGGTCAACCTATTGCGGTTGTGCGTGACAAAGAAGGTAAGCTTCGTGCCTTTTACAACGTTTGCAAACACCGTGCGCACGAACTTCTATCCGGTGAAGGCAATACCACACGGATTATGTGCCCCTATCATGCTTGGGTCTATAAGCTGGACGGGCAGTTGGCGCGAGCACCGCATACCGAAAACCTCGAAGACTTCAACAAAGACGAGATTTGTCTCGATGAAGTGCAGGTCGAAGAATTCTGCGGGTTTGTTTTTGTCAATTTGGACCCGACGGCTGCCTCTTTGTCAGAGCAATCCGGAAACCTGGAAACCGAGGTGCGGCATTGGGCGCCGGATGTGGATCAGCTCACGTTCGGTCACCGTCTGACCTATGACATCAAATCGAACTGGAAGAACGTCGTGGACAACTTCCTGGAGTGCTATCACTGCCCTACGGCACATAAGGATTTTTGTGACCTCGTGGATATGGATACTTACAAGGTCACAACCTACGGTATCTACTCCAGCCATATGGCGGACGCGGGCACCAGTCCAAACACCGCCTATGATGTGTCGAATGCCACTGTGAAAACCCATGCGGTTTGGTGGCTATATCCTACCACTTGCCTGATGCGATATCCCGGACGCTCCAGCATGATCGTGTTGAACATCATCCCTGTCGGACCAGATCGAACGCTAGAAACTTATGACTTCTTCCTTGAGACGCCGGAACCCGACGCGATGGAACTGGATGCAATTCGCTATCTGGACGAAGTACTTCAGGTTGAAGATATCAGCCTCGTCGAAAGTGTGCAGCGCGGAATGAACACGCCTGCGTTCACTCAGGGTAGGATCGTCAATGACCCGGATGGCTCCGGCAAGTCCGAGCACGCCGTACATCACTTCCATGGTTTGGTCCTGGATGCTTATGCAAAAGGTGCCGCGTGACGCGGCCAAATATCCTTGTGATCATGGCGGACCAACTGGCCCCGCATTTCACAGGGGCTTACGGATACAAGGTCGCAAAAACGCCGCACCTTGATATGCTGGCTGCGCGCGGCATGCGCTTTGATGCGGCTTACTGCAATTCTCCTCTCTGTGCGCCTTCACGGTTTGCCTTTATGTCAGGTCAGCACATCAGCCGCATCGCAGCTTATGACAATGCGTCAGAGTTCAGGGCTTCGGTGCCAACATTTGCGCATTACCTCAAATCGCTAGGCTACCGGACCTGCCTTTCAGGCAAGATGCATTTTGTCGGCCCGGATCAAATGCATGGCTTCGAAGACAGGGTAACGACAGATATCTATCCCGCAGATTTCGCGTGGACCCCGGATTGGGAGGCCCCCGACGAGCGGATCGACAAATGGTATCACAACATGCAGACGGTCAAGGAAAGTGGTGTGGCCCATGCTACATTCCAGATCGACTACGATGACGAGGTTGGATTTGCCGCTAAACGCTGGCTGTTCGATGCGGCCCGCGACAAAGCGCTTGGCAAAGGCGCGCCTTTTGCGATGGTGGCAAGCTTCATTCACCCGCACGATCCATATGTAGCGCGACCAGAATGGTGGAACCTCTACGCGGACGATGACATTGACATGCCGGCGTTTGTGCCCGCGATAGAAGATCAGGACCCGTTTTCTCGTCGTTTGTTGGATGGGATCGAAGCATCCTACGTGCCGCTCACCGAGGCGGAAATACGGCGCGCGCGTCATGCTTATCTGGCGAACGTCAGTTACTTCGACAGCAAAATCGGAGAGCTTGTTCAAACCCTCGAAGAGACGGGCGAGTTGGACAATACCATAGTGATTGTCACTGCCGACCATGGCGACATGCTGGGCGAACGTGGGCTGTGGTACAAAATGAACTTCTTCGAACACTCCGCGCGAGTTCCGCTGGTCATGGCCGGGCCGGGCATTGCAGTTGGTACCGCGCAAAATGCGGTGTCGCTTGTCGATCTGCTGCCAACATTCATCGACATTGGGGGCGGTGATGAGACGATGCTTGGAGAACCGATCGATGGTCGCAGCCTGATGCCTTTGGCCCGGGGCGAGGGCGATCCAATTGATGAGGCCATCAGTGAATATTGTGCCGAAATGACGGGCTATCCGGTGATCATGATCCGGCGCGGACCCTTGAAGTATATTCATTGTGATAGCGACCCGCCGCAGCTCTATGACCTGAGCGCTGATCCGATGGAAACGAAGAACCTCGCTGCGGACCCTGGCTACGCTGACGCTGCAGCTCGTTTTTCAGTTGAAGTCGCCGAGCGTTGGGACGGCAATGATTTGCGAAAAAAGATTATCGCGACGCAAAAATCCCGCCGCGCGTTACATGCCGCGATGGAAGCAGGTGCCAGTGAGCCATGGGATTATAACCCTCCGTCTGACGCAAGCCGGCAGTATGTACGCAACAATATGGATTGGACTGTGGCCGCAAGCCGCTATCGCTATCCGCCTTTGAAGGACTGAAGTCGATGATGCTGAACGGAAAAATTGCCCTAGTGACCGGGGCGCGCGGAGGTATCGGTCGCGCGATTGTCACTCGTTTCCAAAAAGAAGGTGCAATTGTATTTGCCGCTGACCTCACCCCGGAAGGGTCGTTAGATCAGCACGATGACGATGGCAGTCATTTTGTTAAGCTGGATGTGACGCAAGAGGCAGACGCGATTGCCGCAATGGATCATGTGCGCGCGGCACACGGCAAACTGGACATCCTTGTGAACGCTGCCGGGATCGAGATCGAAAAGACGGTAGAAGAAACCACTCTGGAAGAATGGAACCAAAGCTTTGCGGTCAATTCCACGGGTACTTTTCTGACCTCGAAATATGCCATTCCGCTGATGCGCGAAGCCGCGAAAACGGGGAACAGCGCAAGCCTAATCAACTTCGGATCCTACGACGGATTCATTGCTGATCCAGGGCTTGCGGCTTATTGCGCAACCAAGGGCGCAGTTCACGCTTTGACGCGTGCAATGGCTTGCGATCACGGCCCTGAGGGCATCCGAGTGAATGCCATTTGCCCGGGCTATATCGACACTCCGATGTTGCAGAGCTTTTTCAACGGCGATGGATCCGGCGGTGGCGGTGGCAACATTGAAACGCTGCAAAAGGCCGTGCGCGATGTTCATCCGATGCGCACCTACGGGACGCCCGAGGATATTGCAAATCTGGTCAACTGGCTTGCCTCGGACGAAGCGCGGTATGCCTCCGGTCAGTTGTGGGTTCTGGACGGGGGGCTGTCTGCGCAAGTGCAGCAGATGAAGCTCTGATGCCCAAGCCCGTCATCATCACCTGCGCGCCAACGGGGGGCATCCATACACCGTCGATGTCACCGCACCTGCCGATAACGCCCGCCGAGATCGCGACGGCCAGTATTGAAGCAGCGCAAGCAGGCGCATCGATCATTCACTTGCACGCACGACATCCCGAAACCGGAAAACCCGATCCCCGACCTGAGCTGTTCAAGCAGTTTCTACCTGTAATCAAGCAGTCTACTGATGTGGTGATGAATGTCTCGACGGGCGGCGGTTTGGGGATGTCAATGGATGAGAGGCTGCTGGCGGCGACCTCGACCAGCCCGGAAATGGCATCGCTTAATATGGGGTCCATGAACTTTGGCATCTTTCCGATGCTGCAAAAATACAGTGAGTTTCAGCACGATTGGGAAAAGCCATTTTTGGAGATGACAGAAGATTTCATCTTTCCCAACACCTTCAAAACCATTCGTTACGCCATCGAAAAACTTGCTGGCGATCATGGCACCAAGTTCGAGTTCGAATGCTATGATCTTGGCCATCTCTACAACGTCAAATGGTTTGTCGATCAAGGCCTGATCAAACCGCCATTTTTCATTCAGATGGTATTTGGCATCTTGGGCGGCGTTGGCGCAGATGCTGATCATCTGACCCACATGCACAACACGGCCGACAAGCTGTTCGGGGCAGAGAATTACGAATGGTCTGTCCTTGCCGCTGGTCGTCACCAAATGCCATTTGCGACCCAAAGCGCCATGCGGGGAGGCAACCTGCGGGTGGGCCTCGAAGACAGCCTGTTCATAGGCAAAGGAGAGTTGGCAAAATCCAATGCCGAACAAGTCACGCGCATCCGGTCAATCGTTGAAAACCTTGGCCTTACGGTCGCGACGCCAGCTGAAGCGCGCATGCGGCTTGCACTAAAAGGCGGCGATCAAGTTGGGTTCTAAGGAGAGGCACATGCAGACGAAAATGCTGATCAACGGCGAAATGGTGGAAGGTACCGGAGAAGCCTTGGATATCCTGAACCCCGCAACAGGAGAGGTTATTGGTACGGCAAAAGAAGCCAGCGAAGCACAGATCGAGGCGGCAGTGCGAAGCTCAGCAGAGGCTTATGAAACCTTTTCGGTTACGACCCCTGCTGAACGCTCTGCGATCTTGCTTCAGATAGCCGATGTAATTGAGGCAAACAGCCAGGAGTTAGCAGAACTTGAATGCCTTGATGTGGGAAAACCCTGGCCATCGGCTCATGATGATGAAATGCCGCTAACAATTGATGTCTTTCGCTTCTTCGCTGGTGCTGCGCGCACCATGATGGGGTCCGCTTCAGGTGAATATGTCGCGGGTCATACTTCGATGATCCGGCGTGATCCAATAGGTCCAGTCGCGGCCATCGCCCCGTGGAACTACCCTCTGATGATGGCATCCTGGAAGATTGCCGCACCTATCGCGGCAGGATGTTCTGTCGTGTTGAAACCGTCCGAGATCACGCCGCTATCCACTCTGCGACTGGCTGAATTGATGCAAGACGTCCTGCCAAAAGGCGTGCTGAACGTGATCCATGGCCGGGGTCCCAGTGTGGGCAACACCTTGATGAACAGCCCACAGATGGAAGGGATCAGTGTCACGGGGTCTCCGGCGACAGGCATGGCTGCAATGCGGGCTGCTTCCCAGAAAATCAAACACGTTCATCTGGAGTTGGGCGGCAAGGCGCCGGTCATTGTCTTTGATGATGCTGATCTGGATGCTGTGGCCGAGACGGTCCGTTTTGGCAGTTACTTCAATGCTGGTCAGGACTGCGCACAGCCTTGCCGCGTAATGGTTGCAGACAAGGTTTACGACAAGCTTGTTGCCGCCATTGCTGATCAGGTCGGTCAGATTCAAGTTGGTGAACCGAAAGCCGAAGGAACAGAAATGGGCCCGCTTGTCTCTGCGGCTCAGCGGGATCGTGTTGCGGGTTTTGTGGATCGTGCGCGCAGCAGTTCCGAAATTGTTGCCGGAGGAGCGTTCGGCGAAAAAAGCGGGTTTTTCTACCAGCCGACTGTTGTCGCCAATGTCGACAACAATGCCGAGCTTGCTTGTAATGAGGTCTTTGGCCCTGTCGTAACCGTATCCCGGTTTTCTGACGCCGAAGAAGCGCTGAAGATCGCAAACAATGGTCCCTACGGGTTGGCCTCGTCGGTCTGGACACGTGATGTCGGGCGCGCGATGAAAATGACGTCCAAGCTGCGCTATGGGTTCACGTGGGTAAACACGCATGGGGTCGCGACCCCTGAGATGCCATGGGCCGCTATGAAGGGTTCGGGCACAGGCAGCGATATGTCGGTCTATGCGCTGGACGCCTACACTGCGATCCGTCACGTCATGGTGGCACACTGATGCGGTTGGCTGGCAAACGCGCCTTTGTGACAGGCGGCAAGCAGGGCATTGGGCGCGGTATCGTTGAGGCGTTCGTAACCGAAGGGGCCGCTGTCACTACCTGTGGGCGTGGTCCTCAACCAGATGATCTGCCGGAAAACGTGAATTGGTACACGTTGGATGTTCGCGATCCCGAAGCGGTTGCACAAATCGTCAAGACAGTCGGAGGGACAGATATCCTTGTAAATAACGCCGGTGTTCAGGTTGAAAAAACAGTTACCGAAAGCTCGGATGCGGATTGGGATTTGGTGATGGGAGTAAACGCACGAGGCGTTTTTAACTGTTGCCGCGCCTTCATTCCGGAAATGTCACAAGGTGGCTCGATCATCAATATCGGTTCGATCTCGGGTAATGTCGCAGATCCATCTATGGCGCTCTACAATGCGTCAAAAGCGTTTGTACATGGGCTCACGCGTTCCATCGCGGTGGACCATGGACCGGCGGTGCGTTGCAATGCGATCTGCCCGGGATGGATTGAAACGGGCATGTTGGACGCAGGGTTCGATCTCGCCCAAGACCCGGAAAAGGCCAAATCAGATGCGCTGGCTCGCCACGCGGTCAAACGCTTTGGCAAGCCCGCCGACATTGCTGCGATGGCCCTTTGGTTGGCCTCGGACGACTCGTCTTTTGCGACCGGACAGTTGTTTACTGTGGACGGAGGCATGACGGCTGCTTCCCCCCTTAACCCAGGACTATTTTAATGTCAGAAATTGAAAGAACCACCATCCTTGGAGCAGGTGTCATCGGGGCAAGTTGGGCCGCGCTGTTTCTCGCCTCGGGCCGTAGTGTGACCGTCTATGATCCCGATCCGAACGCAGAGGTATCGGTCCGTAGGTACATCGAAAAAGCGTGGCCTGCGTTAGAGGAACTGGGCCAAACAGATAACGCTACTGCCGATGCGATCACTTTTGTGTCGACCGCTGCTGAGGCCGTGCGAGACGCCCAGTTCATTCAGGAGAATGTACCAGAGAGGTTGCCGATTAAGCACTCGATCTATGCTGAAATTGAGTCAGACTTGGACGTTGATGCAATAGTTTCAAGCTCAACTTCCGGCCTGACGCTCGAAGCTTTGCAACAGGGATGGCGCGATCCGAGCAAACTGATCTTAGGTCATCCGTTTAACCCGCCACATCTCATCCCTCTGGTCGAGCTGACAGCGAATGACTTCACCGGTTCAGATGTCTTGGACCGCACGGAGGCGTTCTACAAAAACATTGGTAAAGTCACGATCCGGATCAAGAAGGGCATGCCCGGGCATGTCGCGAACCGGTTGCAAGCCGCGGTGTGGCGCGAGGCCGTCCATATGGCGGTCGAAGGTGTTGCCAGCGTTGAAGATATCGACAAAGCAATGTGGGCTGGCCCGGGATTGCGCTGGGCCGCGATGGGTCCGACGACCCTTTTTCATCTGGGTGCAGGCGACGGTGGTCTGCAGGCCTTCTGTGACCATTTCAAAGACACATTTAATGGCTGGTGGGACGATCTGGGCAATCCACGTCTTGATGAGGATGTAATCAAAAAACTGGTCGATGGCATCAAGGATCAATCACAAGGGCAAAGTACAGAAGAGCTATCAGCGAAACGCGACAAGATGCTGACAGCGATGCAAAAGGCTACGCGACACCTTCGGACTTGATATCAGGCTTGAACATCGGCCAAGCGCGAAATTCGAACGGCGTACGGCCTTCAATGCGGTCCGCACTTGGTGTCAGGCCAAAGCGTTTTCGATATGCCCGGCTGAAATGAACCTGCCCGTTAAAACCTGATGCTTCCGCAATCTCGCTGAACTTCAACTCGGTCTGCGTCACCAATCCGCGCGCTCGATCAAGGCGTATGTCACGGTAATACTCGATTGGCGACTTGTGTACATATTGCTGAAACAAGCGGCTCAGTTGTCGTTGCGAAATCTTCAACCGCGCTGATATTTCCGGGATCGACAGGGTCGTTTCCAAATGCGCCTCCATTAGATCGATTGCGTCCCGGACTATCCCAGAGGTGACATACCCAAGCGGTTCCACGTCCTTCGGGTTCTGAGACTGGCCTTCACCGCGCACATTGTGATGAAACAGATATCGTGCAGATGCATTTGCGATACTTTCACCAGCAATAGAGTGCACAAATCCCAAACCCAGATCGGTTGCTGCTGATCCCCCACAGCACGTGAAAATCCTACCATCCGCAACAATCATGTCCTCTGAAACGGTGGTGTCCTGTGCCATTTCTGTAAATGCATCGATATGCTCATAATGAACGGTTGCGGTCTTGCCCTTCAGTAGTCCAGCAGCTGCAAGAACAATCGCACCAGTGTCCAAACCAACAACGATTGCTCCACCCGACTCCCATTTCTGAAGTGCTACCTTGAACTGAGTTGTCCCGTGCCGTTCAGGTGTCCAACTTGTACTCACAAGAACCAGCCAAGGCATGTGCCCTGTCAAGTCCGCCAATGGGGCAGTGTCAACAACCAGGCCACTGCTAGACTCAACTGGACCACCGTGGTCCGAGGCATAGGTCCAGGAAAATCGAGCCGAACCTGTCAGATAATTTGCAATTCTGAATGGATCCACGAAAGAAGTCGTAGCCGAAACATTAAAATGTGGACTCACCAAAACAACGATTTCCAGCTTGCGTTCTGTTGGCTGCATCATGACCGATTTTGTAAAATAGCGTCCAAAATTGTCAATTGAGTTCTGAAAAAGCAAACACCAATTCGCGGGCTCAAAAGAAACCAAAGTACTAAGGAAATCACTGCCTGAATGCGACAGATGAGCCAGGGAGATCAGAGCCGTTTTAGTTTGGCCATCAAGCAGCCAGTCGATGCGTGTGCAGCTAAACTAGTTAAAGTAAAAGCACCGTCTTGAGCAGAGGGTTGTGGAGTCACAAGCCGCTGATAACCATCGCATTTGAGAACCGAACTGAGCCCAAGGTTATGCATGTCAGTTTTGTTCAGACAGTTGCAACTACCAACGTTAATCTGTTGAAATGCGGGAAAGAAATTAACAATCTGAGGGCAAGATAGTGTTTTTTGCGTCAGCATTGGACGACACAAATTTAACATCAATTAGGCGATCAATATTTGTTTATTCAGCCCTTATTTTTGTAGTTTGGAAGTTCAGCTTCTCACTTCAACCAAAAGAGTTGCTAGGCGGCTTCATAGATGCACCAGACAAAGTTGTGATTTCCAGTGTAGCTATAGTCACGGCTTCCGCAGCTATACTATTATATCTGCTTGTTCGGCTGTATGTTGCAAGACCCATTGCATTGGCAAAGCTCCATCAAGCTTGGGGCTTGGAAGAGATGACCCAGAAGGATGGTTTCGTCCAAGCTGCAGCAGAAATACGAGAGATGGTCGAGAAAAGCTCGACCATTGATTATCCCAGCAAGCAGTTCGGTTCAGATACTTTGGGACAAATCAAGGAGATGGAAACAAAATTGTCATCCTTAGCAGGCAAGTTAGAGCCTTCGGCTAATTTGCAGTCCATAATTCATCAGAAACTCAAACAGGTCCAAGACGCGCAAAGTAGGCTAGACAATAAGCTGAGGCGCATACTGGAAGAGTTGAAACAACCCAACCCGGAACTTGAGCAAGAAATTTCAAAGGAATCATACAAGCCAGAAAACACTACACGAAACGAACAAGGAAAGATCGTGATTGGAGCCTATAGTCCTCAAGTCGATCCGAACTTCGTAGACCACCTTGAGCAGTTTCGAACGCTGATTGCGGAGGGAACTCTTGACGAGTTGGATACATCGAAAGAGCGTCTCCACGATCTTTCTGAAGTTGTTGAAAAATCAGTGAAAGACCTATTGTTGGCTCAAAATCGTTTCCAAGAACATGTCGCTTATTGCGAAAGCTTTCCACTTGCATTCGAAGAAAAAGATCTGGAACGCTTAGTGAATTCAATGAGTTCGGAACTTGTAAAAGTTCGGGACAAACGTGAGCTCGAGTTCAAATGGTTCGAAATCAGATTGCCAACGATCGTTGCGATTTCGTCAATCTTGTTCTTTGCTGTTCCAGTGTGGTGCGGTTGGCAAGATGGGAATTCAGGAACTTCGATGAATTCTGTTGGTGAGGCAGCAACAGCATTTACCACGGAGAACCATTGATTGAGCGCCGCGGAAATTTGTCACGAAGTTGAATGCGCTACCACATAATGATCAGCCGGCAACGGCGGCTGAGAACCCAAAAATAGCTGCTACCAGATCATTATTTTACCGCTGGTTTCTATCCTCGAAAACCAACAATTTCTCAGTTGGTCTTGAAGTCTTTGGACATCACTTGATGAAATTCAGCGGCTTTGTCACTTTGACTGGAGCCATCGAGAATTGATCAGCTTCACTTCAGGATTCATGGATTGCCGTTAAGATACACCGACATTTATCCTTCGGAACCGCTGCTCAGCAGCGATGCGATGGCGCGTCCGTCAGCAGCGGGGCTTATGTCAGTGCGATATTTTCAGGCCGAACCGGATCAGATGCCGGAAGAGGTGTTTGAAGAGCATCACGTGCTTCTAAACCTTAATCCCAAGGCGCATCGCGTGCAAAATTGGCGGGACGGTGAACTGCGCGATTTCACGTTCCAGATGGACGAGATTGTTGTCACGCCGGCTGGGATGCGATCCGGCTGGCGGTGGCATGAAAAGTCGGACGTGATCGTGATCACACTGGACCCCGCCAAGGTGGAGCAGTTTGCGCAATCCGAGCTTGGCATGTTGCTGGATCCCCAGCAGTTTCGGAACCTTCCGCAGTTTTCCGACCCCGACCTCTGTGCTGCCGGGGTTATCCTGCGTGACGCGCTTGAGGCAGACGATATGTCCTCGGCTGTGATGTTCGAAGCGATGAGCCGTGTGTTTCTGGTCAAGCTTTTGCAGAAATACGGGAAACGCCGCGCTGACGAGATCGAACTTTCGGCGCGATTCACATCAGGGCATTACCAGCGCGTTCTCTCCTATGTGCAGAACCGTTTGGATCAGACGATCACGGTGGATCAACTGGCCGCAGAAGTAGGGATGAGCCAGTCTCATTTTGCCCGTGTGTTCAAGGAAACGCTTGGATCTACACCCATGCAATATGTCATGGCTTATCGGATCGAGCAGGCCATCAAGATGATGGACGATGCAGAGCGTCCGCTCGGTGATATCGCCCTGGCCTGTGGCTTTGCGGATCAAGCGCATTTCACACGCAGCTTCAAGCAGGTCGTGGGGCAGACCCCTCGGGTGTATCGGGCGGCAAAACCTGTCTAAAGCAGGATCATTCAAAAACCCGGCAGTCAAGTGCAATTAATCTAGGCGAGTGCGCCGTATCTCTTTGGTCATCGGGCCTGAGCCCAAACAAATCAACGGAGATACAGTCGTGAAAACTCTTGCTCTGACCGCTGCCGCCGGGCTTATGGCCTCCACTGCTGCCATCGCTCAGGTCGAAACCCGGACCGTAACCTTCGAAAACGAAGGTGCCATTCTTTCGGGTACGCTCTATTTGCCGGAAGAACGTGGTGACGCGCCGCTGCCAACTGTCGTTGTGACCGGCGCCTGGACCTCGGTTCAGGAACAGATGCCTGCCAACTATGCCCGTGAGATGGCCGAACGTGGTTTTGCCGCCTTCACCTTCGATTTTCGCGGCTGGGGCAAATCCGGTGACCTTCCAAACAACGTGCGTTTCGTAGAAAGCCCCGAGGCCAAAACTTCGGATATCAAGGCTGCATTTGAGTTTGTCGCAACCCTGCCCGAGGTCGACGCCGGCCACGTCAACGGCTTGGGGATCTGTGCCTCTGCTGGCTATATGGTCGACGCTGTGGCAGGCAACCCGCTGGTGGATCGCCTTGGTCTGGTAGCCCCTTGGTTGCACAACAAAGAGATTGTTGAGGCCGTTTATGGCGGTGAAGAAGGCGTTGCGGGCCTAATCGAAGTTTCGCATGCCGCCGAAGCCAAGGGTGGCGAAATCATCCCCGCTGCGGGGCCCGAAGGCGCTGAGGGCGTTCTGATGCCGATCGGTGGCTACTACTACGAAGCCGACCGTGGCGCGATCCCGGAATATGACGACAAGTGGAACAACGCGGGCTGGGAAGGCTGGCTGACCTATCATCCTGCCGACAACCCGCAACGTTTGGACAAGCCGCTGGCTATCGTGCACTCGGAAAGCGCCGCCATCCCGCAAGGTGTGCAAACCTTCCTGGCAGGCTTTGCTGGCGAGGCCACCGCTCGGTGGTTGGAAGACGTGACCCAGTTCGACTTCTACGACAATCCCGAGGATGTGACCCGCGCCGCCGACACCGTGGCCGACCATTTCCGCATTGGCCTTGAAGGCTGAACAGAACCGGTAGGTGCCGGGCCACGCTGCCCGGCACTTCCTCATTCCGAAGGAAAGCCAATGACTCGCAAAATTCTCGCAACCCTTGCAACCGCATCCCTGGTCGGAGGCACCGCGATGGCCGAAACACCCCAAGACAACATGAAAGTCGTCCAGGATTTCTTTGCCGCTTACGGCGACAATGACCTCGACGGGATCGCTGCTGTCATGGACGAAAATGTGAAATGGCACATTCCGGGCCGCCACCCTCTGAGCGGTGCCAAGAATGGCCGAGACGAGGTCCTGGCCTTTTTTGCCCAGCTTGGCGTGGCCGGATTTCAGGCCGATCCGATCTTTTTCGGTGCCGATGAAACCCATGTGGTTGATATCCACCGGGGCTGGTCCAATGCCGAAGGCAAACCGAATGTCGATACGATCTGGGCGCTGGTCTACCGGATCGAGAATGGCAAGATCGTCGAGGCAACCAATCTCAGTGCTGATCAGGACGCTGCCAACACCTTTTTCTGGTCGCAATACCAACTGGCACCTGTGCCCGAGCGCTTGGCCAATGAGTGAAGCAACTCTGCCAACCGATGAAAGGACACTGAAATGACCCGTGGATTTATCGCAACTCTCGCGGCCGCAACCCTGATTGGAGGAGCCGCCATGGCCGACATGATCCCCGCCGACACCGCCCAAGGCATCAGCAAGGCAATCACCGACATCGCCGCCGGGGCCGACCGTCACGATTGGACCCGCGTGCGCGGTGCCTTTGCCGACATCGTCACCACGGATTACACCGGACTGTGGGGTGGCGATCCCGTTACTCAGCCTGCCGATGAACTGATCGCCGGTTGGGCCGCCTTCCTGCCCGGCTTCGAAATCACGCACCACATGGTGACCAATCACACGATCGCCGAACTGACCGATACCAGCGCCAAGGCGGAGGCAGACTTCACCGCCACCCACCGGATTGAAGACGGGTTCTGGGTGCTGGGCGGACGCTATAGCTATGATCTGGTGAAATCGGATGACCGCTGGCTTGTTACATCCATGACCATGACCCCTCTGTGGGAGACCGGTGACCGCGCTATTGTGGGGCAGGCTGGAGAACGCGCCGCTGCCGAAAAGTGAAAGGGTTCACAATGACCAAGCCACGTATTGCTCTTGTAACCGGCGCCAATCGCGGGATTGGGAAAGAGGTTGCCCGGCAGCTGGCCCATGATCACGGAGTGAAAGTTCTGATCGGCTCACGCGATCTGGCAAAGGGAGAAGCCGTTGCACATCAGATCGGACTGGGCTCTGAAGCCATTCAGCTGGACGTGTCCGATCCCACTTCGATTGCGACTGCATTCACCAAGATCGAAGTGGAACATGGTCGCCTCGACATCCTCGTGAACAATGCGGGCGTGGATTATGACACCGATCAGCGGGCGCACACCGCCGATCTTGCCCGCGTCCAGCGCGCGTTTGAGACTAACCTCTTTGGTCCTTGGGCCACAACCATTGCTGCGGTGCCGCTCTTGAAAAGGGGAGACAGCGCCCGGATCGTAAACGTGTCTTCCGGGGCCGGGGCTATTCATGGAATGTCCTCAGGGACACCGGGTTACGGTATCTCGAAAGCGGGGTTGAATGCGCTGACATTGAAGACCGCAGCGGAGTTGAATCCGCAGCGTATCCTCGTCAACGCCGTTTGCCCCGGTTGGGTGGCGACAGACATGGGTGGCGGTGGTCGCCCGGTGTCCGAAGGTGCCGAAGGGGTCGTCTGGGCCGCAACCCTGCCCGATGCAGGCCCCACTGGAGGTTTCTTTCGCGACGGGAAGCCCATCGACTGGTAGCCTCAGCCGGTCGCCATGTGGTCGATCAACCTTCTGACTCGTACCGGCAACAGGCGACGGCTGGGATAAACCGCAAACATGTCTCTGGTCAGGGGGATGGTATTCTCGACGTGCAAGGGCTGAATATCACCCCCGACCATATCTAGCGGCAGCATCGCGATACCCAGATTGCGACGAACCGCCTGCTCGATAACATCCAGATCACCGAAGCTATGCACAATCTGTCCCGGTTGCAGTGTCTCACCGGTTTCAAGCACCCATGACTGTCCTGCCGCCAATGCAGGAAGGGTCAGTAACTCTTCACGCGACAATGGCCCACGCAAATCACGATCTTCGACGAACTTCGCCCCGGCGCAGAAACTATAATCAATCGACCAAAGTTTCTTGGCGATGAGGTTGGAATCTGAGAGCGGTCCAACCCTGAAAGCAAGGTCGATGTTGTCGCGAAAGAAGTCGAGAAACAGGTTTGTTGTTGTCAGTTCAAATTCCACATCTGGGTGTTGCTCAGCAAAATCCAGCAAGCGTGGGCCGACGGTCTTGCGGGCTGCAAGGGGTGGGGCGGTGATACGGATCATATGCCGCCGTGTGTCATCGGCAAAACCCGCCACCTCTTGAAGCGCCTCGATCGGATTCTGACACCGGTCCAGAAGCCGGCGACCCTCTTCGGTCAGGCGCACCTGTCGGGTCGTGCGTTCAAACAGTTTTGCACCAAGATGATCCTCAAGCTCCGCAATGTGGCGGCTGACCCGGCTAAGCGGGATGGCCAGTTGCTCGGCAGCGGCGGAGAAGCTGAGGTGATTAGCGACGGCGGTGAACAGGGCTAGGTCATTGTAGATCATTATCCTATTTATGGGATTATTAGTTCTATTTTCAATTATTATCCCTGTGCGCCGCTTTCTCTATCTTCTCCTCAACAGAAGGAGAACACCATGTCATATGCAATCGAAATCACTCAGACCGGCGGGCCAGAGGTCTTGCGCAAAACTGATCTCGCGGTACCTGCGCCGGGCGAGGGTGAAGTCGTGATCCGCAACCGCGCCGGGGCCGTGAACTATATCGATACGATCATCCGTCGGGGCGAAATGCCCGAAGGAATGATGCCCGACCTGCCTCTTGTTCCGGGTGTTGAAGGCGCCGGGATTGTCGAAGCCATAGGCGATGGTGTTGCCGGAATCACCATGGGTGACCGCGTGACTTGGATGGGTCCTGTTGGCGCAGGCGGGTATGGCACGCATTCTGTGATCGGGGCTCCTTACGTGGTCCGGCTGGCCGATGAAATCAGCTTCGAAACCGCTGCATCGATCCCGGTGAACGCGATGACCGCCTATCACATGCTGGTCAATCTGGGTGGAGCGACGGCTGGAAAAACGGTGCTGGTTCATGCCGCCGCTGGCGGCGTTGGCACCATGGTTCTGCAGATCGCGAAACATCTGGGCCTGACAGTGATCGCCTCGGTCAGCACAGACAAGACCAACTATGCGCAAGAGCAAGGTGCGGACTACGTGATCGATTACCGCAAAGAGGAAGTTGCCGCACGGGTTATGGAACTCACCGGTGGGCGCGGCGTTGACCTGACGCTGAACCCGATCTCTGGGGACACCCTGAAATTCGACCTCGACGCGCTGGCCCCGCTGGGAACGGCGGTGCTGTTCGGGTTCCTTGCCGGTCCGCCCACAGGCAGCTTTGCCGAGGATCTGGCGAAGCATTTTCAGAAATCCGTCGCGGTACGCGTAAGCGATATCTACACCTATTTCACCAATCGCCCCAATGCCTTCAACTCTGACATGGCGACCGTGTTTGACATGTTGAAACAAGGCGTTCTGCGTCCGCATATCACGACTCTGCCAGTTGCAGAGGCCGAAGAAGCGCATCGACGCCTGGAAGCAGGCGAGACCACCGGCAAGCTTGTACTGAGCATCGACTGAGCCAATCACATCGACTGATCTTAGGAATGACTTAAATGAATACAGTTTTCGAAACCGCCCTTAAGGGCAAACACGTTGTCATCGTTGGCGGCAGCAGCGGCATGGGCAAAGCTACCGCAAAACTGGTCGCGGCGCTTGGGGCATACGTCACCATCGCCAGCCGCAACGTGGACAAGCTGAACGCCGCCGCGACCGAGATCGGGGGAGGCGCCAAAGTGGCGCCTGTGGACACGACCGACGAGGCCGGTGTGAAAGCTTGGGCCGCTGAACTTGGCACGGTGGATCACTTGGTGATCTCGGCCTCAAGTGCAGTGCATGGTGCCTTCGTCGAACTGCCAACCAGTGAATTGCGTGGCATGTTTGAAGCCAAGTTCACGGGCCCGTATGTCACTGCACGAGAAATGCTGCCTTCACTGGTCGAAGGCGGCTCGATCACCTTCTTCTCTGGTGCCCTCAGCCGTCGCCCATCCGCCGGGGCGACGGGTCTTGGGGCCGTAAATGCGGCGGTCGAAGCGCTGACCAAAGGACTGGCGCTTGAACTTGCCGGACGCGCGCGGGTTAACTGCATCAGTCCCGGCATGGTCGCCACGGAGGCCTACGAAAAAATGCCTCAGGACGCCCGAGACGCCATGTATACCGAAGTCGGTGGCAGCCTGCCCGTTGGTCGTGTTGGGCAGGCCGAAGACATCGCACAGGCCGTCATCATGGCAATGACCAATGGCTATCTGACCGGTACCGTACTCGACTTAGACGGTGGGCATTTGGTGCGGGCCTGAAGCGATAGACGAAATCGCATGGGTGAAAGAGCGGCGCTGCACTTTCACCCGTTTCATTACCTTCATGCCAGAGGGATAACGGTAAACCCGTCACCACTGCGTGTCACGCGCCCGGTTCCGGGGTAGCTCAGATGGGTGGCCGAGAAGGCCGTCTGATTGTCGGCCAGTTGGCCAAGCAGCTTTGTCCGGGTTGCAACGGCCTTTTCTGGATCAGAGTCCAGCGCATAGCGAACCGATGGGTTCGCGAACTGAAGTACTTCTGAGATGATGGCGTCACCAACAATCAGCAGCTCAGTGCCATTCTCGGCCATGATACGCACTCCAGTGTGCCCCGGGGTGTGACCATGGAGTGGAACCAAAGTGATGCCACCGCCCAGATCCGCTTTGCCCTCATAGGATTTAACTCGACCTGCCAATGGGGCCGCAATGGATTGCAGCAAATCAATCATCGGCTTGTCCGCATCAGGAGCAGCGGCTGGCAAGTCCGGGTTAGTCCAAAACGCCCATTCGGCTTCCGCGACATGAATGGTTGCATTTCGGAACCCGCCCGCGTCCGGCCCCATCAGCCCGCCGATGTGATCGGCATGCATGTGGGTTAGAATGATATCGGTGATCGCGTCCTTCTCGATCCCTTCCACAGCAAGCAATGCGTCCAGCTTGCCGACGGTTGGAAACATCTCGGAAAGTGCCGCGCCCGATCCCGTGTCGACTAGAACGGTGCGTGCACCGTCGCGCACCAACCAGACCGTTGCTCCAATTTCGATGGGATCCCCTGCGGCTGCCGTGGCCGCGTCGTCTGCACCCTGAAAGAAGGCGGGCGGGATTTCAAAATAACCATCCGATAACAGCGAAACCGTTTTTGTACCGACGTTCAGCGTGGCGATTTCTGCCGCAAAAACAGGCTTGGATAAACCGGCAGCAGCGGCAGCCCCAAGCAGGGCGGTTGAAAATGTGCGGCGAGTAAGCTCTGGAGTTTTCATCTGCTGATCCTTTCACGTTTCTGGATCCCAATTTGCTACTCTCAAGTTTTTCCGCTATTGGCAGAGAAGACAAAAACTATGCACAAACTGCCATTATGACCGATCAATCACGTATTGCGGTTGTCAGATACCGGGGCGCTTTGACCTCAGCCGTTCACGGCATTGAAGAGATGTTGAGTTTTGCCGGAGCTCTTGATGGGCATCGTCCCCTGAGCGTGACCATTATCGACACAGTAGCTCCCGGATATGACGCCTATATCTTGCCGCCGGCGGGACAAGAGGTTGACGTATCGGCCCAACCCGACATTCCAAAACTCCTGAAACAAGAACACACATGCGGAGCGCTTTTGTGTTCGGTATGCGTGGGATTGGTCTGGTTGGCAGAGGCGGGTGTATTAGGCAAACGGCCAGTGACAACCCATTGGGGATTGGAAACACTCATGTCCGAGCAATACCCCGAAGCCGCTACAGACGTGGACCAGATCCTGATCGAACACTCGGACTTGACGACTGCGGGGGGCATGATGGCTTGGGTGGATTTGTCCATGGCGTTGATTGAGCGGTTTGTTGGCCGTGACGCGATGATCGAAACCTCGCGCCGGTTTGTCGTTGATGTTGGACGGATGGATCAACGGCGCTATCGCAGTTTTACACCAGACCTATCGCATCAGGATGCCGCGATCCGAAAAGCGCAGCTGGCCATCGAAAGCAACTATGCGTTGCGGTTGTCGGTGGATGATCTTGCCCTGCAGGCGGGTCTGGCAGAACGCACTTTCATCCGCCGCTTTATATCTGTGACCGGGATGACGCCGATCGCCTATGTTCAGGCCGTCAGGATCGAGAAAGCCAAAGACTTGCTGATTCATTCGACAAAGCAGATCCAGCAAGTTGCGTTTGACACGGGGTACATGGATCATTCCTCTTTTGGTCGAAAATTCCATCAGGCCACGGGGATGACACCCAAGGATTTCCGGCGGAAATTTTCAGCCTGACTTGAAACTGGAAACTCGTTCGGCGCGCTGATCAGTCGTGGCCAACGGGCACAGGTAATGGGCTTTTATCCCGATGTGTTCTCTGAGTTCGAATGCGCGGTGATTGGCGGTAGCCGCGAATGGTAGCAATTGTGGTCTCATAACACTCGGAGAATTGGCGCGTTCCGCGACATATCTGGCGGGTGCTGCCATAAGCTATCTTGGCTGAATTGGCTATGTTCTATTCAGATGCCAAGGGACAGACAAATGCCAACGCCTGATCGGATAAAGACGCCAGACACTTTCTGGAAGGCTCTCGGAAGCCTGTCGATTAATCGCGCAGCTCTGCTGCGTGAGGCCAGGCTACCGCCGAGTGCGTTTTCGTCAGAGGCGCGTATGAGCACCAAACAGCTCTTTGCAATATGGGAGGCGCTTCAGACTTTGGGCGGCGAAGATATTGGGCTGGCCTTGACGCAGGCCATGCATGGGCCGACGTTGCCCCCGTCCTTTTTGGTCGCCTTTCACGCCAAGAACGTAGGCGAAGCTCTGCACCGTGTTGCGCGGTTCAAGGCGCTTTGCGCACCGGAAGAGTTTCAAGTGGCCGTAGAAGATGAAGGCTGTGTCGTGTCTACCGCCTGGACATACGCCAAGCAGACAGAACCCGACGCGCTAACGGACGCCACCTTTACATTTCTTGTGAACATGGTGCGTGCTGGCACTGGGCTGAAGATCAAGCCCAAGGTAATCGAGCTGCGACGTAGCCCAAGCGATAGGCTTGAGAACTGGTACGATTGCCCGATCACATGGAATGCTCCACGAGCACGCCTTGTCTTTGACAAAGCCGATTTGGATATTCCCTTCACCAGCTATAACAGCGAGCTTTTGATGATGCTGGATGCCGCGCTTGAGGCTGATTTGAACAAGGCCGAAAACACGACATCATTAACCGATCAGGTGCGCTGGCACCTTCGCCGTGCGCTGGCTGCAGGGCGCCCGGAATTGCGCAGCATCGCGCGTGAAATGGCGGTTAGTGAACGATCTTTACAGCGGCATCTCAAAGGCGAAGGACACAGCTTCAAATCACTGCTGTCGGACACCCGGCATCAGTTGGCGCAAGAGTATCTGGCCGAGCCGGACTTCGATATCAATGAGATCGCATATTTGCTTGGGTACGAAGACCAGGGATCGTTCTACCGCGCCTTCCAAAAATGGGAACGTCAGACCCCAGCCGAGTGGCGCGCCAGATTGCCGAACAGCCCGAACAAGGTGCCAAGCCGAAGCTAGCCTGCGCCAAACTGTCAACGCAGAACCTAACCCCCATTTTCACGGGACCAGCATGTCGGCCCCGCACTTTGAAACACGTCGAAATCAGGAGAAATGGCATGACCGTTCAACCAACCGAAGACCAACGCGCAACCCTCAAGGCCGTGGCGCGCGGCCTAGTGTCAATCGATGGTGGACGCGCTCCTATCCTGGAAACTCCAAAGGACTATGGGCTCGAATTCGAAAACGTCACATTCCACGCGGAAGATGGCGTCAAACTTGCGGCTTGGTTCATTCCGGCAGAAGGTTCTGACAATCTTATCATTTGCAATCACCCCGCGACCTTGAACCGCTACGGTTTCCCCGGCCACATGAAGCCCTGGAGTGATTTCCAGAATATCGAGGTGAAGTTTGGAAAGGTGCACAAAGCCTTGCACGGTGCGGGTTACAACGTCCTGGCCTATGACTTGCGCAATCACGGCGAAAGCGACGGTGTTGCGGACAATGCTTGGGGTCAGGGTTTCGCTGATGAGTACAAGGATGTTCTGGCGGCCTTCGTCTACGTAAAATCTCGGGACAAACTGAAAGGCATGAAAATTGGTCTGTTCAATCCCTGTGCCGGTGGAAATGCTGCGATGCACGCCATGACCGAACGCCCCGACTATTTTGAAGACGTGAAAGCGTTTATCTGCGCGCAGCCAGCATCAATCAATATCATGTCTAAGGTTTCATTAGACGCCATGGGGCTGGGAGCGTTCCACGATGTTCTGGGCGAAGAAATTGATAGGATCAGAGGCGTGCCGCTTAATGAGATGACCCCACATCTTCACGCCAAGAACGTCACCATGCCAACTTATATCGTGCAGAATAGGGATGACGTCTGGACCATCCCCAACGACGTGCAAACGACCTATGATCTGATCCCGGTTGACGACAAGAAACTGCACTGGATTGAAGAAGGCGATACCCGGCGTTTCATCGGCTACAACTTCTTCGGTGAGCATCCCGAAACGATGATCGAGTTCTTCGACAAGTATATGAACTAACCGGCACTTAAGCCTGCAAGATCGCGTGTTGTTTCAGCGATGCGCGGTCCACCGTTTGGCTCATCTGTCGGGTTTGTAGAGTGTCAGAAATAACGCGATGCAATCGTCCATTGCGCTTTTCGGCGTGGGGCTTTCGCCCAGAAAAACACTGATGAGAACGAGGAGCTGACTTGTCGCAAAAGCCGGATCGGTTCTGCGGATCACGCCCGCTTCCATAGCGTCTCCGATCTGTCTTGTGACCGGATAGTCATGTGTTTCAGAATCCAAGTGGATTTGTCGGGAGCGATCCAGATCACGGATCAACTCTGATATGGCCATGCGGTTCAGGCCAATGGCCGTCTCTTCAGTGATTACCCGAACACAGCGCCATAAGGTAACCTTCAACTGTTCGACGAAATCGCGATCCGGGTCATTGGGCACCGGCTCCATTCTCCAGTTGCGTTCGATCATGATCTCAGGGCGCGCCTCAAACAGCACCTCTTGGCTCTCCAAATGATTATAGAAAGAGCGACTCGATACATTCGCATTTTTTGCGGTCGTGGTCGTCTTAGCTCCTAGAAAACCCTGCTCACGGAACTCTTCGATGGCTGCATCGAGGAATATTTTCATTTCTTCTCAATGCGTTACATGATTTTCCCCAAAAAGTAAAAAGAATTGTTTACAAGCGCCATTTCGGAGTCGTAAGTAAACAGAGAAATTTACTTATGTAAGGCGAGATGCCGACCAACTCGAAAGGACTATGAAGATGGCTCCTCAAAATCTGACTGCTGGCAAAAACTCTGTAACGTTCAAATCCTTTGGGGTGGAATTGGCAGGTGATCTCTACCTTCCCGAAGGATTTGATAGGTCCAAGACCTACAAGGCCATCGTGGGTGCCAGCCCGTTCCCGCAGGTCAAAGACCAAATTCCGGCGACATACGGGCCGGAGATGGCCGCACGGGGTTTCATCTATCTGGGGTTTGACTACCTGGGCATGGGTACTTCTCCGGCGCTTCCGGGCGAATTCAAGCAGTCCCGCTATATGTTCCGCCTGATCGAAAACACTTGGGACGCAGTGTCTTTCTTGGGCACCTTGCCTTTCGTCGAAGAAATCCACGGTCTGGGCGTGTGCCAAGGTGGTTCGATCATCGCTTCGGCCGCCGTGACCGATCACCGTATCAAGAAGATCGCCATGGTGTCCGGCATGATGGCGGCGGATGCATTCCAATGGGCAGACCGCGACATGGTCAATCAACAGATTGCGGCCTCCAATGCGTCGATGCAGAAAATGTACGAAACAGGTGAGCCGGACTATGTCGCCCCCTTCGGCCTGAACGATGAACAATCAAAAGAAGAGTTTGTTGGCTCGGGGGTCAATCCGATGGCGGAAGAAAGCTATAACTACTATGGGCGCGATGGGGTCAAAGGACCGAATGCCGTACCGACATATACCAACATGCATATTGGCGATCAGGGCATGCAGTCTTTGATTTCGATCGGGTAAGCCTATGCAGACAAGATCGTGCAGCCCTCACTGACCATCTATAGCAAGTCGGCCTTTACAGCGATTTGCTCGACCCAATTTGTCGAGAAGCTGACAAACGAGCATGAGGAACTGGCCTTCGACGAATTTAGCCATGTTGATTTCTACTACAAGCCTGAGGCGGTGAAGGCGTCAACCAACGCTGTGGCGGAATTCTTCAACAGGTGAAGTAACTTGGCAAAGGTCACGTCGTGACCTTTGCCTTCTCAATATTGTTTGGCGCAAGCATTTAAGGGGCAAAATCGCAAACCAAACAAAGCGTTATGATCTTCTTTATTGCGCCATCCTCAGTTTATTCCGTTGGCACGCTGGATTTCACGAATGTACGCGATCACCGATGAGACGTCCCCTCGCGTCAAACCCTCGACGGGTGGCATGTCACCAAACTGCCAATGATGGCTTCTTACACCTTGTGAAACCGCCCTCTGAAAGGCTTCGTCAGCGTGGTGGCTGGGTTCGTATATTTTGTGGATCAGCGGCGGTCCGGCACCTTCTACTCCGACCGCATTAACGCCATGGCAAGAGGCGCAGGAGACATCAAAGATGCGCTGGCCGATTGCTGCATTGCCCTCGATGGGCGGCATCTGAATTGCGACTATGGCGCCGCCTTCACCTGCCTCTTGCGGTGCCGCTTCTTCGACTGGGCCGGGTCGAAGAGTTAAGAAGGCGGCAAGGGCAGCGACGGCGCATGCGCCGATTAGTAGGTAACTTTTTTTCATGGGTTGATCCTGTCTTTGTAGAAGCTGGTAGTGTTGCGGCACATTGCGAACAGCCGCGCGTGCCGGTCGCTCAGGTGCGCAAGGGTTTTCGCAGCTTCAAAGGTCAGGGGGTCTGTAGGGGCTGTCTGGTTCGGTAAGCCTGGTAAGGGCTCCAATCTGGAGCTCCGGGTTGATCTCACGCGGGGATCGTAAAACGTCGTGGTTCTGAGAGATCATTACAACCGCTTGGCAAAGAATGGGATTACACTCTCCAGTGCCATAGCCATCCGGTTCGTGTTGGTGGCTTGGGGTCGACATGTCGGCGCTGTAATTTGCCACGGCTGCGTGTTCAGCCGACTGCATTTGGTCCATGCAGTGAGGGCCGATGCAGCCATTTGACAGAGCGTGAGCAACGCTGCCAAGCCCGGTCAGTAAGGCCAGAACGCTAACCAGTAGCACAATTAAGTATCGTCTGATGACCATAGTTCAGGACGCTACTGCACAAGATCTCGAATGACAACGTCGGGCGATCCCATTGCGACCAAGTGGTTGTTCAACCGCCAATTAACGTCGACGGTTGAACAAAGTGTTTTAGGCACTGCCTAAGCGGCGACCTGTGCCACGGGCAGTTTGCGCGGGTAAGGATCGCCTTGCTTATACGACCCTGCCGCGGTGAACAGGACATCTGTTGATGAGTTCAAACCGGTTTCAGCGGAATCTTGCAAAACGCCGATGATGAAGCCGATACCAACCACTTGCATAGCCGTCGCGTTGTCGATGCCAAACAAACTGGCAGCCATCGGGATCAGCAACAGTGAGCCGCCTGCAACGCCCGAAGCCCCAGTAGCGGCAATCGAGGCAATGATGCTCAGGAACAGGGCCGAGAGGAAATCGACCTGAATGCCCAATGTATTAACGGTTGCCAGCGTCATGACTGTGATGGTTATGGCAGCACCGGCCATGTTAATCGTCGCACCGATTGGAATAGTGACCGAATAGGTCTCTTCATCCAGATTCATACGGCGGCAAAGTTCCATGTTCACCGGAATATTGGCGGCCGAGCTGCGCATGAAAAAAGCGGTAATCCCGGATTCTTTCAGGCATGTGAAAACCAACGGATAGGGGTTCTTGCGAATGCGCAAGTACACGATCAGCGGGTTCACGACCAGCGCCATGAAAATCATGCAACCGATCAACAACGCGAGCAGTTGGCCATAGCTTGCAAGTGTTCCAAAACCGGTCTCAGCAATTGTCGAAGCCACGATACCGAAGATACCGATTGGGGCCACACGGATTATTACTGCAACAATCTTAGTGATTGCGCCATCCAGATCCGACATCAGGGTCTTGGTCGAGTCACTGGCGTGGCGGAAGACCAGCCCAAGGCCAACGGCCCAGGCGAGAATGCCGATATAGTTAGCGGTTGCCAGCGCATTCACCGGATTGTCCACGATTTTCAGCAGGATGTTCTTGACCACTTCGGCCAGACCGCCCGGGGCATCCAAAAGCTCGGGCGTACCCGTCAGATGCAATGTGATCGGAAACATGTAGCTGGCTGCAACGGCAACCAGCGCAGCTGCGAAGGTTCCGAGTAAATACAAAAGTATCACGGGGCCCATGCGCGCCTCGCTGTCCTTTTTGTGGTTTGTGATCGCCGCGCAAACCAGGATCAGAACCAGTACCGGTGCAACGGCTTTCAATGCGTCGACGAAGAAGTCGCCAAGCAGGCCAGCGGCCGAACCGGCAGCAGGCCAAAGGGTGGCGAGAAGAGCACCAGCCACGAGGCCGATGATGATTTGAGTAACCAGGCTACCACGCAGAACAAAATTCATGGGGACCATCCTGTTCGAATAGGGGCCTGAGGGGTGAAACTCACACCCACGCAGGCTCGGTTAAAGTTGAAAGGCTGGTGGCTATTTGGGCGCTTTAGAATCATTTTAAACGCCTCAAGAAGGCCAAGACTTTTGTCAGGCTTGGCAGAGGCAATTGTTTTTTAGGTCAAAAATGCGTGAATTACTTCGGTATTACAAAGGCTTACCTTGCGTCAACTTGATTGCCCGCTAAGTGATTTCTAAATGATTCTTAATAACTTTCCCAAAGTGGTGGCGCCATAAATCGACCCCCAGCTGGCCGCTGCGGTCCAGTGACGAACCAACAACAGCATCGGCCACGATGGTCGGATGAAGCCCCGCATCGAAGAGTGCAAACCCTGCAGCCAGAACGCAGGCATCTGCCTGAATGCCACAGACCAACACGCGCTCGATCTTCCAGATTTTGAACTGCTCTATAACCTCTGAAGGTGGACCATATCCATGTTTTGTAACGGTGCGGTCTGTTTGAACGAGGCTGGCATTGTCCAGGTCGGGCTTCCATCCAAGCTGCTGGAAGAAAGGTACTTTTGCCTCATCATGGCGCACTACCGTGGCAATAGAAGGCAAGCCGGACGCTAGCACCTGACAACGTTCGACCAACCAGCGCGGCGGGTTAAAGTTGGGCTGAACATCGATTACCAGTACGGCTTGTTTCAATACGCACCTCCAATACAGATCAAATCGCCTGATGGACCTCGATAATGTTCCCCTCTGGGTCGTGAAAGAACACTTGGTGCCACTCTTTTGCGAAGGCGGTACCGTAGTCCGAATAGGAGATTCCGTTGTCGTCCAGAAGCTTTTTGAAGGCCACTATGTCGTCGGTACGGAATGCGATATGGCCACGTTCAACGGGATTGATGGCCTCATTGTGTTTAAACGCAACGTTGAGGTTTTTTTCAGCCAGATGCATCTGCATTCCGCCATCAGTCGCGAAACGGATTTTGCCACTGTAGCCACTATCATCGGTCTCATCTGGCCGGGGGAAGTTCTCAATCGGCATATCGGCAAGCCCCAGCACCTGCGTGTAAAACCGGTGCATCCGATCGACGTCTTCCGAGACAAAGTTGATGTGGTGAAATTCAAGTTTCATGAAGGCCAGGCCTTTTGATTGGTCAGTCTGATCAGAAAATCTCAAGAAAAGGCGACAGGCAAGCCCTGTGCCAAAGAGAATGAAATCGCAGGGAAGGGGGCCGGATATCGACCATGTGTTTTTCCTAGTCTTCTTGCACCGAAAGTGCCGGACCTTCTGCGCGGCCGGTTGTTCAGCAGACCAGGCTGGACGCCTGCTTCGTGGATTTAGCTGCCGTTGAGATGCACTCAACGATTGCCGGTACTTTGGAAATGTCGGAATTCGAATGCTCTGGGGTCAAACATGTAACTCGACTAGCTGGATGAGGTTTCCGCAGGTGTCGTCAAAGACAGCCATCGTCGCGCCTCCAGCCTTCACCGGAGGTTGTGTGAACTCGACACCCGCTTCCTCTAGTTTGGCAACCTCGGCCTCAATATTGTCAACGCTGAATGCGGAAACGGGAATACCATCGGCCATAAGCGCTTTCTGATAGGCGCGCGTTGCAGGATGCGTGTTCGGCTCTAAACCCAATTCTACTCCGTCAGTTTCCTCGTCTGACACCAATGTCAGCCAACGATGTTCGCCTAGAGGGATATCGTGTTTCACAACGAACCCGAGTTTACTCGTGTAGAAATCACGAGCCTTAGACTGATCATCAACAGCAATGCTCTTCATGTACATTTTCATACTCTGTCTCCTTGAGAAAATAATTCCACCCAGGGATTGATCGCATTGGCAATTGGCGCAGCCACCAGCGTGTGAATTTTTGTGCGCCCTCGCCATGCAGTGCTGATTAGCCCTGCTTGCTCCAGCGTATTCAGATGCCTTGTGATGCCTTGTCTGGATATTGTGACTGAATGCTCTTCGAGCAGCCGTGCGCAAAGTTCGAAAAGTGTCTGTTCGTCACGCTTTCTCAACTCATCAAGAATCAACAACCGTGTTGTGTCACCAAGGGCGTTGAACAGAATGCTTAGCTGCGGATCGAACTGAATGCTCATACCTTATAATGCAACAATATTGTTGCATGTCAAATCGAACCGACCAGGTACTAAATCAATCAAACAACCGCACTGCAAACGGGATCGCGGCCAAAGTTGCGAAAAGTCACGCGGTGAAACAGAACCTAAAACTATTGAAAGCGGGTATATGGCGAGGATGCAATCGTCGCCACTCCCTTAAAAATCACTTGATCCGGTTTCCGTTTGCCAGCACATGCCCTTCCTCGGTCAGCTCAATCCGAGAAACCAACGCATCCGGGCCTGCGGACGGGTCGGGTTTGGCCATGATCGCCAGCATCATCCGAAAACCCTGCACCTCAGCTTCGTCCATAACACCCAACGCTGACAGACGATCAATCAGGCTGTTGGCGCCGCTCATTTCCAGAGCAATCGCCCCGACAGGTTTGGGGAATCCGCCATAGGTCTGGAGATCGTCATTATCAAACTCCAGTGCTCCGGAACCATTGAGGGACGCACCGGCCAGTTTGATTTCAAGCTCATCAAGAGCAACAGATTCAGCGGTCACTGGAACCTCGTCTGCTTCAAATACCTGGCTTACCAGCGGAAAATTCATCCAGTCGATGAGGTTGCGCACCTTGCCCGACATATCAACTGCGACAGTGGCTGGATCGCGTGGAATGACAGCCTCGGGGTCGATCATTGCCCAAAGATCATCACTTGCTGTCAGCCCGCGCATTTCCAAACGCATATGTGCCTCTTGCGGGTCATCACTGGCGGAGATCGGCCAGTTCATTTCGCCCTCAATCAGATCAGCAGCAAATTCCCAGAGAACAGGGAAGACTTCTGGCATGTCCATTTTGGTGACGTTCTGTTGGGCTGCACCAGCGAGGACCACACCATTTCGGTTAAAAGCGATATGTGCGGTTTGGACCTCACTGAAGGACCACTGATCGGAAAGTTCCTGACCGTCGATCTCCACGCTCTGCTTCGATTCATAGCCATGCATGCTGGTATCAGTGGATATGCTCAACCCTTCGGCCAAGGCAGCAGCCAGATTCATGATTTCCATGCCATTTCTCGGCAGAGCAATTTCAGTTTTGCTCACGACACGCTCGGCACGTTCCGAGCCGATGCTTTTTCCTGTTTCGGCTCCCACAACTTCGAAATCGAACCTCTGTGCCCCTGTTTCATAGTGGGCACTCACCTTGGCCATCTCGCTCATTGTTATTTGGGTTCGGCCAGAAAAATCTTCGATGACCCCAGAGAAGGCAACTGAGTCAGCCTCCAAGTCAGTGGCCGAAGCGCTGTATTCCTCCAGCGCCATATTCATTCGGCCAACAGAACTGTCGAAGTTAATATCTCCCGCTTTGCCAGTAGCCAGCAATTCGAAGTTTTCCAGTTCGAACCCAACTGACATGCTGATTTCGTCCTGCTCGGAAAGCTCCGCTGAAATCTTCAGAACAGCCGGCTCCACGTATCCTATGCTGACAGAACCATCGTCATTTTCTGTTAGCGTCATTCCTGTAGTCGCAAAGCTGATAAATCCGAGTTCAAGCGGCAAATCGAAATGGAGTGAAACATCCCGGATCGTTTCCGTCTTACCTGACCGGCTCGTGCTTCCGGTTAGTTGTCCGCCTATGGTTTCAAAGTAGTCTTGCTGAATTTGCCAGACATCAGATGCGGATATCTCGGCAAACGAAACATCCGGGGCGTACAACGCAATGGCTGAAATGCAGACAAATTGATGGAAGCGGATCATTCAGGCGGCCTCTAATTCTTTGAAAGGGTATATTACGACCCTGCATTACTGACTGCATCAGGCATTGTTGTGACGTTTTGTGAAAAAACTGGTTTGTAAAGCGGAACAACGTGCTTGGAAGGCGGCCGCGCTAACAGGTGTGAATTCGTCGGGTCTGCCAAAGTCGGCGAGAAAGACGGTTGCCACACTGATGTATCAAAAACCGACATTCATTCTTGTTGCGGAATATGGCGCGATGGGTTCGCCCCGGCCATTTTCTGCGGTCCTCACGAATGGTGTATGAGCGCACAAAGTGGGCTTTCGCTGAATTTGTCAAAAGGTCCGCAAGGCCACACTCATCCCTTTACTTGGTGAGGTTGTGATCAAAGTGCGGATTTTCGTGGCGACAAGTTGCCCTTTAATCAGTCTATTAAGGTGTGTCAAAATCAGCTGGCACCAATATTCTTAGGTGACATCTAGGTTGAGTTGAGGTACACGAGTTATCATTATGGTTGTTTGAGTATCAATTTGATTTGATACACAAGCAACATGTTCGTGATTTCATCATCTGGTCTCTTTTCTGCCTGATTCGTCGTTATTATTGTCCGCTAAGTAAATGGTGCGGAGTAGTGAAGTGCGGGCAGGCGGATGAGAACCGGGTTAAACGGTCGAGTTGCCATTTCATGGACACAGACGGAAATCGACGGATTGGAGGCAGCGCCTCTGGAGTCTTTGGTTGTTGGTGCAGCATGGGAATGGCGGGGACAGGCCACTGTTTTGATTGAGCAGGAGGAGCTTGGGCGCGAAGAAGCCGGGTTCACTTCCATTGTTTCAGCGCGTTCGACGATGCCCGGTAATGCATCGGTTGCGGACATTCAAAAGGGCAGCCCATCACTGGTTCTGAGCAATGGCGCACAACGTTATCAGGCGTATCTTGTGACGCTGGTGAATGAGACACTGCCAACATTGATTTTCGAATCCGGCCCGCCCCCGCGGGAGCAGGAATTTTGGATCAGCGAAGTGTCGGAACCTCAGCTGCATTCGGTGTCGAATGCGAATGGGGGCGGGGTCGTAACCTATCTGGCCGACAGGCGTTTGGCCGTTACCCACGAACCGGAAAGAGAGCCCGGGTATGCACGAGCGTTTGGAACCACGGACTAATTCGTCCACCGGGCTTTGAGGCACAGCGTCTTGCGCACGCTATTTTCACCTTTCCCACCTTTCGCACTGTTGACTCTGCCATTCCCGCAGATATAAGCGCGGCTTCATTGGTGTTGGTGGCCCCCGCAAGGGGATGCCTGTCATGGGGGAGACCTCAAGAGGACAACGCCCTTCATAGTGGTCCGTTCGGACCTCGACCAAAACGAAGGAGATCAGCCGTGACCAAACGCACGTCTGCCAAGTACAAAATCGACCGCCGGATGGGCGAAAACATCTGGGGTCGTCCGAAATCCCCGGTCAACCGTCGCGAATACGGCCCCGGCCAGCACGGCCAGCGCCGCAAGGGCAAGCTGTCGGACTTTGGTCTGCAGCTGCGTGCCAAGCAGAAGCTGAAAGGCTACTACGGCGACCTGACCGAAAAGCAGTTCCGCCGCATCTACGCCGAAGCCGAGCGTGTAAAAGGCGACACTGGTGAAAACCTGATCAGCCTGCTGGAGCGCCGCCTGGACGCAGTCGTCTACCGCGCCAAGTTCGTGGCAACTGTTTTTGCCGCGCGTCAGTTCGTGAACCACGGCCACGTCAAGGTTAACGGCAAGCGCGTGAACATCCCGTCCTACCGCGTCAAGGAAGGCGACGTGATCGAGGTTCGCGACAAATCCAAGCAACTGGCTGTTGTTCTGGAAGCTGTCGCTCTGGCCGAGCGTGATGTGCCTGACTACATCGACGCTGATCATTCGAAAATGACCGCGACGTTCGTGCGCGCACCGGGACTGGGCGATGTGCCTTACCCTGTCGTCATGGAGCCGAACCTGGTCGTCGAATTCTACGCGAAGAACTGATCTTCGCCGAACCGGTTTCGAACCAAGGGCCGCGCGTTTCGCGCGGCTCTTTTTTTGCGGCTATACTGACTTGAGCTGATATCTCCCGAAGGGCTTTAGATCGGCAGGGGCCGTCCTTCGGCTATGGCTTCCATTGCGAAATATGATGTCACGCTGTCCAGCTCGACCTTTTCGATTAGCCGTTGATAGACTTTGTCATAGGTTGCCATGTCCTGCGTGACCACTTTGAGTTGATAGTCATAGTCCCCGCCGATGCGGTGAAAATCCACCACCTCCGGAATTGTCAGAACATGGCGGCGAAAAGCTTGCAGCCAGTCCGCTGAATGATGCCGTGTGCGCAACATTACAAAAACGACAAGGTTCAGTCCTAGCTTCTCACGCGCGATCCGCGCGGATGACCCCAGCAGCACGCCGTCTTCGTTCAGCGCCTTCAGACGCCGCCAGCATGCGTTCTGTGACAGACCGACCCGTTCCGCCAGATCACGTTGGGATAATGTGGCGTCCTTTTGCAGCTCACGCAGGATGCTTGCGTCAATTTGATCGATTTTTTTGCTCATATTGAAGCATATGACACAAAAAATGGGAAAACTAAACCGATTCAGGGGAAGTTTCCTCGGGTTCCGTCAATCATATTTAAAGAACAGTAAGGAGCCCGTGACATGACCCTTTCCAAGTTTCGCGCAGCGATTGAAACCGCCACTCACGATGACAGTCTGCGTAATGGATTGATTGGTGAGAACATTCTCATCCCAGGTCTGCACGGGGACGTACCGCTTGTGTATGCGGATTACGTTGCTTCGGGCCGCGCGTTGCAGCAGGTCGAGGACTTTGTAGCCGGGCATGTGTTGCCGTTTTATGCCAACAGCCACACCGAAGCCTCCTATTGCGGTTCCTACATCACGCGGTTGCGGCGCGAAGCACGCAATGAAATCGCCCGCATTGTTGGCGCGAGGGGAGACGACGCGGTGATCTTCACCGGGTCGGGCGCCACTGCAGGGCTCAACCGGCTGGTCAGTATACTCGGAATGGAAGGGGCTGACCGGCCGGTTGTCTTGATCGGACCTTATGAACATCATTCCAACATCCTGCCCTGGCGGGAAAGCAAGGCACAGGTGATCGAAATTCCCGAAGCACCGCAGGGCGGTCCGGATTTGCAGGCGCTCGAGGCGGCGTTGATCACCAACGCGGAATCCGACCTTCTGATCGGATCGTTTTCGGCCGCATCCAACGTGACCGGGATCATTACCGATCCCGACCCTGTTACCCGGATGCTGAAAAAACATGGCGCGCACGCCGTCTGGGATTATGCGGGTGGTGGCCCGTACCTGCCCATGGATATGGGGCCCGAAGATGCCCGCAAGGATGCCATCGTGGTTTCCCCGCACAAATTTCCCGGTGGTCCGGGGGCGTCGGGTGTTCTTGTCGTCAACCAGAATGCGGTAAAGCGCCAGCGACCCAGCTGGCCGGGCGGTGGCACCGTCAGCTTTGTTTCGCCCTGGCGGCACGACTACAGTGACGATCTGGCGACGCGGGAAGAGGCTGGAACCCCAAATGTTATCGGCGATATCCGTGCCGCTCTGGCTTTCATCGTCAAGGACGTTGTGGGCGCGGACGAGATCGCGAAACGCGAGGCGCAGCACAACCGAATGGCGCTGGAAGGCTGGGCGAACAACCCGCACCTGACTCTGCTGGGTACCAATTCGTCACACAGATTGCCGATCTTTTCCTTCCTCGTGCGGGACAAGGCAGGACAACCGGTGCACCAGCAGCTGTTCACCCGGATGCTAAGCGACATCTATGGCATTCAGGCACGGGGCGGATGTGCCTGTGCAGGTCCATATGCGCACCGCCTTCTTGGCATTGACCGCCCCACGTCCGAGGCTTTGCACGCGGCCCTGTCCGCAGGGGAGGAACTGAAGAAACCGGGCTGGGTGCGCCTGAACTTTTCCTATCTGATGAGCGAGGAAACCGTCCAGTTCATCATCGACAGCGTCAATGACCTGTCCCAGCGGACCGAGGAATTTGCGCCTTTCTATGCCGCTGACCCCGTCACTGCCCGATTCAAGGCCGCCTGAGGGAATTGCCGCTTTTCTGAACGCGTGCAGATCGTTAATAGGGGCTCATCCAAGGAGCCCCTTCATGAACAAGATTACCCCACAGCCCGGCATCATGGACATCGCCCTTTATCAGGGCGGCAAGTCCCATGTGGAAGGCGTGGCCAATGTCATCAAGCTGAGTTCGAACGAAAACCCCTTTGGCCCCAGCCCCCGCGCGATTGATGCCGTGCGCGAAAGTGCCGCCAATCTGCATCGTTACCCGGGCACCGATCACTACAGCCTGCGCGCGGCGATCGGCGAGCGCCACGGGCTGGACCCCGATCGGATCGTCTGCGGTGTCGGCAGCGACGAGGTTCTGCAATTCGTGGCGCAGGCTTATGCAGGGCCAGGGGATGAGGTGATCTATACCGAGCACGGGTTTTCCATGTATCCGATCATCGCCCGCATGGCAGGGGCAACTCCTGTCATGGTGGCCGAGCGCGACCGCAAGGTCGATGTCGATGCAATCCTCGCAGCAGTTACCGGTCAAACTCGAATCGTGTTTGTGACAAACCCGGGCAACCCGACCTCGACGATGATTTCCACAGCGGAACTGGAGCGTCTGGCGGGTGCGTTGCCATCGCATTGCCTGATGGTTCTGGATGGCGCCTATGCCGAATTTGTTGATGGCTTTGATGGTGGTGCATCAGTTGTTGATGGTTTTGAAAACGTCATCATGACGCGCACGTTTTCCAAGATCTACGGGCTTGGTGGCATGCGGGTCGGTTGGGGCTATGCGCAAAAGGAAATCATTGACGTACTGAATCGGGTCCGCCAGCCCTTCAACCTGTCCTCCACCGCGCTGGATGCGGCCGAAGCGGCAGTGCGCGATGTCGAATACGTTGAATTCTGCCGCTCTGAAAACGCCAGATTGCGGGTATGGCTTTCGGAAAGTCTTGCCGCGATTGGCGTGCCTTCGGATCCGTCCTGCACGAATTTCATCCTTGCTCGCTTTGCCGATCAGGCCGAGGCCGAGGCTTGTGACAACTACCTGCAATTTAAGGGTTTGATCGTGCGCCGCGTTGCGGGCTACAACCTGCCGAACGCGCTGCGTATCACCGTTGGCGACGAAGAAGCCTGCCGCCGGATCGTAGCGGCCATTACCGCGTTCAAAGGGGGCGCCGCATGAGCCAGATTTATGACCGTGTGGCGCTGATCGGGCTAGGTCTGATCGCATCGTCGATGTTCTGGGCAATCAAACGTGCCGGTCTGGCAGGCGAGGTTACGGGTTATGCCCGATCCGAGGCCACACGTGAAACCGCCCGACGTATCGGATTGTGCGACCGCGTTTGCGACACTGCCCGCGAAGCGGTCGAAGGGGCTGATCTTGTGGTGCTTTGTGTGCCGGTTGGGGCGATGGGGGCCGTTGCAGCCGACATATCAACAGCGCTGAAACCCGGCGCGACGGTTACGGACGTGGGCTCGGTCAAAAGTCACGTTGTCGATGCGGTGCAGCCTCATATTCCTGCCGGGGTTCATTTCGTTCCCGCGCACCCGCTGGCGGGCACCGAACATTCCGGCCCCGAATCCGGTTTTGCCGAATTGTTCGACAATCGCTGGTGTCTGCTTGTGCCGGTCGAGGGCTCTGACCCACAAGCGGTCGCCAACCTGCGCGCGCTGTGGGAGGGCATGGGAGCCAATGTCGAGGAAATGGAAGTTGAACGCCACGATCTTGTTCTGGCCGTCACCTCACACGCACCGCACCTGATCGCCTATACCATGGTTGGCGTCGCGGATGATCTGCGCCGGGTGACCGATAGCGAGGTGATCAAGTATTCCGCCGCGGGTTTCCGTGATTTCACCCGCATCGCTGCATCCGATCCCACCATGTGGCGCGACGTTTTTCTGACCAACAAGGACGCGACGCTGGAAATTCTGGGCCGCTTCACCGAGGAACTGTTCGCCCTGCAACGCGCAATAAGAACGGGTGACGGCGAGCTGTTGTTCGAGTATTTCAGCCGCACAAGGGCCATCCGTCGCGGGATCATCGATGCCGGGCAGGACACGGATGCGCCGGATTTTGGCCGGGGGAAAGCCAAGACATGAAAAAGGTCTGGGGAAGTGCGCTGATCGGTTTGGCAACGGTTTGCATGACGGCAAGTTCTGCCGCACCTCCCGAGACCTCATTGTTTCCCGTTGCGCGAACGCAGCCGGACGCGGCGCTGGTCGCCGCCGCAAGCGCGGTTGCGGTGGACACCGTTGCCGTTGTTGCACAGGCTTCGCGGTTGCGCCCCAGCCTGCGGCCACAATCGCCTCAGGCAATTCTGGCCGCTGCCCGCCCGGCTGACCTGCCGTTTCTGGGGCCGGACGTTTCCCTGCATCCGTATTTGCGCCCCGAGTCTCTGGAACAGGAAGTGTTCTTCAAAAAGCGGCGGCTGCGCAAATCTTCGGTTTGCGGGAATGTTGAAATTCAGGGCGAAAAAGTCGGTAACGTCCCCGGGCGTATCAAGGCCTGCGGCATCAAGGATGCGGTCGAGGTCAAATCCGTGTCCGGTGTCCTGCTCAGCCGCCCGTCCATGATGGATTGCGGCACGGCTGAGGCGCTGAACAAATGGGTCGAGCGCACCGTCAAACCCACCTTTCGCCGGCGCGGTCCCGTGGTTGAGCTGAAAGTGGCCGCGCACTACGCCTGCCGCACACGGAACAACCGCAAGGGCGCCCGGATATCGGAACACGGCAAAGGTCGCGCCATCGACATTTCGGCCTTCAAGATGATGGATGGCGAGGTGCTGACGGTTCAGGAAGGCTGGAAACGTAACCCGTCCCGCAAGCTGCTGCAAAAGGTGTGGCGCGGTGCCTGCGGCCCGTTTGGAACGGTTCTGGGCCCGAATTCAGATGGTTATCACAGGGATCACTTCCATCTGGACACCGCGCGCCATCGTGGCGGACCTTATTGCCGCTAAGCTCAGCGCAGTATCAGGCGAGGGGCAGGGCCAAGGGGCAGGGGCCCCAGCGCCACGAACCCGTCGCGGAAATTCAACTGCAGGTCCAGCGCATTGGGGTTGCCGCCAAGCCCGGCCAGCAGGGATAATGCCCGCGTGACCGGATCGACTGCCTGATCAGGTAATGCGCCGGCGGCGTTCGCCATCGAAATCATGTCCCGCCAGTTTTCCGCCTTGATCGCAATCTCACCGGTCGGGATGCCTTGCGCATCCACTTCCAGATCACCGGTGGCGAACAGACGCAATTCGCCCCACTTCATCTCGGCCAACCTCAGATCGATGGTCACGGGTTGGGGGCGGCGTTCCTCCAGCCCGGAACGATCCCACGGCTTGTCAAACTCCACGGTCATGTCGAGTTCAAGCGTCTCGAACTCCTGCGGTAGCGAGGTGGCGGATTGCATCAGTCGGCGCAGGTCATCACCGGGTGTAAACGCATCGATCGTCGCCGAGATCACGTAGGTTTCCGGCATATCGGTCTGCGTCATAATCAGGTTCAGGTTGCTGCCGCCCGCCAACAGCTCGGCCTGGTCCGTGATTGTCCACGCGCCCGACGTCAGCGCCATCTTCTCCAGAACCAACGCGATACCCGGCTGCAACTGCAACTCAGCCTGCATGTCGCTGGCCTCGACGGTGGCGGTTTGATCGAAATAGGACAACAGCTGCGGCGTGTCTGCAAATCGCAGAACCTGTCGGCCGGGCCAGATCGAGGGGCTTTCAAACTCTATCCAGTCCGCGCTCCAGGCGGTGCCGTTTACCGGATCCGCAAGTGCAGGGTAGTCCAGCCGGGTAACATGGTGGGTTGGGTAACCCGCTGTTGCAACTTCGGAAAAATCGGCCTGCCATCCCTTTTCCTGCTGTCTGTCGAACCAGTTTGTCAGTGCCGTGCGCAGGCCATATCCGGCAACGAACCAATAGGCGCTCCATGCGACGGCGATAAAAACGATAACTCGTAAAAGACGGCTCATGATGAATGGCCCTTTTTCCTGCCTCGGAATTGATGTTTATAGGCGCAAACGGGCAAGGACCAGTGCAATGACTATGTGGGTATTCGGTTATGGATCGCTGCTGTGGAACCCCGGCTTTCCGGTGGCGCGCAGCGAACGCGCAACCCTGCATGGATATGCCCGATCTTTCTGCATGAGCTCGATCCACCATCGCGGCACCGAGGAACATCCGGGCCTTGTGCTGGCGCTGGACGAACAGGACGGCACTCATTGCAAGGGACTGGCCTTGTCTGTCGAAGCCGGGCATGAGGAACGAACGCTGGACGAACTGCGCGAGCGTGAGCTGATCTCCTCGGCCTATCTGGAACGCATGCTGGACGTGCATCTGGAAAGCGGTGAGGTGGTGAATGCGGTCACTTATGTGATCGACCCGCACCATGTTCAATATTGTGGCGGCATGCCCCTGGAAGAACAGGCAGGCATTATTGCGACGGCGGTTGGCGGCAGGGGACCCAATACCGAATACCTTTATAATACGGCCGAGCATCTGTCTGAAATCGGATTGCGCGACCCGGATCTGGAGTGGCTGTCAGAACGGGTGCGGAACCTGACCGCATAAACCCTTGGCGTCACCGGTGTAATTTCGATAGGTTTGGCCCAAGAGCAGGCAAAACCAGGAACCGGGCGCATGGCGCAGGCACACCAGGACGCGAGACCGCATTTCTCGCAACCGATCAGGCAAATCGCAATGATGCTGATCGCAATCGGGCTTTCGGGTCTGGGGGTCTTTGTCGCGCTTCCCTACGTGCTGCCGGTGTTTCAGGCGAACCCTTATCTGAATGGTTTCATCCTACTGGTCTTTGTCATCGGTGTGCTGGCCTGTTTCTATCAGGTGACACAGCTTATCGGGTCGGTCCGCTGGATCGAGGCCTTTGTCGGTGGGGTGGAACGTGATGATACCAGACCGCCGCAATTGCTGGCCCCTCTGGCGTCGCTTCTGCGGGCGCGTGGCGCACGGATGCAGATCAGCTCTCATTCAACGCGGTCAATCCTCGATTCGGTGGCCGAACGCGTCGAGGAAGAGCGTGAGATCACGCGCTATATTACCAATGTTCTGATCTATCTCGGGTTGCTGGGCACGTTCTTTGGCCTTGCCACCACCGTACCCGCAATCGTCGACACAATCCGCAGCCTGAACCCGCAGGAAGGCGAGGAAGGTTTGGCCGTATTCAACCGGCTGATGACCGGGCTTGAGGCGCAACTGCAGGGCATGGGCGTCGCGTTCGGATCGTCACTATTGGGTCTTGCCGGATCTTTGATCGTAGGCTTGCTGGAGCTGTTTGCCGGGCATGGCCAGAACCGTTTTTACCGCGAGCTTGAGGAATGGTTGTCCACCATCACCCGCGTCGGATTTTCCTCTGGTGACGAAGGCGGTGCGGAACTGGCAGTCCTGACCCCAGTGCTGGATGCCATGTCGGAACAGATGGATGCGCTGCAGATCATGTTCGCCAACAACGACGCGGATAAGGCGGAGGTCTCGGCCAGACTGAGCGAGCTGATTGAAACGATCGGGCAGATGAATCTTCGTCAATCGGACACCGAAGGCGTCACGGCCGCTTTGGATCGTGTGGCCCTGGGTCAGGATGCCCTGCTGGATCACATGCGTGAGCATGGTGCGGGCGACGGCGGAATTGATGCCGAAAGCCGGATGCGGTTGCGGTCTATGGATGTGCAGTTGCTGCGTATTCTCGAAGAGATTTCCGCGGGCCGTCAGGAAAGCATGATCGAATTGCGCAAGGATATCGAACTGTTGGTCAAGGCGCTGTCGCTGCCTCGGGGCGCGGTCCGGACTGCGCCGGAAGGAGAGTAACGGATGGCCCTGTCCCGGCGCACAGGTCAACGTTTTCAGGGCTCGGTCTGGCCCGGATTCGTTGATGCGATGACAGGGCTTCTGATGGTGCTGACTTTTGTCCTGACCATCTTCATGGTGGTCCAGTTTGTGCTGCGCGAAACGATTTCAGGCCAAGAGGACGAATTGACCGCCCTGTCGGACGAGGTCGCTGCGCTGGCCGATGCACTGGGGCTGGAACAACGCGAAAGCAGCCGCCTGCAAGCGCGCCTCGGGGCGCTGAGCACGACCCTGACGCAGGCCGAGGACGATCTGGCGCAGGCGCAGTCGGTGATTGCGGCGCTGACCTCGGAACGGGATCAGCAGGCTGCTGCGCTGGATCAGGCCCGAACCCGCATCACCGGCTTTGAGGCACAGGTGGCGGCGCTACTGGCCGATCAGGAACGCGCACTAGGGAACATAGCCTCCCTTGAAACCCAACGCGACCAGCTTTTGTCCGAGCAGGAGGCGCTGAACCTCGCCCTTGCCCAAAGCCGGGACGAGATCGACGCACAGGTCGAAGCCGCCCGTCTGGCCGCCGCCCGGCGCGAAGCGTTGGAGGCGATGGTGGCCGATCTGGAGCAAAG
The DNA here is from genome assembly GCF_056537325.1 of Ruegeria sp. CF5. Lineage (NCBI taxonomy): Bacteria > Pseudomonadati > Pseudomonadota > Alphaproteobacteria > Rhodobacterales > Roseobacteraceae > Ruegeria > Ruegeria sp. CF5. The sequence continues at coordinate 977,901 of NZ_JBQFRI010000001.1, read as the reverse complement.
CGGGGAAACCCGCGCTGCGCAGATAACCGAACTGGAACAGCAACTAAGCGAAGAAGAGGCCGCAAAACTGGCCGAAGCCGCCGCTGCCGAGGCCTTGCGCAACAGGTTGCAGAACGCCGATGCGGAACTGACCGCCATGACCCTTGCACTCGAGGCGCAGCGCAAGGAGGCCGAAGAGACCCTGACCTTGCTGGCCGCCGCGCAGGCCGCGAAGGCGGAACTGGAACGGCAATTCGGCGAGCTCAACACCGAGGAGCTGAAAGCGCAGCTAAGCGCCGCATTGGCCGCACAAACCGAGGCGGAAACCCAGGCCGCGGGTCAGAAAACTCTGGCCGAGGAACGTGAGGCCCTGCTGTCCATCGCCCGCGAAACGATTGCGCAAGAAAAAGAGATATCGGCCAAGGCCCAACGTGAAACCGCGCTGCTTAATCAACAGATTGCCGCTTTGCGGGGTCAATTGGGATCGTTGCAGGCTCTGCTGGATGACTACGAGGCCCGCAATGAGGCCGCCGAAGTTCAGATCCAGACCCTTGGGCAGAACCTGAATTCGGCTCTGGCGCGTGCGGCATCTGAGGAGCGCAAGCGCCGCCTGCTGGAAGAAGCCGAGCGGAAGAGGCTGGAGGCCGAGGCCATTGAGTTGGCAGGCCAGAATCAGGAACTGGCGGCTCAGGCAGAAGATCTGCAGCGTTACAGGTCCGAATTCTTCGGCCGCCTGCGCGAGGTTCTGGGTGAACAGGAAGGTGTGCGCATCGAAGGCGACCGTTTCGTTTTCTCATCAGAGGTACTGTTCGACCCCGGTTCTGCCGTTCTTTCGCCTGAGGGCCGACTTGAGGTCGCCAAGGTTGCCAACATTCTGCGCAGCGTCGCGGTCGAGATACCCGCCGGGATCAACTGGGTGATCCGGGTTGATGGCCACACTGACAACATTCCGGTTTCAGGCGGGGGCCGTTACCGGGATAACTGGGAACTCAGCCAGGGCCGCGCTTTGTCCGTTGTCCGCTATATGGTCGATGCACTGGGCATTCCGCCCAACAGGCTGGCGGCCAACGGGTTCGGAGAATTCCAACCCGTCAACACGGACAACACACCGGAAGCACGCGCGCAAAACCGGCGGATCGAGTTGAAGCTGACCGAGAAATAGGGCGCACATGTACACGGTTGGTCAAACCAGCCCGTGGATTTCCGCGAACGGATCACGGGTCTTGTCCTTGTGCCATGAATATTCGCACCATACCGACACCTTTTCGGCGACCTCTTCGCCATGCATGTTCGCTATAGCTCCCAGCGCCATATCCATGCCTGCGGATACACCTGACGAAGTCAAGAATGCCCCGTCTTCGACCCAACGCGCCTGAGGGACCCATTCAACTTCGGGGCCTTGCTCGCAAACCCACGAGAACGCAGCTTTGTTTGTCGTGGCCCGTCTGTTGTTCAACACACCGGCCTTGGCCAGCAGGGCGCTGCCGGTGCAGACACTCAGGGTAAATTCGGCATTGTCGGATGCTCGCGCGATCCAATCCAGCAAACGTGTGTTCCCGACCTCCCGACGCGTCCCCGCACCTCCGGGGACGAACAGGATGTCGTACCCGTGTCCGTCGTCAATGGATGTGCCTGCATAGGCTGACAGCTTTTGGTTGCTTTCGACGGGACCCGGAGTTTCCGAAACCAGTTCAAGGCTGAAATCATCAGTCAGAAGGCCGAACATTTCCATCGGGCCAAATACATCAAGCAATTCGAAGCCCGGGAAAACCAACGCTCCAATCTTACGCATGGATTGCGCCCTTTCTGTATTCGCTCAGAAAAACGCCCGCCTGATAAAGGCGGGCGCTCTTGTCTGTTTTTAGTATTCCGATCAGTCCGCTGTCAGCAACGGCGGCCTGTCGCCCGGAATGCGGCGTTGGTCGGGGCCGAGGATTTCCAGGTCCAGATCGCCGTCCTTGACCGAAACGCGGACCACCCCACCTTTGGCCAGCTTGCCGAACAGCAGTTCCTCGGCCAGAGGCTTCTTGATGTTTTCCTGAATTACACGACCCAGCGGGCGGGCGCCCATCTTGTCGTCATATCCCTTGTCGGCCAGCCATTCGGCCGCTTTGGGCGTCAGGTCGATGGTTACACCGCGATCCAGCAATTGCGCCTCAAGCTGCAGTACGAACTTTTCGACAACCTGCAGGATGACCTCTTTCGGCAACGGAGCAAAGGAAATCACCGCGTCCAGACGGTTGCGGAATTCCGGCGTGAACATGCGTTCGATGGCAGCGGTATCCTCGCCCTCGCGACGGTCGCGGCCAAAGCCGATGGCGGATTTCGCCTGCTCTGCCGCACCTGCGTTCGAGGTCATGATCAGCACCACGTTGCGGAAGTTCACGGTGCGGCCGTTGTGATCGGTCAACTCACCATGGTCCATCACCTGCAGCAGGATGTTGAACACGTCCGGATGTGCCTTTTCGATCTCGTCCAGCAGCAACACGCAATGCGGATGCTGGTCCACACCGTCGGTCAACAGGCCGCCCTGATCAAACCCGACATAGCCCGGAGGCGCGCCGATCAGGCGGCTGACGGCGTGTTTCTCCATGTATTCCGACATGTCGAAACGCAGCAGTTCCACACCCAGCGCATCGGCCAGTTGCTTGGCCACTTCGGTTTTACCCACACCGGTCGGACCGGCAAACAGATAGTTGCCGATGGGCTTTTCGGGCTCACGCAGACCGGCGCGCGCCAGTTTGATGGCGCTCGACAGGGCCTCGATGGCCACATCCTGGCCGAACACCACCCGTTTCAGCGAAGCCTCAAGATCTTTCAGAACTTCGGCATCGTCCTTGGTGACGTTCTTGGGCGGAATGCGGGCGATCTTGGCGACGACGGCCTCGATCTCTTTCACGCCGATGGTCTTGCGGCGCTTGCTTTCCGCGACCAGATGCTGTGCCGCACCGGCCTCGTCAATCACGTCGATGGCCTTGTCAGGCAGCTTGCGGTCATTGATGTACCGCGCAGACAGTTCCACCGCGGTCTTGATCGCGTCCGCCGTATACTTGATCTCGTGATGCTTTTCGAAATAGGGCTTCAGACCGCGCAGAATTTTCACGCTGTCCTCGACCGAAGGTTCATTCACGTCGATCTTCTGGAACCGACGGCTCAGCGCGCGGTCCTTTTCAAAGTGCTGGCGGAATTCCTTGTAGGTGGTGGAACCCATTGTACGCAGCTTGCCGCCCTGCAGGGCAGGTTTCAGCAGGTTCGATGCGTCCATCGCACCGCCCGATGTTGCTCCGGCGCCAATCACCGTGTGAATCTCGTCGATGAAGAGGACCGCATCGGGATGCTCTTCCAGCTCGGTCACCACGGCCTTGAGCCGCTCTTCAAAGTCGCCGCGATAGCGCGTTCCGGCCAGCAGCGCGCCCATGTCCAGCGCGTAGATGGTGGTTTCCGACAGCACATCGGGCGCCTCGCCCTGCACGATCTTATAGGCAAGACCTTCGGCGATGGCCGTTTTGCCAACGCCCGGATCGCCCACCAGCAGCGGGTTGTTTTTGCGACGGCGGCACAACACCTGAATACAGCGCTCCACCTCGTCCGCGCGACCGATCAGCGGATCGACGTCACCGGCGCGGGACTTGGCGTTCAGGTCCACGCAATATTTGCCAAGCGCGCTTTCCTTCTGTTCAGATTCGCTGGCTGTGGCCTGTACCTCTTCGTCGTCCTGATCGGCACCGGTTACGGGGCGGCTTTCGCCATAGGCCGAATCCTTGGCAACACCATGCGCGATAAAGTTCACGGCGTCGTACCGCGTCATGTCCTGTTCCTGCAGGAAATAGGCGGCGTTGCTTTCACGCTCCGCAAAGATTGCAACCAGAACATTCGCCCCGGTCACCTCTGTGCGGCCTGAACTTTGCACATGAATGGCCGCACGCTGAATGACGCGCTGGAAGGCAGCGGTCGGCACCGCCTCGGACCCGTCGATATCGGTGACCAGATTTGACAGGTCCTCGTCGATGAATTCGATCAGTGTGCTGCGCAATTCGTCCAGATTGACGCTGCACGCCTTCATGACGCGGACCGCGTCCGGTTCTTCCAAAAGCGCCAGCAGCAGATGCTCCAGCGTTGCGAATTCGTGCCGCCGTTCGTTCGCAGCTGCAAGGGCCGCGTGAATGGCTTGTTCCAGTGTGCTCGAGAATGAAGGCACGCGGGTGCTCCTCTGTCTTGGGTCGGAAGGGGGTAACCGAGATGCGGTCAGACCCCCAGCCCAACCATGTCCTCATACTATTAGAGTTTGGTTGATCAGGCCCCGGCTTCAAGGGTTTTCTTGCTCTTGACAGTCACATTTCCTGTGACCGTGGCCGTGAGGAAGGCTTGACAGGGCCTAAAACCGGTCTTTTCGGGCGCGGATTTCGGTGAAAACGGCAGCCGGATCAGCGCCGCTCATGCCCAGATTCGCCTGAATTCCGGGCTCTGTAGCCCGTAAAAACGGGTTTGTCGCCTTTTCCAGTGACAAAAGTGATGGCACCGTAGGCTCTCCGGCGGCGCGCGCGCGGGCGATCTGCGCGATCCGGTTCTGCAATTCCGGGTTCTCCGGTTCGATTGTTTCCGCAAATTTGCCGTTCGACTGCGTGTATTCGTGTCCCGAGCAAACCAGCGTGTCGTCCGGCAGGGCCGCCAGTTTACTCAGCGATGCCCACATCTGGGGGCCGGTGCCCTCGAACAGCCTGCCGCAACCGAGCGCCATCAGACTGTCTGCCGTGAACACGACGCTGCTTTCCGGAATATAGAACGCGATGTGTCCGATCGTATGCCCTGACACGTCGATTACCTCGACCGTTTCTCCCCCAACGGTAAAAGTATCGCCTTCGGCAACCTGCAAATCGAGCGGGGGCAGCCGGTGCGCATCCGCGGTCGCGCCGACAACTTTTGCTGGATGTCTTTCCAGGATACCCGCCAGCCCGTCGACGTGATCCCAATGATGGTGCGTTAGCAGCACATGGCTCAGGCGCCAACCGCGCGCATCAAGCTCGGCCAGAATGGGGCCGGGCTCGGGCGCATCGACCAACGCCGTCTCGCCGGTTTTGGCATCATGCGCAAGAAAAGCGTAGTTATCGCTGAGACATGGGATGGTTACGATCTCAAGAGGCATGGCCTTTTGCCCTTTCGTTGCTAGACTGCGCCCAGCTAAGCCGATTGAGCAGGTGTCCGCAATGCATCTCGATGTGCAGGATCTGAGGAATTTCTACTATCGCAGCACGCTGGGCCGTGCTGCGCAGGCGGCGATCCGCGGGCGGCTGGTGGATATTTGGCCCGAGGCCAAGGGGCAGACGGTTGCAGGATTCGGCTTTGCGGTGCCTCTTTTGCGCCCCTACCTGTCCGAGGCGCGCCGTGTGATCGGCCTGATGCCCGGCCCACAGGGGGTGATGCCCTGGCCTGCGGGGATGCCCAATGTCTCGGTCCTGACGGAAGAGACGATGTGGCCCATCGAAACCGGGCATGTGGACAAGCTGGTGGTGATGCACGGGCTGGAAACCTCGGAGCGGCCCAGCCAACTGCTGGATGAATGCTGGCGCGTTCTGGGTCCGGGCGGGCGGGCAATCTTTGTCGTCCCCAATCGTGCAGGGCTGTGGTCGCGGACAGACAAAACGCCGTTCGGCTACGGTCGGCCCTATACGGCATCACAGTTGGAAACGCAGTTGAAGGCGCACCATTTTCTGCCCGAAAAACATTGCTCGGCCTTGTATCTTCCCCCGTCTTTTCGCCGGTTCTGGCTCAAATCCGGCAGTCTAATCGAGAAAACCGGGCAGCGGCTTCCGACTATCATGGCGGGCGGCGTGCTGATGGTCGAGGCCGGAAAACGGGTGCATCCGCCGAAAGGTAACGTGACGAAGGATGTCGAAAGGCGGCCGATCAAAGCGTTGGATGGCTTGCTGAAACCCGCGTGATTTTTGCCGCAGATTTGGACTTATCATCCTTTCCAGTCTGGAGCGAAATTGCGTGATATTGGCCACAGGAATCGCAAAAACCTGCAAGTCAGTAACATTTTTCAAGTGCGCAGGCCGGTAAAAAGGGTCGCACCTTGTGTAAGTGATTGAAATAAAACAATTTGGGGATAAGTGCATTACCGCTATATTATATTGCTAGGTTGGATAGGCTCTGCTACATCCCCGGTGATTTTGATCCCCTGCCTTTATAGGCGGGGTTTCCTCACGCCCCAAAGTAGCGGCCGCTACTCAAAATCGGGGCCTCAAATATCGGAAGGGTGGACGTGTCCGAACCAGCTTCGATTTCCACAGGCATTGCCGAGCGCTATGCCACCGCGATCTTCGAGATCGCTAAAGAGAATAATGACCTTGCAGGTCTGGAAACCGGAATCAACGATCTGGCAGCAGCACTGGGCGAAAGTGCCGAACTGCGCGACCTGATCGCCTCGCCTCTGGTTTCCCGGGCAGAGCAAGAAGGCGCAATTACAGCAGTCGCTGACAAGATGGGTCTGCACGCGATCCTGCGCAACACGCTGGGCCTGATGGCGCAAAAGCGTCGTCTGTTCGTCGTGCCGCAGCTGGTGCAGGTTCTGCGCGACATGCTGGCCGACGAGCGTGGTGAAGTGACCGCGGATGTTGCTTCGGCCAAGGCGCTGACCAAGACCCAACTGGATAAACTGTCCAAGACGCTGTCCGAGCGTGTGGGCAAGACCGTGACAATCAATGCGACCGTTGATGAAAGCCTCATCGGCGGTCTTGTCGTTAAAGTGGGCTCGAAGATGATCGATAGCTCGATCCGTTCGAAGCTGAACTCCCTACAGAATGCAATGAAAGAGGTCGGATAAATGGGAATCCAAGCTGCAGAGATTTCTGCAATCCTGAAGGACCAGATCAAGAATTTTGGTCAGGAAGCCGAAGTGGCCGAGATCGGCCGCGTGCTGAGCGTCGGTGACGGGATTGCCCGTGTATACGGCCTGGACAACGTGCAAGCGGGTGAAATGGTCGAATTCCCCGGCGGCATCATGGGTATGGCGCTGAACCTGGAAAGCGACAACGTCGGTGTCGTTATCTTCGGTTCCGACCGTGACATCAAAGAAGGTGACACTGTTAAGCGCACCAACTCGATCGTGGACGTTCCGATCGGTGATGAACTGCTGGGCCGCGTTGTTGACGGTCTGGGCAACCCGCTGGACGGCAAGGGCCCGATCAATGCCTCCAAGCGTGGCGTTGCAGACGTCAAAGCCCCCGGCATCATCCCGCGTAAATCGGTTCACGAGCCGATGGCAACCGGCCTGAAATCGGTTGACGCGATGATCCCGATTGGCCGTGGCCAGCGTGAGCTGATCATTGGTGACCGTCAGACTGGTAAAACCGCCGTTGCTCTGGACGCGATCCTGAACCAGAAAGTTTACAACGACGCAGCAGGCGACGACGAGTCGAAGAAACTGTACTGCGTTTACGTTGCGATCGGTCAAAAGCGTTCGACCGTTGCGCAGCTGGTGAAGAAACTGGAAGAGTCCGGCGCGATCGACTACTCGATCGTTGTGGCCGCAACCGCGTCCGACCCGGCTCCGATGCAGTTCCTGGCGCCCTACGCCGCGACCGCGATGGCCGAATACTTCCGTGACAACGGCCGCCACGCGCTGATCATCTATGATGACCTTTCGAAACAGGCTGTGTCCTATCGTCAGATGTCGCTGCTGCTTCGCCGTCCGCCCGGACGTGAAGCCTATCCTGGTGACGTTTTCTACCTCCACTCCCGCCTGCTGGAGCGTTCGGCCAAGCTGAACGAAGACTTCGGTGCTGGTTCGCTGACCGCTCTGCCGGTTATCGAAACTCAGGGTGGTGACGTTTCGGCGTTTATTCCGACCAACGTGATCTCGATCACCGATGGTCAGATCTTCCTTGAAACCGAACTGTTCTACCAGGGCATCCGTCCCGCTGTGAACACCGGTCTGTCGGTTTCGCGTGTGGGCTCGTCGGCTCAGACCAACTCGATGAAGTCGGTTGCCGGTCCGGTTAAACTGGAACTGGCTCAGTACCGCGAAATGGCTGCGTTTGCGCAGTTCGGTTCCGACCTCGACGCCGCGACCCAGCAGCTGCTGAACCGTGGTGCACGTCTGACCGAACTGATGAAACAGCCGCAGTACTCGCCGCTGACCAACGCGGAAATCGTCTGCGTCATCTTCGCCGGTACCAACGGTTACCTGGACAAGATCGACGTGTCTGACGTTGGCCGTTACGAGGCTGGCCTGCTGGCGCACCTGCGTGGCAAGCACGCGGATCTGCTTCAGTGGATCACGGACGAAGACCCCAAGATCAAGGGCGACGCTTCCGACAAGATCAAGGCTGCGATTGAAGAATACGCCGCAACCTTCGCTTAAGGGAGAGGCGGGCATATGCCAAATCTTAAGGACCTTAAAAACAGGATCGAGTCGGTCAAATCGACCCGCAAGATCACCAAGGCCATGCAGATGGTCGCGGCTGCAAAACTGCGCCGCGCCCAGGAATCTGCCGAAGCCTCGCGTCCCTATGCCGAGCGGTTCAATGCCGTGATGGCCGGGCTGGCGGCGTCGGTCGGGGGTAGCGACAGCGCCCCCAAGCTGCTCCGTGGTACGGGCAGTGATGATGTCCATCTGCTGGTTGTCATGACAGCTGAACGCGGCCTGTGTGGCGGCTTCAACTCGAACATCGCCAAGCTGGCCCGCCAAAAGGCGGACGAGCTGCGCGCCAAAGGCAAGACGGTCAAGGTTCTGACTGTCGGCAAGAAAGGCCGCGACGCGCTTAAGCGTGATTTTGGCGATCTGTTCGTTGGACATGTCGACCTGAGCGAGGTCAAGCGTCTGGGGTACTCCAACGCGCAGGACATCGCCAAGGACATCCTGTCCCGCTTTGACGGGGGTGAGTTCGACGTTGCCACGATCTTCTACTCGAAGTTCGTCAACGTTGTGACCCAGATTCCGACGGCACAGCAGGTCATCCCCGCCTCGTTCGAGGAAACCGAGGGTGACGACAGCGGTGCCATCTTCGACTACGAGCCCAGCGAAGAGGCCATTCTGGCCGACCTGCTGCCCAAGGGGGTTGCGACCGCGATCTTCTCGGCTCTGCTCGAAAACGGAGCGTCTGAACAGGGTGCACGGATGTCCGCGATGGACAACGCGACACGCAACGCGGGTGAAATGATCGACAAGCTGACGATCCAGTTCAACCGTTCGCGTCAGGCCGTGATCACCAACGAGCTGATTGAAATTATTTCCGGCGCCGAAGCGCTGTAAGAAAACCGGAGACAACAATATGGCGAATGCAAAAGGCAAAGTCACACAGATCATCGGGGCCGTCGTCGACGTGCACTTCGACGATCAGCTGCCTGAAATTCTGAACGCGCTGGAAACCGAAAACAACGGCAAGCGTCTGGTACTGGAAGTTGCCCAGCACCTGGGTGAAAACACCGTCCGCACCATCGCGATGGACGCGACCGAAGGTCTGGTCCGCGGTGCCGCAGTCACCGACATGGGCGCACCGATCTCGGTACCGGTTGGTAACGCCACTCTGGGCCGCATCCTGAACGTCGTTGGCGACCCCATCGACGAAAAAGGCCCGGTTGAAGCAACCGAGTCCCGTGCCATCCACCAGCCCGCGCCGACCTTCGCGGAACAGTCGACCGAGTCGGAAGTTCTGGTTACTGGCATCAAGGTTGTGGACCTGCTGGCCCCCTACGCCAAAGGCGGTAAGATCGGCCTGTTCGGCGGCGCCGGCGTTGGCAAAACCGTTCTGATCATGGAACTGATCAACAACATCGCAAAAGTGCACTCGGGCTTCTCGGTGTTCGCGGGTGTTGGTGAGCGGACCCGTGAAGGGAACGACCTGTACCACGAGATGATCGAATCGAACGTTATCAAGCCGGACAACCTGTCGGAGAGCCAAGTGGCCCTGGTTTACGGTCAGATGAACGAACCTCCGGGTGCGCGTGCGCGTGTTGCTCTGACCGGTCTGACCCTGGCCGAGCAGTTCCGCGACCAGTCCGGTACTGACGTTCTGTTCTTCGTCGACAACATCTTCCGCTTCACGCAGGCGGGTTCCGAGGTTTCGGCTCTGCTGGGTCGTATTCCTTCGGCGGTGGGCTACCAGCCGACGCTGGCCACCGACATGGGCGCCCTGCAGGAACGCATCACTTCGACCAAATCGGGCTCGATCACCTCGGTGCAGGCGATCTACGTGCCTGCGGACGACCTTACCGACCCTGCGCCGGCAACCTCGTTTGCGCACCTTGACGCGACCACCGTTCTTAACCGTGCGATCTCGGAAAAGGGTATCTACCCCGCCGTGGACCCGCTCGACTCGACCTCGCGTCTGCTTGACCCGGCCATCGTTGGCGAAGAGCACTATCAGGTTGCGACCGACGTTCAGCAGATCCTCCAGCGCTACAAGTCGCTGCAGGACATCATCGCCATCCTCGGCATGGACGAACTGTCGGAAGAGGACAAACTGACCGTGGCTCGTGCCCGTAAGATCGAACGCTTCCTGTCGCAGCCGTTCGACGTGGCCGAAGTCTTCACCGGTTCGCCGGGCGTTCAGGTTGCTCTGGATGTCACCATCTCGTCGTTCAAAGCGGTTGTGGCCGGCGAATACGATCACCTGCCCGAAGCGGCCTTCCTGATGGTTGGCGGTATCGACGATGTGGTCGCCAAAGCCGAGAAGATGGCCGCAGAAGCCGCCTAAGGAGTATCCCTGATGGCAAACACGATGCAATTCGACCTCGTAAGCCCCGAGCGGAGCCTAGCTTCGCTTCAGGCGAGCGCGGTCCAGATTCCCGGCGCGGACGGGGACATGACGGCAATGCCCGATCATGCCCCCACCATTACCACCATGCGCCCGGGCATCCTGAAGGTCGAGGCGCCCGAAGGGTCCAGTGAATACCTGGTCACCGGCGGGTTTGCCCAGATCAACGGCGACAGCCTGTCGGTTCTGGCCGAAAAAGCCATTCCGGTTTCAGAAGTGAACCGTGCGCAACTGGACGAGATGATCGCCGAGGCGCGCGAGTCGCATGAAGCGGCCAAGAATGGCGACGATCAGACCATCGTCGACGACGCCGCCAAGCTGCTGGCCGACATGGAAGCCCTTGGAACGCATATGAGCCTGTAAGGTTCACTGCATTCAGATTGATGAAACGGCCCTGCTTGTCAGGGCCGTTTTTTTGTCGTGATTTTGCCGAAACACCGCAGTAAGGTACGGGAATTCAAAGACAAAGACGACAAAATGAAGACGTTTCGAACCCATCCTATTGGCATCGACCAAGGCGAGGTAGTGCTGTTCTCCGACTTTGCCGACGGCGGAGATATGTGGACCGGAGAAGGCCTGCGCGAACGCCGTTCAACCATCCGTTTCAGCGACTCGTTCCGATCCCCGCCGTTGGTTCAGGTTGGAGTGTCCTTGTGGGATGTAGACTCTACATCGGCTCTGCGCGCCGAGGTGCAGGCCGAGAATATTACCCCCGAAGGGTTCGACGCCGTGTTTCGCACATGGTCCGACACCCGCGTCGCCCGTATCCGAGTTGCCTGGACGGCGATCGGGGAAGTGGCGCATGAGGATGATTGGAACATCTCTTAAAACACAGGTTTGACGAACCGAACAGTTTTACGACTGCCAAAATCCGATTACACTTCCTGTTCAGCGTACAGGCGGAGACTTTCGGGGTGTTGCGGATTCTTGTGGGTTTCGGAGTTCTCCTGATAGCGCTTGAAGCAATGGCCAGATGGGGACTGGGCTTCGGAGACCCGCCGCTGTCACGCGTGGACGCGTCCATCGAATACGTGAATGTGCCCGGAGAGTATCGCCGCTTTGGCAACCGCGTTTTCTACAACGAGCATTCGATGCGGTCGCGTACTTTACCGGATGCGGACACGGGGCGCGTTCTCGTCGCGGGCGACAGTGTGATCCATGGAACAGCGTTTCTTGACCAGTCGGATCTGGCAACAGAAGCTCTGGACGCTGCGCTGCCTGCCATCTGGGTCGGAAATGTTTCTGCGGTCTCGTGGGGACCGGAAAACCTTCGGAAGTATTTCCGCGAATTTGGCTGGTTTGATGCAGAAACCGTGTTCTTTGTGTTCAGCACGCACGATCTGGACGATTTCCCCCGTTATTGCACCAGGCTTGGCCGAGATTTCCACACAAACAAACCGATCTCGGCCCTGACCGACGCGATCGCACATCACGGGTCCAGGTATTTGCAGCTTGAACCCAATGGCCGAGGATGTCGCAATGTCGAGAACTCCGGTGAACGCGGTCTCAAAGCTCTCACCGCCCTTCTCGACGAGGCTTTGGGCAATGTCGACCGCGTTGTGGTGATGCTCCACCCGACAGTGGGGGAGTTGTCGGGCCCTGACTTGGACAAGCGACGCCTACTGATGGAGACGGTTGCTGCGACCGGTGCCGAATACGTCGATATGCGGACAGCTCTGCAACGTCAGGATGCTGTGTTTCTCGATGAAATACATATCGATGCCGCCGGCCAGCAGGTGTATTTTCACGAGTTTCTGAAAGCGCTGCAACAAGGCGCAACACAGGGATAGATATCCGGGTGGCCCAGCAAAAACCCCGGAGCGTTTTGATCACTCCGGGGTAGTTTGTTTCAAACTTGTGTAGCGGTTCCCCATTACAGGGTTATTGCTGCGATTGGCGCGTTGCCCGTCAATCCATATGATACAGCGACTCGTATATGGGCGTCAGGGTCTTGTCCTCGAAAAGGGACGACACGCTGGTGCCGTTCCAGATGTTCAGGATCGCCTGCGTAAAGATCGGCGCGGTCGGAACCGTGCGGATATTGGCGGCCTTCTGAATTTCCTTGGTCGGCTGGATGGTGTCGGTCAGGACAAGCGATTTCATCACCGAATTCGTCACACGCTCGACCGCCGGGCCGCTCATGACGCCGTGGGTGATGTACGAGTGAACTTCCTTGGCACCATTGTCCATCAGCACCTGCGCCGCCTTGCACAGCGTGCCTGCGGTGTCACAGATATCGTCCACGATCAGGCAGATCTTGTCCTTCACATCCCCGATCACGGTCATCTCGGCGACTTCACCGGCCTTTTCACGGCGCTTGTCCACGATCGACAGTGGTGCACCGATCCGCTTTGCCAGCTCGCGCGCGCGGGCAACACCGCCAACGTCGGGCGAAACCACCATGATCTCGTCAAGCTGATCCTTGAACTGGTTTTTCACGTCCAGCGCAAAGATGGGCGACGCATAGAGGTTGTCCACCGGAATGTCGAAGAACCCCTGAATTTGCGCGGCATGCAGGTCCATTGTCAGAACCCGTTCGATCCCGGCGCCGGTCAGCATGTTAGCCACCATCTTGGCGCTGATCGGAGTGCGGGCCTTGGTACGGCGGTCCTGCCGGGCATAACCGAAATAAGGGATCACGGCGGTGATCCGATCCGCGGACGACCGACGTAGCGCGTCGGCGATAATCAGCAGCTCCATCAGGTTGTCATTGGCCGGGTTCGAGGTCGGCTGGATGATGAACATATCCTCGCCGCGCACGTTTTCGAACACTTCGACAAATATCTCGCCGTCGTTGAACCGTTCGACCCGCGCATCGACCAGTCCCTGGTCGACGCCGCGATACAGGCTCATGCGGCGGGCAATGGATTCGGCAAGAGGAAGATTGGCGTTCCCAGCGATAAGCTTGGGTTCGTTTGGTGTCGGCATCGGCTGAGATCCCCGGGCAGCAATGGCAATGTGACAGATTCGTGATGTTGACACCGCTTAGCATGGCCTTACCGTCCCGCAAAGATAATGCAGCGGAGAAAGTGAACATGGCCGACATTGACTACTATTTTGCGACACTCTCGCCTTATTCCTATCTGGCAGGAACACGGCTTGAGGAAGTTGCCGCCAAACATGGCGCGTCCATTGCGTATAAGCCGGTGGATATCATTGCCCTGTTCGGCCGCACCGGTGGGACGCCCCCCAAGGACCGGCACATCTCGCGCATCGAATATCGCGCGCAGGAATTGGTGCGTCAGGCGAAAAACCTCGGGATGAAGCTCAACCTGCAACCGGCGCACTGGCCAACCAATGCGGCACCTTCGTCATACGCCATCATAGCCGCGATACAGGACGGCAGTGGTGATGTCGGCAAACTCTGCCATTCGATCCTGCGTGCCTGCTGGGCCGAGGAAAAGGATATCGCGCAGGACGACGTGATCCGCGACTGTCTGGAACAGGCCGGGTTTGATCCCAATCTGGCCGACAGCGGCCTGCTGTTGGGCGCCGAAACCTATGCCGCCAATCTGGAAGAGGCGGTGGATCGCGGTGTCTTTGGCGCTCCGTTCTACATTACGCCCGATGGGCAACGGTTCTGGGGGCAGGATCGCTTGGACGATCTGGACCGGCATTTGGCGGATCTCAAGGGGTGAGCGAATTACTTCAGTTGCCGCAAGCGGCATTTGTTCGGACGCTGGGGCAGGGGCCGCGAAAGGTCCTTGCCCTTCATTGTACGATCGCCCACTCGGGGGCCTGGAAAGGGCTGGCAGGTGAATTGCACGAGGAGGCCACATTTGTTGCCCCCGACATGCTGTCGCATGGCCGCAGCCCCGACTGGGATCGGCAGGGTGATTTTCAGGACCGGATCACACAGATTTCCCTGACCCACCTGACCGAACCCATGGACGTGATTGGCCATTCATTTGGTGCAACAGTGGCCCTGCGGCTGGCGGTGGAACATCCCGAACTGGTCCGAAGCGCCACGTTGATCGAGCCTGTGTTCTTCGCAGTTGCCGTTCAGGATGCGCCGCATCTGATCGAACAGCACGCACAAGACGCGCAACCCTACATGGATGCGATTTCGCGTGGTGACGAAGCGCTCGCCGCCCGCCTGTTCAATCGCATGTGGAGCACGGATGACAGCCCGCGCTGGCCGGACCTGCCGGAAAGCACCCGCGCCGCGATGATCCGGGGCATTCACGTTGTGCCAACCGTCGACGATGCCCTGTTTGCGGATCGGGCAGGTCTGCTGAAACCGGGTATGCTGGACAGGGCCAATATGCCGATCCGGCTGTTGCGCGGATCGCTGTCTCACCCGGTCATGGTCGCGATCAACGACGGGCTGACCCGGCGTCTGCCCAATGCGACTGGTGCCGTGATAGGTGGGGCAGGGCACATGCTGCCCATTTCCCACCCTGTTCAGACAGCCGCACAGGTTCGCGCCCTTTGGGCGCAGGGCTGATTACCCCAGCAGAGAAAGGAACTGGTCGATCATCTCGTCGCTGATGGACCAGTCACAAACCAGACGGCAGGCCAATGGCTCGTCCTCATCCGCGCCTTCCAGTTCCGCTCCCCAAAAATGATAGGCAGCACCTGCGTCATGCAGGCGCCGGTGCGTGCTGCGGGGGAAGCTGGCAAAGATCATGTTGGCCTGCGGCTCGTGCAGGAACGAAGCCCCCGCCGCGCGCAGACCATCCGCCAGCCTTGCGCAATTCGCATTGGCCTGACGCGCTGATTTCAGCCACAGATCGTCTTTCAGATAGGCAGACATCTGTGCCGACAAGTAGCGGTGTTTCGAAAACAGATGCGCTCCGCGCTTGCGGCGCAGCTCGAATTCCCAAGCTTTGCTTTCGTCAAAAAAGACGACCGCCTCAACGCCCATCAGGCCATTTTTGGTGCCACCGAAACTGACAGCATCCACACCGGCCTTCCACGTCATCTCAGCAGGCGAGCAATTCAGCGCCACCAGCGCATTTGCAAAGCGTGCGCCGTCCAGATGCACTGGCAGGCCGTAATCCTTGGCGACACCGCACAGGCTCTGCAACTCTTCCAGAGAATAGACAGACCCGCGCTCGGTCACCTGCGTGATCGACACTGGCCCGCGTTGCGGACCATGTACCCCGCGGGTTTCTTCTGCTAGGATCGATCCGCGCAAGGCTTCGGCAGTCATCTTGTCATCACCCGGCACCAGCGTCAGCTTTGCCCCGCTGTAGAATTCGGGCGCGTTGCACTCATCCTCGTGAATATGGGACACGGGCGAGCAGAACACGGTTTCCCACGGCTTTGTCAGCGTTGCCAGCGCCAGCGAATTCGCCGCCGTTCCGGTCGCCACCAGATAGACCGCAGCACCGGGGGCCTCGAAGATACCGCGAATCTGATCGCGCACTTCGTTCATCAGCGTGTCCGCGCCATAGGCCATCTGATAGCCCTGATTGGCCTCAGTCAGCGCGGCCAGAACTTCTGGATGAACAGGCCCGGAATTGTCAGAGGCGAAATACATCAGATAGGCTCCTCGATTATATAGTCTTCCCAGTCTTCTTCGGGTGTCTCAAACTCTGAGACGGTGCGCCCCTGCACCGAAACGCCGGCCTTGTGAACGCTGTCCGGCGTACCTGATATCAACGGATGCCAGTCGTAAAGGGGCTTGCCCTCCCAAAGCAGCCTGTAGGCGCAGGTTTTGGGCATCCAATAGGCGTGGCTGTCGATATTGTCGGGTTTCAGTACGATGCACTCGGGTACAAATTGATGGCGGATGTCATACTGCGTGCAGCGGCAGCTTTCATCGTCCAGCAAACGGCAGGCGACACAGGTCAGCTCAACCCGCCCGGTATCCTCGTCTTCCAGCTTGTTCAGACAACACTTGCCGCAACCGTCGCACAACGCTTCCCATTCACGGTCGTTCAGCTTGCGCAAGGGTTTGCGTTCCCAAAAACGCGAGGGCAACCCCGCGCGGTCGATCGGATCCTTGGTCATTCTGCTGCCAGAATTTCGCGAGCTTTGGCGCAATCATTATCCATCTGCGCAATGAGGGCATCTAGACCGTCAAAGGTCATCTCAGGTCGCAGATACTCGACCAGACCTACCGATAAGGTGGCCCCGTATAGATCGCCCGAGAAATCGAACAGGAAGGTTTCGATATTGGGTTGCTCGCCTTTGAACATGGGTCGGGTACCGACCGATGCGGCCCCGCGATAGCTGCCCTGGTTCGGGCCATCCAGCACATCGACCAGAACCGCGTAAACCCCGAATTTCGGTTGGTGCAGCCCCTCGATGGACATGTTCGCCGTGGGAAAGCCCAACTCGCGCCCTCGCTGTTCGCCGCCGATCACCTCACCCTCGATGCGGTGCCAATGCCCCAGCATCGCAGCCGCATCACGCGGGCGGCCATCGCTAAGCGCGGTACGGATCGCGGTCGAGGATACAACGTTTTCCGATCGCTCCATCAGCGGTGCAACGGTCACACCAAACCCCATCTCCTGTCCGAAACGCACCATGTCATCTGCATTGCCGCTGCGACCTTTACCAAAACAGAAATCGGCCCCGACGACGACATGGGACAGTCCCAGGCCGTCACAGATGACATTGCGGGCAAACTCCTCAGGCATCAGTCCGGCCAGTGCCGCATTGAACGGCAGCTCATACAACTTTTCGACGCCCAGCTTTTCCAGCCGGTGCGCGCGCGCGTTGCCTCGCATAAGGCGGAACGACGGTGTGTCGGGCGCAAAAAACTCGCGCGGATGCGGCTCGAACGTCATGACGCCCAGCGGCGCCATTGGTGCCGCTTTTCGCGCCAGTTCGATGACCGACTGGTGCCCGATATGAACACCGTCAAAATTGCCGATCGCAACGCTGGCGCCGCGATCTTCTGGCTCGACATACTTGAAATCACGGATGATGCGCATGAGCGTTTGCGTAGCGGGACAGCGGCATATGTTCAAGCGCAGATCGAGTTTTGTGCCCCAACACCTTCGGAATATCGGACCAATTGCAGGTGTACTTTCCCGGACCAACCATCGCTTGATCCAAATAATCGGGGGTGTAGACTGGTAGCCCGGCCAGATCAGGCCATGATTACCTTGGTCAAGCTTCGGGCCGGCCATCGGCGAAAAAGCCAGAAGGGTCAGTGCCATGTATCGACTGCGACTGTTCGCGATCCGCCATGCCCGCGCGTTCGAGTGGATTTACAAGCGTGTCGAAGGCGGCATGGTGGCGCTGGACCCTCTGTTTGCAAAAATAGGTTACAACCGCGTCGAACGCCCGATTGCACTGGTCGAGAAGGGGGTCAAAACACTGCTGTTCGACTGCAAGATGTGCGGTCAGTGCGTGCTCAGCTCGACCGGCATGTCCTGCCCGATGAACTGCCCTAAACAACTGCGCAACGGACCCTGCGGCGGCGTGCGCCCCGGCGGGTTCTGCGAAGTGAAACCCGAGATGAAATGCGTCTGGTCCCTGGCCTGGGACGGGGCCAGCCGAATGCGCGAAGGTGGCGCGAAAATCAAAGAGGTCCTGCCACCGGTCGAACATACATTAAAGGGCTCATCCTCGTGGCTTCGGGTCAGTCGCGAGATTGCCGCCCAAAACCGCGAAGCGCGAAATGCGGCCCGGCAGACACTGGCACAGGCATTCCCCGAGGCCCGCAAGAACGAACCATCCGCTGCCCCACTGGCCGCTGAACCACCCAACGCGGTCAACCGGGAGCTTCGGAAATGAACAGCTCGCATCACAGTGAAATCGAACCGACCGGCTATGTCCCCGTACCGGATGGTTTCGTGTCCCACAGCCGTCTTGAACGCGTGTTGCGCTCGGGTCGGTTTGCGGTGACAGCGGAACTCAATCCCCCCGACAGCGCCGACCCCGAGGACGTGTTTCAGGCCGCGCAACCGCTCGGCGAGGTTGCAGATGCAATCAACGCCACCGATGCGTCCGGCGCGAATTGCCATATGTCCTCAATCGGGATCTGCGCCTTGCTGACGCGCGCGGGCTATTCGCCGGTATACCAGATCTCCTGCCGCGACCGGAACCGGATTGCCATTCAGGGCGATGTGCTAGGGGCCGCCGCACTGGGGGTCAGCAACGTATTGTGCCTGACCGGTGACGGCGTCGGGGTCGGGGATCAGCCGGGCGCAAAACCTGTATTCGATTTTGATTCGCTGACCCTGCTTCGCACCATCCGAACCATGCGGGATCAGGGAACATTCCTGTCGGGCCGTAAAATCACGCGCCCGCCACAACTGTTTCTGGGTGCGGCGGAAAACCCCTGCATCCCACCATATGACTGGCGCCCGAACCGACTGGCCAAAAAGATCGAGGCCGGTGCCGAATACATCCAGACCAATTACATCTACGACATTCCGTTGTTCGAGAAATTCATGACACGGGTGCGGGATGAAGGCCTCGACAAACAGGTCTACATCATCGCCGGTGTCGGCCCTGTCGCCTCGGCTCGCGCGGCCCGGTGGATGCGCAGCAATGTTCCCGGCATCCATATCCCGGACCAGATCATCGAGCGGATGGAAAAGGCCGAAAAACCATCTGACGAAGGTAAGAAGATCTGCATTGAACTGATCCAGCAGATCAGGGAAATCGCTGGCGTGTCAGGTGTGCACGTCATGGCCTACCGGCGCGAGCATCTGGTGTCCGAGATCATACTCGAATCCGGCGTTCTCAAAGGACGCGGCCCGACGCGCAGGGCATGACGGTGCTGACAAAAAAAGGCGCCCAAAGGGCGCCTTGCAGGGTGTGATCAGGCAGGGATCAGTCGAACTTGCGCGACGGTGCCAGAACCATCGCTTCGCCGACCAGAACCTTCTTGCCATCAACCGAGCAATGGCAATCCAGCTTGACCCGGCGCTTGGCGAAATCGATGTCGATCACCTTGACCTCGGCATAGACCATGTCACCGGGGCGCACAGGCGCCAGAAATTTCAGCGACTGCCCCATGTAGACCGTACCGTGACCCGGCAACTGCTCTCCGATCACCGCCGAGATCAGCCCGGCGGTCAGCATGCCGTGGGCGATGCGGCCCTCGAAGATGGTATCGCGGGCATAGTCATCATCAAGATGCACCGGATTCCGGTCAGTCGACACCTGTGCGAACATCTCGATGTCTTCGTCCGTCACCACTTTGCGCAGGTAACGGGACATGCCCATTTCGATGTCTTCGATACAGATCGTTCCGCGCGGCAGATTGTCCAACATGTTGCCCTCACTTGATGTCGACCGAGTAACAATAGATTATTTCCGGTCACAGGTTGGCAACTTTATTACTTTGCACGCGCAGAAAATCAAGCCCCAAAATTGTTACCGCAATCTTCCGATCGAGTAGGTCGGATTGACCTTTTCCCTTTCAATATAGAGGTTTAGCGCGTCCGGGTCCGGCTGGTATGATGTTTTTGTCTCGGATGCAGCCAGACCACCAGTGATGAACAGGGAATCAAGCCCTTCGCCCATCCCGCCCGCGATGTCGGTATGCGGTCCGTCGCCGATGACCAGAATTTCAGAATCCGGAATATCAACGCCCAGAGCCGTCAGTCTCCGGCGTGCCAGATCGTAAATCGGCGGGTGCGGTTTCCCGAAATACAGGCTCTCGCCGCCCATCTCGGTGTAAAGCCGGGCCAGAGCGCCAGCGCACCATTCGCGCACCTCGCCGCGATCCACCACGATATCCGGGTTGGCGCAAAGAAGTTTCAGGCCCATCTGCTTGGCATACAGAAAATCGGGCCGGTTCACATCCGGGTCCGCCATGGGATCAAACGGGCCGCAGCACACGATGCCTTCGGCCTGATCCAGGGGAGCACGTTCGATGTGAATGGGATGGTGCAGAAGTTTCAAGGGTTCGAAAAAGCCTTCGTCCCGCTCCCATTCGCCCATGAAGTATACTTTGTGACCAACTGCGCCTTGAAACATCGCCGACCGAGCCGAGTCGCCACTGGTCGCAATCGTGTCATAGGCGTCGTCGGGAACATTGAACTGCGCCAGTTGCGTGGCAACTCCGGCGCGTGGTTTGGGCGAGTTGGTGACAAGCACGACCAATCCACCCGTTGCCCGGTATTCCTTCAACGCGGCAACAGCCTCGGGGAATGCAGTGACGCCATTGTGCACGCAACCCCAAAGATCGACGAACAGCGCTTTGTAACGGTCGGAAATCTCGGTCAGAGAGGTGATGATCTGGGTCACAATGTTCTCTTTCAGGCAAAAGGGTGGGATGCCCAAGCCTATGGCAGAGGTGACAACGTTTTACCAGAGGGGCGCTGCCCCCGCCGCCCTTCAGGCGTCTCCCAAAGAGTATTTGGGGTCAGATGAAGAGACGGATCCTTCATCTGGCTGAAGATACTCCGGATCGCGAGGCAGAGCCTCGCAAAAAGTCTGCGAAGATACCATTCCGGCGGGAATATTCAGTACAAATAGCGGAGACAGATCGAACACCGCTGAATGCAGGTCGCGTCATTCCCGAAAACTTTCCAATGTCTGGCCCGTCCGTTTTCGCATCGCCCGCCGCAATGCTGTTGCATCTGAATATCCGACGCGACACGCGATTTCGTCATGGTTCAGATCGCTGGTACGTGCCAACCGGATCGCTTCTGTTACGCGAATGGTCTGAGTGAAAGCTGAGGGCGTCATCGTGGTCGCCCGCGAAATTCGGCGCGCGAATGTTCTGCTTCCCAATCCCGCAGCCCCGGCCAGTTCGTCCAGGCTGACTTGCCTAGTGATATTGCGGCGCAGGTGCAATTCCGCCTTTTGTAATGCCGGATCACCAGCAATCATCGTGGCCACGGACATGTATGGCAATTGGCTTGGACGGCTGTCCGCCATAAGAAAACGACGGCAGTCTTCAGCGACTGCAAATCCTGCGAAATGTTCGATCAGAAACACCATCAGATCAATCTGGGAAAAGGCGGCCCCTGCGGTAATCAGATTGCCGTCGCGCAGAACGATCTGACTTGACTTGGTTTTGGCCCGCGGAAACATGGTCTGAAGCAGCGGGACAAGCCACCATGATGTGGTCACTTCGCGTTTGTCCAGCAATCCGGCAGCGCCCAATGCAAAGCAACCGGAACAGGCCCCAGAGATGATGGTCGGTGTTTCGGACAGCTCGCGCAAAACGGCGACCAGCTCTTCAAAGGTGGGCGAGGTCATGGCCCTGCGCAACTCTCGCTCGGTTGACAGGCCAAGCCCCGGAAGGATCAACAGGTCGGGTTTTGCGCCAGCAGCCCGGTATTTGGCCGGTGACAGCGTGCAGAAGTCAAAAACATCTTCCCTGTTGTGTCTGCGGGACACCCTGTTGGCTGTTTCCAGCATCTCGTGCGCTATGAACAGGCTTGATTTCTGGCAGGGGTCGGGTTGCAGAATGACGGTTTTAATCGGGTGCATTTGTCAAAATTGGTTTGTTTAGTGTCAAAATTGACACTGACGGAATACACGATTCCTGTCCATTGTTTTCCAAACAGCAGGAGAAAGATGGATGAAACTGGAAGGTGGATGTTTCTGCGGCGCACTTCGATACGAGGCTGAAGGCAAGCCGATATTCAAGGGGCAATGTCATTGCCGGGCGTGCCAGCACGTATCGGGCGGGGCGCCGAACCTGTTCATGCTGATGCCGCGCGAAGGGTTTCGGTATACAGCGGGTAAGCCGAAACACTATCGGCGAACGGATCGCGAAAATCCTGTCACGCGCGAGTTTTGTGCGGACTGCGGGACGCATGTGGCAACACACAGGCCGGGGCTTGATCCCGTCATTGTCAAAATCGGGACGCTGGACGACCCCGCAGTATTCCGCGGGGCAAAAGCCGCCTTGTTTGTTGCGGAAAAGCAGGATTTTCACCTGATCCCCGACGGGATGCCGTGCTTTGAGGGCATGCCGCCGATGTCATGAAAAAAGGCGCCCTTTCCGGGCGCCTTTCCTGTTCTTCAGGGCCAATCAGACCTTGAGGTTCGGGATGATCTGTTTTTTCCGGCTCATGATGCCCGGCAGGACTACGGCGTCGCCGTTTACTGACGCGCCAAAGCTCTTTTCGGCAACGCCTTTGACCAGATCGTTTGGCACCAGCAGGGTGGCTTCTTCGTTCAGGATGTCGACCACGAACAGCAGGACCTGATCGACGCCGTCTTCCTTGGCAACATCCACCATCGAGTTGGTCAGGCTGGCCTTGCGGTCCAGAACGATGCCCGGTGCGGTGGTTTCCAGAACCGAGACACGGAACTTGGTGCCATCGACTTCGTATTCCTTGCTGTCCATGCGGATCAGCTCAGCGTCCGAGAATGAGGACACATCCGATTTCGCCGCGAACATGTCGGCGGCGTAAGCTGCGATATCCAGACCCAGATCGGCCGCCAGTTGCTCGGCAACGGCGCGGTCATGGTCGGTCGTGGTGGGCGAGCGGAATTCCAGCGTGTCGGACAGGATGCAGGTCAGCGCCGCACCCTTGATGGCCTCGGGCATCTTGGCGGCATCGTCGCCCATCAGGTCGTGCATGATGGTGGCGGTGCAGGCCAGCGGGCGAACGGTGATGTCGATGGGGCCTTTGGTTTCCAGACCGCCCACCAGTTTGTGGTGGTCGATGATGGCGCGAATGTCGGCGCTGTTGATGCTGGCCGGAAGTTCTGCCGGGTTGTTGGTGTCAACGATGACAACCGGCGCGCCTTCGGTCACGTCTTCGATGATCGCAGGTTTGTCCAGACCCCAGCGCTGCAGCATGAAGGCCGCTTCGGTGTTGGGCTCGCCCAGCAGGACGGGGGTGGCGTCGACACCTTTGATCTCGTTCAGGTACCAAGCCCAGACGATAGGTGAGCCGGTCGAGTCGGTGTCGGGGGATTTGTGTCCAAATACTTGGGTGGTCATGTCAGCGTCCTGCAGATTGGAAATTTGCGCGCCTTATAGGGTGGTCGAAACCGGATGTCACCCAGCGGCAACCCGGATGCGACGGAAGGTCTGATTTTCCCCCTGATCAGAAATCCGCGCGGCTCAATGTGTACCCGGCCTGCTGCAATTGATTTAGCAATCCGTGATCTGCACTCAGGTGGCCTGCACCTACGGCAATAACGGCGGTCTGATCCTCAAGTTCCAGAATCTGGCGCATCCAGTTGGCGTTGCGCACGACCAGCATCTGTTCCTCAAAACTGCGCCACTCGGCATCGAATTCCTCCTGCGACAGGCCAGACGCCTCAAACCCCTGAAGGCGCGCCAGTTCGATGATCTCGGCGTGCTTTTCCTCCATATAGGCATTGGCCATGGTCACCATCTGATCATCACCGGCCTGCAACGCACCGGCCAGCCGCACGATGGACTGGGCCTGTTCCTCGATCGGGTGGCTGTCGAACATGGCGATCAGATCCTCGACCCGCTCCAGCGAGTGTTGAGGGATGCCGTGCGCATCGGCCAGTTCCGACAAACGCTTGTCCATGCCGCGATCCGCATCGGGGCTTTGCATCAGGCAGGGCGGAATGCCCAGCATCATGCTCAGGAACCAGGGTCGCATCTTGGCCGCCATCCAGCTTGGAAAACCGCGCTCGGCCAGTATCTTGGACAACTCGGCCCAGTCTTCCTCGTCGATCAGGTCAACCAGTGTCGGGCCAGACGTGATCAGAACCGGGCTGAAATCATTTGCCAGATCACGCTCGAATTCTTTCATATCCTTTTGGGTAATCTCAAAGAAAAACGCATCGGCCTGCGTCAGGGCAGGGGCCAGACGCTCGACCGCGGCGCCCATGCGCTCGTCATTGGTGTGTAGCGTGCCGATCAGGTGCAGGGTGGTGTTGTCCTTGGTGGCAATCCAATGATTGCCCTCAGGAAACAGAATGTCACTCAGTGCGGCATCAAGGTCGCTGCGCATTTTCGGCGACAGGTCGTGGCGCAAATCCCGGCCTTCGCAGGCGGCAAAGGCGCCAAGCGGAAACAGACAGAAAAACAGGCAGATCAAAAGTCGCATAAGGTCGATCCCGGCAAATCAGAATTCAGCGCGGGTCAGCTCATATCCCTGTTGTTTCAACAGGTTCAGAATGCCCGATTCACCCGCAAGATGCCCTGCGCCCACCGCAACCACAAGCACTTGTCCCTTGGTCCGCAGAATAACCGGAACCCAGGCCCGATTTCTCTGATCCAGTATCTGCCGGTCATACTGGCGCAGCAGGC
Organism: Ruegeria sp. CF5; assembly: GCF_056537325.1. Classification (NCBI taxonomy): domain Bacteria; kingdom Pseudomonadati; phylum Pseudomonadota; class Alphaproteobacteria; order Rhodobacterales; family Roseobacteraceae; genus Ruegeria; species Ruegeria sp. CF5. Next base: position 953,052 of record NZ_JBQFRI010000001.1, on the reverse strand, counting down.
GGCTGACCTCGGGGCGGGCGATCTTGATATCGCGGTACAGCGTCCATTTCTGGATCAGCATCGCCTCGGCCAACCTCTCTTCGAAATAGGCGTTTTCCAGCGTCACGACCTGATCGTCATAGTTCAGGCCGCTTTTCATATCCAGTTCCAGCAGGCGCAACTGGTCTTTCACGGGTTGATCTGACAGCGCGCGCATCCCGTCCCCCACACGCTCAAGCGATCCCACGGCCACGCCGTTGCGGATCGCCATCCGTTCGATGCGTTCGTCAAGACCGGCATATGAGGCAATACCGCGTCCGCCGCATCCCGTGCGCGTCAGCGCCATCGAGATGTACCAGGGCTGCAGACGCGCCAGGATCTCCTTGTTCACACCCTCTGGGCGCATCCGCAATTGCAGCATGCTCCAGTCCTCGGCGGACATGAGGTCCGGCAGGGTACTGCCCCGGGGCATCATCAGGATCGCCGGATTTTGCCGGATCACATCATCCAACCGGTCCAGTTCCGCATTCGTGACCTCAAGCAGAACCGCGTCGGCCTGCCGGATGACGGGCCGCAGCGTTCGCATGACCCGGCGCATCCGTTTGTCGCCGCTGTGCTGTGTGCCGATGACGTGAATGCGCTGGCCATTTCCGGTGGCAATCCAGTGATTGCCATAGGCAAAGGGCACCCGCGCGATTTCTTGTTCAAGCCGTGCCGCTGCCTCAGGCGTCAGCCTGTCTCGCAGGTCGCTTCCCGAACATCGCGCATAGGCCGCTGTTGCCGTGCAGAAACAAAGCACCAGGGCAAGCGTCGCGCGAAACATGAGAATCCTCCTGATGCCAAGCCTCATCCCTATCGTCGCGCGAGCGCGCACCGGATCGCAAACGTTATTTTTGCATTTCGCAGGATTGCGCCTAGCATGTGACCATGGAACGCGAGCAGGATCTTTACGCCCCCGTCAAGCAATTGCTGGAAAGACAGGGCTATGACGTCAAGGGAGAGGTCGGCGCGGCGGATGTCGTGGCCATTCGGGACGACGAACCGCCGGTTATTGTCGAGCTGAAGCTCAGGTTTTCGCTGGCCCTGTTTCATCAGGCCATCGCTCGCCTCAGGATGACCGATCAGGTCTATATCGGTGTGTGCAAACCCCGTGGAAAATCGGCGCGGAGGGCGCTGCGTGATAACCTGGGTCTTTGTCGTCGTCTGGGCCTGGGCCTGATTACGGTCCGCCCTGATGGAAGGGCCGAGGTTCATTGTGACCCCGGCCCCTATGCCCCGCGTAAATCTGCGGTGCGAACGGCCAAGCTGTTGCGTGAGTTCGACCGCCTGCAGGGCGATCCGAATTCAGGCGGGGCGACACGGCATGGAATCGTCACGGCTTATCGTCAGGACGCTTTGAAATGCGCGGCCTATCTGGCCGAGAACGGATCGGCCAAAGGGGCCGCCGTGGCCAAGGCAACCGGGGTTGCAGGGGCCACGCGAATGATGCGGGACAATCATTATGGCTGGTTCGACAAGGTCGAAAAGGGCGTCTATGCCTTGTCTCCGACAGGCAGCGACGGGTTGAAGCATTGGGCCTACAGCTGGGAAGAGGCTGGCTGAGCCATCGCTTCAAGCGCGCCGCTGAATGAACTCCTGCACCATCCCGACGATGACAGGCGACAAAGAAGGCGTGATGATGTGCCCCATCCCCTTGATGGCCTGAAACTCGCTTGCGGGAATATGTGCGGCGATCTCTTGTCCCAGTTCCAGCGGGATCAGCGTGTCGTCCGTGCCGTGCACAACCAGACAGGGCAGTGAAACCTGACGCAGGGCAGGGCGCCGGTCGGGGGCGCCTGCTATCGCCAGAACCTGCCGGTTCATGCCTTCGTCATCCACACCGCGCGCATAGGCCTTGGCGGCCATCGCCCGAATATCTTCCTCTGGCATCGGGTAACCGGGACTTCCCCAGTTCGCATGTTCCTCAACCTGCGCATCTTGATATTCTTCCAGACTGCGAGGCCGTACCAGCAGGCTCTCGGCCAGCGCCAGCATTGCCGCGCGGTCGCCCGAGGTGCGGTCAACGAACGGGCGGCACGCGGTCATGACGATGGTGGCGGACAAAATGCGACCCGGGTGGTCGATGCACAGTTGCTGCAGAATTGCGCCGCCCATGGAAATCCCAAAGAAATGCGCGGTCTCAAGGCCCATCGCATCCATCAGGCCGATTACATCGGCTTCCATATTCTCGATGCCATAGGGGCGCGGCAGGTCGCCGCCCGAACCAATCATCTTAAGCACTGCATCGGCGTTGCCCGGTGCCTCCTGGGCTGGACAGCGCTGCGACAGTCCTACGTCACGGTTATCGAAAACGATTGTACGGTAACCTTCGTTCACAAAGCCCTGAACCAGTTCATCGGGCCAGTGCACCAACTGGCTGCCCTGTCCCCGGATCAGGATCAGAGGCATCCCGTTCGATGGTCCGTGGTCTTCTACTTCCAGAGAAATCCCGTTGGCTTTTATCTGCATCTGCGCCTCCTCTTCGAAATCCCACGAACGGGGCTTGAACTCACGGCATACTATTCCTTCATTGGGGCGAGTAAACAGTTCCGCTGCGGCGCTATTCGATCTGCAAAAAATTTCATCACGCCTTGTTGACTCGCTGTTTCCAACTGCCTAGCTATGCGTCGTTATCACTCTCTGTCTATGAGTGCTAACGCCCCGCTGACCAGCGGGGGGAGGATTAACAAACTTTGAGCCCAAGGAGCTGCAAAGATGGCATTGAAACCGCTTCATGACCGCGTGCTGGTTCGCCGTACCGAAAGCGACGAGAAAACCGCAGGCGGACTGATCATCCCCGACAGCGCAAAAGAAAAGCCCAGCGAAGGCGAAGTCGTCGCAACCGGCGAAGGCGCACGCAAGGACAGCGGCGAGCTGATCGCGATGGCTGTAAAAGCTGGCGACAAGATCCTGTTCGGCAAATGGTCCGGCACCGAGGTCCAGGTCGACGGCGAAGAGCTGCTGATGATGAAAGAAAGCGACATCATGGGGATCATCGCGTAAGCCACGCGCTGCCGCTGATCTCATACCGCTTTAATTACAAACATTTTTCTCAAGGAGAAAGAACATGGCTGCTAAGGACGTCAAGTTCGAAACCGATGCCCGCAACCGTATGCTGGCCGGTGTAAACACTCTGGCAGACGCCGTGAAAGTGACCCTGGGCCCCAAAGGCCGCAACGTGGTTCTAGACAAATCCTTCGGCGCACCGCGCATCACCAAAGATGGTGTTTCGGTTGCCAAGGAAATCGAACTGGAAGACAAGTTCGAAAACATGGGCGCGCAGATGGTGAAAGAAGTCGCCAGCCGCACCAATGACGAAGCAGGCGACGGCACCACCACCGCAACCGTTCTGGCACAGGCCATCGTTCGCGAAGGTCTCAAGCAGGTTGCAGCGGGCCTGAACCCGATGGACCTGAAGCGCGGCATCGACCTGGCGACCGCCAAGGTTGTCGAAGGCATCAAGAATGCTTCGCGTGAAGTGAAAGACTCGGCAGAAGTTGCTCAGGTCGGCACCATCTCGGCCAACGGCGAAGCCGAAATCGGCCAGCAGATCGCAGACGCGATGCAGAAGGTTGGCAACGAAGGCGTCATCACCGTCGAAGAAAACAAAGGTCTGGAAACCGAGACCGATGTTGTCGAAGGTATGCAGTTCGACCGTGGCTACCTGTCGCCCTACTTCGTCACCAACGCAGACAAGATGATCACCGAACTCGACGACGTGATGATCCTGCTGCACGAAAAGAAACTGTCCTCGCTGCAGCCGATGGTTCCGCTGCTCGAGTCGGTGATCCAGTCGCAGAAGCCGCTGCTGATCATCGCCGAGGATGTTGAAGGTGAAGCGCTGGCAACCCTGGTTGTCAACAAACTGCGCGGCGGCCTGAAAATTGCTGCTGTCAAAGCACCGGGCTTCGGCGACCGCCGCAAGGCCATGCTGCAGGACATCGCAATCCTGACCGGTGGTCAGGTCATCAGCGAAGATCTGGGCATGAAGCTTGAGAATGTCACCATGGACATGCTGGGCACCGCCAAGAAAGTCTCGATCACCAAAGACGAGACCACCGTTGTTGACGGCGCAGGCGAGAAGGCCGAGATCGAAGCACGCGTTGCTCAGATCCGCACCCAGATCGAAGAAACCTCGAGCGACTACGACCGTGAAAAGCTGCAGGAACGCGTTGCCAAACTGGCAGGCGGTGTTGCCGTGATCCGCGTTGGCGGCATGACCGAAGTGGAAGTGAAAGAGCGTAAGGACCGTGTGGACGATGCTCTGAACGCAACCCGCGCTGCCGTTCAGGAAGGCGTTGTCGTTGGTGGCGGTGTCGCACTGGTTCAGTCCGGCAAAGCTCTGAACGAACTGAAAGGCGAGAACGCCGATCAGGACGCAGGTATCAACATCGTTCGCAAGGCCATCGAAGCGCCGCTGCGCCAGATCGCCGAAAACGCAGGCGTTGACGGTGCGGTTGTTGCCGGCAAGGTTCGCGAATCCTCGGACGCAGCATTCGGCTTCAACGCTCAGACCGAAGAATATGGCGACATGTTCGCATTCGGTGTGATCGACCCTGCCAAGGTTGTGCGTACCGCTCTGGAAGACGCATCGTCGGTTGCTGGTCTGCTGATCACCACCGAAGCGATGGTTGCAGACAAGCCGCAGAAAGACGCACCTGCCGCAGGCGGCATGCCCGACATGGGCGGCATGGGCGGCATGATGTAAGAACGGCGAATTTCCGTCAGGAAATTCTGCCGACCCCGACAGGCGATTGGCTGCAAAGCCAAGCTGCCAAAAGGGGGGCTTTGTGCTAATGGATCGGGGTCGCCTTCGGGCGGCCCCTTTTCATTTGATAGGCTCGTGATACGGGCATGCCTCAAGCGGGGATATTTGGAGCAAGAGGAAGAATGGCAATCGGACCTGATGTCAGCCGGGATATGCGCCCTGGCGAAGAAGCCGAAGTGGATGCGCTGCTGCGGGCGGCCTTTGAAGGTGAGGGCGAGGTAGAGCTTGTTCGCCGGCTCCGGCGCGACGGCGACATGGTGTCTGAGATCGTAAAGCCGTGGCAGGGGCGGATAGCGGGTTACGCTGCGTTGTCACGGATGCTTGCACCCGCAGGGTGGCTATGCCTTGCGCCAGTGGCAGTGTTGCCCGAGTTTCAGCGGGGGGCTTTAGCACCATCAGGGCAATCAAAAACGCACTGGCAGGTCGGACGGCGATTGGTGAGTGAGCTTGTCGGTGCGGCACAAATACCGGAGTTGTCGGAGGTTCCAGTGATAGTTGTGCTGGGGCAGCCGGAATTCTACGAAAAATGCGGCTTTTCCCGTGCGCGGGCAGCGCAACTGACGACGCCTTACCCGGTGGAATACACCATGCTTGCCGCGCCGGGAGATGACATTCCGCAAGAAACGCTGATCTATCCGGCGGCCTTTGAGGGCGAGTAAGTGGGAATGTGAGTGTCCAAGACAAGGCGAAACCGCTATGCGTCTGGTATGAAACTGTTTCTGCTGACATCCCTGACCATGATCGCCTTTGCGGCAAACTCGATCCTGAACCGGCTGGCCATTGACAGCGGCGCCAGCGACCCGGGCACGTTTGCCGTTGTGCGCGTTCTGGCGGGGGCGCTGACGCTGGCGGTGCTGGTTATGCTGCGGGGCAGGCGGCTGCCCTTGCTGAACTCGAGGCGATTGGTCGGCGCGGGGGCTCTGTCGCTCTATATGGTCGGGTTCTCGATGGCCTATCTGACACTGGATGCGGGGCTGGGTGCGCTGATCCTGTTCGGCGTCGTGCAGATCACCATGTTTGCCGCCACGTCGGTGACCGGTGCACCGCCACAGATGCGGCAGGTGATCGGCGCATCGACAGCGTTCGCCGGGCTGGCCTATATCCTCTGGCCTGCGGGACAGGTTCAGGTCGACCCCGCCGGGGCTGCGCTAATGGTGGCGGCGGGCATCGGTTGGGGCGCGTATACTCTGACGGGAAGGAACGAGCCGGACGCGCTATCCGGAACCGGCGCGAACTTTGTGGTCGCTCTGCCGGTGACTGCGCTGGTCTTTGCTCTGGTCGGCACTGACTGGGCCATGACACCTGCGGGTATCGTTCTGGCCGCAGTGTCCGGTGGCGTGACCTCGGGACTTGGATATGCACTGTGGTATCGCGTTCTGCCGCAATTGGCGCCAGCGGTGGCAGCCACCGTTCAGCTGAGTGTTCCGATCATCGCCATTGCGGCAGGCATCGTCTTGCTGGGCGAAGCTGCCAGCCTGCGTCTGGCCATCGGCACGCTTCTGGTGCTTGGCGGAATTGCCCTGGCGGTACTTAAAGTGAAGCGGGCTTAGGGGTTTCACCCGATCCCGTTTGGCCTTATCTGGCCTGTATGAGGTTTCTTGTCTTCATATTATGCCTGTTACCGGGACTGGCACGCGCCGACTGCGTTGTGCTGTTGCACGGTCTTGCACGTACCGAAGCCTCGTTTTCGATCATGGAGCAGCTGTTTCTTGCACATGATTACAAGGTGGTGCGGCCCGGCTATGCCTCGACCGATCTGCCGATACCTGACCTTGCGCGGCAAACCCTGCCCGCTGCATTTGCCGAATGCGGCGATCAGCCAACGCACATCGTGTCGCATTCGATGGGCGGTATTCTGGTCCGCTACTGGCTGCAGGATCACCAGCCGGACAATCTGGGCCGTGTCGTCATGCTTGGCCCGCCCAATCAGGGAAGTCAGTTGGTGGATGAACTGGGCGATTGGGAAGTGTTCGGCCTGTTGCACGGGCCAGCGGGCCTCTCGCTTGCGACTGGCCCCGAGGGGTTTCCGGGTCAACTGCCTCCAGTCAATTTCGAACTAGGCGTGATCGCGGGCGAAAATTCATTGAACCCGGTATTTTCGTCGATGATCGACGGAGCGGATGACGGCAAGGTTTCGGTCGAAACCACTAAGGTTGAGGGTATGTCCGACCACATTGTCCTGCCGGTGACGCATACCTTCATGATGAACAATCCCCGGGTTATGGCGCAGGCATTGCATTTCATCGAATTCGGCCGTTTCGACCCCGAGATCACCTGGCTTGACGGCGTAATGGACGTCATCGACGAGATCTGCATCGGGCGGGACTGCACCGAGCCAGAGTCGGAGCCCACAAGATGAGCGCACTGGAACTGACCCTGACCGGCGCGGATATCCTGCTGCCGGATAACACGATAACACGCGGCGAGCTGAGCTTGGCGGAAGGCAAGGTTCAGCAAGACCGGGCAGGGCGCCAGATCGATCTGTCCGGGTACCTCATCCTCCCCGGTATTGTCGACCTGCACGGCGACGGGTTCGAACGCCACCTCGCCCCACGTCGCGGTGCGATGAAACAGATGGACGAAGGCGTCATCGCGACTGAGGCTGAACTGGCCGCAAACGGCATCACCACCGCCGTTATGGCACAGTTTCACAGTTGGGAGGGCGGCGTGCGCGGTCCGGAATTTGCCGCGCAGGTATTTGCCGCGATCGCTTCGGTCAAAGCCACGGTCGTGACGGACCTGATCCCGCAATTGCGTTTCGAAACTCACATGCTCGGGGATTACGCCAGCCTTCCTGACAGCATTGCCGACTGGCAGGTGCCTTATGTCGTGTTCAACGATCACCTGCCGCATGACCGGCTGTCACAGGGCCGGACGCCGCCGCGCCTGACCGGGCAGGCGCTCAAGGCTGGGCGAAGCCCCGAGGCGCATCTGGACATGCTGCAAACCATGCACGCCCGCAGGGACGAGGTTCCGGCGGCGCTTGACGCGCTCTGCGCAGAACTGTCACGGCGAGGCGTGCGCATGGGCAGCCACGATGATGCGACGGCAGCGACTCGCGCTGGATGGCGGGATCGCGGCGTGGCCATCGCGGAATTCCCCGAGACCCTCGACGCGGCCGAAGCTGCCCGCGCCGCCGGAGATCAGATTATTCTGGGTTCGCCGAATGTGGTGCGGGGGGGCTCGCACAAAGGTAACGCCAGCGCCTTGGACCTGATTACCATGGGGCTGTGTGACGCACTGGCCTCGGACTATCACTATCCCAGCCCGCGCCGGGCCGCGCTGATGATTGCCAGAACCGGCCTGCTGGATCTGGCGGGCGCATGGGCGTTGGTTTCTTCTGGCCCTGCACGGGTTCTGGGGCTGAACGATCGTGGCACGCTAGTACCGGGTAAACGCGCCGATCTGGTCATTCTCGACGCTGAAACGCACCGGGTCGCCGCCACGTTGGCCGGTGGCCGGGTCAGCCATATGTCCGGCGACATCGCGGCGCGCTTTCTGGGTTAGACGCACGCCGCGTCTTCATCTGGCCAAAAATACTCCGGCCGGAGACTTCGCGTGATACGCGCGAATTCCCTCAGCGGACGATGCGGTTGAAATGCCCCATCTTGCGGCCCGGTTTTACGTCGACCTTGCCATAAAGATGGATGGCCACATCGCGCTCCTGCGCAAGTTCCGGCACCCGGTCCATGTCATCGCCGATCAGGTTCTCCATCACCACATCCGCATGGCGCTGACCATCCCCAAGCGGCCAGCCCGCCACCGCGCGGATATGCTGCTCGAACTGATCCACGGCGCATCCGTTCTGGGTCCAGTGGCCCGAATTATGCACACGTGGCGCAATTTCATTCACGATCAGTCCCTGCGGCGTCACGAACAGCTCAACCCCCATCACGCCGACATAATCAAGCGCATTCAGGATATTGGCCGCCAGCAGCACCGCATCCGTCTTTTGTGACGGTGACAAACGGGCCGGTATGGTCGTGGTATGCAGGATACCATTGCGATGCACGTTTTCACCGGGATCGAAGCAGGCGACCTGACCGTCCAGTCCGCGCGCGGCAATGATCGACACCTCATGGGTGAAATTCACGAACCCTTCCAGAATGGCAGGCGCCCCGGCCATGTCGGCCAGCGCTGCCCCGGCATCTTCGGCAGAGTGCAGACGTGCCTGTCCCTTGCCGTCATAACCAAAGCGGCGGGTTTTCAGAATGGCCGGTGTGCCAATCTCGGCAATGGCTGCGTTCAGGCTGTCCAGATCGGTAATATCGGCAAAGGGGGCGGTGTTCAGCCCCAGCCCCTGCAGAAACGTCTTTTCGGTCAGCCGGTCCTGACTGACCCGCAACGCCTCGCGCCCGGGACGGATCGGGCGGTGCGCCTCCAGCAGATCCAGCGCCTCGGTCGGGATGTTCTCGAACTCATAGGTGATGACATCGACCGAGTCAGCAAAGGCCTTCAGCGCCGCCGCATCGTCATAGGCGGCTGTGGTCACGCGATCCGCGACCTGACCAGCGGGCGGGTTGGCGCCCGGTTCATAGATATGGGTGATAAAACCCAGTCGTGACGCCGCAACAGACAGCATCCGGCCCAACTGGCCGCCACCAAGAATTCCGATCACCGCTCCGGGAGCGAGCATGTCCGTCATCGTCCGTTCTCCAACCGTTGACCAATGGCCGTCAGCGCCGCACGCAGCGCTTCATGTGCACGACCTGTTTTCAGTGCATCCGTCATTTGCAGGCTCAGCGTACCGTCCGTGGCCAGCGCATCGCGTTCCGATGCCAGCGCACCAGCCTTGCCCTTGTCCATTGTCGCAAGGAACCCGGACAACAACTGCGTCGTGTAGAACTCTGCCGCGTTTGTATCGCCGGTTTGTTCCGCCAGCCAGCCAGCACCAGTTGCCATCAGGTCCAGCATGCCCGGAACCATTGCGCAAATTGCAAAATGCGCGTTCAGCGCGGCCTCGTCAGCGACTTTCACCACCGGGTTTTCCGGCTCGAACAGTTCCGCCAGCAGGCGATCGTCGCCGAATGCTGCCAGTGGGCAGCCACCCGCACGTAAGAACCCCAGCGGTATTGTCTGAACGAAATCCGAAGCGGGTGCGCACAAATCGGCCAGTTGATCCGCCGACACTGCTGCCATGACGGAAACGATCCGATGATCCGCACGAAAGGTCAGCGGTGTCAGAACCTCGGCTGCCAAATGCGGGCGCAGGCACAAGAACACGATCTCGGACGCGTCGATGACAGCCTGCGGGGCCGCAATGGTGACGTTCAGCTCTTCCTTCAGCTCTGCCGATACGCGAATATTGCGTTCGGTGACTGAAATCGCGTGCCCCTTGGCGGCCAGAAACCGCGCGATAGGGGCCGCGATATGCCCGGTCCCGATAAAGCCGATCCGGCTCATCCTTCGGGCTCCTCCGGGATCGAGGCCGACAAGGCCTCGCGCCACGCATCTAGACGTTCCGCCAGCGCGTCGTCCTGCAACGCCAGAATGCCAGCCGCCATCAGGCCCGCATTGGCCCCACCGGCCGATCCGATGGCCATGGTTGCAACCGGAAAGCCCTTGGGCATCTGCACGATGGAATACAGCGAGTCGACACCCGACAGCGCCCGCGTCTGAACCGGAACGCCAATCACCGGCACACGGGTTTTTGACGCCATCATGCCCGGCAGATGCGCAGCACCTCCGGCCCCGGCAATGATCACCTGCAGACCACGCCCGGCGGCTTTCTTGCCATAGTCCCACAACCGGTCAGGCGTACGGTGCGCCGAAACAATACGCTTTTCATACGTCACGCCCAGTTCGTCGAGAATGTTCGCTGCTTCCTTCATGGTCGGCCAGTCCGACTGACTGCCCATGATGATCCCAACCCTGATATCGCCCATACGCGCTGTCCCCGCCTGCGGAAAGAGCGCGCACTATAGCCAAATGCAACATTGGCGCAATTGGCAACATGTTGCATCGGGACGAAAACTCGGGAACTCTTTGACCCAAACAGGGAATGAGATGATGCTGGAACTGCGCCCCAACTGCGAACTGTGTGACCGTGACCTGCCACCCAATGCACCGGATGCACGCATTTGCAGCTATGAATGCACCTATTGCGCCGAATGCGTCGAGAATCAGTTGCACAATGTCTGCCCCACCTGCGGTGGCGGATTTGCACCGCGTCCGATCCGCCCGAAACGGTCTTGGCGGCCGGAACTGAACCTTGGGCTGGTCAATCAACCGGCAAGCGACAAACGCCGTCACTCAAAGTTCACGCGTGATGACATCGACGCGCATGTCGCGCGCATCCGGGATATTCCGCCCGAAAACAGGTAGTCTCAGGCGATGATGTCCGGGGTCAGGCGATCCTCGATTATGCGGATGATGTCTTTCAGGCGAAGTTTCTGCTTTTTCAACCGCTTGATTGTCAGCTGGTCTGCCGTACCGGTGGCCTGCAGCGCCTCGATGGCTTCGTCAAGATCGCGGTGCTGACGGCGGAATACCTCCAGTTCAACCCGCAGAACTTCATCGGTTTTCATTGAAAGATCGGTAGGCGCGTTCATTGGCGACTCAGTACTTCCCTTGTTTATTGACACACAGAATAGTGTGTCCGGGTGAATCCGCCTAGACCTTGTGGACATCCTGTTTTCTTCCCATATTCTACATTGCGCGGTTGCCGCTACGGGGCCGCACCAACACGTCGCTTTGACAAAAAAGGACGAGGATAAAGTGTCGAAACTTACTCTTGGCTCCTACCCGCATCTGTTGGGGTTCGAGCAGCTGGAACGCCTTCTGGAACGCTCGGCCAAGGCCGGGAACGAAGGCTACCCGCCCTATAATATCGAGCAGACCTCGGATTTTTCCTATCGGATCACGCTCGCCGTGGCCGGATTTGCCGAGGAAGATCTGTCAATCACCATCGAGGATCGCCAGCTGGTGATCCGGGGCCGTCAACGCGACGACAGCGAGGGGCGCGTGTTCCTGCACCGTGGCATCGCCGCACGCCAGTTCCAGCGCATGTTCGTGCTGGCCGATGGCGTCGAGGTGGGCGAGGCCGTGATGGAGAACGGTCTGCTGCATGTCGATCTGACTCGGGCCGTTCCGGAAACCGTGGTGCAGACGATCAACATAAGAAAGGGGTAAGCCATGAATACGCCATATGAAATCAATACCGAAGGCGACCGCATCGTCTATGTAAAGGCGGTCGAGGTTTCGGACCTGCCGCAGGAAGTGCGCGATCAGGCCGGTGATCTTGAACAGCTTTACGCCGTCCATGATGCAAACGGCCAGCAACTGGCCCTTGTCGCCGACCGCAAGCTGGCCTTTGTTCTGGCCCGCGAACACGACCTGTCGCCTGTGGCTGTTCACTGAACGGCCACGCACCCTCTGAAAATACGTGACATTTGCCGTGTGACCGGCGAAACATGCCCGCCGTACAGACCGCCATAACCGGGAGAGGGCGCATGAGCTGGTTCGAATTCGATTGGGTGGATGCCTTCAGCGACCGCCCCTTTGGCGGCAACGGGTGTGCTGTTGTCTATGACGGCGCCGGTCTGTCCGAAAAGACCTGCACCGCTTATGTCCGCGAAACCTCGCTGGCTGAATGCACCTTCACCGGACCATCGGACGTGGCCGATATCCGCGTGCGATACTACCTTGCCAGTCGAGAGATTCCCTTTGCCGGTCATCCCACCATTGCCACCGTCGCGGCCATGCGGTCTCGCGGTATGGTCACGGGCGATACGCTGACGCTGGAAACCGGGGCAGGGATTGTCTCGATCCGACTGGATGGCGACGAGATCGAGATGACGCAGATAGCCCCTGAATTCGGGGCGGTCGTCCCCGCCGATCTGGTGGCCGATTGCGTAGGTCTTGACGCTGACGCAATCATTTCCCCTCCGCAGATTGTATCGACGGGACTGCCGTTCTGCATCACCATCCTGCGTGATCACGCGACACTGCGACAGGCAAAACTGAATGTGGATGCCCTACGCCGTCTCGCCGAAAGTCAGGGATATTCCGGCACCGACATGATGGAACCCTTTCTTGTGACGCTTCAGGGTGCAACGGATGCAGGTGACACGTTCTCGCGCCTTCTTATGGCGCCGCCCAGCCTGCCCGAGGACCCTTTCACCGGCTCAGCCACCGGTGCAATGGCTGCCTATCTGTGGAAGTATGGGCTGATGGATAAGGACTGTTTCATTGCCGAGCAGGGCCACGACATGGGCCGCCCGGGGCAGGCCACCGTCACGCGCGTCGGCCCGCCCGACGCGATGACCGGCATCAAGGTCGCGGGCAAAGGCTTTGTCCTGATGCGCGGGCAGGTCGATCTGCCGGATGGAACGCCGCAATGACGGAACCCGCCATTGCGATTCTGCCCTATGGTCACCGACTTGGCCCGAAACTGGCCGAACTGCCACTGTCCGAGCTTGCCTGGCCCCTCGGCTGCCCGGATCGCCTGAACGGCAAAACCGTAGGCGATCTGGAACGTACCGACCACCTGATCATGTATCCCAACACCAAGGCGCATTTCCGCCTGCGCAGGGGGACTCGGGCGCAGATTTCGCTGATGATGGGCGAGCCTTCGGCCATTCACGCCAAACATGACCGTCTGCTGCGTTATTCGTGGCGACGGTTTTTCCGGGTGTTCACCTTTCACGAGGTGTTGCTAGACAGCCTGCCGAACGCGGTCTTCCTGCCTTATGGGGCGACACTGGTACCCGAATGGCGGGACCTGTCGTTGAACAAGGTGAAATCCTGCTCGCTGGTCGCCTCGGCCAAGCGCGATTTGATCGGGCATCAACTGCGCCACTCGGTGATCGACTGGGTGCGTGAGACGGGGCAGGACGTTGATATCATGGGGCGCGGTTACATGCCGTTCGACCAGAAATCCGATGGTCTGGCCCCCTATCGCTATTCGGTCGTGATCGAAAATGTGCGCGAAAAGAACTATTTCTCGGAAAAGCTGGTCGACGCCATTCTGTGTGCGACGGTGCCGATCTATTGGGGTTGCCCGAACATCGCGGATTTCATGGACACGTCCGGCATGATCCTCTGTGAGTCCGAGACCGACATCCGTGATGCGATAGCGTCCGTTTCCGAAAGCGACTTTGAACAGCGATTGCCTGCGCTTCAGGCTATTCAACCCGTTGCGGACACGTTTGGGGATTTCGAAGGTCGTGCAGCGCGGGCGCTCAGGGATCAGCTTTGATCGCGACGGCCCAGTTTCAGGGATAGGCAAACAGATGACTGCAGATGACGATGCCCGGGTTTTTCTGAACGGATATCTGGATGTTCCGGCCGACAGACTGGACGCGGTCAGGGCCGCCTTGCCCGCACATATTGATCTGACGCGGGCGGAACCGGGCTGCATGTCCTTCGATGTGACCGAATCCGACGACCATCCCGGGCGTTTCATGGTGGCTGAAATCTTTGAAAATCAGGCTGCATTCGATGCCCACCAGACCCGGACCAGAAATTCCAGCTGGTTCGCGGAGACCAAAGGCATCCCCCGCGACTATTCGATCTCGACCGGGACACCGCAAAAGGGCTGAAACCCGGCTCGATGTCCGGACTGACTGGCTATCCTGTCGGTTGCCCCGACTTCATCCAGTCCAATAGAGGTATCGGATTTTTCGTCGGATCGATTCCGTGCCGATCGCAAAGCCTAGCCAGATAGCTGCCCGGTTTCGGAAGACCCTGCGCAGCGCGGGCCAGATATTTTTTCTGATGCCCGTAGATGTGAACCGAATAGACACCCTCGCGTTCGATATCGGCCGTTTCGATCTCGGGGTCGTGCAGCTTCCAAAGGTTGTCCGGAGGCAGCGGATAGAACGCATCGGCAGGCATCGCGTATCTGTCTTCACCGGTCTGGTGCAGGAAGTGGCTGAACGCCTTTGGCCCGGAACATCCCCATGGCAGAGTTTCGATCCCCCAGGTTTCCCCGTTCGACACCCGGCGTCGATTGATCCGCCGCAGTCGATCACCCCGCCAGGGTTGCGTTGGGTTAGGGTCGGTGACGAACTCCAACATCAGCTTTAGCGTCTCTGAATCCTTTGGCAGCCGCACCACGCCATTCGGAAATCCACCCACTCCGGAATGGGCGAAGACATGAGGTGTTTCGAAATCGAAGGGACGAACGCAATAGGCATCCAGATCAACCCAGATGAAATCGGTTTTCTCAAACAGGTGCAGCCGGAAGATGTCCGAGAACACAGCGACCTTCAGCCGGTCGTTGTCTTCGATGTCAAACGGTGCCGGCCAGAGAACGTCCGAGGCCGGTTTGACGGTTGTACAAATCGGAATGTTGGCGATTTTTTTTGGTACAAACAGAACAAAACGATGCCCCCGATCCAGAAACGACTGAATGCACAACGCCTCAAGCCACGACAGGTCCGACCCAAACCAAAAGCTGGCAACCGTGGGTAACGCGTGATTCATTCAACGACCGGATCAGATGAAAGTTGGCGATTTGCAGCAATCTCACGAGGGTTTGTCAATGCCACCGGGAACGGCCAGATAAAAAAGACGGCCCCCGAATTATCGGAGGCCGCCTGTTCAAAGTTGATCGGGTTGCTTTACGAACCCGCGATCAGACCCATGCTTTCCAGCTTCAGCAGAACCTGATGGGCGCAGTTGTCGACATCGACATTCTCGGTCTCGACACGCAGTTCCGGGTTTTCAGGAACATCGTAAGGGTCGGAAATTCCGGTGAATTCCTGAATCTTCCCTTCACGCGCCAGCTTGTAAAGACCCTTGCGATCGCGACGTTCGCATTCCTCGATCGAGGTCGAGACGTGCACCTCGCAGAAGGCGCCAAAGGCTTCGATATCTTCCCGCACGGCGCGGCGGGTTGTGGCATAGGGCGCGATGGGGGCACAGATGGCGATACCGCCATTCTTGGTGATCTCGGACGCGACATAGCCGATACGACGGATGTTCAGGTCGCGGTGCTCTTTCGAAAAGCCCAGCTCGCTCGACAGGTTTTTCCGCACGATATCGCCGTCCAACAGCGTCACGGGACGGTCGCCCATCTCCATCAGTTTGACCATCAAAGCATTGGCAATAGTGGATTTTCCAGAACCCGAGAAGCCAGTGAAGAAAACCGTAAAGCCCTGATGCGAACGCGGCGGGAACCGGTTGCGCAACTCCTGAACAACCTCGGGGAACGAGAACCATTCCGGAATCTCCAGCCCTTCGCGAAGACGACGGCGCAGTTCGGTTCCGCTGATGTTCAGGATCGTGACGTTTTCCTTGTCCGCGATCTCGTCATTGGGCTCGTACTGGGCTCGTTCCTGCACATAGACCATGTGTTTGAAATCAACCATCTCAAGGCCGATCTCGTCCTGATATTCACGGAACAGATCCTGCGCATCGTAAGGTCCGTAAAAATCCTCACCGGCCGAGTTCTTGCCGGGGCCTGCATGGTCGCGGCCAACGATAAAGTGGGTGCAGCCGTGATTTTTGCGGATCAGACCGTGCCAGACAGCTTCACGCGGGCCAGCCATACGCATCGCCAGATTCAGCAGCGACATCGAGGTGGTTGAAGCCGGATATTTGTCCAGAACGGCCTCATAGCAGCGCACGCGGGTGAAATGGTCCACATCGCCCGGCTTGGTCAGACCGACAACCGGGTGGATCAGCAGGTTGGCCTGTGCTTCCTTGGCGGCACGGAACGTCAGTTCCTGATGCGCCCGGTGCAGCGGGTTGCGGGTCTGGAACGCCACAACACGACGCCAGCCAACCTTCCGGAAATAGGCGCGCAACTCGTTCGGCGTATCGCGACGGGCCTTGAAATCATAGTGGATCGGCGGCTGGATACCGGTGACAGGGCCACCCAGATAGATCTTGCCTGCCTCGTTATGCAGATAGTTGACGGCCGGGTGCGCGTCATCGTCAGCACCAAAAACCTTTTCCGCCTCGTTGGCCTTGTTCGGGGTCCAGCGGTCGGTGACGGTCATGGTCGCCAGGATCACGCCTTCCTGATCGCGCAGGGCGATGTCCTGCCCCATTTCGATCTTTTCGGCGAACTCTTCGCCCACATCCAGCGTGATTGGCATGGGCCAGAGGGTACCGTCGGCAAGGCGCATGTTTTCGACGACGCCGTTATAGTCATCTTCGGACAGGAACCCCTTTAGCGGGTTGAAGCCGCCATTCATCAACAGTTCCAGATCACAGATCTGGCGCGGTGTCAGGTCCCAGCTTGTCAGGTCTGCGGCTTCGACTTTCAGTTTCTGGGCCGAGTCATAGGACACATAGAGTTCGGGGATCGGGGCCAGATTACTTAACATCGTCATTGGAATACTCTTGTCAGATCGGTTGAATTGCTGCTGTTTCATTGGCATTTCGCGCCATTTGCACTGTCATTCAGCAGAAGTCCAGACGGCTGCGAAAACAAAGAACGGAATGCGCGGATTTTGCACAGAACAGAAGGATGTTCCAATGATGTGCAGTTGACGCGAAAATGAATTCGAAAAATTCAGTTTGCGGGAGGGTTTTCGGACTCATGTTCCGATGCCGTCAATTGATCGGTGAGCTGAGATGCCCGCTGGACAGGCAGCGCTGCGATCGGCTCTGCAACCCCACGCAACTGGAACTCTGTTATAGACAGCCGGGAGGTATCGATCCCCGCTGCCGCAAGCACCGCGTCGGATACAAGCAGCTCGACGCTCAGGCCTTTGGTTTCACCCTCCAGTCGGCTTGCGACATTGACCGCGTCCCCGATGATCGTGTGCGAGGCGTGGCCTTGAGCACCAATTTCCCCAAGTACCAGATCACCCAGATGCAGCCCCATGCCGATTTTGATTTCGGGGCTGTTTTCACCGGCAAGCTGCTTGTTGAAATTCTCCAAGGCCCGGCTGACATCCGAAGCTGCTTTTAGCCCGGCTTTCGCCGAACTGGCGGTGTCGCGGGTTTCAAAAACGGCAAGCAGCCCGTCGCCCAGGTATTTGTCGACCACGCCGCCATCGTTTGTGATCGCGGGAACGATTGCGTCGAAAAACCGGTTCAAAAGAAACACGACGTCATAGGGCAACTGGCCTGCGGTACGCGCGGTAAAACCCCGCATGTCCAGAAACAGAATTGCCAGCATCCGTTCCTGCCCCTGACTGGCATGGGCACGTGTGCGGCCGCCGTCGGGTTTGAACACGCGAAAGACAGTCGACGGATGCGCCGGCCGTATCTGGCAGGCCAGACGCGTTCCCGGCGGTGCATTGACCGCTGCTAGGCTGCGCGCTTCGATGTCGGTTGGTGGATGCAACAAATCCGCACCTTGCTCCACAACAACGCGGCAGGTAGTGCAGCGCCCCTTGCCGCCGCAAAGGGCGGTATGGGGGATGCCATTGGCTTGCGACATCTCAAGCAAGGTCATCCCCGGTTCCGACAGAATCTCAGGGCCGTCGACATACCGCACCCTGACTGAGTGCCGCTTGCGCCAGATCTTTCGCCCAAGGAACACCGCCGCAGTCAGGGCAAGTGCTGTCCAGAATACTGTGTGACCCCAGTCTTTCACGGCAAAGAGCTCTGTGAATTCCTGATTAGTGGGCCAGTTAAAGTACTCGACATACTGATCGCGCAGGTCCGGGTCGGCAAAGTCCGCCATCATTCGCCGACCCTCGGTGATCAATCCGGCATAGGCGAATCCGGGGACCAGTACCGCAACGCCGATCAGATAGGGGATCGCGGGGCGCCACCATCGTGTCAGACGCAGCCAGAAATGCAGGCCGATACAGCCATGTATCCAGACCAGCAACAACAGGATGCTTTGATACCAGATCGAGTTGTTCGGCCACATCAGAACCATGATGTAGCTCATCGCGTCGTTTACACCGAAAACCTCGTGCGCATACCGAGTCTGAACAAGATGAGAGAGCAGTTGCAGCGGGATCAGCAGACCCAGAACCATCTGCAATGCAGCGCTGAAAGGCATACGCAGGGTGCGCCTTTGTGCGATCGAGGTCAGGGCAAGTCCGGCATGGATCAACAGTGAGGCATACAGGATCACGGTACCCGGCACACTGCGCGTCACCCACTGGCGGGCGCCCTGCATCGCGTTCATCCAGACGGGGTCAATCAGGCCGAGGCCGATATTGATAAAGTGAAAAAACGCATAGAGAAGCAGGATCAGGCCGGTCGCGATCCTGAGCCGTGTGGTCCAGCTGCCTCGCCAGAGGGCACTTGCCAAAATCTTCTCCGGTTTCTTTTTAAAACGGCAGGCAAAGTCTGTGCCGCGCGCAGGCCCGGGTCAAGGCACAGTTACGAGAGGTAAAAAGAAAGGGCCGATCCGCAGTAAGGACCAGCCCTTTCCTTAGAAATAGGGAACTAATGCCTCAGGCGTCGTGTTCCGCCAGAAAGCGTTCGGCATCCAGCGCCGCCATGCATCCCATGCCCGCAGATGTCACGGCCTGACGATATACGTGATCCGTCAGATCACCGGCAGCAAAGACGCCCGGAACCGAAGTTTCAGTGGTGCCCGGTTTGGTCACCACGTACCCACCCATATGGGTTTCCAGCGTATCCTTGACGAGTTCGTTGGCCGGTGCATGACCAATGGCAACGAAAACGCCCTTGCACGGGATTTCAGTGATTTCACCGGTTTTCACGTTCTTTACGCGAACCCCTTCAACGCCAAGCGGGGCATCCGTGCCGATCACTTCGTCAAGCTCGTGAAACCACAGCGGTTCGATCTTTTCATTCTTGAACAGACGATCCTGCAGGATTTTTTCAGCGCGCAGCTCGTCGCGGCGATGGATCAGCGTGACTTTGCTGGCGAAGTTGGTCAGGAACAGGGCTTCTTCGACCGCGGTATTGCCGCCGCCGATTACTACGATTTCCTGACCGCGATAGAAAAAGCCATCGCAGGTCGCGCAGGCGGAAACGCCAAATCCCTTGAACTTGTCTTCCGAAGGAAGCCCCAGCCATTTCGCGCGGGCTCCGGTCGCCAGAATGACCGAGTCGGCGGTGTAAGTCGTTCCGTTGTCGCCCTTTGCAGTGAAAGGGCGCTTGCTGAGGTCCAGATCACTGACGATATCGCCAATGACTTCGCAGCCCATGGCGGCGGCGTGTTCCTGCATCTTGATCATCAGGTCCGGGCCCTGAACTTCGGTGAATCCGGGATAGTTTTCGACTTCGGTCGTTGTGGTCAACTGACCACCGGGTTCGATCCCCTGTACCAGAATCGGCTGCAGCATTGCCCGGCTTGCGTAAACGCCCGCGGTGTAACCGGCAGGCCCCGATCCGATAATCAGAACCTTGGTGTGTCGTGTCTCGGCCATGGTACCCCCAATGAAACTGCCTCTGCGGACCTGCGATCCTCAGCGTTTGGATATAGCGGTCAGTGAAACGGGCTTAAACCCCTTTTCCCATGCAGGACCGCCATGCACCCACGGGGATGCACTGAAAAAGAGCATTGAGAATAAAGAATATTGCTTAATCGCGAAAGATTATTGCGCATCATCCGTGCGCTGCTATAAGAACCGAAAATTCAGGAGCATTCCATGGTCGCGACACGGCTGGATGAAATTGACCGCAAGATATTGGCGGAATTGCAGGCAGACGGTCGGATGACCAATGTTGAGCTCGCAAAACGCGTGGGAATTTCGGCGCCGCCCTGTTTGCGGCGCGTGCGGACACTGGAAGAAGCTGGCCTGATCCGCGGCTATCACGCCGAAGTGAACGCACGGGAACTGGGATTTGAGGTTCAGGTGTTTGCCATGGTTGGTCTCGAAAGCCAGGCCGAGACGGAATTGCGGGCCTTCGAAGACCGCTGCCGTGAATGGCCGTTGGTTCGGGAATGTCACATGCTGAACGGTGAGGTCGATTTCATTCTAAAGTGTGTCGCGCCGGACCTCAGCAGCTTTCAGCAGTTTCTGACAGGAGAGTTGCTGACCACGCCGAACGTGGCCAGCGTCAAGACTTCGTTGGTTATCCGCGGCGCAAAAGACGCCCCAGGCGTGCCGTTCGACGTATTGGAAGAACGGCTGAGCCGGTCGGCGTAGCAGCGACGTTTTTTGGTGTTGCGTTGCACGGCGGTAAAAACGCCGCGATGGTTAACGAAAACACCCAACTCAGTAACAATTGCATAATAGCCCCCCCCAGGATTCATGCAGTGATAGCGTCAATCTCACCATCTCCGGCGCGCGGAAGCAACAGCGGACCGAAATCGTTCAGAGAACTGATGTGTGAGAACAGATTCAGATAGATGGATCGCAACGATTGGCTGAGCATCCGGATGGCATTTGTCCCCGGATGATAGGTTTCGAATTGCAATCCGTCGATGCGAATAACCGAATGCCGGCGTAGGCATATATGAAACAGTTCCACCGGTGTTGGTGGGATAGTTTCGACTACGCTCATTCCATCCTGAAACTCCTGCACCGGTGTCAGCATCGGATCACCACCGCTGAGATGGTGCAGATGCGCGGGCGAGGCCAGCAGACGGGCCGACGGACCGGCAATGACACCAGACATCGGTTTTTGCATGCCAAAAGTATCGGCCATGATTCGCGTCAGCGGATGCGTGCGGCCACGGGCGTCGGCTTTGCCAGGTAGCAGCGTGACCGATCCCTTCCACAGAACCGTTTCTGCCGCACCGTCCAAGGTGATCACCTTGTCACCGGGCATCAGATCCTCGATGGCCATCGGGCCAATATCTGTCTCGACAAGCGAGCCGCGGGAAAATGCACAGAAGGCGTCCTCGAACAAGGGCAGGGCAGGCGCGATATGGCGAACCTGAGACACCTCACCGTTCTTTAGAAGTGAACTGACTTCGTAGCGTCTGAGTTGGGCCCGTTGCGGGCTGGCTGGCGTTTGTACATCGCGCAGCAGTACAGATGTCTCGACCGCGTTTTTTGCTGCTCGAGCCAGCGAATGTGGAATAGTCATATGTATTCCGTCCCCTCTAATTTATGCCGATTCCCGATCATCCCCTCTGATCTACCTGGTTCGGCATTTTGATTTTTTGTCTTGAAATGAATGTATTACCACGAGCGCATACATAATTTGTCGCCACAAGGCGAAGCCGTATCCGCTTACTATTGGTCAAAACATTGACCCCCCAGACAAACTCACAACAAACGCAGCCAAAATGTCTGCGCACACACGACCCCGAATTTTGTCGCAACAGTTGTTGCGGATATTCCACGCGGGACCGAGGCCATGTTCCAGCGTGGGTCTTTCCAAAAGACCGGGCAGCTTGGTCTTTCAGGACTTTCGTTCAGCTTCTTGCGGCCAGGCGGCGCGCAATTCTGACTGAGTCGCTCGAAACACGCTTCCAAGGCATTTCAAGCTTTTGATCTTTCGTGGCCGCGATGACGGCACTGAGAAAGCGAGATTTTGTTTTCATTATCTTTACCTGCACTGCCGGGACCGATGTCCCCCTCAACAATTCTCCTGACCTTCATGCTCATTTGAGGCGCCGATAAGGCTGATCCGAGAAGAATTGAGGACAAATATGCAGGTGTGGCGTACCTCTTTCCCAATTATGCTGGCGTCTGGTGGCCTGAGGCTTCAGGTAACCATCTGAGACACCGCGGTAAATTCCGTTCGATTCTTAGAGAGATAGACTAAATAAATGCGTCAAAATCGGGGCGAAACTGCCTTAATTCGACCGCAATTCATATGCGAATAGCAGAAATTAGCCGTCCGTAATCGGCTTCTCCTGCATGGGTCGTGCGGCGATACGAAAAGAACCGATCAGCGTCAGAATAGGTGCAATATCTGGTCCATTCGGCTTCTCCGATCCCTGCAGCGCGCAGCCGGTGCAGGCCGTAGGACGGCAAATCGAAATGCAGGCGGTCCCCGTTTCCATTGGCGAAAAACCGGGTATTTTCCGGTGACTCTGCCTCGAAAATGTCCAAAAATTCTGGGCCGACCTCGTAAGCGCGCTGCGAAATGGTCGGACCGATGACGGCAACTGTATTGGAACGGCTCGCCCCAAGTGATTCCATGGCATCCAATGTCGCTTCCAGAACACCTTCCAAAGCGCCACGCCAACCCGCATGGGCGGCGCCGATCACTTTAGCGTCAGGATCGGAAAACAGGACCGGCTGGCAATCCGCCGTGAGAATGGTCAGCGCCAGATTCGGGGTCGCTGTAACCATCGCATCAGCTTTTGGCCGTTCGCCGGATATCGGACCGGTCACGGTAACCACATTCGGAGAATGTACCTGATGAACGCCAATAAGCGCCTCGGGATCTACATCCATCGCACTTGCCACGCGGCTGCGATTCAGCATGACTGCCTCGCGCTGGTCCGATGATCCCAGACCACAATTGAGTCCTGAAAATATGCCCGAGGAGGCGCCGCCGCGACGGCTGAAAAAGCCATGTGAAACGGGGGACAGCAGGTCCGAGGTCAGAATTTCCAGTGTCATGGCTCCAGTCCGGGTGGTGGCGCGGCATGTGCAGGGTAAAGCCCAAGCACCTTGAACAGGTTTCCCATTTCATCCGGGTGCGTCAACCGTCGATGTGCGCTGACAAGCAATTCCAGTTCGTCCCCCACAACTGAGCTCGCCAGAGATTGCGCCCGAGCGGTGATTCCCAATCGTTCCAGAAACACGCCCTGTGTCGAAAGACGCGTATGAGAGATGCCTGCCGCCCTGGCGGCAGAGGCAAGGGATTCGAAATCCACATGCGCTGTCAGGTCGGATGCTCCGGGGTCAGTCAGAGGATCAGTTGCCTTGTGCGAATGCACCGCCTGAAAGGTATCCCCCAAAGATCGCCAGTCGCCATAATCGACTATCAGAGCGGCACCACCATGGTCGCGTATTCTTTGTGAAACGGTCGCCATGATCGGCGTCGAAGCTGAGCACAGTTCGACAAGGTCGCCGTCCTTCGTGTCGTCCAACCTGTATTGCAAGGCCGGTTGTGACGCGGTTTGCCCAAGTCCAAAGGTCAGCGACCCGTCCTCGCAGCCAATCAGCCGCTCACGCCAACCATCGCCGTCTCTTATGAACTGGCGGATTGGCAGTGCGTCAAAGAATTCATTGGCGATCAGAAAAACCGGGGCCAGGGACAGGTCCTCAATGGAATCGGCCCAGATCGGTGCGTAACCCGCCAGCGTTTCCGCCTGTATCTTACGCAGCGCTGCTGAGGCTTCGACCAGAAAAATCTGCGCGGCTTCGTGGAAACCCGGAATGTCACGGGTTGCGCGCAGAATATCCGCCATCAAGGTTCCCCGGCCCGGGCCAAGTTCGGCCAGGGTAAACGATGATGGCTGCCCCTGATCCAGCCAGCATTGCGCCAATGCAAGGCCGGTCAGTTCTCCGAACATCTGGCTGATTTCCGGTGCCGTGGTGAAATCCCCGGCAGAGCCAAAGGGGTTCCGCGTTGAATAATAACCATGAACGGGATGCAGCAAGCACTCCGCCATGTAATCCGCAATGGTCAACGGACCGTTTTGGCTAATGCGCTCGATCAGTTTTTCCCTAAGGCTCATCCTTTCGCCCGTCCGGATCGCAATACGAACCACAGACCCAGGGCAATCATCGGCAGGGACAAAAGCTGGCCCATTGTCAGGCCATAGCCGTCGATATGCCACGCCAGTCCCAGAGGGTTGCCCGGCGATACAAACTGCGCATCCGGTTGCCGAAAGAACTCAACGATAAAACGTGACAGGCCATAACCCGCAAGGAAGACCCCGGTGATCAGCCCCGGTTTGTGAAATCCGCCGCGACGATAAACCAGCCACAGCAGCAACAGGCCAAGCAACAGCCCCTCAAGCGCCGCTTCATAGAGTTGCGAGGGATGGCGGGCACACAGCCCAATGACATCGGGGCAGTCCTGTGCGGCAGCACCGGGAAAGATAACCGCCCAGGGCAACTCGCTGGGGCGGCCCCACAGTTCGGCATTCACGAAGTTGGCCAGCCGACCAAGCAACAGGCCGGGCGGGACGCCGTGGGCCACAAGATCGGCCAGCGGCAGTTTGGGTATTCCGTGCCGTTGCGCAAAGATCAATGAGGCCAGAACCACACCAATCAACCCGCCGTGAAAGGCCATGCCACCTTGCCAGACCTTGAGAATCTCGATCGGGTTCTGAAGATAATAGGCCGGTTGATAGAACAGCACGAAACCCAGCCTTCCGCCAAGTATGATGCCAACGATGATCCAGGTCAGCAGGTCTTCGAATTGCTGTGTCGTCAGGGGTGGAGAGTTGTCGTGCCATAGGGCAGGGCGGCGCAGGGCGACAATCGCCAAACGCCACGCGATGAGAATACCGGCGATGTAGGACAAGGCGTACCACCGCAGGGCGAACTCCATCCCGAATAGTGAGATCGAGAAAAGTTCGGGCGAAAGGTCGGGGAAATTCAGAACTGCCTGCATGTGCGTCTCATTGCCCGGGGTTTGTGGGGCAAGTCAACCTTGAGCCCGGGCCTTTCCTTGCCCATATAGGGGGTAACCGCGACACCGGAGTAAAGACATGCAAACCCGCAACAAGATCCTGGACGACGTTTCCCAACTTATGACCAACGCAATGGGCGTGGCGCAGGGCGCGCGGGAAGAGGCTGAGAATGCCATGAAGTCGATGATCGACCGCTGGCTGGCTGATCGCGATTTCGTCACCCGCGAAGAGTTTGACGCCGTGCGGGCGATGGCGCAGAGAGCGCGCGAGGAAAACGCGGCCCTCGAAGCACGCATAGCGGCACTTGAGGCCAAGCTGGGCGACTAGGCCCGGGATTCTCCAGTATTTGGGGTAAAACAATCCGACCGTGCAATCCGGTGTCGGTTTGCGCGGCTCGGGGTATTTTGACGCGCTGCAGAATTATTTCAAGAAAAAGCTGTGTCTGGCGCCAATATTTTGGGCGGCGTTGCCAGCTGTCCACAACTTATTGCTGTTATCCCCAAAAATAGGGGTTGTCAGGGTACCTGCCACATCGCACCATATTTAGTACAGGCCAAAGGGGGAAGCCCGGCTTGTAGAGCAGGCAACTAGCGCTGGGGCGCTGCCAGCCCCGACCAGCTAGAAAGTAGTGAGGTGGTATTATGGCCCTTTCCGAACAGTACCTCGAAGAAGACATTCATCCGATCGACATTGTTGAGCATCTCGCCGAACATCACGACTGGGATTTCGACCGTATCGGCGACGATCAGATTGCCATGGCGGTCGAAGGTCAGTGGCGTACGTATTCAATCACCCTGGCTTGGTCCGGCTTTGACGAAACGCTGCGGATGGTCTGTTCGTTCGAGATGGAGCCGCCGCAGGAGCGGGTTCCGGAACTGTACGAACTGCTTAACGCCATGAACGATCAGTGCTGGGCGGGTGCCTTTACGTACTGGGCAAACCAGAAACTGATGGTTTACCGCTATGGTCTGGTTCTTGCGGGTGGCCAGTCGGCCAGCCCGGAGCAGATTGACACGATGATCACCGCGGCGGTTCTGAGCGCCGAGAGGTACTATCCGGCCATCCAGCTGGTGACATGGGGCAACCGTACCCCGTCGGATGCGATGCAAGTCGCCATTGCAGAGGCTTATGGCCGCGCGTAAAGCTTTGCCCCGAACCTGAAGACATTGGGGAGGGGCAATCATGGACATGTCGCACGTCGCGGATCAGGGGCTGGTGCTTTTGGGCTGCGGGAAAATGGGATCGGCCATGCTTGCAGGTTGGCTGGAGCATGGCCTTCCCGCGTCTTCGGTCTGGGTCGTCGACCCGTATCCGTCAGATTGGCTGAAGGCGCAGGGCGTTAACATCAACACACCTTTGCCCGAAGCGCCAGCAGTGGTGCTGGTGGCAGTAAAACCACAGATGATGGGCGAGGCGCTGCCAGCGATTCAAGCTCTGGGTGGGGGTGGCAGTTTATTCGTCTCGGTTGCTGCTGGAACTTCGCTTGAGACGTTCGAAAAGGTTCTTGGCGGCGGAACTCCTATCGTTCGTGCGATGCCCAACACGCCTGCCGCAATCCGTCAGGGCATCACCGCGTTGATCGGGAACGCTCATGCAGGGGATGCGCACCTGACGCTGGCGGAGAACCTGTTATCCGCCGTTGGCGAAACTGTGCGGCTTGAAGATGAGGCACAGATGGACGCCGTGACCGGCGTCAGCGGTTCTGGCCCGGCATACGTATTCCATCTGATCGAAACCCTGGCCGCTGCTGGCGAGGCGCACGGCCTGCCGCACGAACTTGCGATGAAGTTGGCCAAATCCACCGTGGCCGGGGCTGGGGCTCTGGCCGTCGCAGCGGATGATCATCCTTCGCAGTTGCGCGTCAACGTCACCTCACCCAACGGCACGACGCAGGCTGCACTTGAGGTTCTGATGCATGAAGAGACAGGTTTCCCCGACCTGTTGCACCGGGCCGTGAACGCCGCCACTGTACGCTCAAAGGAGTTGTCGCGTGAGTGAGATTTCTTTCGACGACTTTCTCAAGGTCGACATCCGCGTGGGCGAGGTCATTCGGGCCGAAGATTATCCAGAAGCCCGCAAACCCGCGATCAAACTGTGGATCGATTTTGGTGGCGAGATCGGTGAACGCAAAACCTCTGCCCAGATCACGGCGCATTACGATCCGTCCGCTTTGGTGGGCAAGCAGGTGATGGCCGTAGTCAACTTTCCACCGCGCCAGATCGGCAAGTTCATGTCCGAAGTCTTGGTGCTTGGATTGCCCGACGATAACGGTGAGATCGTTTTGGTCGGCCCCGATGGCAAGGTGCCTGTTGGCGGCAGGATGCACTGATGAAACTGTGGATTACACGCCCCATGCCGCCCGCAGTCGAAGCGCGCGCGCGTGACACGTTCAACGCTGAAATCCGTTCCAGCAACCTGCCCCTTGATGAGGGCGAGATGCGGCAGGCGCTTGCCGAGTTTGACGTGGTGGTACCCACATTGGGTGACATGTTCTCGGCTGCTGTGTTTTCTCAGGTTCCGAATCCGCGTTGCAAATTGCTGGCCAATTTCGGTGTCGGATATAACCACATCGACGTGGCTGCTGCGCAATCGGCGGGCTTACAGGTGTCGAACACGCCCGGAGCCGTCACTGACGCGACCGCAGATATAGCCATGACGCTGATCCTGACTACGGCCCGCCGCGCGGGCGAGGGGGAGAGGTTGGTTCGTTCCGGTCACTGGCAGGGGTGGCATCCGACGCAGATGCTTGGGCACCACGTGACGGGCAAACGGGTCGGTATTGTCGGCATGGGGCGTATTGGGCAGGCTATCGCCCGGCGCTGCCATTTCGGATTCGGGATGCAGGTTTCCTATCTGGCCCGCAACCGGAAAGAGCTCGATTTTACTGCGGAGTACATTGCCGATCTTGATGCTTTGGCCGCATCGGTCGATTTTCTGGTGCTGGCCGTTCCCGGTGGTCCTGAAACCCGGCATCTGATCAACGCCGGTGTTTTGGCTGCAATGAATCCGTCGGCAATCCTAGTGAACATCGCACGGGGTGAGGTTATCGACGAATCTGCCCTGATCACCGCTTTACAAGACGGTCAGATCGCAGGCGCGGGTCTGGACGTGTATGAATTCGAGCCAGCAGTGCCGGATGCCCTTTGCAAGATGGAAAACGTCACCTTGCTGCCGCACCTGGGGACGGCAACCGAAGAAGTGCGGACGGATATGGGGCATATGGCGTTGGATAATGTCGCAGCCTTCGCAGAAGGGCGCTCACTTCCCAACGCGGTCTGAGGTCACATTCCGACGGCTTCACGCCAGTGCTTGCGGCAGAGCGAGACATAGGTCTCGTTCCCGCCGATCTGTACCTGTGCGCCCTCGGTGATGGCGTTCCCGTCCTCATCCCGGCGAATCACCATTGTCGCCTTGCGTCCGCACTCGCAGATGGTTCGAACTTCGCGCATCTCGTCCGCCAGGGCCAACAGAGTGGCAGAGCCCGGAAAAAGCCGTCCCTGAAAGTCGACCCGCAAGCCATAGGCCAGAACCGGCACCTTCAGATCATCAACGGCCCGTGCCAGTTGCCAGACCTGATCTTCGGACAAAAACTGCGCCTCGTCCACGAATACACAGGCCACAGGTCCCTGATTCAGGCGGCGCTCAATCATGCTGAAAACATCGTCTACCGGGCTGAATGTGTCGGCTTCGGCCGAGATTCCGATTCGCGATGCAATCTGCCCATTGCCAGCACGCCCATCAATGGCGGCGGTCAGAAGATAGGTTTCCATCCCGCGCTCGCGGTAGTTGTGAGAGGCCTGCAGCAATACCGTGGATTTGCCTGCATTCATGGTGGAGTAGTTGAAGTAGAGCTTTGCCATGCGCCGGGTCTAGAACGACTTTTTCGGGCGGGCAAGTCAAACCAAAGCAAACGACGCCACCGTTGCGGTTGCAGAGGCTGAGCAGATGCTCTTAGGGGATGGAAACCCCGCTTCCGCAACAGCGACGCCGTTGGTCAACATGCGACCAAACCAGCGTAAGGCGAAAAATGTTGCCTTCACGTCACTCTTTACCGGCATGAACTGCCGCCACTCACTCACAAAATCCCCCGTAAATCTGAGGGATAGCCAAGGTATGACATTTGACTTATTAGTCTTGAATGGGAAAATTTCCGGCCCTTTCCCCGGCAGACATGATCGGGAAGGGGTGAGCGCAGGTAGCGAAGGTAAAAAAATGGCCGAAATCGGTACATATCTCAAGAAACATACCGAAGCTTTGGTTAAGGACGTCGGAATCGAAGCCGCGTGCGAGATTACCGGTAAATCCAAGGCAACGCTGGGGCGATATTATTCAGACAACGCGGAACATGCCGACCGGTTCATGCCGGTGGATGCTGTCGCGAAACTGGAAAATGCTGCAACCTTTCCGCATGTGACCTCGGCGCTGGCCGATCTGAAAAGCATCACCTTGTCTTATGGCGACCGGAACACCGACGCGCCCCGCACCGGAGGTGTGAATTCCGATGTGATCGCGCTCAGCCAGCGGTTTGCAATGCTGATGACCGAATACCAGTCCGCTATTGAGGACGGCATTATCACTGTAAACGAGGCCAAGCGCCTGCTGAAGGAAACCAGCCTGTTGCAGCAGGTGCTGATCGAAATGAAGCTTCACCTTGAAGAGGAAAGCGTAAGCTGAGCCACTTTGGCGGGTGGTAACGTCCTGTACAGGTCAGGCGTGCCGGCGGACGATCACCGACCCCACTGAATATCCAGCGCCAAACGAACAGATCAGCCCCACGTCGCCACTGTTCAGATCATCCGAATGCTTGGAAAACGCGATGATTGATCCTGCGGATGAGGTGTTTGCATAGTCCTGAAGGATATTGGGCTGTTCACTTGGTTCCGGCTCTCGGCCCAGCACTTTTTTGCCAATGAAATCGTTCATGGTCTTGTTGGCCTGATGCAGCCAAAGGCGTTTCAGATCACTGCTGCTCAGCCCTTCGGCATCCATGTGATCCGTGATGTGCTGGCTGACCATCGGCAGCACTTCCTTGAACACCTTGCGCCCGTTTTGCATGAACTGCATGTCGCGACGGTCCGCCAGACCATCCGGGCGGGCCCGTCGCAGAAAGCCATTGTTGTTTCGGATATTGTTGGAAAATTCCGTAGCACAACGGGTCGATAGAATCTCGAAATGCGGCCCCTTTGCATCTTCGACTCGCTCAATCACGGTCGCGGTGGCCACATCGCCAAAAATGAAGTGGCAATCCCTGTCCCGCCATTCCAGATGCCCCGAACAGATTTCGGGGTTCACAACGATCGCTGCCCGGACCGAACCGGACCGCACCATATCGGCCGCCGCCTGAATGCCAAACGTTGCAGAGGAGCAGGCGACATTCATGTCGAATCCGAAGCCCCTGACGCCCAGAGCTTGCTGAATCTCGACCGCAACAGCCGGATAGGCGCGTTCATGGTTCGAAGCGGCACAGATCACCAGATCAATGTTTTCGGCTGTTCGACCAGCCTGTGCCAGTGCCTTGTTGCAGGCATCAACGGCCATCTCGGTCATTATGCCCGGCTCGTCATCGCTGCGCTGACGCAGGATCGGATGCATGATGTTCGGGTTCAGAATGCCGGTCTTGTCCATGACGTACCGGTTCTCGATCCCAGATGCCTTTACGATGAACTCTTCCGAAGAGTACTGGATCGGCTCCATCCGGCCCGCAGCAATCGCTTCGGCGTTCTCGGCATTCTTCTTGTCGGCATAGGCATTGAAGGCCACGACCAGTTCGGCATTCGTGATGACGTTATCGGGCGTAAAGACACCGGTTCCGGTTATGGCGGGCGTGTACATGGCGGGTCCTGAATATTTTTGGATTTGCACAAAATGCAGTCAGTACCGCACCGGATCAAGGGTGGCTTACCCGAGGGAATGCACGCCCACAGGTGGTTTTCCGCCATTTGCGTGGCGGATTGAAACAACCCGGGTGATCGGTCGTCATTTTTTGCGGAGGGAAAAGAAACATTGGCAAAACCGACATAACCGGCCCTGCCAATGTTCGGAGTGTTCTATCCCTGCAGGGATTTGACTTCGACATCCCCTTCAGCTTGCGCCTTGATCGCCAGCGCGGCTGCGTGGCTGGCTGCGGCGGTCGTGAAGTAGGGGATTTTATCATAGAGCGCGATCGAGCGAATTGCTTTGCTATCCTCGACGGCCTGCGCGCCTTCGGTTGTGTTCATCAACAGCTGTACCTGCCCGTCTTTGAGCATGTCCACCACGTCAGGGCGACCTTCATACACCTTGTTGACAACGTCGCAGGGAACTCCGTGCCCCTCTAGCCAGCTTTGCGTGCCGCGCGTTGCAACCAGTTTGAAGCCCTGTGCTACCAGCACCTGCGCGGCCTCCAGCATTGCCGCACCCTTGTCGGCGTCCTTGATCGAGACAAAGGCCCGGCCCGATGACGGCAGCACCATGCCTGCCCCCATCTGCGCCTTGAGGAAAGCGCGTGGGAAGTCGCGATCCCAGCCCATGACCTCGCCGGTCGAACGCATTTCCGGACCCAGAATAGTATCGACGCCGGGGAAACGGGCAAAGGGCAGTACGGCCTCTTTTACCGAGAACCACGGCA
Source organism: Ruegeria sp. CF5 (assembly GCF_056537325.1). Classification (NCBI taxonomy): domain Bacteria; kingdom Pseudomonadati; phylum Pseudomonadota; class Alphaproteobacteria; order Rhodobacterales; family Roseobacteraceae; genus Ruegeria; species Ruegeria sp. CF5. The sequence continues at coordinate 921,333 of NZ_JBQFRI010000001.1, read as the reverse complement.
TGTTCGGATCGGCCAGCGTCATCTGATCTGCGATCTTGGTGTCCTTGCCTTCCTGATAAGGCGGGCGCATCGGGAAGTTCGACAGCTTTTCCCCGGCCATAACCCGCGCCGCGATTGAAGCGATCGCGCTGTCCGTCGCCTTGGCAACAAAAGGCACAGTGCGGCTGGCACGTGGGTTCACCTCGATCAGATAGATCTCATCATCCTTGATGGCGAACTGCACGTTCATCAGACCCACGACGTTCAGCGCCTTGGCCAGTTTGAACGCCTGATCCTTGATCTGGTCGAGGATTTCTTTCGAGAGCGAATAGGGCGGCAGCGAACAGGCCGAGTCACCCGAGTGCACGCCTGCCTCTTCGATATGCTGCATGATACCAGCTACGTGTACGTCGGTGCCATCGCACAGCGCATCCACGTCCAGTTCGACCGCACCGGCCAGATAGCTGTCCAGCAGAACCGGGCTGTCACCCGAAACCACCACGGCCTCGTTGATATAGCGTTTCAGCTGATCCATATCGCGCACGATTTCCATCGCGCGGCCACCCAGTACGTAAGAGGGGCGGATCACCAGCGGGAAGCCGATGTCTTCGGCAATTTCCAGCGCCTGCTCGTCGGTCGAGGCAATACCGTTGTTGGGTTGTTTCAGACCCAGATCGTTGACCAGCGTCTGGAACCGCTCGCGGTCTTCGGCAAGGTCGATGGCGTCCGGCGTGGTGCCGAGGATCGGAATGCCTTCGGCCTCAAGCGCGTTGGCCAGTTTCAGCGGCGTCTGGCCACCGAACTGTACGATAACACCGTGCAACGTGCCGTTTTCCTGTTCTTTCGTCAGGATCTCCATCACGTGTTCAAAGGTCAGCGGCTCGAAATACAGGCGATCCGAGGTGTCATAGTCGGTCGAAACCGTCTCGGGGTTGCAGTTGACCATGATGGTCTCATACCCCGCCTCGGTCAGCGCGAAACAAGCATGACAGCAGCAATAGTCGAACTCGATCCCCTGACCGATCCGGTTTGGACCACCGCCAAGGATGACGACCTTTTTGCGATCACTGGGCCGTGCCTCACATTCGACCTCACCCATCGTTGGGGCTTCGTAAGTCGAGTACATGTAGGGCGTTTGCGCCTCGAACTCGGCGGCGCAAGTGTCGATGCGTTTGAACACGGCATTGACGCCCAGATTGCGGCGAGCGCGGCGGACGTTGTCTTCGTCACGGCCAGTCAGGTTGCCCAGGCGCGCGTCAGTGAAGCCCAGCATTTTCAGTTTGCGGATGCCGTCCTCGGTCACGGGCAGGCCGTCCTTGCGCACCTGACGCTCGGCCTCGATGATCTCGCGGATACGAGCCAGGAACCATGGGTCGAATTTTGTGACGCCAAAGATTTCGTCGTCGGTCAGACCGTGACGCATCGCCTGCGCGATGGTGCGCAGACGGTCAGGCGTCTGCTGGCTAATCGCCTTGATCACGGCGGCCTTGTCGTCGGCCTCGTCCCAGACACCCACGTTCAGGCCCGGAATTTCGATCTCATCAAACCCGGTCAGGCCCGATTCCATCGACGCCAGTGCCTTTTGCATCGATTCGTGGATCGTGCGGCCGATGGACATCGCCTCACCCACCGACTTCATCGCGGTAGTCAGATAGGGTTCCGAGCCTGGGAATTTCTCGAATGCGAATTTCGGGATCTTGGTGACAACATAGTCAATGGTCGGCTCGAACGAGGCCGGGGTCACCTTGGTGATGTCATTGTCCAACTCGTCCAGCGTGTAGCCAATCGCCAGTTTCGCCGCGATCTTGGCAATCGGGAAACCGGTCGCTTTTGAGGCCAGCGCCGAGGATCGCGACACCCGTGGGTTCATTTCGATCACAACCATACGGCCGTCATCGGGGTTGATCGCCCATTGGACGTTCGAGCCACCGGTTTCCACGCCGATCTCGCGCAGAACGGCGATCGAGCCGTTGCGCATGATCTGGTATTCCTTGTCGGTCAGCGTCAGGGCAGGGGCCACGGTAATCGAGTCACCGGTGTGCACGCCCATCGGGTCGACGTTTTCGATGGAGCAGACGATGATGGCGTTGTCGGCGGTGTCGCGGACCACCTCCATCTCGTATTCTTTCCAACCCAGCAGGCTTTCATCGACGAGGATCTGATTGACCGGCGAGGCATCCATGCCCGAGCGGCAAAAATGGATATAATCCTCGCGGTTATAGGCCACACCGCCGCCGGTTCCGCCCAGTGTAAAGGCTGGGCGGATGATGGCGGGAAGGCCGATTTCCTCAAGCTCATCCAGGGCCATCTGCACGCCTGCATCCAGATCGGTAGAGCCGTCTTCGCGCTTGGGGGCGGTCACGATGGTTGCTTTGGGGTTCTCAAGACCCAGCCGGTCCATCGCCTCGCGGAACAGGGCGCGGTCTTCGGCCATTTCGATGGCGTCACGCTTGGCGCCGATCATCTCGACACCGAATTGGTCGAGCACACCCATCTCTTCCAGCGCCAGCGAGGTGTTCAGCCCGGTCTGCCCGCCCATCGTGGGCAGCAGGGCATCGGGGCGTTCCTTTTCGATGATCTTGGCAACAACCTCGGGTGTGATCGGCTCGATATAGGTGGCGTCGGCCAGCCCGGGATCGGTCATGATCGTCGCGGGGTTCGAGTTCACCAGAATGACCCGGTAACCTTCCTCGCGCAGCGCCTTACACGCCTGAGCACCGGAATAGTCGAACTCGCAGGCCTGACCGATAACAATGGGCCCCGCCCCGATGATCATGATCGACTGGATGTCGGTTCTCTTCGGCATGGCCTTGTTCCTTCGATTTTCCGCGAGTCAGGGGCACCGCCCAAGCGCCCAAATTGTCGTGCGTTATAGGGACCACGCGAAAAGGTTCAAGGGGGATCGGAAACAGAGATGAAAATGCCGCTTTCCCCCTTTCGCTCATCCCTGATATCTCTATATCGCGCAATACGGCAAATGGGGATGCAATTGCGTATTCGCTTTGATCAGGGACCAGCCGGGCCGGGAACGCGTTTTGACCGACCAGTCCGGATGATCCGCGCGGATTTCGCGCATGAAGTGCCGCAGGCTTTGGCGGCGCTCGATGACGCGCGGGCCGAGGGCTTCTGGCTTGCCGGATATGCCAGCTATGAAATGGGATACGCGCTGGAGCCCCGTCTTGCATCGCGAATGCCCGTGAACCGGCGACTGCCTCTGATGTGTTTCGGGGTTTACGACCCACCTGACACTTCTGATTTGCCCGAAGGGCGGGGCGGGATTACCCGGTTCGAACCCCGATGGGATGAGGATCGCTATGCCCGTGCCTTCCGAAAGGTGCATGAGGCAATCGGGGCGGGGGAAATTTATCAGGCCAATCTGACCTTTCCCATTGATCTTGGCGTCGAAGGAAGCGGCGCGTCGTTATACGCAGCTCTTGCAGAGCGTCAGCGCGTGGGGTTTGGCGCGTTGGTTGAACAGGCAGGCCTGCCGGACCTGCTGAGCCGTTCGCCCGAGTTGTTCTTTCGCACGGATGCATCGGGGACAATCGAAACCCGCCCGATGAAGGGCACCCAGCCTCGCAGTCCGGATGCGAACGAAGATGCGCGCCGTCGGGCGTTTTTGTCTTCAGATGAGAAGAACCGGGCCGAAAACCTGATGATCGTTGACCTGCTGCGCAACGATATCAGCCGGGTGGCGGTGCCGGGGTCGGTCAAGGTGCCGGAACTGTTCAAGGTAGAAACCTATGCCACGGTGCATCAGATGGTCTCGCTGGTTCGGGCGCAGCTGCGCGACGATGCGGGTCTTTCCGATATCATGGCCGCACTGTTTCCCTGCGGATCGATCACCGGTGCACCCAAGATCAGAGCGATGGAAATTCTGGCTGAACTGGAGCCATGGCCGCGGGATATCTACTGTGGCACGATTGGCTGGGCCGCCCCTGATGGGCGATCCGAGTTCAATGTCGCGATCCGGACCATGATGGTTGACGGTGACATGGCAACACTGAATGTCGGCGGCGGCGTGGTTTGGGACAGTACCGCCTCGTCTGAATATGAGGAAGCGCTATGGAAAGCCCGCTTTGCCCGCCAGTTGAGCCTGATTTCCGCCTGATCGAAACGCTGGGTTTTCGTCCGGGACAGGGTGTCATTCGTGGGAACCTGCATCTGGATCGGATGGCCCGATCTGCCGATGCTCTGGCAGTGCCGTTTGACCGAGATAAGGCTTTGCAGATGCTGGGCGGTATATCGAACGATACCGCGTTGCGATGTAGGCTGACACTGGATGCATCCGGCGGATTGGAACTGACAACCGGGCCGTTGGCCGACAACCCGCCGGCCTGGAACGTTGCCATTTCAGAAAACCGGCTGAAGTCCTCGGAATTCTGGCTGCGGCACAAAACAACCCGGCGCGAAGTTTACGATACGGCCCGCAAGGGCATGGCGGTCGGCGTGGATGAGTTGCTGTTTCTGAACGAACGTGGCGAATTTTGCGAAGGCACCATCACCAACCTTTTCATCGAAACGCAGGATGACCGCCATCTGACACCACCATTGTCATCCGGCTTGCTGCCGGGTGTCCTGCGGCAGGAACTGCTTGAAAACGGTGACATATCCGAGGCAAGACTGACCTTGACCGATCTGAAGAATGCACGAAAGGTGCAGGTGGGAAATTCTTTACGTGGACTGATCCGGGCAGAGTTGGTGTTGACGTGAGCAGTGACAGAACCTCGGCAGTATCATTCCCGACACATCTGCGTCTGCGCGTGGAGTTTGCTCTGTTTTTCCTGGCAGCGCCGCTGCTGATCGCCGTACTGTTGCCGCCAGACTGGATGTTCCCGGCCCTGTTCACCTTCACTGCGATAGGTGTCGTCCTGCTGCATCGGACGCCCGGATTTGCTTGGGCGGAATTGCGATATGGCTGGCGAAACTGGTCCTGGCGCGAGGTCGTTCTGTTTACGCTTGGGATGGTGGTGTTCTGCTCGGTTCTCATCCAGATCACGCGGCCTGACGTTGCATATTTCCTTTTGCTAAACAGGCCGGAGTTTTTGCTGATCATCTGGATCGGCTATCCTCTTGCCTCGGCCCTGCCGCAGGAGTTGCTGTTTCGGCCGCTGTACTTCCGGCGTTATCATGCAATCCTGCCGGAAGGACGCGCATCCTATGTCCTGAACTCGGCAATCTTTTCCTTTGCGCACCTCATGTACTGGAGCTGGATCGTCGCCGCGATGACCTTTGCCGGCGGTCTTCTATTTGCGTGGGCTTACAGAAAACGCGGCTCGTTCTTCTATGCGGTGTTGTTGCACGCCATTGCTGGCAACATCATTTTCGCCGCCGGACTGGGTGTCTATTTCTATTCGGGTAACGTGCAAAGGCCATTCTGACGGATTACTCTGCCGCGTCGCGCAGGTGGGCATCGGGGCGATATAGGTAATCGCGTGTCAGCGGTACTGCGTCACTACGGTGTCCGAGTTGTAACTGAAACACTGTCTGATCACGTTCCTCGAAAACCAGAATGCAGGCCGTCAGGTAGAACCGCCACATTCGGATAAACCGCTCGTCATACATGGCGCGCACCTTGTCGAGGTTCGCCTCGAACCGGTCGCGCCAGCACCGCAGGGTCTTGGCATAATGCAACCGCAGACTCTCGATATCCAAAAACCACATTCCTGTATGCGCAAGCGGTTCGATCAACTCGGACAATGAAGGCACATAACCGCCCGGGAATATGTATTTGTTCAAAAACGGAGACTGATTCTTGGGCGGTCCGTTCCGTCCGATCGTGTGAATCAGGGCTACGCCATCAGGATCAAGCAGGTCCGAGACCTTGCCGAAATATTCGGGGTAATGCGGCGCCCCGACATGTTCCAGCATACCCACGGAAACGATGCGGTCGAATTTGCCATCCAGTTCGCGGTAATCCTGCAGCCTTATTTCGACGCGGTTTTGCAATCCCGCCTGCTGAACGCGCTGACGAGCCGTTGCGTGTTGGTTTTCCGACAATGTCAGGCCGGTAACCTGAACACCGTAATCCCGCGCCAATGTCAGCGACAATCCACCCCAGCCGCACCCGATATCCAGAACCTTCATGCCGGGCTCCAGACACAGCTTACGCGCGATATGGTCTTTTTTCGCGATCTGGGCCTGTTCCAGTGTTCGGTTGGGTGCGTCGAAGTAAGCGCAGCTGTACTGCATATCCCGATCCAGCATCAGCCGATAGAAATCGTCCGAAATATCGTAATGGTGGGCAACGTTACGGCGCGCTGAACGAAGCGAGTTCCTTTGCAGGATGGGGCGTAACAGGAACTGCCCTCTTGCGAGCCACTTGTGCGCCTTCGGCAGGTGACCGCCCACGATATTGCGAATCGCAATGCGCATGACGTCTTCCAGCCCACCGGTTGTGATCGTCAATTTCCCGTCCATGTATCCCTCGCCAAAGGCCAGTTCGATATTGCGGCACAGTCGCGGCAAAAGGGCTTTGTCATGGATGTGAATTGCGGCGTTCAGACCGGTTCCGTCCCCATATACATGTTCAGAACCGTCCGGATATGTCACCCCGAGCGAGCCCCGGATGATAAATTCTGTCAGCAATCTGTGAAAAATAGCCTGCCACATGAGCCGTCATCCTCCTTTCAGAAATTGGCCTGGCACCCGATAAACGGGCTCAACTATCCGAATTCATTGTACTTATAACATATGGCAAAAACAGGTTTTGTCTTGCATTTGCGTGACACCGGGTCTGGTTGGGCGCGGAACCCTTGACTTCCTGTGGCTATCGCGGTGTATCGGCGCGACGAATTCTCCGCCCGAAGGGATATGACTTATGCACGCCTACCGCAGCCACACCTGCGCCGATCTGACTGCCGCCAATGTCGGTGAAACCGTTCGCCTGTCCGGCTGGGTTCATCGCGTGCGCGATCATGGCGGTGTGTTGTTCATCGACCTGCGCGATCATTTCGGCGTAACTCAGGTTCTGTGCGACGGCGACAGCGCAGCTTTTGCCGAGCTGGAAAATGTCCGGTCTGAATGGTGTATCCGCATTGATGGCACCGTCAAGGCGCGTGCCCCGGAACTGGTGAACCCCAAGCTGCCTACCGGCGAGATCGAGGTGTATGTCCGCGAACTGGAAGTGCTGGGATCAGCCGCAGAGCTGCCACTGATGGTGTTCGGAGATCAGGAGTACCCCGAGGAAACGCGCCTGCGCTATCGTTATCTGGACCTGCGCCGCGAGGCGATGCAGCGCAACATGACCTTGCGCTCGGACGTCGTGGCTTCGATGCGTCGCCGTATGTGGGATCAGGGCTTCCGTGAATATCAGACGCCGATCATCACGGCATCCTCTCCCGAGGGCGCGCGTGACTTTCTGGTACCTTCGCGGCTGCATCCGGGTAAATTCTATGCTCTGCCGCAGGCTCCGCAGCAGTTCAAGCAGCTGATCATGGTCTCGGGCTTCGACAAATACTTCCAGATCGCGCCCTGTTTCCGCGACGAAGATCCGCGCGCCGACCGGTCGCCTACGGACTTTTACCAGCTGGACCTTGAGATGTCGTTTGTCGAACAGCAGGACGTGTTCGACACGATTCAGCCTGTCCTGACAGGCGTGTTCGAAGAGTTCGGAGAGGGCCACAAGGTTGATCAGGAGTGGCCACAGATTTCCTACAAGGATGCAGCGCTGTGGTATGGCACCGACAAGCCTGACCTGCGTAACCCCATCAAGATGCAGAGCGTGTCCGAACATTTCCGCGGTTCCGGCTTTGCGATTTTTGCCAAGTTGCTGGAGCAGGAAGGCACCGAGATTCGTGCGATCCCGGCGCCTACCGGCGGCAGCCGCAAGTTCTGTGACCGCATGAATGCCTTTGCCCAGAAAGAAGGCCTGCCCGGTATGGGCTACATCTTCTGGCGCGATCAGGGCGAGGGGATGGAGGCCGCGGGTCCGCTGGCCAAGAATATCGGCCCCGAACGGACTGAGGCGATCCGTCAGCAGTTGGGTCTGGGCGTTGGTGATGCGGCGTTCTTCCTGGGTGGAAAGCCGAAAGCCTTTGAAAAGGTTGCAGGAAAAGCGCGTGACGTCATCGGCGAAGAGCTGGGCCTGACCGAGAAAGACCGCTTTGCCTTTGCCTGGATTGTGGATTTCCCGATCTACGAACAGGACGAGGAAACCGGCAAGATCGACTTTGAGCACAACCCGTTCTCGATGCCTCAGGGGGGCATGGAGGCGCTGAACGGCGATCCGCTTAAGGTGTTGGGATATCAGTACGATCTGGCCTGCAACGGTTATGAGATTCTGTCGGGCGCGATCCGGAACCACAAGCCCGAGATCATGTTCAAGGCCTTTGAAATCGCTGGTTATGGCGAGGACGAAGTGCGTAAGCGCTTTGGTGGAATGGTCAACGCGTTCCAGTACGGCGCCCCGCCGCATGGTGGCTGTGCTGCCGGTATCGACCGGATCGTCATGCTGCTGGCCGACACCGTGAATATCCGCGAAGTTATCATGTTCCCGATGAATCAGCGCGCCGAAGATCTGATGATGGCGGCGCCGTCAGAGCCGACTTCGGACCAGTTGATGGAGCTTGGTCTGCGGGTCATCCCGCAGGAGTAAGACTACCCGCCCGCGTCTGGCGCGGGCGGCGCCTTTTGCCGCCGGTGGCGGAAAAGTGTGGATTTGTACCAGTTGAAACTGGCCAATCTTCCGGTTTGTACAACTATTCAAGGCCCTGAAAACTGCATCGGCGATGGGTAGATGCCCCCAAGGTTTGCTCCGGCATTGCAGCCTTAAAGAAAAGTTTACTATTTCCGCGAAGCTGCATCGGGGATCACGTGATCCAGCAGATCGGCGTCATGAGTGCGGCCGTCGCGAATGGAGCGCGCGGCCGATCGGGTCTGCCGGTAGAGCCAGAGGCACAGGCATGTCGCCGTGATGAAATATGCCGTCACCATCTCAGATCGCCTCGCGCTGTTGCAATCTGTTCTGCACCAGCCCGACCAGCCGCGCGGTCTGAGCCGTGACCGGTGCGCCCCGAGAGCGCGAGGCAGTCAGATCGCGGGCGGCGTCTTCCAGTACGTGATCCCCGGCCGCATGGGCGATGCCCTTGATGAACTGTGCGGCATAGCCGAGAACCCGGTCATCACTCGGCTCAGTCAGAAGCTCGGCAATATGGGTGATGTCGTCCTGATAGGCCAACGGATCGGGGCAGATCACCTGATCATGCTGATCGACCGGGACGGCAGGACGTCTGTCTGCGGGCAGCAGGTTAAGTATGGCAGTCTGGAACTCGGCCAGCGAGGTCAGCGGTTTCGCCAGAAACCCGTCCGCCCCGGCGTCGAGAGCAGTGGTGCCGGCGCTGTCATCGCCTGAGGTGCCCAGAATCACGCCGATCCGGGGGCTGTTTTGGGAGAGTTCGGCAATCAGGTCCGCGCCGTTGCCGTCGGGCAGGCCCAGATCAACCACGATCACCGAAGGGCGGTAGAGTCTGAGATGGCGGTGCGCTGATTTCAGGCAATCCGCGCGACGCATTCTGGCCCCGCTGCGCAGGCACATCAACCGCATGGCATCGCAGGCATACCGGCTGTCTTCGACGACAAGAATGGTTTGGCCCAGCAGTGGGCGCATAGTGCCGGGAAACGCGTGCGACGTGGTGGAAGGAACCGAATCGTTCATTGCAGACCTCCTTAACAGCGGGTGCTTCACGTTAGGAAAATCCGGCTAACACAGGGTTAATGCGTTTTACGTTTGACTTGAATCGGAATGCGCTGCCTCTCCCTTCGGTCGAACACGCATCCCGATGAATATGCCTGGGATAAAACGCAAAACGCAGTAATGCGATTTGGCGCACTTGCCCTTTGACGGGACTGCCCGCATAACCGCGCCAACGGAGATAAGAGGAGATTGTCATGATCGGCAGGCTGAACCACGTCGCAATTGCTGTTCCGGATCTGGAGGCGGCGTCCGAGCAATATCGCAGCGCGCTGGGCGCCAAGGTCGGCGCACCGCAGGACGAGCCCGATCATGGTGTCACCGTGGTGTTCATCGAGTTGCCCAATACCAAGATCGAACTGCTGTATCCGCTGGGTGACGACAGCCCGATCAAGGGATTTCTGGACAAGAACCCCTCGGGCGGTATCCATCATGTCTGCTATGAGGTAGAAGATATCATCGCCGCGCGCGATCATCTGAAAGAGACCGGCGCGCGGGTGCTGGGCTCGGGCGAACCCAAGATCGGGGCGCATGGCAAGCCGGTGCTGTTCCTGCACCCCAAGGATTTCAACGGCTGCCTTGTCGAGCTTGAGCAGGTCTGAGCGCATAAACCAGGAGGCTGACGCATGACCATCACAGCAGCCATAGTTCTGTTTGCCGTCATCTGGTTCATGACGTTGCTGGTGATCCTGCCCATCAGGATCAAGACCCAAGGTGACGTGGGCGAGATCGTGCCGGGCACCCATGCAGGCGCGCCCGAAGAGCATCATCTGAAAAAGAAGATGTGGATCACCACGGCTGTTTCTGTGGTGCTGTGGGCGATCATTGCGGGCATCATCATTTCCGGCCTGATCACGGTGCGCGATATCGACTGGTTCAACCAGCTGCCACCGCTTGAATAAAGCCAAAACGCTGTAGAAAACGGCGTGGCGGTCACCGGCTGGTGGCTGCCACCCCGTGATAGATATGGGTAAAGGTGGCCGCGCCGATAATCGGGATCAGCAGGTTGATCAGCGGTATCGACAACGGAATGGCCATCAACGTGCCGGCGATCCAGATCGTTGGCATATGTTGCGCGCGAAGTTTGCGTGCCCCTTCACGGCCCAGACGCCGCATGGCGGCCAGCGTGAAATATTCCCGTCCCAGAAGAAACCCGTTCATGGCCCAGAATATGAACGGCGCCAGCGGCGTGAACATCGCGTATAATATCAGGGCCAGCAGGTTCGCGACGATCAGGACGCCCAGAAAGCTGAGCGTGTCGCGCAAGGAATCCCAGATTGGGACATGAGGAACGGCCGGCAGGGCCGGGTAATGCTTGTCCTCGACCGCCTGAGCGACCTCGTCCAGAAACATCGAGGTGATGGCCGACGCCACCGGCACCATCAGAAAAACCGACAGGACCATCATCAGCAGAAACGACGACACGCTCAGCAGGTCGTTCAGCCACGTCACCTCGCCCAGTATCGGCAGGGTGACCTGTTCACCGACCAGCGTATTGAGAAACCACAAGAAACCGGCATAGGCGGCGACCAGAAGGGCAAATGTCAGGCCGACGCCCAGCAGCAGCACCTTTCGAAACCTCGGATCGCCGATCTGGCCAAGTGCCATGAAGAAGGAGTTGAGGATGATCATTCCTTCACCCATTGGGTGATCGCATCAATGTCCGGCCGGGGCCGTTCGGGCGGTGCAGCCCCTTCGGTCGCGATGTGAATCAACCCGGCGACACGTTCGTTTGACGCCAGCCCAAATGCCTGTTCGCAGAATTCCCGGTCGTGGGTCTGCCAGCCTGACAGCCAGTTCGCGCCCCATCCCGCCGCCAGTGCCGCATTCAGCAGCGACAGGCACACGGCGCCGGCAGAATAGGTCTGTTCGAGGGCCGGGATCTTTTCGGATGGCTTTTGCACCTCGATCACGGCGACAGCCAGTTGCCCCAGCTCGAACTGGTTTTTGGCCTTGGCGATATCTTCCGGCGTTTTTCCCAGCGCTTCGCCGCGCGATCCGGTCAGGTCCGCAAGGCGCGGCATTGCGCCTTTTTCCAGAACGATGAACCGCCATGGCTCAAGCTTGCCATGATCCGGACAGCGCGCCGCAGCGGTCAGCAGCGGCATCAGTTCTTCCCGCGTGGGGGCGGGGGCGATCAGCGTTTTGGCAGGGCGCGAACGGCGGGACAGCAGGAATTCCAGCGCGGCGGGATTTTTGAGCGTCATATGTGAAGCCTTTTTACATAAGCCATCTGTATCTCGGGCAGGGACGCCTCTGATTCAAGGGGAAAAGTGCGATTTTTCAACTTTCTGAACCGGGATGCCCGCCACCGTTCGCGGCGGCGGAAACCTGTGCCCGATGTCCGTGCTGCTTCAGGTTTCCTGAGGCGGCGTTTCCCGAATCTGGTACACCCCCTCGGGCAGATCCAATGCCGCGGCCAGATCACGCACCTGTTCGGGTGACAGCGTGATTTTCTGTACCTGCTGCGTTCTGGGGTCCAGTTGTTCCAGCGTCACGCATTCGGCAAAACTGTTGATGATCACGTCCTCTTGCAGGGGTGCGTCACCTTCGTCCACCAGAGTAATGACGGTCGAGTCGAATTCATGCTCAATCGAAAACATATCGGCAGACTGCAGGGCAAATCGGGGCTTGGCAACCCGCTGAAAGAAAAACCGACAGTGGAAGTGGCTGATTGCCCGGGCTATTCTTTCTGTCCGTTCTGACCGTTAAAGGGGCCCATGATGCGCCGGATTGTTCTTTTGCTGGTTCTTGCGATTGCCGGATGTACGGCGACAGCACCCGCGCCGATTGCCTATCCCGAGCCGCAAGGGGGTCCTGCCACGGTCAATGCGCAGGCTGCGCCCAAGGATTTCAATGCGATCAGCCGGAACATCGGGGCGCAGGCACGGTCCGAATGCCGGCGCCGGACCAGCGGCGGAAACTGCGATTTCAAGATCGTTGTGGATCCCAATCCGCGCGCGCAGGTCAATGCGTATCAGACACTCGACAAAGAGGGGCGTCCGGTCATCATCTTCACCCAGTCGATGATAAAGTCTGCGCGCAACGGTGATGAACTGGCTTTTGTCATGGGGCATGAGGCTGCGCACCACATTCGCGGACACCTCGCCCGGCAATCCGCCAATGCCGAGGCTGGCGCGGTGGCTTTGGGCGGGCTGGCTGTTTTGCTGGGAAGTGATGCGGCGGGCATCGAATCGGCGCAAAAACTGGGCGCAGTTGTGGGCGCGCGCAGCTATTCCAAGGAATTCGAGCTGGAGGCGGATCAGCTTGGGACGATCATCACCTACAAGGCGGGTTACAATCCCCTTATCGGCGTCAAGTTCTTTGAACGCATCCCCGATCCCGGCGACCGGTTTCTGGGAACGCACCCCCCCAACGCCCAGCGTGTCCAGATTGTAAACCAGACCGCTGCCCGGTTGGGGCTAGTGCAATGACCGCTCTGACAAAGTTGGGAGTGATCCTGACCGACCGTGGTTCGAAATACGCCGTGAGCGGTGCAAAGGTTTCAAGCCGCGCTGAGGTGGATGCGGTTCTGGCCGAGCTGAAATCGGATCGCGCCTATGCAAAGGCAACGCACAACACGTGGGCGGCCATGCTGCCCACCGGGGGCCTGAAGGCCGATGACGGTGAATCCGGGGCCGGTATGGTGATTCTGCGCATGATCGAACGGGCGGAACTGCGCGATCATGTCATTGTGGTTACGCGCTGGTATGGCGGCAAAAAGTTGGGCGGAGATCGCTTTCGCCGCGTTCAGGACGCGACGCGTGCCTATCTGGAAAGCATCGGTTCGGGGTCTTGACCTGTATCAAGGGCAGGGCGCCTGCGCTGCGGTATCCACTGTACAGCGCAACAGAAAGGAACCGACGATGTCCGACCCGAAAACGCTCCGCCATCATGCTGAACTGGTTGACAGAATGGCCGGAACCCTCGGAATCGACCTGCAGGAGTCTGCCATCGGCGGCCAGGTTTCCGTTGATGAGATCTCGGACGCGGTACTGAGGTGTAGCGACTGCCCGAACCCCGGACATTGCGCGCGGTTCCTTTCGGAAAACCAGCACTCTCCGATTACCCCGGAATACTGCAGAAATCAGGAGCTTTTCGAACGTCTCAACCCCTGAATGGTGGACCCTGCAATGCCTCGTCTTGGAGATATCATGAAGCACCTTCGATTGGTGCTGAGAATGGGCAAGGCAACCGGTGTGGACATCGTGTCCGAGCACCGAAGCGGGCGGCTGAGTCAGGATGAGTGGGCCGGGATGGTGCAGTCGTGCCGAAGCTGCGAATGGGCCGGGCGCTGTCCCGCGTGGCTGGATGAAAACCAGAGCGTAGCCGAAGCGCCAGAGACCTGCCCGAACCGGGCCCGTTTTGCCGAGCTTCGGAACGGACGCACAGAGGAATGATGATGGCGCAGGTCCCGATTGGAGATATCGAGAAGCACTTTTGGCTCACACGCTCGGTCGCCCGCTGCATGGGGGTTTCGTTTACCGAAGCCATGGCCGAAGGCCGTATGTCGTCGCACCAATTCGCCGAACTGATCACCGGATGCCGTGCGGCGCATTGCCACGAGAAGTGCGCGTTGTGGCTGGCGTGCCAGCAGACCAGGGCTGATGCGGCGCCGGATTTCTGTGCGAACGCCGATGTGCTGAACGGCCTGCGATAGGTCAACCGGGCGATTTGAGCGGTTTTGCGATGCGCAAGGCGGCTTTGCGCCCGCGCAAGCGAAAATGAGCGGCTGATACCGCCTGATTCATCCGACAAGATTGATATTACGGCATAGTTTCGCCTCATCTCCGATCTGACGGGCGGATTCGGTTGCCAGATCGTGAACAACCACGTATCCTATGCAAAGCCCCGAATAGTTGGGCAATATCAGAAAAGTATTAGAGGAATGATGGACATGAAACTTAAACTCGCTGCTCTCAGTGCCGTCGCAGTTGTTTTGACCGCGTGCTCGCAGCAGGAAGAGCCGACTCCGGTTTACATCCAGCCCGACTATGACAAGTACGGCACCCCGAGCTGCTCGGCAGGCTACGAACTGGCCACCACCGAAGCAGGTCAGACCGTCTGTAACCCGGTCGCACAATAAGAATTCCACAGGCGGTCCTATTGGGGGCCGCCTGTATTCCTTTAGAGACAGCGCCGCCTTTGGGGCGGTTTTTTCTTGTCCGCCGGGCAGGAGTTTCGACCCGTATGCTGGAACGACCGGAGCCCTCATGCGCAACTTTTTCGAACGTCTAAGGGATCGCACCCGCTGGAGCTGGCAAGGTCTGGTTGTTACCTGGCGCGCCGAGTATTCCTTTCGTGTGTGGGTCTGGGCCAATCTGATCTCGGGCGCGCTGGCCTTGTGGCTGCCACTTGGTGCGGCAGAGCGCGCACTGATCCTTGCGCTGGGGATACTGGTGCTGGTGGCCGAACTGTTCAACACCGCCATCGAGCGGGCGGTGGATCACACCTCGACCGATCATCACGAGCTTGCGGGTCAGGCCAAGGATGCAGCAAGTGCGGCTGTGGCGTTGACGGCCGTGGCAGCGGGCGTGGTCTGGGTTGTGGTTTTGGTTTCGTTGGCGTAGCGGGCGTGCTCGGCCCAGAAAATGTATTTTCTATCAAGGATATAAAGACAAATCAGCCCATGAGTGAATCACGGGCTGATACGGGTGATCGTTGACTTGCTGGGGGGACAAATCAGATCACTTTAGCTTTAGTACGATCGGTTTGTAGCTGTAAGCGTCTTCTTCTTTTTCACCGGTGACGCTTCCTGCGACAGCGCCTCCAACTATTCCTCCAAGTAAGATTCCTGCGCCAACTGCGTTTGCCCTACGGTTTTCAGCCGAGAGGTTTGCTGGCTTGATCGTTTCAGAGACGTTTTCGTTTTTGACTGAACAGTTTACTTGAATGGGCTTGGTCTGTTTTCCGTAACTTGGAAGGTTTACGACCGCTGGTGCAGTGAAAGCTGCCTTGAAACCTTCACCAACAAGGTTGCAGTTTGCCGTTGTTCTTGAGTTTTCGTACCGCTCCACACGCACGCTGGTCGCCTTAAAGCCGAGAACGGAGTCTTGCGCGCTTTTTGATACGAACTCGACGTTAGTAGCACCGTCCTTAGACTTGAGGATTTTTTCCTGTTTCGTTGCGCAGCCTGCGCAAAACAAAGCCAGCGATGCGATTGTGAGTGTAGTGAATTTCATTAGGAGCCCTTAGTCAGTGCTTATCTGATTTATTATCCGGGCGCTTGCTATGTGCTCAACCAGGGGCAATCAATTGGGGGCTGTCCTCCCTTATAGGGATACATTGGGGCTGTGTAATTTAAAACACACATTCCTCTCGCGCTTTTGCCCATTAGGTGGCGAGGCGATTTCCCCGGGGCGCCTGGAATCTCATTCCATACTCTATGGAAGGCGAGAGATACCAAGCTGAATCAGATGGTTACGCCTGTTTTCCCCACAGGTCATAATCCCCGGCTTCTTCAACTTCAACGGAAAGGATGTCGCCCGGTTTCAACCCCTCGAACCCCTCGTCAATAAACAGGTTCCCGTCGATCTCGGGGGCGTCGGATTTGGTTCGGCAGGTAGCGGCTTCGTCGTCGACTTCGTCCACGATCACGTCGATGGTTTGACCGACCTTGGCGGCCAGTTTGGCCTCGGAAATGGATTGTGCCTTTTCCATGAACCGCTCCCAGCGTTCCTGCTTGACGCCGGCAGGCACGTGATCGGGCAGGTCGTTCGACCGCGCGCCGTCGACGTTTTCGTACTGGAAGCAGCCGACACGATCCAGTTGCGCCTCGTCCATCCAGTCGAGCAGGGTCTGGAATTCAGCCTCGGTCTCGCCGGGATAGCCGACGATGAAGGTCGAGCGCAGGGTGATGTCCGGGCATGTCGCGCGCCAGGCGGCGATCTCGTCCAGTGTCTTGGCGGCAGCGGCCGGGCGGGCCATGCGTTTCAGGACGTCTGGATGGGCGTGCTGGAACGGGATGTCGAGATAGGGCAGCACATTGCACCCCGCATCCGCCATCAGCGGGATCAGGTCGCGCACATGGGGGTAGGGATAGACGTAATGCAGCCGGACCCAGGCATCCAGCTGACCCAGCTCACGCGCCAGATCGGTGATGTGGCTGCGCACTTCGCGGTCTTTCCACGGGTTCACGTCATATTTGCGGTCCAGCCCATAGGCTGAGGTGTCCTGAGAGATGACCAGCAACTCACGCACGCCGTTATCGACCAGCTTTTCCGCTTCGCGCAGGACGGCATGGGCCGGGCGGCTGGCCAGTTTGCCGCGCATGTCGGGGATGATGCAGAACTTGCAGCTGTGGTTGCAGCCTTCGGAAATCTTGAGATAGCTGTAATGGCGCGGTGTCAGTTTAACGCCGGATGCGGGCAGCAGGTCCACGAACGGGTCCGGATCGGGCGGCACGGCGACATGCACCGCGTCCAGCACCTGTTCGTACTGATGCGGGCCGGTCACGGCCAGAATGCGGGGGTGATGTTCGCGAATGTAATCCGGTTCTGCCCCCAGACAGCCCGTGACGATGACCTTGCCGTTTTCCACCAGTGCCTCGCCGATCGCTTCCAGCGATTCCGCCTTGGCGCTGTCGAGGAACCCGCAGGTGTTCACGATCACGGCATCGGCACCGGAATAGTCGGGCGAAATGCCGTATCCTTCGGCCCGAAGGCGCGTCAGGATGCGTTCGCTGTCGACAAGTGCCTTGGGACATCCCAGCGAGACCATGCCGATGGTCGGCTGGTTGATGCGAGGTGTCTCGGTGATCCGGGCGGCGGGCGCCAGGTCGGGGCGGAGGTTTGGCGGGTTCGTGGTCATGGCGCGGCATATAGTGGGGAACTTCTCCCCTTGCAAATGTTGTCCGCGCAGGGCTGACTTGCACCAAACCCACAAGACCGAACAGGCAGGGAGCAGAAACATGGGCTGGTTGTTACGGATCGTATTCATTCTGATCGCGGTGATCGGGCTGGTCATCGGCGCATTGTTGCTGATGCCGGGCGACAAGTTGGGCGCGATACTGGCTGAGCAGGTCAAGGCGCAGACAGGTCGGGAGTTGACCCTGACCGGCGATGTACGGCTGTCCTTCTGGCCGGTTCTGGGATTGGAGACAGAGGCCGTCACCTTTGGTAATGCCGCCTGGGCGGGGCCGCAGCCCATGCTGGAGGCGGACAGTCTGGCCGTTGGTGTCGACGCCGCCGCGCTGTTTGCCGGTGAACTGGCGATCCGCCGCATCCTTGCCGAAAACCCGGTGCTGCGCCTTGAAATCTCGGATGGTAAAGGAAACTGGGAATTCAGCGCCCCGTCGCCCGCGGCGGGTTCTGCAGCACAGCCCTCGGCCGCTGGTGGTGGTACAGATGCGGTGGCAGATGTTCCCAGCGTGACGCTGGATATGCTGAAGCTGTCAAACGCGCGCCTCGTCTATGTGGAGAATGGTCAGGCCACTTTCGATTTCGATAACGTCGATCTGGAGGCCAGCTGGCCATCACCGGATGCGCCGATGGAAATGCAGGCGCAGTTGAATATCGGAGAGGGGCCAGTCGACGTCGATCTGACAATCCCCGATCTGCCCGAATTTGCATCGGGTGCCGCAACCGGGATGGAGATGAAATTGACCGCGCCGGGGGGGCAGATCGGTTTTGCGGGCCGTGTGAATATTGCCGGTGAGTTGGACGGAACCGCGCAGATCAAGGCCGGGAATTCGAAGCGGATGTTTGCCGCACTTGGCCAAAGCGGCATTCATGTGCCCTACGGTCTGGGTCAGGCGGCCGACATTTCGACCCGGATGACATATACCAATGACGGGCGCCTGTCCCTGCGCGAGATGGTTTCGAAGCTGGACAACAACCGGTTTGAGGGGGAGGCGGATATCGTTGTCGCAGACCCGCCGCGCATTACGGCCCGGCTGTCGACGGACCATCTGGATCTGTCCAAAGTGATCGGGACAGAAGAGGAAACGGGCGCTGCAACGAATTCTTCAAACACGTCGGGGGGCGGTCAGGCTGGTCAGACCGGTCAGGGCGACGGATGGTCAAAGGACCCAATCGACGCGTCGGCACTGGCGCTGGCAAACGGGTTGATCCGGCTGAACGCAAACGCCATTTCGGTTGCAGGCCTGCAATTCGGCAAAAGCAAACTGACACTGAAACTGGAAAACTCGCGTGCTGTGGTCAAGATGAACCCCGCCAGATTGTTTTCGGGTCAGATATCCGGGCAGGTTGTTGCGAATAACCGAAACGGGTTGTCGGTTGGCGGCAAGCTGAAGGCCGATGGCGTCGATCTGAAGCAGGCCCTGACCACGCTGGGGGGTATTGAGCGTCTGTCAGGCAAGGCGTCCGGGTCGCTGGAATTTCTGGGAGTGGGTCAGAACGAAAATCAGATCATGCGCTCGCTCAGTGGCAAGGGGCGTATCGACATGGATGGCGGTGTCATCTCGGGCGTCGATCTGGACCGGCTGATGGGCAAAGGCAAAGGAAGCGGTGGGACAACCGTTTTCAACAGCCTCAGCGCCAGCTTCACGATGAAGAACGGCAATCTGAAAAACAAGGATCTGCTGATGTTGCTGGACAACTATCGCGCCGATGGAACCGGGCGTATCGGTATCGGCAAGCGCAACATCGACTATCTGTTCACGCCTGTCGCCTTACGCGCGAATTCCGGCAAAGGGATCGCGGTGCCGGTGCGGATCGTGGGACCGTGGAGCGATCCGTCGATCAAGCCGGATCTGACCAAGGCGATCGAGGCCGCGACCGAGGTCAAGGTCAAGGAATTGGAGGATGACGCCAAGCAGAAGGTTTTCGAGAAAGTGGGCGAAGAGCTGAACACCACGATCACCGAAACCGAACAGATCGAAGAAGCGGTCAAGGACAAGCTGGAAGACGAAGCCAGAAAGGGCTTGCTGAAACTGCTGGGCGACTAAGGGCCGTTTGCAACACAGTCCATGAATGGGAAAAAGGGACACCTTGCGGCCAGCCCTTTGCCGTAAATGTTGCACGCGCGGCCACGGGCCTATGGGCTTACTATTCTATGTCGGGCAAAAGCTCCTGAGGATTTCTTCTGGGGCAGAGTATTGAGGTCCGGTCAGCGGACAAGGCTGTCAATTTAGGAAAAGAATTTCGGATATGCAGGCAGACAAATAGTCCAGCAAGACCCCTTACTATTCGGCGCAGCAATACTACTGAGTCAAAATTTGCTCAAAACCGCATTTTTTGTAATAGTTTTGGTATAGCCAAATTTTGAGGAGGGACTTCCGGTGTTTCAAAGTCTCCGTACCGCGCTCGCCATTCTGTGCGTTGCTTTTGCTGGTGCTGCCAACGCCCAGTACTATGGCCATGAATTCGAAGGTACTCAGGCCCCGATCCGTGAAGGGGAACAACCCGTTATTCCTTTGGACACCGAAGACCCAACTTACAATGCTTGGCGCACACCCTTGCCAAGTTTTGAAGGAGAGCGTGAGGGACGAGAACCCGGAATTGTTGACCCTCAACGTTTCTATGGCCAGGGCTTTATGCAAATTCCAACGTTCTTACACCAACCGTTAGCGTTCACGCCCGGCGATCTGGCTGCTGCCGAAGTCGACGTCGCCATCATGGGTGCCTTTACCGACATGGGGACCGGTGCGCGCGGGGCGTCGCGCGGTCCGAATGCGGTTCGTAACTCCTCGATGTATCTGGGCTATGGGGCGCGGCAGCCGCATATGCACGTCATGGTCGATCCGCTGCAGGAAATGACAGTCGTTGACTACGGAAACGCTCCGAACGACATCATGAGCACCGAGCGCACAATTCATGCGGTCCGTTCTTTTGTTGGTCAGGCAGCAGCAGTGCAACATGCTGACGGTAGCCATGTGATACCCTTTATCGTTGGTGGTGATCATTCATTGATGTACCCAAACGTCGCTGCGATGACGGACGTTTATGGAAAGGGTAATGTGGGCGTCGTTCATTTCGATGCACATTACGATGCCGGAAAATATGGCTTTGGACACCTGATCAATCATGGCATGCCTGTTTTCAGGTTGATCGAAGAAGACTTGGTTGAGGGTAAAAACTTCATTCAGGTTGCTTTGCGCGGATACTATCCAGACGAAAAAGCATTTGAATGGATGCGTATGAATGGGTTCCGATATCATACGATGGCTGAGATCGAAGAACGCGGCTGGGACGCTGTTATGGAAGACGTCATTGCCGAGGCGAATGACGGGCCGGAGTATATCTATATCTCTTTCGACATCGACACCTTTGACCCGGCATTCGTACCGGGAACGGGAACACCTGAGCCTGGCGGCCTGATGCCCCGAGAGGTTTTCCCAATAATTCGCCGCCTCTGCGCCGAGTCAAACGTGATTGGGTTCGAAATAGTTGAACTTGCTCCGCTTATGGACCCAACCTACGTTTCCGCTTTGAACGCCAACCGTACTATCAGGGAATGCCTAACGGGTATTGCGATGCGTAAACAGGGTTTGACAGAACCGGATTACAAAAGCCCGCTTACTGTTTCGCACGGTCAAAATGACAACTAGGCTACTAGTCTGTTCGGTTTTTTTGTTTTCTCTAACAGGTTTGGCTGCACACTCCGAACCGCAGGAGATTTCGTGGTCTGATCTTCGAGAAGGTCGCCTTGCTGAGTGCTCTGAATTCTTGGAAGGCTACCTGTCAAATCCAGGTTGTTTGCCGAGAGATTTGAGTGATCGCATGCTATCGATGCAGATTGCCGAGTGCGTGCCTGGTAACACTGACTTGGAAGGCAATCTAGTTCTCATCGCGGGTTATGCTCATCCCGTTGAGTTCGAATTCAAAGATGTGAAGAGCTTTTTGTTGATTCCTCGGCTGTCTCAGAAGTGCCGACATCCAACTGCACCTCTTCCTGATCAAGTTATTTTCGTCGATTACCCAGGCGGTTTGAACATAACGATGGACCCCGTGTGGGTCACAGGCCAAATTTTCATTCGCCAAAACCACGGCGTACTCGCGCCTTCAATCTATAGGATTAAGGCTTCGGAAATAGTCGCGGCAACCATTCCTGACGTCTCAGCCGCCGAGTAAGGCCTTTCGCCGAGGGATAAGTTACCGCATTGGGCTCGGAACAGACATTAAGTTCCGAGCCTCACTATCATTCACCTGTACCACTTACTGTAAGGGGCTGAACATTTGCGGCGCCCTTGCCCGGATCAGATGGTCTGATCGTATTCTCCGACGCCCGGCTCGGTCTGAATGACGGCGTCGATGTCCTGGAAAATCGCCCGCATCTCATCCTCGCTTTCGCTGCTTTCGCAGACGACAACCAGATTGGGCGTATTGGACGAGGCGCGCACCAGTCCCCAGCTGCCGTTGTCCAGAATGACCCGTGCGCCGTTGACGGTGACGACCTCTTTGATGGCACGGCCCGCAAGGGGTTCCGACGCTTCGGCTTTGGCAACCAGCTTGTCCACCAGCCGGGACAGGATATCGTATTTTTCGGTATCCGACGCGTAGGGTGACATGGTCGGTGTCGACCATGTTTTAGGCAGGGCCTTGCGCAGGTCCGACATGCTTTTGTCCGGATTGCGGTCCATCAGCTTGCAGATTTCCACAGCGACCCGCATCCCGCAGTCGTAACCGCGCCCGATGGGTTCGGCGAGGAAGTAGTGACCCGACTTTTCGAACCCCGCCAGCGCGTTGATTTCCTTGACGCGGCGCTTCATGTGGCTGTGGCCGGTCTTCCAGTAGTCGGCTTTGACACCGTGGGCCTGGAGTTCAGGATCGCTGGCGAACAGGCCGGTGGACTTCACGTCGGCCACAAAGGTCGCGCCGGGGTATAGTTTGGCCAGATCGCGCGCCATGATGACGCCGACCTTGTCGGCAAAGATTTCCTCGCCCTCATCATCGACAACGCCGCAGCGGTCGCCGTCGCCGTCAAAACCCAGCGCCAGATCGGCACCGCTGGACCTGACCGTGTCGGCCATGTCGTGCAGCATCTCCATCGCTTCGGGGTTGGGGTTGTAGTTGGGAAAGGTGTAATCCAGCCGGTTATGGCTGGGCACGACCTCGACCCCCATACGTTCGAAAATCTCGGGCGCAAAGGCCGAAGCGGTGCCGTTGCCGGTGGCGCAGACAACCTTGAGCGGGCGGGACATTCTGAAATCGCCCACCAGATCGTCGATATAGGCCTCTTTCACGCCATCGACGAATTCATAGGACCCGCCGGGCCGCGCCACGCCTTCGCCGTTCAGAACGATATCGCGCAGTTCGGCCATTTCATCCGGACCATGGGTCAAGGGGCGGTCAAAGCCCATCTTGACGCCGGTCCAACCGTTGGGATTGTGGCTGGCTGTGACCATCGCAACCGCGGGCACATCAAGGTGGAACTGGGCGAAATAGGCCATCGGACTAAGTGCGGGGCCGATATCCTTGACCTGAATACCGGCCTGCATGAGGCCGAGGATCAGCGCGTTCTTGATCGCCAGAGAATAGTCGCGATAGTCATTGCCGACCGCGATGACGGGTTCGATCCCGCGCTTGTGCATCTGGGTGCCCAGACCAAGCCCAAGGGCGGTCATGCCCGGCAGATTGATCTCGTCTGGGTATTTCCAGCGTGCGTCATACTCGCGAAAGCCCGTGGGCTTGATCATCGCGTCGCGCAGAAAACTCCAGGTGTTCGGGGTCACCTCGGCAAGGGGTTTGGTCATGTCAAATTCCGTTGGTTCAAATCTGAATTGGGTTGGCCTTGGCCAGCTCGTCAAGGCGCATCAGGGTATCGATCAGTTTGGGCATCTGATCGAGGTAGATCATGTTCGGGCCGTCACAGGGGGCATTGTCCGGGTCCTGATGGGTTTCCATGAACACGGCCGCTGTTCCAACGGCGACCGCCGCGCGTGCCATAACCGGAGCGAATTCCCGCTGGCCGCCGGACGAGCCGCCACGACCGCCGGGCTGCTGCACCGAGTGGGTGGCATCCATCACCACGGGGTATCCCGTCTGTGCCATGATCGGCAGGGAACGCATGTCGGCGACAAGGGTGTTGTAGCCGAATGAGGCACCGCGCTCGGTCAAAAGGATGTTGTGGTTTCCGGTGCTTTCGATCTTGGTGACGATATTCTGCATCTCCCACGGGGCGAGGAACTGCCCCTTTTTGACGTTGAGCACCGCACCGGTGTTCCCCGCGGCCAGCAGCATGTCGGTCTGGCGGCACAGGAAAGCGGGGATTTGCAGCACATCCACCGCCTCGGCAGCGATGGCGCATTGCGCCTCGGAATGCACATCGGTCAGGACGGGCACACCCATAGTCTTGCGGATGTCGTCCAGTACCTTGAGACCGGCGTCAATTCCCATCCCGCGCGCGCCGCTTAGCGATGTGCGGTTGGCCTTGTCGTAGGAGGCTTTGAAAACGTATTGCGCGCCCACTGCTTCGCAGGCCTCTTTCATGACACCGGCGATCATCTGGGCGTGATCGGCGGTTTCAAGCTGGCAGGGGCCGGCGATGATGGTAAGCGGAAGGTCGTTGCCGACCGTCAGATCGGCGATTTTTATATGTTTCATGGGACTTATGAAGATACCTGTTCACGAAGGACCGACGCGGTAAGCGAGATCATGAGGTAGATACCAGCAAAAAGCAGGAAAGCCAAAATCGTATTTTCGAACTTGCGCGGATAGCTTGGTTCCTGGCTGGGCACGGGGTTCACGGACACGGTCAGATAGCGGACCTGACGGTTCGCTTCCAGCCGGGTCGTTTCCATTTGCTGCAAGGCCGTCTGCAACATCATGTCCCGCGTTACGAGGTCTGCCTGAGCCATCTGAATCCTGACACTCAGCCGGGCCAGCGAGTTTTCGCCGTTGGATGCATCGACCATCTCATTATTGAGGTCGGCCAGCACCGCCTCTAGCCGTTCGATATCGCTGCGCGCACCCTCGACCTTTGCTTTGTTGGGGCGCGCGTTATCCAGCAGTGCCGCAAGCTGAAGCTCTTTCTCCTGCAACTGGACTTCAACCTGATTGATCCGCGCCCGCAGGCTGGCAATGACGCCTTCGGGATCAAGAACGGCGCCTTTCAGCTGCAGGTCCACCAGATTTTCCTGCGCATTGCGACGCTCTTGCTGCGCGTTTTCAAAGCTTTGGAGGGCTTCGCGCATCTGATCCTCGCGCTTTTGCTCGGACAGGTTGTTAATGCGGTCCTCAGAATATTCGATCAGTTTCTCTGAAAAGACTGTTGAGGTTTCCGGATCCGCGGCCACAACCTCCATACGGATCACGCCCTCGGTCGGGTCATAGCCGATTGTGACAACACGCTTATAAACTTTATAGATGTCTTCGGTCGTCGCGTCCGGAGCCAAGCGCAATATGGGGTCGATCCAGTCCTGTTTGAAATGGTCGGCAAACCCTGTCTCCTGGTCGAGTTTCAGCATGATTTCCTTCGACTCGAGATAGGATTGCGCTGCTATGGAATCCTGGGTTGTCGCGAACTGGGTTCCGGCAAACAAACCGCCGATACTGCCCGGCCCACCATCGGCCTGAAGGATCAGAAACTCGGAATTACTGGCATAAAGCGGGGTCGCGATGCGGTAGAAGTAATACCCGACAATGATTGTCGGCAGCAGCACGAATACGGCCAGCCGGGCAAACAACCCCATGAGCTTGCGGCGGCGGCGTTTCGCGATGTCTTTCTGAATCTGGCCGATTTCGATGTCGCGACGCTGGGCCGGGTTCAGCTCTGGCGAGGGTAGCGACTCACCCCTTGCTTTGACAGTTTGCGGCAGCTGAACTTTCTTTGGGTCCTGCCCGTCGGCGTTCTGTCCGTCGCCGGTATTTTCCGATGCCACCAGATCAAGCAGGTTCGATTTCTGAAACGGATCGATTCCGGACTGCCGGAGCAGCCGCACCGCATCATAGTCCGAGGTTGCAGCCAGATTGTGCTTTTGGGCAAGGCGGCGCGCCATGCGCAACTGCCGTCCTGTAAGTCCTTCGCGTTTGATGGCGTCCAGTTCGGTGCCTGCCGCCGTCTGATTTTCTTCGGGGTTCTGCGGTTGGGTCGCACGGCGAATGGTTTCGATGGCCTGTGAACGTGACAGGCTGTCACCGTCGCCTTTCGCACCATCGGGTTGGGGAACCCGGTATTTCCTAGCCCTGGGTTTGGTAGTCATACAACTGCTTCGCCTCTTCCAAGGATTCAAACATATAAAGCTGCCCATCCATCAGGACAGCCGCCTTGCGCGCAAATTTTTCCAGTGTTGCAGGGTTATGGGAAACGATGACAAGTGTGGTTGTCCGCAACCGCTCCTGCAGGATCGAGCCTGCTTTCCTGTTGAATTCAACATCCGTCGTCGCCGGCATTCCTTCGTCGATCAGGTACATGTCGAAATCGAGCGCCAGCATGAGAGCAAAGGTGAATCGCGCCCTCATGCCCGAGGAATAGGTGGCCAGCGGCTGATTGAAGTATTCGCCCAGATTGCACAGCCACATGCAGTAGGCTTCGACATAATCCGGGTCCAGCCCGTAAATCTTGGCGATATAGCGCGAATTTTCCAGAGCCGAGAGTTTGTTTGATACGCCGCCGGTGAATCCCATGGGAAACGAAACCTTGCAGTCGCGGCGGATCACGCCCTCGTCCGGTTTTTCAAGCCCCGCCATCATGTTGATAAGCGTGGTTTTTCCGGTGCCGTTCGGGGCAAGAACCCCAAGCGAAGTGCCGAGTTCAACGCGGAACGAGACCCGGTCCAGGATCACCTTGCGGCGCGTCCCGGTCCAGAAGGATTTGCTGACATTTTCAAACTCCAGCATGTGCTGCCTTACACTTGTGAAGGGCGGGTCCCGATGTGTTTGTCCCGGTTTGAAAGGGTTGTGCCTGATACCGGTCCATGTTGGCCACATTATGTCGAAATATGAAACAAATGTTCAATGCGTCCGCGATTAGGATTTTTTGGTGGTGACATGCCGGCACCAAGCGCGGGCAGGTACATCTGGACGCCGGGCCCGTGATGCCTATCTTTCCGGGATGGCCTGTTCAACCCCAGCAGACGGAACTTTGCGCGCCGATGACCTCTCTCGCCGATGAAATACGGAGGTGCCGGTTGTGCGCTGAGAAATTCGCGGTCACGGCGACTGCGCACGAACCAAGACCGGTTGTCTGGTTCCGCCCCGGCGCGCGCCTTTTGATCGCAGGGCAGGCACCGGGCGCGCGGGTGCATGCCTCGGGGCGGCCGTTTACCGATCCGTCCGGCGACCGGCTGCGCGCATGGCTGGGCATCGACGAGAGCACATTTTACGATCTGAGCCGTGTTGCCGTGGTGCCGATGGCCTTTTGCTTTCCGGGCTACAACGATCGCAAGGCCGATCTGCCGCCGCCGCCGATCTGCGGGCGGACATGGCATGGCAGGGTGATGCAGGAACTGGGAGAGGTCCCCCTGACGGTTCTTGTCGGAGGGCATGCGCATAAATACCACCTTGGCACGCAGACACCTGTCACCGAAACGGTGCGCAGCTGGCGGGACCATGCGCCGCGGGTCTTTGCCTTGCCTCATCCGTCGTGGCGCAATACGGGATGGCTAAAGAAGAACCCGTGGTTCGAGGCCGAGCTTTTGCCGGTGCTGCGCGCGCGGGTGCAAGAGGTGTTGAATGACTGAAGCGACGGCGCTGGACGATGCCCATGGTGCGATGCAGGCTGCACCGCATGACGATGCCGCCCGATTGCGGTTTTTCGAACGGCTGGCGGATAGCGAGTTGTTCCTGCTGCTGACCGAAGAAGCGCGGGACGAAAACCTGTCTCCGGAAGTGTTCGACGTGGCGGATGGCCGGTTTGTTCTGGCCTTTGACCGCGAGGAACGGCTGGCCCGGTTCACGGAGCGTCCGGCGCCCTACGCCGCTTTGTCGGGGCGGGTTCTGGCGTCGATGCTGTCCGGGCAGGGGATCGGTCTTGGTCTGAATCTCGAGGTCGCTCCGTCTTCGTTTCTGATCCCAGCCGAGGCTTTGGCATGGCTGCATGAGACGCTGGATCATGCCCCGCAGGAAGTTCAGGCGGCGCTGGCAGAGTTTCGGCCACCCGAAGGTCTGCCGGAACGCTTGCTGACGGCGCTGGACGCCAAACTGGCAACGGCGGGCGGACTGGCGCAAACCGCTTATCTGGTCGGTACTCGGGACGACCGGGGCGGGCAGGGGCACCTGCTGGGGTTTGTCGATGCCGTCGCCGGGGCCGAAGGCGCGCTGGCCAAGGCCGCGTCCGAGGCGCTGACATTCTCGGGCATTGAGGCCGGAGAGATGGATGTGGGATTCTTTTCAGCGGATGATCCTGCCGCCGCGATGATGGCCAGGGTCGGGTTGCGGTTCGATCTGCCCCAGCCTGAACAGCCGGACATCGTGCGGGCCGCACCGGGAAGTGATCCGGAAAAACCGCCGATTCTAAAATAGCAAAGGCCACGGAGCGGACTGTTCACCGCGTCCGTGGCCCGATCTTGCGGCGCCGGGTTATTCGGCGGCGGGTTCCAGTTTGTCCTGCGTGCGTGTTTCGAAATCGCTTGCGTCGTGGCGTTCGTGCAGTTGCGTATGCAGTTCGCCAAATGCGCGGTTGACCATGCGGCCGCGGCTGACGGCGGGGCGTTCGTCGATGGCCTTGGCCCAACGCAGGACGTTCTTGTAGGACGTCACATCCAGAAACTCGGCAGCGTCATAAAGACGGCCCAGCACAAGTTGGCCATACCAAGGCCAGATCGCCATGTCCGCGATCGTGTACTCTTCGCCTGCGATATAGGTCTTGTCTGCCAGTTCCCTGTCCAACACGTCCAGTTGGCGTTTGGCTTCCATGGCAAAGCGGTCAATGGGGTACTGCCACTTTTCCGGGGCGTAGGCGTAGAAATGGCCAAAGCCGCCACCCAGATAGGGGGCGCTGCCCATTTGCCAGAACACCCAGTTCATGACCTCGGTCCGCGCCGGGCCTTCGCCGGGTAGAAACGCGCCGAACTTTTCGGCCAGGTGGAACAGGATCGATGCGCTTTCAAAGATGCGAACCGGTTCGTTCCCCGACCGGTCCCACAGCGCCGGGATTTTCGAGTTGGGGTTAGCCTCGACGAAACCGGACGAAAACTGGTCGCCTTCACCGATATTGACCAGCCAGGCATTATATTCCGCGCCTTCGTGTCCCAGCGCCAGCAGCTCTTCCAGCATGATGGTGACCTTCACCCCGTTGGGGGTGGCCAGCGAATACAGCTGCAGCGGGTGCTTGCCGATCGGCAGATCACGGTCGTGTGTCGCCCCGGCAATGGGCCTGTTGATATTTGCGAAGCGGCCGCCGCTTTCGCTGTCCCAGGTCCAGACCTTGGGTGGGGAATAGGTGGATTGTTCGCTCATATCACGCCTTTCTGGTCACATGCGGGTTAGGCACCCGTGACCAGAGCTAATGTTGCAAACGGCAAAGTCCAACCCCCGGAATTCGGATCGGTACTGAAACATTTCCGGAAATCACCTCACATATCCTCGTGGATCGTCACAGGGGCGCGAGCAGGTCTTCGCAAGATTTCAGAA
This sequence comes from Ruegeria sp. CF5, assembly GCF_056537325.1. Lineage (NCBI taxonomy): Bacteria > Pseudomonadati > Pseudomonadota > Alphaproteobacteria > Rhodobacterales > Roseobacteraceae > Ruegeria > Ruegeria sp. CF5. Next base: position 892,191 of record NZ_JBQFRI010000001.1, on the reverse strand, counting down.
TCGCCTATTGTCTGGTCAGTCCCGCCGAACAGGCATCTGAGAAACTGTCGATCCGAAAAGGAACCGCCTAATGAAACGATTTGCTTTTAGCTTTGCTGCAGCCATGGTTATGGCCGTCCCGGCATTTGCCGGACCTCAATATGTCGACGGCACCGGCTTTGCCGTGTCCGGCTATGATGTCGTGGCCTATCGCAGTCTTGATCAGGTGCCGGTAGGGCAGACCCAGCCCGAAGGTGTGCGCGGCCGCGCCGACATTACGGCTGAGTATAACGGATCGACCTGGGCGTTCTCGACCGAGGAAAATCGCGACAAGTTTCTCGAAAACCCGGAATATTACGCGCCACAATTCGACGGTCACTGTGCTTATGGTGTTTCGCGTGGCGGCAAGGTACCGGCCAATCCGAACCTGTGGCGGATTGTGGATGACAAGCTGTATCTGAACATCACGGATGTAGTTGTTGGCTTCTGGGAAGAGGATGTTCCCGGTAATATCGATCTGGCGGGCGGCAACTGGCCGGGCATCGAGTCGGACGACGCATCGACCAGCGTCATCCCGAAGTGGACATCGGAAGGCCCGGTTTCCAACTGATCGGTTCGCCGAAATTGAATATTGCCCGGGTCACCAGTGACCCGGGTTTTTTTCATGAGGACACCTGATGTGTCAGGTCATGAATTCGCGACGGTTCTCGTGGTTGGCTTGGAACCGGACCTTCACGCTTTTGGCGCCAGGAAATTTGCGTTCGCGAATCCCGTCGGGGACGATGATTTCGCCTGCGCCTGCGCTTTTTGACTGAAAGGACAGCACCTCGGTCGTCAATCTGCGGGACGCATCCAGAATAGACGTCGGCAACGCCACCCGGTTGCCGCCTTCGCAGACCGACGTGGTGACAAAATAAGTCAGATGGCGGCCATGGCAGCCCACTGCGTCAGGAATGTGTTCCGCGGGTTTGTCCGGGGTTGCGGCGTCCATATCTGCGGCAAGCTGGCCCCGGCAGGCCTCAATCTCTTGCGGGCTCAGGTTTACAATGCGCGATCTGAGTTTTGGTCGCCGCGGCTTTGGCGGCCCCTCCGGGTCGGACCGTCCGTTTTTCGTCAGGCCGTCCTCGCGCAACAGATCAAAGGCTGCTTTCGCACGGGCGAAATCAACATGATCACCACCGGCATGATCCGGGTGCGCCCGAAATGCCACCCGCCGCCACGCCTCGCGGATTTCGTCTGAACTTGCAGTTTGTGCGACACCAAGATCCCTGAGCGCAGCCGCCCGGGCTTGGATTCTGTCAACTGGCTCCATACCAAAATACTCTTTAAACACTTACAGTTATTACCCTTGGTCCCCGCCATGGTTTTGTCAAATTTGAAGGGTTTTTGAACCTGTGGGGCAAACAATCCATGGGTGCCACGGGTTTTGTTCCCGTGGCTTGGTTCAATCCATGTCGGAGGCGTGAAATTTCACCGTCAGGGATTTGCCGGGGCTGTCATTGCCCGTGTCCAGGATTCGCGGGCATCGGCAAAGGATTATCGCGCATTAAACAATGGGCAGATGTCAGGCGACGTTCTGCAGATCGACCTTTGGCGTGACACCCAGCGCAAAACAGACGTCGCGCGTCAGTTCCGGCCGGTTGAGCGTATAGAAATGCAGCTTGTCCACACCGCCCTCAATCAGATCCGTACAAAGCTCGGTGCAAAGCGCGGTGGCAAGCAGGTCTTCGCGGTCGTCACGCTGCGCTTTTGAGAATGCGTTTTCGACCCAATCGGGGATGTGTGTGCCGCAGCGTCTGGCAAAGTTGCGCGCGCCCTTCCAGTTCTCGATTGGCAGAATTCCGGGCGTGATCGGTTTGTCTATCCCGGCCTTTTCGCAGGCGTCGCGGAAGCGGAAAAACGTCTCGGCCTCGAAAAAGAACTGGGTCAGCGCTTCGTCGGCACCAGCGTCCAGCTTGGCCTTGAACCAGTCGACGTCCGAGGCGGAATTGGGCGCTTCGGGGTGAATATCGGGATAGGCGCCCACACGAATGGTGAACTTGCCCGTATCAGAAAGCGCCTCGATCAGTTCGACTGAGTTCGCGAATCCGCCGGGGTGGGGCTGAAACCGGCCTTGTCCCTTGGGTGGATCGCCGCGCAGGGCCACAATCTCGCTCACGCCCGCATCGGCAAAGGTGTCTGCGATGGCAAGCGTTTCTTCACGGGTTGCCTGCACACAGGTCAAATGCGCCGCGACGTTCAGGCCCGAGGTTTTATGAAGCGTTGCCACGGCTTCGCGGGTCAGTTCGCGAGTCGTGCCGCCCGCGCCGTAAGTGACCGATACAAAACGCGGGGCAAGGGGCGTTAGCGTATGCACCGTGTCCCAAAGACGGAACGACGCCTCAAGGTTCTGCGGCGGAAAGAACTCAAAGGATACTTCTGGCGTGTTCATCGGCTGTCATCTCACTTTTTCTGCCCTCTTGTTACATTTTAGGAATTGTGAGACAAACTCATAATTCTCAAGAACAACATGAGCGGTATTTGCGGATGCATATCGAGTTTCGCCACCTGCGCACCATTAAGGCAATCCATGAATGCGGGGGGCTGGCCCGCGCGGCGGATCAGTTGAACATCACGCAATCCGCTCTTAGCCATCAGATCAAGGGGTTGGAGGATCAGGCAGGGGTCGAACTGTTTCTGCGCCGGTCCAAGCCGATGAAGCTGTCGGCAGCAGGGTTGCGCCTGTTGCGGCTGGCCGAACAGATTCTGCCCCAAGTCGAGGCGATGCAGGCTGAATTTACCTCTCTCAGGGACGGACGCACCGGGCGGATGCATATCGCCATTGAGTGCCACGCCTGTTTTGAGTGGCTGTTTCCGGTGCTGGAATCGTTCCGCAAGTCGTGGCCGGATGTGGATGTCGATATCCGGCCGGGGCTGGCGTTTGACGCCCTGCCTGCCTTGCAGAAGGAAGAGGTCGATCTGGTTGTCTCATCAGACCCCGAAGACCTGCCCGGCGTCGAATTTGTCGAGCTTTTCGATTATAACGCAGTGTTTGTCGCGGCGTCTTCGCATCCGCTGGCGCAGAAGGATTTTATCGAAGCCGAGGATTTCCGGGGGCAGACCCTGATCACGTATCCGGTGGAACGGACACGGCTGGATGTGTTCAGCCAGTTGCTGATCCCCGCGCGCGTTGAACCGGCGGCGATCCGTCAGGTGGAACTGACGGCAGTGATCCTGTTGCTGGTCGCCTCGAACCGCGGTGTTTCGGTGTTGCCGGACTGGGTTGTGCGCGAGGTCAAATACAACTCGGACTATGTAACGCGGCCATTGACGCAAGCGGGTATCACGCGCCGGCTTTATGCCGCTGTCCGGTCAGAGGATCTGGAAAAACCGTTCGTTCAGGAACTGGTCAAGCTGGCGCGGGTCGAGGCCAAGAAGTTGCAGGCGCAATGACATCTGACCCGGCGCTGAGAGGAAGGCTGCTATGCGCATCATTCCTCTTGGCAATGTCGCCTTGCGCCAGTATACGCGCGGTTTGACCGGACAGGAGCCTTTTGACAATGGTTGGCAGTGCAAATCTCAACATCATGATCAAGGCCGCGCGCAAGGCGGGGCGTTCTCTGGTCAAGGATTTTCGTGAGGTCGAGAACCTGCAGGTGTCGATGAAGGGGGCGGGCGACTTTGTGTCCAAGGCCGACATTGCTGCCGAGGCGATTCTGAAAGAAGAACTGCTGGGCGCGCGCCCGACCTATGGCTGGCTGGCCGAAGAAGGCGGCGCGATAGACGGTGAGGACCCCACCCGCCGTTGGATCGTCGATCCGCTGGACGGAACGACGAACTTTCTGCACGGGCTGCCGCACTGGGCGGTCTCGATCGCGCTGGAGCACAAGGGCAAGATCGTTGCGGGCGTGATCTATGACGCCGCCAAGGACGAGATGTTCTTTGCCGAAAAAGGTGAAGGTGCGTGGATGAACGATACTCGCATCCGCGTTTCGGGCCGTCACCGGATGATCGAGTCGATTTTCGCCACCGGGCTGCCCTTTGGCGGCCGGTCCGACCTGCCCGCCACCTTGCAGGACCTGGCGCGTCTGATGCCGCTGTGTGCGGGTGTGCGTCGCTGGGGATCCGCGGCGCTTGATATGGCCTACGTTGCTGCTGGCCGTTACGAAGGGTTCTGGGAACGGCGCCTGAACGCGTGGGATGTTGCGGCCGGGATCATTATTGTGAAAGAGGCGGGCGGCTTTGTGCAGCCGTTGAACCCCGAGGGCAGTGTGCTGTCAGGTGGCGAAGTGGTCTGCGCCAACGAACCGATCTTTGACAATTTCGCCAAGGTCATCCGAGGCTGAGCCCCAATCCGGCGCGAAGCGCTGGAGCCTCCGGCGGCCGTATTTGTCACAAGAAGAAGTTGCCCGGCTGTGCCAAACTCAGCCGGGCTTTGTTTTGGTTGGTTGGATCAGAGCGCGGCGCGTTGCGCCAGCCCGGCCTCATCCGCCAGTCGTGCGGCCACAGATGCGACGGCCAAATCCTGCAGCCCGACCCCGGTTCCGTCAAACAGGGTGATTTCGGTGTCGCTGCTCCGCCCGGCATGATCACCGTTGATGACCGCACCAATCGGTGTGATTGCCGTTTCCGCCAGAGCACCGGAGGCCACCGCATGCTGTGCCTCGCCGATTGAAACGGACTGGGCAACTTCGTCCGTGAATACGGTGGCGGTGGCGACAAGATCGGCGTCCACTTCCTGTTTGCCTTTGGTGTCGGTGCCCATGCAGGCCAGATGGGTGCCGGGTTTGATCCAGTCTTTCATCAGCAGCGGTTCAAAAGCCGAAGTGATGGTGATGATGACATCCGCCTGCGCGCCCAGTTCCTGTTGCGACACGGGTTGGAACTCCAACCCCAGTTCCTCGGCCACTTTGGCCAGCCGGGGCAGCATTTCCGGGTGCGGGTTCCAGGCCACGACCTTTTCGAAACTGCGCTGCTCGGCTGCGGCCCGCAACTGAAAGGCGGACTGGTGGCCAGCGCCGACCATGCCCAGAACTTTTGCATCCTGTCTTGCCAGATGGGCGATGGAGACTGCCGAGGACGCGGCCGTGCGAACCGCAGTCAGGTAGTTGCCGCCCACGAGGGCGGACAATTTGCCGGTGTCCGGATCGAACAGAAAGACCGTGGATTGGTGGTTGGTCAGACCCTTGTCGGCATTTCCCGGCCAGTATCCGCCCGATTTGACGCCCAGCACCTTTCCGGCCCGGTCGAAGCCGGATTTGAAACCGTAAAGTGCATCGGCATGGCCGATCGCCTCGCGGATGACCGGGAAATTATAGGCGTCCTTGCGGGCCATGGCGGCAAAAACCGCCTCGACCGCGTCGAAGGCTTCCTTGCGCCCGACAAGTTTCTCGCAGAGATCCTCGTTAATGATCAGCAGACCGTCAGTCGCGGTGTTCATGATTTCTCCGTCCCGCATCTCAGTACGCCTTGCCACGGGCAGAAACCGGCCAAAGCGCTTCGACCTTGCCGTCGCGGACGCCGACATACCAGTCATGCACATTGCAGGTCGGATCACAGTGACCGGGGACGAGACGCAGTTTGTCGTTCACCTTGAGTACGCCGTCGGGATCACCGATCACGCCGTGTTCATCCGAACATTTCAGATATTCCACATCGTCGCGCCCGTAGATGAAAGGCAGGCCGCTGTCGACGGATTGCGCCTTGAGGCCCGCGTCGCAGATCGCCTTGTCCGACTTGGCGTGACTCATGACGCTGGTCAGAAGGAACAGCGCATTTTCCCATTCGCCCTGATCGATGCGGTTGCCATCCTTGTCCAGAATGCGCCCGTAATCAGCATCCATGAAGGCGTAGGAGCCGCATTGCAGCTCGTTATAAACACCCGAGTTCGCTTCGAAGTAATACGAGCCGGTTCCGCCGCCCGAGACGAGTTCACATTCGATCCCTTCAGCCTTAAGTCCGTCCACAGCGTCCCTGACCATGGCAATGGCGATATCGAGTTTTTCCTTGCGCGCCTCGTAAGTGTCCAGATGCTGCATCGCGCCCTGATAGGCCTGAATGCCGGTGAATTTCAGGTTCGGGGCTGCCTGAACGGCCTTGGCGATGGCAATGACATCCTCGGTCGAGCCGACCCCGCAGCGGCCTGCGCCGCAATCGATTTCGACAAATACCTCCAGCGTTGTGCCGTGTTTTTGCGCAGCTGCCGACAAGTCAGCAACATTGTCGATGTCGTCTACGCACACGATGGTCCGGGCGCCAAAGTTGGGCAGTTGCGCCAGACGGTCGATCTTGGCCGGGTCGCGCACCTGGTTCGAGACGAGGACATCCTTGATGCCGCCGCGGGCAAAAACCTCGGCCTCGGAGACTTTCTGGCAGCAGACGCCCACGGCGCCGCCCAGTTGTTCCTGCAGCTTCGCCACATCCACGGATTTGTGCATCTTGCCGTGAACGCGATGGCGCATACCGTGCGCCTTGGCATAGTCGCCCATCTTCTTGATGTTGCGCTCAAGCGCGTCCAGATCGAGGATCAGGCAGGGTGTCTGAATTTCGCTTTCGTCCATGCCGATTGCGGCCGGGATGTCAAAGCCGACATCCAGTTCTTCGATGTTGACGGGTTTGTTCATTGTTCTTCCTCTCTTACCCTTTGAGCCAGGGCAGTTTGTCCAGATCCACGTTGCCGCCGGTGACGATCACGCCAACGCGCTTGCCTTTGAACGTGTCCGGGTTTTTCAGAATGGTCGCGAGCGGCACGGCCGAAGATGGCTCCATCACCACGCGCAGGTATTTCCAAGTGAGTTTCATCGCATCGATGATCTCTTGCTCGGACGCGGTGAAGATGTCGGTCACGTGGTTCGAGACGAAGTGCCAGGTGTTTTCCTTGAGCGGAACCAAAAGGCCGTCGGCGACCGTTTTGGGCGCATCATCGGCGATGATGTGACCGGCCTTGAAGGAACGGTAGGCGTCATCGGCCTGCTCGGGCTCGGCGGCGTAGATGCCTGTTTCCGGGGCGAGGTTCGAAACGGTCAGGCAGGTGCCCGAAATCATGCCGCCACCGCCGATCGGAGCCACGACGGCATCCAAACCATCGGTCTGTTCCAGCAGTTCCGCTGAACAAGTGGCCTGACCGGCGATCACTCGCAGGTCGTTATAGGGGTGCACGAACTCGCCGCCTGTGCGTGCCTGAACCTCTGCAAAAGTGGCCTCGCGGGACGAGGTTGAGGGCTCGCATTCGGTGATTGTGCCACCATAGCGGCGCACCGCGTCCTTTTTGGCCTGAGGCGCGGTACGGGGCATCACGACATTGCAGGGAATGCCCCGGCGACCCGCCGCGTAGGACAGCGACAGGGCGTGGTTGCCTGACGAGTGCGTGCAGACACCTTTTTCAGCCATCTCATCGCTGAGCCCAAAGACCGCGTTGCAGGCACCGCGCACTTTGAAGGCTCCGGCCTCCTGAAAGTTCTCGCATTTGAAGAACAGTTCGGCACCGGACACCTCGTTCAGATAGTCCGAGGTCATGACCGGCGTGCGCCGGATATGCGGTTTGATCCGTGCGTGGGCCGCGCGCATGTCGTCGATCGTCAGTTCTGCCGCCGTTATTTGATCCAGCATCGCGGGCCTCCTCATGCGGCTGCTTTGGCGCTGCCTGCGTGGGTGGCACGGTAATAGTCCTGTGCCGCAGCCACGCCGCTGCCAAGTTTGATCGGATAGTTCAGGTCAGCCATGGCCATTTCGATGGTGGCCAGACCCGACAACACCATCACATCCGTCAGGCTGCCCAGATGGCCGATACGGAAGGCTTTGCCGTTCATCTGCCCCAGGCCGATCCCGAATGAGACACCATAGGCGTTGAAGGCGTGATCCGTCAGGGCATTGCTGTCGAACCCGTCCGGGACGTAAATCGCACTGACAGTGTCAGAATACAGATCAGGGGATTGGGCGACAAGTTTCAGCCCCCATGCATCGACAGCGCGACGCACGCCCTCGGCCAGCCGGAAGTGGCGGGCATAGACGTTCTCCAGCCCCTCTTCGAACAGCATCTTCAGGCTTTCCCGCATGCCATAGATCAGTTGCAGCGGAGGGGTGTAGGGGAACCCACCGGACGCATTTGCATCCATCATGTCACGGAAATCGAAGAAGGTGCGCGGCAGCCTTGCCGAACCCATCGCGTCCAGTGCCTTGGGGCTGACACACAGGATCGCCATGCCCGTTGCCAGCATGAACCCCTTTTGCGAGCCCGAAACGGCGATATCCACGCCCCAACGGTCGAACTGGAAATCCATGGAAGCCAGAGAGCTGACGCAATCCACGAACAGCATGGCCGGGTGATCGGCCGCATCCATCGCGCGGCGCAGCGCCGCGATGTCCGAGCGCACGCCGGTTGCCGTTTCATTGTGCGTGGCCAGAACGGCGCGGATTTCGTGGGTCTTGTCCGATGACAGGATTTCCTGAAACCTGTCCGCTGGTGCACCGCTGCCCCACGGGCAGTCGATGATCTGCACATCCAGCCCATGACGCTGGCACAGGTCGATCCAGCGATGGCTGAACACGCCGTAGCGCGCGACGAGGATCTTGTCGCCGGGGCTGAGTGTGTTGGTGATCGCCGCTTCCCAGCCACCGGTGCCGCTGGCGGGAAAGGTTACGACCTGACCCTGCGTGGTGCCGAATACCTTTTTGGTGTCCTCAAGAACCGGCGCAAAAGTTTCCACGAAATCTGGCGCGCGGTGATCCTGTGTCTGAACCTGCATCGCAAGGCGAAGCCGATCCGGGATGTTTGTGGGTCCGGGAATAAAGACCGGGTTCTGGTTTGACATCGCTGTGTCCTCCGCTTTGGAGGAAATTCTTGCTAAAAACAGCAATGGGTGCAATTTTCTTGAAAAGCATTTTCATTTTTGCAATAAAATATGTAACACACTATTATTAATGGATTTTCATTTTATTGATTTTGGTGAAAATGAAGCCGGGGCCAAATTAGTTTTCCGAGGTGGGGCCCCGGACAGCAGGAGTTTGACGGAATGGAGACTCAGAAACGACCACGCGGCAGGCCCAAGTCCCTGTTCAAGGAAAGCTCGGCAGGAACCATGCAGTCGCTGGATCGGGCGCTTGGCGTTCTGACTTCTGTGGCGCGTTACGAACGCTCTACCCTCAGCGATCTGTCGCGTGAGGTTGGGGTGCCCACGGCCACGACACATCGCATACTGACCACGATGCAAAAGCATGGATACGTGGCTTTCGATGACGAGCGGCAGGAATGGATGATCGGGATCGAGGCGTATCGGACCGGTGCGTCCTTTCTCAAACGCAACAGCGTGCTGGAAATCGGGCGTCCCATACTGCGGCGATTGATGCAGGAGAGTGGCGAAACGGCCAATCTGGCGGTTCCGGATGGCAACGAGGTCGTGTTTGTCGGTCAGGTCGAAACTGCAAATCCGATCCGGGCGTTTTTCCCGCCGGGTGCACGCACGCCGATGTATGCCTCGGGCACCGGCAAGGCGATACTGGCGGCGATGTCTGAGGAGGCGCTGCAAAAGGTGCTGGCAGCGACAGAGTTAGAGGGGTTTACGGATTGCACCCTGTTGCCCGAAAGCAGGTTGCTGGCGGATTTGGCGGAGACGCGGGAACGTGGCTGGTCTCATGACCGCGAGGAACGATACGTGGGTATGTCCTGCATTGGTGCGGTCATCTTTAACGAGCGGCGCGAACCCTGTGCCGGGATATCGGTTTCCGGACCGACGGTAAGGTTCGGTGACGCGCGCGCAGCAGAGCTTGGGATGCTGGTATCAGAAGCCGCTTTGGAGATCACGCGCCTGAGCGGCGGTCAGCTACCGGACCTGTCAGATGGGTGATTGACGCCGTCGTTCCACGGGATGTCCCCATGGGTTCGCGGATTGCCACCTTCGATGCAGCCTAGATTGACGCCGCATTCCGCCGGGTCCGAGCGGCGCTGGTGATAGACATAAATCCCGCAAGTCCTGCAGAAATAGTGTTTGGCCGTCTTTGTGCCCCAACTGTAGAGGCCAAGGTTGTCTGCCCCTTTCAGGACCTTCAGCGAGGCTGTCGTGGCCGTGACGGCAGCCGCGCCACGGCGGATGCAGAACGAACAATCGCAGCGTGCAGCCGAGGCGAGGCCCTGTGGAAAATCCGCCTCGATCTCGACCGCACCGCAGTGGCAGGTGGCTTTCATACGGTTCATTTGCGCGGAACCCTTGGAATTCGGGATTGAGAGAGTTTGTATTTGTGTTCGGGATGTGGCGGGTGCCCGTGTGTTCGATTCCAGAATTGCGGGCCGCCGCGTTTCAGCCAAAGGGGTATGCAAAGTATCAACCCGACAAAGAACCCGCCGGTATGGGCCCAATAGGCAACGCCGCCTTCGTCTGGATTGGCGCTGAAGCTGCCAAGGAACTGCATTCCCAGCCAGACGCCCAGCATGATGAAGGCGGAAACGGAAAAGACACGGAAATAGACGATCAGGATCAGCAGGATATCGACGCGCGCCTTGGGAAACATCAACAGATAGCCACCCATGACACCGGCGATGGCCCCGGATGCGCCCACGGTAGGTACGACCGAACCCGGGGCAGTGGCGACGTGGATCAGCCCCGCGCCGATGCCGCTGACCAGATAGAACAGCAGAAACGGCAGATGGCCCATCTCATCTTCGAGGTTGTCGCCGAAGATCCACAGGAACAGCATGTTCCCGGCCAGATGCATCCAGCCACCATGCAGGAACATCGACGTCACCAGCGTTTCGAACCCGAACCCGTCCGAGATCCGCGCCGGGATGACCGCGTAATCGAAAAAGAACCGGTTGATCAGGCGCGCATCCTCCATGATCCCCACATAGCTCAGGAAAATCAGGATATTGGCGGCTATCAGGGCATAGACGACATAGGGCGTGCGGCCCGACGGGTTGTGATCACGTATCGGAAACATGGGGCGACGCTGGGCTTTTGCGCGCCCAGCGTCAAGGTCACTTATGCCGCACCACCCAGCAGGGCCGCATTGCCGCCCGCTGCGGTGGTATCGACGCAAACATGGCGTTCACCCAGCACCCTAGCACGGTCCGGTCGACCGGGGATCATCGGTACGATTGGTCCGGAGCGCCGTGCAAGGTGACGTTCGATTTCGCGGGCGGTCTCTTCGTCCCCCCACCACAGAACGCCGGAAATGCCTTCGATGTTCTCAAGCCGGTGCAGGTCCAGATTTCCGGTTGCCCGGATTGCGATTCCACCCAGTGCCTTCACCGCGTCGGCCTGCGCGCCTGCGGCCTGGTCGCCCGGACCCATGCACAGCAGCGGCGCGCGGGGAATTTCGCTGAGACGGTTGGATTCGCCGGTCGGGCCGGGCAGGGAGTGGGTTTGCGCTGGGGCCGGGTCACCTTCGCTGGCGGGAAGGCCGGTCATCACCGTGCCCCAAGTGTCCTGACTTGTCTGCCGGTCCGGGACGCAAAAGCGGGCCATATAGTTTGGACCGCCCGCCTTTGGGCCTGTGCCGGACAGGCCTTCGCCCCCGAATGGCTGCGAGCCGACGATGGCTCCGATCTGGTTGCGGTTGACATAGATGTTGCCCGCATGAACCGCCTCGGTCACGTGTTGCACGCGGTCGTCGATCCGGGTGTGCAGGCCAAATGTCAGGCCATAGCCCGTGGCGTTGATGTCGGCGATCACCTGATCGATTTCCTGCGATTTGAAGCGGGCGACATGCAGGACGGGGCCGAAAATCTCGCGCTCCAGCGCGGCGATGCCCGGGATTTCGATCAGAGTGGGTGCGATGAACGTGCCCTCGGGCGGGGGGGCGAGTTCCTTGAGGACGCGCCCTTCGGCCCGGGCCTTGGCCACGTGATCGGCAATTCCCTGTCTTGCCTGATCGTCGATAACAGGCCCGCTGTCGGTTGAGATCAGCCACGGATCGCCGATACTGAGCGCGTCCATCGCGCCTTTGAGCATGGTCAGAACGTCGTCGGCGATATCTTCCTGAAGATAGAGGCAGCGCAGCGCCGAGCAACGCTGGCCCGCCGATTGGAACGCGCTTTCGACAACGGATTGCACGGCCTGTTCGGGCAGGGCGGTGCTGTCTACGATCATCGCGTTCAGGCCACCGGTTTCGGCGATCAGGGGCGTTCCCGGGCGCAGGTTTTCGGCCATCGCGGCCCGGATTTTGAGCGCGGTTGCGGTTGATCCGGTGAAGGCCACGCCTGAAACCCGCGGGTCCGATGTCAGCGCGGCGCCGACCGCCGGGCCGCCGGGCAACAGTTGCAGCACGTCGCGTGGAACCCCGGCTTCGTGCAGCAGCTGTACGGCGCGGTGCGCGATCAGCGGGGTTTGTGGCGCGGGTTTGGCCAGCACTGCGTTGCCGGTGGCCAAGGCTGCCGATATCTGCCCGGTGAAAATCGCCAGCGGGAAGTTCCAGGGGCTGATGCAGGTGAAGGTACCTGCCGGTTTGGCGTCTGGAATGTTGGCCGCGTAATAGCGCAGGAAATCCACCGCCTCGCGCAGTTCGGCGACCGCGTCCATCAGGGATTTGCCTGCCTCACGTGCGAGCAGGGCAAAGAGTTCGCCGTAGTTGGCCTCATACAGGTCGGCGGCTGCGTTCAGAATTCCTGCCCTTTCTTCCGGAGATGCCCGCCAGATGGATGCAGATGCCAGCGCCAGTTCGACATCCGCAGCACTTGCGGGTGCGACCGATCCGGGCTTGTCCTGTGGATGCGCCGGGTTGGCGACCATTTCGTCGGCTTCGGGTTGTGCATCTTCTGACAAAAGCGGACGGGCATACCAGTGATAGGCGCGGAACGTATCGCGCTGGGCGTCGATGGTGTCGAGTGTCGGCGTGTGCTTAAGGTCAAAGCCACGCGAATTTGGGCGTTCGGGTGCAAACAATTCCGGTCCTGTCGGCAAGGCCGGTGCCGGTTCCTGAACGGTTTGGAACGGATCGGCGGCAACGACCTCGGGTGGCACATTTTCGTCCACGATCTGGTTGACGAAGGAACTGTTGGCGCCGTTTTCCAGCAGGCGGCGCACCAGATAGGCCAGCAGGTCACGGTGGGCGCCGACCGGGGCATAGATACGGCAGCGTGATTTCTGACCGTCCATCACCAGCTGGTGCAAGGTCTCGCCCATGCCATGCAGCCGCTGGAATTCGAACGGCTGATCATCGGCCATGTGCAGGATCGCGCTGACCGTATGGGCGTTGTGGGTGGCAAATTGCGGGTAGATCCGGTCGGTCATGCCCAGCAGCTTGCGGGCATTGGCGATGTACGAGACGTCGGTTGCGGCCTTTTTGGTAAAAACGGGAAACCCATCGACGCCTTCGACCTGAGCGCGCTTGATCTCGGTATCCCAGTACGCGCCCTTAACCAGCCGGACCATCAGCTTGCGGTCGTGGCGCTGGGCCATGTCATACAGCGTGTCCAGCACCAGACCGGCGCGCGGACCATAAGCCTGCACGACGATACCGAAACCGTCCCAGCCGGACAGGGCCGGTTCGGCCATGACGGCTTCGATCACCTGCAGCGAAAGGGACAGGCGGTCAGCCTCTTCTGCGTCAACATTCAGGCCCATGCCCGCCGCCTTGGCCAGCAAGGCCAGTGCGCGCAGACGCGGAACCAGTTCGTCCATGACGCGTTCTTCCTGTGCCAGCTCATAGCGCGGGTGCAGGGCGGACAGCTTGACCGAGATGCCCGGATTGGCACGAATGTCGTCATGCGCGCAGGCCTCGGCAATGGCTGCGATGGCACGGGAATAGGACAGGTGATAGCGCGCGGCGTCGGCCTCGGTCCGGGCGGCTTCGCCCAGCATGTCGTAGGAGTAGGTGTATCCCTTGCTCTCCATCCCTTTGGCGCGGTCCATGGCGGATTGAATGGTTTCGCCCAGAACGAATTGGCGGCCCATCTCTTTCATGGCGCGGCCGACGGCGGTGCGGATCACCGGTTCGCCCAGCCGCTTTATCGCGCCGCGCAGGGCGCTTACGGGGGACGATTTGCCTTCGTCCAGAACCTTGCCGGTCAGCATCAGCGCCCAGGTTGAAGCGTTCACCAGTGACGAGGATGAATGCCCAAGGTGTTTGCCCCAGTCGGATGGGGCGATCTTGTCCTCGATCAGGGCGTCGATCGTGTCGGCATCGGGTACACGCAGCAACGCTTCGGCCAGACACATAAGCGCCACGCCTTCATCGGTGGACAGGCCGTATTCAGCCAGAAACACCTCCATCAGGCCGGGTGACGTACTGGATCTGATATCGCGCACCAGCTGGGCGGCTGCATTGCAAATCGCCTGACGGTCCGAAGGGGACAACGCGGCCTGTGCATTCAGGGCGTCAAGGATCACGGACTGATCGGCATAGGTCTGGTTGTCGATGAGTGTGCGCAGGGCGTGTGTCATGGTCTCTCCGAGCTTTTTGTCTAGCATAGTGGTAATAATGCAGGACAAACTCCCGAATTATTGTGTAAGAAGTGCATATGAACTGAATATTAGGATAACTACGATGCAAATGGACTTTCCTGATCTGGACCGGTTCGATCAGGCCATCTTGAGGGTCATCGCCGAGGATGGGCGGATTTCGGTTGCCGATCTGTCGCGGCGCATCGGGTTGTCGAAATCACCGACGCAGGCCCGCCTGAAACGGCTTGAGGCTGAGGGCGTCATCACCGGGTATCGCGCGATGGTAGACCCGATCCGGCTTGGTCTGGACCATGTGGCCTTTGTCGAGGTGCGGCTGACCGACACGCGCGAGAAGGCATTGGCGGAATTCAACGCCGCCGTACGCAGGATCGCCGAGATTGAGCAGGCGCATATGATCGCCAGCAATTTCGACTATCTCCTCAAGGTTCGGACCCGCTCAATGTCAGAGTACCGTGCGGTTCTGGCCGAGAAGATTTCTTCGCTGCCGCATGTGGCGAATACATCGACATTTGTGGCGATGGAGGCGGTGAAAGAGACCGGTCTGCTGAATCCGGGTGAAGACTTCGGTTGACCGGACAGGGGATTGCGCCACTTGTGAGGTATGAAAAAAGCCATAGCCATAAGTGTTGCGTTGATTGCAGGTGCCGGTGCGGCCGGGGCCTGTCCCGATGCCCCGGATCATATCGCTGGGGTGGATGCGCTTATCCGGGAGATTCAGTCGGCAGAGACCGAGGTTGAGGCTCGGGGAATTTCAGGGCGCATGTGGGAGTTGTGGATGGACGCCCCCGACACAAGATCACAGGCTCTTCTGGATCGGGGCATGTCGCGGCGTGAAGGGTGGGATCTGCTCGGCGCGCTTGAGGAGTTCAATGCGCTGGTCGAGTACTGCCCGGACTATGCTGAAGGGTACAATCAGCGCGCTTTCGTCAATTATCTGAGACATGATTTCCCAGCGGCCCTGAATGATCTGGACCGGGCGCTTGAGTTGTCGCCGAACCATGTCGCGGCGATGAGCGGGCGCGCCTTGTCGTTGTTGGGGCTGAAGCGGATGGAAGAGGCGCGTGCAGCCCTGGCCGATGCACTTGTGCTGAACCCGTGGCTTCCTGAAAGGCAACTGCTGAAACCCGGCGGTTTGCTGGAGCCACCCGGCGAGGATATCTGAGCCTTGTTCAGAAAAACGCCCCCAAGCAATCAGCCTGAGGGCGTTTGAAGATTGTCATTCCGATCAGCCGACTAGTCCGTTGTCGTCACGCTTGATGGTGATCACCGCCGAACGCGGGGTGCCGCCGTCGGGCCAGTTGCTGCCGGGGTGCTGGATGCCGACAAACATGGTGCGCAGATCGCCGGACCACGCCAGACCAGTAACTTCGCAGCCGTTTGGTCCGGTCATGAACCGCACAATCTCGCCGGTCACCGGGTCGCCAACCAGCATCTGGTTGTTGCCGTTGCCAGCGAAGTCTTCTTCGTTGTCGTCATTGCCGTCGGTTTGAATCCAGACCAGACCGGTCGAGTCGATTGCCATGCCGTCGGGCGAGTTGAACAGGTTGCCCTCGTTCATGTTGTCCGAACCGGCGCGCGCGTCGTCGTGGACGGTCGGGTTGCCCGCCATCACATAAAGATCCCAGTCGAACCCGTTGGCGGCGTGATCCTCGTCGGCCGGGCGCCAGCGTACGATCTGGCCGTACTTGTTGGCCTCGCGCGGGTTGGGGCCATTGGCCGGGGTGTCGTCGCCACCGGCATTCGGTTTGACCCCGCGGTTCTTGTTGTTGGTCAGGCAGCAATATGCCTCGATCGCGACCGGGCTAGAGGCGACCCATTCGGGTCGGTCCATGGTGGTGCCGCCTGCGGCCGAGGCCGCCATGCGGGTGAAAATCAGGATTTCAGCCGCGTCCATGCCGGTGGTTTCCGGCGTCAACGGCAGCCATTCACCGGTCATGTCATCGTTGAATTTGGCGACAAAAAGCGTGCCGTCG
This sequence comes from Ruegeria sp. CF5, assembly GCF_056537325.1. NCBI lineage: Bacteria > Pseudomonadati > Pseudomonadota > Alphaproteobacteria > Rhodobacterales > Roseobacteraceae > Ruegeria > Ruegeria sp. CF5. Next base: position 875,867 of record NZ_JBQFRI010000001.1, on the reverse strand, counting down.
TTCAGCAGGCTTTCGGTTTCGCCACCGGGTTGGTAGGTGCCGTTCGAGACGAACCGATAGAGGTATTCGCCGCGTTCGTCGTCACCCATATAGACAACCACGCGACCATCCCTGGCCAGCGCGACCTCGGCATTCTCGTGCTTGAAGCGGCCCAGACCGGTGTGTTTGACCGGGGTACTGTCGGTCTTGGTCGGATCGATTTCCACGATCCAGCCCGCGCGGTGCGGCTCGTTCGGGTTTTTCGAGGTGTCGAAGCGCGGGTCGAACAGTTCGTAACCATTCCAGCTTTCGGCTTTCACACCATAGCGTTTCATGCCGTCGGCAACCTTCTGGTCATAGGTCGCGCCTTCGTCGGTCGAGCCGAAATAGCCATTGAAGTTTTCTTCGCAGGTTAGGTAGGTGCCCCATGGCGTCTTGCCCGCGCCGCAGTTGTTCAGCGTACCCAGCGAGGTTGTCCCGGTCGGGTCGGCCTTGGTTTTCAGCAGGTCGTGACCGGCAGCGGGGCCGACGATTTTCATCGGCGTGTTGTGGTGGATGCGGCGGTTGAAGGGGCTGTCCTTCACCACCGACCAGCCCTCGGGACCTTCGGTGATTTCCATCACGGTCACGCCCTGAATGTTCTGGAACTTGCGCACGTCATCGGCGCTGGCGGGCTTGCCTTCCTGCGCGGCGGGCAGGTTGATCTTGCGGTTGGGATATTCGTGGTTGATGGCGATCAGTTCGTGGCCCTGATAGGAGAAGGTCTCCATGCCATCCGTGTTCTCGCCGAACACCTTGTCCGAATTTTCGACGGGACCACCATCTGTAGTGTCATAGCCGTCAGCATCCGAGAATAGCGGATCGCCCCAGCGCATCAGCATGTTCCAGGAATACCCTTCGGGAACATGAACGGTGCCATCGGTTTGCGCGGCGATCGGAGTGAAGGCAAAGCGCCTGCCTTCGATCGCATGGGCTGCGCCCGAACTCAGCAGCCCTGCTCCCATTGCCGCTGCGCCAGACCCGAAGGCGAGGACGCCACCGAGAAATCCACGGCGCGATATCGCGCTTTCGACGACGCGGTCAAAGTCGTTTTCTTCGGGGCGGGGGAAATGCAGCTCGTCCCAATCGTCTGCGGACAGATTGGTGGGGTCGGCGTCTTTCATGGATGGCTCCTGGCTGTCAGAATCAACGTGCTGTCAGGGTGTAGAATGCGTTTGTGACAGGTAATTGACAGTCGGAACAAGTACAGGGGGCAAGTCCCGCAAAATCACTTTTTTGCGAAAGCGACATGCGCATGGGCGCGGCCACGGCGCCATCCGACCTGTGGCCGCCCCACGTCAGAGCGTTGGGTTCGTCAGGCGGCTTTTGCCTTGCTTCTACAATAGCACGATGCGTGAATCGGTACGGTTGCACGCGCTGCTGCCTGATCCAGTTGCAGCTTGATGTGCCTTGCCTCGGTTTGCTCACCACGTCTGACAAGGCATTCGTGCAGGCCGTGCAGGCTCCAGATATTGCGCGGGTGCTGACAGGCGCGCGCAAGGGTGTCGTCGAGCCCAAGATCGGCGCGATAGACCGCCTCGGCCTCGTCAAAACGCTGGTCTTCCATCAGCAAGGCCCCAAGGGCATGGCGCGTCGGCTGCATCCAGCCCCACGGCTCGTCATAGACCAGATTGTCATCCAGTTCGACCGAGCGGTGCAGATGTCCAAGCCCGCCTTGACGGTCGCCGGATTTAAACGCGATCTCTCCGTCCATCATGGCCTCGCCGATCATCAACACGTCCTCGGCAGTGTTGTTGAAGACCAGACGGCTTTCGGGAACGGCCTTGCGCGCCTCGACGGCCAGTTCGCGTTCTTTGCGAGCCTCGTCCATGCGACCCAGATTGGCCAGCGCGACGGCGCGGGCCTGACGCATGGCGGCAAACGTATAGCTGTAAAGTTCGCGGTCCTGCGGGAACGGTTCGTTCAGGATTTCATCCCATTGTCCGAAACGGACCATCACGTGGATTTTCTTGCCGTAAAACGACTCGAACAGATCCGGGAAAAAGCGGATCACGTTGTCGGGCAACATGCGCATCAGTTCCTCGGACGCGGCAAGGGCCTTTTCCGGCTGGCCAAGGAACATGGCCCCATAGGCCTCGAAATGCACGTTGTGAACGCGGTAGACGGTATAGAAATTCTCGCCACCCGCCATCGCCTCGTATTTCCGGTCCACCTGTGCGGCGCGATGATTGCGCCAGACGACGTTTTGGTAGTCGCCGCACAATACGTCGATATGGGTCGCCATATGCACAAGGTGGCCACTGTCCGGCACCAGATCGACCAGCCGGTCGCCATGGCGCAGCGCCTTTTCGGGTGTGGGCGACATCTCCATCAGGTGAATGTACATGTGCAGCAGACCGGGATGGTCCCAAGCGCCCGGTAATGTGTCGAATGCCGTTTCCAGAACGGTCTGAGCTTCTTCGGTCGAAGCACCTTCGGCGGGTTTGCCCTGTTTCAGATCCCAGAGCTGCCATGGCGTTCGGTTCATCAACGCCTCGGCAAAGATCGAGGCCACGTCCAGATCCGCAGAGTGTTCGGCATAGACCTTGCGCATGGATTCGGAGAATGCATCGTTCCATGGCCCGTAGTCTTCGATTTCCGGGTCTGTTGGGAAGCGGTGGGACAGGGCCTCGATCAATGCGGCCTCAAGGGGTGTCACCGCATCGCGCAGCGCCATGGCATCTGTGACGGACCGGTGGGCACGTTGCAGCATTGAAACTTTTTCTTCGGGCTCAAAGAACTCCCATGGTTTGTTATAGTTGGGGGCGATTGCAAAGGCGACGCCCCAATGCGCCATGCCGCAATTTGCGTCCAGTTCAATCGCCTTCTCGAAACAATCCGCAGCGGCTTCGTGGTTGAATCCGAACAGCCAGACGAGCCCCTGATCAAACGCCTTTTTCGCCCCGGATGAGGATGTTGTGATATTGCGGGAATAGGTACCCAGGTCAAATTCCGTCATCGTGAATTTCCCCCGTATGTAAAAAATGCACAAATTGCCGCGCGGTGACGCCCACGTCGGCAATTGGATGTGCGGATCATAGCATAAAAGGCGCCTAACTGCCGCCCCGGTGTGCGGAGGGGTCGAAAAGGCGGCAAGAACCGAATTTCCGTTCTTGACGCCCGAACGCGCATGGAATAATCAGCCCAGACGCTGAGCGGGTATAGCTTAATGGTAAAGCCCCTGCCTTCCAAGCAGATTATGTCGGTTCGATTCCGTCTACCCGCTCCAGTTCAGCCCAAAATTCGATTGCGTCAAATGGCCCCCGTTGCCGTAGTGTGGTGCTGCGCTTCTTGACCCCGCGCACGACTGTCGCCAAGAAGCGGGCACCAGTGAAAGATCAAGATGCAAGGGCCAGACATGGCAAGATCTCAGTCAGCGAAATCCGTAACCACCCCTGCTCCGGGGGCGAGTGAAGAGCGGGCTGGCTCGAAAAAGCTGGGCGTCCTTGGATCGCTCTGGCCGTTCATGCGGCCCTATCGCATGTTGATGATCGGTGCGACGCTGGCGCTGATTGTGACGGCCAGTATGTCACTGACGCTGCCGCTGGCGGTTCGTCGGGTTGTCGATCATTTCCGGATCGAAGATGGCGAGTTGCTGGATCAGTATTTTCTGGCGGCGCTCGGGATTGCGGCCATTCTCGCCGTTGGGACCGGGATTCGCTATGCGTTGGTGACGCGGCTGGGCGAGAGGGTCGTGGCGGATATCCGAAAGGCCGTGTTCGACAGGGTCATCGGCATGAGCCCGGAATTTTACGAGCGCATCATGACAGGTGAGGTGCTGAGCCGGATCACGACCGATACGACCCTGATCCAGTCGGTTCTGGGTTCCTCGGTTTCGATCGCGCTGCGCAACATGCTGATGTTCGTCGGTGGTCTGGTCCTGATGTTGCTGACCTCGGCCAAGCTGACGGGGATGGTTTTGTTGCTTATTCCGATTGTGGTGGTTCCGATTCTGGTTCTGGGGCGGCGGCTGCGGGTTATCAGTCGGGAAAATCAGGACTGGATCGCAGCATCCTCAGGCAATGCCGGTGAGGCGCTGGGCGCGGTTCAGACCGTGCAGGCCTTTACCCACGAGCAGGCCAGCCGCAAGCAGTTCGGTGATATGACCGAGACGTCGTACACCGTGTCCCTGCGCCGGATTCAGACGCGTGCGATTTTGACGGTGATCGTCATTTTCCTTGTTTTCTCAGGAATCGTGGGCGTGCTTTGGATGGGGGCGATTGACGTCCGTAATGGGCTCATGTCCGAAGGCGTTCTGATCCAGTTCGTCATCTATGCAGTGATCATGGCGGGATCGGTCGCAGCCCTTTCGGAAATCTGGAGCGAGTTGCAGCGCGCTGCGGGTGCAACGGAGCGTCTGATCGAACTGCTGAATGCGCAGGATACGGTGAACAACCCCTCGCGCCCCAAAGCCCTGCCGCAGCCGGTGCGGGGTGAGATCGGGTTCGACGATGTAAGCTTCCGGTATCCATCGCGACCGGATGTCGTGGCGCTGGACGAACTTACGCTGACCGTCAATCCGGGCGAAACCGTTGCGTTTGTGGGACCGTCCGGCGCGGGAAAGACAACCGTCATTCAGATGATCCAGCGTTTCTATGACCCGGATTCGGGACGCGTGACGCTGGATGGCATGGATCTGCGCGACCTCGACCGGTCGGATTTCCGTCAGTTCATGGCCCTTGTCCCGCAGGACCCGGTGATTTTTGCCGCCTCGGCGCGCGAGAACATTCGGTTTGGCCGGTTGGACGCTACAGATGCCGAGGTTGAGGCGGCCGCCCGCGCCGCGGCAGCGCATGATTTCATTTCGGCCCTGCCCGAAGGCTATGACAGCTTTGTCGGTGAACGCGGTGTCATGCTGTCCGGTGGACAAAAGCAGCGGATCGCCATTGCGCGGGCGATCCTGCGCGATGCGCCGGTTCTGCTGTTGGACGAGGCGACCTCGGCCCTGGATGCGGAAAGTGAACGCGCCGTGCAGGGGGCCGTTGACGAGATGCGGGCCGGGCGAACCACCTTGATCGTGGCCCACCGTCTGGCGACGGTGAAAAAGGCCGACAGGATCGTTGTGATGGAGGCCGGGCGCATCGTCGCGCAGGGTACCCATGACGATCTGGTGGCGCAGGATGGCCTGTATGCGCGCCTGGCGCGGCTGCAGTTCACCGATGGCGCGGTTGCCGCAGAATGATGTGACGCCCCGGCACTCTGCCTTTCGCCGCAGCGTCATTCTACATATTCCTGACCCCAACCGTTAAGCCCGCGCTTGCACAGGCGCGGATTTGTTTCCATCTTGGCATGGAACAAAAATGCCTGTGCAGGACACGGGAGAATACGGGGAGGAGCCGCATGGCGTTCGTGGGTTTGGAAGACAAGATACGGGTCGAGCAGGAAATGCCGTGGGAGGATCGGGATGTCCCGGTGACGTTCCATCAGCTTTTGTCGCGCACGGCAGGAAAATTTCCGAACCACAAGGCGATCAGCTTTCAGTTGCTGTCAGGCCCGACCGACAAGGCTGAGACGCTGACCTGGTCCGACCTTCTGGGCAAGGTCAATCAGGCCGCCAACCTGTTCCGCTCGCTCGGTGTGGGCGAAAAGGATGTGGTGGCCTATGTGCTGCCAAACTGTAACGAAACGCTGATCACGATGATGGGCGGTGCGATCGCGGGGATCGTGAACCCGATCAACCCGTTGCTTGAGCCCGAACAGATCGCCGCAATTCTGCGCGAGACCGGGGCGAAGGTTGTGGTCACGCTCAAGTCGTTTCCCAAGACGGATGTAGCACAGAAGGTGGAAGAGGCGGTGCGCCATGCGCCAAACGTCAACACGATTCTGGAAATTGATCTGAACCGTTATCTGACGCCTCCCAAATCGTGGCTGGTGCCTTTCCTGCGTCCCAAGATGGGCGACAAAGAGCATCTGGCCCATGCAGATTACAAGAACTTCAATCAGGAACTGGCCAAACAGCCCACGACCCTGACGTTCGAAGACAGCAAAGAGGACCGCGTCGCCTGTTACTTCCATACCGGTGGGACAACCGGGATGCCGAAGGTGGCGCAGCACAAGTACTCTGGCCTGATCTACAATGGCTGGTTGGGCAATACGCTGCTGTTTGACGAAAACGACGTCATCATGTGCCCTCTGCCCATGTTCCACGTCTTTGCCGTCCACGTGATCGTCATGGCGGCCGTGTCATCCGGTGCGCATGTGATTTTCCCGACGCCCGCCGGGTATCGCGGCGATGGGGTATTCGACAATTTCTGGAAGCTGATCGAACGCTGGAAGGTTTCGTTCATCATTACGGTGCCGACGGCCATTTCGGCCAAGATGCAGCGGCCGGTGGATGCCGATATCTCGTCCGTGAAAACCGCGTTTTCGGGATCGGCGCCATTGCCGGTGGAACTGTTCAATCGCTTTGAAAAAGCCACGGGCGTCACCATCGTCGAAGGGTATGGCCTGACCGAGGCGACATGCCTTGTGTCGTGCAACCCTGTAGATGGCGAGAAAAAGATCGGCTCGATCGGTATTCCGTTCCCTTATACGGACGTAAAAATCCTGCGGGATGGGCCGGATGGGCCAGCAGAATGTGCCGTGGATGAGATTGGAGAAATCTGCATCTCGAACCCCGGCGTCTATGCGGGCAACACCTATACCGAATCGGACAAGAACAAGGATCTGTATCATTTTGATTCGTATCTGCGCACCGGCGATCTGGGGCGGTTCGACGAAGATGGGTATCTGTGGATCACGGGCCGCGCCAAGGACCTGATCATTCGCGGCGGTCACAATATCGACCCGGCCGAGATCGAAGAGGCGCTGCTGGGTCACGAAGCCGTCGCGTTTGCCGGGGCGATCGGTCAGCCGGATGCCCATTCCGGAGAGGTTCCCTGCGCCTTTGTCGAACTGGTCGAGGGTGGTAAGACGACCGAGGAAGAGTTGCTGGAATACTGCAAGGTTCACGTCCACGAACGCGCCGCCCAGCCCAAGCACATGACCATCCTGACGGAACTGCCCAAGACTGCCGTCGGCAAGGTGTTCAAGCCGGAGTTGAGAAAACAGGCGATCACCCGAATCTATAACGGTGCCCTTGAAACGGCAGGTGTGTCCGCGCGGGTTGTTTCCGTGATTGACGACAAAAAACGCGGACTTGTCGCGCAGCTTGACGCGAACGGCTCCACCGAGGACGATGTGAACAAGGTGCTGGGATCATTCACCCGGCCTTGGGAATGGGCAGCCTGACCGGGAGGGGCAATGGACTATGAGCGTCTGATCGACGAGGAAACCTGGGCCTTCATCAGGCGGACAGCGGAATGTTATCCCGACGACGCTGTCGGGATGTCCATCGCCGATCAGCGCCGCGTCTATGACAATCTGTGCCGAACGTTCCGGCGGCCTCGTCCGGCCGGTGTCGAAACAGAGGATCTGATGGCGGATGGCGTGCCGGTTCGCATTTACAGTGCCGGTTATCCGACGCGGACCGTGATCTATTTCCATGGCGGTGGCTTTGTGCTGGGCGGTCTGGATAGTCACGACGATGTCTGCGCCGAGATTTGCGCGCAGACCGGGTATCGCGTGGTTGCGGTAGACTACCGGTTGTGCCCGGAAGAGCTTCACCCGGTTCAGTTTCAGGATTGTTGGACCGCAACGGAATGGGCAGCCGGGGAATTTGGTGATCCGCTGGTTTTGGCGGGTGACAGCGCCGGGGGGAACCTTGCAGCGGCCGTGTCGCACCATGCCAGAGGCCGTTTGGAGCCCATTCTGGGCCAGGTTCTGATTTACCCCGTGCTTGGCGGCGACACCAACGAAGGGTCCTATCTGGAACATGCCCATGCGCCGCTGCTGACGCGCGAGGATGTCCTGTACTACGAGAAAATCCGGTGTGGTGGCGAGGTGCCCGAAGGCGACCCGACTTATGCTCCGCTGGCGGATACGGATTTTTCGGGGCTGCCGCCCACGGTTGTGGTGACCGCCGATTGCGACCCTCTGAGGGACGATGGAAAAGACTATTGCGCAAAGATCACCGAAGCCGGAGGTCACGCAAAGTGGATCAATGAAGCGGGTCTTGTGCACGGATACCTGCGCGCGCGCAGTTCGGTGACGCGCGCCGCAGACAGTTTCGAACGCATTTCGGTGGCGATCGAGGCGCTGGGGCAGGGCCTTTGGTCTTATGAGTGATCAGGCCACCTTGGGCGACCTGATCCTTTCATCTCACTTGAGGAACGAAGCGGCCTTCATCGTGTCGGCCACCGGCGCACCCATGCGGTTCAGGATCGTGGGTGCCAGCTGTCGCTGATCGATCACGTAATCTTCTGCAGGGCCTTCGGCATCCCCAAAGTAATACAGGGCTGTTTCCTGCTGCAGCGGTCCGCGCCCGCCGTGGTGGCCGCGTTCATCCTGCCCGTGGTCAGCGGTCACGATCACCTCGTACCCCAATTGCCGCCAGCGCGGGATGAACGGCGCCAGCATTTCGTCCGCGACGAAACAGGCATGGTCCATTTCCTGGCAATCGTGAAAGAAACGATGCCCCATGCTGTCCAGCGTGCAGGTGTGCAGAATGCCGTAGTCCAGCCCAAAGCGCATGCACAGATTGGTCAGCGTCGCAAAGAGATCGACATCGGATGGTGTCATCTGATTGTCGTGCCCATACCCGGTCATGGAATGAAACCGGCCATGGTTGATTGTTTTGCTGTCCGGCTCGTCATACTCGATGTCGCGGACGTAGTCGAAGGGATGCCGGTTAAAAAACTGTGACCAGTAGCTGTGCGTCACAGCGCCGGTGGTACCGCCCGCCTCGCGCACTTGGCTGAATATATCTTTGTGGCTGAGCCGAAAGACATTGCCGTTGCCGGTGCAGCCGTGTTCTTGCGGGGAAACGCCAGTGTGGATCGACGCATAGCAACTGGCCGAGGTCGATGGCAGCACTGCCTTGAGCTTCCAGACGCGGGCCTCGCCGCTGTCTACCCAGCCTTCGAGATTGCCGAACAGACGGCGAAAGTTGCGCCACGGCACGCCGTCCAGAATGATGAGCAGAAGTTTCTTGTCCATGCGGCGAATCCTTTTGAAGTGTGGACATTCGTGTGCCCTATCTTCATGTCAGATTCCTGAATTGCCACTCGAAAAGCGGGCGGAATGTTCTCCGCCCGACATTTTTGGCGAATTATTCCGCCGGAATGGTTTTGGCTTCCACCGCGGCTTTGAAATGTTGCCGGTTCAACCGAAGGACAAGAAGAACCATGGCCACCTGCAGGGCAAGGGCAATGGCGGTAAAGCCCCAATAGGCCACGCTGAACTTGTCGATGATCTGCGTTCCGACGAGCCCCTTGTTCACGAAGAAGTGGATCATCACGGACAGTGCCACACCGGGGCAGACAAGCGCGTAGGAGCCGGGTGATGTCTTGCTGCCGAAGACAAAGTCGTCAAAGTACTTCTGGCGGTTCAGCAGCAGCAGGCCAAGCATGAGAAAGATCAGTTGCACGGTGAGAAGGCGCGTCAGCAGCATGAGCGTTTCCGCCGGGCTGCCATGCACGTCAAAGGCGGCGTGCAGCCCATGATTCTGCCGTAGCATCATGATCCCGAGAACAGTCAGTATGGGCACGATAACCATCAGCGTCGGGCCGGCTTCACGTGCGGTTCCGTGCTGTAACATCGGAGCAAACGCCGTGACCGAGGCGAAGATGGCATACACGATTGCGCTGATCCCGAAGAAACTGGACAGAACCAGCGATGTTCCGACAACTGTCTCGCTCCCGCTCATCGCTGATGGCGCAGACAGACCCACCGCGATCATCGACAGGGCAAACGCGGGCATCAGTTGCGCGAATGAGTTGTGGGCCGTCATGTCAAACGTGTCCCCCTCGGCCAGAACCCGGCCCAGGAAGTGACCGATCAACCGGAACGCCCAGACGCCGAGCAGGAAAAAGGCGACCATTGCAGCCGGGAAGAGGTATTCGACAATGTTCCAAAGCCCGGGGACAAAGACCAGTCCCACTATAAAGCCTGCGTTTACCGTCATCGCCGATGCAAGAGGTGCGGCAAGCAGCGCGGTTTCGCTGTTACTGTTCCGAAGCGCCATGTAGGCTTCAGTCTGGCGGAATTGCGAAAGAGCCTGAAAGTTCCAGACCAGCATTTTGACATTGAGAACGACAAAGAAGGCGATGCCTGCCATGGCGACAGCGACGGCGGCCTTCAGAGGCAGCGACCCGGTTGCGAATACTTGCAACAGGTCTTCGAAAACCGGTACGGGCTGATCCGGGTGCGGCACCCAGAACATCAGGAACATGAAAAAGGTGACCACCAACCCGCCTGCGCCCAGCGAAGCGAGGAAGTACAGCGGTGAGTAGGCGTCGGACGGTCGTTGAACAGCAGGCATTGAAACCTCCATAACAAATTCTAGTTATGGAATGTATAATGTATTCTGAAAATGGAATGTATACGTGCGAAATGACGCAGGCCCACACATATGTGCGGGCCTGACAGCTTAGTGACGGTAATTCTTGTTCAGTTCCCCGCACTCTCCATTTTGCGGTGCGCGACAACCTCTTCCAGCCAGCCTAGATGCATCTCGGGCACCGAGCTGAGCAGAAGGTCGGTATAGTCGTCGAACGGTGGGCTCAGCACCTCCGATTTCGATCCATAACGAACCACGCGGCCTTGATACATCACGGCAATCGAATCCGAGATGGCACGCACAGTGGCCAGATCGTGGGTAATGAACAGATACGCCACATCCTCGATCTTTTGCAGATCGAGCAGCAGCTTGAGGATACCGTCCGCCACCAGCGGGTCGAGCGCCGATGTCACCTCGTCGCAGATGATCATCTTGGGCTTGGCCGCCAGCGACCGGGCGATACAGACACGCTGTTTCTGACCCCCCGACAATTCCGCCGGATAGCGATCCATGAACTTCTCGCCCAGTTCGATCTCGTCCAGCAGTTCGATGATCCGCTTGCGCTTCTCGGCGCCGCGCATGTTGAAGTAGAACTCCAACGGGCGACCGATGATCGTGCCGACGGTCTGACGCGGGTTCATCGCCACGTCGGCCATCTGATAGATCATCTGCAACTCGCGCAGATCCTCGCGGGTGCGGCCCTTGAGGTCTGGCGACAGCTTGCGACCGGCAAAGGTGATCTCACCATCTCGCGGCGGCAACAGGCCGGTGATCACCCGCGCCAGCGTCGACTTGCCCGAGCCGGATTCACCCACAACCGCCAGCGTCTGCCCCGGATGGAGCTCGACATTGACGTTGTGCAGCACGTCGAAGTTCAGACCCTTGTAGCGCGCGGTGATACCGTCAACGCTCAGCACCGGTTCCGGTGTGGGCTTCTTTTCTTCGTGCTCGATGGAGCGGACCGAGACAAGCGCCTTGGTGTACTCCTCTTGCGGGTTGTTGATGATCTGATCGGTATTGCCGTATTCGACCGTGTTACCCATCCGAAGTACCATGATGTCGTCGCTCACCTGCGCAACAACCGCCAGGTCGTGCGTGATATAGAGAGCGGCAACACCGGTATCGGCAATGGCTTCCTTGATGGCCATCAGAACGTCGATCTGAGTGGTCACGTCCAGCGCCGTGGTGGGTTCGTCGAAAACGACCAGATCGGGTTCGGGGCACAGCGCCAGCGCCGTCATGCAACGCTGCAACTGACCGCCCGAGACCTGGTGAGGGTAGCGATCACCGATATTGTCCGGGTCAGGAAGGCCCAGCTTGGCGAACAGCTCACGCGCGCGGCCTTCGGCCTCTTTACGCGAGAACTTTTTCTGTTCCACAGCGGCTTCGACCACCTGATCCATGATCTTCTTGGCGGGGTTGAACGATGCAGCGGCGGATTGCGACACATAGGTCACCTCGCCCCCGCGCAGCTTGCGGATATCACCCAGAGAGGTCTTGAGGATATCGCGCCCGTTGACCCAGACCTCGCCGCCGGTGATTTTCACACCACCCCGGCCATAAGCCATGGAGGCCAGACCGATGGTGGATTTCCCGGCTCCGGATTCACCGATCAGCCCCAGCACCTTGCCGGGCGCGAGGTCAAAGCTGACCCCGTGCACGATTTCGATGTCATGGGGTTTCTCACCCGGTGGATAGACGGTCGCGCCGATTTTGAGGTCGCGGACCTTGAGAAGTGGATCGCTCATCCCCGGCCTCCTTTCAGCGATGTGGTACGGTTCAGCACCCAGTCAGCCACAAGGTTGACCGAGATCGCCAGCGTGGCGATGGCCACAGCGGGGTAGAGCGCCGCGCCGATGCCATAGACGATGCCGTCCTTGTTTTCCTTCACGATGCCACCCCAGTCCGCCAGCGGCGGCTGAACGCCCAGACCCAGGAAGGACAGGGTCGAGACAAATAGAACCATGAAGATGAACCGAAGGCCCAGTTCCGCAACCAGCGGCGACAGGGCGTTGGGCAGGATTTCACGGAAGATGATCCAGATCTGGCCTTCACCGCGCAGCTTGGCGGCTTCGACGTAATCCATGACCTCGATATCCACCGCAACGGCGCGGGCCAGACGATAGACGCGTGTGGCGTCCAGCAGGCCCATGACGATGATCAGCACCGGAATGGTCACCGGCACCATGGCCAGAACCACCAGCGCGGTGATCAGCGACGGGATCGACATGATCAGATCGACGGTACGTGACATGACCTGATCGGCCCAGCCACCCAGAACAGCGGCCAGAAAACCAAGGACCGAGCCGGTGACAAAGCTGAGGATCGTTGCCGCCGTGGCGATAAAGATCGTCGTGCGTCCGCCATAGATCATGCGGCTCAGCAGGTCGCGGCCGATATTGTCGGTACCCAGCCAGAACTGAGAGCTGGACGGCTCCCACACATCGCCCACAACCTCGGCCATGCCGTAAGGCGCCAGCAGAGGTGCGAAGATCGCAACGACGAAGTAGATGGCCATGAAGCCCAGACCGATCATTGCAGAGATAGGAATGTTCTTCATTTCGGATGCCTCAGCCTTGGGTTGGCCAGAATGGCAACGATGTCTGCAACCATGTTCAGTCCGATGTAGATAGCGGCGAAGATGACACCGCAGGCCAGAACCACCGGAACGTCACGCTTGGTCACGTGGTCCACCAGGTATTGACCCATGCCGGGATAGACGAACACCACCTCGACCACGACGACACCGACGACCAGATAGGCCAGGTTCAGCATCACCACGTTTACGATGGGTGCGATGGCATTCGGGAAGGCGTGGCGGTAAATGATCTTGAAGTTGTTCAGACCCTTGAGTTCCGCAGTCTCAACATAGGCCGACTGCATCACGTTGAGGATCGCGGCGCGTGTCATACGCATCATATGCGCCAAAACGACCATGGTCAGAACAATGACGGGAAGTGCGATCGCGTTAAGCTTTTGCCCCAGTGACATGCTGTCGTTGATCATTGCCAGCGGCGAGAACATGCCCATTTTCACGGCGATGAAATAGACCAGCACATAACCCAGCAGGAATTCCGGGATCGAGATCGTTGTGAGTGTAACGGCCGAGATCAGCTTGTCCGGCCAGCGGTTGCGGTAGCGCACAGCAAGCAGGCCAAGGAAGATCGCCAGCGGAACCGAAACAATGGCAGCCCAGAACGCGAGGAAAAGCGTATTACCAAGGCGAGAGGCCACAGAGTCGGCGATATCCAGTTTGTTTGTAAGAGACTGACCCAAATCACCCTGGACGAGACCGCCCAGCCATTCGGCATAGCGGGTCAGGGCGGGACGGTTCAGGCCCATTTCCTCGCGCAGGTTGGCAAGGGATTCGGGGGTTGCGGATTGTCCCAGGACGGCTTGCGCTGCGTCTCCGGGAAGCGCTTCGGTCAGGCCGAAAATCAGGGCCGAGGCGCCAAAGAGAAGCAGGAATCCCAGCGCGAGGCGCTGGGAAACCAGTTTGATGATTGGATGCATATCAGATGAACCGTATCACGCGAACCACAGTTTGCGCGAAACCTGACCGTTCATCATCTCGCCGTTCGGGTCAGTTTCCCAGCCGTCCAGCTGGTTGCTGACCGCATCGACGAAGTCGTTGAACATCGGGCAGATCAGGCCACCGTTGTCGCGCAGCATCATACCCATCTGCGAGTAGATTGTCTTGCGCTTGGCCGGGTCCAGTTCGGCGCGGGCTGCGAACAGCAGGTCGTCGAACTCTTTGACCTTGAACCGGGTGTCGTTCCAGTCTGCGGTCGAGAGATACGCGGTTGCATACATCTGGTCCTGTACCGGACGGCCACCCCAGTACGAGCAGCAGAACGGCTCTTTGTTCCAGACCTCGGACCAGTAACCGTCGTTCGGCTCGCGCTTGATTTCCAGCGGAATTCCGGCCTGCGCCGCTGTCTGCTGGAACAGGGCCGCGGCATCGACGGCACCCGGGAAGGCACCATCCGCGGTACGCAGAATGATCGGCGATCCATCGTGGCCCGAGTTTTTGTAGTGTTCAGCTGCTTTTTCGAGGCTGAATTCACGCTGTGGGATGGTTTCATCAAACAGCGGATATGCCGCGTTGATCGGCATGTCGTTCCCGACCGAGCCATAGCCGCGCAGGATTTTCTCGACCTGCTCTTCGCGGTTCATCGCGTATTTCAGGGCCAGACGCAGTTCGTTGTTGTCGAACGGCGCGGTGTCCACGTGCATGATGAAGACATAGTGCCCCCGGCCCGGTGTGGACTGAACGGTCAGCGTTGGTGCACGGCTCAGCAGATCTGCAACCTTGGGTTCGATCCGGTTCGCAAGTTGCACCTGACCCGACTGAAGGGCTGCTGTACGGGCAGTTGCGTCGTTGATGACGACGTTTTCGACGCTGTCGAAATGACCGTCATCCTTCCAGTAGTTTTCGAACTTGCTGAACAGGTGACGTACGCCCGGCTCATCAACTTCCAGCTTGTATGGGCCTGTACCGATACCTGCAGCAGGATTGTCCATGCCACCATCAGGCTGAATGATCAGGTGATAGTCCGCCATCAGATAGGGTAGGTCGGCGTTCGGCTCGGTCAGTGTGACCTGGAAGTTGCTGCCATCGGCCTTCATCGACTCGATGCCCTTCATGATGCCAAGAGCACCGGACTTGGAGTCTTCGTTCGAGTGGCGTTCCATGGTTTTCAGCACGTCTTCGCTGGTCATGGTTTTGCCGTTGTGGAATTCGACACCCTCACGCAGCTTGAAGGTCCAGACCTTCGCGTCGGCGCTGCCTTCCACGCTTTCGGCCAGACGTGCTTCGATGGTTCCGTCCGGCGCAACTTCGACCAGTGTGTCGCCGAAGTGGCGGCCGTTCATGTATGGGACCGAGCTTGCATAGGTTGCCGGGTCCAGCGAGTTTGTAGACTCACCGCCCTGCAGACCCAGTTTCAGGTCGCCGCCCTTTTTGGGGCCGGCCGCGCGGGCTGCGCCCGAGAACATGGTGCTGGCGACAGCTGCAGAAACGCCCAGAGCCGCGGCTTTCCCCATGAATTCGCGGCGGGTCATCTTTCCGGCGGTCACCTGTTTGGTCATGTGAGTGAGTTGTTCGTTCATTGGATTCTCCCAGTTGAATTCTTCCTCTGCCTTGGCGGCAGTTTTTGTTGACGCATGAGTCAATGTAGGGTCATTTCCGCTTCCCGGGCAAGGACTAATCGCGGCCTTTCCCGGCAAGCGGCGTTACACATTTTTGCGGGGTATTTGGTCTTCCTCTTCGCGGAAATAGATTTCTCTTTCGTTTTCATATGCATGAATGGTCACACGCAGATGAAAGTTTTCACGGTCCGATCGCATCTCGCAACCGGTTTCAGTACGCAATTTGACCCCATTCCGGTGCATCTCCTGAGTCCAATGACAGGAACCTTGGGCCGAGAGCGGATCGTCAGGGTGGATCGACCACCGTTCACGCGCGATCCCGCCGCTGACAAGGCCGTGTTCACTGTCGCGGACCAGACCAAAATCGTCTTCGATCACCAGTGAAACCTCACCCGTGGTCTGGTCGGTTTCCGTGCGCCGGGCATGAGCCTCGGGCCGCAACGTTTCGATCTGCCATGGCGCTTCGGCGTCGGGCAGGGGGAACACATATTCATCGGCATCACCCGACGGGCGGAGCGGTACCGTGATCTCTCCTCCGGAAAGGTGCAGCTGGGCAGTTTCCAGGGAGGGCCAGACCAGCGGCCAGTAGGCGCTCGAGATAGCGACACGCAGGCGGTGCCCCTTGGGTACGCGATAGGCGATCTGATCCAGGTCCAGCGTAACTTCGTAGTTTTGCCCGGGTGTCAGCGGTTGCGGGTCTTGATGGCTGTCCCGATGGGTCAGGTTCAGCACGCCATAGGTGATCCGGGTTGATGCGCCATCGGGATGCACGTGATTGAGCCGCACGGCTATCTGCGCCTGAGGCTTGTCGCTGCTCAGCTGCAGTTTCAGCCGGGGCGCACCGACGATATCCATATCCTGGGGCAGAGGCTGGCCGTCCACGCAGACCGACAGAGCATCGTCCGCGCGCTGATCTCCGGGTAATTCGGGGCCCAGCCAGATGGCGCAGTATTCTCCGCCTTCCATGCCGCAGTGATGTGGCGAGCACACGATTGCGTCCAGCGGTTCAGTACCGCCAAGGCCCTCATTTCCGAGCGTCAAGGTCTGCGTTTGCAGATGCGTGGTGGCGCCTGTTGCCTCGGCAATCCACCGGCCGGGGCGTTTGGTGTACCAGCGGGCGGGTCGAACGCCATCCATCAGATATGCGCGATAATCCGGGTCGCCGGTTACGCCGGTGTCGTGGCCTTTAAGCCAGTGATCCCACCAGCGCAGTGCCTCTTGCAGAAAGCCGATGCGCGGTTCGGGGACAGCAAAGTGGGGATATTTGTGAACCCACGGTCCGTTGATGCCTTTGACCGGTGCATCCAGACTTTCAACCAGTAGCGGCACCGTGTTTTTGTAGGCATCACCCCATCCACCAATGGCAAGGGTGGCTGCCTTGATGGCGCTGAAATCCTCGCAAACCGAGCCGTGCTGCCAATAGGCATCGCGCGTCTGGTGGCGCAGCCATACGGACGGCAGGAAGGGTTCGTTCTTCAGGCGCTCCAGCCACAGCTCGCGCCAGTTTTCCCTGAGGTCCGGATCAGGCGCGCGCGAGGAATAAGACCACATGGTCGCGCCCCAACCGAGGTTTTCGTTCAGCAGGCACCCACCTTTGTAATGGATGTCGTCAGCATATCTGTCCGCTGTCGAGCATAGCGTGATGATCGCCTTCAGCGCCTCGGGCTGCATCGCCGCGACCTGAAGCGAGTTGAAACCACCCCAGCTGATGCCCATCATTCCGACGTCGCCGGTGCACCAGTCCTGCGCGGCAAGCCACTCGATCACCTCAACTGCGTCATCAAGTTCCTGCTGGGTGTATTCGTCCTCCATCAGCCCTTCGCTGTCGCCATTGCCGCGCATGTCAACGCGGATGCAGGCATATCCCCGTTTGGCAAACCACGGATGGGTCAGGGCGTCGCGCGCCGTGGTGCCATCACGCTTGCGATAGGGCAGGTATTCCAGAATGACCGGGACCGGATCATCAGGGGCATCAACAGGCCGCCATACGCGCGCGGACAGGCGGCAGCCATCCGATAGCCGGATGCCGAGATCTGGTATTTCCTCAATATCCCGAAGGGCGTTTGGAACACGCGTCATGCGGCGAGTTTCGGTGCCATGGCGATCAGGTTGTAGGGGAGAAGCGACAAATCATTCCCTGATTGCGACGAGAAGGTCCATGACGTTGGTGCCGGTTGGCCCCGTCACCAACAGCGCGCCCTTCTTGTCCAGGAAACTGCCGCTGTCCGCCGCAGCCAGTGCGCGCTCGGCATCGTCGTCCCAGGTGGTGCCGTCCACGATGGCCCCGGCGGCGTCGGTCGGCCCATCGGTCCCGTCGGTTCCGCCGACCACCAAGGTCAACCCGTCGCAGCCCCGGATTTCGCGGGCAAGCGCCAGACCCAGCGCCTGATTGCGTCCGCCGCGTCCGGGCTGGTCGGGCAGCACAACGGTTGGTTCACCGCCAAACACCATGACACCCCGAGGCATTTCCCGCAGACGCGCGCCCAGTTTGCCGGCAACTGCTAGGTAATCGTCATGCATGGCTTCTTCGTTGGCGATGACCTCAAGACCTGCCTGCTGACCTGCGTCCTTGGCCGCATTGCGTGCGTGCATATTGGAGGCGACGATGCGCGCCGTTGCCGCGAACACAGGATCGGCCGGGATTGCCCCGATACCCGAGCCAATCACGTTCAGATCGTCGCCCGGTACGTCAGAGATGGCCAGAACGGTTGCACGGCCACCGGAAAATTCGGACAGCAATCGCCCGCCCTTGATCCGGGAAATCAACCGCCGCTGCGCGTTCATGGCATGAATATCCAGCCCTTGCGACAATAGTCTGCGGTTAAGGGCTTCCAGATCCTCCAGCGTCTTGCCGTCTTCCAGATCTTCGGCCAGCGAAGAGGCCCCGCCCGAAACCAGCAGCAGCAGATGCGATCCGGATTCCATACCGGACACTGCCGCCCGCAACGCGCGGCCTCCGGTCAGGCTGCGGGCATCCGGGACCGGGTGCGAGGCTTCGATCAATGTCACATGATCGGGCAAACCTTCGCCGTGGCCATCCTTGGTCACGACCAGACAGGGCAACGCGCCAAACCGGTCCAGCGCGGCTCGTGCCATTGCACCCGCCGCCTTGCCAACGGCGATAATCTGATCCGGTCGCTCTGCGTTTTCCAGCGCAGAGGCTGTCGCGCGATAGCCTCCAACGGCATCAACGCCGGATTTCCAGATGTCGATTGCTGTCTGTCTTTGGTTCATCAGCTTTCCAAACAGATTGTGACCGGGCCATCATTGATGAGTTCCACTTGCATATCAGCTCCGAACTGGCCGGTCTCGACCGGAATGCCCTGCGCTGCCAACTGTCGCACGAAACGCTCGTAAAGCCGCTGGCCCTCTGCGGGCGGTGCCGCGTTGGAATAGCCGGGCCGGTTGCCGCGCGAGGTATCGGCCGCCAGTGTGAACTGGCTGATGACAAGGGCCGATCCCTGTATATCCAGAACGGATCGGTTCATCTTGCCCGCCTCATCCTTGAAAATACGCAGCCGGGCGATTTTCGCGGCAAGCTGATCGGCCTGCGTTTCGCTATCTTCCTGCATCGCGCAGACAAGGATCATCAATCCCGGCCCTGTTTGTCCGATGACGGTACCATCAACCGTGACCGAGGCCCGGGCGACACGCTGAACTACTGCGCGCATAGGACTTCCTCTGTTGTGGGGGCATCCGCCCCGGACCTCGTTACGCTGATGCTGGCCGCGGTGATGCCGAAACTGACAGCATCTGTAAGGGCTTGTTCATTCAAGGTTAGGGGCGAGTTCAACAACCCATTCCGATAGAAGGAAGACAGAAACCCGGCGTTGAAGATATCGCCTGCCCCTACGGTATCGCGCACGTCGCGAACGGGGGCCGGAACTGCGAAATCGATCGCGCCCAGCTTTGCCTTTGCACCTTGTGCGCCGCAGGTTTGCAGCAGCAGCTGATTGTCGCGCAGCGGGGGAAGGGGGCCCAGCCACTCCAGATCTTCATCTGAAACCTTGATGACGTCCGCCAACTTTGCCATTCGTTCAAGCCGCGCGCGGTAAGGTCCGGGATCGCTGACTAGGCCGCCGCGTATGTTCAGGTCCAGCCAGATCAGCCTGTCGTTGTTCGATGCGGCCAGCGCCTCGAACTCGTCTGCGCCCGGGGCGTGAATCAGGCTGATCCCGCCAAAGACCAGAGCCTGTACTGACTGGGGCAAGGGTGGCAGCATTCCGCGTTGCAGGGCGCGGCCAGCCGTTCCTTCATCATAAAGGTCAAACCTTGTTCCGTCGGCGAGCGGATGCGCCAGTGCCACCGTCGCCGAAGCATCGGAGGAAACGGCACCGTTCAGATTAACGCCTTCGGTATAGAGATGCGTTCTCAGCATCGTTCCCATCGGGTCAGTCGACAGTGTTCCGACAAATCCCGATGGCGTTCCAAGCCGCGCCAGTGCGACCGCGGTGTTGACAGCCGCGCCGCCGGGAACCGGACGGAAGCCGGTTCCGCCTTCGGTAAGCTCTGCGGGCACAAGGTCGGCAACCGCCTCGCCGCAGCACAAAATGATCGGGTCAGTCAGCCTTTCCAAGTCACGACCTCATCCAGCCCCGCACGATCCGTACGGAACGTATTGGCCGGGTGCTGTGTGTCAGGATAGCCAAAGGATATGGCGCACAGGATCAAGCGGTCTTCGGGAATGTCGAAATACCGGTGCAGAAACGGCCCATAAGACGCAACGGCCGCTTGAGGGATGGTCGCGATGCCAAGCGCCTGTGCCGCCAGCGTGAACGCGGTTACGAAGCCGCCGCAATCCATGGCGCCATATGGTCCCAGCTCAGCAGGGCTGGAAACGATCGCGCAATGTGGTGCGCCGAACAGCGAAAAGTTCTCCATCATTTGACGGGCAGACCCGGCGCGGTCGCCTTTTTCGACGCCTACCGCCTCGTACAGCGCCCAGCCACAGGCTCGGCGGCGATCCTGATAAACGCCCGAATAAGACGTTGGAAACGGCAGATCAGGGGATGGAGAGCCATTTATTGCTTCGTCCAGCAGGGCCGCGCGAAACGCATCCGTTTCCGCGCCGCTGGTGACGTGAACGTGCCACGGCTGGGCGTTGCACCAGCTTGGAACGCGGATTGCACTGTTTACGATGCTCTCGATGTCCGCTCTGGGAACCTGATCTGAGGAGTAGGCGCGGCACGAGTGCCGGTCATTCAAAAGCTGGTTCAGACTATTCAACATCACTCTGGTTCCTCCCACGCGAACGCGCGGCAGGATGTCGTTCACCGGCGCGATGTGCAAGAGGTCCGCGGCGGAAAAATCGTGGTGGAAAGTGGTTTCCGGTATTCGGACGCTATTGCTGTCCTGTCGCCGCAAGGTATCCGATTCCGGCTGCTACAAGCAGACCAAAGAAAACGGCAATGGTGATCTTGATCGCTGACCAGGGCCGTTCGCCCTGTACCCGTCCGGTTCTTCCGTTGATGACAAACCGATAGGTCTGGCCCCGGTATTTATATGCTGCCATCCATATCGGCAGAAGAATATGCTTGAATGTCACGTTGCTGACATCGGTATCGATGGCATGAATACGCTGCCGGTCCCCGCCGATATCAAACCGCACGTCCCGCTCGATCACGCGGGCCATATGGACGCGCGCCTGCTTATGCCCTTCGTTCAGATCGACGGTATAGGCCTCTGCCCGGAAACCGGCGAGGTATTCAGGCTGATACGGCTCCAGCGCGGGCAGGTCCCACGGTTCCAAGGCATCGGTGTACTTTTTTGGCAGCGAGCGCGAAGCCAGAACAAGAACATCGTCAAAGAACCGCGAAACGCGGCCTGATTTTGGTGACCAGCGGATCTTCGGAACCTGCTGCTGCACCCGTTTCCCGTCCTGCATTACAGTCCGGGTTTCGTAATAGATCACGCCCCGTTCACCGCGATAACTGGATCGGGTATCCGCGTCGAATGTCCAGTAGGGAACATAGATGCCCTGCATCCTGCGCCCCTTGCGGGCATAATCCTTCAGCCCGTTTGGGGCGAACCACAGACGGCCAAGCCAGTCACTCATGGCTTTGTGGGCCGAACGCTCGTCCAGTGCGAAGGGCAGAACACCCCGTGGCTTGATATGCCGGTTGATGCCCGTATCCGTGACCACAGGAGTTGCGCAGAAAGGGCATTCCGCCGCGTGCGTGTCCGGATCGAATTCGATCTGCGCTGCGCAGTTGGGGCAGGAAAGAACGCGCGTTTCCTCGATTTCGCTTTCCGGCAACTTGTCCGCGATTGCCGCGTCGAAATCCAGTTCACGCAGGTTTGCGCCCCCCCATGGGCCGGACCCGATCGGTTCGGAATGGCGGCAATGGACGCAAGTCAGCGTTCCGTCGCCCGGGTTGAACCGATAGTCCGCGCCGCATTGTTCGCAAGGGAACCGGTGTTCGCTGTTGGTGGTCACGGCCTCTCCTCAATCTGATCTGGCATGGGCAATGCCCAAGGTCACGCTCCGGGCGGTGGAGGCGGCAGGATCGTGAACAGCTGCGCCAGTTCCTGAACGTCCCCGGCCTTTTTCCAGCCATCCTGACCGGCGGTCCAGACAAAGGACTCGCGCGTGATCTCACCCTCGGCCGCCATGCGACCCATTTTGGCTTTTGAGAACGGCCCGCTGGTCTGACCGTCGACCGCAATGTGCCACACATGCTCGACCGGGGGGGGAGGGGGCGGTGCCACATGCGCTGTCGGCTGCGGGGCAGCGGGCGCTGGTGCGCCCCACGGGCCGCTCGGCTGACCCGCTGCCATGTTGCTCATCTGCTGCGCCATGGCCATACCCATCCCCATGCCAAGCCCTGCGCCCATGCCGCCGCCCTGTCCGGGGTTGTTGGCGGCTGCGGTCATGGCTTCGGCAGCCGAATACTGGGTGAACTTGCCCAGATCACCGGCAAGCCCCATCGAGGTCCGCTTGTCCAGCGCCGCCTCGACAGCGGGCGGCAGCGAGATGTTTTCGATATAGAATTCCGGCATTTCCAACCCGTACCCATCCAGGACGGGCGAGACCTCGGCCGCGATCAGCTTGCCCAGATCGGCGGTATTTGCGGCCATGTCCAGAACCGGTATGCCCGACCCGGCGATGACGCGGCTGAATTCCTGTACGATGATATTTCGGATCTGAAAGCTGATCTCATCCATGGTAAATTCGCCATCGGTTCCGACGATTTCGACGAGGAACCGCGCCGGGTCTTTCACGCGGATCGTATAGGTGCCATAGGCGCGAATGCGGGTTGGCCCGAATTCGGGATCACGCAGCATGATGGGGTTCTTGGTGCCCCACTTCAGGTCGTTGAACCGGGTCGTGTTGACGAAATAGATTTCGGATTTGAACGGCGACTGGAACCCGTGATCCCAATGCTGCAGCGTCGTCATGATCGGCATGTTGTTGGTTTCGAGCATGTAGAGGCCCGGCGTGAACACATCCGCCAGTTGCCCCTCGTGCACAAAGACCGCCGATTGCCCTTCGCGCACCGTCAGCTTGGCGCCGTACTTGATTTCGTGGCCCTCACGCTCGAACCGCCAGACCATGGTGTCGCGGGTGTCATCCACCCAATGAATGACATCAATGAATTCTCCGGTCAGAAAATCGAAAATTCCCATTGGATTTCTCCTGTCTTATTGGGTCAGAGCGACTGGCCCATCAATTCACGTGCGATGATCCGGGTCACCGGCCGGGCCTGATCGGCGGTCATGCCGGGTTTGAGGCGCGGATCGTAAAGCATTGTCAGCAGTTTCTCGTCATGGCTTGTCAAAAGGGCGAATTCGTCATCGTCATTGAAGATCGAAGGACGCGCCGCGGGGCTGTCGTTTGGCAGGCCCAGACCTTGTGCGATTTCTTCATGAATGCAGCTGAGGCGCACCAGGTCTGGATGTTCTGCCCGAACCAAGGCCACCGCGCGCGCGTATTCATTGGGCGCCCCCTGGCTGGCCGAGGCAAAGACAAAGCAGTAAAAGGAACGTGGGAGTTTGTCGAACAGATCAAGCTGCGCCTGACCGATGTTCGGGATCAGCTGCCTCAGCCGGTTCTGAACGAATTCGGTGTCATCCTCGCCCGCGACGAAGATGTGAAAATTCGCATTGCGGCTGACGGTCGAAATCGGATGATCGGTCAGTTTAGCCAGACGCAGGCTGTAATTTTCGATTTTGGCCCTGTCCTCGCTGCGTGTCTCCAGCGGGACGGAGGGGCCGAATTCCGCGCTGACCCGCACGGGGCCTGTCCATCGGCTCAGCTGGCCGCTTGTCCGGCGGCTACCTGCCGATACGGCCTGTCCGGGATATTCGCTGTAAAAGGCGATGGTTTCGAAGTTGCGGACAAGGTCGCTGGCGTCATACGGCGTGTCGGGGCCGCCGCCATCTGTGCGCAGCAGGCCGCGCGTCAGCAAATCGTTCTGCACCTTTTCGTAGTAACGGGCCAGATCAACACTTGCCGCCGAGGGCTCGATGTACAAATCCTCGGTGGCAATGGCAGGCGTCGGGCGCGCTTGTGGAACGAGTGATGCCATATCGGCCGTATCGCAGTTGGCCAGCACCAACAACGACATAACTGCCGCGACATGCCGCAAATGTTTCACCGATTCCACCCGCAAGTCGTCAACCCGGAACGGCCGTTCCGGCGGTATCGCCCAGCCCGTCCTGCCGCGCCTTGGCCGAGGCCAGCGTGTCGCGCAGTTCGGCTTCCATTTTCTTCAGATCTTCTTCTGCCGCTGCGCGTTTGGCCTTGCCTTCGTCGGCGATCTGCAGGCTTTCCTGAATGGTTCCGATCAAATCCGCATTGGCCTGTTTGACCGCTTCAATGTCGAACACGCCGCGCTCCATCTCTTCGCGGATCATCTTGTTGGATTGCCGCAGGTTGGCCGCGTTCGATGTCAGCAATTCGTTCGTCAGGTCGTTGGCATCGCGTACGGCAGAGGCGGCCTCGGCACTGCGTTGGATCGTGACGGCCTGCGCCAGCTGCGTTTCCCAGAGAGGGACGGTATTGACCAGTGTCGAGTTGATCTTGGTCACCAGTGACTTGTCGTTTTCCTGCACCAGACGGATCGAGGGAAGCGATTGCATCGTAACCTGACGGGTCAGTTTCAGGTCGTGCACCCGGCGTTCCAGATCGTCGCGCGCCGCGCGTAGATCTCGCAGCTCCTGCGCTTTCATCACCTGCTCTTCTTCCGGCACGGCCTGAACCTCGGCCTCTTTTTCGGGAATATCGTGGCTGTCCAGTTCGGTCAGCTTTTCCTCGCCCGCAGCGATGTAGAGCGCCAGTTCGTCATAGAACTGGAGCGTTTTTTCATACAGCAGATCAAGCGACTTGATATCCTTGAGCAGCGTATGCTCATGCCCCAGAAGATCGTCGGTAATCCGGTCGATCTGCCCCTGCACGTCTTCGTACTGTGCCGTGAACTTGGCAAAAGGCGCAGCCTTGCCCAGTAGCTTTTCCCACCAGCTGCGCTCGCGCCGGACATCCAGCTCACTTACCGAAAACCCGCGGATCGTCGTCACGATGTTGCGCAGGCTGTCACCCGCGGGGCCCACATCCTTGTTGCGCACATCCGCCAGCATGGCCTGACTGATTTCCTGCAATTCCGCCTGCGCGGACGAGCCGAAGGACACGATCGAATTCGTGTTGTCCATGTCGATCTCATTCATGCGCTTGCGTATTTCGGCACTGACGGGATCATCCGCCTCTTCCAAAGAAATGATCTGCGACTGCGGTTCCGGTAGGGCCACTGCAGTTACTTCCTGAACCAGCGTTTCCGCTTCCACTGCCTTGTTCTTGATTTCATCAGACATGAAAATAGTCCTCGCTCAAAAATGGCCGG
The DNA here is from genome assembly GCF_056537325.1 of Ruegeria sp. CF5. NCBI lineage: Bacteria > Pseudomonadati > Pseudomonadota > Alphaproteobacteria > Rhodobacterales > Roseobacteraceae > Ruegeria > Ruegeria sp. CF5. Next base: position 850,484 of record NZ_JBQFRI010000001.1, on the reverse strand, counting down.
TCAATCCAACCGGACGCCTTCGCGTTGCAGCCGTTCGCGCAACACATCAATTTCAACAGTCAGATCACTGCGATCATCCAAAAGCATCTTGCGGGTGCGGGCCGCGAAATTCTGTTCAAGATCATCCAGCAAAGCGGTGTAATCCGCCAGAGCCTGCGCATCGCGGGTGCGCGCGTAGACGTCGGCAAACTTAACCGTCGCGTCACGGGCACCCTGCAGGTACACCGTCAGGTACTTTCGCGCACCGGCCAGATCGCGGGGGTCTTCCTCGACCGTGCGAAACAACTCGCGCGCGGTATTCTGAAACCGTTCGACGCGGGCTTCGATCCGCCGGTCACCCGCGCGTGCAATGGCATCGGACATTTCCGTCAGGCTTGCTTCGGCATCGTCTACCACGCGGGCGACGCGGTCCTGCTGAAATGTGTCAATGCCTTCCATTCCCTTGTCTTTGAGGGGGTCGATACCGAAAGAGACGGAATGAAGTACGGCCGTGACTACGCCAAAAAGAACCGGAGCCAGCAGACTGACTTGCGTAGCAGCTTCGCTGTCGAGGTATTCATTGCGATATGCCGCCAGAGCGATGCCCAATCCCGTCAGGACGCTTGCAAAAATCTTGCGGGGGATCGCCGGTCGTCTGGCTGTGCGGCGCGCCTTATAGGCGGCCTCGGCGCGTAACCCCTCGCGCAGCAGCCATGCGGCCAGGGTCAGCATACCCGCCGCGACCAGGCCCAGCGTCATGCCAATGGCGCCATCGTTCAGGGATAGAAACACCAGCGGGATCGCCGGCACGAACATGATATTGGCTCGCGCGCCAGCCGGTTCGACCCGCGCCCCGTCATATTGACCACGCTCGGGCTGATCCCCGGTTTCCGGTTTGTCATCGGGGCTGTATTTTCCGCCGTATCGCTTGGCCACGACCTACAACCCGCCCAACAAGCCGGTGCAAACACCGAACAGCAACACAAGAAGCGCTGCATAGGCAACCTTTTGCACTCCGGTCTGAGACATGGCGCCCCCCAAGCTACCGCATATATTAAGAAACTAATGTATGCCCGTGGTCGGCGCTAGGGGGAAGGTTGCGCAACCGGCGTCACTTGCGAGGTTTTTTGCCTATCGGAGGTCTGTTTCTTTGTGGTCGGGCAGGGCGCTTTGGGGCCTGGTCGGGCTTGTCATCCGTGTCCAGCCCAAGCTGGTCGCGGACGACACGACGGCGGATTTCCTCGACCTCACCGGGCTTCAGGGTACCCAGTTGGAACGGGCCATACGACACACGCAGAAGGCGGTTCACGGACAGACCGATATCTTCCATGGCGCGGCGGATCTCGCGGTTCTTGCCCTCACGCAAACCCACGGTCAGCCAGGCATTGGCCCCCTGTTGCCGATCCAGCGAGACCGTCATCGGCTGAAACTTTTCCCCGTCTATGACGAGCCCCTTCCGCAGGGGCGCGAAATCCTCGTCCTTGGGGCGGCCGTTGATCCGGACACGGTATTTGCGCAGCCAGCCGGTAGCGGGCAATTCCAGCTTGCGCTTGATGCCGCCATCGTTCGTCAGCAGCAGCAGCCCTTCGGAATTGAGGTCAAGGCGCCCGACGCTCATCACCCGGGGCATATCCTCGGGCAGGTCGTCGAAAATGGTTTTGCGCCCTTTTTCGTCGCGCGTCGTCGTCACCAGCCCGTTGGGTTTGTGATACAGCCACAGGCGTGGGGGTTCGGGTTCGGAAACCGGTTTGCCATCGACGGTGATCCTGTCTTTGGCGGTTACGTTCAGCGCGGGGCTGCTGATGGCCTTGCCATTGACGGTCACGCGGCCCGCTTCGATCATGCGTTCGGCTTCGCGGCGCGAGGCGACGCCCGCGCGGGCCAGAACTTTGGCGATCCGGTCGCCGGGAGGAGGGGTGTTGCTCATCCCGAGGCCATAGCCCATCCCGGCGGCTTGCGAAAGCCGGGATTGTGGGGCAGTCAGAGGCATGGAATTCAGATCGTACATGGAACTGGCACTGGCCGAGGCGCGCGCGGCAGCAGACCGGGGTGAAGTGCCCGTGGGTGCGGTGATCGTGTCCCCGGGTGGTCAGGTCGTGGCTGCAGCGGGAAACCGGACGCGCGAGTTGAATGATCCGACGGCCCACGCGGAAATTGTTGCGATGCGGGCTGCCTGCGCCGCAATTGGGTCTGAACGGCTGCTAGATCATGACCTGTACGTGACGCTGGAACCCTGCGCCATGTGTGCGGGTGCCCTTGCCGCTGCGCGCATCCGGCGCATCTACTACGGGGCTGCCGACCCGAAATCCGGGGGTGTCGATCACGGGGCGCGGGTGTTCAGCCATCCGCAGGCGCACCACAAGCCCGAGGTCTATGACGGCATCTCTGCTAGGGACTGCGAAGCGCTGCTCAAGACATTTTTTGAGGACCGAAGAGGCGACTGAAGCGTTGGACTTGCGACCGCCTGCGCTGGTGGCTGCGCGCGCTTTACAATGGTTTCCACTCCAGACGATAAACCGTTTGTTGCCCACCAAAGCCTTTCAGATGCACAGGTTTTGCCGGGCCGAAATGCAGACCTGCCTCGCTCCCTGCCAAAAGCCGGGTTACGTCCGAGACATGAATTTCGTTCGGACCGCTCAGGCCGGTTATGCGCGCGGCCTTGTTTACGACAGTCCCAAAGAAATCTTCTTCCCTTTGAATGACATCCCCTGTGTGGATACCGATCCGTAGCCCTAGCGAAGTGTCTGACGCGGATGCCGCGTTTTTCCGTTGCAGGGATATCGCGGCCTGTATGGCGTCATGGACAGTCTGAAAAATCGACATGGTTCCGTCGCCAAGAGATTTGACCAGCCGCCCGCGATGTTCGGCAATCGCATCTTCGGTCAGTTTCAGATGATGAAGGATCGTATCGGTCCAGTCACTGTCACCCAGTTGCTGGGTGATTTTGGATGAATCGGCGATGTCGGTGAACATAACCGACGCCGTGCCTTCGCGCTGATCCTGTACAAAGCCATCCCGCGCCGCTGCCACAAGTGCGTTAAGGGCCTCATGCTCGGCACCCATCTTTTCCAGATTGGGCGTCGGGTTCGACACGTGCACCTGTATGATTCTCCAGACACCTTCCTCCAGATGCAGAACGAAGGTGAACCGATGCGGGGACGCTTTGCCGTTGGCCGAGAAAGTGATGGTTGCATGACAATGCGCCCAGCCGATGTCGCCGCATTCAAAGGCTTCCAGGCTGTGCTCCTGCCAGTCAAAATCCGGAATTTCCGCGACATGATCGGCAAAACCTTTGCGGAACAACTGACCTGACCATGATTCGTCATCGGCAGACCCCTGATATCGCAGGTGCTCTGATCGTGAGAGCATGTTTGCCAACACGGCGCCGTCTCCGTCCTGAATCGCCTGATTCCATCGGCGCATCACCGCAATGAGCTCGGGCGAGGGCAGAACGGCGTTCGGCATGTCGCGGATGCCTCAGATCTCTATCGGCTGCATGATCTCGGGCTCGATCACGTTTACATCGGGCAGCCCGTCGATCAGCTCTTGCGCCGACTGCGCGAGAATCGGGAAGGTTTTGTAGTGGCAGGGAATGACGGTCTTGAAGTCGAAGTACCGCTTTGCCGCGTAGGCCGTCCCTTTCATGTCCATGGTGAAATGACCGCCGGCAGACAGAATGCCGACATCCGGTTTGTAGTAGTCGCCCATCCACTCCATGTCGGCCATGATATCGGTATCGCCGGAAACATAGAGCATGTGTCCCTCGGCCGCGATCATGAAGCCGACCTCGGTCCCGCCGGTGCGCAGCCCGTCGGGCGTTGAAAAGGTGGAACTGTGCGATGCGGGAACCATCGAAACCTTGATCCCGTTCAGATCGACCGTGCCGCCCTTGTTGAAACCTACGGTCTCGACCCCTTCGGTTTCGCCCCAGAACCCCATCAGGTCGTACTGACCCACAACAGGGATATTCAGCTTTTTGGCCAGCGGCAGCACGTCCACCACGTGATCGAAATGAGTATGGGTCAGAAGAATATGAGTGGCCCCGGCAACCGCTGCTTCATGCTGATCCTCGGGCAAAGCCGGGTTTCCGGTTAGCCACGGATCAATCAGCAGAACCTGCCCGTCGGCCTCAATTCGAAAGCTGCCATGGCCCAGCCAGATGATATTCATGAAAATCCTCCATTTATCTGTTGGATGCAGCCTAGCATTCGTTATGTAAAAATCCATGGACTGGATGCAGGAAATCGATGGCTATTGCGAGCGGCTGAACCCCGGCTATTGGGCCGAGCCGGTGAACGCGGTTACAAATGCGGCGTTTCTGATCGCTGCCTTCGTCATGTGGCGACGGGTTCGGGGGCAAAACATACCTTTGGCCACGGCGCTGGTCGCAATTCTGGCAGTGATCGGGATCGGCAGCTACCTGTTTCACACTCATGCACAGGTCTGGGCCGCAGTGGCCGATACCACGCCGATACTGCTGTTCATTCTGGTCTATATCTATGCGGTGAACCGGGATGTCTGGAAATTGGGTATTTGGCAGGCGCTGGGCTTGACGGCGTTGTTTTTTCCTTACGCTGCGCTCACCGTGCCGATATTTCAGCTGGTGCCGGGGCTGGGCGGGTCGGCAGGTTATGCCCCGGTACCTTTGCTGATCCTGATCTATGCCGTTTTGCTGCGAAACAGGGTGCCGGAAACTGCGCGCGGGCTTGCAATCGGGGCCGGAATCCTGATCGCCTCCATCACCTTTCGCGCGCTGGACGAACCGGTTTGCGTCCACTGGCCAATGGGCACGCATTTCCTATGGCACATCCTGAATGCCATCATGCTTGGCTGGATGATCGAGGTTTACCGCCGTCACAGACTTGCGACCCGCCCGACAGAGGGGTAAACGCCCCCTAACGCATATGAGGTTTTCCGATGTCGATTGACCAAAGCACCGCCGCCAAGGTGGCCAAACTGGCCCGGATCAAGGTCGAGGATGACGCGCTGCCGGCGCTGGCATCCGAGTTCAACACCATCCTTGGGTTCATCGAGCAACTGAACGAAGTGGATGTCGAAGGTGTCGAGCCGATGGTCTCGGTCGAGCCGATGCGCCTGAAACGCCGCGAGGATGTGGTCACCGACGGCAATCAGCAGGACAAGGTTCTGGCCAATGCCCCTGACGCGCGCGAAGGGTTCTTCGCTGTTCCCAAAGTTGTGGAGTAAGACATGAGCGATCTGAACAAACTGGGCCTGGCCGAGGCCCGCGACGCGCTGCGCAAAGGTGACGTGACCTCGGTCGAGCTGACCGAATCCTGCCTCAAGGCCATCGACGATGCCGATGCGCTGAATGCCTTTGTCCACAAGACGCCTGAGATCGCGCTGGAACGCGCCAAGGCTGCGGATGAGCGGATCAAGGGCGGCGACGCGCCGTCGATGTGCGGCTTGCCGATCGGTATCAAGGATCTGTTCTGCACCAAGGGTGTGCCCTCGCAGGCGGCCTCGAAGATCTTGGAAGGGTTTAAGCCCGAATACGAATCCACCGTGTCGCAGCAACTGGCCGATGCGGGTGCCGTAATGCTGGGCAAGCTGAACATGGACGAATTCGCCATGGGGAGCAGCAACGAAACGTCTGTTTACGGCAATGCGGTCAGCCCGTGGCGGCGCGGCAATGACGACGCTCAGCTGACGCCGGGTGGCTCGTCGGGTGGTTCGGCCGCTGCTGTGTCAGCCGATCTGTGCCTTGCTGCGACCGGCACCGATACCGGTGGTTCGATCCGCCAGCCTGCCGCATTCACCGGCATCACCGGCATCAAGCCGACCTATGGCCGTTGTTCGCGCTGGGGCATTGTTGCCTTCGCATCCTCTCTGGATCAGGCCGGTCCGATGACCAAGAACGTGCGCGACGCGGCAATCATGCTGGAGACGATGTGCGGACATGACCCGAAGGATTCGACCAGCACTGAACTTGCGGTGCCGAATTTCGAGGCGATGCTGACCGGCGACATCAAGGGCAAGAAAATCGGTATCCCCAAGGAATACCGCATGGACGGAATGCCCGCCGAGATCGAAAAGCTGTGGTCCGAAGGGGCAGAGATGCTGAAAGCTGCCGGTGCCGAGATTGTCGATATCTCGCTGCCGCACACCAAGTACGCGCTGCCAGCTTATTACGTAATCGCTCCGGCCGAGGCGTCCTCGAACCTCGCTCGCTATGACGGTGTGCGCTATGGCCGCCGCGCGCAGCTGGCGCAGGGCGATGGCATCACCGAGATGTACGAAAAGACCCGCGCCGAAGGTTTTGGCCATGAAGTGCAGCGCCGTGTCATGGTCGGCACATATGTTCTGTCGGCCGGCTTTTACGATGCCTACTACAACCGCGCACGCCGCGTCCGGACCCTGATCAAAAAGGACTTCGAGGACGTGTTCGCCGCAGGTGTCGATGCAATCCTGACCCCGGCAACTCCGTCTGCTGCGTTTGGACTGGGCGAAATGACCGAGGCCGACCCGGTGCAGATGTATCTGAACGACGTCTTTACCGTGACCGTGAACCTTGCCGGTTTGCCGGGCATTTCGGTACCTGCCGGGCTGGATAAGCAGGGGCTGCCGCTGGGTCTGCAACTGATTGGTCGGCCTTGGGACGAAGGCGATCTGCTCAATACCGCCTACGCACTGGAAAGTGCAGCCGGGTTTGTGGCCAAGCCGGGCAAATGGTGGTAAGCCTTCGGGCAGGCAAGAACAACAAGCGGGGAGCAGCCATTATGCGCGCAGTGCTTCTGATTCCAGCCGTAGCTTTTGTGGCGGCGTGCGAAACCGTGACGCCTGTTTCGGGTGTCGGTTTCAACACGCCGGAATATCAGGCACAACGCGAGGCCGAACTGGCCGGGCAGGGCGTTGGCGGCAACCCGCTGGTTCCACCCGCGGCGATTTCCGAAGAGCCGTTGTCACCTTCAGGTTTTGATACAACTCTCCCGACCGGAGACCAGAGCAACGCTGACGATATCGCCAGCCAAACCGCGGCGGCGCTGGCCAGCACGTCGACACAGGGCTCGTCGATACAGAGTACATCGTCGGTATCGACCCCAACTCCGGTGATCAATAGTTCGGGTATTTCGGACGAGCAGGACTTTGAGGCTGTGTCCGGTCGACGCAGCATCGAATCCGACGCAGCGCGGTTGGAGCAGAACAGCCAGACCTACGAGGTTGTGACGCCCACTGCCATTCCCGAGCGTAGCGCAGGCGGCGAGACGAATATCGTTCAATATGCCCTCAGCACCTCGAACCCGGTGGGGACGCAGTTGTACAGCCGCGCAGGCTTTAACCTGCAGGCCAAGGCGCAGCGCAATTGCGCACGCTATCCATCTCCGGATCAAGCCCAGATGGAATTTCTGGAAAATGGAGGCCCTCAGCGGGACCGCAAGGGGTTGGACCCCGATGGTGACGGGTATGCCTGCAGTTGGGATCCAAGCCCCTTCCGGCGCGCTGTCAGCAACTGAGATCATGCAGCCTGATTGGCGGCCTTCTCCTAACTTCGGCACACGTCGGGATGGGTTGACGCCGTCGCTGATCGTTCTTCACTACACGGCGATGGACAGCGCGCAATCAGCGCTGGATCGTTTGTGCGATCCTGCAGCGGAAGTATCCGCGCATTATCTGATTGGTTGCGATGGTCACCTTTGGCAGATGGTGGATGAATCGGATCGCGCCTGGCATGCGGGTGCCGGAAGCTGGCATGGAAGAAACGACATTAACTCGCGCTCGATCGGTATTGAGCTGGACAATCGCGGTACCCATCCATTTGCCGAGCCTCAGGTGGCGGTGCTGGAACGGCTGCTGCCACAGATCATGAAACGCTGGAGCATTCCACCCGAAGGGGTTATCGGCCATTCCGACATGGCGCCGGGGCGCAAGTTCGATCCCGGCCCGCGCTTCGACTGGGCGCGGCTGGCACGGCAGGGGTTGGCGGCTCAGAGCGGTCAGGATGCCGGGCCGACTAATCCGAATCCCGAACTTTTCCGGAAAGTCGCGGGCAGGGCAGGATATTCAACTACGGCAGATGACGACACGTTGCTCCGCGCCGTCCGCCTTCGCTTTCGCCCTTGGGCAACCGGTCCACTTACCCCTGAGGATTTCACTCCTCTGCGCTCTGACGCCCTGACGACCTGACCGCTTCCACGGCTTCCTCCTGCTCCAAATATGCCGGGGTGAATTGGCCGCAGGCCAAGAGGGGCAGCGCCCCTCGCTGCGTCCCGGCTTGACGCCGCGGTGCCCGCCGCATAACTGCACCCTTGCGCGGAGGGCCGGATGACCGCTGGGGCGCAAGCCCGAGAGGAAAGTCCGGACTCCACAAGGCAATGGTGCCGGGTAACGCCCGGGCGGGGTAACCCGACGGAAAGCGCCACAGAAAACAGACCGCTCCGGATCTGATCCGGAGTAAGGGTGAAACGGTGGGGTAAGAGCCCACCGCGCCGCTGGCAACAGTGGCGGCACGGCAAGCCCCACCGGGAGCAATGCCGAATAGGGTCCCCGCGCGGGGCTGGTCCGGGGCGCAAGCCCTGGAAACCGCCGCTAGGCACGCCTTGGCCGAGAGGGACCGGGTTGGCAGCTCGAGCCGTGCAGCAATGCACGGCCTAGAGGAATGGTCATCGAAGGGGGAAACCCCGGAACAAGATCCGGCTTACAGGCCCTCCGCGCGTATTTCTCAACCTCCTGGCGGAGTGTAGGCACCCGTCAGTTCGGCGGCCTTTTTCGTGATCGCAACGAAATCGTCAGCTGTCCACGCGCGTACTGTTTCCACTTTGTCTACCGCACCCGAGGCCCCAACGGCCATGCCAATTGCAACTGCGTCGGTGCCATCTGGTGCTTCGCTGATGACGACCACATCGTTTGACCCGGTTGTCATGTAGAATGCCAGAAGTTTCCCGCCAACCTTGTCCAACAGTGCCTGAACCGGCCCCGTACGATTCTCGGGTTTTTTCAGCATCCCGCGAATACCGGTTTGCGAATAAGAAGCGTAAGTAATGAAAATCGGCATTTCTATCTCCCAATTTCAGATTGATGCGGGGCCACGAAACTGACCGGCCCCAAGGCCTTGCGGGTTCTGTCAGTTGGAAAAGAGGATTGGGTTGGTGATCAGCCAGACAGGGACGGCCATTAGCGCGGCACCCGCCAACAGGGCAAATCCCGCCGTTGGCGCGACCAACGTTACAGATGGTCGGTTTTTCGCCCTTTCATCCTGATCTGTCATGAAAACCCCCAATCAAGTCACATGAAACAACCCTGCTGCCAGAGTTTCCTGCCATGTTGTTGTGCCTCGGTCGTCGAGCCCGAATTCAGCTTCTTGGGATGTGATCTGCCGGTACCGTATCACGAATCCGTGATCAAACAAAATGCGCCCATCGGGCGTGGGCGGGCCGACGGCGGAATTTGTGCAGATTCCGGGCCGATTCCGGTTGACTCGTACGGCAGTACGGGTACAAGCGCACGCTCATAAGGATTCAACCGAAAGGCCCCTGCCTTTCCGGACGCAGGAGATAACCATGGCGAAGCCGACGACAATCAAGATCCGTCTGAACTCGACCGCGGGCACGGGCCACTTCTACGTGACCAAGAAAAACGCTCGCACCATGACCGAGAAAATGACCGTTCGTAAATACGACCCGGTCGTGCGCAAGCATGTCGAATACAAAGAAGGCAAGATCAAGTAATCTGTCTTCTGACTGGAAGTTGCACGAAAGGGCTCTGTCAAGGCAGAGCCCTTTTTTGTCGTTCATGTGCTGCTGTTTAAGGCGGGCCGCAGTGAAGGGCAGGTTGGTTCGCCGTTGCAGCCGCGCATCAGGATTTCGGCTAATCGACATTGCTATGGCTTGCAAACAAGCTGCGCATACCATTACGCTTCAGCAACCCGCCACAATATGTTGACCGTCATGAAAAAAATCTTGTTGCCCGCAATCGCTTTCCTGACCCTCGCGGCCTGTGAAGATCCATGGAACCGGGAAGGTGTCGGATTTACCGGAATCGACGGAGAGCCCAGAACAACTGCTGACGTGCCGGGCACAGTGGCGTTTCAGCCACCGCTGACGAATGTACCGGCCGAGTTGGCGGCACTTCCGCCGGTCCGGGTGGCGTCTGAAGATACGTCTCTTGAAAAGATGGCCGGCGTGGCGATCGAAAACGGGGGGCGGACGACGAACAACGCCGTTGTCGTCGAGGGTGCGGATCGCAATCTGATGCTGAGTACCGTCAAAGTGAACAATACGCTGTTTGCTGTACTTCGCGAGCCTTCGAACAGTTCCGCGCGAATGGACAACTCGGTGGGCGCGTCCTTTGTCAGCCGGATTGAGCGTCTCACGGGCTGCCTGGCAGCCGGTGGTACGGCCTACGGAAAAGGGTCGCGCAGGTCCAGCACAGGCTTTGCGGTCCCGCTGAACTGTAGCTGACGCCGTTCAATTGATTTCCAGATGCGAAGGACCCCTGGCATTTGCGGGGGTCTTTTTCATTTCGCGGACTGATTCTGGTTTCGTTTGGATCGCGACAGAGCAACCTAAAATGCTTTGAGGATAGCGACGTTCATACGTCCATAGGCCAAATGAAAAAGGCGGGCCAAAGATGACCCGCCTTTGCGTTTTCCGTATCAGGTTTCGCGTTATTCGCGATTGCCCAGCAGTTGCAGCAGGAACATGAACATGTTGATGAAATCCAGATAGAGGCTCAACGCGCCCATGATTGCAGCTTTACCCAGCCACTCCTGATCACCCGAGTGGGCCATCTGAAGGTAGGTGTTTTTGATATTCTGGGTGTCGTATGCCGTCAGACCAGCGAAGATCAGAACGCCGATGACCGAGATTGCGAAGGCAACCGCCGACGAGGCCAGAAAGATGTTCACAACCATCGCCACGATCAGGCCGATCACGCCCATGATCAGGAACGTGCCCATACCGGACAGGTCTTTCTTGGTCGTGTAGCCATACAGCGACAAACCTGCGAAGGCGATCGAGGTAATCAGGAATACCTGAATGATGGACTGGCCGGTGAAGGCGATGAAAATCCAGCTGATCGACAGGCCCATGACTGCTGCGAAGCTGTAGAAAACCAACTGCGCGGCGGCTGCGGACATGCGGTTGATCGCGGCGCTAAAGCCGAAGACAAACGCCAGCGGTGCGAACATGATGACCCATTTCAACGGCGAGACATAGATCGCATGACCCGTTGCCGTCAGATAGGTGTTCGCGTTCAGCTGTGCCACAGCGGCATTCGGGTCAGTCGTGATCGACAACCCTGAAATTGCCCAAGCGGCAAGGAACGTGATCAACATGCCCACGGACATAGTGCCGTAGACTTTGTTCATATGGGCGCGCAGGCCCTCGTCAATCTCGGCGGCGCGCGCACCAGTCGCCGTCCGGATCGTATCGAATTGTGCCATAAGGGTCTCCCTTGATGTATTCTGTCGTGTTCCCGCGAAAACGGGAAAAGCTCTCAGCAAATATCGGAGAGAGTCGCGTATGTTTCAAGGGTTTTACGTCTAAAACACGGTATTTCACTCAACAAAAACAGCGGCTCGCTGTAACGAGCCGCTGATTGGCATTTCGGAACGGAAAATCGGTTACTTACGCCATGTCTCGGGGGCATCCCAGAAGGGGCGGGCGGCCTCGGTTTCGGCCTCGGACCGTGAGATTCCGATATCATTCAGGGCGTGGCAATCCAGTTTTGCAAGAGACTGCCGCTGACGGATCAGATCAAAGGCGCGCTTCACCAGGTTTGGTCTCGACGCCCGGGCCGGGCAGTGCGAATTCGAAATTGCGGCGTGTGACATGGGATCGTCCTTTCTGTTTCCTTGATGAATTTTACCAATTGGATCATGTTCCTTGATTTATATGGACGATCATGACACATTATGGAAATGAATGTTTTTGAACCATCCCATAAGGAATCGTGAAGTTGAGAAACCTGGACATAACCATCTTGCGATCGTTTGTGGCCGTAGCGGATCATGGTGGAGTAACGCGGGCCGCAGGGTTCCTGCACCTCACGCAGTCTGCCGTTTCAATGCAGCTCAAGCGTCTGGAAGAACTGCTGGGTCTTGAGTTGTTGGACCGCAGCGGCCGAACCATTGCGCTAACCGCGTCGGGCGAACAGTTGCTGGCCTATGCCCGGCGGATGGTTGCCCTGAACGACGAAGTGATCGGTCGCCTGACGGATCAGGCGTTTGAGGGCGAAGTTGTTCTGGGCGTGCCGCACGACATCGTTTATCCGGCAATCCCCAGGGTTCTGCAGCGGTTCAACGCCGATTTTCCGCGCGTAAAAGTACAGCTGGTGTCTTCGTACACGGTGCAACTCAAGGAGATGTTCCGGCGCGGGGAATGTGACCTGATCCTGACGACCGAAGCTACCATGGGCGAAGGAGCCGAGATTGTTGCGGAGCTTCCCTTGCGCTGGATCGGTGCGCAGGGCGGATCAGCCTGGCGAAAGCGACCTGTACGGCTGGCCCTGGGACGCCGTTGCATGTTCCGCCCGCAGGTGATCGGTGCACTGGATGCGGCGGGCGTCCCGTGGGAACTGGCGGTTGAGACCGAAAATGACCGGACGATCGAGGCAACGGTAAGTGCCGATCTGGCAGTTCATGCCATGCTGGACGGTACCGAGGCAGCGCATCTGGAACAGATCGAATCGAATGGAGCTTTGCCGGATCTGCCCGCGCATCTGATCAATCTGTACGGTGGTGAGACAGGGCGGGGCGCGATAGTCGAAGCGTTGGCCGCTCTGGTCCGCCAGAACTTCAGCATGCTGGGCGGAACGCAACTCAGGGCAGTCGTGGGTTAAGCGTCAGGGCGTAATCACGATTTTACCCGTCGACTTGCGTTCTTTGAGCAATCTCATGCCTTCGGCCACGTCCTCCAGAGGCAGGACGTGGCTGATATGCGGTTTGATGCGCCCTTCGGAATGCCAGCGGAACAGGGTCTCGAAGCTGTTGCGCACGACCTCTGGCCGGAACTTCAGATATCCGCCGATGTAAAATCCGATCACTGTCAGGTTCTTTACCAGAAGATGGTTTGCGGGGATCTGTGGAACGTCACCACCCGCAAAGCCAATGGGCAGCAGTCGCCCTTCGGGATTGGTTGCGCGAAAGGCGGCCTTGAATACATCTCCACCGATGGCGTCATAGACAACGTCGGCACCGCCCAGTGACTTTATGCGTTCCCGCAGGTCCTCATCTGCGTCAATCAGATGATCCGCACCTGCTTGTTGGGCCACGGCCAGCTTGTCTTTGCCCCGGGCCTGCGCGATGACGGTAGCCCCCATAAGCTTGCCGATCTCGACAGCGGTCAAACCGACGCCACCGGCTGCCCCGGTGACAAGAAGAGTTTCCCCCGGCTGAAGGTGGGCGCGGTGTTCCAGTGCAATGTGACTGGTGCCGTAAGCGATCTGAATGGCGGCGGCGTCCTCGAAGCTCATCGTGTCCGGAAGGGGCAACGCGCGGTTTGCGTCGAATATGCCGAAATCCGCCAATCCGCCTTGCCCCGAGTACACGGCGATTCGGTCTCCGGCCTTCAGATGGGAAACGTTTGTCCCCACCTTGTCGACAATCCCCGCGATTTCCATGCCCAGTGTAAATGGCGTGGAAGGTGTGTCCTGATATGTCCCCTTCTGCATCAGAAGGTCGGCAAAATTCAGTCCGCAGGCCCGAATGGCGACCCGAACCTGACCGGCTCCGGGCTCGGGGACCTGTATTTGGGTTAAGTTTGCCGCTGATCCGGCAGATTGGATTCGATAGCTACGCATGGTTTTCCTGATACTATCGCCATACGCCGCAGGTTGAACGGGATTGTCAATCGCAATCCTGGAAATGATGAATTTCCAGAGCCGGCTGGTTAAGTGCATGTTTCCAATTCGAAAACAGTGAATTGCGAATTAACCGGAGCACAACCACAAATCTGTGTTGTCCGTTTCAAACTCAACCTTCTTGAATTATTTCGCGAAAACAGCAATATTTGCACTCAGTGCGGTTCGGGGTGCATAATCGGAATTAGGGAGTTCTTAATTGGCCACTCGCCAGTATGGCGAAATATGGCTGTTGGTACGATTACCCGAACGGTTGTTAGTGAAACAGAGGAGAGAACCCATGACCCATCCCGTCGATGTCCATGTGGGCAAGCGCGTCAGGCACCGCCGCTGGCTGATTGGAATGACTCAGCAGCAGTTGGCAGAACAGGTTGGGATTAAGTTCCAGCAGATTCAGAAGTATGAAACTGGTGCCAACCGGGTCAGCGCATCCCGCCTGTGGGACATTGCCGAGGCTCTGGATGTTCCGGTCTCTTTCTTCTTTGAAGGTCTGGATGAGACGCAGAAGGACGGCGCCGACAAAAAGTCGGTTCCTGCGGATCTGATGGGTGACAAGGAAGCTCTGGATCTTGTGCGCTCGTACTATGCGATTCCGGAAAACCAGCGCCGCCGCCTGTTTGAACTGGCGCGCGTGCTGAGTGACGTAGCATAACTTCACTGACTTGACTTCACTGGCGCTGACACGCAGGGGTAGGGCATGGAACTGACCCCGAGCAGCGATCTTGAAGTCGCCAAAATGATGGCGGACGCCGCACGAGCGGCGATCCTGCCGTATTTCAGGCAAGCCAATCTTGATACCCAGAACAAGCTGGAGGCCGGATTTGATCCGGTCACGGTCGCGGATCGCGAGGCCGAGAAGGCGATGCGTGCAGTGCTGGCGGCGCATCGGCCGGATGACGGTATCTGGGGCGAGGAATTCGGAAAAACTCCGGGAACGACCGGGCTTACATGGGTACTGGACCCGATTGACGGAACCCGCGCATTCATCAGCGGAACGCCGACCTGGGGGGTGTTGATCGCCGTGGGGGATCAGGATGGACCCACGACAGGAATCATTGATCAACCTTACATCGGTGAACGGTTTGTCGGCTCGCCCGGCGTTGCCTTTTCGACCGGGCCACAGGGACAGTCGCAACTTGGTACGCGAAGCACGGCATCACTGGGTCAGGCGTTTTTGTTCACAACCTTCCCCGAGGTCGGAACGACGAAAGAAGCGACCGCGTTTCGCGCGGTTGCGGATCAGGTAAAACTGACCCGTTACGGGATGGACTGTTATGCATATGCTTTGCTGGCCGCCGGTCAAATCGATCTGGTGATCGAGGCGGGATTGAACGCCTATGACATTCAGGCACCCATCGCTGTAATCCACGCAGCCGGAGGTATCGTTACCGATTGGCATGGTAATCCCGCGCACGAAGGCGGTCAGGTTCTTGCCGCAGCAAATGCGGAGATTCACACGGCGGCTTTGAACATTCTGCAGCAATACTGATATTTGTTGCCCGAGGCGGCGCCAGCGGATAAAAACGTCAACAGCCGGTTCTTGGGTCCGTTTTCCACCGGCCTTCACACTCTTCGTATGAGACGGACGACAAAAGGAGTGTGGGGATGAACGAAATCCTGATCAAAAACGCTAAAACCATCCTGACGATGGATGACGACAGGCAAGAGCTTGCGGATGCAGACCTGCTGGTCCGAAACGGTCAGATAACTGCTGTTGGCAAAAACCTGACAACGGTGGGTGAAATTCACGACGCTTCGGGCTGTGTGGTGACACCTGGGTTGGTGAACACACACCACCACCTCTACCAGACTCTGACACGTGCGGTGCCCGGGGGGCAGGACGCCCTGTTGTTCGGCTGGCTCAAAACGCTTTATCCGATCTGGGCGAATTTCGGGCCCGAGGAAATCCATGTGTCAGCCCAGATCGGTTTGGCCGAGTTGGCCCTGTCGGGATGCACGCTGAGTTCGGATCACCTGTACCTGTACCCGAATGGATCGCGTCTGGAGGATACGATAGTTGCGGCCGCCGAACTGGGTATCCGGTTCCACCCGACGCGCGGTGCCATGAGCATCGGAGAAAGCGATGGCGGCTTGCCGCCCGACAGTCTGGTCGAGGACGAGAAGGCCATTCTTGAGGACATGATCCGGGTCGTGGACGGTTTTCATGACCCCTCTGAAGGGTCCATGTGCCGCGTTGGTCTTGCGCCATGCTCGCCGTTTTCGGTCAGCCGGGACCTGATGCGGGAAACGGCCCTGCTGGCGCGGGACAAGGCGGTGATGCTGCATACCCATCTTGCTGAAAACGATGAGGATATCGCCTATTCACAAGCCCAGTTCGGTTGCCGCCCCGGGCAATATGCCGAAGATCTGGGTTGGACCGGTTCGGATGTCTGGCACGCGCATTGCGTGAAGCTGAACGGGGAAGAGATTGATTTGTTTTCCAGAACCCGGACCGGGGTTGCGCATTGCCCCTGTTCGAATTGCAGGCTGGGTTCCGGCATCGCGCCTGTAAGGGCCATGCGGGATGCCGGTGTGAATGTCGGGCTGGGCGTGGACGGTTCGGCCAGCAACGACAGCGGCAATCTGGTGGCCGAAGCACGGCAGGCCATGCTGTTGCAGCGTGTGTCAAAAGGGGCTGACGCGATGTCTGCGCGGGAAGCGTTGGAAATCGCGACGAGGGGCGGAGCAGACGTGCTGAACCGTCCCGATTGCGGGCGGCTTGCGGTTGGCAAGCGCGCGGATATCGCGATTTGGGATGTCAGCGGAGTGGAAAGCGCCGGAAGCTGGGACCCGGCTGCCCTTTTGCTGGCCGGGCCCGTTCGCGTAAAACACTTGTTCGTGGAAGGGCGCCAGATTGTCCGTGACGGTCATGTTGCAACCATCGATCTGCCGGTTGTGATCGAGCGGCAGAACCGGTTGGCCACCGCCCTAATTGGGAAGCAGCACTGAAGCAGGGAAGGGCGGGGGTGATTACACCCGACGCCCTCCAATCCAGACCTCGGTGATTGCCCGGTCGTCCCCCATCATAATGGTGGGGAAAACGGCCTCCCATATGGTTTCGGCGCTTTTCACGCGCTGCGAGATGGCCGGGGTTGAGGCGAGGTCAAGCACGACCAGATCGGCCTCCATTCCCGGTGCCACATTGCCGATGCGGTCCTCCATCCGCAGCGTTCGGGCCGAACCGACGGTTCCCAGCCACAGCAACTGAGCCGCGTGCAGGGGAACGCCGCGGAGTTGACCGATTTCATAAGCCGCAGCCATCGTACGCAGCATGGAAAAGCTGGACCCGCCGCCGGTATCTGTTGCCAGCCCTACCCGGTGGCCGTCCTGCATCAGTCCGGCCATGTCGAACAGCCCCGATCCGATAAAGGTGTTTGACGTCGGACAGTGTATCAGTGCCGCGTCGACTTCCCGCAGGCGGTCCCGCTCGCGCTGTTCCAGATGGATGGCGTGACCATACAGGCCCCGCCCGCCCAGCAGGCCAAACTTCTCATAGGTATCCAGATAATCCCGCGCATCGGGAAACAGCGATCTGACCCACTCGATCTCGTCGGTTTGTTCGCTCAGGTGGGTTTGCATCAAACAGTCGGGGTGTTCAGCCCACAAGGCGCCCATCGCCTCAAGCTGCTCGGGCGTGGATGTCGGGGAAAACCGGGGCGTGATCGCGTATGAGATGCGATCTGTTTCGTGCCAGCGTTGCAGCAGGGCCTTGGATTGATCATAGGCGGATTGCGCCGTGTCCCGCAGCCCGTCGGGTGCGTTGCGGTCCATGCAGGTCTTGCCCGCGACAACCCGCTGCCCGCGTGCCTGAGCGGCGGTAAAGAAGGCATCCACACTCTCTGGATGGATGGTGCAGAAGCTGCACATCGTGGTGGTCCCGTGTGCAGTGGTCAGGTCGAGATACCGGTTGGCAATCTCGGAGGCGTATTCAGCCGCGCCAAACTTCATCTCTTCCGGGAAAGTGTAGGAATTCAGCCAGTCGATCAGTCGCTTGCCCCAACTGGCGATCATGGCGGTCTGCGGATAATGCACATGCGGATCGATGAACCCGGCCATAATGACCTTGTCACCATGATCGGTCACCGTCGCATCCGGGTACTCGCGGCCCAGATCGTCGGCCGCGCCGACAGCAACTACGCGGTCGCCTTCGATCACGACGGCTTCGCTGACGGTCACGGCGTCATCGGGTTCTTCGTTGAACGGGGTTCCGGTAAACGTCAGAACGCGCCCTTTCAAAAGCGTCTTTTGCGCCATTTACATCACTCTCCACATGTTTGGGACCGATCCACAGCATAAGGGGCGTAAAGATGTGGGTAAATTGGACCATTGTCATTGTTTTCCTGTAGCTGCTTCTTCTATTTAAGGTCCAATCGCCAGGATCAGGGGGCAGAGCATGACGACAGGCAACGAAAGCGCCGGAACCGATCAGCCCCGGGATGACGACGCCTATGCGCTGGACCCAAAGACCGTAACGGCGATCCTGTATGCGGTTGACGTTGACGATCGCGACAAGCTTGTCGAGTTGATGGAGCCGCTGCATGCGGCGGACATTGCCGACCTTCTGGAACAGATCAACTCGTTTGACCGGGCGCGCCTGATCCGGCTTTACGACAAGGAGTTCGATGGGGAAATTCTGTCGGAACTGGACGAATCCGTTCGGGAAGAGGTGATCAACGTCCTGCGACCCGACGTTCTGGCGGAAGCCGTGCGGGAACTGGAAAGTGATGATGTCGTCGACCTTCTGGAAGATCTGGAGGAGCCGCAGCAAGAGGCCATTCTGGATGCGCTGGAGGATTCCGAACGGGTAGCGGCTGAACAGGCGCTGTCTTACCCGGAAAACTCGGCCGGGCGTCTGATGCAGCGCGAAGTGGTCATGGCGCCCGAGCATTGGACGGTTGGGCAAACCATTGATTTCATGCGCGCAAGCGATGACCTGCCGGATCAGTTCTATCACGTCATCCTAGTTGATCCCCGGCTGAAGCCCATTGCGCATGTCACGCTTGGCAAGCTGATGGCGACGCCGCGCGATGTGCCGATGAGGGATATCGCAGAAGAAGAGTTTCACGTTATCCCGGTCGATCAAGACGAAGAGGATGTGGCTTATGCCTTCAATCAGTACCACCTGATCTCGGCCCCGGTGGTTGATGCGGATGGCCGACTGGTTGGTGTCATCACCATCGATGATGCGATGGCGGTTCTGGACGAGGAATACGAAGAGGACATGCTGCGCCTTGCGGGCGTCAGCGACGACAGTTCCATCTCCGACAGCGTGGCGGCGACCAGCAAGCGCCGTTTGCCGTGGCTTGCGGTGAACCTGTGTACGGCGATCTGCGCCTCGCTGGTGATCTCGCAATTCGAGGCGGCGATTGACCAGTTGGTAGCACTGGCCATTCTGATGCCGATCGTGGCGTCGATGGGTGGCAATGCGGGGACCCAGTCGTTGACGGTGGCTGTGCGGGCACTGGCCACACGCGACCTGACGGCGGCAAACGTGGGGCGGGTCATTCGCCGCGAATTGCTGGTCGGTATGCTGAACGGCCTGTGTTTTGCCATCGTACTGGGCACGGTTGGGATGATGTGGTTCGATTCTCCGTTGCTGGGTGTCGTGATCGGATCTGCCCTGGTCGTGAACATGATCATCGCGGGCTTCGCAGGTACGGTAGTACCGGTCGTGCTGGACCGTCTGGGCGTTGACCCGGCACTGGCATCGGGAACCTTCGTTACGACCACGACGGACGTGATGGGGTTTTTCATCTTCTTGGGGCTTGCCAGCGTGGTGTTACTGTGAGCGATACGACCGACCTGACGGAAATCAAAGCGGCGGCCCGCAAAGCCGCCTTTGCCCGCCGTAAAGCGGCGTTTGAAACAAGGATGCCGGGTGCGGCCGGACGCCTGTCCGAAATTCTTGCCGGACACAGGGGGGTTCCGATGTCCGGCTACATGCCGATCCGCACGGAAATCGATCCTCTGCCAGCCATGGCCGAGGCGACCGCCTATGGGCCAGTGGGCGTGCCTGTCATTCAAGGGCAGGGACAGGCCTTGCGCTTTTCGCGCTGGACACCCGAAGGGGTGCTAAAGGACGGACCTTTTGGTGCGAAGGTGCCCGAGGTCGATGACTACTTTGATCCCGAAATCCTGATCGTGCCGCTGGTGGCGTTTGATGTCCGGGGCGGCAGGCTGGGATATGGTGGCGGTTTCTATGATCGGACGCTTGAAGGCCTGCGCGCCAAACGCCCGACACTTGCGATCGGTTTCGCGTTTGATGCGCAGGAGGCCGAAGACCTGCCGCTTGAGCCAACCGACCAGCCCTTGGATATGGTCGTCACGGAAAGCCGGGTTCTGACCTTCTGATCCTTAGTTCTCGAAATGACTGCGCAGGTATTCCCAGGCATCCACTTCTTTGCCGTCAGGCAGGATGCAGACGCCGTACTCACTGCCGTCTGCGTTTTTTCGAATCTGATATTCGCCGTTGTTTTCGACGCAGAAGGTGGCGGCAGGATTGGCCATGGTGGTTGTCGTCTGGGCGGCAAGTCCAGTGGCGAGCAGCATCATCGACAGTGTCAGGGCGGTGCGAGTCATTGAAATTATCCTTGGTTGAGAATCGGTTACCCAATGAACTTGCCATCGCAAAATTCAAAATCAAGTATCGCGAATGGCCTGCAATTTGCATGGTTCTGCCTTGTTATCGCCGTGCGATACCCATAGGACCCGAAACATGAAGATTTTGTTTCTTGGGGACGTCATGGGGCGCGCGGGGCGCGCGGCCGTGCAGCAGCATCTGCCACGCCTGCGCGAGGAATGGCGTCTGGATTTCGTGGTCGTCAATGGCGAGAATGCCTCGAACGGTATGGGGTTGAGTGGCGATCACGCCAAACTGCTTCTGGATGCGGGCGCGGATTGTCTGACGCTTGGGGACCACGCTTTCGATCAGAAAGACATGTTGCAGTTCATCGAAAGCGAGCCGCGCATCGTGCGCCCGGTGAACTTCGCCAAGGGCGCGCCGGGGCGCGGATATCGCCTGTATAACGCGCCGGGTGGGCGGAAAATTCTGGTGGTTCAGGTTCTGGGTCAGGTCTTTATGAAGCGTCCGTTCGATGATCCGTTTTCTGCAATTGAACCCATACTCAAATCGCATCCGCGTGGTGGTCAGGCGCAAGCCGTTATCGTGGATATGCATTGCGAGGCGACCTCGGAAAAGATGGCGATGGGACACTATTGCGACGGGCGCGCCAGCCTTGTGGTTGGAACGCATACGCATGTGCCAACAGCAGATTCGCAGATTTTGCCGGGCGGAACCGCCTATCTAACCGATGCAGGTATGTGCGGCGATTATGATTCAGTGATCGGGATGGACAAAAAAGAACCGATGCGCCGGTTTATCACCGGCATGCCAAAGGCCCGCTTCACACCCGCAACCGGTGAGGCGACCCTGAGCGGCGTCTATGTCGAAACTGACGACAGAAGTGGTCAGGCGACGAAGGTGCGGATGGTTCGCGTCGGCGGGCGGCTCGAGCAAGCCGGGCCGTGAAAACACTAACTTTGGCAAAGCTAAAGTAAGCTGAGGCTTGCCCGCAGCCGCGCAATACGTGAAACTGGCTGCAGGGCGCTTGGGCCAGAACAGGGTTCGGACAGAATACCACGAATGGACTTCCTTCAATTGACAGATACTGGCAGCGCGATATTGGCGCTGTGCATTGTCGGGGGCATGTTCGTAATGTTCATGCGCGAAACCTATCCGACCGAGGTTGTGGCCATCTCGGGTGTCGCATTGATGATGATGACCGGTATTTTGCCCTATCAGAATGCGCTGGTCGTTCTTTCAAACCCGGCTCCCTGGACGATCGCTGCCATGTTCATCATCATGGGGGCGTTGGTCAGAACGGGCGCGCTGGACGCTTTTACGTCGATTGCCCAGAAGCAGGCGCAGGTCAATCCAAGGATCGCAATCGGGCTGCTGATGGGTTTTGTTATCATCGCGTCTGCTGTGGTTTCGAATACTCCTGTGGTCGTTGTTATGATTCCGGTTTTCGTGCAAATCGCCCGCACGTTAAACCTGCCAGCCTCAAAGCTTCTGATCCCGCTCAGCTATGCGGCGATATTGGGCGGAACACTGACCCTGATTGGTACGTCAACCAACCTGCTGGTCGATGGTGTGGCACGGGCACAGGGTTTGCCTGCCTTTTCGATCTTTGAGGTCACCCCGCTTGGGATAGCCGTGGTGATCTATGGCATGGTTTATCTGCGGTTCATCGCGCCGCATCTTCTGCCTGAGCGGGATAGTATGGCAAGCATGCTCAGCGACCGGTCGAAGATGAAGTTCTTTACCGAGGCCGTCATCCCCCCCGACAGCAACCTGATCGGGCGCGAGGTTACGGGGGTGCAGTTGTTCAAACGCCAGGGTGTTCGTCTGATCGATGTGATCCGCGGCGACGAATCCCTGCGTCGTAACCTGAAGGGGGTAGCGCTGCGGGTCGGCGACCGTGTCGTTCTGCGGACCCAGATGACCGAACTTCTGAGCCTTCAGAGCAACCCGGAACTCAAGCGTGTTGACCAAGTGTCCGCCGTGGAAACCAAAACCGTCGAGGTGCTGATAACGCCGGGCTGCCGCATGATCGGCCGAACATTGGGTGCGATGAGGTTGCGCCGCCGCTATGGCGTGTATGTTCTGGCCGTGCATCGGCGTAATCAGAACATCGGTCGGCAACTGGACGAGTTGGTGGTCCGGGTGGGCGACACGCTGCTGCTGGAGGGATCTCCTGCCGATATTCAGAAACTGGCCGCCGATATGGATATGGTCGAAGTCGCACAGCCTTCGGGGCGGGCATACAGGCGCAGCCATGCGCCGATTGCCATTGCGTCGCTGATCGGAATTGTTCTGTTGGCCGCCTTGGGTGTGGCACCAATTCTGATGCTTTCGATCATTGCCGTGGCCGTTGTGCTGGCGACCCGCTGTATTGATGCGGATGAGGCGTTTTCCTTTGTCGAGGGTCGACTGCTGGCCCTGATTTTTGCAATGCTGGCCATCGGGGCCGCGCTGGAAAGCTCGGGTGCGGTCGAATTGATCATCAACGCTATCGCCCCGTCGCTTGGTATGCTGCCGCCCTTCCTGATTGTCTGGGCTGTGTACCTGCTGACCTCCGTACTGACGGAGCTGGTGTCGAATAACGCGGTTGCCGTTGTTGTCACCCCGATTGCCATCGGGCTGGCGCAGGCGGTTGGGGTCGATCCGCGCCCGCTTGTGGTTGCGGTTATGCTGGCGGCATCGGCCTCATTCGCGACACCTATCGGATACCAGACCAACATGCTGGTATATGGCCCCGGCGGGTACAGATTCATGGATTTTATGAAGGTGGGTATCCCACTCAATCTGACAGTCGGCCTGCTTGCATCACTGCTGATCCCGTTGATCTGGCCGCTTTGACCAGCGGCGCATTACCGCCGACGGCTGGTCGAACAGCTTGAAAATTCAAACTTTCTTACGATCTTGTCTGGTAACAGGATCTGAAAGGGTGAGTTTGACATGCGTAAATCCGCATTGGGCGTTGCCGCTTTGGCTGGTCTACTGATCGCAGTTGCAGGCCAGGATGGTGCAGTCGCAGGAACCGTGCAAGGGTCGGCAACCTATCGCGAACGTATTGCCCTGCCACCAGACGCCACCTTGGTCGTCGAACTTCAGGACGTGTCCCTTGCCGACGCGCCTGCGGTTACACTGTCCGCACAGCGGTATTCGCTGAGCGCGGTGCCTGCCGCCTATCAGCTGACCTATGACGATGCTCTGGTACGGGATGGGATGCGGTATGTCGTCAGAGGGTCAATCTATGACGGGCGAAAGCTGCTGTTCACCACGGACACCGCCTATCCGGTGTTGACGGATGGTGCCGGAAATCAGGCCGATCTGGTTCTTGTTCAGGTCAGCAATCAGGGGCAGGCGATGCTTGAGAATACCAAATGGATCGCCACAGAATGGGGTGGTGAGGCACCTGATACCGACAAGCCGCCAGAGATTTCCTTTGGTCAGGACGGCGCTTTTGGCGGCAGCGGAGGGTGCAATCGCTTTTCAGGCAAGGCCGAGATTTCCGGCAATGCCATCAATTTTCCCGACAACATGGCGGCGACCCTGATGGCCTGCCCCCCGCCTTATGACGAGATCGAGCGTCAGTTCTTCAAGGCATTGCAGCGCGTGGTTACCTTTACGCGAGCGGGGAATGAACTGATCCTGACGGACGCTGCGGGCGATACCGTCCTGCGTTTCAGACTGGCGCAATAAGGGCAGGTCGGTCAGGCAACGGCCCGCGATCTACCTGCGTTGCGACCGGAAAAGATGCATCCGCCAAGAAAGGTGCCCTCCAGGGCGTTGTAACCGTGATACCCGCCGCCGCCGAACCCTGCCACTTCACCTGCGGCGAACAGGCCCGGCACAATCTGGCCATCTGCGCCGATCATCTGACTGTCCAGATTGGTCTGCAACCCGCCCAGTGTCTTGCGGGTCAGCACATGCAGCTTGACCGCGATCAGGGGACCGTTGGCCGGATCGAGAAACTTGTGCGGCTTGGCGGTGCGGATCAGGCGATCCCCGCGGTAGTTGCGGGCGGCAAGAATAGCCATGATCTGGGCGTCCTTCGAAAACGGATTGTCGATCTGGGAATCGCGTGCCTCGATCTGTGCACGCAAATGGGCTTCATCGATAAGACCGCCGCCCAGTTGGTTCATGCCGCTGACCAGTTCTGTCAGCGTGTTGGCCACGACAAAATCCTCACCCTTTTCCTTGAAGGCCTCGACCGGTCCCGTTGCCTTTGCGCCCGAGAGGATGCGCTGCCGGATGACCTCCTTCCAGCTTCCCGAAGTGAAGTCGGGGTTTTGCTCTGACCCTGACAGGGCGAATTCCTTCTTGATCACCTTCTGGGTCAGAACGAACCAGCTGTATTCATAGCCTGTCTTCAGAATTTCCCGCAGGGTTGTCAGGGTGTCAAAGCCCGGCAGGCACGGAGGGTTCAGACGGTTGCCGCGCGCGTCAAACCACATGGAACTGGGGCCGGGCAGAATTCGAATGCCGTGCGCGGGCCAAATCGGGTCCCAGTTGCGCACGCCTTCGGTGTAATGCCACATGCGATCGCCATTGATGACATGGCCGCCTGCTTTTTCGCTGATGGCAATCATTCTTCCATCGACATGGAATGGCACACCGGCGACCATATCCTTGGGCGGCTCACCCAGGCGATCACGAGGCCAGCTTTTTCGGACCAGTTCGAAATTCCCGCCAATACCACCTGACGTGACGATGATCGAAGGGGCATAGACCTCGAATTCACCCACCTCGTCACGATTTGTTTTCTCGCCACGCTGCGCTGTGTCGTCAGCCAGCACTTCGCCGGAAACACCCTTGGCTGTTCCGTTTTGCATAATGATGTGACTGGTTTGATGCCGGAACTTCATCTCAATCAGACCGGCACTGACATGTTCACGCACCCGGCGGATGAAATGTTCCAGTACGCCAGGCCCTGTACCCCATGTAATGTGAAATCGCGGGACCGAATTGCCGTGACCATTGGCATAAGAGCCGCCACGTTCGGCCCAGCCCACTACCGGGAACCAGCGCAGCCCCATCCCGTGCAGCCATGGTCGCATTTCTCCGGCGGCGAACTCGACATAGGCCTCGGCCCATTTTCGGGGCCAATTGTCCTCATCCCGGTCGAACTGTGCGCTGCCCATCCAGTCGCGCAGGGCAAGTTCCTGACTGTCATGAATACCCATGCGGCGCTGTTCGGGCGTGTCCACCATGAACAGTCCACCTAGGCTCCAAAAGGCCTGCCCGCCCAGAAAATGCGCGGGCTCCTGATCCAGCAGGATCACCTTTTTGCCCCTATCGCCCAGTTCCGCCGCCGCTGCAAGGCCCGCCAGGCCACCTCCGACAACGATCGCATCTGCTGTATTTGCGGTCATGAGGCGTCCTTTCAGCGGTTACGGAACCAGATGAGGAATGGGATGGCCACGGCATACATGGTGATGCCGTAAACGGCCGAGGGCAGGGCCAGTGGGCTGAACCCGGTTGTTGTTCCGGTGATCAGTGCGCCCAGCGTAATGCCAAGCGCAGAGTTCTGGATTCCGGTTTCGATTGAGATTGTCTTGCTCTCGTTCCACGACAGGTTTGCGGCGCGTGAAATCGCCAGACCTATCAAAAGCAGAGCGACATTGAGTGTGATCAACCCGGCCCCCATGACGCCCAGGTTGTCGACAAACAGCTGCCAGTTCCCGGCAAGGGCTGCGATCACGATGAGGACGAAAAGGGCCGTGGCCAGTTTTGAAAGCGGCCCGTCGATCCTCAGGGCGAAATCTCTGGCGAAATGCCGAAGGCTGACGCCGATTGCCACGGGCAGAGTGGTGATCAGGAACATTGCAAAGGCCAGTCCGCTGATTGAAACCTCTGGTGCCTGCTCGCCCATGAAATGATTGATCGACCAAGAGGCCAGAAAGGGAACCGTCACCATCGACAACAGGCTGATGACGGCGGTCAGGCTGACTGACAACGCCACATCACCCTTTGCCAGTTTCGACAGGATGTTGCTGGTCACACCACCCGGGCAAAAACTGAGCAGCATGAAGCCGACGGCGATTTCAGGCGGCAGCGCAAACAGCTTTACGACAGCAAACGCCACAACAGGCAACAGGGCGACCTGACTGAGTGCGCCGATGGCAAAAGGATAGCGTCGGGTCAGAACGCGGCGAAAATCGCCTGCCTCCAGACCGACGCCCAGAGACAGCATGATGATGGCCAGCGACAGGGGCAGGCCCACATTGATCAGAAAGTCCAAAAACAACCCCTCCCAAAGTCGTTTCCGGTCAGATTAGGCGAGGGGGTCGGGATCAGGCAACAGCGCCGTTAGGTCACCCATAGCGTTCGGCAAACCGCCGCAGAATTTCGCCGGGTTGGGTGACGTCAGCCGAATGGCACGCGTCAATCAGGTCTTGTGCATCCTCGGGTGGGAAATAGCCGTGATCCTTGTAGATATTGATACGCTGCTCAAAATCCCGGGCATCCGCCTCGGGATGAAACTGGGTGGCATAGACGTTTTGCCCCCAGCGGATCATCTGGAACGGACAAGGCTCAGAGGAAATCAGATGGATGCAACCTTCGGGCAGGGCCTGCACGGCTTCTTTGTGGCCGACAAAGGCTTCGAATACTGGTTGCAACCCGTCGGTCAGCGGGTCTGATGCCGCGTCCTCTGTCAGGTGGCAAGTCGAAGGACCTACCGGTTCGCTGTATCGTGCTTTGCTGACTTCGCCGTCCAGATGTGCTGCCAGAATGCCCAAACCGTAGCAGCATCCCATGAACGGATGATCGGCCTGCGTTATCTGTGGCATAAGGCCCATGATCGCATTTTCGATCCGGGTATCCAACGGTGACTTTTTCTCTGGATCGTCACTGACGCATCCGGGACCGCCGCCAACGATCACGCCAGCGTAGTCGGTGACATTCAGGCCATCAGGCAGATCCTCGCAATCCAGACGGATGCGATGCACACGGTCTGGTGACAATCCGCATTTGTCCAAAATGGACACGAACTCGGCGTCGGCGGCATCCGTTTCCGGGCGAAGCTGCAGGATCAGAAAGCGTTTCATGGCCTGCCCTTATCCTGCGGCGCAGGGGTTTGGCAACATGGCGCGGGTCACAGCGGCCAGAACAGCAGAATGGCCGGGATCGAAACCGCGACGATGAGAATTTCCAGCGGCAGCCCCATGCGCCAGTAATCGCCGAACTGATAGCCGCCGGGGCCAAGGATCAGCGTGTTGTTCTTGTGACCGATTGGGGTCAGGAACGCCGCCGAGGCTGCAACCGCCACGGCCATAAGGAAGGGATCGGGCGAAACCTCCAATGTGCGGGCCATCTGGATGCCGACCGGGGCTGCGACAATGGTGGTGGCGGTGTTGTTCAGCACATCTGACAAGGTCATCGTTACGATCATCAGGACGGTCAGGATCGCCCACGCCGGAAGTCCGGCCGTCAGCGACACCAAAGCACCCGCGATCAGTTCGGTGCCACCTGAGGTTTCCAGCGCTGTGCCAAGAGGGATCATCGAGCCCAGCAAGACCACTACGGGCCATTCGATCTGATCATAAATCTGGGCAATTGGCAGGATTTTGGTCAGGACGTACCCGATCACCACCAGTCCCAGCGCAATCGGCAGATAGATCAGACCGATGCTGGCGGCCAGAACGGCGGCCGCAAACAGTCCGATGGCCAGCCACGCCTTGTCATTGGCGGTCACGGCCAGCCCACGCTCGGCCAGGGGCAGGCAGCCCAGCCATTCGGTCACATCCGGTCCTCGGTCGCGCGGGCAGAGCAGCAGCAGGATGTCACCCGGCTCGACCTCGGTCTTGCGAACCTGATTGGTGATGCGGCGGCCCTGACGCGAGATGCCCATCAGCACCGTGCTTTGCCGCCATGACAGTCCCAGCGCCTGTGCTGTCCGGCCCGTGATGCGGGCGCTTTCCGGGACGACGACCTCGATAACCTCAAGCCCGTCACCTGCGGCTGTGAGTAATTCCTGCCGTCTTGTATCCGAAAAATCCAGTTTGAGCGCAGATCGGAACTCATCCAGTGCCTCGGGCGTCGCTTCCAACACCAAGGCGTCCCCTTCACGCAGGATCGCATTGGCGGCGCGGCCATACCGGCGTTTTCCATCGCGGATCAGGCCAATGATCGCGACGTCTGTCTTTTCAGCGGTCTCATCCAGCTCGGCCACGCGCTTGCCGATCTGTGCGGACTCGGCCGGAATCGTCAGTTCCGCGATATATTCCGCAAGGGCCTCGGACGTGTCGGCCTGCGCACCCCGATCCGGGATCAGGCGCCAGCCGATCAGGGCAACAAAAACCAAACCCGCGATTGCCGCCAAACCGCCGACCGGGGCGAAATCGAACATGTGGTACGGCTCACCCAGTGCCTCGCCCCGTATGGATGCGATGATGATGTTTGGCGGCGTGCCGATCAGGGTTGCCATGCCGCCAAGGATGGTTGCGAAACTCAACGGCATGAGGGTCAGCCCTGCCGCGCGGCCAGCCTTGCGAGCGGTCTGGATATCGACCGGCATCAGCAGCGCCAAAGCGGCGACATTGTTCATAAAGGCCGACAGGACCGCCCCGATGCCACCCATCAGTGCAATATGGGCGCCCAGCCCGCGTGAGGCATCGACAAGCGTCCGGGTGATCATGAAAACAGCGCCCGAACGCACCAGCCCGGCCGAAACCACCAGAACCAGAGCGACCACAATGGTTGCGGGGTGGCCAAACCCGGCAAAGGCATCGTCCACCGGGACGACCCCCAGCACCACACCAATCATCAGGGCGGTAAATGCCACAAGATCGTATCGAAAGCGCCCCCACAGCAGCAGCGCAAAAACGGAAAGAAACAGCGTAAACAATATGATCTGATCTGTCGTCATGCGCCCACCATAGCCACCGGACCTGTCACGGCAAGCCGATCTCTTGATCCCCGGCCCCGCAAACGTCTATATGAGCGCCGAAACACGCAATCATCACGAGGACGCAACATGGCCGGCCATTCCAAATGGGCCAACATCCAGCACCGCAAGGGGCGTCAGGACGCCGCGCGGTCCAAACTGTTTTCCAAATTGTCGAAAGAGATCACCGTCGCCGCCAAGATGGGTGACCCCGATCCCGAAAAGAACCCGCGTCTGCGTCTGGCGGTGAAAGAGGCCAAGTCGAACTCGGTCCCCAAGGACGTGATCGACCGGGCGATCAAGAAATCCGTTGCCGGTGAAGGCGATGACTACGAAGAAATCCGGTACGAGGGCTATGGCCCCAACGGCGTAGCGGTAATCGTTGAGACGATGACCGACAACCGCAACCGGACAGCCTCGACCGTGCGCTCGACCTTTTCCAAGAACGGCGGCAATCTGGGCGAGACCGGATCGGTCGGATTCATGTTCGAACGCAAGGGAGAGGTCGTTTTCCCTGCAACCGCTGGCGATTCCGACGCTATCTTTGAAGCGGCCATCGAAGCCGGTGCCGAAGATGTAGAAAGCTCGGAAGATGGTCACGTCATCTGGTGTGCGGATACCGATCTGAACGACGTATCCGGCGCGCTTGAGGCCGCCCTTGGTGAATCAGAGTCAACCAAACTGGTCTGGAAACCCACTACGACCACCGAGCTGGGTCTGGAAGACATGCAACGGCTGATGAAGCTGGTTGATGCACTGGAAGATGACGACGACGTTCAGCGTGTGACGACCAATTTCGAAGCATCTGACGAGGTCATGGCACAGCTCTGAAGCGACCAGAAACTGTTTTGCAGAAAGCCCGGCAAATCGCCGGGCTTTTTCATTTCTTGGCCGAATGGTTCGAACTTTGTACCTTGTGGGTAGGTTCAGGTATTTCGAGAGGGTTGATTTGGTGGCAAAAAGTAAGCGCAACTGGTTGGTTGGTTGATGGCCTCCGCGCCCAGAAAGTTCGAGCGACGCAACATGTCCGCTTTGACAAGTCAAAGCATTCTGTCACAGGTCGCCTGGACAATGGGCAGCCCATCGGTCGTCATGCCGTTTCTTGCGGTATCGCTTGAACTGCCGATGATACTGGCCGGCGCACTGGTTTCGATCCGCAAGCTGGGCAGCATGATCGGGGATGTATTTCTGGCTGACGCAATCGCCGCGAAATCCGAGAAAAAGCGCGCCTTGGCGATGTGCGAGATTGCAATCGGCGCATGTCTTCTGCTGGCAGTGATTGTCGCCGCGACGGGCAACATGATCTTGGTGGCCATCGCTTTCGTTGCCGCGTTCTTCATGATCGGTCTGATTGAAGAAATTCAGGGGCTGATGCTGGTGGATTTCCTTAGCAACCACCTCAATTCCAACGCGCGAATCTGGCAGCACTACCTGCAACTTGGGCTTGGCGGTGTGGGGGCGATTGCCCTGACACTGGTGGTGCATGAAATCACCAAAGGCCAGCCGCCGTTTCAACGTCATTCCGCCGTGGTCGCTATTGCCACGGCTTGTTTCCTTGTGTCGGCTGTTTTTGTGATGGCGGTTCGGGAGCTGGCGGGTGCCAGTTCTGAAAAAGTCGAAACTCCCAGATCACCAAGGACGACAGTCACATCGTTTCTGTCGGATGCGCGGACGCTGTTTGGTGAAAGCTGGTTTCGCAAATACCTTGCGATGCGCTTGCCGCTGGTGGTGGTCGCCCTTGCCGTTCCGTTCTTTGCCCTGATCGCGGCTGAATCGCATCATAGCTCAGCGAGAGGGATGACAGCGCTGATCATTTCGTCTGCTGCCGGATATCTGGTGGCCGCGCCGTTGTGGCACGTTGTGAATATGAAATCCCACCAGGTGGTGATGATCACCGGGTCACTGCTGGTGGCGGGGACAGGACTGGCCTTGATCCTGATGCATTTTGGCGGGCTTGACCACGATGTGCGGGCGCATTCGATTGCCCTTTTTGTGGCCACCATTGCTGTGACCGGCACTGGCGGTGCGCGCAAGCTGTACTTTATGGACATCGCGCCAGAGGATCAGCGCATCAAAGCATCTGCCGTGATCAAAAGCGTATCCAGGCTGACCGCCGTGATCGTGGGCGCCGGGCTGGCTGCAGTTGCCCACAGTCAGGAAGTGGTTTGGGCCATCGTTTTCATCGTGGCCGCAAGTGTTTTTGCGGCCTATGCCTGCAGCCGTTTCGTAGCACCGCACCCGAAACACAAGGAAGCTGCCCGCTAGGGGCTTTGGGCCGTTCGCAGAAATTTATCGATCATGCCCTTGATCAGAAGAACGACGAAATCTCCTCCAGAGGCTTCTTCAGCTTAGCGACTGACGGCACCGTGGCATTGTCGGCAGGATGCCCGACCGCAATGATCATCGTGGGCTTTTCCGAGGCCGGTCGGTCCAGTGCCGCGTTCAGAAAACGCATCGGGTTCGGCGTGTGGGTCAGCGTGCAAAGGCCTGCGTGATGCAGGGCCGCCAGCAAAAAACCGGTGGCGATGTTCACGCTTTCCGGAACGTAATAGTTCTTGTAACGGGTTCCGTCGTCGAACTGCCCCCAACGCTGGGCGAAAACGACGATCAGCCACGGGGCGACGGTCAGGTGTTCCTTGACCGCATTGGTGCCGATCGGTTCCAACGCCTTGATCCATTCGTCACCGGCACCACCCTCATAAAACCGCTGCTCTTCTTCCTCGGCTTCCTCGCGAATTCGCTGTTTCAAAGCCTGATCCGAGATGGCGGCGAAATGCCAGGGTTGATGATTTGCACCTGACGGGGCAGTTCCGGCAGTACGAATGCAGGTTTCAATCACCTCGCGCGGGACGTCGCGGGATGAATAATCCCTGACCGTGTGCCGTTTGCGCATGACATCATAAAAGGCACGCGCTTCGGCAATCATTTCTGCGTCCGGCAGGTCATTGTGATCCGGAAGCGGTATCGGGTCATAGTTGAGCGCGTCGCGGGTGAACATTGCAATACTCCGGTTTGTTCTTGTCTGATCCAATCGGGTTACGCGCGGATCAGGTCCTTGGCTGAGGCACTTTTGACGGCCTTCGTCAAAGGTGCAAGTGCTGTCGCCATGATGCGGCCAACTTGCCACGTCAGCGGAACGTCCAGCGGCGTGTCGGGCAACAGAACCTGCAAGCTGTTGTCCTGTATGGCTTGCCGCACCAGAGATTCAGGGTTCATGCCCCATCCCAGCCCGGCACAGGCGGCATCGACAAAAGCATGTGTCGAAGGCAGGAAATGGGAGGGCGGAGAGATGCGCGCGTCAAAGTTTTTTGCAAGCCAGGTCTTTTGCAGATTGTCCTTGCGATTGAACGTCATGCAGGGCGCAATTGACAGCGTGTCAACGGTTACGCCTTCCCGAAACCATTGGCGGGCAAAGGCGGGATTGCAGGTGGCAAGATACCTCAGCGTGCCCAGCGGAACCGCGTCGCACCCGGTGACGGGCTGGCCGCCAACAGTGACTGCCGCGCTGACCTCGCCGCGTCTCAGCCAGTCGGCTGAATGGTCCTGATCGTCGATGACCAGATCGAACAGCAGGTCCGGGACCGCTGCCATGGCAGTGACAAACCAGGTGGCAAGGCTATCGGCGGGAACGGCAACTTTGACACGCGCTGAACCCGATCCGTTCTCCAGCGCAAGTTCGCGGCTGAGTTGAGCCTCCAGCAGGCCAATGTCCTCGGCGTGTTTTGCAATCCGCAGGCCCGCCGCCGTACCGGTGCAGGGTGGCCCGCGATGAATGAGGGAGGTTCCCACATGGTCTTCCAGGGCTTTGATGCGCTGTGAAATGGCCGAAGGGGTGACGGCCAGATCGGCGGCAGCGGCATCAAAGCTGCCCAGCCGCAGAATCGCCGACAGGGTGGCCAGATGATTGGGGTCGAACAACATTAGCTCAGCTTAATTTGGCTTAGGATAATTAACTGGATAAATCCACGTGCACCCAATAGTCAACTCGGGCAATCAGTCGGAGGCCACATGTCAGCTACGTTCATTCCGGGTTTCGCCCTTGGGTTCAGCCTGATTCTGGCGATCGGTGCGCAAAATGCGTTTGTCCTTCGACAGGGATTACGGCGCGAGCATGTTTTTGCACTGTGCCTGACTTGCGCGGTGTCAGACGCCATCCTGATCGCAGCGGGTGTTGCGGGGTTTGGGGCTTTGGCGCAGGCCATCCCTCAATTCGAGCCGGTCATGAGATATGGCGGAGCGATATTTCTGATCTGGTATGGGTTCCGCAGTCTGGATTCCGCGTGGAAGGGCGGCGCGGCCATGGATGCCGAAAAAGGGCAGAAAACCAGCCTGAAGACTGCATTGCTTATGGTTCTGGCATTCACCTGGCTTAATCCGCACGTCTATCTGGATACCGTTGTCCTTATCGGCTCGATCTCTGCGCAGTACGATGACAGGTTTGCCTTTGCGCTGGGGGCCGTCACCGCCAGTTTCACCTTCTTTTTCTCACTGGGATATGGCGCCCGATTGCTGGCCCCGTTTTTCACCCGCCCGCGCGCGTGGCAGGTTCTTGATGTGCTGATCGGAATAGTCATGCTGGGTATCGCATTGAAACTTGTTGCGATGTGAAGGGTTGTCCCGGCGGGCAATTGGGTGTTCAACCAGCGTCATGACAATCGCCGCCACACAGTCCCGCCCGTTAGCCGGAATATTCTGGATGTTCGCCGCCGGGTTTTCGTTTGTATTAATGACGGCTCTGGTCAAGTCCATGGGAACCAGCATGGACCCGATTCAGGCTGCATTTCTGCGCTATGTGTTGGGTTTGGTCTTTTTGCTTCCCGCCATGCGCGCGATTCTGTCGACCCGCCTGACGCGCCGCCACATTACGATGTTCGGGGTGCGTGGGGCCGTGCACGCGGTAGGGGTTATGTTGTGGTTCTTTGCCATGACACAGATCCCATTGGCTGAGGTCACGGCGATGAATTATCTGACCCCGGTATACGTGACCGTCGGCGCAGCTTTGTTTTTAGGAGAGAAACTGGCCGCACGCCGCATTGCCGCCGTTGTGGTTGCTCTTGTCGGGATGGCCATCATCCTCCGACCTGGGTTTCGTGAAGTATCAGCAGGCCATCTTGCAATGCTTGGAACCTCGCTGATGCTGGGTGGGTCGTACCTACTGGCCAAGGTCATGGTAGAAGATATCAGGCCATCGGTAGTCGTTGCACAGCTGTCCATCTGGGTGACCATAATGCTGATTCCCTTTGCCGTCGCGGTTTGGTCGCCGCCCAGCCTGCGTGATATCGGCGTGCTGTTTCTTGTGGCCAGTTTTGCCACGGCAGGGCACTATTTCATGACGCTCGCACTGCAGGCCGCGCCGGTGGCAGTGACCCAGCCGGTTACGTTCCTGCAGCTGATCTGGGCGACCCTGCTTGGCGCACTTGTCTTTCACGAACAGGTGGATATCTGGGTGGTTTCCGGTGGTACACTCATTCTTGCAGCGGTCAGTTTCATCACCTGGCGCGAAGCCGTGTTGAACCGACGCGAAGTGACTCCACCAAGCATTGCGCCCAAACTCTGACGAGGTTTCGGATGGGCCGAATGCGTTATTGATTGACGAGTCAATAAAATCGACATAGCGTTTAATTGCAAATGTTGTGTTGAGGAGCCAAACATGCCGAAACTCGGGATGGAGCCGATACGGCGCGACGCGATCGTCAAGGCGACGATTGCGGAACTTGGCGTGAAAAAATCCCTCGACGTGACAGTCAGCCAGATCGCCAAGCGGGCGGGGATGTCCAGTGCGTTGGCGCACCACTATTTTGGAGGCAAGGATCAGATTTTCCTTGCGGCCATGCGACGTATCCTCAGCGATTTCGGGCAAGAGGCGCGGACAGAACTGAATGCCGCAGAACCATCCGCGCGCGCACAAGCGATCATTCGCGCCTGTTTCGCGCCGTCCTGTTTCACTCCGGACGTCATTGCCGCGTGGATGACCTTTTATGTACTGGCGCAGACCAATGATGACGCGCTGCGGCTGTGGCAGGTTTATCAGGCGCGCATCCGGTCGAACCTGACCCATGCCTTGCGCCCTTTGCTGGATGATCCTGTTGAAGGGGCTGAAAACATGATCGCCCTGATCGACGGGCTTTATATCCGGGCTGCGCTCAGCGCACCGGAGAGGCCGGAATTGGCCGTTAACCACGCCCTGCGTGTCCTCAACACTCTCATCGAGGCCGGAAAATGACAAAACCGAACATTCTGATCCTGATGGTGGATCAGCTCAACGGAACCCTCTTTCCCGATGGTCCCGCCGAATGGCTTCATGCGCCGAACCTGAAAAAGCTGGCGGAACGTTCGACACGATTTGCCAACGCCTACACGGCCTCGCCGCTGTGCGCGCCGGGGCGGGCGAGCTTTATGTCGGGGCAGTTGCCGTCACGTACCGGCGTCTATGACAATGCCGCCGAGTTTCGCAGCGATGTACCCACCTATGCCCACCATCTGCGTCGCGCGGGGTATTACACCTGTCTCAGCGGTAAAATGCATTTCGTTGGCCCGGATCAGTTGCACGGGTTCGAGGATCGACTGACGACCGACATCTATCCGGCTGACTTCGGTTGGACGCCTGATTACCGCAAGCCGGGTGAACGGATCGACTGGTGGTATCACAACATGGGTTCGGTCACCGGGGCGGGCATTGCCGAAATTTCGAACCAGATGGAGTATGATGACGAGGTTGTCTACTACGCTAAGGCTAAGCTCTATGATCTTGCCCGCGGCAAGGATGAGCGTCCGTGGTGTGTGACCGTCAGCTTCACGCACCCGCATGATCCTTATGTGGCGCGCCGAAAGTACTGGGACCTATACGAGGATTGCGAACACCTGCTGCCTGAGGTTTCGGATCTGGGCTATGACAACCAGGACCCGCATTCCAAACGTATTTTTGACGCCAACGACTGGCGCAGCTTTGACATCACCGAAGAAGATATCCGCAAATCGCGCCGCGCATATTTTGCCAATATCTCATATCTTGATGACAAGATCGGCGAGATATTGGAGGTGCTGGAGACGACCCGTCAGGACGCAATCATCATGTTCGTCTCGGATCACGGCGATATGCTGGGCGAGCGGGGCCTTTGGTTCAAGATGAACTTCTACGAAGGTTCGGCACGAGTGCCGCTGATGATTTCTGCTCCGGACATGCCAGCCGGTCGGATCGACACCCCGGTTTCGACAATTGACGTCACGCCGACGCTTGGGGTGCTGGCAGGGGTCGATATGGCCGAAATCGCACCCTGGACCGATGGTCACGATCTGGTGCCGTTGGCCAACGGGGCAGAGCGTTCAGAGCCGGTGGCGATGGAATATGCGGCCGAGGCTTCATATGCGCCGCTGGTTTCACTGCGTTATGGAAAATGGAAATACAACCGTTGCGCGCTGGACCCTGATCAATTGTTCGATCTGGACGCGGACCCCAACGAGTTGGACAATCTTGCCGACAAGCCCGAACATGCCGGAACACTGCAAACCCTGCAGGCAAAATCCGAGGCACGCTGGGATTTGGATCGCTTCGATGCGGATGTGCGTGCTAGCCAGGCCCGGCGCTGGGTGGTGTATGAGGCGCTGCGGCAGGGCGGCTACTACCCCTGGGATTATCAGCCGCTGCAGAAAGCATCCGAACGCTACATGCGCAATCACATGGACCTGAATACCGTCGAGGAAAGCCAGCGATATCCGCGCGGCGAATAACCTCTTCACAATATTGCAAATTTCCCCATCGGAGAGAGTGAGATTTTTCGACGAAAAATCTTGACCCGGTGGGCACAGGAGACCCGAATATGGAAGCAGATTTTGTCATCGTCGGTGCAGGATCCGCCGGTTGCGCGATGGCTTATCGACTGAGCGAGGCAGGGGCCTCGGTGCTGGTGATCGAACATGGCGGCACAGATGCCGGACCGTTCATCCAGATGCCTGCGGCGCTCAGCTATCCGATGAACATGTCGCGCTATGACTGGGGCTACCAGTCCGAGCCTGAGCAGCATCTGAACAACCGCCGTCTGGCCTGTCCGCGCGGTAAGGTGATCGGCGGGTCGTCTTCGATCAACGGTATGGTTTATGTGCGTGGCCACGCGCGGGATTTCGACACCTGGGCCGATATGGGGGCAGACGGCTGGTCCTATGCCGACGTGCTGCCCTACTACAAGCGTATGGAGACATGGCACGATGGCGGCCATGGTGGCGATCCCACTTGGCGCGGGACGGATGGTCCGCTGCATGTTTCGCGCGGGCCGCGTGCGAACCCGCTGTTCAAGGCTTTTGTCGATGCGGGTCAGCAGGCAGGGTACGAAGTTACCGGCGACTACAACGGTGAAAAGCAGGAAGGCTTTGGCCCGATGGAGCAGACCGTCTGGAAAGGACGGCGCTGGTCTGCGGCGAACGCTTATCTGAAGCCGGCGCTCAAGCGCGACAACTGCGATATTGTCCGTGGACTCGCTTCGCGCGTGATCATGGAAAATGGCCGTGCGACGGGGGTCGAACTGGTGCGCGGCGGTAAGAAAGAGATCATCCGCGCCCGTCGCGAGGTGGTGCTGGCGGCCTCGTCGATCAACTCGCCCAAGCTGCTGATGCTTTCGGGCATAGGTCCGGCAGCACATCTGGCGGAGCACGGTATTCAGGTTGTGGCCGATCGCCCAGGTGTTGGTGCGAACCTGCAGGACCATCTGGAGCTCTATATTCAGCAGGCTTCGGTACAGCCGATCACGCTTTACAAACACTGGAACCTGATCAGCAAGGGGTTGATCGGGGCGCAATGGTTGTTCACCAAGACCGGCCTTGGTGCTTCGAACCAGTTTGAAAGCGCGGCTTTCATCAGATCGAAACCCGGTGTCGAGTACCCGGACATCCAGTACCATTTCCTACCCATTGCGGTGCGCTATGATGGGCAGGCAGCGGCTGAGGGGCACGGTTTTCAGGCGCATGTCGGGCCGATGCGGTCGCCGTCACGCGGGGCTGTCACATTGCGTTCGGCGCGGGCCGAGGATGCGCCCATCATTCGGTTCAACTACATGAGCCACGAACAGGACTGGGAGGATTTCCGCACCTGCATCCGGCTGACGCGCGAGATTTTCGGGCAGGACGCATTCAAACCCTATGTGGGCAAGGAAATTCAGCCGGGCGCGTCCGTGCAGTCGGACGAGGAGCTAAACGGGTTTATCGCGGAACACGCCGAAAGCGCCTATCATCCCTGCGGTACTTGCCGGATGGGCCGTGCCGATGACAAAGACGCTGTTGTCGATCCGCAAGGCCGGGTGATCGGTGTTGACGGGTTGCGCGTTGCCGACAGTTCGATCTTTCCGCAGATCACCAACGGCAACCTGAATGCGCCATCGATCATGGTGGGTGAAAAGGTCTCGGATCATCTGCTTGGAAAAGATCCGCTTTCGAAGGCGAATGATCGCCCCTGGATCCATCCTGAATGGGCGACGGCACAGCGTTAACCGAACTTAATAAACACCTGATAAACGCATTCAGGTCAGTCGGCACTCTCAGCGGGCCTTTCCAGTTGGAAAGGTCCGATTCATTGTTGCCGAACTGTGGGAGGTTGCGGACGTGCGGGCCCGATCACATGTTGTCAATGTGTGTGCCGAATATGCTGAAAACTGTGCAAAATCTGCTTTATTTTGATCCCGGTCAAAGCGTGTTGGGCGCATCGTATTTACGAATTGACTGCAACACACAGATCAGGAGCGAACACAGATGTCCCACACCCCGCATGAACTGGCTGAAGAGTTTCCGGACAAGGCTGAACTGATGAGCCAGCTCAAGCAATCGGATGCCCATTTTTCCCGGCTGGCTGACGAGTATCATGAAATCAATCGCACCGTTCATCGGGCCGAAACCAATGTTGAGCCCATGGAGGAACTGGCCGAGGTTGAGCTTCGGAAAAAGCGCGCGGCACTCAAGGATGAGATCTGGGCCATTCTGTCCAAAGCCTGATATGCAGTGAGCCGCGATAGGGCCGCAGAAAATGCGGCCCTGCAACCCTTCCGGATCAGGTGACTTCGTAGGGCAGGGTGCCGCGCGTATGCGCATCGATGGTCAGGCGTCGTTCCAGCGGCGGGACGGAGCGTTGGTGGCAGGTTTTGCGTTCGCAAATCCGGCAGGAAATACCAATCGGTTCGTAGGCGCTGGCGTTGTTGGTGTCCAGATTGTCGGCATAGACCAGCGCCTCGGCATGGCGCACCTCGCACCCCAGTGCAATTGCATAGCGACGCACCGGGCTTCCGAACGAGCCACCCGATTTCGACACATCCCGCGCCAAAGAGATATAGCGAACACCATCCGGGGTTTCGGCCAGCTGCCGTAAAAAGTGCCCCGGCGTTTCAAAGGCGCGGTGAACGTTCCACAGCGGGCAGGCCCCGCCAAAGCGGGCGAATTGCAGGCGTGTGGCGGAATGGCGCTTGGTGATGGTTCCCGCCTGATCCACCCGGACGAAAAAGAACGGGATACCCTTGGCGCCGGGCCTTTGCATCGTGGACAGGCGATGCGCCACTTGTTCAATCGATGCGCCGAACCGGTTGCTGAGCAACTCAAGATCGTGACGGTATTCCTGCGCGGCTGCCAGAAAGCTGCCATACGGCATGAGGGATGCGCCCGCGAAGTAATTCGCAAGGCCGATTTTAGCGATCGAGCGGGCTTCGTCGCTTTGGAAACGGGCAAAATCAAGCGTGGCTTCCAGCAATTGGTCCTGACTTATTAGGGCGACCTGCAACAGCAACTGAAACACCTGTGTCTGCGGTGCCGTGCGAGAGGAAAGCACAAGCTTCTTGTTCTGCGCATCATAGCTTCGCAGAATTTCAGTGTCCGAAAAATCGACCTGCACACCGCGTTCGGACAGACTGGTCAACGCGGCTTCGCGAATGCCGCCGGACCCGTCGGCGCGCTCGGCAAATCGTTCAGCGGCCCGGTCAACAGCGTCGATATAGTTGTCGCAATAGTGGAAAAAGTCGCGCACCTCCTCCCACGGGCTTGCCTGAATGCGCGCGTCTTCGCGCCCCAGCGCCTCGTCCAGCGAGGCGAGGCGTTCGTGGGTCTGGCGATAGTTGCGATGAAGCTCGATAAAGGCGCGCGCCAGCGCCGGTGCGTTCGAAGCGGTCAGGCGAAGATCGGCGACCGGCGGCATTGTATCGGCAAAGATCGGGTCGGCCAGTGCCTCGCGCATATCTGAGACCAGCCTTTCGCTGTCGCCGGTGCTGAGCTCGGTGACATCAAGCCCGAATTCCTGCGCCAGTGCCAGCACGACCGTCGTGGAAACCGGCCGGTTGTTGTTTTCCATCTGGTTGAGGTAGGGCAGCGAAACACCAAGCTTGGCAGCAAAATCCTTTTGCTTGAGTGTCAGGCGATTGCGGATTTCGCGCAGCTTGGCGCCGGCATAAAGTTTCTGGGTGGCCATGGCTTGTCTTTGCAGATTTACACATCGCCAAGGCTAGCTTTGCAAACTGCCCTGCGCAAGCGATCTTGCGCGCCCAATGGTTCCTTTGGTCAAAGCCCCAGCTGCCGCTCCCGCCAGATCACCACCTGGATCGCCACAATGCCCATCACCGATGTGGCAAGCATCAGCCACAGCAGGGGTAAGGCGCCGGTCTCCACGGTCAGCAGCGCCCCCGCAAGCGCACTTAGTGCGGCGCCGCCGCCCAGCATGATCGCGCCGCTCAGACCCGAAGCCGTAGCAGCAAGATGCGGACGCACCGAGAGCGATCCGGCTGTGGCGTTCGGAATGGACATCCCGTTGCCCAACCCTACAAAGGTCATGAAGCCGAAGAAACTGATTGCCGAGCCAAGGCCTGCCAGCACGATCAGAACCGAAATCGCAACGCCGATAGCGTTCATCCAGCATCCCCAAAGCACCATTCGGTTCACACCATAGCGCACCGAATACCGGCCGCTGATGAAGTTGCCGAAAAAGTACCCGACTGCCGGGGCCCCAAAATAGATGCCGACCTCGGCAGGGTTCATGCCAAACACTTCGGTTCCCACAAACGGCGCGCCGCCAAGATAGGCGAAGAAGGCACCGGACGAAAAAGCCGACGCCAGTGCATATCCCCAAAAACGGGGGGAGGTCAGAAGTTCGGGATATTCGCGGAACTGCTGCACCAGCGTCTTGCCGCTTTTGTGTGATGTTTCGCCAAAGTCCACAAACACCAGCAGCAGCGTCAACGCGCCCAGGCCGAACAGCAGCCAAAAGTTCGCCTGCCAGCCAAAGCCTTCATCCAGCAGACCGCCGATCGCGGGGCCGACCATGGGAACCACCGCCATGCCCATAGTCACATAACCGATCATCGAAGCGGCCTTGTCCTGTTCGTACATGTCGCGGACTGCGGCGCGGCTTAGCACGATACCGACGGCGATGACGGCCTGACACATCCGAAAGAACAGGAACACTTCGGCATTTGGCGCGTAAATGCACCCCAGCGTGACCAGTAGGAAAAGACCCAGCCCCCACAGAATGACCGGCCGACGCCCGGCCTTGTCCGCAATGGGGCCAATCAGGATTTGCATGATGGCATTGACCGCCAGATACAGTGCCACGGAAAGTTGCAGAACTTTGTAGTCGGCCTGAAAATAAGT
Organism: Ruegeria sp. CF5; assembly: GCF_056537325.1. Lineage (NCBI taxonomy): Bacteria > Pseudomonadati > Pseudomonadota > Alphaproteobacteria > Rhodobacterales > Roseobacteraceae > Ruegeria > Ruegeria sp. CF5. The sequence continues at coordinate 808,629 of NZ_JBQFRI010000001.1, read as the reverse complement.
CGCCATGTTGGGCAGGCTGGGCAGGAATACGTTCATGCCGAGTGCCGACAACCCGGACAGCAAAATAAGTGTCGCAAGTGTCGGGGGGCTGCGACGCGCCTGTGTGGAACTGAACTGCATGGTTTGCATTTAAGGCAGGGGAAAGATCATTGCTATGCCTGCGAATGTGTTAAAGTGTTAATTAACAAATTTGCAATTAGCTGTTGGGTAGTTGAGAAGTATTTGCAAATTTGCCGAAAATCACTTTGGCCTGAATGTCTCAGTCTATATTGTCCCGCCAAATGTTACAGGGGACTAACGCGATGAAAGACATCCTTTCCGAGTTGGAAAATCGCCGCGAGGCTGCGCGGCTGGGTGGCGGTCAAAAACGGATCGACGCACAACATGCGCGCGGCAAACTGACGGCGCGCGAACGGATCGAGCTGCTGCTGGACGAAGACAGTTTCGAAGAATTCGACATGTTCGTCAGTCACCGCTGCACAGATTTCGGGATGGAAAATCAAAAGCCTGCAGGTGATGGCGTCGTGACCGGCTGGGGCACGATCAACGGGCGCATGGTCTATGTCTTTTCGCAGGACTTTACCGTATTTGGCGGATCACTGTCGGAAACCCACGCGCAGAAGATCTGCAAGATCATGGATATGGCCGTACAGAACGGGGCGCCTGTGATCGGCATCAACGACTCGGGTGGGGCGCGAATCCAGGAAGGTGTCGCCTCGCTGGCCGGATACGCAGAGGTGTTTCAGCGCAACATCATGGCATCCGGCGTGGTGCCTCAGATCAGTGTCATCATGGGGCCGTGCGCGGGCGGCGCTGTCTATAGCCCGGCGATGACCGACTTCATCTTTATGGTCAAAGACACGTCATACATGTTCGTGACCGGTCCGGATGTGGTCAAAACGGTAACCAACGAAGTAGTCACCGCCGAAGAGCTGGGCGGAGCCTCGACCCATACTAAGAAATCGTCCGTTGCCGACGGTGCCTTCGAAAACGATGTCGAGGCACTGGCCGAGGTGCGCCGACTGGTGGATTTCCTGCCGCTGAACAACCGCGAAAAGCCGCCCGTACGCCCGTTCTTTGATGAACCGGGCCGCATTGAGACTTCGCTGGACACTCTGGTGCCGGAAAACCCGAACACGCCTTATGACATGAAGGAACTCATCACCAAAGTGGCGGATGAGGGTGATTTCTATGAAATTCAGGAAGACTTCGCCAAGAACATCATCACCGGGTTTATGCGGCTCGAGGGGCAAACCGTCGGTGTCGTTGCCAACCAGCCGATGGTGTTGGCCGGTTGTCTGGACATTGACAGCAGCCGTAAGGCCGCGCGGTTTGTCCGTTTCTGCGATTGTTTCGAAATCCCGATCCTGACTTTCGTGGATGTGCCGGGTTTCCTGCCCGGTACGTCTCAGGAATACGGTGGTGTCATCAAGCACGGGGCCAAGCTGTTGTTTGCCTATGGTGAGGCGACGGTACCAAAGGTCACGGTCATCACCCGCAAGGCCTATGGCGGTGCATACGACGTTATGGCGTCCAAGCATCTGCGCGGCGATTTCAACTATGCCTGGCCGACGGCCGAGATTGCCGTGATGGGTGCCAAGGGCGCGACCGAGATCATCCACCGTGCCGATCTGGGTGATGCTGACAAGATCGCGGCCCATACTCAGGACTACGAAGACCGCTTTGCCAATCCGTTCGTCGCCGCCGAGCGCGGGTTCATCGACGAGGTGATCATGCCTCAATCCACCCGCCGCCGGGTCTCTCGCGCGTTTGCCTCACTGCGGGGCAAATCCCTGAAGAACCCGTGGAAGAAGCACGATAATATTCCGTTGTGAGGCTGCGGGGTGGGCCAACAATCCACCCCACAGAAAAATTGCCAAATGACCCAGCTATGGAAAAATCAGGCTTTCACCGTTTCTCACGCCGACGATTCCCCATTTGTCGGCGAGGGGCTGCGGGCTTTCTTTGAGTATCGCGATCTCGGGATCAAAGAGGCCACGCAGGGCAAATTCGGCGCCCATGTCATCCGTGCCGTGCCGGGGATGGAAAGCCCCGGTGCGTGGCACAGCCATGATCTGGACTTTCAAATGGTTTACGTCACCAAGGGCTGGGTTGTCTTTGAGTATGAGGGGCAGGGCGAACATACGTTGCGTGCGGGGTCGTGCGTACTGCAGCCGCCCGGCGTCGTGCATCGCGAGGTTCGCCATTCCGACGACATGGAACTGATCGAGATCATCTCGCCCGCGCAGTTTGACACCAAAGACGAATCTATCCCATGATTTGTTCAACCAGACATAGAATCGCGCGGCCAGACTCTGCTGCGCACGCAGCCCCGGATGGAGGAGCTCGCCGAGCGCGGGGCCGGGGCTGCGGCTATGTTCTGGCAGTGCTGGCTGTGTGTGCCGCGACGACCGTGAGTTCCCAAAGCTTGTTGCCTGTTCCTTCGGGGCAGCCCGTGGAATTGCGGGACGTTCTGCTGGACAACAACCCCGGCGAACTGTGGGTTCGGTTCCGCTTTGTAGCGCCCAAGATCGGTGCGACCGCGGGACGTATCGGGTACGACGTAGCCACTGTGGATATGGAGCATCTGTGCCAGACTCTGGCGGTTCCTTACGTGGCAAAGCATGAACTGGAGCCCGCGCGTGTGGTGATCTCGCTGTCTGATCGGCCGGTGGAATTTGGCCTGTCCGAACCAGACGCCACTCAATTTTTCGAAGCCTACCGGCTGGAGCAATCCCGGTGTATCTGGGAGGGGCTTTGACGATGAAGCCAGCCGTTGAACTCGCCAAAGCGCCTCAACACAACCTTTTCGCATTGGGAGCGCGCGTTATGAGCTCATCCTTACCCGGATGGAATCCTTCGATTTTTGACCAAAGATCAGGTGTTTGCCTGCCAGGTTTCGCCAAGCGTCAGGAGGTGCAGTCATGTTGAAGCACCGCGGTTTCCCCGGTCGTCTTCCCGGAACCGATTTTCAGTTCACAGTCCGGCGTGCCAACCCCAAAGGCGTCACACCGCTGACGCGGCGCGAACGGTATCGCGATCGCAAGGCGGCAGACCGTCGTGCCGACACCGCATTTCTGAGGGCGTTGTGGGAGCACTTTGGCGATCAACCTTTCGAGCGCGGCAATCTGGATGCAGGGCGGATCAGCTGGTTGTTCGGGCGAGAAGTCGTGCCGGCCGAAGATCCGTTCGACACCGCCAGCTATGACGCACTTCTTGTCATCGACGTTGATGTGGCGCGCGTGTCATTCCCTGACGTGTTTGAGGAAAGCTACTGACCATGTGCGCCGTCCCCGTGCATAAGCCTTTGCCCGGCCATGCCGTGGGAACCCTGCCCGGGAGCGGGCAGGGCCGGTTTGCAATTTCAGAAGTTCAGCTGAGCAGCAATCTGAACCCGGTTGCCATCGAAGGTCTGGCCGGAAATAACGTCATTCCGTTCCCCAAAGATGTATTCCGCGCTGAGTGTCAGACTGTCGGTCGCCTTGTAGAAGGCGTTGACATGGATCGTCTCCAACTCGGTAAACGACAAGGTCCCGGTCGAGGTGGGCAGGTCGTATTCTTCTTTGCCGTACGCGATGCCGACATTCCATTTGCTGCTCAGATCCTGCCGGAATTCGATGGTATAGCCATCGACATCATTGGCCTGCCCGCCGACGATGGCATTGCCCAGACCGATAAGATAGGGGCCAAGCGCCTCGCCGGTGACGTAGTTGACCTGAAACAGCCCGCCTTGCCAGGGGCGGACAGATCCCGACAGGGTAAAGCCGGTCTGATCAACTTCGACCGTGCCGGATTGCGCGTTGCCATAAAGGGCAGCCGCGCGCGCGACATAAGTGCCGTCATTGTATTCGACCGCGCCTGTCAGCACCGGATCGTCCGAATTCGACCCGCCGACATTTTCCTCGACCGAGAAGCTGAGAGTGGTGTTACCGCCGAGCTTGTTGCTGTAGCGCACCTGCGGAACCCGGGCAAAGGCGATACCGACGGGTCCGTTGAATTCAACGGTGGTCGGGTACGTGTCGAGCGGCTGGAAGTTGGTCCAGTACTGCCCGATCAGCCAGTTATCTCCGATACCGATATTCGCATGACGCAGCCGAAGCTCGGCAGTACCATTCGATGCGAACAAGTCGTATTCCAGCTGCCCGGTGATCTCACCGATGTCGGTCTGCGTGCTGGTCCGAAGGCCCAGCCGCGATTGCCGTATGGTGGCGCCGAACGTACCGTCCGTGGCAGCGGACGGCTCACCGATGACGTTCACAAACGCCGTATCTCCCTGATCAAACTCGAAATCATAGAAGAAATCGGATTTGACGTAGCCGTAGATATCCAGCGAAGTGCTTCCCAGCTGAAAATCACCACTGGAAGAATTGTTGGATGTCTCCAGCGCCTCGACGCGTGCGCGCAAGGCGTCGATTTCGGCCTGTGTTTGCGCGTCTTGAGCCCAGATCGGAGAGGCAGCCAGCGCCACCCCGGAAACAGCCAGCAGAAAGGCTGCTTTACCTTTGTTTTTCATGGGGATTTTTCCTTGTGTGCGAGTATGCATCGCAACACTTTCACGCAAATTCGCCTTGGGAAATTCACGAATAAGATACAAATAGTGGTCCTATTTTCTCATTTGCGTGATCAAAAAGCCGATTATGGCTGTAAAATATTACCATTCGAACGGAAGCCCTTGAGAACAATGATCAAGGTGAATGGCGCTGCCGTCATCGCCTGTGAATCTCTACATGGTGTGGCAGCCTTCGATGGCCTCAAGTGTAACGGCAACGTGACGGCGAATGAGCATATTGAGGCCGCATTCCCCTTTGTCCGGGTCGGCACAAAGTTGCGCGTAATTCTGCCGAATAGGCAGAAACTGGCCGGAAACCTCTTTGGAAACAATGTTGGCTTGGCGGCAATTATTGTGGCGGGCAGAGTAGCTGGGCCGTGCGGCTCTACTTTGCCTGCGCCGCACAAGCACCTACTATTCCGTACCCCTTCCTTCAGCGGGCAGGTTTGTGTTCCCCACAAAACCCTGCCCGCTTTTTTCTTTCGGCGGAATCCAACCGTCCGAAAGCAGGATTTTGCGCAACAGCCATTGTCACGGCGATGTGGCTTGCGTCTGTCGGCCACGGTCCCGCATCTGTCCTCAGAAAATTCAAAGTCTGAAAAGGGACAGAATTCATGCAGACATCACGACTCATCGCTGCAATTGGCCTGTGCGCCGGATTGGCGGCCTGTGGGGACGATCCCGGCGAACAGGCGCTCTATGGTGGCAGCGCGGGCCTGCTCGGCGCGCTGGTTCTGGATGCCAATCCGGTCGTCGGCGCGGCGGCAGGTGCAGCGACCAACCTGCTGTACTGCAAGACCCAGAACACTTGTAACTGATACCTATTTTTCCGCGGGCCGTGTGGCCCGGGCCGAAATCACGCAACACGCCGTCGCGGGGCTTATGCCCGGTGGCGGCGTTTTGCGTTTCCAGACACCCAAGACAAAGGACGTTCCATGTTCAACAAGATCCTGATCGCCAACCGGGGCGAAATCGCCTGCCGGGTCATCAAGACCGCGCGCAAGATGGGTATCGGCACAGTCGCCATCTACTCAGATGCTGATAAGAACGCGCTGCACGTGGAAATGGCGGATGAGGCCGTGCATATCGGCCCGCCGCCTGCCAACCAGTCCTATATCGTGATCGACAAGGTCATGGAGGCCATCCGTCAGACCGGCGCGCAGGCGGTGCACCCCGGCTATGGCTTCCTGTCGGAAAACGCCAAATTCGCTGAGGCGCTTGAGGCCGAAGGCGTTGTCTTTGTCGGCCCCCCCAAAGGCGCGATCGAGGCGATGGGTGACAAGATCACCTCGAAGAAGATCGCGCAGGAGGCGGGCGTTTCCACAGTTCCCGGCTATATGGGGTTGATCGAAGACGCAGACGAAGCGGTCAAGATCAGCCAGGAAATCGGCTATCCCGTGATGATCAAGGCCAGCGCTGGCGGCGGTGGTAAGGGCATGCGGATTGCCTGGAATGACGAAGAAGCGCGCGAGGGCTTTCAGTCATCCAAGAACGAAGCGGCGAATTCGTTCGGCGACGACCGCATCTTTATCGAGAAATTCGTAACTCAGCCACGCCACATCGAAATTCAGGTTCTGTGCGACACCCACGGAAACGGCATTTATCTGGGTGAGCGTGAATGCTCGATCCAGCGCCGGAACCAAAAAGTGGTTGAAGAAGCTCCGTCACCCTTCCTTGACGAAGAAACACGCCGCGCCATGGGCGAGCAGGCCGTGGCGCTGGCCAAGGCCGTGGGCTACGCCAGTGCGGGCACGGTAGAATTCATCGTCGACGGTGAAAAGAAATTCTATTTCTTGGAAATGAACACCCGCCTGCAGGTTGAACATCCGGTCACAGAACTGATCACTGGTGTCGATCTGGTAGAGCAGATGGTTCGCGTCGCAGCGGGCGAGGAATTGTTGATCTCTCAGGACGATGTGCGCCTCAACGGCTGGGCCATCGAAAACCGTCTGTATGCCGAAGACCCGTATCGCAACTTCCTGCCGTCGATTGGCCGTTTGACACGTTATCGCCCGCCGCAGGAAATTGCTGCTGGGCCGCTTTTGGCCAACGGCAAGTGGCAGGGTGAGGCGCCCGAGGGCGCGGCCGCGGTGCGCAACGATACCGGCGTGTACGAAGGCGGCGAGATTTCGATGTATTACGATCCCATGATCGCCAAGCTGTGCACGTGGGCGCCGACCCGCGAACAGGCGATCGAGGCGATGCGCGTGGCGCTTGATAGTTTCGAGGTTGAAGGCATCGGCCACAACCTGCCGTTCCTGTCGGCGGTCATGGATCACCCGAAATTTGTTTCGGGCGACATGACAACCGCATTCATCGCCGAAGAATATCCTGACGGATTTGATGGTGTTTCATTGCACGAAGATGATCTGCGCCGGATCGCAGCCTCTTGCGCGGCAATGCACCGTGTTGCCGAGATTCGCCGGACCCGCTTGTCAGGCCGCATGGATAACCATGAGCGCAAAGTGGGAACAGATTGGACGGTAAGCCTGCAAGGGTACGAGTACAATCTTACCATCGCCGCCGACCCGGCAGGTTCGACGGTCACGTTTGAAGGAGGCGGTGAATACCGCGTTTCTTCGGACTGGACGCCGGGTGATCAACTGGCAACGCTGGATATCAACGGCAGCCCGCTGGTCCTGAAGGCAAGCAAGATTTCCGGAGGGTTCCGCATCCGCAACAGGGGCGCGGATATGAAGGTGCATGTGCGCACCCCCCGTCAGGCCGAGCTTGCGAAACGGATGCCCGAAAAGCTGCCGCCTGACACATCCAAGATGCTGCTCTGCCCGATGCCCGGCCTGATCGTGAAGGTTGATGTCGAAGTGGGGCAGGAGGTGCAGGAAGGTCAGGCCCTGTGCACGGTCGAGGCCATGAAGATGGAAAACATCCTGCGCGCCGAGAAAAAGGGTGTTGTTTCCAAGATCAACGCTGGCGCAGGTGACAGTCTGGCCGTTGACGATGTGATCATGGAATTCGAGTGATCATGTCTGCGCATTTGTCATATCTCCAGGGGATTTCGGCGTTTTGTGCCGGGGCCCTTGGGTATGGCAGATGCAATCAGCCGCCCTCGCGTCGTTCGCGGATCTCGCGTTCGCGCAGGGGGGTCTTGTCGATGGACCGGCCAATCTCCCGCACACTCCACGGGCTGGGCTTGCGCAGTTTGACCACGCCGTCTTTGTCGACGAACACCAACTGGAACCCGCGCGGGCGCAGTTGCGACCGGATCGGGGATCGGGCCGACGGATCAGTGTCGGTCAGTACGATGACATCGCGGTCACGCATGGCTTCTTCGCCCTCAAGCAGCATATCAATCTGCTGCTGGAAGCGCGGATCGGCAGGAGTGTCGGCAAAAACCACAATAGGTCGGTTTACCCAAAGAAATTCGCTGAGGTCGCTGTCGCCGACAGGGCGGACGAATTCGTCATCAGCAGGTGCAGATCCGTCTGCGGCAACAACTGCCAGCGGGAATAGTGCCGAGAAAACAAGGGCAAGCGTTCGTGTCATGGGGCCTCCTGTTCGTTTGAATATAGCCCCTGCGCCGCTGAATGCGACCGGCGAAATGCACACAGACTGTAAAATGTTGCGCTGCACCACGCCTGACCGAGCAACACAGAACATCACAACGCGCGGGCCAAGCCCCGGCGCGATCCGAATTGAGAAAAGGAAATCGCAATGACCGATACGAAAGATTGGCAGGCGCTGGCCGAGAAAGAGCTGCGCGGTCGCCCGTTGGACGACCTGACCAAAGAGACGCTGGAAGGCATCGACGTCAAACCGCTCTATACGCAGGACGACACGGCCGATCTGCCGCATATGGGGTCGCTGCCGGGGTTTGGCCCGTTTACCCGTGGGGTGAAGGCGACGATGTATGCGGGGCGGCCCTGGACCATCCGGCAATATGCCGGGTTCTCGACCGCTGAGGAGTCGAATGCGTTCTACCGCCGCAATCTGGCTGCGGGTCAGCAGGGGGTTTCGGTCGCCTTTGATCTGGCAACACATCGCGGCTATGACAGTGACCACCCGCGCGTGGTTGGCGATGTCGGAAAGGCTGGTGTGGCGATTGATTCAGTCGAGGATATGAAAATCCTGTTTGACGGCATCCCGTTGGACAAGGTTTCGGTCTCGATGACGATGAACGGGGCCGTAATCCCGATTTTGGCCAGCTTCATTGTTGCGGGCGAAGAGCAGGGGCACGATAAATCTGTCCTGTCCGGCACCATCCAGAACGACATTCTCAAAGAGTTCATGGTGCGCAACACCTATATCTACCCGCCTGATCCGTCGATGCGGATCATCTCGGACATTATTGAGTTCACGTCGAACGAAATGCCAAAGTTCAACTCGATCTCAATCTCTGGCTACCACATGCAAGAGGCCGGGGCGAACCTGGTGCAGGAACTGGCCTATACGCTGGCGGATGGGCGTGAATATGTCCGCGCCGCAACGCAGGCCGGGATGGATGTGGACAAGTTCGCGGGGCGTCTGTCCTTCTTCTTTGCCATCGGCATGAACTTCTTCATGGAGATCGCCAAACTGCGCGCTGCGCGGACCCTCTGGCATCGTGTGATGACCGAGTTCGGCGCGAAATCCGAACGGTCTAAAATGTTGCGCACCCACTGTCAGACATCGGGCGTATCACTGCAGGAGCAGGACCCCTATAACAACGTGATCCGCACTGCCTATGAGGCGATGAGCGCGGTTCTGGGCGGCACTCAGTCGCTGCACACCAACGCTCTGGACGAAGCGATTGCACTGCCGACTGACTTTTCGGCCCGCATCGCGCGAAATACGCAACTGGTGCTGCAGGAAGAAACCGGCGTGACCGATGTGGTCGATCCACTGGCCGGTTCCTACTACGTCGAGAGCCTGACCAACGATCTGATCGAAAAGGCCTGGGCCCTGATGGAAGAGGTCGAGGAAATGGGCGGTATGACCAAGGCCGTGGCCAGCGGCATGCCCAAGCTGCGGATCGAGGAAAGTGCCGCGCGGCGTCAGGCCATGATCGACCGGGGCGATGAGGTGATCGTCGGCGTCAACAAGTACCGTAAGGAACAGGAAGACCTGATCGACATTCTGGATGTGGACAATGTGGCGGTGCGCGAGGCGCAGGTTGCGCGGCTTGAGCGCATCCGTGCGACCCGCGATGAAGCGGCCTGCAAAAAGGCGCTCGATGATCTGACCCGTGTTGCTCAGGGCGGCGGCAATCTGCTTGCAGCGGCGGTCGAGGCCGCACGCGCGCGCGCATCAGTAGGAGAAATCAGCATGGCGATGGAAAAGGAATTCGGGCGTCACCGCGCCGAGGTGAAAACGCTGGCTGGTGTTTACGGTGCCGCCTACGAAGGGGATGAAGGCTTTGCCGCGATTCAAAAGTCGATAGAGGAGTTTGCGGACGCCGAAGGCCGCCGCCCACGTCTGCTGGTAGTCAAGATGGGACAGGACGGGCATGATCGGGGCGCCAAGGTAATCGCGACCGCCTTTGCCGATATCGGTTTTGATGTCGATGTCGGCCCGCTGTTCCAGACCCCGGCCGAGGCGGCGCAGGATGCAATCGACAATGACGTGCATGTTGTCGGCATCTCGTCACAGGCAGCTGGGCACAAGACATTGGCGCCTCAGTTGGTTGAGGAACTGAAGAAAGCCGGAGCGGAGGACATCATCGTGATCTGTGGTGGTGTCATTCCGCAACAGGACTATCAGTTCCTGTATGATCACGGCGTGAAGGCAATCTTCGGGCCGGGAACCAACATTCCCGAAGCGGCGCAGGATATTCTGAACCTGATCGGCGAAGCGCGGAGCTGATTCCGAGGCGGGGGGTTGTTTGCCCCCCAACCGCACCTGTGGCGCGATCCCCCCGAGAGTATTTTCGGCCAGACTAGGCGGGGGATTCCCTTTGTGTTTGGTCCGGTTCTCTGTAGCTTCATCAGAGAAAGGGGCGCTCAATGAATCTGGACCATGTTGCAGTTGCCGGGGAAACCCTGGATGAGGCCACGGCCTATGTCGAAGAGGCGCTGGGCGTCTCGTTGCAGGCAGGTGGGCGGCACGAGAGATTTGGAACTTACAACAGACTGCTGGGTCTTGAGGATGGGCTGTATCTGGAGGCCATCGCAATTGACCCGCAGGCGGCAGATCCCGGTCAGCCCCGGTGGTTTGACCTGGATCGGTATTCGGGATCACCGAGGCTGACCAACTGGATTTGCCGGGTAGATGACTTGGATGCCATGCTGGATCGTCTTGCAGTGAATGCCGGTGACCCAATCGATTTGGCGCGGGGTGACCTGCGTTGGAAGATGGCCGTCCCTTCCGACGGGGTGCTTCCGTTCGACAATCTGTTTCCGGCGTTGATTGAATGGAAAGGCAATCTGCACCCTGCGCAGATGCTGAAACCCGGCGGTTGTCGTCTGCGCAGGCTGGAGATCAGCCATCCGCAGGCCGTCGAGCTTGCAGGGATGTTGGGGCAATTGGATTGTGTTGAATTTGTCGAAGGTGCACCCGCGTTGAGGGCCGAGTTTGACACACCGCATGGGGTGCGCGTGCTGGAATGATGGTGCGGCAGGCCAAAACGGAAGACGCAGCTGTCATCATGGCGATAACCAATGCGATCATTCGGAATACGCTGGTGACCTTCAATTCGGCGGAGCGCGAAGAAGCGGACATCGTCAGGGATATCAAGGCAAGGGGTAAGCGGTTTCTGGTTGCAGAGACCGATGGGAGCGTCGTTGGGTTTGCGACATACGGGCCGTTCAGGGGCGGCCCCGGATACGCGCATTCCCGGGAGCACACGATCCAACTGAAACCCGAAGCGCGCGGTCGTGGGGTCGGGCATGCGCTTATGAACCGGCTTGAGGAAGTCGCCCGCGTGGACGGGGTTCATGTGCTGGTGGCCGGTATTTCTGCGGATAATCGTCCAGCCATCGGATTTCATTCTGCAATCGGGTTTTCCGAGGTGGGCAGGATGCCGGAGGTCGGGCGAAAATGGGGGCGCTGGCTGGATCTGGTCCTGATGCAGAAAATTCTTGCTCAAGAATGATTGGTCGCACCTGACAGTTGCATCAGGGCGGGTTAGGGTGCGGACATGTCGATCTGGACCCGTATATCCGACGCGCTGAGTGCGCTTGCCCAGGGCGAAAGCCTGACGGAGGTTTTTGAACGCCTGCGGACGCCACCCGAAAGGTCCGTGGCCTTTGCCATCGCCGTTATTGCGCTGGGTGCCAAGATGGCCAAGGCCGACGGGCAGGTGACCCGCGACGAAGTGACGGCTTTTCGCGAAGTGTTTCAGATTGCGCGCGGAGACGAAGAGGGGGCCGCCAAGGTCTTCAATATGGCGCGGACAGATGTTGCGGGTTTTCAGGAATATGCGCGCAAAATCAAAGGAATGTTCGCCGAAGATAACACCACGCTCTGCGATCTGATGGAAGGGCTCTTTCATATCGCGATGGCAGACGGGTTCTATCACCCCAACGAGAATGAGTTCCTTGAGGAAGTCAGCAGGATATTCGGACAGACGGATGCTCAGTTCATGGCACTGCGCGCGCGATTTGTTCCCGAAGCGCCCGCTGATCCCTTTACGGTGTTGGGTGTAAGCAGAGAGATGTCGTTGCCGGAAATTCGCAAGGTCTGGCGTAAACTGGTTCGGGAAACGCATCCAGACGCGATGATGGCGCGCGGTGTACCCGAAGAAGCCGTTCGTCTGGCGGAAAAGAAGATGATCGACATCAACCGCGCCTGGGACGAGATCAACGGCGCCCGGGTCTGATGTCATGCGGTTGGCGACCTACAATGTGGAATGGTTCGCCAATCTTTTTGACAGCGATGACAATCTGATCGTTGACGACAGTTGGTCCGGGCGTCACGACGTTACCAAGGCGCAACAGTTCGAAGCGATCGCCAAGGTGTTGACCGCTGTTGATGCCGATGCGGTACTGATCGTCGAAGCGCCAAATACAGGGAAAACTCAGAACACGGTTCGCGCCCTGCAGCGGTTTGCGGAAGCGTTTGACTTGCGGACCTCTCATGCCGTGATGGGGTTTCCCAACGATACGCATCAGGAACTAGCGCTTTTGTACGACCCCGATCGGCTGAGCGCCCGTCATGATCCGCAGGGTGAACCGCCCGGCAAGGACAATGGTCTCGAAACGCCCCGGTTTGACGGGGTGTTTCAGATCGATCTGGACGTTGATGCCACCAAAGATTCAGTCCGGTTTTCCAAGCCACCTATGGAATTGGCGGTGACGTTGCGCTCGGGATTCGAATTCCGCCTGATCGGGGCGCATCTGAAATCCAAGGCACCGCATGGGGCCTCAACGCGGGACGAGGCCGTGCGCCTTTCGATTGCCAATCGAAGGAAGCAACTGGCTCAGGCCATTTGGTTGAGCACACGCATCCGGTCGCACCTGGCCAGTGACGAGGCCGTTATTCTCATGGGGGATTTGAATGACGGTCCGGGACTGGACGAGTTTGAGCACCTGTTCGGGCGCTCAACAGTCGAGGTTCTTCTGGAGGCAGGGCTTTTTGATCCACATGCCGTTGAGGCCCATCGGCTAAGACCGAAATCGGTGCCTGCGACCGCGCGGTTTGCCATGCCACAGGAAGGGCGTTTTCTGGACGCGCTACTGGATTACATCATGATCAGCGGTGACCTGCAGTCCCGGCGGCCGGTCTGGAGGATCTGGCATCCTTTCGACGATGAAGAATGCTGGAAAGTTCCTGAACTACGGGATGCACTGCTGACTGCTTCGGACCACTTTCCCGTGACGCTGGACATTGATCTGTAGGCTTTCATGTCCGACTACCGACACCTATATTCAAGCTATGCGTAAATCGGCCCTGATATGTGTTCTGTTTGCGCTGGCGCCGCTGCCAGCTGCAGCAGAGGAGGACGACAAATCCCTGATGGAGCAGGGGGCGGAGCTGTTTTTCGAAGGCCTTCGACAGGAAATGGAGCCATCGCTGAACACGCTGCGGGAACTGGCGTTGCAGTTTGGACCGGCCATGCAGTCATTTGTTGACAATATGGGTCCGGCACTGGCCGAACTTATGGCGCAGGTCGACGACTGGAGCGCATATGAGGCGCCGGAAATACTGCCCAACGGTGATATCATCATCCGCAAGAAGCCAACGCCGCCCCCGCAGGAGGAAAGCGGTGAAGAGCCTGAGCCTCCTTCAGAAGGGACAGATATCTGACGGGCCGTTTTACCGGCGTTTGCTGATCAGTCCCGGACGACAACGCGCACTTCGGATTTCAGGGCGCTGGCCAGACCATTCAAACGCGATTCTGCAACCTCGCTGAACAGCGGCAGGGTTTCCGAAGGCAGAATAAGTTCCAGTTGCTGCTTTTTCGGATAGTAGCGTAGTTTGCCCATTCTGGCGTCGGTCTGCATCCACAACATTGCTCCAAACCGCATGGCCTTGCCGAGTATTTCCGCCTGTTTCTGGCCTTTGTCGTCCAGCAAAGCATACAGCGGTTCGAACCGGTCGCCTTCGCGTTTGTTGCGATAGCGGTGTTGCAGCGCCAGACCGATGAACACCCTTTCGGAATGCTTCAGCCCACCCAGATTGGCGCGGGTCACGGTGTCAAAACACACCTCAGAACGATAGTCGGGATGCGCCCGCCAGTTGACGTCGTGCAGCAGGCACGCCGCTTTGACCAGACGTATGCTGGACTCCGGCGCCGAACGGAAAAGGGGCATCACAAATTCGAACAGGTGCTTTCCGAACCCCGGTAGCCGGGCATCCTTGATCTCGGCAAAACGGCTGGCTTCGATCAGCGGGTCTCGGTCGCGCAGGCGCTGCGGCATTTGCTGATACAGCAACCCTTCGCGGATACCGTAGCTTGAGATAGCGATGTCCTTGGGCTTGAAGGTGCGGATCAGCCGCCCCAACACATCCATCGCATAAGGTACCAGAGCCATACGCGACCCAGAAACACCCGCCTGTGACCTCAGTTTCTCGGGGTCGTTCTTTTCGATGAACTTGATGGTTTCGCGGACCTGCTTGGTGGTCATCCGATATTCATGCAAAACCTGCAGTGGATATCCTCGCCGCAACATGTCGAGCCTTGCAAACGCACGCCAGCTGCCGCCGACCAGAAACAGCCGGTCCCGCTGCGGCCCAAGCTGGTCGCGCAGTTCTTCCATCGTCTGCTTGATATGCGCCTTGCGGCCCCGACGCCCACCTTTGATGTCGCGCAGTTTCAGCGGCCCAAGGGGTGAGGTGACACGCAGCCCGACGTCACCATCGCCGATCTCGGCAAGCTCCATGGAAGACCCGCCGATATCGCAGATCAACCCGTAAGCCCCCGGCCAACCCAGCAGCACACCCTGCGCCGACAACCGGGCCTCTTCCTCGCCATTGATGACGGAGATGCTCAATCCTGTTTCTTTTTCGACCTGCGCACAGAAATCCGGGCCGTCGCTCGCCTCGCGTACGGCCGCAGTTGCGACGACATGCAGGGGGGGCAGGTCCAGATCCCGAGCCAGATGCTGAAACCGCTTCAGAGCGGCCAAAGCCCGCGTGCGGCCGGTCGGGTTAAGCTTGCCGGTTTCCGACAGACCCGCCCCAAGGGCACACATAATCTTTTCGTTGTAAAAATACGCTGGGGAACGTGCCGCGCCGTCGAAAATGACCATCCTGACCGAGTTCGAGCCGACATCGACAACGCCGACGCGCGACAAGGCTCTTACACTTGGATCGTCAAACAGAGGGCGGCCAAACGGGTCCCAATCGGGAACACTGGTTTCGTCTGAGGTTTCGACGGATTTTTCCATGTCTCTTCCGATCTTGCCAACGGCAGAATGCGAAATCGTGAATGCCCGGTCAATTGTCGGATGCGCCTGCGTCATTATTGAGCACCCGGCTGGCCAGTGTTCGCGTAATCTCGCGTTTTTCGGACAGCGCCACGTGGTCAAGCCGTTCGACAAGTTCCGCTGCGGTTTCGAACCGGCGGTCCATATGCTTGACGAGGTAGGAAATCACGTCAGGACCGGGATTGAGCTGACGGTCGACGAAAAGTTTTGCCAGCACCGCGCACAACAGGGCATCGTCAGGCGGGTCAAGCGCCACATGATGCGCACCCGCAACCCGGCTTTGCAAATCGGCCAGTGGTAGTTGCCAGAGGTTGGGTGCCAGACGCCCGGTCATCAGCAGCGCGTTGCCTTCGGCAAGAACGAGGTTGTGCAGGTGAAACAGGGTCTTCTGTTGCTCAGGGTCGCCTGCGATCATCGGCACATCCTCGACCGCGATCGGCGTTCGGGACAGGGCGGGAACATCGTCGAAACGAATTTCGGATGCCTGTACGATCCGACCACCGGTTTCACCGGCCCAGACATGTGCCAGATGGGTTTTGCCTGCACCTGCCGGTCCGCTCAGCACCAGCTTGTTTCCGGGCCAGGACGTCGCTGAAATCATGGCCACGGCCAGCGCATTCGCCGGTGAGACGAAAAAATCCTCTCGTCCCAGCGCGGTTTTCGCCGGAAGGTCAAAGCTCAGTTGTCTTGCCATTCAGTGGTTATCCTGATCCCGCGCGCTCAAGCCCGTATAGAGGCGGCTCGTCAGATATTGCGATGTGGCGAACCTTGCAAGCACTCCAAGTGCGGCGGCGACCGGAACGGCGATCAGCATGCCAACAAATCCGAACAGCGCGCCAAACACGGACAGGGCCAGCAGTAACCAGACCGGGTGCAATCCCACGGAGCTGCCCACCAGCTTGGGCGTCAGGAAATTGCCTTCGGTCACCTGACCCAATGCGAAAATACCGGCGACCAGCCCGATCGAGGCCCAGTCGCCCCAGAACTGAAACAGGGCAAGGCCAATGGCCAGCGAACCACCGATCAGCGCCCCGAGATAGGGGATGAAAGTGACCAGACCCGCGATAAACCCGACAATCAGCCCGAATTGCAGACCCACGATCATCAGCGCGATGGCGTAATACGTTCCCAAAATCAGACAGACGGTCCCCATTCCGCGCACGAATGAGGCAAGAACCTTGTCGATATCTCCGGCAAGCTGACGGATGGCCGGGGCATGATCACGCGGCAGCAATTCGTCGATCCGTGCGATCATCCGGTCCCAGTCGAGCAACAGATAGACAGTGACGACCGGTACGATTACCAGCAATACAACCACATTCACCGCCGACCCGAGAGATGCAACGACGGTTTGCAGCACTTCACCCGTCTTGGATTTCAGGGTTTCGCCCAGCGAAACCAGGAATTGGTGTGTGTTGGATTCCCGGTCCAGAAGCGCCGGAAACTGCTTTTCGATAAAGCCGCGCAGCTCCTGAAATAGGCTGGGCAGCACTTCAACCAGATCGATCAGCTGCGTGATCAGCGCCGGAATGACCATCAGGGCCAAAAGCACGAACAGCAATATCCCGAATATGGTGATGATCGCGGTTGCCGCCATGCGGGACAGGCCCATTTTCTCCAACCGATCCGCGACCGGATCCAGAAAATAGGCAATCGCCCCACCAATTACAAACGGCAGCAGAACGTCGCCAAGCAGCCAAAGGATCAGGACGAAAACAACGGTCGCAATGCCCCAATACCTGAGCTGATCTTTCACCGGCAAAGCCATCGCGCATTCCCTCGTTGCAGCTCTTGCCCTATTTCTTGGCCTAAGGGCGCGCGCGATGCAAGCGGTTCATGCGATTGAGGTTTTGCCTTTCACACGTGCAACGTGCCCAGTTCCGGCGTGTGATCATCCGCTTCTTCGTCCGGCCAGTTGGTGCGCCAGATCTCGGCCGACCAGTGACCACAATGAACGGCGGGCCGGTCGAACCCGGGCAGGGGCGGCAATAGGGGCGCAACGATTACATCGTGGCGCGGCACGGCGAAATAGGGGAAGGAGTACCGTTCCATTCCGGACGTGTTGACCACGCGATGCGGCGTTGATTTCAGGCGCCCGCCCGACCACAGCTCCAACATATCGCCGATATTCACGACAAAACCGCCGGGTGGGCAATCCGGAGTGATCCAGCCGCCATCCCGGGTCTGCACCTCCAGTCCGCCCACCGGGTCCGGGGCGATGATGGTCAGGGCGTCGGTATCCTTGTGCGGATGGATGCCATACCCGCCTTCGTCCGGGGCCTGTGGGGGATAGTGCAACAAGGTCATGTTGGTCATCGGGTTCGTGAACGCGTCGCGCAAAGCACCGTGGGACAGGCTCAACCCGTCTTCCAAAGCGCCCAGCAGCATATCGGCGACCCCGTCCAGCCGGCTCCAATAATCCAAAAGGACATCGCGCGCCTGAGGCACCTCGCGTGGCCATAGGTTCGGGCCGTAAAGCGCGCAGTCCTTCCGAATGCTTGCATCTTCATCGGCTTCAAAATGCAGCTTGTAGCCTTCGTATTTGTCGGCCTTGCCCGAACCGTCATTTGGGGTGAAAAAACCCATCGGAATATAGCCGCGATAATTGTCGCGGGTGATGGCCTGATCCCACTTGCTCTGTTCCTCTATGCTAAAAACAGCCCGGACACAGACGCGCACGTTGTCGACCACTTCCTGCGAAATGCCGGTCCCGGTGATCGAAAGGAAACCAATCCCAGTACAGGCATTCAGGATTTGCCCAACAGTCGCGTCATAGCCGGGATGGTTGCGGTCGCGCAGCGGCGAGATGTCAATCGTCGGGATATGTTCCATCAGTGAATTCTCACACCTTGTCTGTTCAACTCGTTGCGCACCGGTTCCAGATCCAGCGCGTCGAGGTCACGATTGCTTTTCAACGCCACAGCTGCTGCGATACCCACCCCTTGGCCCATGACAGCGCAACAGGCCATGTTGCGCGTTGCGGCATGGGCGATGCGGTCCGATCCGTGTGACCGGCCGGCAACCAGCAGCCCCTGAACGCCTTTGGGCAGCATCGAGCGATAGGGGATTTGCATGTATCGTCCCGTGGTCGGCAGGATCAGGATGCCGTATCCGTCGATGAACTCGGGGTAGATGCCGATGGTATCCTCGAACCGGCCCTGATGGCGGACGTCATCCTCGGTCATGTTGTACGCGGCGTCGATCTTGCGCGTGTCCCGGATACCGACGGTCATCCCGAAATTCCGCAGCCGCGCATTTTCGCAGCCCGGCATAAAACGCCTCAACGCCTCGATGGCCAGCATGGATTGGCGGCGCCCTTCGATCTCGCCCCGCGTCAGGCTGTCCGGGTCGGTGCCATCGACCCCATCCAGATGGATCAGGTTCATATAGGTCAGCTCACCCGTGTCATGCATCGCGCCCCAAGTGCCTGCAATGGTGTTCAGATGCGCCGGGATCAGCCCTTCCTCGATGGCCTGAGCGAATGGCTTTTTGATGAAGGGCGAAAACATGTCGTCCTCTTTGCCCGAGGTTTCAATGTTCCATTCACCGCCGCCACCCCAGTCCTTGTAGGTCTGCGGATCGGCCTTAATCCCTTCCATGAAGGCGCGCTTGTCCACCCCGGCCAGATGGAACATGACTGAAGCCGCCATCATCTGTTCCGGCGCGGTTTTGAAGGTGGGTGCCCCTGCACGGTGCGCCACATCCGCGTCACCGGTCGCGTCAATGACGATTCTGGCCAGTATCGCCTCGCGCCCCGCCTTGGATTCGGTGATGACCCCGGTAATTCGACTACCATCCATGATCGGCGCGACGAACTGGCGATGTAGCATCGGATGTACGCCGGCCTCTTCGACCAGCTTGTCGGCCACCAGCTTGAACCCTTCGCTGTCCAGCTCATAGCTGAGCGACTGGCTTTCCGGCACGGCGGCGCCCATATCCCGGGCGCGGGTTTCGAATTCAAGGCCGATCCCGCCTGCCTCGACAGTCTGTTCGTGCCGGTACCACGCGAATCCTTCAACGCCGACAGCGGTGATGTTGCCGCCCATGCAGCCGAACCTGTCCATCAGCGACACTTCGGCCCCGGCCCGGGCAGCGGCCAAGGCTGCGGCCAACCCTGCCGGGCCGGAACCGACAACCAGCACATCCGTTTTGTGAACGACGGGAATCTCGCGCGCGGGCTCGTGTATGGTTTGCATCGGGGCCTCGTATTTTACGTTCCTGTCACATTTGGCCTCTGTGACTGGCTGGTCAATCAAAAAACCGACTGACCCTAGGTCGCAAAAACGCCAAAGGCCGATTGCCCCCGCCGGGGGTTTGGACTAAGCACCTTTGAAGTCGAATTCACACCTTTAAAGGTCCATCAATGCGCCTCAGCCGTTACTTTCTGCCCGTTCTCAAGGAAAACCCTTCCGAGGCTCAGATCGTCAGCCACCGGCTGATGCTGCGCGCCGGTATGATCAAGCAGGCCGCCGCCGGTATCTATTCCTGGCTGCCGCTGGGTTTCAAAGTGCTGCGCAAGCTGGAAAACATCGTGCACGAGGAACAGGCGCGTGCCGGTCACATCGCGATCCAGATGCCGATCCTGCAATCGGCAGACCTGTGGCGCGAATCTGGCCGTTATGACGACTATGGTCAGGAGATGCTGCGGATGCAGGACCGGCATGGGCGCGACATGCTGTATACGCCGACGGCCGAAGAACTGGTGACCGACATCTTTCGCGGCCACGTCAACAGCTACAAGGACCTTCCGCTAACGCTCTATCAGATCCAGTGGAAATTCCGCGACGAAATCCGCCCGCGCTTTGGCGTGATGCGGGGGCGCGAATTCTATATGAAAGACGGCTACAACTTCGATCTTACCAAAGAAGACGCGCTGCACGCCTATAACCGTCACCTTGTCAGCTATCTGCGTACCTATGAGCGTATGGGCCTGCAGGCCATTCCGATGCGCGCGGATTCGGGCCCGATCGGTGGGGACTATACCCATGAATTCCTGGTGCTTGCCGATACTGGTGAATCCGAGGTTTTCTACGACAGCGCCGTCACCGACATGACCTTTGGTGATCGCGAGATCGACTATGATAACCGCGAACAGTGTCAGGCCATTCTGGAAGAGTTCACCTCGAAATACGCCCGCACTGACGAAACCCACGACGAAGCCCTGTTCAACCAGATCCCCGAAGAACGCCGCCGCGTGGCGCGCGGGATCGAGGTGGGGCAGATTTTCTACTTCGGCACCAATTACTCCGAGGCCATGGGCGCAACAGTGCAAGGCCCTGACGGCAAGCCGGTTCCGGTTCATATGGGCAGCCACGGCATCGGCGTCAGCCGCCTGATTGGCGCGATCATCGAGGCCAGCCACGACGACAAGGGCATCATCTGGCCCGAGGGCGTGACCCCGTTCCACTGCGGTATCGTCAACCTCAAGCAAGGTGATGACGAAGCGGATGCGGCCTGCGACAAGATCTACAAGGCGCTGACCGCGCTGGGGCTGGAGCCGCTGTACGACGATCGCAACGAACGGGCAGGGGGCAAGTTCGCTACCATGGACCTTATCGGTCTGCCTTGGCGCATCACCGTCGGGCCGCGTGGCCTGAAAAACGGTGTCGTCGAACTCACCAGCCGCCGGACAGGCGAAAGCGAAGAGTTGAGCCCCGAAGAAGCCGTCACCAAAGTCGCGGAGATTTATGAGCGCGCCGGTTGATCATAGCGATGCGCCGCTGATCTCGGTCATCACGGCGACCCACAACCTTTTGTCCGCTGGCAGAAGAGACAGTTTCAGCCGCGTCATCGATTGCATGGCGCGGCAAAATTGTATCCGGGCCGAGCATATCATTCAGGATGGTTCCTCTACGGACGGGACCGTCGAATTTACCGAGGACCTGATTACAGGCGCTCCACGCACACGGTTCATCAGTGAGCCGGACAAGGGGCTATACGACGCGATGAACCGTGGCGTGAAAGCGGCGAGCGGAGCGTATGTCCTGTTCCTCAATTCAGATGACTGGCTTGCAGGGGACAGCACGCTGAACGATGCTGCCGACCTTTTGGCGAAACGAGGGCCGGACTTTGCATATGGCTCGACGGTCGAACGCGGCGCCGACGGACAGATTGTCAAAGACCGCCCCCCTGATCCACGAGCGGTTCTTCAGCGGATGCCTTTTTCGCACAACTCCGTTTTCATCCACCGCGACCTGTTTCATCGACTTGGCGGGCATGATCTGAGTTTCGCGGTCGCATCGGATTATGATCTGGTGCTTCGCATGTTCGCCAGCGGCGCCACGGGTGTCGATCTGAACATGCCGATTTCGGAATATTCATCGCGCGGCGCATCGGCGGACGATGCGCGCGTTGCACGGGATTACGCCATGGCGTGGTACAAATTCCTGAACGGATTTGCATCACTGTCGGGGCGTTACACTGTCGAGGATTGCCTGAGCTGGTACTATCAGGGAAACATGCCCCTCAGTCTTTGCCGCAGCTTGCAATCCATCAGTGAATTCCCCGACGCCCTCAGGCCCGCTCTAAAAGAAAGCCTTGGCAAGGCGCGTCGCCGGGCATGGCAGTTTTGGCGGAAAAGTAAGGTGCCGGTAAACCGGGACGTCTCTGGGTAAGGTGGCAGGGATTTGATCACAAACGCGGAAATCGGTGGCAACGGTCGATTTGGAAATCAGATTTTCCAATACATGTACCTGTCGTTCCATGCAGCCAAATATGGTCTGGAGTTTGCAAATCCGCCCTGGGACGGGGATTCCATTTTCAACATTCAGCCGGGCCGCAACAATCTGCCGGAACCGGATCGGAAGTTGATCGAGAATTTCCAAGATCCCCGGCATTGCCCCATACGGAATGCGACCGGCCCGTTGGATGGCGCGGACGTGTCCGGGTATTTTCAGTTTCCAACCAGTTTCTACGCGCCGCAACGGGATCGGTTGCAGGGTGAGTTTTCATTCAAACCTCCATATTCCGATTATGCAGCAAGGTTACAGGGCTGGTTTTCTGAATTGCCGGGAACCGTTGTCGCGGTGCATATGCGGCGGGGTGACTACGGGACAGGTATTTTCTTTCGTGCACCGTCCGAATGGTACACGGATTGGCTTGATACCCTGCGGGAACAGGTCGGCGAACTTACGGTCTATGTCGCCAGTGATGATCTTGACAGCGTGTTGGATGACTTTGGTGCGTTCAATACGGTGTCCGCAAAGGATGCGCCGCATCCCCTTCCGTCTCCGGGATTTGTAACGGATTTCATGGCTTTGTGCTTTGCCCGGCAGGTGGCCGTATCCAACTCGTCCATGTCTTTCGCCGCGACCATGTTCAACGATGTTGCTACGTCGTTCTATCGTCCTTCTCTCAGGGAACGCAGGCTTGTGCCATATGATCCCTGGGACGCCGATGTATTATTGACGGATGTCATCGCCGAAGATGCGGGTGAAGAGTTCATGAGCGAGCGCGCAAAGTCGCGCACCAAGTACAAGATCAGAAAGTTCTTTCGCAGGAATGCGTGGCAACGCCAAAGGGCAAACCGAACCTGACGGCTGAACGACGTTGTTCGACTCGTCAACCCTGTCTGTTCAGCTTTGCCGCAGCTTAGGATCAGGGCGGGCGATGATCAGGTCGCCATCCGCATGATCACCACGGGCGATCACCATCGGGCGGCCCATTCGCCGCACCAGTTCGCGCAGTTCAAAGCCCAGAAATTTCAGCCCGCAAATCCGGCCACCCGTCGCCTGATCGGTCAGGCACAGACGTCCATCCCGAAACGCAAGGCTGTATCCCTTTTCGCGCAGGATGTCGGACAATGCGCCCCAGTTTGCGGCGTTTGTGAATAGCGGTCTGATGGATGCCCGCAGCAACGCGGCGGTTTCGCAATCAAGCTCAGCTGATTTGTTTTCAATCCCGGCCATTCCGGGGCTAACTAATTCCTCTTGAAAATTCATGAGCGACCCCCCGCTCTGGTACTGGTTAATGTGTTCCCCCACTTGGCAGAGTGACAAAATTTCGCAGATTAGGCAAAACGTGAAACTATATTACCCTATTTTCGTTGCAAAACGAACTCAGTTGGCGCTCACATTCTCACTTTGTTTACATGTTTGAAACAAAATCCCCCGCGCTGTGAGGGATTTAGCCCTCATGTCTGTTCCTGAAAGGTACACGCCAGACGAATCATTGGATCGGGACGCGTCCACTGTTGGCCTTTTAATTGGCGCTTTCGGCTTGAAGCGGTTTTGCCAATCGGGGTATCTGACTTGACCGCTCAAGCTTTTGGGACAAGGGTCGCCCGATCTGATTTGCCGGAGCACCAATGGCCGTAACTCCTCCTCCTTTTGCACCTTTTGAATGGAAGATCGCCTGGCGCTATCTGCGTGCTCGCCGTGCCGAAGGCGGGGTCAGCGTCATGACGTGGATCTCCCTCATCGGGATCACGTTGGCGGTCTTTGCCCTTATTGCGACGCTGGCGGTTCGTTCCGGATTTCGTTCGGAATTCGTGGGCACGATCCTTGGGGCTAATGCCCATGTCACCGTCTATTCGATAGGCGAGGTGGATGCGCAGGGGCGGGTCGATCGCACTATCGCGGATTTCGACGGAATGGCCGAGCGCATTCAGCAGGTACCGGGGGTGGAGCGCGCGGCGCCACTGGTCAAGGGTGAGGTTCTGATCACCAATCGCGACAGCAGCTCCGGCGTTCAGGTGTTTGGCATCCGGCCCGATGATCTGCTGGACCTGCCGGGGATCGCGCAAAGCGAACAGGCTTACGGTGACCTTTCGCAGTTCGAGGATGGAAAGGATGTCATCGCCATCGGGTCCGGTGTCGCGCGCGCCATCGGCGCGACCGTAGGTGACCGTATTAAACTGACCTCGCCCAACGGGGTTAAAACCGCATTCGGCACCTCACCAAGGGTGAATGCGTATGAGATCGTTTATGTCTTTTCCGCAGGCCGGTACGATATCGACCGCACGCGGGTGTATCTGCCATTTGCTCAGGCGCAGGCCTTTTTCAATCGTGAAGGTGCCGCTGATGAGATCGAGGTGATGGTTGCCCAGCCGGAACAACTCGAGCCCGCACTGATCCCGATACTCGAAGCCGCAGGTGATGGAACGCAGGTCTGGACGTGGAAAGATGCTTCGGGCGGATTTCTGCGTGCGCTTGAGGTCGAGGACAACGTGATGTTCATCATCTTGTCGATCCTCGTTCTGATCGCCGCGATGAATATTGTGTCCGGCCTGATCATGCTGGTCAAAAACAAGGGACGCGATATCGGCATTCTTCGTACCATCGGCCTGAGTGAGGGTTCGGTTTTGCGCGTGTTCTTTATCTGCGGCGCATTTACCGGAATTCTGGGCACTGTGTTCGGGGTGATCCTCGGCTGCCTGTTTGCGATCTATATCGATACGATCTTTTCCTTTGTGAACTATGCGATGGGGGGCGGTGTCTGGGACCCGTCCATTCGCGGCATCTATGCCCTGCCGGCAGAGTTGCACCTGTCAGATGTGCTCAAGGCAGTGGCCCTGTCTCTGGGATTGTCCTTTTTCGTCACTTACTTTCCGGCCCGCCGCGCGGCGCGGCTGAACCCGGTCGAGGCGCTGCGCTATGAATGATGTGACATTGCGGTTGAGCGGTTTGACCAAGACCTATCTGAAAGGCAAACCGGGCGAGGTTCAGGTTCTGCGCGGTGCCGATCTTGAATTGCGCGCGGGCGAGGCCGTTGCCCTTGTTGCGCCATCGGGCGCAGGTAAATCCACGCTTCTGCACATTGCAGGCCTGCTGGATACGCCCGACACCGGGACGGTTGAGATTGCCGGAAACAACGCGACCGGCAAGGGCGATCGCACCCGAACGGCAATCCGGCGGCGGGATGTGGGCTTTGTCTATCAGTTCCACCATCTTCTGCCGGAGTTTACCGCCCTCGAAAATGTCACCCTGCCGCAACTGGCAAACGGCACCTCCGAACGCGCAGCGCAGGAAAGGGCGATGGAGCTGCTCGACCGGGTCGGCATAGCGCCCCGGGCCGCGCACCGCCCCGCGGCCTTGTCCGGGGGCGAGCAGCAGCGTGCCGCATTCTGTCGTGCCTTGGCGAACCGGCCTAAGATCCTGCTTGCGGATGAGCCTACCGGGAATCTGGATCCCGAAACCTCGGATCAGGTGTTCGGGGCGCTTATGGATTTGGTGCGCGGTTCGGGGCTGTCGGCGCTTATCGCTACCCACAATCTGGATTTGGCCGCACGGATGGACCGTGCAGTTCGGTTGGAGGGTGGTGTTCTCAGGCCAGTTGCGTGATCGCAACCCCGATCGCCATGACGGCAATGCCCCCGGCGCGCATCAGGCTCAAAGGCGTGACCTGAGCGCCAAAAAGGCCAAAGTGATCAATAGCGGCCGTGCTGATCAACTGACCCAGCAGAACAAAGAACACTGCATTTCCTACGCCGAAATGAGGTGCCACATGCGTGATCGACAGGACATAGAAAGCGACCAGGACACCGCCGAGAAACAGGTGTTTGGGCGCGTCTGCCATTTTAGCGAATGCCTGCCCGCCCGGTGTCAGCAGCAGAACGGCCGCTGACGACGCAAGCGCGACCGTAAACAGAACGACTGCCGCCGCAGTCGGAGAGCCGACGAACTTTCCCAACGCCGCGTTAAGCGCCGCAAGGATAGGCACGCCAATCCCCGCAGCCAGCATGATGGCCGCATAATGAGTCATTTCCCGAATTCCCTGGTCAGCTATCGTTGATCTGGATCATTGCGGCTGAACGCGCCCCGGGCAAGGCTGTTATTGCAGGGAATTCAACATGATCAACGAGGAGGGCGTGATGGGCAGGCTGTCAAACAAAGTGGGTGCTGCTGCGTTAACACTGTTTTCGCTTTGCGCAACGACTGCGTTCGCACAGGACGCAAATCGCGGAGAGGACCTGTATCTGCATCATTGCGCGACCTGTCATGGTCTGGACGCCACCGGCCATGGGCCGATGGCAGGGGTCCTGGTGATTCAGCCAACAAATCTGACGGCGCTTCAGAAAGACGCCGACGCGTTTCCAACCGCCCGCGTCGTCGCCCGCATCGACGGGCGCGAGCCGCTGGTCAGCCACGGAAGCCCGATGCCGGTCTACGGTCCTTATTTCGAGGGCAGGGATGTGGCAATCAAGGCCCCCGACGGCCAACCGATCATGACAAGTCAAGCTATTGCGGATCTTGTTGCCTACCTGAAGACGTTGCAGCCCAGCTAAGCCACCGGTGGCGCCCACTTCCGCCAGCCCGTGCTGATATCAGCTCAGCTGCAAATCCCCTCGACCTTGGCGCCGCGCCACGGGATGACTACGTCGCTCTCGCGCCCATCTGTCGGAAGCGCAGCAAGGTTCAGGTGTTTCCCCAGCATGTCGTGAAGACGCCTGGTCCGGGCTGCATCGGGATCCAGAGCACGGCAACAGACATACTCTTCGACAATGGCGCCTTGCTGCTCGAACCCGTAGCTCAGAAAATCCGGTGAGGTGTCGAGATCAAACAGGTAGGGATCATCGCTTGAGCCGTGTTCAGCCGCCGCGCGCAGAGGGTGGTAACCGGTTTCCTTTCGGTTCTGCCATTGCCAGACATGGGTCAGTTCATGTGCCAGCAGCATCGCCGCGATCAGGTTCATTTCGTCCGGGTATTCGGACATATAATCCTCCAGATACCAGTCCCGGGTGAAAAAGACGCGGTTGAACAGCGCGACCGCCGCCGGTTTGCTGGTCACGACCTCTTCCTTGACCGGTGGCAGTATCCTTTCCCGGCAAGCCAAACGCGGGCGGGGTTTGCGGTGAAAGGTTATCGGCGCGACGGGTGCGCCTTCGATAAGCCGAACGCGGTCAAGTTCCAGCGATTCGCCATGAACGTTTTGCACAAAGGCACGTTCGGTATCGGTCAATGGGCGCCCGCAAGCGGTAAGAAGAATGGCAGACAGAACAAAAACACATCGGATCATGCAGAGAAGCCTAATGCGCCCGGTCGTCTCTGCAAGTCGTTTTCAGAGACTCATCGCAAGCACGCGGCTGATTTCCGTCAGCGAACGTCCCGATTGCTCCATCCAGATATTGAATGCGTCCTGCACCGCGGCCATGGCCTTTTTTGACGTTGGCGGCTTGTCCACGACGCCCTCGGCGATCAGCCGCCCGGTGACATCACGGGACAGAATGAAACTGTCCCGCCCGGCAAAACGCATTGCATACTGGGCGGATGCGCCACCAAGGCGTGACCCGCGTTTACCCAGCATTGCCAGAAGGCCAATATAATCGGTCGATGGCCATCCACCCAGTACTCGGCCCGCGCCGCCTTCTTCGCGCAACTCCAGCAGAAAGGCGGCATTGTCCCGGACCGAGGCAATCTTGGTGCCGTTTCTGACGATCCGTGTGTCCTGCAACAACGCGTCGAATTTTTCGTCATCCATAAAGGCACAGCGGCCGACATCGAACCCGTCAAAGGCCGTCTCGAATCCATCCCATTTGTTTTCGATGACCTTCCAGTTGAACCCGGCCTGAAACACGCATTTGGTAATAACGGACAACCAGCGATCCTCGGACATCGCCGCAAGCTCATCCTGGGATTTGGGTTTGCTCAGTGTCGCCTCCAAAGCCTCCGCCCCGCCATGACGGTTTGCCGCCAGACCGAAAATCTCATCGAAATGGTGCATGGTAGCATCCTCCGTCCTTTCGCAAAACGTATCTGCGCGGGGTGTGTCTGCCAAGCGAGGCGTAATTTTTATGCCGTTGACCCAAAGTATTTCTCGACAAACAGGGTATTTTCGGTTTGTGATTGACCCGTCAATCAATATCCGGCGATATATAAGAGCCGAATCCGGTTTTGGCGTCGCGGCGTTCAAAAAGGGATGAGACAGAAAAGGAATCGGAGTGTCGGACAACTACGCCGTACTGCGTCACGAATAAAACTAAGCGCTTTCTTTTCGTGGCCGAAAATGTGCATGTTGCGATACGGTACTGACACCAGCAGAACGCAACCGGCGGGGTAAGGCCCGCTGGGATCAGTAAAAACAAATAAAACAGGGAGTTAATCGATGAAAAAACTGAGCGTAAGCCTATTGGCCATGACGGTCGCCGGTTCGGCCTATGCTGCCGATATGGGCGCAGTGGACGAGCCGATCAAGCTGGCCATCAATGAATGGACGGGGCAGCACGTCACTACGCATGTCGCGGGTGAGATGCTGAAAGCGGCCGGTTACAATGTCGAATATGTCACCGCGGGCATGATGAACCAGTTCCAGGCGCTGGCCGATGGCGACATCGATGCGACGCTGGAAATTTGGTCGTCGAACGTTTCGGACGAATATGCCAAGAAAATTGACGAAGGCACCGTTGTTGAAATCGGTGATCTGGGTCTCGACGCCAAGGAAGGCATTGCTTACCCGGCGCACGTCGCAGACCTGTGCCCGGGCCTGCCCGCATGGGAAGCACTGAAGGATTGTGCGCAGGTCTTTGCCACGGCCGAAACGCTGCCCGGTGGCCGTCTTGTGGATTACCCCGCAGATTGGGGTACACCCGGCGCGGATCGGATGACCGGTCTGGATCTGCCGTTCAAGGCGGTTCCTGCAGGTTCCGAGGGCGCATTGATCGCGGAACTGCGCGCATCGACCGAGCGCAAGTCGCCGCTGCTCATCACCTTCTGGCAGCCGCATTGGGCGATGTCGGCTTATGACGTGAAATTCGTTGATCTGCCGCCCGGCGAAGAGGCGTGCTTCAGCGATCCGGCATGGGGTCCGAACCCAAATGCAGTCAACGATTGCGACTTCTCGCCTTCGCGCATCTTCAAGGCCGGTTGGAGTGGCATGGAAGAAAAGTGGCCCGCCGCCTATGAGATCCTGACCAACTACCAGCTGGCGGTCGAAGACCAGCAGCCGATGATGGGCGCGATCGACGTTGACGGTGGCAAAGTCGAAGAAGTGGTCGCCGCATGGATGGCCGAAAACGAAGGCAAATGGCGTCCGGTTGTCGACGCTGCAACCAAGTGAGCTGCCTGCGTGACTGACACAACTACGCCAGCCATTGCCTGCCAGAACCTCTGGCAGGTCTTTGGCACCGGCGCTGACAAAGCCCTGACCGACGCGTTGTCTCGGTCAGGGGGAGACGCCGATCAGGCCGCCACCGACCTGCGTGAAAAAGGGTTCATTCCCGCGGTGCAGGACGCGAATTTCGAGGTTCGGGATGGCGAGTTGTTCGTCATCATGGGGCTCAGCGGTTCCGGCAAATCGACGCTGATCCGCTGTATTTCACAGCTGCTGCCGGGCACCGGCGGTGAGATACGCATCGAAGGCGAAAATGTCATCGGTGCCTCCAAGAAAGCGCTGACCGAACTGCGCCGCAAGAAATTGGGCATGGTGTTTCAGCACTTTGGCCTGTTCCCGCACATGACTGTAGCCGAAAACGTGGCCTATCCGCTTAAGGTGCAGGGCATAGGGCGCAAGGAACGCCGCGCGCGCGCACAAGAGGTGATTTCTCTGGTCGGCCTTGAAGGCCGCGAAGACAGTTTCCCCCGCCAGCTTTCCGGTGGTCAGCGTCAGCGTGTTGGGATCGCACGATCACTGGCTGTGAACCCGGATATCTGGTTTCTGGACGAGCCGTTCTCGGCGCTTGATCCGCTGATCCGCCGCCAGTTGCAGGACGAGTTCCTGCGCATTCAGGCGACGCTGAAGAAATCTATCGTGTTTATCACTCATGACATTCAGGAGGCGCTGAAGCTGGCCGACCGTATCGCCATCATGCGTGACGGCAAGATCGTACAGATCGGCACGCCTACGGATATCGTCCTGCGCCCGGTCGATGACTATGTGCGCGAGTTTTCCAAGGATGTCGCCAAAGGCCAGCACGCCAAGGTCGCATCGGTCATGCGCCAGGGCGAAGGTGAACGCGGCCCGGATGATCCGGGACTGACGACATCGATGACGCTGGACGCCGCGCTGGCGCATTGCATGGAACTGTATGAACCGGTTCCCGTGCGGGATCAGACCGGCACCATCGTCGGCACGGTTCATCCGTCCGATCTGGCCGCTGCTTTGCAGGTGGAAGAGGCATGAGCGCTTTAGCCGATGTGCCGAAAACAAGCTCTGTTCGGTTGACGGTTGGTGCACAGGCGGCGCTGATCACCGTTCTGGTCGGCGCGATCTGTCTGGCGCTGGAACCCTTTGTGCCATGGCTGGTGAAATGGCCAACTACGTGGGAGCTGCCTGCGACCGAGTGGGTCGGGACGTTTCTGGCCTGGTTTCTGAACGGTATCAAACCGGCGGCTCGGTTGTTTTCTGACGTGATGGCCTATCCGATGGATTGGGCAAACTATGTGCTGGGCAACACGCCCTGGCCGCTGTTGATCGGAATTGTCACCGCGCTGGGCTGGTATCTGGGTGGACTGCCCATGGCTTCGCTGGGGTTTCTCGGACTCAGTTTCGTGCTGGCGTCAGGGTATTGGGCGGAAAGCATGAATACCCTCGCGCTTGTGGCGGTTTCGGTGCCGGTGGCGCTGATCGTGGGCGGCGCAATCGGTATCCTGGCCAACGAAGTGCCTCGGGTGAAATCCTTTGTGCAGGCCGTTTTGGATGTCATGCAGACCGTGCCGACCTTTGCCTATCTCACACCGCTGCTGCTGCTCTTTGGTTTCGGTCCGGTCGTGGGCCTGATTGCGTCGGCCATCTATGCCGCGCCTCCGATGGCCCGCAATGTCATGCTGGGGCTGGAACGGGTCGAGCATGAGGTGAAAGAGGCCGCCATCATGTCCGGTGGTACGCGCCTCCAGCAGCTGTTTCAGGTCGAAATTCCCTCGGCCTCGACGCAGATCATGGTTGGTGTGAACCAGTGCCTCATGGCCGCCTTGTCGATGGTCATCATCGCCGCCGTGATCGGCGGTTTCAACGACATCGGCTGGGAGGTCCTGCTGACCATGCGCAAGGCGCAGTTTGGTGAGTCGCTGATGGCCGGTCTTGTGATCGTGGTTTTCGCCGTCGTCATCGACCGCATGAGCGGCACTCTGGCCGCCGAGCGCAAGCGATATGACATACGCGTCGTCTGGGCCATGCTGGGCTTTGCGGTGGTGTTCACCATCGCCTTCTGGACCCGGCTGCCCAATCCATCCGATCTGACGCTGCTTGATCCCGTGGCCGACGCCGTGGACAGCGGACTGACCGCATTCACGCAGGATAACGGGCCGTGGCTGGACGCGCTCAAG
Organism: Ruegeria sp. CF5; assembly: GCF_056537325.1. Classification (NCBI taxonomy): domain Bacteria; kingdom Pseudomonadati; phylum Pseudomonadota; class Alphaproteobacteria; order Rhodobacterales; family Roseobacteraceae; genus Ruegeria; species Ruegeria sp. CF5. The sequence goes on along the minus strand of NZ_JBQFRI010000001.1, from coordinate 777,082 downwards.
AACAATTCCCTGTTCTATGTCCTGCTGCCGTTGCGCATTGGTCTGGATCAGGCGGTTCTGCCGTTTACCTGGGGCTTTCAGTGGACCGCAGGCATGAGCTATGGCCTGTTCGCCGCCGGTGCTGTCATCGCCATGCTAATGGCGTGGCGCGGGCACCTGACCGGTGGCCTGACCGTCCTTATCCTGATCGGGATGCTGGAAACCGGGATTGCGAACCTGCCGTGGCCTTTCGTCCTGACCGGGGCTGCCGCACTAGGCTGGGTTGCGGGCGGCTGGCGGTTGGCCCTGCTGTCGGTGGTGCTTCTCAGCACCATCCTGGTCTCGGGCCTGTGGGAAAGAGCGTTGCTGTCGCTTTATCTCAGCGGGGCGGCGGTGTTTTCCTGCGCCGTGGTTGGCGGGCTGATCGGTCTGGCCAGTGCAGTCTGGAGCCCGGTCTGGAAGATCGTGCGTCCGATCTGTGACATGTTGCAGACAATTCCGCTGTTTGTCTTCCTGATCCCCGTCCTCATGGTGTTCCAGATCGGCGAGTTCTCGGCCTTTCTGGCGATCTGCGCCTATGCGATCGTCCCAATGATACGCTATACGCGGCACGGGCTGGTCAACACGCCGGACGAGATGATGGAGGCCGCCATTTCCAGCGGTGCCAATGAATGGCAAATCCTACGCGACGTGCGCGCGCCCTATGCCGCGCCGACGATCCTGCTGGGGCTGAACCAGACCATCCTTTATGCCTTCGCCATGTTGGTGATCGCGGCGCTGATCGGCACCACCGGTCTGGGCCAGTCGATCTATCTGGCGCTGGGGCAGGCGGATGTGGGTCTGGGCATCTCGGCAGGGGCCGCGATGGCGATCCTTGCACTGATCGCTGACCGCATGGTGCAGGGCTTTGCCGAGGAACGGCGCAAGGCGCTGGGTCTGTGACCCAAGGGCAGGGGGCGGACAATCCGCCCCTTTGCCGTTCTTGACTTCGGACAATGACCGGCACCGCAAAGCTGCCTAGACCGGGCAAAAAACGTTGGAGAGTTCCATGGCCGGTTGGGGCGAGTTCATTGCGGCACTCATCGTCTTTCTGCTCAGCCACGCGATCCCGGTGCGGCCACCGGTCCGCCCGTGGCTGATCTCAAAGCTGGGTCGGACAGGGTATTTCACAGCCTATTCCCTGTTCTCACTGGCGATTCTGGCGTGGCTGATCGTGGCCGCTGCCCGCGCGCCATATGTCGAGGTTATCCCGCCCTTCGGTATATTCCGGTGGGTTCCCGTTCTGATCATGCCCATCGTATGCTGGCTAGCGATTGCCGGTCTGGCGATACAAAACCCGTTTTCCTTTGGCGGATTGGGCCGCAGCCCGTTCGATCCGGATCAGCCCGGAATCCTGCGCACGACCCGCCACCCGATCCTCGCGGCCCTGTTGTTGTGGGCGCTGGCACATTTGCTGGCCAATGGCAGCCTGGCACATGTGATTCTGTTCGGTCTGTTTGCCGGATTCGCGTGGATGGGCATGGCGCTGATCGACCGGCGCAGATCGGCTGAGCTTGGCGCTGAGTGGACCCGGCTTACCCGCAATACCTCGCGGCTGTCGCTACACGCCCCACGCCCGTTGCCGCGTCTATGGGTCTGGATTTCCGCCTTTGCCGCCTATGCGGTTCTTTTGCACCTGCACGCACCCGTGATCGGCCTGTCGCCCCTTCCCTGATGCCGGGAGTGGCCGCGCACCCCACGGCGTGCTATCTGAAACACCAACATCAATTCCGGAGAGCCAAACAATGCATCTGGCCTATGTCACGACCACCGATAGAGGCGCAACCGACCGACTGCTCAGCGCGGTTGCGGAACGCCTGCTGGCGACAGGGGCCAGACTGGCCGGAGTGGTGCAGACCAACACTGAATGCGCCGACAGCAGCAAATGCGACATGGACCTGCGCGTACTGCCTGACGGCGCGACCATCCGTATCTCGCAATCTCTGGGTTCAATGTCGCGCGGTTGCAGGTTGGATCCGGCGGCGTTGGAACAGGCGGTTGGGTATGTGACTGCGTCGCTTGATGACACGCCACAGCTTCTGATCATCAACAAATTCGGCAAGCACGAGGCGGATGGGCGCGGTTTCCGGCCTGTGATCGCCGAAGCTTTGGCACGCGATATCCCGGTACTGGTCGGAGTCAATTCGCTGAACGAAGACCGCTTTCAGGAGTTCACTGACGGCGCTGCGCAAAAGATGGAAGCTGACACGGACGCGATTCTGGAGTGGGTTCAGCAGGTCAACGCCGAAAAATCGGCCGCTGCATAATCAACCTGTGCCGGTCCGGTCGGGACCGAAAAAAGCAACTGGTTCCAGAAACCCGGCGCCGGTCTGATCGGCGCCGATTGTGAAGATGGTGGTGGGCTCAGCCTTCGTCGAACTGGTCTCTAATTCCCTGCATTTTAGGAAAAAAAGGGAAAAACAGGTGCTGGAGCAGGGAGTAGAACTGCAGAAACAGAAACTAAGTCAAGGGCTGAAATACTAGGAAAACTCATTTCGAGTTTTGGAATAATTGGCTTGGGATCAAAGCAATCAACAAGGTGCTCAAAGGATTTGGCGTCTTCCTCAGCGACGCACGATGGGATTGAAGTTACGCAGATGATCCAAAAGGGTCAATTCGGAGTCGGACACTGCCAGTTCAAACAATTCGCGAAGCTAGCCGCAACGTCGTAACAATCTCTTCCGGTTTGTGGCGTTTGATTCCCATCTTTGATCCTCAGTTTCCTGACTATAGGTGCGGACCACTTCAGTGCGGGAGGACCACTCAGGCAGTTGGACCTTTGAATTCTGCCAGCTTCGCGCCGAGTTGTTGGTGAAAATGTACGATGGCCTGTTCGAATTTTCCGAAGGTCAAGTGAGTGTTGGCGCCTGATGCAATGCTGGCCTGGACCGAGCAGGCCGCGGCCCGGTCTTCCTTGAGGCCGGTTTCCTTGACGAATTTTGCGTCCTTTTCTGCTTTTTCAGAGATCTTCTTGGGTTCGATAGACCCATCATCATTGCTGAGGTCGTAGATTACCCATTCGGTTTCGGTTGGTGAGATCGGTTCGAGAATGATGACGATCGTGTGGCTCGAAAGTACGGTGAAATGGGCGTTTGGGAACAGCTGGTAGACCAGCGTTGCCATTCCGTCGATCCGGCGATTTTCACGTGGGATGTTACGGAGCTTTTCCATTCGGCGGAAGGGGAAGATGATGCGGGAGTTAGGGCCGCTCGTCTCAACGATATTCACGTTGTCCATGCCATAAGGATAGAAGGAATGCGTGTGTAGCCAGCGGATGTGGTACCCTTCCATCGACGTTTCGCCGATCAGTTTCCAGTTGGCCTGATCACGGAAAGTCTTTACGCCCATGAACTGCTGTGCGTCGCTGATACGCTCGGGCATGTCGTCCAGTGCTCCCTGAGAAACGGGGGCTTCCTGGGTTACGAAAACCAATCCGCCGCGAACTTCGGAGTGGACTTCGACCAACCCGCTAGTGGCCTTGTCGACATCGGGGAAACCCTCTTCGTCGGGAATGCGTTTCAATGCACCGTCCAGACCATATAGCCAGGCATGGTACGGGCAAGCAAAGCCCCGCTTCTTTCCGCAGCCGTCTTCGGCAACTGCCATACCGCGATGGCGGCACGCATTGCGGAACACGCGGATTTTGCCGGAATCATCGCGTACGGCCAGCAAGGGCGTGCCAAGAGAGGTACGCGCGACGTAAGAACCAGCCTCTGGCAGGACGGCAACCGGACAGAACACCGATGGCATTCGTTTCATGAGCGCGATTTCGGCGTCGAACCTTTCCTGACTGGTGTAGGCTTCGACCGGAACGCGCAGGGTTTCATCGCCCATGTCCGTGGTTTTGTTGTCAACATGGTGAAAGACCCTGTCGATGACATCCAGATCGCTCATCAGTGTTGCCATTTCATTCACTCCGCTTGGTTCCACACCCTTGTCTGATCATCAGGTTATCGGGAGTTTGACCGGATTGTCCAGAAAAACAACGTATAAGCGGAGCAGTTCCCGATAAGCGAACAATTCGGTGCACGTTGGTAAGTGCCTATTGGACTGCATTTGCCATGCTTGCAGCCAAACATCGATGGCAGCGGTGCGTAGTCGAAACCCGGAAAAATCAAATGATGACGTCAAACTCCGACCGAAAATTTCAGGAAATGATTCCGGAGGTGGCTTGCTTTCGGAGAAAATCCGGTCAATATGCATAACGGAACAAGTAACGAATATGCGAAACACCTGCTAATCCGGAGGAGCTCCAGGGCCGAGGCGGGGATAGGGAGACATACATGATCAATCCGATGGATCTGACGGGGCGCAATATCCTGATTACAGGTGCAGCGCAGGGGATCGGCGAGGCAACCGCGCGTCTGGCGCATGGTCTAGGCGCAACGGTCGTTCTGAACGACATGCAGGAGGACAAGCTATCTGCTCTTGCCGCTGATCTGGGAGAACGGGTGGATACCTGTGCCGGATCCGTTGCGGATCATGAGTTCGTGCAGGGAATGGTCAAAGATGCGGTTGCCAAACACGGGGCCATCCACGGGCTGGTCAACAACGCGGGCATCGTGCGCGCGGCCATGGCCAAGAACATGACCCCCGAAACCTGGCAGCAGGTGATCGACGTCAACCTAAGCGGCGTGTTCTACTGCCTTCAGGCTGTTGGCCAGCACATGCTGGAGCGTATTGAGGCCGGCGACACCTCGCCCGCTTCCATCGTCAACGTCAGTTCGGACGCGGGTCGTCGTGGCACCATAGGCCAGATCAACTATGGCGCGGCCAAATCCGGTGTTCTGGGTCTGACCATGTCGTCGGCGCGCGAGTGGTCACAATTTGGCATCCGCATCAATTCGGTCCTTTTTGGTGTGGTCGAAACTCCCATGACCGAAGTAATTCGTGGCGAAAAATTCCGCGACGGTGTGATGGCACAGGTGCCGATGGGCCGGTTCTCGCCCGCCGAGGAAAGCTGTCAGCCGATCTGTTTCCTGCTGTCGGATGCTGCAAGCTACATGACCGGCCAGCATGTGTCGGTCAACGGCGGCTACACGATTGGCGTTTGACGCCTTCGCTTCAGAACAACAGGGAGTAGAGGCATGAGCGCCGGATATTCAGACCCGAGTGGATACTCGCAAGACCAGCGGATGATCCGGGACACCATTTTCAAAGTGTGCGAGCCCTTTGATGATCAGTATTGGCTGGATCGCGACACGGACGGGCGGTTCCCGGACGAGTTTTGTGATGCCATTGCCGAGGCCGGAATGCTGGGCATTGCGATGCCCGAGGAATACGGCGGGTCAGGCCTTGGCATCACCGAGGCTGCGACCATGGTCCAGGCGATCACGGAAACCGGGGCCGCCAATGCGGGATTTGCGTCCATCGCGATCAATATCTTCGGTCTCAACCCCGTGGTCGTTTTTGGTACGGACTCACAGAAACAGCGGTGGTTGCCGCCGATTATCAGTCGCAAGGAAACCGCGTGTTTTGCCGTGACCGAGCCAAACACCGGGCTGGACACAACGCGGCTCAAGACCCGCGCGGTCTGGCAGGGCAACCAATGGGTTGTGAACGGTCAGAAAACCTGGACCTCGACCGCGCAGAAGGCGCAGAAGATGCTGCTGATTGCGCGGACGCGGGATGAAAGCGAGACCGAGCGCCCGATTGACGGGCTGTCGCTGTTTTACACGGATTTCAACCGTGATCATATCGAAGCGCGGGTGATCGACAAGATGGGTCGCAAGTGTGTGGACAGCAATCAGGTTTTTATCGACGGGCTGACCATTCCTCCGGAAGACATGATCGGTGAGGAAGGCAAAGGGTTCCGCTATCTGCTGCATGGCCTCAACGCCGAGCGCATACTGATCGCGGCCTCTCTGGTCGGGATCGGGCGGTGTGCGCTGGATCGTGCGGCCACATACGCACGTGATCGTGAGGTGTTTGGGCGGCCGATTGGCAAGAACCAGGGTATCCAGCATCCGCTGGCTGAAAGCTGGGCGGAACTGGAGGCTGCGAGCCTGATGGCGTTCCGCGCTGCGGCGCTGTACGACGCGGGCCACGATTGCGGTAAGGAAGCCAACGCGGCCAAGTATCTGGCTGCCGAAGCGGCCTTTAAGGCGACGACCAACGCCGTGATGACCCATGGTGGCATGGGCTATGCCAAGGAATTCCATGTCGAGCGTTACATGCGCGAAGCCATTATCCACCGCATTGCGCCGGTCAGCCCGCAACTCATCCTGTGCTATCTGGCCGAAAAAGCACTCGGCCTTCCGAAATCTTACTGAGGGAACGACATGGCACGATCTGCCAAAGCCTATATTGCAGGCATTTTTGAACATCCCACGCGCAAGGCTGTGGACAAGACCGTACCCATGCTGCACGCCGAAGTCGCCTTGGGCGCATTGGCTGACGCCGGGCTGACCAGGGATGATGTGGACGGGTATTTCTGTGACGGCTCGGTGCCTGGCCTTGGGGGTATGGCGCTGGCCGAATACATGGGGCTGGACCTGACTTACACCGACACCACGGAAACGGGCGGATCCTCTTACGTGATTCATGTGGGTCACGCGAAGGAGGCAATTGCGGCCGGCAAGTGCAACGTTGCTCTCATAACGCTTGCCGGTCGTCCACGTGCCGAAGGTTTGCAAAAACTTGGCGCAAGGGCGCGGGGCGAGGATTCACCGGAACGTGGGTTTGAGCTGCCCTATGGCCCGATGGTGACCAACCTCTATGCCATGTCCGCGATGCGGCACATGTACGAATATGGCACAACGCCGGAACAGCTGGCCTGGATCAAGGTGGCCGCCAGCCACCACGCGCAGCACAACGAACATGCCATGCTGCGCGATGTGGTGACGGTCGAGGATGTGGTGAATTCGCCGATGATTGCCGACCCGCTGCACCGGCTGGACTGCTGCGTGATTTCGGATGGCGGCGGCGCGCTGGTGGTGGTCAGCCCCGAGATTGCCAAAACGCTTGGGGACCGCTGCATCAAGGTGCTGGGCCAAGGCGCGGGGATCAAGCATCTGAACGGTGGGCGGATTGATCTGACCTACACGGGTGCCGCAAAATCCGGACCCATCGCCTTTGCCGAGGCGGGCGTAACACCTGCCGACATCGACTATGCCTCGATCTATGACAGTTTCACCATCACCGTGCTGGAAACGCTCGAGGATCTGGGGTTCTGCGAAAAGGGCAAAGGGGGCGCGTTTGTTGCCGACGGGAACCTGATTTCGGGCGTGGGCAAGCTGCCGTTCAACACTGATGGCGGCGGGCTGTGCAACAATCATCCGGCCAACCGCGGCGGCATGACCAAGGTGATCGAAGCGGTGCGCCAGTTGCGTGGCGAGGCGCATCCTGCTGTGCAGGTGCCTGATTGCCGGCTCGCGCTGGCCCATGGCACGGGTGGGCAGATTTCGCAGCGTACCGGCGCTGGAACCGTCATTCTGGGGAGTAACGACGCATGAGCGAATGCACCTATCCCGATCCTACGATCAATATGGAGACCGAGGCCTATTGGCAGGCCGCAAACGACGGCAAGCTGCTGGTCAAATGCTGTAACGCCTGCGGCAAAGCTCACTTCTATCCGCGCGCAATATGTCCTGAATGCGGCTCTGATGACACCGTATGGAAGGATGCGGCTGGCACAGGGCGCATCTATTCCTACTCGGTCATGCGCAGGGCAGACCCCCCGTATGCCATTGCCTATGTCACGCTGGACGAAGGCGTGACGATGCTGAGCAATATTGTGGAGGCAGAGTTTGACGCGCTCTCAGTGGACATGCCCGTGGAAGTTACGTTCCGCGATACCGAGGGCGGGCAGGCATTGCCCCTGTTTCGTCCTGTGAGGGACAGATGATGCAGCGCCCGTTAGAAGGTATAAAGGTTGTCGATCTAACAAACATGCTGATGGCGCCCTATACGACGCAAATTTTGGGCGATCTTGGCGCCGATGTCATCAAGGTCGAGCCCCCCGAAGGTGATCCCATTCGCAAGATTGGTCCGCAGCGATCGCAGGGCATGGGGCCGATCTTTCTCAATACCAATCGCTCAAAACGCTCGGTAGTTCTGAACCTCAAGACCGAGGATGGGCACGCTGCGGTGATGGACCTGATCCGGGGGGCGGATGTGTTGGTCTACAACCGGCGCCCGCAGGTCATGGAACGTCTTGGATTGAGTTACGACGCGGTGCGCGAAGCGAATCCCAAAATCATCTATGCGGGGGTATTCGGCTATGGCCAGAATGGCCGGTATGCCGCCAAACCTGCCTTTGATGATCTGATTCAAGGCGCGTCGGGCATACCTTCGCTGGCGCAGCTGGCAGGGTCTGACGAGCCCGCCTATTGTCCAGCCGCCGTGGTCGACCGGGGTGTCGGCCTATGGGCGGTTGGCCAGATAAATGCGGCCCTTGTCTATCAACTGCGCACCGGTCAGGGGCAGCGCATCGACATGCCGATGTTCGAAATGATGGCGAGCTTTGTGCTGGGTGAGCACTTTTACGGACGCACGTTCGAGCCGGAGCTGGGCACTTCGGGCTATCCGCGCCTTTTGTCGTCCGACCGCCGCCCGTACCGGACCAAAGACGATTATGTTTGCGTGATGATCTATACGGACCGCCATTGGCTGGCGTGGTTCGAGGCAATGGGAACGCCCGAGGTCATGCAGAACGATCCGCGTTTTGCGTCGATGACAACCCGCACGGAAAACATCGACTCGATCTATGCCGAGCTGTCGCAAATCCTGCTGACCCGCACGACTCAAGAGTGGTTGGATCTGTTTGACGAGGCCGACATTCCGGCCATGCCGGTCAATACGCCGGACAATCTGATTGATGATCCGCACCTGAAGGATGTCGGGTTTTTCAAGCAGGTCGAGCATCCGACCGAAGGCGCGATCTGGGACATGGCGGTTCCGGCCAACTGGTCGGAAACGCAGCCCGGTCCGGACCGCTACGCGCCGCTCCTGGGAGAGCACTCGCGGGAGGTTCTGCTGGAGATCGGATTTGACCAGACGAGAATCGACAAGATGCTGGAAGATGGCGTGACACTTGCGCCTGCGAACTGACGGGGAAAAAGATGACCTTGATACGAAGCTGGCTGTTTGTGCCTGCCGACAGCGACCGCAAACTGGCCAAAGGGCGGGAAAACCCGGCGGATGCTCTGATCCTTGATCTGGAAGATGCCGTGGCGGACGACCGTCAGGAAATCGCCCGTGACATGGCGCGGGAGTTTCTCAAAGCGAATCCCGAGCGCAGTCGCCAGAAGCTGTGGGTGCGGGTTAATCCGCTGGATCACGCGTTCTCTCTGGAAGACCTTGCCGCGGTGATGCCCGGGGCGCCGGACGGAATTGTTTTGCCAAAGGTCAACAATGCCCAAGATATCAACCGGTTGGCAGAGCGCTTGTCTGCTCTGGAAGCGGCGGCGGGACTGGACATCGGTTCGACAAAAATCCTCTCTGTTGCGACCGAAACCGCCGCCGCGCTTTTAACTTTTCACACCTACCTTGATGGTGTGAGTGACCGGCTGTCCGCCCTGACCTGGGGCGGAGAGGATCTGGCCGCTGCGCTGGGGGCTTCCACGAACCGTCACCCGGGCAACGGAGAGTACGACCACCCGTTCCAGTATGCGCGCACCTTGTGCCTGACCACGGCGCGGGCCGTGGATGCACAGCCCGTCGGTGTTGTGGTGACCAACTTTCGCGATCTCGAAGAACTACGACGGGATTGCGAGTATGACCGCCAATCCGGATTTATCGGGAAGATCGCGATTCACCCTGCGCAAGCTGCTGTCATCAACGAAGCCTTTACGCCCACCGAGGAAGAGGTTGCATGGTCCCAGAAGGTTGTTGATATCTTCGAGCGGAATCCCGGTCTTGGCACTGTGGGGCTGGAAGGGCAGATGCTGGACATGCCGCATCTCAAACAGGCTCGTAACCTGCTGGCGCTTTCCGAACAGATCAAAGCGGTAGGAGGATAGACCATGGCCGGAGCACTTGACGGAATTCGTGTCGTCGACCTGACGACCGTGATCCTTGGCCCCTGGGCTACACAGATGCTGGGGGATATGGGCGCGGATGTCATCAAGGTCGAAACCCATCAGGGTGACACGACCCGCTATACCGGAGAGCGTCGCAACGTTGGTATGGCGTCGTTCTTTATGTTCACCAACCGCAACAAGCGGTCTGTCATCATTGACCTCAGCAAGGATGAGGGGCGCGAGGCTCTGTTCAAGCTGGTCGGCACGGCGGATGTGTTCGTGCACAACATGCGTCCCGCGATCGCTGAAAAGCTGGGGCTGAACGATGAAAAGTTCCTCAAGGCGTATCCCGGTCTGGTCTATGTCAAAACCTACGGGTTCCGTGGTGACGGCCCGATGGCGAACAAGCCCGCTTATGACGACGTGATTCAGGCGGCTTCGGGTATCACCGATCTGCAAACCGTGATTTCGGGCGGGGGTGAGCCGCGCTTTGTACCAACCATCATGGCGGACAAGACCAGTTCATTCCATGTGCTCTCGGCCGTTCTGGCTGCGCTGTTCCATCGCGAGCGCACAGGCGAGGGACAAGTGATCGAGGTTCCGATGTTTGAATCGCTCGTGGATTACCTCATGGTCGAACATGCCGGTGGAGCTGCCTTTGACCCTCCGATTGGCGAGTTGGGTTATGCGCGTCTCTTGAACAAGATGCGCCGCCCTTACCCGACCAAAGACGGGTTCCTGTGCGTGCTGCCCTATACGGACAAGAACTGGCAGGACATGTTCCGCATTGCCGGCCGAGAGGATCTGATGGACGACCCGCGTTTTGCGGATCTGGCGACGCGCACGAAGAACTCAGAAGAAATCTACGGTATTCTTGCGGATATGGTCTCGGGAATGATGACCGAATTCCTCGTGAAAGAACTGGATGCTCATGCAATCCCCGTTCAGAAAGTCAACACCAAGGAAGATCTCCTGAACGACGAGCAGCTTGCCGCGACCGGCTTCTGGCATTTCGCGGACCACCCGACCGAGGGGCGCATTCGTATGAGCGATCCGCCAGTGCGGTTTTCGAAAACGCCCAGCTCAATTCGCAGGTTGCAGCCCCGTCTTGGCGAGCACAGCACAGAAATCCTGGCCGAGGCCGGATACTCCGAGGCGGAGATATCTGAGATGCTGAAAGCGGGCGTGACGGGGGCGGCTAAAGACAGCTAGACCTTTTTCCAGACCAGCAGATGTTCGTAGCGGGTGCCGGATTTACTGAATTCCGGCTCTGTGCGCAGTTGCATGGTGTCGCCATCCCGTGACACGAAGCGCAGCAGCGTCCTGCCGACCCAGTGCGGCAGGTTGGAAAAATGCACTTCGTGGCTGATTTTGCCGTCCGAGAAATGCCAGCTACCGCCGTAAGAAAGGCAGGTGTCGGGCGTACCAAGTTCGCTTTGGCCGGCAAAATCGCTGCGCATCAGGAAGGCGCACATGTGGCCGTCTTCGGCATAGATGATCTGGCCTTGTGCGTCCTCTCCCATCGGATAACCCGCAGGCGCGCCGTTCTTGAGAGAGGTCCATTCCTGAAGTGTCCAGGTTCCTGTGAAGGAGGATGACATAGCGATTTCCTTTAGTGAAAGAGAAGTTGGATAGCCGACGCCGCTGCGAGGAAGAAAAGCGTAAAGGGGCGGTTCCACACAAGGCCGATCAAGGCAGGGCTGCGATTGATCGTGCGCCCCGAAATGCGCGTTGTGGCCCCGAGGGGGGAAGAGCCGGTTGCCACGCCCCAGGCCCAGATGCCGCCAAGCGCCAGAAGATAGGGATTGAACTCAAAACCCGGCAGGCGGGACACGATCTCGATGCCGACGGCAACCGAGATGATCGGGTTCAGGCCGAGGGGCGCGCTAAGTGCCGAGAACCACAGAAGTGCCACGAGGAGCATGCCTTCGGTCAGGCCGAGGCCGGAAACGAACTGCCCCAGCTGCTCGGTATCGATTTGGTGGGGCAGAATGGCGGCAATGAATCCTGCGGCGGCCAGGATTGCGACCTCGGAGCGTAGTGTTACCAGATCTGGGAGCACCTGTTTGCCCAGACGTTCAGCGGTCGCAGAGGCTGCGCCTGCAGGGCCAGCGTTCAGGTTCTGCCGGAACATCCAGAGGAATCCAACCACGGGAACGGACATGAATAGCGCCGCGATCAGTCGCACGTCAACGATCCAGCTGACGCACAGGGCCAACAGCAGGATCGCAATCGTCAGCGCCGTCATCGGGATCAGCGTGACGAGTACCTGTGTCAGGGGCTCGGCCTGTGCAATTGCGCGACGTGGATGAGACAGGCGATCCAGCAGCCAGCCAAAGGCTAGGTATACGGCGACGGCGATGAACCCGACCGGAGCAAAGCTGGACCAGTCCAGTTCGGGTACGGATGACAGGACCACGATTGTGGTGACAGAGGTGGGGGCCCACATCGTAAAGGCGGTAAATCCGCGGAGCAGAGCCAGCGTCATGCGCTGCAACCGGATTTCCTGAACGCGCGCGCTTTCTCCGTCGGGGTTTTCTTCGATGCTGCGGCGGTTCATCGTACCAAGAAGCGTGATGGAGCCGAGATTCAAGAGGATCGAGAACAGATGCCCGCCGATGGTTATCATTGCATAGCGCCGTCCCGGAGGTTGGCTGACGATGATCTTACCGCTTTCCAGCACCATTGGAGAGGACATGGCGGCGGTGCGCAAGATGTCCATGGACATCAGGAAAAAGGTAAAGAATGCGCTGCGCGCAACCGCTGTGGCCAGCAGCTCGCTGCTGAAGCCACCCGTGCTGTAAACAAAGAGTCCCAGAGCCAGTGATGCGGAAAATGTAATCTTGGCGATCAGGGCCAGCTGCCGCCATTCGATCGCTGCCCATATCAACAGTGCCAAGCCGGTAAGGGGGGCCAGAGCTTCGAGGGCGCCAAACTCGCGTCCAATGGCAAACAGGCATACGAAGCCCAGCAGCGCAATGCTCATGACCTGCCGCACTGTCATGTCTGAGTGCGGCTTTTCGCTGTGCGTTCCAGAGCGTCTCGGTGATGGGGCGCCGCAAGGCCCAGCAGTGCTTTGCGGCGTTGTTCGATATCCTTACCGCGCAAGTCAGCCACGCCGTGTTCGGTCACCACAAGGTCGACGTCGGATCGCGTGGTGGTGACCTGCGGTCCCGTGAGTTTACTGACAATGCGCGAGTGTGTGCCGTCCTTGCCACTGGTGGACGGCAGGGCGATCACCGAAAGCCCCTCTGGCGCACTGGTTGCAGCATGCATGAAGTCGGGCTGCCCACCAATCGCGCCGAGGTAACGGTCGCCCAGCTGTTCGGCGTTTACCTGCCCCAGAAGGTCCACCTCGAGCGCGGAATTGATTGCGACAAGGTTGTTCAGGCTGGCCAGTTCGGCGGCCCCGTGTGTCACGCTGGTTCGGCAGGAAAGGTAGTCTTTGTTGTCTGTCATGAAATCCGCCAGTTTTTGCCCTCCTATCGCGACTGCCCCGACAGACACCCCCTGATAGCAGGCTTTGCGCAAGTTGGTCAGCGCCCCGCAGGCTGCAAGGTCGACAATTTCGTCAGTCACGAGGCCGGAATGCAACCCCAGATCCTTGTGACCTTTCAGGGCATTCAGGATTGCAGAAGGGATGGCACCGATTCCGTATTGCAGGGTTGCCCCATCAGGGATGTGTTGGGACAGGTGGTGGGCAATGGCTGTTTCGACCGGCCCCGGTTGTGGCGGAGCAAAACGGGGCAGGGTGCGCGTGCTTTCTATGGTGGCGGAGACTTTGGCCTCATCCAGCGGGCGATCCATCCGCACCCAGGGAACATTCGGATTGATTTCGGCCAGAACCACGCGGGCAGCATCAATGGCATCATGCATGACATCGTTGCACCATCCCAGAGAGTGTGTGCCATCGGGGCCGGGAGGGCTGAGCTGGACAAAAACCACATCCGGGCGCAACGGTCCCTGGCGCAACAGGTGTGGCAGGGTCGAGTAGCGGCACGGAATCATGCGCACCAGCCCTTTGTGTAGGAGCCCCGCTGCAGACCCCAGCGCCCCGTAGCTGAGAAGAGAGATCTTGTCGGTATGTTCTTCCCGGATCGCCTGGCTAAGGGATAGGCCAAAAAACGCACGCGTGGGGCCGATGTCTTGGCGCTGGGCGGTGTAAGCAGAAATCAGTTCCAAGGGCTCCGCCATAGCCTGTCCCCATGTTACAAGGTCACCCGGTCGGATAAAGTCCGCGAGCGTCAGGGATTTGGCTGGAACGGGCGCGAGTGTCATGCGTCGGTCTCCTGCGATGGGGCCGGCACCTGTACCGCACCACTTGCGGCGAGCGATGCAGCTTCTGCATCGGAAAATCCGAGCGAGGACAGAATGCCTCTGGCGTCTTGCGACAGCGTCGGCGCGGGGGCGTGATCAGGCACGGTTGTGCCGTTGGCAACCACGGGGAAGGGCATGATCGGCCCGAACCCGGATTGGCGGCAAAGGCCCCGAGCCATGGTTTGCGCTGAGGTGAGTGCCTCCTGATTGGTCACGCAGATCGCGGCGGGCACGTCGGCCGGATCAAACAGCGCAATCCAGTCCTCGGCAGGGCGTGTGCCAAACATGTCATCCAGAATGCGCATCAGGGATTTGTGATTCTGCAGCCGTCCGGCTTCGGTCGTGAACTCTGCCGCGCCGAGAGCCGGTGCAATATCGGCTGTCACCTTGACGAGGTTATGCCAGAACTTTTTTTCCACAACGGTAAGTGCGATCTGGCGGCCATCGGCGCATTGGAACAGGTCGTTGGCCGGATAAAGGTGATCGACGCTATCCGCAGGGGTTTCAAAGCCAAACCGCAAAGCCGAAGCATATAGAACCGCCTCGTAAAGGCTCAGGTCCAGAGTGGCGCCTTTGCCTTCGCGCAGGGCGGCCAGGATTGCCACGGCAGCAAAGGCCCCTCCGGCAATATCCGCGATGGGCAGCGACGCGCGGCTGGGCGGTTGGCGTAATTGCCCGCGATAGGCCAGCGATCCACCCATTGCCAGATAAGCCAGATCATGACCTGCCTTGGTCGCCGCCGGTCCGGTTTGACCGAAGCCTGAAAGAGAACAGTATACCAACCCGGGATTGATGGCATGCAACGCTTTGGACCCGAACCCCAGCTTGTCCGCCACGCCGGGACGAAATCCCTCGATCGCGACATCTCCATGGGCGGCCAGCTTCTCGACGACCGGCCTCGCTTCGGGAGCCTTCATGTTTAACACGATGCTTTTCTTACCCCTGTTGGCACCATCAAACATGTGGCTCTTCATGTGCCGTGCATAGTCTCCGCCCGGCGGTTCCACCTTGATGATCTCGGCCCCCAGATCTCCGAGAATCAAGGTGGTGAGCGGCCCCGGCAAAAGCATTGAAAAATCGATCACTTTGAGGCCTTGCAACGGTTTCCAGCTGTCCATGAGGTTCTTTTCCTTGGTGATTTTTCTGCCTTTGGTAAATTTGTTTCGTATCATCGAACAAGATTAGCTCTGATCATGTTTGTTTTAAAACAGTAACTTACGTGGATTTAATCCAAAATATGAAACTATTGCCGATCTGATAATTTTCCTTGCCATACATAGTATTCGGATAATAGAACTAACTTCAGAAATACGCAAACATCGAAGCTCGACCTTGGAACGGAGTGTTCCGAACAGGTTGAGATCGCCGCGCGAAGAGGGAGCGAAATGGCTGGATTGTGGTTTGAGGAGTTTGAAGAGGGGCAGGTGTTTAACCATGCCATGTCACGAACCGTGACCGAGTATGACAATATGCAGTTTTGCAATGCCACGCTCAACACGCAGCCCCTGCACATCGACTTTCATTTCGCCGAGCAGACCGAATACGGCAAGCCGCTGGTGAACTCGATCTTCACGTTGGGTCTGGTGATCGGGATGACCGTGACGGAAACCACACTCGGGACGACGGTCGGCAATCTGGCGATGACCGACATCAACTTTCCGCGCCCCGTGTTCCACGGAGATACAATCCGTACGCGCACAACCATCACCTCCAAGCGCGAAAGCAAATCCCGTCCTGATGACGGGATCGTCGTGTTCTATCACGAGGGCCTGAACCAGCGTGGCGAAGTTGTCGCGACCTGTACCCGCACCGCGCTGATGCGCAAGCGTCCCGCAGAAGCGGCCTGAGGGGGCAAGATGGATTTGCAATTCAGTGATGATGATCTTGCCTTTCAGGAGGAGGTGCGCAGTTTCCTGAAGGACAACTTGCCCGCCGCTCTGCTGGATCGGTCCGACAGGGGCTTGCATCCGCTTAAGGATGACATTGTGGCCTGGCAAAAGGCTTTGCACAAAAAGGGCTGGATCGCCCCGAACTGGCCGGTGGAATACGGCGGAACCGGGTGGTCGCTGACGCAGAAATACATCTACAACCGCGAGTATTTCCTGTCGGGAGCACCGCAGACCATTGCCTTTGGTCTGAACATGGTGGGCCCGGTGATCTACACCTTTGGTACGCAGGAGCAGAAGGACACTCATCTTCAGGATATTCTGGAAAGCAATATCTGGTGGTGTCAGGGGTATTCGGAACCAGGTGCCGGATCGGATCTTGCTAACCTTAAGACACGGGCGGTGCGCGATGGTGATGACTATGTCATCAACGGCCAGAAAATCTGGACCAGCTGGTCCCAATATGCCGACATGATGTTCTGCCTGGTGCGCACCGATACCGAGTGCAAACCGCAAGAAGGCATTTCCTTTATCCTGATCGACATGAACACACCCGGGATCGAGCGCCGCCCGATCATCGGTCTGGATCAGGAGCATTCGCTGAACGAAGTGTTCTTTACCGATGTACGTGTGCCGGCCAAGAACCTGATTGGGGAAGAAAACAAAGGCTGGACTTATGCCAAGTTCCTGCTGGGTCATGAACGCAACATGATCGCTCGCGTGGCGCGTTCGCAGTATCAACTGGC
Source organism: Ruegeria sp. CF5 (assembly GCF_056537325.1). NCBI lineage: Bacteria > Pseudomonadati > Pseudomonadota > Alphaproteobacteria > Rhodobacterales > Roseobacteraceae > Ruegeria > Ruegeria sp. CF5. The sequence goes on along the minus strand of NZ_JBQFRI010000001.1, from coordinate 760,153 downwards.
ACGCCTGAAAGAGATTGCCAAAGTCCAGCGGATAGGGGCGGGCGTGCTTGGAGATGATCCAGACTTCCGTCGGCGTGTCGCCAAGATCGAAACCGATCTGATGACGCTGGAAGCCATGGAGCTGCGGTATCTCAGCCAGGACATCGCTGGCAAGAAGCTGATGGCGGAGCCGTCGGTTCTGAAAATACGCGGTGCCGAGATTGCGCAGGATATCAAGACGCTGACGGTTGAGGCGCTGGGGGCTTATGGCATGGCCTATGAACCTGATCCCGTTTTCCAGCAGCGCAATGACGGGCCGATCGGGCCAGATTATCTGCATGGCGCGATGGCGGACCATCTCTATCAGCGTGCGGCCACGATCTATGGCGGCACAAACGAAATTCAGCGCAACATAATTGCGAAACTGATCCTGGGGTAAGCAGCTATGGATTTTGAACTTTCCCAGGAGCAGACAATGCTGAAGGACAGTGTGGAGCGGTTCGTGCAGGACCGCTACGAGTTTTCCCAACGCAAATCACTCGCGGAAACAGCGCTGGGCTATTCCGAGGAGAACTGGGCAACATTTGCCGAGATGGGCTGGTTGGGGCTGCCCATTTCCGAAGACAATGAAGGCCTTGGCGGGTCGGCAGTGGATATCGGCGTGGTTGCAGAGGCATTGGGCGCAGGTATCACGCTTGAGCCTTTTGTCTCGACAGTTCTTCTTGGGGCCGGCCTTGTCGAAAGACTGGGTAGTGCAGAGCAGAAACATACAATTCTGCCCGAAGTTGTTACTGGTGCGCGCAAGTTAGCTCTCGCACATGGTGAGGCGGCGGCGCGGTTTGATCTGGGATTTGTCGAAACCACAGCCGCATTCGCGGGCGACGGATATGTGCTGAATGGGCATAAGGCGGTTGTCCTGCATGCTGCGAGTGCCGACCAGATTGTTGTCATTGCCCGCACCTCGGGAAGTGTCGCTTCGCCCGAGGGCATTTCTGCCTTTGTTGTCGATGCAAATGCATCGGGTCTACGGCGGCAGGACTATCCGATGGTGGACGGGCAGCGAGCCAGTGACCTGTGGCTGGAAAATGTTCCGGCCGAGTTACTGGGGGAGGAAGGCGCGGCCTTGCCTGCGCTGCAATCCGTGATTGATGCCGCCATCTGCGCGGTTTCGGCCGAAGCGGTGGGCGCAATGCAGAGGGTGCTTGATATCACCAAAGAGTACACCGGCACGCGCAACCAGTTTGGCCGTGCGATTGGCGACAATCAGGTGATCCAGCATCGTTTGGTCGACATGTTCACCGCTGTCGAGGAGGCCAAGGCCATCACTGACATGACCACCATGCGTCTGGATGAAGGCGGGGCAGGTGTCTCACGATTGGTTTCCGGCATGAAAGCCAAAGTGGGTCAAGCTGCGCGTTTTGTCGGCGCACAAGGAGTGCAGCTGCATGGCGGCATCGGAATGACGGATGAATACCCGATTGGCCACTATTTCAAACGGTTGATGGCAATCGACGTGATGTTTGGTGATGCGAACCACCACCTCAACCGGTTTGCCGAAGGGGAGTGAGGCAATGGCGTTGAGTGAACATCTGCAATCCATCCGTGATGGCGTTCAGGCTGTCTGCAACAATTTCGGCGATGACTATTGGCTGGCGCGGGATGAGGACGGCATTTTTCCACATGACTTTCATGGCGCCTTGGCCGAGGCTGGCTGGCTGGGGATCACCATGCCGCAAGAATACGGTGGCGCGGGCCTTGGCGTAAGCGAAGCGGCGGTCATGATGCATACGATCGCCCAAACGGGCGCTATGTCGGCGGCTAGTTGTATCCATATAAACATGTTTGGCCCGCACCCGATCCTTGTCTACGGGACCGACGAGCAAAAGGCCAAGTGGATCCCGCCTCTGGTCAAGGGTGAGCACAAGGTCAGCTTTGGCGTGACCGAGCCCAACGCCGGTCTGGACACAACATCAATCACAACCTTCGCCAAAAAGGTGGATGGTGGCTGGGTGGTGAATGGCCGCAAGATCTGGAATTCCACCGCGCAGGTGGTCGACCGGATTATGTTGCTGGCCCGGACCGAAAAGCGCGAGGATGTCAGCCGCAAGACAGACGGCATTTCGATGTTTTACACCGAGTTTGACCGATCCAAGATCGAAGTACAGCGCATCCCCAAGATGGGGCGCAAGGCGGTCGACTCTAACATGATCTTCTTTGACAACCTCTTCATTCCCGAAGGCGATCTGGTTGGAGAGGAAGGGCGCGGATTTTACCAGATCCTCGACGCCATGAACCCGGAGCGTGTGCTGATCGGGGCCGAGGCCGTTGGCATCGGGCAGGATGCTCTGCGGCGCGCGGCAGGATATGCCGCCGAGCGCGAGGTGTTTGGCCGCCCGATTGGACAAAATCAGGGCATCCAGCATCCGTTGGCCGAAAACTGGATGGAGCTTGAGGCCGCGTGGCTCATGGCGATGAACGCAGCCGAACTCTTCGACAGTGGCCAGTCCTGCGGAGCCGAGGCCAATGCGGCCAAATTTCTGGGCGCACGGGCGGGTTACAACGCGGCCCTGCAATCGGTGCTGACACATGGGGGCATGGGCTACGCCAAAGAATACCACGTCGAACGCCTTCTGCGCGAGGTGCTGATCACCCGCATCGCCCCTGTGTCCGAGCAGCTAATCGCATCTTTCATAGGCGAGCGCGTGCTTGGCCTGCCCAAATCATACTGAGGTCCGATCATGCAGGTTGAAAAGGTACTGAACTACCCCTTCAATGACGCTGAAGTCAGCTATTCCGAGCGTGACGTCATGCTTTATGGTCTGGGGGTCAATTTGGGGCAGGATCCTTGTGACGAGAATGATCTTCGATATCTGTATGAAGACGGGCTAAAGGTGCTTCCCTCATATGCGATGGTGCTGGGGCATCCCGGTTTCTGGTTGAAAGAACCCGAACTGGAAATTGACTGGGTCAAAGTTCTGCATGCGGAACAGTTCCTGAGCGTTTCGAAACCCCTGCCGCCTTCGGGCAAAGTCAAGGCCAGTTTCCGTGTGCGGGGAATGGTCGACAAGGGACCCGAAAAAGGGTGCATCCTGTATTACGAAAAATTGCTTCAGGACGTTGACAATGGCGAGGAAATTGCCCGTGTCACGTCCGGTGTTTTCTGTCGGGGAGACGGGGGAAACGGCGATCACGGCGAGGTGCCCGAGGCCCTGACAGCGGCCCCTGACACCGCGCCGGATCTGTCGTTGCGCAAGACCATCGATCTGCGCTCGGCGCTGATCTATCGCCTGAGTGGCGACTACAACCCAATCCATGCATCGCCCCCGGTTGCTGCCAAGGCAGGCTATGACCGGCCTATTCTGCACGGGCTTTGCACGATGGGGATCGCTGCGCATCAGTTGTTTGAGCATGTGGCCGGTGGTGACTCCAACCGCTTTGGCGGAATGGCCTGCCGGTTCAGTCGTCCGGTCTTTCCAGGGGACACCGTGCGCACAGATATCTGGAACACGGACACCGGTGCGCAGTTTCGGGTGACGGTCGAAGACCGGAACGAAGTGGTGCTGGACCGCGGCACAGTCTCTTTAAAGGGTTGAGGATAGCAGCATGGGGCTTCTGGAAGGCAAAACCGTCATTGTGACCGGCGCGGGTCGCGGGGTGGGTAAATACATTGCGCTCTTGGCCGCTGAAGAGGGCGCCAATGTTGTTGTAAACGACCTTGGCGCAGGTGTGAGTGATCAAGAAGCCAACACCGGCCCTGCCGAAGAGGTGGCTGCCGAAATCCGCGCAAAGGGTGGCAATGCCATTGCCGATACACATTCAGTGGCCGACTGGGATCAGGCCCACGCCATTGTTGAAAACGCGATCAGCACCTTTGGTGAGCTTGATGGCATCGTAAACAATGCCGGATTGCTGCGGGATGGCATTTTTCACAAGATGACCCAGGAAGACTGGCACAATGTCATCTCGGTCCATCTTAACGGCTCGTTTTTCATGTGCCGCGCGGCGGCGGACCACTTCAAGATGCGCGCCACCGGCTCTTATGTGCATATGACGTCGACCTCTGGCCTTGTCGGTAATTTGGGGCAGGCGAATTACGCCGCGGCCAAAATGGGAATTGCGGGCCTCAGCCGGTCGATTTCTATCGATATGGCGCGGTTTAAAACCCGTTCGAACTGTATCGCACCCTGGGCATTTACCCGCATGACCGGTTCGATCCCCGAAAACAATCCGCTCTATCAGGAACGCATGGCTATGCTGGACAAGCTAAGCCACGGGCAAAAGGTGGCACCACTCGCGGTGGCCTTGCTGAGTGACAGAGCCAGCGACGTGACGGGCCAAATCTTCGGCGCGCGCGCCAATGAGCTCTACTGCTTCAGCCAGCCCCGCCCGGTCCATACGGCCCATGAGGCAGACGGGTGGACCGCAAAGGCTATCGTCGACACGGCCTTCCCGCAGATGAGCCGCTCTATGACGCCCCCCGACACATCGCCCAGCTACTTCAACTGGGACCCGGTTTAAGGAACCAAGGTCATGACAGATCATCTTCTTGTCGATCATCAGGACGGCATCACCACCCTGACTATGAACCGCCCCAAGGTGCTGAACGCGCTGTCGATGGACATGCGCCATGCGATGTTCGATGCGGTGGACGAAATCGAAAACGACCCCAAAGTACGCTGTGTTGTGTTGCGCGGAGCCGGAGGAAACTTCATGGCCGGGGGCGACGTAAAGTCCTTTGCCGAAGAAATCGCGCCGATGCCCAGTGAAAAGCGAAAAGTCTATTTCGAGCGTCGCGTGCATTCACTGCATCCGATGATGTTCCAGCTACAGCGTATGAAAAAACCGGTTCTGGCCTCGGTCGAAGGAGCCGCAGCCGGGGCGGGAATGTCGTTCATGATGGCCTGTGACCTGACTATTGCGGCCACGAACTCGATCTATCGCTTCAGCTATTCCGCCATTGGCGCGAGCCCGGACGGGACAGGCAGTTTTAACCTGCCCCGGATCATCGGCACCCGGCGCGCGTTGGAATTGGCCTTTCTCGGCGACAAGTTCGATGCGGAAACTGCCTATCGCTACAATCTCGTAAACTTCCTTGTGGAGCCAGAGGACATCGAGGCCGAGACCTTCAGGCTGGCCGAGCGGCTAGCCAACGGGCCAACCGTTTCCTACGGCTGCATCAAAGAGATGATGTATGCCAGCCACGCCAACAGCATTGAGACACAACTGGCTATGGAAGCCCGCAACTTTGCCATTTGCGCAGCATCGGATGACTGGGTCGAAGGCGTGACCGCCTTTGCCGAGAAACGCAAACCGATGTTCAGAGGTAAGTAGAGATGTTTGATTTTTCGGGAAAACACGTGTTGGTCGCTGGTGGAACGAATGGCATCAACCTCGGCATTGCTGATAGTTTTGCCAGGGCGGGGGCCAACTTGTTCGTGTTTTCCCGAGACCCGAACAAGGTTGAAGCAGCCGTTGCCCAGTTGCGTGCGCATGGCGGCGCCGCCGAAGGTTGCGCGACCGATGTCAGAAACTACGACAAAGTGGCTGCAGCATTCAGCCAATCCGTCGAACTTTTTGGGAAGATTGACGTTGTCGTTTCCGGGGCGGCGGGAAATTTCCCTTGTCTGGCCAAGGATCTGTCATCCAACGGATTCCGGGCGGTGATGGAGATCGACTTACTGGGCACCCACCACGTTATGCATGCTGCATATCCACATCTGAAAAAGCCGGGTGCGTCCGTCATCAACGTCTCGTCACCTCATTCCCACACGGCACTGGTCGGGCAGGTCCATGTCTGTGCTGCTAAAGCAGGCATCGACCAGATCACCCGCACGCTTGCTCTTGAGTGGGGCCCTGAAGGCATTCGGGTGAACTCGATCCTGCCGGGGCCGATTGAAGGTTCAGGCGGGATGGAGAAACTGTTTCCAACAAAGGAGTTGCTTGACGCAAAGCTCAATTCAGTTCCGTTAAGACGGCTGGGACGAAACGATGAAATTGGCGCGTTGGCAATGTTCCTGAGTTCCGACCTTGGTGCCTATATCACGGGTGGCGCGATCCCCTGTGACGGAGGCAATGGTCTGAACCTCCAGCCCGTTCGGTACGAGTCCTACCTTGCAGACTGACCCTCAAATATCGCCCGACCTATCCGGTTCGCCGCACTGCGGATTGACAAATCCGCCTTTGGCTGTAGGATTTTTCCTATATAGGAACGAAATTCCAAAATGTGAACTGGAGAAAAACTTGGCAAAAGAAACCACGCGCATGGAAGGTCCAATGGTTCTACCGCGTGCATTTTCGCTCTTGAGGCTTCTGGCGGATCAGCCTCAGGGTCTGAACCTGTCAGCTATTGCCAACCATCTGGACGTACCCAAAAGCTCGCTTTCGTCTACTTTGAAAGCCCTTACAGATCAAGGGTTTCTCAGTCGCAAGGGGACGTTATATTTCCTTGGCTCAGAGGCCTATTCACTGGCGTCTACAATTCTTGCGGGCCGCACCATTCGACAGATCGCGCGACCCTATCTTGAGCAAACTCGCGAGTTGACCGGTGAAACCGTGCTTTTGGCGCAGCTTGATCCAGACCAGCGGTTTTCTTCGTATATCGACTCGATTGAATCGGACAAATCCATTCGGTTTTCCGTACCAATTGCCGCAAGGCGGGCGCTGTATTGCTCGGCTGCCGGTCGCGTGTTCCTCGCGTTTCTGACCGATCGTCAGCGAGAGGCCTATTATGACGACGCGAAAATGGAAAAGCTGACAGAAAATACGGCCACGGACCGGGTCGAGCTTGAAAGGATCGTAAGCGAAATTCGCGAGACGGGAATTTCGATCACGATGGGGGCCTACTCGGCGGATGCGGCCGGTTTTGCGACGCCGATCTTCAACTCTGACGGCGAGGTTATTGCGGCCATCACCATTGGCGTCCCGGTCTCGCGGGCAGAAAGGGACAAGCAGAAATACATCGACGCAGCCAAAAAGGCGGGCGCCGATATTTCGAAAGTTCTTGGATACAACAGAAGAGGGAGCGCCTGAAAAACCGTTCAGAACGGTGCGCCTGGGGTTTGACAAAAATCAGGCGCGGATCTGGGGAGATTTTTCGGCCATCACTTGGCCTGGTTTCTGCGCGGCACATGGGATCACGAGGGTCCGACAAAAACAGAATTCAAATTGGGAGGAGAACCATGATGAAAACCACGAAACTTGCAGCGGTTCTAGCCGCTGGCCTTGCAGCGGTGTCGCTTGCCATGCCAGCCAGTGCGGAAATGAAGCTGAACTTCACGGACCAGAGCCCGAACCGCGGTGCACGGGCCGAGACGACCAACTGGTTTGCAGACGAGCTGGCCAAACGTACGAATGGCGAGATCACGATGGAAATTCACTGGGGCGGCGCGCTGTTGAAAGCCAAGGCCGCGACCAAGGGCATCGGCGATGGCGCGGCGGATATTGGCTTTATCATCGGCGTTTACAATCCCGGTCTGCATCCGGCCTTTTTGCTGGCGGACCTGCCGACGCAGTATAGTGACCCCTGGGCGTCGACCCGCGCGTTTTACGAGTTGAACACCACCAATGACGTGCTCAAGGCCGAATGGGACGCTCTGAACCTGCATTTTGTGGCCAACATCACCACCGGCCCGATCCAGCTGGTGTGTAAGGACAAGGCCATTCAGTCGGTAGCCGATCTCTCGGGCGTCAAAATGCGCGGCATCTCGGTTTACGGGAAAGTGGCCAAGGACCTTGGTGCGATCCCGGTCAAGATGACGGCTTATGACACCTATCAGGGTCTGGATACCGGACTGATAGACTGCACCATGTTCTACAGCTACGCGATTCCTGCGTTCAAACTGAACGAAGTTGCCACGGACGTGACAATGCTGGACTGGGGCGCGCTGATGGGGCTGGCCATTGTCATGAACAAGGACGCCTACGACGCGATGAGCCCTGAGAACCAAGCGATCATCGATGAACTCGGTTCCGAGATGGTGGACGTCTACGCCCAAAAAATCGGTGAAGCCAACGCCAAGGCCGTCGCAGACATGGAGGCCGCTGGCAAAATCTCGTTCAACGATTTCCCGGCCGAGCAGAAAACCGAGCTTCTGGCCGCATCCAAGGCCTATCTGGATGACTGGAAAGGTAAGGCTAAGGAGTCCGGCATCGACGCGGACGCCGTCGCCGCTGCCTACATGGGCATGCTCGAGAAGTGGGACGCAGAGCGGGAAGCCAAAGGCTACCCCTGGACCCGCTGATGAGCACTGACTCCAACATAACCGCAACACCCGGACCCCGGGTGTTGCAACTTGTCGAACGGGTGCTTCTTGTCTTGGCGGCCATCAGCATCCTGTTGATTTGTGCGATCATCTTCTCAGGCGTGGTCAGCCGTGCCGTGTTTGACTGGTCCTTGCCGGATGCCGAAATCATCGTGCGCGACTTGATGATCGCCGCGATTATTCTGCCACTGGCGTATGTCACCGCTGACCGGGCTCATATTGCCGTGGACGTTTTCATCAATCTGATGCCAAAGGGCGTGCGCCCCTGGAGCGATCTGTTGGGGTCGCTGATCGGGTTTCTGGTTTTGTTGCCCATCGCTTACGGCGGCTGGCAGGGTTTCAGCACCGCTTGGGGTGACGGCAACTACTACTACGGCGAGTTTGATCTCCCCGAGTGGCCCGGAAAACTGGCGTTCTTCGTCGGCTATCTGGCGTTTGTAATTCGGCTGTTTTCGCTCATCGTCATTGATCTGATGGCGGTGATCCGCCCAGGCAGACCTCAATCCAATACACCTGAAGAAGGGTAGTCCCCGATGGATCCCACAACGATCGGAATGGTTGGCTTTGCCATTGCGTTGCTCCTGATCGCGCTGCGCGTGCCGATTGGTGTTGCCCTGGCCGGGTTGGCCATTGTCTGCACTTTCCTTTTTTATGGCTATCGTTTCAGCGATACGTTCCAGATGGCCAAGGCGGTGCGTCCGACCATGTCGTTGATCTCGAACAACGTTTTCGAGTTCCTGCACTCTTACCCGCTCAGTATGGTGCCCTTGTTCATAGGGCTTGGGCATATAGCCTATCATGCGGAAATAACGACCAAGATCTACTATGCCGGCCGTGTCTGGCTGGCCAAGGTTCCAGGCGGTCTGGCAATGGCATCGGTCATGGGTTGTGGCGGCTTTTCAGCGATCACCGGATCGTCGGTGGCCTGCGCCGCGGCCATGGGCCGGATCTGCATTCCAGAGATGCGCCGCTACAACTACTCGATCCGCCTGTCGACTTCGACAGTGGCTGTAGGTGGCACACTGGGATCGCTGATCCCGCCATCGGTTCTGTTCATTCTTTATGGCCTGTTCACTGAGCAGTCGGTGAACAAGCTGTTCCTTGCTGGTGTTCTGCCGGGTATCTTGTCCCTGCTTGGAATGCTGCTTGTGATCTTCATCTGGACACGCCGCCACCCCGAACAAGCCCCCATTCCGCAAGAGGAAATCACCGACTGGGAACGCTGGAAGGCACTGTTTGATGCATGGCCGGCACTGTTGCTGTTCATCATCATCATTGGCGGCATTTATGGCGGGATCTTCACCGCAACCGAGGCCGCAGCGGTCTGCATGACCATTGCTTTGGGTTACGGCATCTTTGCGCGAAAGCTGAACTGGGCAAACTTCCTCTCTGCAATGAAGGACACCGCCCTGCAGAGCGCGTCGATTTTCTTTATCGCTGCGGGTGCCAAGATGTTCGTGGCGTTTGTCTCGCTCACGGGCCTGACCCGCGAAGTCATTGCCCTGACGGAATACTATCAGATGGCAGACTGGTCGATCCTGCTGGTGATTGTGGTCCTGTACCTGATCATGGGCATGTTCCTTGATCCGTTGGGGATCATGTTGCTCACCTTGCCCTTTGTGGTGCCGTTGGTCGAAGGCATGGGACTGGATTTGATCTGGTTTGGTGTTGTCGTGGTCAAGCTGCTCGAGATCGGTCTGATTACGCCACCTGTCGGGTTGAACGTCTTTATCATCAATTCGGTGGTTGGACCCGATGCGCCAGTGCACAAGATTTTCCGGGGGGTTATCAACTTCCTCGCGGTGGATATTCTGGTCTTTGGACTGATCGTCCTGTTTCCGGCAATCTCGTTGCTATTGCCATATAGCAAGTGGTGACACATGTCGGCTGAGGCCCAGAATGCGCCTGCTCCCTCTCAGGGGGCAGGCGCCTATGCCAGCCTGATGGTCATGAGTTTCATCGCGGGTTCGGTCTTTTTGTTCAACGAACTGGCGCTCGAGGGCTACAGCCCCGCCGAGATGAGCTGTGCCAAACTGCTGATCGGGGGTGTCACGCTGTTCCTTCCGATCTGGGCAACGGGCGGGCTGATCCCCATGACGGGCCATCACTGGTACTGGGTTCTGGCGCTTGGCCTGATCGGCTATGCCCTGCCGCAATTCTCAATGGCATGGGCGCAGCAACGTGTCGACACCACGGCCGCCGCTTTGTTCATTGCAGCGCTGCCGTTGTTCACTCTGTTCCTGGTGCGGGTGGTACTGAAGGAAAGATATCGCTGGAAGAAATGGGCCGGGTTCTTTCTGGGCTTTCTCGGGCTGGTGATCATGATCAATCCGCGAGCCGCTTTGTCGGCGGATGGCGTGGGCGTGCTTCCCTACCTTGCGCTTTGCGTGACCTGTCTGTGCTTTGCCGTGTCCGGGCTGATGGTTCAGCGCATGCCATTTATGCCTGCGTTACAGGTGGCGTCGCTGTCGCTTTTGGTGGGGGGCATTGCGCTTGCGCCGTTCGGACTTGCGGGTTTCGTAACCTCTACCAAGGGGCTGTTTTCTCAGGGCAACACTAGCTGGGAGACATTCCAGCCACTGTTTGGCGTAGTGATGCTGGGGACGGGGCTAAGCGGTCTGGGGCAAGCCATGCGCACCGGCCTCATTCAAAAGCACGGAACGGCGTTCTTTTCGATCGTTGGATATATCGTTCCCGTCTGGGCGGCTGTCCTTGGGGTTGTGTTTCTGGGAGAGGAGATCACCTTGCGCAAGGTTGCGGCGTTTTGTGTGATCAGTATGGGCCTTTTGTTGGCTCAGGGCGTGGCCCGCCCGACCCGCCGGGGTGCACGTGGTATTGGTGAAGGACCATAGCAAATGACTGTTTCGTTTCCCCATTTGATCGAGCGTAATGCCCGCCAGCTGGCAGACCGGACGGCCATCATCTGCGAGGGGCGGGAGACCAGCTGGGCGGCGTTGCATGATCGGTGCCGTGCGCTGGCGGCAGGGTATCAGGGACTTGGCATCGCGCCGGGAGAGCGCGTGGCATTTGTCGGGCTGAACTCCGACTACCTATATGAAAACTACTTTGCGCCCTCTTTCATTGGTGCCGAGACAGTTGTGTTGAACTGGCGTCTCAGTGCTTATGAGTTGGCCGCCTGCATGGATGACAGCGGCGCACGATTGCTGATTGCGGATGCGGGGAACGTGGATGCGGCGCGAAAGGCGCTGTCTCTGGCAGATAGCGATTTCCGCATTGTTGTGATCGGAACTAAGCCCGCGCCAACCGAAATCGCATACGAGAGTCTGCTGGCTGTTGCCGAGCCTTTGCGCCATCCAGCGGGGCAGGGTGACGATACGCTGGTGATCTTCTACTCCGGCGGGACGACCGGACAGCCCAAGGGCATCATGCTGACCCACTGGAACATGTATGCCAATTCTGCCGGCCACGCTGCGGCCTATGATGTACGTGCAGACGAGACCCATCTGCTGATGGGGCCAATGTTCCACCTCGCTGCGGGGGCACGCGTTTTTTGCGCGGTTTACATGGGATATACCCTTGTTATTCATCCGAAATTCACACCGCGCGGTTTCCTTGAAGGGGTCGAACAGTACCGGATCAACGCGACTTCGTTTGTGCCGACCATGCTGCAAATGGTTCTGGACGAGCCTGACTTTGACACGTTTGATCTCTCCAGCCTGCGTCAGATGAGTTACGGCGCCTCTGCCGCGCTTGAGGACTTGCTGCACCGGATCATCGAAGCCTTTCCGCATGTCGATATCTCGAACGGTTACGGTATGACCGAGGCCGCGCCTTTGATTACCACTCTTGGTCCGGCGTACCATCGCAAGAACTTTGCCGAGACGGGCAAGCTGGGTGCGGTTGGCTGGCCTGCGAAACACGTTGACGTGCGTGTGGTCGATGAAGATGACAACGAGGTGCCGCGGGGCGTCGTGGGCGAGATTGTCTTGCGTGGGCCGAACGTCATGAAAGGGTATGTCGGTCAGCCTGAACTGACGGCAGAAACACTGCGCGGCGGCTGGCTGCATTCGGGAGATGCCGGCTATATGGATGATGACGGCTGCCTTTGGATTTCAGGTCGGGTCAAGGACATGATTATCTCTGGCGGCGAAAACGTCTATCCGGCAGAGGTAGAAAATCTCCTGTCCCGCCATCCGGACGTGGCGGATGTGGCCGTGATCGGCATTCCGGATGACACCTGGGTCGAGGCCGTGCATGCCATCGTCATTCCGGTCGAGGGCAAGTCACCGACCGAACAGGAGCTGATAGAGTTCTGTCGCGGCAGGATTGCCGGATACAAGATACCGCGCAGTGTCAGCTGGCGAAGTGACCCAATGCCGCTGACCGCGGCGAACAAGGTGCTGAAAACGGAATTGAGAAAACCGTTCTGGGAAACACAGCGTCCCAAGGCAGAAATCCCCGACAAGAATGCGGAGAGTACGACATGAACCCGGCTGAATGGCTTCAACGCACAGCGGCACTCAAGCCCAACAACCCGGCGCTGTTTCTTGGTGAAGATCTCGTTTCTGACTACGCGGGATTCGCAACACGTGTCAGCGGAATTGCAGGCGCGCTGAATGCGCAGGGCATTGGCAAGGGGGATCGGGTCGCGATCCTGATGAAAAACCGTCCGGAATACCTCGAGGCGATGTACGGCATCTGGTGGGCCGGAGCGACAGCGGTGCCGATCAATGCCAAGCTGCACGAAAAAGAAGCGGCCTGGATCATCGAAAATTCCGGTGCGCGGCTGGTTTTTGCCTCGGAAGACAATGCGCAGGGGTTGGGCTCGGTCCTGCCTGAATGTGTGGAGCAGGTCGTTGTTGCGGGTACTCCGGCGTTTGACGCGATGTGTTCTTCTGTTCCCCGTCCGGCGCCTGCTGATGTCGGCCGTGATGATATGATCTGGATGTTTTATACTTCCGGTACCACGGGGCGCCCCAAGGGAGTCATGATCACCGCCGGTAACTTGATGGCCATGGTGATGGGGTACCATGATGGGGTCGGCACCCATGATGAAGACGATGCAACCCTTTATGCAGCACCCATGAGCCACGGCGCCGGGATCTATAACTTCATGTTCGTCATGGCAGGTGCGCGTCATATCTGTCCGAAATCAGGTGGCTTTGACGAAGCCGAAATCCTGCAAATGGCGCCTTCGGTTGGGCGCATCACGATGTTTGCCGCCCCGACGATGGTGCGTCGCATGATTGACCACGCCAAGGTGTCGGGGGCTACGGGCGAGGGGATCGAGACGGTGATCTATGCCGGTGGCCCGATGTACTTCGCTGACATCGTTGAGGCAGTTGATGTCCTTGGCCCGCGCTTTGCCCAGATCTACGGTCAGGGTGAATGCCCGATGGCGATCACCACCTTGCCCAGAGCTTATGTGTCGGACCGGAGCCACCCGCGTTGGAAAGAGCGTCTGACCGGTGTTGGCTATCAGCAATCGGTGAGCCGTGTGCGTGTGGTGGATGAGAGCGGCGCGGATGTCGCGCCCGATGAGATTGGCGAGATCGTGGTCGCGGGGACCGCAGTGATGAAGGGTTATTGGAACAATCCCGAAGCCACTGCCAAAACGATCCGGGGCGGATGGCTCTGGACAGGGGACATGGGGTCTCTGGATCAGGATGGCTTCCTGACCATGCATGATCGATCCAAAGACATGATCATCTCGGGTGGCTCCAATATCTACCCGAGGGAGGTCGAAGAAGTGCTGCTGACTCATCCGGACGTGGCAGAGGCCAGCGTTGTGGGGCGGCCACATGATGAGTGGGGTGAAGTTGTCGTGGCCTGTATCGTGACAGAGCCCGACAAAGAAGTGTCAGCCGAAGAGCTGGACCGGCTTTGCATCGACAACATCGCACGCTTCAAACGCCCCAAACACTATGTCACGATGCCGGCTCTGCCCAAGAACAACTACGGCAAGGTGGTCAAAACCGAGCTGCGCGTAGAAATTGCCGGAATGGATCTGTGATGAAACAGGCGTTTGAAACCCTGAGCTATGAAGTCATCGACCAGATCGGCGTGATGACCTTTACCCGCCCTGAAAACCGCAACGCACTGTCTCTGACCATGCGTGAGGAAATCGCCGCGTTGGTGCCGGTTATTCGCGACGATCGCGATTTGCGGGCGCTGGTGGTGACGGGGGCCGGTGGGTCTTTTTGTGCAGGGGGAGACCTGAAGGGGCTTCAGGCTGATCCGGAACCCATAGCGCATAACCGCGAACGCGTGTTGCGGCTGCACAAATGGTTCATCGAGTTCTCTAACCTGGAATTGCCCGTGATCGCCGCCGTGGATGGCCCCGCCTTTGGTGCTGGTTTCAATCTGGCTCTTGGCTGCGACTTTGTGTTGGCCTCGCCACGAGCCCGTTTCTGTGCGGTTTTCGGGCGTATCGGGCTGGTTCCGGATCTGGGTGGTCTTTACATGTTGCCCCGCATCGTCGGGTTGGCGCGTGCGAAAGAACTGGTCATGTCAGCGCGCTCGGTCGATGCCGAAGAAGCCAGAGATCTGGGGATCGTGCTGGAGATTCACCCGCAGGAACAACTCTTTGAGGCGGCGATGGCCTTTGCCGGCAGGTTCCGCAAGGCGTCACGTCTGGCGGCAGGGCAGGCCAAGGTCATGCTGAACCAGTCGTTCCACCTCGATCAGAGAGCCATGGCCGAAATGGAGGCATGGGCCCAGGCCGTCTGCATGGAGACCCCCTATCATCGCGACGCCATCAGACGTTTCGTCGACAAGGAGCCGCTACTCTATGACTGGGACAGGCTGGCCCGCGAGGACTAGGCCGGGCTTTCTCCGCTCGCGGCCATAAGGCGCTGGGGGGTATACTCGATCACCACATCCCCGTTCTGATTGACGATCCGGTTGCGAGTGCGCACCAGTCCGCGTTCAGACTTTGAGGTTTTGCGCGACTCTTCGACTTCGATCTCCACATGGATCGTGTCGCCGACAAAGACCGGCTTTTTCACTGACATCTCCATGTTCAGAAATGCCAGCCCGGTGCCCTGTCCCGTCGCGTTCAGAACCAGCCCCTCAGCCAGTGACAATGTGAGCATGGCAGGGGCCGCGTGGCCGGTCATGGCCGAATGCGATTTTCGGTACTCTGCATCCAGAAACAGCGATTCCAGCATTCCTACGCACGAGACAAAGTTCACCACATCTGTTTCCGTGATCGTGCGGCCATAGGTCTTGAACCTGTCCCCAGCCGTCAAATCGTCCCAGTGAAAGCCTGTGCCTACCAGTTTCATACCTTAGTCCTCGTCCGTTTTGGCCACCGCGCCATGATAGTCGATCTGATCGGCGGGAATGTGGCGCCAGATTGTGTCTTGTGAAAGCTCTTCGAGATAATGCGCGCCCATGGAAACGCTGCGCGAAGTCAGAAGAAACATCTGCGTCGTGCGCCAGTCAAATCCCAGATCAAGCGCAATACAGGCACATACCCCATCAATGTTCAAAGGCACAGGTCGGCCATTGCGGTATTCGGTGATCGCGTCGCCCAAAAGCTCGGCAAAGCGGCAATAGGTGCCAAAGACGCCGTTCTCTTTGGCGATCTCGATCACACGGTCGGCACGCGGATCACGGGAATGCAGTGGAATGCCATAGCCCGGCACTCGCTCGCCAGAACCCATAATCTCGGCAACTGTCTCTTCGGCGATCCGGGCCAGCGTCTCGTCGTCCTGGCTCGCGTTTTCGCCCAGCTTGTCCACCATCAACTTGGCCATCTTCTCCCCAAGCGCGCCCATCTTTTCGCCAAAAGCGCTGATGCCACCCGCAATCCCATGTTGCAGGCCGGTTCCATAAGAGGCGTAGAGGCGAGGGATCAGGGAAGGCGGCGCGATACCATGTTCGATGCAGGCAACCAAAAGTGCGTCCAGAACCAGTCCCTGTTCGCGGGTTGGCCTGTGACCGTTCAGCAAAAGGAACATGGTTTCGGCAAATGTCGCGCCGCCAATCAGGTCGTTCAAGCTGTGCCCCCGGATCAAGGTGTCTTCTGTGTCGCCTTCACTGACGACGCGGCTGATCGAGGTGTTCCAGCCTTGCAGGGTGCGGGTTTCCATCACGTGTCCTTGTTCAGTTCTTTTTGTAGATCATCGGTGCCTTCGTTCAGCGCAGGGGCTGACCGGCGATAGCCGGGGCGTTCGCCGTCAATACGGAGTGGCAACCCCACCACCGTCTGCGCGCCATCCGGTGATGGCTGCAGCACGCCGGATGCTTTTGTATGGTCATGGGCGACGGTTTCATCGAGTGTCTGGATAGGGGCGGAAGGCACGTTTGCGGCGCGCAGCCTTTGCCACCAATAGTCCCGGTCTTGCTTGGAAAACAGCGTGTTCAGCTTCTGTGTCAGGGCCGCATCGTTTGCCATGCGGGCGTTGTTCGTTGCAAACAGCGGATCACTCAGCATCTCTTCGCAGTCCAGCACCCGACACAGTTTGGCGAATTGCCCGTCCGTGCCAGCCGTGACCATCAACATGCCGTCGGCGCAGGTAAATCCGCGGTTCGGTGCCAGAAGGGGGCCGCGCAGTCCGGTGCGTTTTGGCAGTTCGCCCGTCGCCAGAAAAGATGCCACGCTGATAGTCTGGAATGCCATCGAAGTATCAAAGATCGACGTTTCGATGGTGCAGCCTTCGCCGGTTTTCTCGCGAGACAACAGGGCCGAGAGGATGCCAATAGCCGACCACATGGCCGTGCCAAAGTCATTGACCGAGAACGCCACGCGCGACGGTGGGCCGTCAGCGTCTCCGGTCATTTCCATGATGCCGGAAAATGCTTGCACCAGCGCCTCGTAGCCTGCGTCCTTGGCCAGCGGGCCGTCAGGTCCGAAAGCCGATATGTTGCAGTAGATCAGCCCGGGGTTCAGTGCACGACACGAGGCGGCGTCCAGCCCGACCTTGAGCGTTACGTCAGGGCGCAGGTTTTGCATCACCACATCCGCATGATCCGCAATCAGGGATTTCAGCGCCGCCACCTCTTTGGGGTCGGTGAAGTCCACCGTCAGCGAGTCCTTTTCCTTGTTGATGGCGTGAAACAGTGCCCCGGCCCCTTTGAGAAGCGGTTCTCCCCAGGAACGCGCTGCCTCTCCCGTTTCGGGCGGCTCGACCTTGATCACCCGCGCGCCAAGTTCGGCCAGAATGCGTGCGCCATAGGGGCCTGCAAGTGCAGATCCCATTTCAAAGACCGTGTAACCTGTCAGAGGACGCGAGTTCATTTCGGCAACCTCACCAGCAATTTCTGCCAACCATCCAGGATCAGCTCTCGTCTTTGATTATGCACCGTGTTTCGCAGGGTGATGACGCCGGTCGAGCGTTGGCGTGTTAGCTCTGTGATCTCTAATGCAGGATACACTGTGTCCCCGAGGTAGAGCGGCCCCAGGAACTTGGCAGATTGTTCGATGAACCCGATCAGGTCATCCCCCAATACATGGGGCAGGGTGCCCGCGCCGGGTGCGCATTGGATCAGCACCTGATAGCCATGGGCCAGCAAGTTCTCATGTCCACGTGCACGGCAATACTCGATATCGTAGTGGATGGGGTGATTGTCCCCCGAGGCCAGTTGAAAGGCTGCGAAATTCTCACCGCCGATGGTGCGCGACGGGATTACGAAACGGTCGCCGATCTTGAGTTCGTCGAAACTCCGGTGCGCGCACATTTCATGGGCAGTCGGGTCAAAGCTTTCGTCAACACGGGTCATGTCGGTCTTGTCCTCTTAGCTGCTCACAACATGCCTTTTTCAAGCATGCTTTTGATTTCATTTGCTGAGAAACCCCAGTTCAAAAGGGCGGTTTCGTTGTCCTGCCCCTTTTCGGGGGGCGGTGAAGGTAGTTGGACCGGGGCATTCTGAAACCGGGGCGCGGGGGCCGGTTGTTCGACGCCATTCCTGTCATTTACGAAGGTCTCTCGCGCCTGATTGTGAGGATGTTCGGAGGCTTCTGCCATGCTCAGCACCGGGGCAAAGCAGACGTCCGTGCCTTCCATCAGTTCACACCATTCAGCGCGTGTGCGCCCGAGAAACAGAGCTGTCAGTTCGTCACGCATCCGAGACCACTGAGAGGCATCGTGGCGATCTCCGAACTGTGCTTCGTTCAGCCCTGTGGTTTCCACGAACAGCGTCCAGAACTGCGGTTCTATCGGCCCCAGCGTGATCCAGCCGCCGCACTTACACGCGTACACCCCGTAGTAGGGTGCGCCTCCGTCCAGCCGGTTGGATTGCCGTTGATCCACCCAGCCGCCCTGCGCGCGATAGCCGTAGACCGGCGCCATCAAGGCAGCCACACCATCGCTGATTGCGGCGTCCACCACGTCACCTTGTCCTGTCGCCTTTGCGCGCAACAGGGCGCATACCATCCCGTAAGCCAGAAACATGCCGCCGCCGCCGAAATCGCCGAGGAGGTTCAGGGGCGGCATTGGTTTTCGATCCTGTTCGCCCATCGCCCATAGCGCCCCGGACAGGGCGATGTAGTTCAGATCGTGCCCCGCCGACTGCGCCAGAGTGCCGGTCTGACCCCAGCCGGTCATGCGCCCGTAGACAAGTGCGGGATTGGCCTCGAGGCAGACGTCTGGCCCTAATCCCAGCCGCTCCATAACCCCGGGACGATACCCTTCGATCAGTGCGTCGGCCTCGCGGATCAGGCGCAGGGCGGCTTCGACCGATCCCGGCGCCTTGAGGTTCAGGGTGATTGACTGGCGTCCGCGCGCTGCGATGTCGCGAGACGCATCCTTGGGTTGCAGCCCTCCTCCGCGCCGTTCAATGCGCAGAATTTCAGCCCCCATGTCGGCCAGCATCATTCCGGCAAAGGGCCCCGGCCCAAGTCCTGCGAATTCGATGATGCGAAGACCACTCAGAGGTCCCATGTCATCCTCACTTTCTTAATAGGCCCAGTGGGTTAGGCCAGAATTTCCGCGCGACCATTGTTCAACGCGATCACATCCCGCTCGATCACGCGGGTGCGGAACGAAATGACGTTGCCGTCCCTCCACATCTCGGTACGCAGGGTTTCCCCGGGATAGACAGGTGCTGAAAAACGCAGCTTCAGCGCGCGGAACCTGCTGACGTCATAATCGCAGAAGGCGCGCAAAATGGCATGCCCGGCAACTCCGAGCGAGCACAGTCCGTGCAGGATCGGTGCATCGAACCCTGCCGCCTTGGCGAATTCGGGATCGGCGTGCAGGGGGTTCGGATCACCTGACAGGCGATAGAGCAGGGCGGCTTGCGGGATGGTCTTGAAGTCCCACGTTTGGTCCGGCTTCCTTTCGGGCAGGGCATGTGGCGCTGGCTGTGGTCCGCTTGGCCCTCCACAGCCGCCATTGCCCCGTGCAAAAGAAGTGCTTGAAAGCGTGGCATGTTTTTCGCCGGTCTCGGCGTTGATCAGGTCACGTTCCGTGAAAATCAGTGCGCCCTTGCCTTCGCCCTTGTCGATCAGGCCGGTTACACGCGTACGTGCCCTGAGCGTTGCTGCAGGCGGGAGGGGCGTGTGTATGACCATGCCTTGTTCGCCGTGCAGGATCTTTTGCCAGTCAATTCCCGTTGCAGGTTCACGCACCCAAAATCCCGGCCCCGCCAGAACGGCCGCCATGGTTGGCACGGCTGTCATGTCTGCCTCTTCGAAGACAAAGGGCAACTGACCGGCGTCGTGCGATGCCTGCCCAAATCCAACCCCGAGTGCGTAGATGATCGAGTCCTTCACTGTGTAGCTTTGTGTGACCTCTTCAAAAGGCCAGTTCATGATGGTGTCAGGCGAAAATGTCATCATGAGCCTCAGACCGGATCCCAGTTGAAGATTTCTGGCGAACGCTCGAGCGGATACATGGTGCTCTCAAGCGCCGGGAAGGCGTGGTTGATGACGGTTTCCGGCGTCCAGCCTTCTTCGCGTTGCATTCCACGCAAGGGGCGTGACTGGCCCATGAGGAAGATTTCGTTCGAGCGCACACATAGTATCTGGGCCGTAATGTGCTGTGCCGCATCCGAAGCCAACGCCACCACGGGCGGAGCGATTTTGTCCGGTGTCATGGTTTTCATCCGCTCGACGCGGATACGATCCGCCTCCGAGTTCACGGGGATCGTGCCCACGAGACGGCTCCAGGCAAAGGGGCCGATACAGTTTGACGTCACATTGTAGCGCGCCATGTCCAACGCGATGCATTTGGACAGTGCCGTGATCCCCATCTTGGCCGCACCATAGCTGGCCTGGCCATAGTTGCCGATCAGCCCGCTGGTCGAAGTCATGTGGATCATGCGGCCCGATTCCTGTTGGCGAAACACGGTCGCCGCATGGCGGGCGACGTTGAACGACCCCTTCAGGTGGACATCTACCACCATGTCCCAGTCGTCTTCGGTCATCTTGTGGAAAATCTTGTCACGCAGGATACCGGCGTTGTTGACCACAATATCCAGTCCCCCCAGTTCATCCTGCGCCTGTTCCACCATTTCCGCGGCAGCGCTGAACGAAGTGACCGAATGAAAGTTGGCCGCGGCTTCGCCACCAGCAGCCCTGATTTCCCTGACCACCTCATTCGCAGGGGACATGTCCGCATCTTCGCCCTGGGGGCTGCCGCCGAGATCGTTAACCAGCACTTTGGCGCCGCATTTTGCCATCAGCAGCGCGATCTCGCGCCCAACGCCTCGGCCTGCTCCGGTGATCAGGGCCACTTTTCCGGCCAGCAAATCCTGTGATGGCATCATTACCTCGAGTTTGGTTGTGTTCAGTTATTCGGCTATTGTTCGAATATACGCTAGACCCTACTTGGATTCTCGGTATTATCAATCGGAATCTTCGGGTCAGGTCTCGGGATGGCGCGAAAAGGGGAGGAAATGGCAGTGGTAGGCATACACCGGTTCGGGGGATATGTGCCGCAGTCGCGTTTGTCGCGCGAGGTGATCGCCGGGGCACATAGCTGGTTCTCGCCGTCTTTGCAGGGGCTGGCCAAGGGCGAGCGCAGCATGGCCAACTGGGACGAGGACACCGTCACAATGGCTGTCGAGGCGGGGCGTGATTGCCTTGCTGGTACGGCGCGCGACGGAATTACGGCGCTGGCGCTCGCATCAACGAGCTTTCCTTTTCGGGACCGCCAGAATGCCGGGGTCGTCAGCGATGCCTTGTCTCTGGGGCGTGATTTGATGACGCTGGACCTTGCGGCGTCGCAACGTGCGGGCACATCGGCCCTTATGGTCGGGTTGCAGTTGGGTGCACGGGTTTTGGTCATTGGTTCGGAAAAGCGCAAAACTCAGCCAGGACACCCGTTGGAACTGACCACAGGGGATGCGGCGGCAGCATTGTTGCTGGATCAGGGTGACGGGATTGCGCGGTATCTGGGCGGGGCTTCGCACAGCGTGGACATGGTTGACCATTTCCGAGGCGAGGAAAGCACGTTCGACTATACTTGGGAGGAACGCTGGGTCAGGGATGAGGGATACCTCGGGATTCTACCCGCCGCTGTCGGGCAGGCTCTGGAGCAAACGGGTTTGCATGCATCGGATATCACCACGTTTTGCTGCCCGTTGCCGTCGGCACGGGTCGGCGCGGCCGTCGTGCGAAAACTGGGACTGTCCCCGGACGCGCTGGCCGACACCTTACAGATGCAGTGTGGCGATGCGGGGGCGGCGCATCCGCTGGTTTTGCTCTCACGCGCATTGGAAACCGCCAGTTCAGGCGACATTCTGTTGGTGGTAGGTTTTGGTCAGGGCTGCGACGCACTGATCTTTCAGGTGACCGATGCCATCACGGCAGACCGTGAAGCGCGCGGCATTTCCGGCTGGTTGGATCGGGGCAAACCGGAAAAAAACTATCACAAGTTTCTCGCTTTCAATCACCTGATCGACATGGATCAGGGCATTCGGGCCGAGGTCGACAAAAACACGGGCCTGACCACGCATTATCGCAACAAGGATATGACACAGGGCATGATTGGTGGGCGCTGTAAGGAGTGCGGCACCAATCAGTTCCCCAAGGCTCGTATCTGTGCCAACCCCGACTGCGGTGCCACGGACAGTCAGATAGACGAACCCTTTGCGGACAAGCCTGCGGTGCTGAATTCATTCACTGGCGATGCGCTAACCTTTTCACCAAACCCGCCAAACTACTACGGCATGGTCCAGTTCGAGTGCGGTGGTCGCCTGATGAGCGACATGACCGATATCACACCTGACACGGACCTGCGTGTTGGCCTGCCGATGCGCATGGTGTTCAGGGTCAAGGATTATGACCATCAACGCGGGTTTCGTCGTTACTTCTGGAAGGCGGCTCCGGCCTGAGTGGCCGGTTCGTGTTTCACGCCAAATAGGGATTGCATCATGGCAACAGGGATCAAGGACAAGGTCGCCATTCTGGGCATGGGATGCTCGCGGTTTGGCGAACGCTGGATGGACAATGCCGAAGACCTCATCGTCGAGGCCTTTACCGAGGCATTGGAAGATGCAGGCATCGAGAAATCCGAGATCGGGGCCGCATGGTTAGGCACGGGCATTGATGAGCAGCATCTGGGCAAGGGGGCTATCCCCTTGGGTACGACCCTGCGGTTGCCCTATATCCCGATCTCGCGCGTCGAAAATTTCTGCGCCAGCGGGACCGAAGCGCTGCGCGGGGCGACCTATGCCGTGGCCTCGGGCGCTTGCGACATTGCGCTGGCCGTGGGTGTCGAAAAACTGAAGGACACCGGATATGGCGGTTTGCCGCAACGCGGACGTGGCTCGTTCAATGATCTGTACTGGCCCAGCCTGTCGGGTCCGGGTGCATTTGCGCAACTGGCCAGTGCTTATTCCGCCAAACATGGCGTGGGTATGTCTGATCTCAAGCGCGCCATGGCGCATGTGTCGGTCAAGAGCCACGCCAATGGGGTCAAGAACCCCAAGGCGCACTTGCGCAAGGAAATCACAGAAGAGGCGGTTTTGAACGCGCCAATGGTGGCGGAGCCGCTGGGTCTGTTTGATTGCTGCGGCGTCAGTGACGGGGCCGCCTGCGCCATCGTAACGACACCCGAGATCGCCAGATCGCTGGGCAAATCCGACCTTGTAACCATCAAGGCGCTGCAGCTGGCGGTGTCTTCGGGGGCGGAAGCCCAGTTCAATGACTGGGACGGTAGCCATCTGGTGACCACCCGTCAGGCCGCCAAACGTGCCTATGCCGAGGCGGGAATCACCAATCCACGCGACGAGGTCAGCCTGTTCGAAGTGCATGACTGCTTTTCCGTGACCGAACTGGTGACCATGGAAGACCTCTTCATCTCGGAAGAAGGGCGCGCGGTGAACGATATCATGGATGGTTTCTTTGATGCAGATGGCAAGGTGCCCTGCCAGATCGATGGTGGTCTCAAGTGCTTTGGCCATCCGATTGGCGCGTCAGGCATTCGCATGGTCTATGAGATGTATCTGCAGTTGCAGGGCCGCGCCGGAGATCGTCAGTGCCAGCAGGATCCGGTGTTCGGCATGACCCATAATCTGGGCGGCTTCCCGCATCAGAATGTGGCTTCGATCACAATTGTCGGACGGAAAGGGGCCTGAACCATGGAGGTGCGTCTCGCAGGCTGGGCCCACACGTCCTTCGGGCGTCTGGACGGGCGATCCATGGAGAATCTGATTGCAGAGGTTGCGGGTGCCGCGATTGTCCATGCCGCGATTGCACCCGAGGCGATTGACGAGGTGATCGTCAGCAACTTTAACTCTGGCATGGACCCGCAAGGGTTTCCGGCCTCCCTGCCGATATCCTCGGTGCCAGAACTGCGGTTCAAACCCGCGATCCGGGTTGAAAATGCCTGTGCCAGTGGGTCGGCAGCTGTGCATCTGGGGGCGCGGGCCATTGCGTCGGGACAGTCACGGGCTGTTCTGGTGATTGGCGTGGAAAAAATGACGGCGGCCGCTGGTGAAGATATTCGCAAGGCGCTGATATCAGCCAGTCATGTCGCGACCGAGGCCGGACCGCAGGACAGTTTCGCGGGGCATTTCGGCACGATTACACAGAGCTACTTTGCCGAACATGGTGATCAATCCCGGGCACTAGCCCTGATTGCCGCCAAGAACCATGCCAACGGGGTGCACAATCCTTTGGCGCACATGCGCAAGGATTTGGGCTTTGATTTTTGCAACACGGCCACGAACAGCAACCCCTATGTCGCGAAACCGTTGAAGCGCACGGATTGCTCCATGGTGAGCGACGGTGCGGCGGCGATGGTTATGACTTCGCCCGCCATTGGGACGCCTGTCGCGCCTGATATTCGGTTCCGGGCCATGGCACAGGTGAATGACGCCTTGCCCATGGCGGGCCGCGACATGACGCGCTTCCAGGGGTGTGCTCTGGCATGGGCCCATGCTCTGGATCAGGCGGGACTCACGCTGGATGATCTCGACTTTGTTGAAACCCACGACTGCTTTACCGTCGCCGAGTTGATCCATTACGAAGCAATGGGGCTGGCCGAGGCCGGTAAAGGTGCCACGCTTCTTGAAGAAGGCGTTACCCACGCGGGAGGTCGTCTGCCGGTCAACCTGTCCGGGGGGCTCAAATCCAAGGGGCACCCCATCGGGGCTACCGGTGTTTCAATGCATGTCATTGCGGCCATGCAACTGGCCGGAGATCCTGCCGGACTGGCCGCTGCGGACCCGAAACTTGGTGGCATCTTCAATATGGGCGGGGCTGCTGTGGCCAACTACTGCTCTATCCTCGAACGCCGCTCCTGAATTCCTGAAAGGACCAATCATGCCTCAACGCCCTAGCTGGATGACCGAAGAGCTGGATATTCTCAGCGATCACGCGGCCCGTTTCTATGCAGCGGAGATGGTCCCGAACGAGGCCCGCTGGCAAGAGCAGGGTCACGTGGATCGCGACTTCTGGCGCAAGGCGGGCGCGGCAGGCATCCTCTGCGCGTCGGTCCCGGAAGAATACGGCGGTGCGGGTGCATCTTTTTTTCATGAGGCCGTTCTGATCACGGAACAGTTCCGCGCCACCGGCGTGTCGGGTTTTTCCAACAGCGTGCATTCCCAGATCAGCGCGCATTACATCCTGAACTATGGCACCGAAGAGCAGAAACGCCGCTGGCTGCCGAAAATGTCCAGTGGCGAGATGGTTGCCGCCATTGCCATGACTGAACCCGGAGCGGGATCGGATCTGCAGAGCGTGCGGACGACGGCCAGGCTGGAAGGCAATGCCTATCGTCTGAATGGATCCAAAATGTTCATTACCAATGGGCAGCTGGCCGATCTGATTATTGTCGTTTGCAAGACCGATCCAACTGAGCGCTCAAAAGGTATCTCGCTTCTGGTGGTTGAAACAGAGAGCGCCGAAGGGTTTCGGCGTGGGCGCAACCTCGACAAGATCGGCCAGAAAAGCTCGGACACGTCAGAGTTGTTCTTTGACGATGTTCAGGTCAGCCCGGACAATTTGCTTGGGGGTGTCGAAGGGCAGGGCTTCTACCAGTTGATGCAGCAATTGCCACAGGAGCGTCTTGTTCTTGGTCTCAAGGCAGTTGCCGTGATGGAGCGTGCGGTAGAGGGCACCGTTGAATACACGCAAGGGCGCGAAGCCTTTGGTGGTACTCTTTTTGATCTGCAAAACACACGCTTCAAGCTGGCTGAGGCCAAGACCATCGCCCATATCGCCCGCGTATTTATCGATGATTGCGTCGAAAAACACGTGCGCGGGGAACTCGATGTCGCGACGGCTGCCATGTTGAAATGGTGGTGCAGTCAGATGCAGTGCGATGTAATCGACGAATGCCTGCAACTGCACGGCGGCTATGGTTATATGACGGAATATCCGATCGCTCAGATGTACGCTGACGCACGAATTCAGAAGATTTATGGCGGAGCGAACGAGGTGATGAAAGAGTTGGTGGCAAGATCTCTCTAGGGGGCATTGTCAGAGCGATGGTGCTTGAGAGCGGCAGGGCAGTTGCGTAGCGTTGTTTCATCACCAAACGCAGCCCATTTCGCTACTTTAGAGCGTATCCAGAAGTAATCCGCTTGGCCGTGATGATGTATATCCGGTTTCCTCTGTCGCTCAGGAACGCCGAAGATGTATAGCATGACCGCTGGCGTCATAAGGCCAGCAGCCCCGAACACCAAAGCCCGGGCAGGGGTGTCTCTCGTCTCAGTCATCCTGGAAGGTCGCCAACCAGCACATCTAACGGCGAAGTTCTTCGCGACCTTCCTGAGTTGCCGCTGCACTGGAAAAAACAGCGTTAGATTCTTGGGTTTCAACAGACCCGAAACCACCGATAGGTCTCAAGACCTCACGCGAAACTAACGCGCTGAGATTTTCTCCGAAAACAACCGCAAAATTCTCTGATTGGAGCTCAACCTTGAGATTTCTGCCGCTCTGGTTGATCGTGACCTATTGAAATCAAGCCACTATTGGTAGCAATTGAGAAAGCTCAGGTTCATGGGGGAGAAAGTGGTGGGCGACCCTGGAATCGAACCAGGCGTGCGTCTCCGCGAGGGAGTTACAGTCCCCTGCCACACCTTGCGGCCTGTCGCCCACTGTCAGGCGTTGCACCTGACGTGGAGGCGTGATTACTAGCGCGCCAAAGGAGCGTCAACAGGAAAATTCCGCTTTGGCGCAGGAAACTCACTCCAGGGCCCGGAGGCCGATACAGATGAAAAAACCCAAATGGGTCGTGGAAAAAGAACAGGCGCGCAAGGCGGCAGCAACCGACACGGTTTGGCTGTTTGGCCTGCATGCTGTTCGTGACGCATTGATGAACCCCAAGCGGCAGAAAATCCGGCTGATCGTGACGCTTAACGCCAAGGGGAAACTGGATGAAGCCATTGATTTCGCCGGAATCGACCCCGAGGTCGTCGATCCGCGAAAATTCACGGCTCCGATTGATCCGGGTTCGGTGCATCAGGGGGCCGCACTTGAAGTCAGGCCGCTGGACTGGGGCGGGCTGGCCGAAAACTGCATTGGGCGCGAGCATCCGCGTGTCATTCTTCTGGATCGCGTGACCGACCCTCATAATGTCGGTGCGATTCTGCGCTCGGCTGAGGTTCTTGGGGCCAGCGCCGTGATCGGAACCCGGCATCATTCGGCGCCCGAGACGGGGGCGCTTGCCAAGACGGCCAGCGGCGCGCTGGAGCGGCAACCCTACCTGCGTGTTCGCAACCTTGCCGACACTATCGTTGAACTTCAGGGCATGGGGTTTCTCGTGCTGGGTTTGGACGGCGAGGCGGAACAGACCATCGAAGCCGCAGTTGATGGCAGGCGCGACAGTCCGGTCGCTCTGGTTCTTGGGGCCGAAGGGCCGGGTTTGCGGCAAAAAACCAAGGAAACCGTTGATCAGTTGGTGAAAATTGACGCAGCGGGCGGGTTTGGTTCGCTCAACGTCTCAAACGCGGCGGCGATCGCCTTATATGCCTCAAGGAACAAGTGACAGGAGGCGACCATTTCAGGCCCATCCAAGATCGTAACCTGCTGTTATTGCGGCAGCCGCGCGGCGCTGGTACTGCGTGGCCGCGAGCGGCACGAGCTGAGTTGTTCCAGCTGTGGCGCTCCGCTGCACAATCTGAAAATGCTGCCGAAATCCAAAACCGCCAAGAAAGCAGAGCACAGCGTCTCTGCCGGTCGGGGCTATGCCAAGCCGAAGCAGAAAAAGAAGAAGCCGCGCAAAAGCATGTTCTCTCGTTTCGTGGACGAGGCATGGGACACGATCGAGGATATCTTCGACTAAACGGCCAGTGCACACGGTCCAATCACTTCCCTGTCAACGGGGTTTATAAATCTTCCAAAAAGCTGCATTTTACGGGTCTCCAAGTAACTGTACCCGTAATATGATGATCTCAAGACGTTCCCTGCTGGCCGGTATGACGGCCACCCTTGTTCCCCACGTTGCCCGAGCCGAGTCGCCGATGTATTTCACAGATGGCGGTGCGGCGATTCATGGATACGATACGGTATCCTACTTTCAGGCCGGCACACCCGTTCGCGGCGCGCCGGAAATTGCCGTGATGTGGAAGGGGGCGACCTGGCATTTTGCGTCACAGCAAAACCGCGAAGTGTTCGAGGCAAACCCAAGGGCCTTTGCGCCGCAGTTCGGTGGGTATTGTGCCTATGCCGTTGCGCGCGGGTATCTGACCAGTACGGATCCGAATGCCTGGCAGATAGTGGATGACAGGCTGTATCTGGTTCACTCGCAGCAGATCGAAAGGCTGTGGAGCCGGGATGTCGAAGGAAATATCCGCTCGGCCGAAGGAAACTGGCCGCGCGTTCTTAATAAATAACCGGCTGATTTCCGCCAATTGTGATTTGTCATCACATTTTTACTCGACCCCTCTTCTTTTTTCGAAACTTATGCCTAAATGTCACAGTGACCGCGGAACGGAACTGCCGCGGGTCATTTCACTGTCCCTCGTTCCATAACTGGCGCCCAGGATATTCCTGGGCGCTTTTTTCTTGCCCTTCGGGCGGGTAGGGTGCCGACATGTCCGACTATTCCGATACCTTTCTCAAGACCGTATTGCAGCGCACCAAAGTGGTCGCTGTTGTTGGCGTTTCCATGAACCCGGTGCGTCCCAGTTACTACGTGGCACGATACCTTGGGCTTAAGGGATTTCGGGTCATACCGGTCAACCCCGGCCATGCGGGGAAACAGCTGTTTGGGGAAACAGTGCGGGCCACGTTGTCCGAAATCACCGAGCCGGTGGATATGGTCGATATTTTCCGCCGCTCAGAAGCGGTTCCGCCCATCGTGGACGAGGCGCTTGAAGGGTTTCCGGCCCTGCGCACGATCTGGATGCAGATCGGAGTCGAGCACGCGGATGCAGGCGCCAAGGCGCAGGCGCGGGGCGTTGACGTGGTGATGAACCGCTGCCCCAAGATCGAATATCAGCGCCTGTTCGGAGAGCTGCGCATGGGTGGATTCGCCACCGGCATCATCTCATCGAAACTCTGACCGTAACTGGGTCAGCCCGTTGTCAGGGATGCCCGCTGTTTTAGCAGTTTCTGCTCTTTGTTTCTGAGAACCTCTATGCGGGGCGCCCAGTTATACCGCGTGTCCTCTCGAGTCGGCGCCCAATACAGGGCTCCGCCGTTCCGCCACCCGTCCAGTACGACGCCATCATACATGTCATCGCCACGCTTGCTGATGATTGCGGTGCTGTGGTCGATCCGAAACGGGTTTTCGGGGTCGGAAATGGCGCGGTGCATCTGCAATGTGCGGAACTGCTCTTGATTGAGGCGTCTTTCGATGTCTTCCGCCCAATGCCAGCACAGGCCACGATCGCGGAACCCGTTATTGACCTTGGCGTTGTGCACAAGCGGTGAATCGGTGACCTGATACTCCTCGCGCAATTGCAGAGCATAGTCATAGGCGATCCGAGCGGCGCGCTCGGCCTCTTTCGGGTCCACTTCGGGGCCCAGTTGCTGCAACTCTTGCGCAAGCCCGTAGATGTCGCGCTGATCAACTTCTGGCTTTCCCGTGCAGCCGCTGACAAGCACCAGCGCAAGCGCCATCACAGCAAAAGCAAATTTACCGATCATCCAAGTATTCCCGATTGTTCGCGCCCCGGATCAATGTGTCCGTTGGCCATAAAGGTTAACGGCCTGTCATGGGGGATTCAATCGCCCTTTCGGGCTGCCTTCTCCGCGATGCCGCTGATGCCTTGACGTTGAGCGAGTTCTTGCAACACGGCATCCAGTGGCACGTCGCGCGCGGCCAGCATGACCAGCAGATGGTAAAGCACATCCGCCGCCTCAGAGGTCAATCCGGCCGTGTCACCCTTTACCGCCTCGATTATGGCCTCCACGGCCTCTTCGCCGAACTTCTCGGCGCATTTCTCGGGGCCTTTGGCCAGCAGCTTGGCGGTCCAGCTTGAGTCGGGATCGGACCCTTTGCGGTCTTCGATAGTTGCCGCAAGATCGTGCAGGATGCTCATGTCAGCCTCATGGGGATGCCGGCGGCGGCCATATGTTCCTTGGCTTCCTGAATGGTGTATTCGCCAAAATGAAAGATCGACGCGGCCAACACCGCGCTTGCGCCGCCTTTGGTTACGCCATCGACAAGATGGTCCAGATTTCCAACCCCACCCGAGGCAATGACCGGCACGTCGACCGCATCCGAAATGGCGCGAGTCAGTGGCAGGTTGAACCCGGCTTTGGTGCCGTCCCTGTCCATCGAAGTCAGTAGGATTTCGCCAGCTCCTTTGGCGACGACGGTTCTGGCAAACTCGACCGCGTCTATGCCGGTCGACCTGCGCCCACCATGGGTAAAAATTTCCCACTTGCCGGGGCTGACGGTCTTGGCGTCGATGGCAACCACAATGCACTGGCTGCCGAACTGACCGGCCGTTTCCGCCACCACGTCCGGATCGGCGACCGCTGCCGAGTTGAAGCTGACCTTGTCCGCGCCTGCCAGCAGCAGGGCGCGCACATCCTCGCGCGTCCGCACGCCACCGCCAACGGTCAGCGGAACAAAACACTGTTCGGCCGTCCGGCGCACCACGTCAAACATCGTGCCGCGATTTTCGTGGGTGGCATGGATGTCGAGAAAACAAATCTCATCCGCGCCTGCCGCGTCATAAGCCTTGGCCGATTCCACCGGATCGCCCGCGTCGCGCAGGCCTACAAAGTTCACACCTTTGACGACTCGGCCGTCAGCGACATCCAGACAGGGAATGATGCGGGTTTTCAGCATGGGGTATCCTTTGTTGCGGCACTCCTAACGGCAAAGCCTTGCCGATGCCAGACTTGTGATTGTCACATCGGTCAAAGCTGTGAAAACTATCGGCAAATTCATCAGGAGAATATTGCGATGCGCAAACTATTTCTGACAACCGCGTTCATTTTGGGAGGGACCGTCGAAGCAATGGCGGATGATATCATCAAGGTAAACACGGCCAAATCTGTGCCCGAGGCAATGGATGCGCTGGAGGCCGCGGTAGGCAACGCCGGTGCAACGGTCTTTGCGCGTGTCGACCATGCGGCAGGTGCAGAAAAGGTCGGCATGACCATTCCTGCCAACCAGGTTCTGATCTTCGGCAACCCGGCTCTGGGTACGCCCGCCATGCAGATTGACCCGCGCGCTGGTCTGTTCCTTCCCCTCAAGGTGCAGGTCTATGAAGACGCCAACGGTCAGGTTTGGCTGGCCTACGAGGATCCCAAGGAAACCATGGACGAGTTTGACGAGGTCGAGAAATCACCGGTCATCGAAAAGATGCGCGGCGCGCTGGCCAAGCTGACTTCGGTGGCGGCGCAATAATCAAACGAATGTGCCAGAAGCATTGGCCGCTGGCACATCTTCTCCTCCGCAATTTGTTTGATTGCCCGGATTATGCTAAATTCCGGGCATTTCAATCATGTTTTGAGAGGGGCTATCAATGAAACCTTCATTGAAAACAATATGGATTGCAGGCGCATTTTTTGTGGCCGTTGCGGGCGCTGCTCAGGCGCAGAATTTCATGACGCAAAAAGAGCTGCTGGCGACTATTCCGGGTTCAACACTTTACGGAATTTCAAACAACGATGGTAAAACCCAATGGGCTCAGGCCTATGGAAAAGGTCGCAAAAAGGGGAAAATTGCTGGCAACTTTGGAGGCGACAAGTACGAGGCCGAATGGTTTGTTGACGGCGATCAATGGTGCGAGAACTGGGGAAGTGGCAGCGATTGCTGGCAAATGGTGCGCACCGGCAACAAAGAACTGCAACCTTACAAAGGCGGAAAGCCTTTGAAAAATCCTTGGAAAATGAAGTAGCAGTTCTTGTTTGTTGAAGTTCAGATCAGGCTTGGCTTTTCAGAGCTGACAAGGCCTCTTTCAGGTCGATTGCCCCGTCATACAACGCTCGGCCGGAAATCGCGCCGTTCAGGGCGACACCGCAATCGCGCAGGGCAATCAGATCATCCAGAGAGCTCACGCCGCCTGACGCGATCACCGGGATCGACACGGCGCGGGCCAGATCAGCAGTTGCTTCGATATTCGGACCCTGCATCGCGCCATCGCGATTGATGTCGGTGTAGATGATGGCGGCAACGCCCGCGTCCTCGAAACTGCGCGCCAGATCGGTCACCTGAACGTCGGTCTCTTCG
The DNA here is from genome assembly GCF_056537325.1 of Ruegeria sp. CF5. Classification (NCBI taxonomy): domain Bacteria; kingdom Pseudomonadati; phylum Pseudomonadota; class Alphaproteobacteria; order Rhodobacterales; family Roseobacteraceae; genus Ruegeria; species Ruegeria sp. CF5. Next base: position 727,920 of record NZ_JBQFRI010000001.1, on the reverse strand, counting down.
GCCCAACCCTTGGTGGCAACCAGCCCGTTCCGGGCATCAATGCCTACAGCGACCTTGCCAGGGAAGGCTTTGGCGGCTTCGCGCACCAGATCGGGGTTTTCCACCGCGACCGTACCCAGAATAACGCGGGCGAGGCCTTTCTCGATCCAGGTCTCAATCGTCGCCATGTCGCGAATGCCACCGCCCAGCTGCGCAGGTACATCACAAGCCTTCAGGATGGCTTCGACCGGTGCGGCATTGACTGGCTCACCGGCAAAGGCGCCGTTCAGATCCACCAGATGCAGCCACTCGCAACCGGCCTCGACAAAGGCGCGGGCCTGAGCGGCCGGGTCTTCGTTGAACACGGTGGCCTTGTCCATCTCGCCGCGCAGCAGGCGCACGGCCTGACCGTCTTTGAGGTCGATAGCAGGATAAAGGATCATGGTCTGGCGGCCTTTTGCTGATATTCGCGGGGGATATGGCACGGCTGGGGCAGGGGATGCAACGCGACCCAAAGTCAGGCTTGCTCGATTCTTCGCCTCCGGTCAGACTGGAGCCAAAATTGGGAGAGTTTTCATGAAGAAGATGACATTTGCAGTCGCCGCGATCTGTTCGGTATTTGCCACGGCGGCTCTGGCGGATGATCCGGTTGACGGTCTGTGGAAAACCCAGCCGGGCGACACGGGTGGCTATCTGCATGTATCCATCGGGCCTTGCGGCAGCGCAATTTGCGGGACGATCGACAACGCCTTCGATGCAGAAGGGAATGAATCGCTCGACTATGAGCATCTTGGCAAGAACATCATTTGGGACATGATCCCCGAAGGGAATGGTGCCTATGCGGATGGCAAGATCTGGGCACCGGATTCGGACAAGACCTATAACTCGAAAATGTCCCTCGACGGCAATTCACTGACCGTCAAGGGCTGCGTCGCTGGTGGCCTGATCTGTCGCGGTCAGGTCTGGTCGCGAATCGAGTAACACGCGGCCCGACCTGCGGCTTCACGGTTTCCAGTTCAGGAAATTTCCGATCATCCGCAGACCCACATCCTGACTTTTCTCGGGGTGGAACTGCATCCCGACCATCGTGTCGCGGCCGACAACGGCCGTGACATCCCCACCATAATCTACGTGGGCCAGCCGCTGGGCCGGGTCGTTGACGCGGAAATGGTAGGAATGCACGAAATAGGTGTGATCGCCGCTTTCTACGCCGTCAAAAATCGGGTGTACGTGCTCGATCACCAGATCGTTCCAGCCCATATGGGGCACTTTCAGGCCATCGCCTGACGGTTCAATCCGCACCACGTCTCCGGCGATCCAGCCCAATCCATCGGTTTCGCTGTATTCGTGGCCCTTTGCAGCCATCAACTGCATTCCGACGCAGATGCCCAGAAAGGGACGCCCCTTCTGTTCGACCGCCTCGACCATTGCGTCATGGATGCCTTTATGGCCACGCAGTTCGGCGGCACAGGCGGGAAAAGCCCCGTCGCCGGGCAGAACCAGCCTGTCCGCACGTGCAACGACCTCGGCGTCCGACGTGACCACAACCTCACCTGCATTCAGTTCGCGCGCCATGCGCTGAAACGCCTTTTCGGCCGAGTGCAGGTTGCCGCTTTCGTAGTCGATGATGGCCGTCAGCATCTATAGCGCGCCCTTGGTCGATGGGATCGCATCCGCTTTGCGGGGGTCGGTTTCCACCGCCAGACGCAGTGCGCGGGCAACGGCCTTAAAGGCCGCCTCGGCGATGTGGTGGCTGTTGAAGCCGTGCAACTGGTCGATATGCAGCGTGATGCCGCCATGGGTGCTGAGCGCCTGAAAGAACTCGCGCACAAGTTCGGTGTCGAAGGTGCCAATCTTTTGTGTCGGCAGGTCCACGTTCCAGATCAGGAATGGGCGGGCAGACAAATCCAGCGCACACCGCACCTGCGCGTCATCCATGGGCAGGTGACACTCGCCATAGCGGCGGATACCTTTTTTGTCGCCAAGGGCCTGTGTCAGGGCCTGACCCAGCGCGATGCCGGTGTCTTCGACCGTGTGGTGGTCATCAATGTGATAATCGCCCTTGGCCCGGATCGTCATGTCGATCAGCGAGTGGCGCGCCAGCTGATCCAGCATGTGATCGAAGAACCCGACACCCGTCTGGTTGTTATAGGCACCGGTCCCGTCGAGATTGATTTCGACCGTGATCTCGGTCTCGGCGGTCTGGCGGCTGATCGTGGCGCTGCGCATGGGCGAATTCCTTTTGCTACAGGCGTGCTTATAGACGCGGATCGCAAAAGATATCCAGCCCGCACCGCCCGCACGCGGCGATGTGTTGCGATGAAATCAGGGGATTGCACGCGCCCTGCCGTCATGTCAGCCTGACCGCAAATCAAACAACAAGGCCCATGGCATGAGCACCTGCGTTTTTATCCAGATTCGCTGCAAACCCGGCACGACCTACAAAGTGGCCGAAGAAATCGCCCTGCGCGAAATCCACTCGGAATTATATTCGACCAGTGGTGAATATGATCTGCTGCTGAAGCTCTACATCCCCGAGACCGAGGATGTGGGCCATTACATCAACGAACATTTGCTGGTGATCCCGAATATCGAACGATCACTGACCACTATGACCTTCAAGGCGTTCTGAGTCTCAACCCAGTTCAAACGTCGTGATTCCGTAAATCCGATCCAGATCGATATCCGGCGCGTGGCTGGAATACATGCGCCCGGTCTCGAACACCTTGGTCAGGCCAAGGTTATGGGCCAGTTCCATTGCGCCGGCGTTGGGGTTCGGCATATCGATGAACACGTCGCTGTCCAGTTGATCGGCTGGAAGCGTCGCCAAAAGCGAGGCCAGAAGGGCCTGCGCAATATCCGTATTGTCCGCAAACAACGGTCCAACCTTATATCCGCTCAGGCATCGCCGCAGCGTCGCATAGCCCCTGATCCGCCCATTTTCCTGAAATACCCGAGAGATATGGGTTGGCGCGTCCAGCCAGCCCTGCAGGAACGTATCGCGGGGGGCGGGGAACAGGTGCCGGTCATAGGTCCGCACCTCATCAGTCAGGGTGCTTAACGGGGTAATGTTGCCATTCCCGGCCTGATTCAGCCCCTTCAGGATGCTGCGGGCCGTTCCGGAAAACCGATAATTGTCATAGGCTAGGGTGAACCCGAATTTGCGATAGTTGTCCTGCTGCTCGACAACACCATCCATACCCATATTGCGATCCTGGCAATGGGCTTTGACCGCCTCGGCCACCTGAAGCCCGTAACCAGACCCGCGAAATTCAGGTCGGACGATGTAAAAGCCCAGAAACGAATAGGCGTCGTCGTAATTCACGGCCGAAGCGGATGCGATCATCCGGCCATCCAGAAATCCGCCTTTGAAACCTTCGGGATCAGAACCGTGAAAACATGCAGCATCGTGCAGCCCGGGATTCCATCCTTCGTGCCCCGCCCAGTCGACGACCGTTTGAAGTTCGTCCGGCGTCAAAGCGCGAATTTCATACTCGGGCATGGGCGCATCTCCGTAGCGATTGCGTTTCAGGCCACAATGGCGCAACGCCCGACAAAGAACCAGCATGTTCGGAGAGTTTGGTATCTGGAGCGGGCGAGGCGATTCGAACGCCCGACCCTAACCTTGGCAAGGTTATGCTCTACCCCTGAGCTACGCCCGCATCAGATACTTTCAGCGACCTTTCGGTCTCTCATTGGAGCGGGCGAGGCGATTCGAACGCCCGACCCTAACCTTGGCAAGGTTATGCTCTACCCCTGAGCTACGCCCGCACCGTTGAGTGAGGCGTGAAGTATAAATTCTGGCGTAAAGCTGCAAGGGGAAAAACGCACGAAACGAAAAAAATTTCCCATGTCCGAGGGTGACGCGCGAGCAAGCGCCGATTTCTCGATCCCCTCGCGTGGGGCTTAACAGGTAGCCAATAGCCGCAGAGAAGCACAATTTTGCCATAATAATTAGTGTTGTTAATGGTAGTGTGTTTTTAACCCCACTCTTATTGCTACTATTGCGAAGAATTTGGCTGGAATTGATGGATATTGGAGGCTTTATGAAAACGGGTTCGATGCTTCGAATAGCGATGACCTCGCTGATGTTTGCGGGTGTTTTTGGTTTTGCAGCCGGGTTTGTTGCGCCGGACGTTGCCTATGCCAAGGATGGCAATGGAGGTGGCAACGGCGGCGGTAATGGAGGTGGTAACGGCGGCGGCAATGGGGGTGGTAACGGCGGCGGCAATGGAGGTGGCAACGGTAACGGCGGTGGCAACGGTAACGGTAACGGTGGAGGCAACGGCAAAGGCGGTGATGGTGCCAGTGGCAAGGGCGGCAACGGTGCTGGAAAAGGCGGAAACGGCGGCGGCAAGGGCAAAAGCGCGGAGGCCGGTTTTGGTAAAGGCACCGGCAAATCCTCTGGCGGTAAGGGAGTGTTTTCCGGACTCGGTTCAGGCAAAAGCTCTGGTAAGTCCAACAACAGCAAGGGCGTATTTGCCGGGCTCGGACTGGGTAAAGGAAAATCGAAGAGTAGCGAACGCGGACTGGCCGCCAGTGCGGATCGTCTGGGAGACAAAATCTCTGGTTTATTCAATGGCAAATCAAAAGATCGCACTTCCAGATCGAAGGCTGCTGTAAAATCTGACACAGTGACGAAGTCTCAGGGCAAGATAGCCTCGGAACTCAAAGGGCTGAATGCCGCGCACGCCAGCGCGCAAGCATTTGCGAATGCAGCCCCCAACAGCCGGGTTGGTTCCATGGTCGATTATCGTGACTCGCTGGCGGAACTTGGCATTGCCGAAGACGACCTTGCCGAATCCCTCGACAGCCTCGCCGAAGCCCAAAGCGAACTGGACGCTCTCGAAGGGCTTACAGATGACGAAATTGCCGACCAGTTCGACTCGGTCGACGACTATAATGATGCGGTCAGTGACGCACAAAAGTCGGTGGAGGATGCCGAATCCGAAGTGGCCGAAGCGCAGGAGGCGGTAGATACGGCATCAGAAACCAGCGAAGAGGCGCTTGCAGATCTGACCGGTGATCAGGAGCTTTCCGATGAAGCAGTTTCGGCGCTGAACGACATGCTTTCCGAATAAGTCCAAACAAAACGCCGCCGGATTGAGTGCCGGCGGCGTTTTGCGATTTTGTTGATTGTAGGCGGCTTGCGCCGCCCAAATTATTCCAGTTCGACGAGCAGGTCTTTCGCGTCGATCTGTCCGCCGGGCTGGACGTGGACGGCCTTGACCACCGCGTCACGCTCGGCGTGGATGCCGGTTTCCATTTTCATCGCTTCGATGGTCAGCAACATGTCGCCTTCCTTGACCTCTTGCCCGGCGGTCACTGCGACGGTTGCCACGACCCCCGGCATCGGTGCGCCGATGTGGTTGGCGTTGCCGGCCTCGGCCTTAGGCCGGGCTTGCGTGGATGAGGTCACCAGACGATTCGGCACCCGGATGACGCGGGGCTGGCCGTTGAGTTCAAAGAACACTTTGACCTCGCCCTTTTCATCGGTCTCGCCGATGGCCTGACAACGGATTTCCAGTGTCTTGCCCGGATCGATCTCGGCGGTGATCTCCTCGCCCGGCTCCATGCCGTAGAAGAAGGTGCGCGTGGGCAGGGTGCGGACCGGGCCATAGGTCCGGTGACGGCCCATGTAATCCAGGAACACCTTGGGATACATCAGATAACCGTTCAGGTCCTCGTCATCGACATCCTTGCCTTCCAACTGCTTCGACAGGTCGGCACGGGTGGCTTCCAGATCGACCGCGGGCACGTCCTTGCCGGGGCGCTGGGTGTTCGGGGCCTCGTCCTTGAGAACCTTCCTGATGATCGTGTCCGGGAACCCGCCCGGTGGCTGGCCCAGATTGCCGCGCATCATGTCGACGACCGAGTCGGGGAAGGCCACATCTGTTGCCGGGTCCTCGACCTGTTCGCGGGTCATGTTCTGGCTGACCATCATCAGCGCCATGTCACCGACCACCTTGGACGACGGTGTCACCTTCACGATATCGCCGAACATCTGGTTCACGTCGGCATACATCTGCGCCACTTCGTGCCAGCGCTCCTCCAGCCCCAGCGAACGCGCCTGCGCCTTGAGGTTGGTGAACTGGCCGCCCGGCATTTCGTGCAGGTACACTTCCGATGCAGGGGCCTGCAGGCTGGATTCAAAGGCTGCGTACTGGCCGCGAACGGCCTCGAAGTAATCGCTGATCTCGCGGATGGCCTTGATGTCCAGCCCGGTGTCACGCTCGGTATGGCGCAGCGCCTCGACCACGGTGCCCAGCGTTGCCTGAGAGGTGTTGCCGCTGAAGCTGTCCATCGCACAATCCACCGCGTCCACGCCTGCCTCGGATGCGGCCAGAATGGTGGCGCTGGCGATACCGGCAGTGTCGTGCGTGTGGAAGTGGATCGGCAGGCCGACCTCTTCCTTCAGCGCGCGGATCAGGATTTTGGCCGAGGCCGGTTTCAGCAGGCCCGCCATGTCCTTCAGGCCCAGAATATGCGCACCCGCGTCGCGCAGCTCTTTCGCCATGCCGACATAGTATTTCAGGTCATACTTGGAACGGTCCGGGTCCAGAATGTCGCCGGTATAGCATACGGTGCCTTCACAGACTTTCCCGTTCTCGATCACCGCGTCCATGGCGACGCGCATGTTCTCGACCCAGTTCAGCGAGTCGAACACGCGGAACACGTCGATCCCCTTGGATGCCTGACGCACGAACTCCTGCACCACGTTGTCGGGATAGTTGGTGTAACCAACCCCGTTTGCACCACGCAGCAGCATCTGGGTCATCAGGTTCGGCATCGCCTCGCGCAGGTCGCGCAGACGCTGCCACGGGCATTCCTGCAGGAAACGGTAGGCCACGTCGAATGTCGCACCGCCCCAGCATTCGACCGAGAACAGCTGCGGCAGGTTGGCCGCATAGGTCGGCGCCACCTTGATCATGTCGATCGAGCGCATCCGGGTCGCCAGCAGCGACTGATGCCCGTCACGCATGGTGGTGTCGGTGATCAGCAACTGACGCTGCGCCTTCATCCAGTCGGCAACCGCCTGCGGGCCTTTCTGTTCCAGCAGGTTGCGGGTGCCCATCTGCGGCTCGGCTTTCAGCGCGGGGGCTTTGGCCTCTTTCAGATCGGCGCGCGGTTCCGGGCGATCCTTGGTTTCGGGATGCCCGTTCACGGTGATATCCGCGATATAGGTCAGAACCTTGGTGCCCCGGTCGCGGCGACGCTTGAAGGTGAACAGGTCCGGCGTCGTGTCGATGAACTTGGTGGTGTATTCATTCGACAGGAATGTCGGGTGCTTCAGCAGGTTGATGACAAAGTCGATATTGGTGCTGACGCCACGAATGCGGAACTCGCGCAGTGCCCGGTCCATCCGGGCAATCGCGGCCTGAGGCGTCGGCGCCTTGGCGGTCACCTTGGTCAACAGCGAGTCGTAATAGCGCGTGATCACCCCGCCCGCATAGGCGGTGCCGCCATCCAGACGGATGCCCATGCCGGTGGCCGAGCGATAGGCGGTGATGCGGCCATAGTCGGGGATAAAGTTGTTCTGCGGGTCCTCGGTGGTGATCCGGGTCTGCAGCGCGTGGCCGGTCAGATGTACATCCGCCTGGCTGGCGGCACCGGTCGCCTCGGCCAAGGTCTTGCCTTCGGCAATCAGGATTTGTGCCTGAACGATGTCGATTCCGGTGACCTCTTCGGTGACGGTATGTTCCACCTGCACGCGGGGGTTCACCTCGATGAAGTAGAACTTGCCCGTTTCCATATCCATCAGGAATTCGACGGTGCCGGCGCATTCATAGTTCACATGGGTGCAGATCTTGCGGCCCAGTTCACAGATCTCGGCACGCTGTTCCTCGCTTAAGTATGGGGCAGGGGCGCGTTCGACGACCTTCTGGTTGCGGCGCTGGACCGAGCAGTCGCGTTCGTAAAGGTGATAGATCTCACCATGCTTGTCGCCCAGAATCTGCACCTCGACGTGGCGGGCGCGGGTGATCATCTTTTCCAGATACCCTTCGCCGTTGCCGAATGCAGCCTCGGCCTCGCGGCGGCCTTCCAGAACTTTCTCTTCCAGCTCATCCTCGGATTCGATCGGACGCATGCCGCGTCCGCCGCCGCCCCAGGACGCCTTGAGCATCAGCGGATAGCCGATTTCCTTCGCCTCGGCCCGGATCGCATCCATGTCATCGCCCAGAACCTCGGTCGCGGGGATGACCGGAACGCCAGCCTCGATGGCAACACGCCGCGCGCTGGCCTTGTCGCCAAGCGCACGCATGGTTTCCGCCTTGGGGCCGATGAAGGTGATGCCGTTCTTGACGCAGGCATCCACAAAGTCCGGATTCTCGGACAGCAGGCCGTAACCGGGGTGGATCGCATCCGCGCCGCATTCCTTGGCAACGCGGATAATCTCGTCAATGGACAGATAGGCGGCAACCGGCCCCATCCCTTCGCCGATGCGATACGCCTCATCCGCCTTGAAGCGATGGAGGCCCAGCTTGTCCTCCTCGGCAAAGACAGCAACGGTTTGTTTACCCATCTCGTTCGCCGCGCGCATCACTCGGATGGCGATCTCGCCGCGGTTCGCGATCAGGATTTTCTTGAAGTCGGTCATGGCAGGTCCCGGTCTTTTCTAGCTTGGCCGTGGTAATAGGCGGACAATACGCGCACGTACATCTGTAGTTCTGGGTAGAACCGGCATGTTATCGCTCGCAAACGCCGTTCAGTAACAGATTTATGTCTGGCGTTGCTGCAATGCAGCATATCCGAGGTCAATTGCAGGCGGCAAATCGGCCAGCGTGGTCGCGCCCAACTGTCCCATATTGGATATCATGTCCTGTTTCAGTATGTCGACCACATGGGCAGGCCCGGCCTCACCCAATGCGGCCAGACCATACAGGAACGCCCGCCCCAGCATTACGAAGTCAGCCCCCAGCGCAAGCGCGCGCAAAACGTCCAGCCCGCCCTCGACGCCGCTGTCAAATATCACAGGCAGGTTCGTCGCGGCGCGTATGTCGGGAAGTGCCTCGATACTGGCGGGGGCACCGTCGAACTGACGCCCGCCGTGATTCGACACCCACAGCGCATCGACGCCTGTTGCGGCCAGCCGCTCGGCATCTTCGGGCCGCATCACACCTTTGACGATGAATGGCCCGTCCCAGTGATCGCGCAGCCAGTGAACATAGTCCATGTCCGGAGAGGTTCGCAGCAGATAACCGATATGGGCCGTCGGCGGCAGGTTCCCCCGGTTCTGTATGTATTTGTCCAGTGTCCGCATCCGCGGCATCCCCGCCCGTGCCATCCCAAACGCCCAAGCCGGACGCAATGCGATCTGCGACAGCAGGCGCGGCGTCAGTTCTGGCGGATGTGTCAGGCCCGACCGTGTTTGACGCTCGCGTCGCGATGCGACGGGAACGTCCACCGTCAGCACCAAGGTCGAAAAGCCGGCCGCACGCGCCCGCTTCAGAACGTCCATCCGAATGTCGGGGTCCCTTGGCGGATACAGTTGGAACCACGCATCAGGACCCAGGCAGTGCGACAGATCCTCGGGGCTCTGGCTGGCAACTTTCGACAGGGTAAACGGAATTCCCGCCGTTGCGGCCTGACGGGCGAGTATCTTTTCGGCACCCGGCCAGATCAATCCGCACATACCAATCGGCGCGATTCCGAACGGCAGCGCAAAATCTCGCCCCAGAAACTGGGTGGCAGTGCTGAACTCCAGCTCACCATGCAGGATCGAAGGTGCAAAGCCGATCCGGTCCAGCGCGGCGCGGTTTCTGGCCCTTGCCGTTTCGCTGCCAGTGCCGCTGTCCAGATATTCCCACACGAAATGTGGAACCCGACGACGCGCGCGCCTTTTCAGGTCTTCTATGCCCGGATATCTGTTGCCAAGGTCCATGCCATTTGATCGGGCCTGCCCGTCGATTCGGCAAGCCGTCAGTGGAAAGCCGACACCGGATGCAACCTTTCAGAGTCGGAACAAGGCATGAACAAACCCTTTCCCTTTCCCCGTTTCCGGCGTAGTTTGCAGCAATGAGCAGTTTCGACGAAATGGACGCCTTTGAAGGCGCATCGCTGTCGGCGCGGGCCATGCCTGCGCGTCAGATGGATTATCTGAACGATCTCAATCCCGCGCAGCGCGAGGCGGTCGAACGGCTTGATGGCCCGGTCCTGATGCTTGCGGGGGCGGGGACAGGTAAAACCAAGGCGCTGACCGCCCGCATCACCCATTTGTTGCGCAGCGGCAAGGCCCGCCCGAACGAGATTCTGGCGGTGACCTTCACCAACAAGGCTGCGCGCGAGATGAAAGAGCGTGTGGGCCGGATGCTGGGCCAGCCCGCCGAAGGGATGCCGTGGCTTGGCACCTTCCATTCGATCTGCGTCAAGCTGTTGCGGCGTCATGCGGAACTGGTCGGGTTGAAGTCGAACTTCACCATTCTGGACACGGATGATCAGAAGCGGCTGCTTAAACAACTCACTCAGGTCGCCAATATCGACGACAAACGCTGGCCCGCGCGGATGCTGGCCGGAATCATTGATGATTGGAAAAACCGCGCCCTGACGCCTGATAAGGTGCCCGCTGCGGATGCAGGGGCCTATAACCACAAAGGTATCGAGCTTTATGCTCAGTACCAGACCCGTTTGCGCGAGCTGAACGCGGTGGATTTCGGTGACCTGCTGTTGCACATGGTCACGATCTTTCAGACCCATACAGACGTGCTGGAGCAATACCAGCGCTGGTTCCGCTATATCCTTGTGGATGAATATCAGGACACCAACGTCGCCCAGTACCTCTGGCTGCGCCTGCTGGCCAGGGCACACAAGAACATCTGCTGCGTGGGTGATGACGATCAGTCGATCTATGGCTGGCGCGGGGCCGAGGTGGGCAACATCCTGCGGTTCGAAAAGGATTTCCCCGGCGCTTTTGTGGTGCGACTGGAACAGAACTATCGCTCGACCCCGCATATTCTGGCGGCGGCCTCGAACGTCATTCGCGGCAATGAGAATCGTTTGGGCAAAGAGCTTTGGACGGTCGCAGAAAGCGGTGAAAAGGTCTGCCTAATCGGCCATTGGGATGGCGAGGAAGAGGCCCGCTGGATCGGAGAGAAGATCGAAGACCTAAATAATGGTAGTTCGCCTTTTGCCAGGAATCGAGAAAACTCTCGATCAGAGCAAATGATGAGGGAAATAAAACGTCTCGGAGAACGGGATGCATTAGAAGGGCTTAATAGCAGAGAGCAAGTACTGGATCGGTTGAGAAAGCACGGGAGCTTCTTGGCCGATGAAGGGAGGGAGGGTCTCATTTGGGAATTGACAATGAGACAGCAAGAAGGGCGATCTTTAGAACCGGCTTTCCAAAAATACGATTTCGACGAAATCGCCATCCTTGTCCGTGCATCACACCAGATGCGCGCGTTCGAGGATCGGTTCCTGACCATCGGTCTGCCCTATCGCGTCATCGGTGGTCCGCGATTCTATGAGCGGATGGAGATTCGCGATGCCATGGCCTATTTCCGGCTGGTCATCAGCCCCGAGGATGATCTGGCCTTTGAGCGGATCGTGAACACGCCCAAACGCGGACTTGGCGATAAGGCGCAGCAGACGATCCAGATGACCGCGCGGGAAAACGGCGTGTCGTTGGTTGACGGGGCGCGGATCGCTGTTGATCAGGGGTTGATCAAGGGCAAGGGCGGCGCTGCTTTGCGGCAGTTGCTCGAAGGGCTGGCGCGCTGGAACGCGATGACGCGCGGGCCACGGATTGAATTGGACGACGATTCGGTCATCGATGACGGGGCTGCACCGATCCAGTACGGCGAACCCGAGACCTCTCATATCGAACTGGCGCAGATCATTCTGGACGAATCCGGCTATACGGCCCTTTGGCAGAACGAAAAGACCCCCGAAGCGCCGGGGCGGCTGGAAAACCTCAAGGAACTGGTCAACCAGCTGGACAATTTCGAGAACCTGCAAGGGTTTCTGGAACATGTCAGTCTTGTCATGGATAACGAGCAGGAATCGGACGGAGCCAAGGTCTCGATTATGACGTTGCACGCGGCCAAGGGGCTGGAATTTCCTGCCGTTTTCCTGCCGGGTTGGGAGGATGGGCTGTTCCCCTCACAACGGTCAATGGACGAATCCGGGATCAAGGGCCTCGAAGAAGAGCGGCGGCTGGCCTATGTCGGCATTACCCGCGCCGAAGAGGTCTGCACCATTTCTTTCGCGGCCAACCGGCGGGTGTTCGGGCAGTGGCAGAACGCGATGCCTTCCCGATTCATAGATGAGCTGCCCGAGGATCATGTCGAAGTGCTGACACCGCCGGGTCTCTATGGTGGCGGGCAGACTACGACAACAATCGAAACCCGCGCGGCCGAGGCAAACGTCTATAACTCGCCCGGCTGGAAGCGGATGCAGGCTCGGCAGGGTCAATATGGCATGTCGCAGCCGCGCGAATCCCGCAACACAATGATCGACGCAACCGCAGTGGCCAGTTTCACGCTGGGCGAACGCGTGTTCCACCAGAAGTTTGGCTATGGCGCCGTGACTGGTATTGAAGGCGACAAGGTCGAGGTTGATTTCGACAAGGCGGGTCTCAAGAAGGTTGTGTCTCAGTACCTGACCGCCAAGGACGACGTGCCGTTCTGATCAAGCCGAATGTGCCTGCGGGCACATACTTGATTTCTTTAAAGGCGCCCGGCTCAGGCCGCGGCGCTTTTTTCGTGTTTATGGAAAAAGAAACGGCGGTTCCCAGGGAGGAGGAGGGGAACCGCCGTTCTTTGCAACATCAGGGCAGGGAGGAGGAGAGCCCCGATGTATCCGAACCCGGGTTTGATCCCGGTATGAAGTCGCGGCGATGCCAGGGAGGAGGAGGGCATCGCCGCGCGCTTGCAACACCGGGACAGGGAGGAGGAAGCCCGGCGTATCAGCTCCGGCGTTCAGGGCCGGTATAGGGTGCGGCAACGTCAGGGAGGAGGAGAGACGTCGCCGCTGAAATACAGACCCTCAGGGAGGAGGAGGGCCTGATCTCGGTTGTTTCTGTTGCGCTTAGCGCGCGATCTGGTCTTCGGCCGCCTGCTGGGCCACACGCCGGATCATCGAACGGTGCAGGCCCAGATCGGCCAGCTCACGGTTCGACAGCGACGAAAGTTCGTTGACAGTCTGGCGATACATCCGGTTCCGCAGAAAGCGGTCTTTCGCTGCTTCGAACAGCGACGCGATGCCAAATGAATGTGCGCCTTTCAGCGTGCTCTGTGCGCTTGTTACTGCCATTTTCGTATTCCGTATCTTTCGTTTCGCCACCATGTTGCGGCGCTTGCTTGAGCATCAAAATAGGCAAATGCTGCAACTGCACAATACCTCTCGTGATCAATGCCGCTATGCAGCAAGTGCATAGATTGAAGGTGGAAAATCCAACGAGGCGCATAGGTGCAGGAAAATAAGGCTTCCTGGCGCATTTCTTAAAAACCCAGGTGATGCCCTTTCGGAAATTTTCCTTTTGACTGTTGAAAATTTGGGCGGCCCCGGTGGAATTTTCGGCGTTCTGACAGCCCCTCCTGATCTTGATGGAGGGAATTACGGGATTTTATGGGAAGCGGTACCTAGTGGGGCGATCTCTTGGTTTTTTGTCGCGAAGTGGACTGGTTTTGGGGAATGATTCGCGGCGGCAAATAAGAACAAAAATCGAACATGCGTGAGGGAATTGGTGAAATATCTACTTTTTTGGGAAATCGTGGGAAAAAATTGCACCTACTAAGCGCACACCATATATAGTGATCGGTCGTATTGATTATTCTATTTGTGGACAAATTAGCTCAATCGGTTGCTCTGTTGGCGCTCAAATTGGCGCCCAAGGATATATTTCATTGAATAAATCAGTTGATTTCCATGAATTCCCATGTCATCCCTTATGCATCCGATGAGGACGAGGCAGATGGGGCACCAAACGACCCCGACCAAAAACAAACAGGTTTCATACAGGCATCTCGCTTTTCATCAGACACCAAGATCCGGCGCGCGAGCGAGCAGACATCCCCCCAGGTGGCGCGCGCAGCTGGACTTCCCGCAAAGCGGGCGAATGCGGCGGGTTGATCAGTGGCAGCAGATCAACCCGCCGTTTTTACCTTCGGGGGGAACGTGAATTTCAAGTGGGGCGCAAGCGAAAGGGACAGTCGTCTTGGCGCGCAGGTTCAGAGGCGAAAGCCACCATAAGGTGGATACGAAGGGCAGGGTGTCGATCCCGGCCTCTTTTCGCCGTGTGCTTGAAGCCTCCGATCCCAACTGGCAGTCGGGTAGCAATCCGGAACTCGTGATTGTTTATGGCGACCACCGCCGCAAATATCTTGAATGCTACACGATGGAGGCGATCGACGAAGTTGACGCCAAGATCGATGCACTCCCGCGTGGTTCCATGCAGCGCAAGATGCTGCAGCGCATGTTCCATGGTCAGTCCTTTCCGACCAACGTAGACGAAACCGGTCGTCTGGTTCTGCCCGCCAAGCTGCGCAGCAAGATCGCACTAGAGGGCGAGGCGTTCTTTATCGCCGCCGGTGATACCTTTCAGATTTGGAAACCCGAGACTTACGAGGCCGAAGAACTGGCCAAAGCCGAAGAATGGCTGGACGAACTGCCGGACGATTTCGATCCGATGGAGTTCCTCGATGGTCCCGGGGATGCGTGACGGCATGGCCGGTACGCAAACTCCTTCCGACAAACCTCACATTCCCGTTCTGTTGCGCCCGTTGTTGGCCGCAGTTGAACCTGTTTCGGGTACCTGGCTTGACGGAACCTTTGGCGCCGGCGGCTATACGCGCGGCTTGCTGGATGCCGGTGCCGACACGGTTATCGGCGTTGACCGTGATCCGCTGGCCTTTGATATGGCGGCAGATTGGGCCGGTGAATATGGCGACCGGCTGGTGATGCAGCCCGGTGTGTTTTCGCGTTTGGATGAATACGCCCAGGATCTGGATGGCGTTGTGCTGGATCTTGGCGTCTCGTCCATGCAGCTGGATCAGGCCGAGCGCGGTTTTTCCTTTATGAAGGACGGTCCATTGGACATGCGGATGAGCCAGGAAGGCGAAAGCGCGGCCGATCTGGTCAACACCGCGACAGAGGCGCAGCTGGCAGATATCCTGTTCCACTACGGTGAAGAACGCGCCAGCCGCCGTATTGCCAAGGCGATCATAAAGGCACGGGACGAGGAGCCGATTACCACAACACTGCGTCTGGTCGAGATTATCGAATCCTGCCTGCCGCGTCCCAAGCCGGGGCAGTCGCATCCTGCGACGCGCAGCTTTCAGGGCCTGCGCATTGCGGTGAACGCAGAGTACGAAGAGCTGTTTCAGGGCCTCATGGCGGCTGAGCGTGCTTTGAAACCCGGCGGGCAACTGGCGGTGGTCACGTTCCATTCCATCGAGGACCGGATGGTTAAGCGGTTTTTTCAGTCTCGGGCGGGCAAAACCGGCCGTGCGAACCGTTATGCGCCCGAGGTGCAGCAGGAACAGCCGCAATTCACATTGAAAACGCGCAAGGCCGTTGGGCCGGATGCGCAGGAATTGGATGAAAACCCACGTGCGCGGTCTGCCAAGTTACGGGTCGCGGTTCGCACCGATGCTCCGGCGGGGGAAATAGACGCCCGCGCCATCGGCATGCCGCAACTGGGGGGAAGGGCAAGATGAAGAGTATTCTGTATGTGTTGACCGCTCTGTCCGTATTTGGTCTGGCCCTCTGGGCCTATCAGGAAAACTACCGTACGCAGCAGGTTCTGAAAGAAACCCGGTCTCTGCAAACTCAGATCGGAGCCGCGCAGGCCCGGCTGGCCGTATTGCGCGCAGAATGGGCTTATCTGAATCGCCCCGACCGGTTGCGCGAGCTGGCGGACCTGAACTTTGAACGCCTTGGCCTGCTGCCGCTGCGCGCCGAACAGTTCGGGCGCGCGGATCAGATCGCTTATGCCGAAGATCCCGACCTGCCGGAGATCGATCCAAATGACCTGACCGCGATCACCGATGTTCAGGCCCTGGGCGAGGTGCAGATCCCATGACGCGTACACCGATTCGCCCTTTGGCGCAGGTGCTTGATGCCCGAGCGCGCGGTGAAAACCCCGACCTGATCGAGCGCGAGAACATCCACAAGCGCCACGAGGAAATGAAGGATCGGTCCCGCGCCCGCGCAGAGGGCCGGTTGCTGGTTCTGGGCGCGTTCTTTTTTGTGGCGTTTGCGGTTGTCGGCGCACGCATGGGTATGTTGGCGACGTCCGAGGCAAAGGAACCCCTTGCCAGTGCCTCCGGTGCAACCATCGCGATGCAGCGCGCGGATATCGTGGACCGCGAAGGGCGCATTCTGGCAACGAATCTCGAGACTTATTCGGTCTACGCCCAGCCACCTCTGATGATCGACCCGGTCGCAGCCGCGGATCAACTGGTCAGAATCTTCCCTGATCTGGACAAGGATCGTCTGGTCAAGGATTTCACCGGCAAGCGCAAGTTTCTGTGGATCAAGAAACGCATTTCGCCGGAACAGAAGCAGGCTGTGCACGATATCGGCGATCCGGGCATCCTGTTTGGTCCGCGCGAAATGCGCCTTTATCCCAATGGCCGCCTTGCGTCCCATATCCTTGGTGGGGCTGGGTTTGGCCGCGAGGGGGTGGATGCTGCCGAAGTCATCGGCGTTGCCGGCATTGAAAAGCAGTTCGACGGCTATCTTCGCGATCCCGCCAACGGCACCAAGCCCCTGCAACTTTCGCTGGACCTTACCGTTCAGGCGGCGGTCGAACAGGTTCTCTATGGTGGCATGAAGATCATGAACGCCAAAGGCGCCTCGGCAGTGCTGATGAATGCTCACACGGGCGAAGTTATTTCCGCCGCTTCCCTGCCGTCATTTGATCCGAATGACCGGCCAAGGCCGCCGACATCGGGGTTTGATCCGTCTGACAGCCCGCTGTTCAACCGGTATGTGCAGGGCGTCTATGAACTGGGCTCGGTTTTCAAGATTTTCACGGCGGCACAGGCCGTTGATCTGGGTCTGGTAAACTCGGAAACCATCATCGACACTTCGGGCCCGATGAAAATCGGGCGGTTCCCGATTGGCGAGTTTCAGGGCAAGAACTATGGCGATCTCAGCGTCGCTGACATCATCGTCAAAAGTTCGAACCGGGGCACCGGACGGCTGGCCCTGCAAATCGGCGGGCTACGTCAGCAGGATTTTCTGGCCGGGCTGGGCATGTTCGAACCCACCCCGTTCGAGATTGTCGAGGCTGCGGGTGGCGAGCCTCTGAAGCCAAAGAAATGGGGTGAACTCAGCACCGTCACGATCTCTTACGGCCACGGCCTTTCCACCAGCCCGATGCATCTGGCGGCGGGCTATGCCGCCATCGCCAACGGTGGCCACTATGTCAGTCCGACGATCCTGCGCCGGAACGGCCCGCAATACGGCCCGCGCGTGATGTCCGAGAACGCAGCCCGTCAGGCGCAGAAAATGCTGCGCAAGGTTGTCACCAGCGGCACCGCCAGCTTTGGCGAAGTGCCGGGCTATGACGTTGCGGGTAAAACCGGCACTGCCGACAAGCCCAAACCGCGTGGTGGGTATTACGACGACAGGGTGATCGCGACATTCGCCACACTCTTCCCGGCATATGATCCGAAATACGTTCTGGTGGTCACACTGGACGAACCCTCGATCGTGGCCTACGGCGAAAAGCGGCGCACCGCTGGCTGGACCGCTGTGCCCGTGGCCGCAGAACTGATCGGTCGGGTCGCTCCGTTGCTGGGGCTGCGTCCTCGGCTTGAGCCTGATGCGGGCGCTGCTATAACGCTGACCTCGAATTAGGCAGTCCGAAAAGGTGGGTCATGGGCGCAAAGTCAACGAAACTTAGCCAACTGGCCCTGACCGCGCGGGGCGGCAAGGACCTGGACATTACTGGACTGGCGGTGGACAGCCGCGACGTCAAGGATGGCTATCTGTTCGCGGCCCTTCCCGGAACGCGCGTTCATGGTGGTGAATTCATCCAATATGCCCTGCGTATGGGGGCGGCCGCCATACTGACCGATGCCAAAGGTGCAGAAATCGCGGCTGATGAACTGGCCGCATCCGATGCTGCGTTGATCGTCGTCGAAGACCCGCGTCAGGCGCTCGCCTACACGGCGGCGCTGTGGTTCGGGGCGCAGCCTCAGACCATGGTTGCGGTCACGGGGACCAATGGCAAAACATCCGTGGCAACCTTCGTGCGCCAAATCTGGACCGAACTTGGCCATGCTGCGGTGAACCTCGGCACAACCGGTGTCGAAGGGGCATGGACCGCACCGCTGGCCCATACCACGCCCGAGCCGATCACTCTGCACCGCTGCCTTGCCGAGGCGGCGGCCAATGGCGTGACCCACGCCGCGATGGAGGCATCGTCCCACGGGCTGGAACAGCGTCGCCTTGATGGCGTGCACCTGACAGCGGCCGGGTTTTCCAACTTCACGCAGGATCATCTGGACTATCACGACACGTTCGAGGCCTATTTTATCGCCAAGGCCGGCCTGTTCACGCGGGTCCTGCCGCCCGATGGCACGGCTGTCATCAACATCAGCGATCCCAAAGGCCCCGAGATGCGCGACATCGCCCTGTCACGCGGACAAAAGGTGCTGACGGTCGGGCAGGCGGACACGGACCTTTGTCTGCTGAACCAGCGTTTCGACGCGACCGGTCAGGACCTGCGGTTTTCATGGCGTGGTAAAACACTTCAGTCCCGCCTGAACCTGATCGGAGGGTTTCAGGCCGAAAACGTGCTGCTGGCCTGTGGTCTGGCCATTGCCAGCGGGGATGATCCGGAACGGGTCTTTGAAACCCTGCCGCACCTGACCACTGTTCGCGGGCGGATGCAGCTGGCCGCGACCCGTGACAACGGGGCGGCAGTTTTTGTCGATTACGCACACACACCGGATGCCGTGGCGACTGCGCTCAAGGCCATGCGCCCTCATGTGATGGGGCGTCTCATCGCCATCGTGGGCGCAGGCGGGGATCGCGACGCCACCAAACGCCCGCTGATGGGCCAGGCGGCGGCTGAGAATGCGGATATCGTCTTTGTCACCGACGACAACCCGCGTAGCGAAGACCCTGCAACAATCCGCGCTGCCGTGATGCAGGGCGCGCCGGAAGCGACCGAGGTGGGCGACCGGGCCGAGGCGATCCTGCGCGGCGTCGATGCCCTGCAGCCGGGCGACGCGCTGCTGATCGCGGGCAAGGGGCACGAATCCGGTCAGATCGTCGGTGATCAGGTTCTGCCGTTCGACGATGCCGAACAGGCCAGCATAGCCGTGGCCGCTTTGGACGGGAGGGTGGCATGACGCTCTGGACTGCAGCCGAGGCCGCTGATGCAACCGGTGGACGTGCCACCGCCGACTGGGTGGTTAACGGCGTCTCCATCGATACCCGCACGATACAGCCGGGTGATCTGTTCGTCGCGCTGAAGGACGTGCGGGACGGCCATGACTTTGTGGCGCAGGCGCTTGAGAAAGGCGCGGGCGCTGCACTGGTCTCACGCATTCCGGACGGAGTGTCCGAGGACGCGCCGCTGCTGATCGTGGACGACGTTCAGACCGGGCTTGAGGCGCTGGGGCAGGCTGCCCGCGCCCGAAGCGACGCGCGCGTCATCGGCGTGACCGGCAGTGTCGGCAAGACCTCGACCAAAGAAATGCTGTCGACAATCCTGTCCATGCAGGGAAAGACCCATGCCAGTGTTGCCAGCTATAACAACCATTGGGGCGTTCCGCTGACATTGGCGCGAATGCCGCGCGACACCGAATACGCGGTGATCGAGATCGGCATGAATCATCCGGGTGAGATTGCGCCTTTGGCCCGACAGGCCCGCCCGCATGTGGCGCTGGTCACGACCGTTGCGGCGGTTCATCTTGAGGCGTTCGAGTCGGTTGCGGGCATCGCCCATGAAAAGGCGGCGATTTTCGAAGGGCTGGAAAGTGGCGGGGCCGCGATTGTGAACGCCGACATCGAACATGCGGACATTCTTCGTCAGACCGCACAGGACCATGGTGCCGGGATCGTCGATTTTGGCCGCGATGCCAAAGACTACAGTCTGAAGGATGTGACACAAGGGGGCGAATCGGTTCAGGCAAGCGCTTCGGTCGGGGACACGCTGATAACCTACGACGTGCAATCCGCGGGCACTCATTTTGCCATGAATGCGCTGGGCGCTCTGGCGGCCTGCGTTGAGATGGGCGTCAATCTTGATGAGGCCATTGCCGGTCTGCGCCGCTGGTCGCCGGTCAAAGGACGCGGCGTGCGCGAAACGTTGCCATTGGCGACTGGTGGGCAGATCGAGTTGCTGGATGACAGTTACAACGCCAACCCGACCTCAATGGAGGCTGCGCTGGATGTTTTGGCCGCCTCGCAAGGCGCGCGCCGGATCGCGTTTCTGGGCGACATGAAAGAGTTGGGCGCGCAGGAAGTCGCAATGCATGCCGGTATGGCGGATGTCGCGGCGATGGCGCAGGTCGATCAGGTCCACTGCATTGGCCCGCTGATGAAGGCGCTGCACGACGCGCTGCCTGCCGAAAAGCGCGGGCGGTGGAGCGAGACCAGCACCGAGATGGCGGGGCACCTGCCGGACCTGATCCGCGCGGGCGACACGGTTCTGGCCAAAGGGTCGCTCAGCATGGGGCTGGCGCGGATTGTTGACGGTTTGCGGAAAATGGGGCAAGGGAGCGCGCTTGAACCATGATCGGCGTTTGGGAAAGGTTTTGAGATGCTCTATTGGTTGACCGCCCTGTCGGACGGAGGGGATTTCTGGAACCTCTTCCGCTATATCACGTTCCGTGCAGGGGGCGCCTTTCTGACCGCACTGATCTTTGGCTTTCTGTTTGGCAAGCCGCTGATCAACGTGTTGCGCAGAAAACAGGGCAAGGGCCAGCCGATCCGTGACGACGGCCCCGAGGCGCATTTTTCCAAGGCAGGCACACCAACCATGGGCGGGCTGTTGATCGTCGGCGCGCTGGTCACATCCACCCTGATCTGGGCGCGGTGGGACAACCCATATGTCTGGATGGTTCTGTTCGTGACACTGGCCTATGCGGCTATCGGCTTTGCTGATGACTATGCAAAGGTTTCCAAGCAGAACACCAGTGGCGTTCCGGGTCGATTGCGTCTGGCGCTGGGCGTCATCATTGCCGTGCTGGCCGCATTCTGGGCCACGCTTCACCATCCGGCTGACCTGCAGAACCAACTGGCGCTGCCGGTTTTCAAGGACACGCTGATCAATCTGGGTCTTTTCTATATTCCGTTTGCCATCGTCGTGATCGTCGGTGCCGCGAATGCGGTGAACCTGACAGATGGTCTGGATGGTCTGGCGATCATGCCCGCGATGATTGCGGCCTCGACGCTTGGGATCATTGCCTATGCCGTGGGCCGGGTCGACTTTACCGAATATCTGGATGTGCATTACGTGCCGGGAACGGGTGAGATATTTATCTTCACATCAGCTCTGTTCGGCGCCGGGCTGGGATTCCTTTGGTACAACGCCCCGCCGGCTGCCGTGTTCATGGGCGACACCGGTTCGCTGGCGCTGGGCGGCGCGCTGGGGGCCATCGCCGTTGCGACCAAGCACGAGCTGGTGCTGGCGGTTGTCGGCGGATTGTTCGTCGTCGAGGCGCTGAGCGTCATCATTCAGGTTCTCTACTTCAAACGTACAGGCAAACGTGTGTTTCTGATGGCGCCGATCCACCATCATTATGAGAAAAAGGGTTGGGCTGAGCCGACCATCGTGATCCGGTTCTGGATCATTTCCCTGATCCTCGCGATGATCGGTCTGGCGACGCTGAAGGTAAGATAAGTCAAGGTTTGGAAAACATGATTAACGGAAGAACAATAAAAAAACTGCTTTTTGCCCCGTTTCCTGAGTGGTTAGAAGACTCAGTACAGGGCGCTGTAGGCTTGCTCGGATTGGCGCTCGCATTGATCGGCACTATGGACGGTATTGGATCTGGGACATTTTGGCTTGGGGTGATATTGTCAGCGACTAGTATCGCTCCACTTGGAAGCAAGTACTTTGGACTGGGAGAAAAAGCAGACCGCCCAGCAGGCTTTCTTTGGTCGTTAGCCATTTGGGTAGTTATTATGGTCCTTTTGGCGTTGCCTATCGGCAAGTTAATTCAAGCTTTTACTTAGAGGTTCATTGAATGATCCCGGTCAAAGGGTTTTCAGGGCAGAAAGTAGCGGTTCTGGGGCTTGGCCGGTCAGGTCTGGCGGCGGCACGGGCTCTGCGCGCTGGGGGCGCCACGCTAATATGCTGGGATGACAATCCGGCGGCGCGGGAAGCGGCTGCGGGTGAAGGGTTCGATTGCGTAGATTTACGGCGGCAGGGCGCTTTTGAGGATATCGAGACGTTGATCGTGTCGCCGGGCATCCCGCACCTCTATCCCGAACCCAACCCGGTCGTGGCAGCCGCGCAGGATGCCGGGGTGCCGGTGGACAACGACATCGGCCTGTTCTTCCGCTCGTTTGCAGGGCCGGAATGGGAAAAGTTCGACACACCACCGCGGGTAATTGCCGTGACCGGTTCGAACGGTAAATCGACCACCGCCGCCCTGATCCATCACATTCTGACCGAGTCGGGGCGCGAGGCACAGCTGGCCGGAAATATCGGGCGCGGCGTGCTGGATATCGACCCCGGTGACGATGGATCAGTCGTGGTGCTGGAACTCAGCAGTTATCAGACCGAGCTGGCGCGTGCGTTGACGCCGGATGTGGCCGTGTTCACCAACCTGTCCCCCGATCATCTGGACCGCCATGGCGGTATGGGTGGATATTTCGCCGCCAAACGCCGGTTGTTTTCCGAAGGCGGGCCGGATCGTGCCGTGATTGGCGTGGATGAGGCCGAAGGCGCCTTTCTGGCGGGGCAGATGTCCGAGGGGCCGTCGGATGACCGGGTCATCCGCATCTCGGTCGAGCGGAAACTGACCGGCCCCGGCTGGCAGGTTTTTGCGCGAAAGGGGTTTCTGTCGGAATACCGCAAAGCGCGTCAGACAGGATCGATCGACCTGCGCGGCATCAAGGGGTTGCCGGGTTCCCATAATCACCAGAATGCCTGCGCCGCCTATGCGGCCTGCCGCTCGCTGGGGCTGGCGCCGCGGGTGATCGAGGCCGCGTTGCACAGCTATCCGGGCCTGCCTCATCGCAGCCAGATCATTGCCGAGGCAGAGGGCGTGACTTACGTGAACGACTCCAAGGCGACCAATGTGGACAGCGCGGTAAAGGCGCTGAGCGCGTTCAGGAAGATACGCTGGATCTGCGGCGGTCTGGAGAAAGAGGGGGGGCTGTCGGCCCTGAATGGCGCAAGCAGCGAAGTGCTGAAAGCCTATGTGATCGGGCGAGAGGCGGCAGGCTTCGCCATGCAGCTGGAGGCCGAGGCCGAAGTCTGCACCACCATGGCCGAGGCAGTGGACCGCGCGATGGCGGATGCTCAGGAAGGCGAAACCGTGCTGCTGGCACCCGCAGCCGCAAGTTTTGATCAATACGACAATTTCGAGCAGCGGGGCGAAGATTTTGTGGCCGAGGTTCGCAAGCGGCTGGCGGGCTAAGACGCGTCTGATTGCTCTGAAACGCCACCGGGGGCGCTGCCCCCGTCTTGACCTTCGGCCAATTCACCCCGCCTTATTTTGTTACGAGAAGAAGAGGGATCAGCGCCCCGAGGCTATGGCCGTTCCGGCGGCATGGCCCGACGACCAGGCCCATTGGAAGTTGTAGCCGCCCAGCCAGCCGGTGACATCCACCGCTTCTCCGATGGCATAGAGGCCCGGCACGTTCTTTGCAGCCATGGTCTTTGACGACAGGTCATCCGTATCGATCCCGCCCAGTGTGACCTCGGCGGTGCGGTAGCCCTCGGTCCCGGATGGGGTCAGAGACCACGCACTCAGCGCCTCGGCAAGCGCGGTCAGGCTGGAATCTGACTGGTCCGCCAGATTGCCGTTCATCGGGATTTCCCCCTGAAGGTAGTCCACCAGCCGGGCAGGCAGGTGACGCGCAAGTTCCGTCGTCAGCGCCTTGCGCCCCGAAACCTGCCGTTGCTCGCGCAGCAGATCCAGCAGCGGCAGATCTGGGATCAGGTTGATGGAAATGGCCTCGCCTTCACGCCAGTATGATGACAACTGCAAAACCGAAGGGCCGCTGAGACCGCGATGGGTGAACAGCAGCGCCTCGTCAAAGCCGGTGCGAGCGTTTGAAAGGCGCGCGGGCAGGGAAACACCGGACAGGTCTTTGAACCGGCCATCCGGGAATGTGAAGGGAACAAGGGCGGCGCGGGTGTCGGTCATGCGTAACCCGAACTGGCGGGCAATGTCATAGGCCAGTCCGGTCGCGCCCATCTTGGGGATCGATTTGCCACCAGTCGCCAGCACAAGATTGGTGCATGTCAGGTTTTGCCGCTTGCCGTCGCGCTCCACTTCCAGCGCAAAGCCGGTTTCCGTCTTGCGCAGGTCACAGACCGTGCTGCGCACCCAAAGCTCGGCCCCGGCGCGCTCCATCTCGGCCAGCAGCATGGCGATGATCTGTTTTGATGAGCCGTCGCAGAACAGTTGCCCCAGTGTCTTTTCATGCCAAGTGATGTCGTGGCGGTTCACCAGATCGATGAAATCCCACTGGGTATAGCGCGCCAGCGCCGATTTGCAGAAATGCGGGTTCTGCGACAGAAAGTTCTCCGGGCCTGCGAACATGTTGGTAAAGTTGCAGCGCCCGCCGCCCGAGATACGGATTTTCTCTCCTGCGGCTTTCGCGTGATCGATCACCAGAACCCGCCCGCCGCAATGGGCAGCGCACATCATGCCGGCGGCGCCGGCGCCAAGGATGATCGTGTCGTATCTCATGCGCTGCGCATGGCGCGGATTGCAGGTAAAGGCAAGAGGGCGCCGTTTGGAGCAGCCGGGACGATAGTCACCCTAGGATGTGGCTTCTTTCCAACCGGTGGCGCAGGGCACGGCCACCGCTAGGCGCCATTCCTCTCCGGATTGGCGAATAACGTAGTGGCCATCAATGATTTCCAAAATCGAACCGTCTTTCTTGAATCTGCTGACGTCCCGCGCGTCCAATATTGCAAGTCCGTCGCCGCACGGATGGGCCTCGATTGCACCGATTGTCGTATGGCTGAAACCTGCGGCTTCCAGACCGTCGAAAATTCTCCCGATCAGTTCCACCAGTGCCTGCCGGTTTGGCAGACTTACCGGGCCGGTAGGAAGAACGAACATTGACGGCTCGTCGAAACAGGCCGCGACGCCCTCGAAGTCTCGATTGTTCCAGCACTCCAGATATCGCGCAAAAAGGGCTTGGGCTTCGTTGGAAATGTCTTTCATCGGAGTCTCCACCAATAAATCGATTGGATTACAATGAAGCGTATTGTGGGGGCAGCTTTCCGGCAACCCACGCCTGCACCTGATATGGTTGGGTGCCTAAGAAATCCGAAACGCGTAGCGAGTTTCTTGGGCCCATACGCAGTGACTTTGCCGCATCAGTGTCATCCCTCTAGCCCAAACGCAAAAACCCCTGTAGACTCTCACACACAGACCCCGAAAACGGGGCGTTAACGAGGCAGATAGTGGCGGTAATCTCATGACTGAGATGGTGTATGGCGCGGTCCCGGACCGGCGTGGTGAACCGATCCTTCCGAAATGGTGGCGGACGATCGACAAATGGACGATGTCCTGTGTTCTGATCCTGTTTGTCATCGGGTTGTTGCTTGGGCTGGCCTCGTCCCCGCCGCTTGCCGGACGAAACGGGTTCGATCCTTTCCATTATGTCGAGAGGCAGGCGTTCTTCGGCGGAATGGCGCTGGTTGCGATGTTGCTGACCTCGATGATGTCGCCCACGCTGGTGCGGCGTCTGGCGGTGCTGGGCTTTGTGGCAGCCTTTGTGGCGCTGGCTTTTCTGCCGGTCTTTGGCACTGATTTCGGCAAGGGTGCGGTGCGCTGGTATTCGCTGGGCTTTGCGTCGCTTCAGCCATCCGAATTTCTGAAGCCCGGATTTGTCGTCGTTGCTGCGTGGCTGTTCGCCGCTTCGCAGGAAATCAATGGCCCGCCGGGGCGTCTGTGGTCTTTTGCGCTGTGCATGGCCATCGTTGGTATGCTGGTGATGCAGCCGGACTTTGGGCAGGCCTGCCTGATCCTGTTCGGCTGGGGTGTGATGTATTTCGTGGCCGGCGCGCCGATGCTGCTGCTGCTTGGCATGGCCGGAGCCGTGGTTCTGGGTGGGATGGTCGCCTATTCCAACTCGGAACACTTCGCACGCCGCATCGACGGCTTTCTCAATCAGGAGGTCGATCCGACTACCCAGCTGGGCTATGCCACTAATGCCATCCGCGAAGGCGGGCTGTTCGGTGTCGGCGTCGGCGAGGGGCAGGTAAAATGGTCGCTGCCAGACGCCCATACCGATTTCATTATCGCAGTCGCGGCCGAGGAATACGGCCTGATCCTGGTGCTGATCATCATCGCGCTCTACTCGATCATCGTCGTGCGGTCGCTACTGCGCCTGATGCGCGAGCGCGATATGTTCATCCGCCTGGCGGGTACCGGTCTGGCCTGCATGTTCGGGGTTCAGGCGATGATCAACATGGGTGTCGCCGTGCGCCTGTTGCCCGCCAAGGGCATGACGCTGCCTTTTGTCAGCTATGGCGGTTCTTCGCTGATCGCGGGGGGGATTGCGGTTGGCATGCTTTTGGCCTTTACCCGCACCCGACCACAGGGCGAACTTGGTGATATTCTGCGCGGAAGAGGATAATGGGAAAACCCTATCTGTTGATTGCGGCTGGCGGCACCGGGGGGCACATGTTCCCCGCTCAGGCTCTGGCCGAATCCATGCTGAAAAAAGGCTGGCGCGTGCGCCTGTCCACCGACGCGCGTGGTGCGCGTTACACCAGCGGCTTTCCTCACACGACCGAGATCGTCGAAGCCTCATCCGCCACCTTCGCGCGGGGGGGGCTGGCCGCCAAGGCAATGGCCGGGCCCAAGATTGCAGGCGGCGTGACCGGCATGGTCTTTCAGATGATGCGGGACAAACCGGATGTCGTGGTCGGTTTCGGCGGCTACCCGTCGATCCCCGCACTCAGCGCGGCAACCATGCTGGGCATCCCGCGTATGATTCACGAACAGAACGGTGTTCTGGGCCGGGTGAACCAGCTGTTTGCAACCCGCGTTGCCTATGTGGCCTGCGGTGTCTGGCCCACCGACCTGCCGGAAGGCGCCCATGGGGTGCACGTCGGCAACCCGGTGCGCGCGGCAGTGCTGGAACGCGCGGCGGCGGGATATATCCCACCCGGTGAGTACCCGATGTCGGTTCTGGTGATGGGCGGCTCTCAGGGCGCGCGCATCCTCAGTGACGTGGTTCCGGCGGCAATCGCCGGTTTGTCCGACGATCTGCGCAGCCGTATCCGCGTGGCGCATCAGGCCCGGGACGAGGATGGCGAGCGCGTCACCGCCTTTTATTCCGATCACGGCATCCGCGCTGACGTTCAGCCCTTTTTTGACGACGTGCCCCGCCGCATGTCAGATGCGCAACTTGTCATTTCGCGCTCCGGCGCGTCCAGCGTTGCCGATATCTCGGTCATTGGCCGCCCTTCGATTCTAGTCCCCTTCGCCGCCGCGGCGGGGGATCATCAAACCGCCAATGCGCGCGGACTTGTGCAGGCGGGCGGCGCGATCATGATTCCCGAAAACGTCCTTGACGTTTCTTCGCTGACGCAGCAAATCACCACGGTTCTGACCAACCCCGAAGCCGCACAGAAAATGGCCCATGCCGCCCTTTCGACCGGTGCCCCCGACGCGACCGAGCGTCTGACGGCCCTTGTCGAACAACTGGCGCAGAAGGAGACCGCATGACACCCGCAACCAAACTGCCGCAGGACGTTGGGCCGATTCACTTTGTTGGAATCGGCGGGATTGGGATGTCGGGTATCGCCGAGGTGCTTCTGAACCTCGGCTACCGGGTGCAGGGATCGGACCTCAAGGCGTCCAAGATCACAGATCGACTGGCGGGGCTGGGTGCTGAAATCTTTGTCGGCCAGCGCGCCGAAAACCTGAAAAACGCCGCCGTTGTCGTCACTTCGACCGCGATCAAACCGGGCAATCCCGAACTGGATGAGGCGCGCGCGCAAGGGCTGCCGGTGGTTCGCCGTGCTGACATGCTGGCGGAGCTGATGCGCCTGAAGTCAAACATCGCCATCGCCGGAACTCACGGCAAAACTACCACCACCACGATGATGGCTGAGCTGATGGTGGCGGGCGACTTCGACCCGACGGTGATCAATGGCGGCATCATCCACGCCTATGGCAGTAACGCCCGCATGGGGCAGGGTGAATGGATGGTGGTCGAGGCGGATGAGAGCGACGGCTCGTTCAACCGACTGCCCGCCACCATCGCCATCGTCACCAATATCGACCCCGAGCATATGGAGCACTGGGGCGATTTTGACAGATTGCGAGCGGGCTTCAACGAGTTCGTCTCGAACATCCCGTTCTACGGCCTCGCCGTCTGTTGCACCGATCACGCCGAGGTGCAGGCGCTGGTGGGCCGCATCACTGACCGCCGCGTGCGCACCTATGGTTTCAACGCGCAGGCCGATGTGCGGGCCGTGAACCTGACCTACAAGGCGGGCGTGGCCCATTTCGACGTTCACCTGCAATACGAGGACAAGGTGATCGAAGGCTGCACGCTGCCGATGCCCGGCGATCACAACGTCTCGAACGCGCTGTCTGCCGTGGCTGTTGCCCGCCATCTGGGCATGAAGGCAAGCGAGATACGCGAGGCGCTGGCCAATTTCGGCGGCGTTAACCGTCGCTTTACCAAAGTGGGTGAGGTCGATGGCGTCACCATCATCGACGATTATGGCCACCACCCGGTTGAAATAGCCGCCGTGCTGAAAGCCGCCCGTCAGGCGACCGAAGGCCGCGTCATCGCAGTGCATCAGCCGCACCGCTACACCCGCCTGTCGCATCTGTTTGATGATTTCTGCACCTGTTTCAACGACGCCGACGTGATCGCCATCGCTGACGTATTTTCCGCAGGCGAAGACCCGATCGAAGGCGCAGGACGCGACGATCTGGTCGCTGGGCTGATCCGCCACGGCCACCGCCACGCCCGTGCGATCCTCAACGAAGATGATCTCGAACGCCTCGTCCGCGAACAGGCGCGCCCCGGCGACATGGTTGTCTGTCTGGGGGCAGGCACAATCAGCGCCTGGGCCAACGGGTTGCCGGAGAGATTGCAGAGAAAACAAGCCGTTTGACGTCGGACCTCATTTGGCGCACAACCTGAAAGTGTGGTAGTATGCCAGAGGTTTCCGTGCGTCCTGGGAGGGGTGAATGGGCTATTCGATGATCTTTGCCGCGATCTGGGTGATCTGCGCGACGATTGTGGCGCTGCTGCCTATGCGGCTGCAATTCCCTCCGGGCATTCTGCTGCTGATTTGCGCGCCGGTACTGATTGTCTGGCTGGGCTATGACTACGGCTGGTTCATCTCTGCGCTGGCTTTTGCCGCCTTCGTATCCATGTTCCGCAATCCCATCCGCTATTACTGGCGTAAATGGACCGGGCAGGAGGTCGCGGAATGAACTGGTCCATCGCCCTTGCCTGTCTTTGGGGGCTGGCTGCGAATGTGCTGGCCATGATCCCCAGCAAGGATCACCACTGGACCCGCGCCTATATCCTGATAGCCATCGGAATCCCTCTGCTGGGCTACGTCACCTACGAAAACGGCCCATGGATCGGCCTGATCGTGCTGATCGCAGGGATGTCGGTGTTGCGCTGGCCTGTTATTTACCTGACCCGTTGGACAAAGTCGAAATTGCAGGGCAAGAAGGCAACCGGAAAATAATCGACCAGATCAGGAGGTCCGCCATGGGGAACATCGCAACGTTCGCCTACCTGCCGCTTACAGCATTTGTTTTAGGGGCCATCGCCGGTTTTGCAGCGGGACGCTGGATCGGCCTGCGCGGGCTTTTGTGGCTGATCGGCCTGACATCCTGTGTGGCGTTGGCACTGATCGTCATGTTGACCACGGTCGGAACCGGTGAAGAAGAACGCGCGTTTGCCCCCTTTGTCTGGCTGACCGGCGGCGTTTTGCCTTTCCTGTTCGCGGTCATCATGGGCGGCGTCGGCGGGCGCAGCGTGGCAGCCCGCGCCGACTTATGATCCAAATACCGTCCATACGGGGGCGTTTGTCCCCCGACCGCACTTTATCCGACCTCACCTGGCTGCGTGTGGGTGGTCCTGCCGACTACCTGTTTCAACCCGCCGACCGCGAAGACCTGCAGGAGTTTCTGAGTAACCTCCCGTCAGACGTGGCGGTTTTTCCCATGGGGGTCGGCTCGAATCTCATCGTCCGCGATGGCGGGCTGCGTGCGGTGGTGATCCGGCTGGGGCGCGGGTTCAACGGCATCTCGGTCGAAGGCAATACTGTCACCGCAGGTGCGGCGGCGCTTGATGCGCATGTGGCGCGCAAGGCGGCGGATGCGGGCGTGGACTTGACATTCCTGCGCACCATTCCCGGCTCGATCGGCGGTGCAGTGCGGATGAATGCGGGTTGCTATGGCAGCTACACGGCGGATGTGTTCCAGTCCGCCACCATCGTCACCCGTGACGGAGAGGTGGTCGAACTGACCGCCGAGGACCTGAATTTCCGCTATCGCCAGTCCGACCTGCCTCAGGGCGCGGTGCTGATCGAGGCTAAGTTGAAGGGTCCGTCCGGCGATGCCGCGGAGCTGCACGCACGCATGGACGCCCAGCTGAAAAAGCGCGACGAAACCCAGCCCACCAAGGATCGCAGTGCCGGGTCCACCTTTCGCAATCCGGCCGGGTTTTCGTCGACCGGGCGGGACGATGACGTGCACGATCTAAAGGCGTGGAAAGTGATTGACGACGCCGGAATGCGCGGCGCGATGCGGGGTGGTGCACAGATGAGTCAGAAGCATTCGAACTTTCTCGTTAACACTGGCGACGCCACTGCCGCCGACCTCGAAGGGCTTGGCGAAGAGGTGCGAAAAAAGGTTTACGAAACAAGCGGTATCACGCTAGAGTGGGAAATCATGCGGGTCGGTGATCCGCTGAAGGAATAAAGCCCCAACCGTCAGACCAAAAACAGCAAATTCAGGCGGCGGATCAAAGGCATAAACGCAGTACGGACCACCACATAAGGTCCGGGGACATTGAGGCGCACGAACGTGGGTAGGTCGAGCAGGACAAGCCCCAAAGTGGCGGTATTGATGGGCGGACCCTCGGCAGAGCGCGAGGTGTCTCTCAGCAGCGGGCGCGAATGCGCAACCGCCCTCAGGGGAGAAGGTATCGAAGTGGTCGAGCTGGACGCTGGTCCCGACCTGCACGCGCGCCTTCTGGAAATCAAACCGGATGTGGTCTTCAACGCCCTGCATGGCCGCTGGGGCGAAGATGGCTGCGTTCAGGGTCTGCTTGAATGGATGGGCATTCCCTATACGCATTCCGGCGTGCTGGCCTCGGCGCTGGCCATGGACAAGCAGCGCAGCAAAGAGGCGTTTCGCGTTGCGGGCCTGCCCATCGCTGAGAGCGTAATCGTTCCCAAGGCGGATGTGATGGCCGACCACGTGATGGCGGCCCCTTATGTGGTCAAACCCAATAATGAAGGCTCCAGCGTCGGCATCTATCTGGTGCACGAAGGCGCAAATGGCCCGCCGAAGCTGGCTGATGACATGCCGGATCAGGTGATGGTCGAACAATATGTGGCCGGGCGGGAACTGACCGTGACCGTGATGGGCGACCGCGCCCTGACCGTGACCGAGATCATGACCGACGGCTGGTACGACTACGACGCCAAGTACAAGCCCGGCGGCTCGTGGCATGTGCTGCCGGCCGAAATCCCGTCCGAGATCTTTGATCTGTGCATGGACTATGCCTTGCGCGCCCATGATGTTCTGGGCTGCCGGGGCGTCAGCCGCACCGATTTCCGCTGGGATGACAGCAAGGGCGTTGCCGGTCTGTTTCTGCTGGAAACCAACACCCAGCCCGGCATGACGCCGACGTCGCTTGTGCCCGAGCAGGGCGAGCATGTGGGGATCACGTTCGGCCAGCTTTGCGCCTGGATGGTGGAGGACGCCTCATGCGACCGCTGACCGCTACCCGCGCTCCGGTGATCCACCGGTCCAAGGCCCTGTCCGGGCCGGACGCGGCCTTTGAAACCGGCGCTGCCGACGAAAATTCTGATCCGAAGCTGCAGCTGAAGGGCGGCAAGCGATTTGGCCGCGCGGCGCGCAAGGCCGACCCCGCGCCATCCCGCCTCAGCTACAGATACCAGCGCTGGATGCTGACCCCCGGCATCCGCATGGGTCTGCGCATCGGTATTCCGATCTGTGTTTCGCTGGCCATTGGCGGGCTCTACTTCTCCTCTCAGGAACGGCGGGACGCGGTCAGCACCTTTGTGGCTGACATTCGCACCTCGTTTCAGGAACGGCCCGAATTCATGGTCAACCTGATGGCCATCGACGGGGCCGGGACCGGCCTGTCCGAGGATATCCGCGAAGTTGTGCCGCTGGACTTTCCGATCAGTTCCTTCGATCTGGATGTCGAGCAAATCCGCGATGTCATCACCGGCCTCGATCCGGTCAAATCCGCAACCGTCCGCATCCGCCCCGGCGGCATCCTGCAGGTCGATGTGGTCGAACGTCAGCCGGTCATAGTCTGGCGTAACCGCGACGGGATCGAACTGCTGGACGAAACCGGCGCGCATGTGGATGAGGTGGCGTCCCGCGCCAACCACGCCAACCTGCCCCTGATTGCGGGCAAGGGTGCCGATGGTCATGTGCCCGAGGCGCTGGAGCTTCTGAAAACCGCGCGCAGTCTTGGCGGGCGGGTCCGTGGCCTCGTGCGTATTGGCGAGCGGCGCTGGGATCTGGTTCTGGATCGTGGCCAGCGCATCATGCTGCCAACTGAACGCCCGGTGCGCGCACTGGAACGTGTGCTGGCGGTTAGCGAGGTACAGGATCTTCTGGAACGCGACGTGGCCGTGGTGGACATGCGGCTCGGATCGCGTCCGACAATAAGAATGAGCAAAGCCGCCAGCGAAGACTGGTGGAATACAAAAGTGACAGTGGGTAACGGGCAGTAATACGATGATGACCGATCTTTATCAGTCCCAGCGCGCAATGCGGCAGATGCGCAGGCAGGCCATGCAGCGGGGCGTCGTCGCCATTCTGGATGTTGGCAGCTCCAAGATTTCCTGCCTCGTTCTGCGCTTCGACGGCACCGGACGGCTGAGCGAGGACAACTCGATCGGCTCGATGGCCGGACAGACCGGTTTCCGGGTCATCGGCGCGGCCACAACCCGTTCCCGTGGGGTTCAGTTTGGCGAAGTGACCGCCATGCAGGAAACCGAACGCGCCATTCGCACCGCCCTGCAGGCCGCGCAAAAGATGGCCGAGATCCGCGTCGATCACGTCATCGCCTGCTTTGCCGGCGCCAACCCGCGCTCATACGGTCTGGATGCGCAGGTGGATCTGGAAGGCCAGCTGGTGACCGAAGCCGAGATCGGGCGTGTCCTCAACGCCTGCGATGTGCCGGACTATGGGGCAGGGCGCGAGGTTCTGCATGCCCAGCCGGTGAATTTTGCGCTCGACAACCGCTCGGGCCTGATCGATCCGCGTGGGCAGTTGGGGCAGTCTCTGGCCGTTGACATGCATATGCTGACCGTCGATGCAATCGCGATCCAGAATATCGTCCATTGTATCAAACGTTGTGACCTTGAACTCGCTGGGATCGCCAATTCGGCCTATGTGTCGGGCATTTCCGCGCTAGTCGAGGATGAGCAGGAACTGGGCGCGGCCTGTATCGACATGGGCGGCGGCACCACCAGCGTGTCGATCTTCATGAAGAAACACATGATCTATGCCGACTGCGTGCGCATGGGCGGCGATCACGTCACCGCCGACATTTCCATGGGGCTGGGCGTACCCGCCGCCGTGGCCGAACGGATCAAGACCTTTAACGGCGGGGTGCACGCAACCGGCGCCGATGACCGCGAGTTGATCGATATCGGCGGCGAAACCGGCGACTGGGAACATGACCGGCGCACCGTCAGCCGGGCCGAGCTGATCGGCATCATGCGCCCGCGCGTCGAAGAGATTCTGGAAGAGGTCCGCGTGCGTCTGGACGCGGCGGGCTTCGAGCATATGCCCACACAGCAGATCGTGCTGACCGGGGGCGGCAGCCAGATCATGGGGCTGGACGGTATGGCCAGCCGTATCCTTGGCCAGCGCGTGCGCCTGGGGCGTCCCCTGCGCGTGCACGGCCTGCCGCAATCGGCCACCGGACCGGGGTTTTCCTCGGCGGTCGGCCTCAGCCTGTTCGCTGCACATCCTCAGGACGAATGGTGGGATTTCGAGATTCCGGTCGACAATTACCCGTCCCGGTCGCTGCGCCGCGCGGTGAAGTGGTTCAAGGACAACTGGTAAAATGACGCTTCGGGGCGTTTGGGTGCTCGGTATGGCGTTGTTGGCAACGCCGGCTGAACCTCAAACGCTTATCACGCCCGATGATTTCCTCGAGGCATCTGTCGGAAAGACGCTGAGCTTTCACGAGATGAGTTCGGGTGAACTTGTGGGCAAGGAACAGTTTCTCAACCGCTCACTTTCAGTCTGGAAACGGCCCGGAGAGCAATGCGTATATGGTCAGATCAGCACCCGCCAAGGGCAGATTTGTTTTCTGTACGATAACGATATCGACGGATTGCCGGTGTGCTGGTGGCCGTTTCTGAACGGGGATCAGTTGATGGTGCGGTCGAGTATCCTCATCGGGGCCGAGACACAGGAAGTCCGGTCGATCACGACCGAGACGATTTCCTGTCCGAATGCTCCTCTGAGTTGAAGAATCAGGTTGCGATGCAAGGATTTATCCCGCAAAATATCGACAAGGCCCAACAGAGGTCATCGGCAGGACGAGCAGTCGCCTACGCCGAAAATATGTAAGTTCAGATGTGCGCTGCAAGGTTCTGGCTGCGCATCCGGTGTTGTTGCCTTGTGGTTTAATGGGTTTTTTCCGCAACATCTGGCGATGTTTGCGAAATACTGCTGGTTTGCGCCATGATTTCTCCACATTTTGTGGAATTCCGCGATTTTTGACGTGACGTTTGCCAATTGGAAATGTAGAATCACCTGTGGATAGGCAAGAAAAAGACCGCGTTTGCGGGATCATAAAAACAGGCGGACAGAGCATGACATTGAATCTTTCGATGCCCGGGCACGATGAATTGAAGCCTCGGATTACGGTTTTTGGCGTTGGCGGTGCAGGTGGCAACGCTGTCAACAACATGATTGAGAAACAACTTGATGGCGTCGATTTTGTGGTCGCCAACACCGACGCTCAGGCGCTGCAGCAAAGCCGCTCGCAATCGCGGGTGCAGCTTGGTGTGAAGGTGACCGAAGGGCTGGGCGCGGGGGCGCGCCCCTCGGTTGGCGCCAGCGCTGCCGAAGAAAGCATCGAACAGATCGTTGACCACCTGGCGGGCGCGCACATGTGCTTTATCACCGCCGGTATGGGCGGCGGCACCGGTACCGGTGCGGCGCCGATCATTGCGCAGGCCGCGCGTGAACTTGGCGTGCTGACCGTGGGTGTCGTCACCAAGCCTTTCCAGTTTGAAGGCGCCAAGCGGATGCGTCAGGCTGAGGACGGCGTCGACGCGCTGCAAAAGGTCGTCGACACGCTGATCATCATTCCCAACCAGAACCTGTTCCGTCTGGCCAACGAAAAAACCACCTTTACCGAGGCGTTCTCGATGGCGGACGATGTTCTGCATCAGGGCGTCAAAGGCGTGACCGACCTGATGGTGCGTCCGGGCTTGATCAACCTCGACTTTGCCGACGTCCGCGCGGTGATGGACGAGATGGGCAAGGCGATGATGGGTACCGGCGAAGCGACCGGCGAAGACCGCGCCATTCAGGCCGCCGAAAAGGCCATCGCCAACCCGCTGCTGGATGAAATCAGCCTCAAGGGCGCCAAGGGCGTGCTGATCAACATCACGGGCTCGCACGACCTGACACTGTTCGAACTGGACGAAGCGGCCAACCGCATCCGCGAAGAGGTCGATCCAGACGCCAACATCATCGTGGGCTCGACGCTGGACACCGACATGGAAGGCGGCATGCGCGTTTCGGTTGTTGCAACCGGTATCGATGCCACCGACGTTCAGTCCGACGCACCGGTTGCGCGCCGCTCGATGTCGGCGCCGCTGACCCGTACCGTTTCGGCAGAACAGCCGATCGAGGAACAGGCACCAGTTGCGGCTGAAATGTCGGAACCCACGCCCGAGCCCGAAGTCAGCCGCGAACCCTCGCTGTTCGAAACGGTCGATGAACCCGTGCGCGAGGACGCGATGTTCGAACCGTCACAAGCCGGTGCGGACATGGATGACGACGGCCTGCCGCCGCCAGCCTATCAGCCGCAGCGCGACGAGTACGAGCCGCAGCAAACCGTTGCCGAACAGGCACCGGAAAGCTACGTGGCCCCAAGGGCGCCCGGCAACCCGTCGCCAGAGGCATTGCAGCGCCTGCAGGCCGCCGTTCAGAACGTGCCTTCGGCCCGCCAGCAACGCCCGGCCCAACAGCCGCAGGAACAGCAGGTCCAGCCGCAGCAGGAACACCACGAACGTCCGCGTTTCGGGTTCAACCGCCTGATTGACCGGATGACTGGACACGCCTCCGACACACCGGCACAGCCGGTTCGTCAGCAGCCGACACTGCGCCAACATGACGCTACGGCACCCGCTCAGGATGAGTCCGACCCCGAGCAAGACCGGATCGAAATTCCGGCCTTCCTGCGGCGTCAGGCCAACTGACAGCGGTAACAAACTGAACAGATGGGGCTGCCAAATGGCGGCCCTTTTCTTTTTAAAATCAGTTCATTAAGTGCCGGTGAGCAGGGATTTGCCGATCTGTTACATACATGTTTCATTCGGTTACAAAGAGTGAATTGAGCCTTGACTGTCTCTCGCTTAACTCAGTGCCAACACGGCCCGCAGAGGCCGGACACTGCTCACAGAGGCCCACATTGCAACATACGCTCAAAGCTCCGGTCGCGTTCAAAGGCATTGGACTGCACAGCGGTAAACCCGCAACCATGGTTCTGCACCCGGCTGCTGCCGGCCACGGAATCTGGTTCAAGCGCACGGATATCGAGCTTGGCAATGCGATGATCCCCGCCATCTATGACATCGTCGAGCGGACGCCTTTGTGCACCCGTTTGGTCAATGATGCGGGCGTGTCTGTGTCGACCATCGAACATATCATGGCCGCGCTCGCCGGATGTGGCGTCCACAATGCCCTGATCGAGATCGATGGCCCCGAAGTCCCGATCATGGACGGCTCGTCGG
Organism: Ruegeria sp. CF5; assembly: GCF_056537325.1. NCBI lineage: Bacteria > Pseudomonadati > Pseudomonadota > Alphaproteobacteria > Rhodobacterales > Roseobacteraceae > Ruegeria > Ruegeria sp. CF5. The sequence continues at coordinate 690,602 of NZ_JBQFRI010000001.1, read as the reverse complement.
TTGATTTTGTCCGTGGCATCATGGCCAAAGGTGTGCGTCGTCAGGCCAGCCCGGTTCTGGCGTATGAAGTCCTCAAGGAAGTGACTGTGGAACGCGAAGGCGCACGCGCCTCGATCCGGCCCTCCGACCGGTTGGAAATCGAGTTCCACATCGACTTTGACGATGCGGCCATCGGCAGCCAGACCATGACGCTGGACATGCGCAACGGCTCATTCGCCCGCGAACTTTCCGATTGCCGCACGTTCTGCCTGCGCTCGGATGTCGAAGCGATGCGCGAAAATGGCCTTGCCCTGGGCGGTACGCTGGATAACGCCGTCGTGGTCGATGGCGAACTTGTGCTGACGCCGGGAGGGTTCCGCCACAAGGACGAAGCCGTGCGCCACAAGATGTTGGACGCGCTGGGTGATCTTTATCTGGCGGGTGGCCCGATTCTCGGCCACTTCGTCGGGGAAAAGTCCGGTCATTCGATGACCAACACCCTGTTGCGCAAGCTGTTTGAAACGCCGGGTGCCGTGCGTCCGGTCCTGTGTTCACCGGAACAGACCGAACTTCTGCCGGGACAGGGGCTGATTTGGAACGAAATTCCCGAAGTTGCCTGATCTGACCGGAACTCGGTCAGCAATTCGGTCACAATGCCGATAAGGCGTTTTGCACCGGAATTTTATGTGCTAGACCGAAGCCCAATCCGGGGCGACCCCACGAGAGAAGACGACAAGGATGGGCGGTATGGTTGGCAGCAAAGCGGCAGTCAGGCTTGCGGGCGCGATTCTTCTGACAGCCACTTTGGCAGCGTGCAGCGGCGGGCTGTTCGGTGGCAGCAGGGTAGACCGGAATCAGAACCTCGAAGGCTACACGCCTGAACAGATTTTCACCCGTGGCGAATACGAGCTGTCGCAAAGCAACGCGGACAACGCCGCGTGGTATTTTTCCGAGGTCGAGCGTCTGTATCCCTATTCCGACTGGGCCAAGCGCGCCCTGATCATGCAGGCGTTTTCCTATCACTCCGACAAGAACTACGAAGAAAGCCGGGGTGCCGCGCAGCGCTATATCGACTTCTATCCGACGGATGAGGACGCGGCCTATGCCCAGTATCTTCTGGCGCTCAGCTATTATGACCAGATCGACGAGGTCGGGCGTGACCAGGGCCTGACCTTCCAGGCGCTGCAGGCACTGCGCACGGTGATCGAGGTTTATCCCGACAGCGAATACGCAACATCCGCGATCCTGAAGTTCGATCTGGCCTTCGACCATCTGGCCGGTAAAGAGATGGAGATCGGGCGCTACTACCTGCGCAAGAAACACTATACCGCCGCGATCAACCGTTTCCGTGTCGTGGTCGAGGATTTCCAGACCACCTCTCACACAGCCGAGGCGCTGCACCGTCTGGTCGAGGCGTATCTGTCCCTCGGCCTGGTAGAAGAGGCACAATCGGCGGGGGCTATTCTGGGTTACAACTACCAGTCGTCCGAATGGTATGACAGCAGCTACAAACTGCTGACGTCGCGTGGGCTGGAACTCAAGGACCGTGGCGACAACTGGCTCAGCCAGATCTACCGCCAGTCGATCAAGGGCCAGTGGTTGTAAGCGCGATGCGAACTGGCCTCGGACGGTGACACCCGATGCTGCGCGCCCTTGATATCCGCGATATGCTGATCATCGACCGGATGGAGCTTTCGTTCCAGCCGGGGCTGAACGTGCTGACCGGTGAAACCGGCGCGGGTAAATCCATCCTGCTGGATTCGCTGGGATTCGTTCTGGGCTGGCGCGGTCGCGCCGAACTGGTCCGGCAGGGGGCCACGCAGGGCGAGGTGGTGGCCGAATTCGAACTGTCCCCCGGCCATGCTGCCCATGCGATTCTGGACGAGGCCGGATTGCCCGGTGGTGAGGAGTTGATCCTGCGCCGGGTCAACACTTCGGACGGGCGAAAGACGGCTTGGGTCAACGACCGACGCTGTTCGGGCGAGGTATTGCGGGCGCTGTCCGAAACCCTGATCGAACTGCACGGCCAGCACGATGACCGCGGCCTGCTGAATCCGCGTGGACATCGCGCGATTCTGGATGCCTACGCAGACGTTGATGCCCAACTGACCGCGACCCGCGCCGCATGGGCCGACATGTCGCGCAAGCGCAAGGCGCTAACAGATACCGAAACCGCTTTGGCTGCCGTACGCGCCGAGGAAGATTTCCTGCGCCACGCCGTGGCCGAGCTGGACAAGCTTGATCCGCAACCGGGCGAGGATGCCGAACTCGACGCCCGCCGCCGTATGATGCAGGGGGCCGAACGCATCCGCGATGACGTGGCTCGCGCCTTTGCTTTGTTGGGGGCAGAAGGGGCCGAAGGGGCAATGGGCGACGCGGTGCGCTGGCTTGAAGGAGTGTCCGACAACGCAGGCGGCCAACTGGAAGAGCCGATTGCCGCCCTTGGCCGCGCTCTCATCGAACTGGGTGAGGCGCAGGATGGTGTCAACGCCTGCCTTGAGGCTCTGGATTTCAATCCCGCCGAACTGGAAGCCGCAGAAGAGCGCCTGTTCGCCATCCGCGCGCTGGCCCGCAAACATGACGCGGCCCCCGATGATCTGGGCAATTTTGCCGAAACTTTGGGCCAACGGCTGAAACAGCTGGACGCGGGTGAATCCGATCTGGCGGATCAGCACGCCGCACTGGTCGCTGCCGAAGCGGATTATGAGGCCGCTGCCTCCATCCTCAGCACCGCGCGGCGCAAAGCAGCCGGAAAGCTGGATCAGGCCGTCATGGCCGAGCTTGCTCCGCTCAAGATGGAACGCGCGGTGTTCGAGACCCACATCACCCCGTCCGAACCGGGGCCCGATGGGCACGACATGGTGGCTTTCACGGTCGCTACCAATCCCGGCGCTCCCGCCGGTCCGCTCAGCAAGATCGCGTCGGGTGGTGAACTCAGCCGCTTTCTGCTGGCGCTCAAGGTCTGCCTCAGTGGCGATGACAGCGGGCGCACGATGATCTTTGACGAAATTGACCGCGGTGTCGGCGGTGCGACCGCTGATGCCGTTGGTCGTCGTCTGGCATCTCTGGCGCAGGGCGGTCAGGTGCTGGTTGTCACCCACTCGCCGCAGGTCGCCGCCCGCGCATCCCATCATTGGCGCGTGCAAAAGATGGTGGCCGACGGGCAAACACTATCATCGGTGATCCCGCTATCCTCGGACGAGCGGGTGGATGAAATTGCGCGCATGGTCGCGGGCGACACGATCACCGACGAAGCCCGCGCCGCCGCCCGCGCTTTGCTGGACGCCTGATCCGCGATCTTGCCGCAACGCTTGGGGCACAGTGTCGTGAACCGACTTTTCTATGCTCTGCGCGTGGCTTACTAATGGTCGGGACATGACCCAAGTGGCCAGATGACCCAGTCAACCCGAACCGTATTACGCAACCAGCTTTCTCAGGCCATCGCGGCGCTCAAGGATGCGTGGCGGGTTATGCGTCGTCGTGGGCCCAGCCAGATCCAGTTCTGGTTCATCGCCCTTGCCATCGGTATTGCGGCCGGATTTGCCGCCCTGTTGTTCCGCAAGGGCATCGCGGCGCTTCAGGCCCGAATTTATGGCACCGAAGATATCCTTTTCCTGCACACCTTTGCCTCCAGCCTGCATTGGTTCTGGGTGCTTATCATCCCGATAGTCGGCGGACTTGTGGTCGGGTTCATTCTGCACCGGTTTACCGATGACGGGCGCGTGCGCTCGGTCGCGGATGTGATCGAAGGCGCGGCCCTGACGGACGGGCGGGTCGAGACAAAGGCGGGGATCGCCTCGATGTTCGCCTCGCTGATCACGCTCAGTTCAGGCGGGTCCACGGGGCGAGAAGGTCCGGTGGTCCATATGGCGGGTGTAATCTCGACTTGGGTCAGCCAAAGGATCAACGCCGACGGCATCACCGGGCGCGACCTGTTGGGCTGCGCCGTCGCAGCCGCTGTTTCCGCCAGCTTCAACGCCCCGATCGCCGGGGCGCTTTTTGCGCTCGAAGTTGTGCTGCGCCACTTTGCAGTGCACGCCTTTGCGCCCATCGTGATTGCCTCGGTCGCGGGTACGGTGATCAACCGACTGGAATACGGCGATGTCACCGAGTTCACGCTTAAAACTCCGGGGTCGCTGCAGTTCTACGTCGAATTGCCTGCCTTCCTGCTGTTGGGTCTTATCTGTGGTCTGGTCTCGCTTTTGCTGATGCGGTCGATCTTTTTTGCCGAGGATATCGGAACCCACATTCAGAATCGCCTGTCCCTTCCGCGCTGGCTGCGCCCGGCGGTTTCCGGCGCGATGCTGGGCCTGCTGGCCATCTGGTTTCCGCATATCATCGGTGTGGGCTATGAAACCACAACCCGCGCCCTCAGCGGTGATCTGCTGCTGTCCACGGCGATCCTCTATGCCGCCATAAAAACGGTGGCCTTGGCCATCACCATGGGCGGCCGCATGGGCGGCGGCGTGTTTTCTCCGTCGCTGATGATCGGCGCGCTGACCGGTCTGGCCTTTGGCCTGATCGCCACGGGCCTGCTGCCGGATGTGTCCGGCACCCATACACTTTACGCCTTTGCCGGAATGGGCGCCGTTGCCGCAGCGGTCCTGGGCGCCCCGATTTCAACCACGCTGATCGTCTTTGAACTGACCGGCGACTGGCAGATCGGGCTGGCGGTGATGGTCTCGGTTTCGATGTCCACGGCTCTTGCTTCGCGCCTTGTGGACCGGTCCTTCTTCCTGACCCAGCTTGAACGCCGTCATGTTCACCTTGCCGCCGGTCCGCAGGCCTATTTGCTGGCGATGATGCGTGCCGGTGCCGTGATGCGGCCGCTGGGTGATGCGCGCTCAATCGACAAGGAACAGGCGCTGGAACTGATCGAACAGGGGCTCTGCGTTCAGGCCAGCGCCACGCTTGAGGCTGCGATGCCCTATTTCGATCGCGATGACATCCCCTGCATCCCTGTCGTCATCGTTGAGGAGGACGGGTCGGAGACACCCGTGGGTGCGCTCTATCACATCGACGCGCTCAAGGCTTACAACCGGGCGCTGGCGGCCACAGCGGCCGAGGAACATTCGTGATAGCGCCGGATTGCGAACCGCACCGCCGGTGCGTGATGACTGTGACCAGTACAACAATCCGCAACTGCACGATGCGCATTCCGATTCAAATCAGACACAATGCGCGATAAGCTGTACCTGAGGTAGAAAGCAGGAGAGAACGATGCCAAAAATCGTCTTTACCATGTTCGCGGCGGCAGCATTCTGGGCGGTTGCGGGCACCGATCATGCACAAGCGGGCCCCAGTGGATTTTATGAGGTCGTCGGCGTCGAAGACGGTGACATGCTCAAACTGCGTTCGGGGCCGGGAACCGGGTACAGGGTCATTGTCGGCCTACCCAACGGCGCCGTTCTCAAGCTGCACGAATGCCAGCAGATCGGCAGCAACGAATGGTGCAAAGTGTCGCTCAGGGAAACGCGGGCGCTCAAGGGCTACGTGTCGTGGCATTATCTGCAAAAACTCTGAAATCGCTTCCCCGAACCGCGCAGCATCGCGGCAGCCAACCTACCCGTGCAGTTCTGCCTTCAGCCACTTGATGAACGTGGCGGCCTGCGGTCGTACCGGACCTATGGGGGTTACGGCATAATAGGTGACATTGCAGGTGGACGGCACGGGAACCCGGCAAAGTTCACCCGATGCCAGATCGTCGCGGACAAGAACCTCGGTCGCAAACGAGATACCCAATCCCTGCCGTGCCAGCGAAAGCTGTAGGAAAGGAACGCCCAGATCGACATTCCTTAGTTTGCTCGTATCCAGACCAAAGCTCTGAACGGCCCGTTCTTCATGTTCGATGCCCTTTGACCAGATCCATGGTAACTGATCCAGCGGGGGCATGTCCTCGTTGACCATGGATGGCGCGCCCACTGCGATCACCTCGCTTTCAAGCAAGGGTTCAGCGTTCAACCCGGGCCAGTCGGGCTCGTCAGGGGTTGCACGAATGCCCATATCAAATCCCATCGCGGTTATGTCCACGACCTCTTGCGATGGTAGGATCGAGACTTGAATGTCCGGGTGCAGCTGCCAGAAATCAACCAACCTCGGCAGGATCACGGCCTGTGAGATAAAAACCGTCGCAGCGATCTGAACCGGCTGTTTGTTCTGATCCTGACGCAGTTCCTGAACCCCCGACGCAATCGTTCCGAAACCTTCGGATAGGTGCCCGGCAAGCTGCGTGCCCGCATCGGTCAATGCAACGCTTCGCCCCGAACGCCGAACCAGCGCGACCCCAAGCTCAGCCTCCAGCGACCGCACCCTTTGCGCAATCGCCGCATGGGTGACGTTTAGCTCTCTGGCTGCCGAGGCAAAGTTGCCACCGCGCGCCGTCAGTTCAAATGCGCGCAGCGAAGACAGCGATGGCAAAGCTCTCCAGTCGATATTCAATATGATACTCCAGATATCATCTGAGAATATTAGTTGCTTAGCATGATGGGCGCAGAATTGCTATTTCTTGTGAATAGATCACCTGGAAAGACTTTCGACATGTTACAACATACATCACCCGACCTTCTCCGGACTTGTGCGCAATACACGCCCGACGGGCGGCCAACGGATCGGGATCGGGAAAACTTCAGACAGTTCCAAAGACAGACGGCCGAGCGCAAGCAAGCCGCACCCCCGAACGGGTGGCTGGACAGAACTGCTGCTCTGATCGAAAGACTTTCCGCGTTTCTCCGACTGCGCGCCGGAAACATCTGAATGCCGAAAGTGCGTGGCGCCGCAGCGCGCGGCTACAGTTGTTCCACTTTCACCGAATCCCCGGTGTAAAACGCCAGATAGCCCTTGATTTCGGCCACAGCGGGGATCGGCTCTTCATAGCTCCAAACCGCATTTTCTGTGGTGGAGGATTTGTTGACGATCGAGAAATGCGTCGCATCTCCCTTGTGCGGGCAGTGGGTCACCTTGTCGGAACGGTCCAGAAAGGCCATCGCGATATCCGCGCGCGGGAAATAGATTACCGGATCCAGATCGCCTTCGAGCAGTTCCAGCGCGGCGGTCGTTTCGCCCAGAATTGCACCGCCCGAACGGACGCTCCATTTGCCGGATGCTTTGCGGATCGTGATGTGATCGGACATTCCCACTCCTCCCTCGTCGTTTCAGGGCCTCTCCTTAGCCCTTATTATGTAACAGACCGGTGTCACACCGGCTCAGTTGCGGCATCCAACCACAGTCTCGCGTCAGTGCCCAGCCTTGGACCGACTTTTTCCGCGACGTCGCGATGATAAGCGTTCAGCCAGTCGCGTTCTTCGCGTGTCAGCATATCAACAGCGATCAGGCGGCGGTCGATGGGGGCAAAGGTCAGCGTGCGCCAGCACAGCATCGCCCGTTCATCGTCTCCGCCGGGCAGGGTCGGGGCCTCTTCGACGACCACCAGATTTTCGATGCGGATACCAAACGCCCCTTCACGGTAATATCCCGGCTCGTTCGACAGGATCATGCCCGGTTCAAGCGGCACATGGCTGACCCTAGACAGGCGCTGCGGACCCTCATGGACGCTCAGATAGGCGCCGACGCCATGGCCGACCCCGTGGTTGAAATCCTGCCCGGCCTGCCACAACGGCACCCGCGCCACGCATTCGATGTCACGCCCCGCCAGCCCGACCGGCCAACGCAGCATCGACATGGCGATCATGCCCTTAAGGACACGGGTGAAACAGGTCCGCTCTTCTTCCCCGACCTCGCCGATGGCGATGGTACGGGTGATGTCGGTGGTGCCATCCAGATACTGACCGCCACTGTCCAGAACAAGCAAATGCCCATCCTCCAGTCGGCTGTCCGTTTCCTCGGTCACCCGATAATGCATGATCGCGCCATTCGGCCCCGTCCCGGCAATCGTATCGAACGAGATTTCCTGCAGTGCGTTGTCCCGGCGGCGGTATTCCTCCAGCCGTGTCACCACTTGCGTCTCGGTGATGCTGCCCGGTGCCTGCCCATCCAGCCAGCACAGCAGCTCCACCACCGCCACTGCGTCACGCAGATGCGCTTCGGCACTTCCCGCTATTTCGGCCTCGTTCTTGCAGGCTTTGGGCAGTGCGCAGGGATCACCGCCATCAACCATCTGTTCGCCCAGCACATCCGCCACCACCTGCGGGACCGAGCCCGGATCGACCTGAACCTGTCCCTGCAGCCTGCCGACCGCGTCCAGAAACGCGTCCACAGAGTGCTGCGCGACCCGCAGCCCCAGATGATCCCCAAGCCCGGCCAGTTTTTCAGCCGCCATGAACAGATCGACCCGGCCATCGCTGTGCAGAATGGCAAAGCCATGCGCGACCGGGTTGCGGGCGATGTCCGATCCGCGAATGTTCAGCAGCCACATGATCGAATCCGGCAGGGTGATTACTGCAGCGCTGCATCCAGCCTCGTGCAGGTCCTCGGCCAGCCTGCTGATTTTGCTCTCGGCGCTTTCACCGGCAAATTCAATCGGATGGGCCGTGACCGGGTTCATCGGGGCAGGGGGCTGATCTTTCCAGATACGGTCCACCAGGTTGTCACAGCGCACCAATTCGATGCCGCTGCCCTTTAGTTCCTTGAGCGCGCTTTTGATCTGCCCCGCCGGATGCAACCACGGATCAAAGCCAACGCGCCCACCATCAGGCAACTGTTCTTTCAGCCACGCGGTCAGGCTTACATCCGGCCAGGGAACCGGCGTGTAATCCTCTGCGACCTGCGCCTTGACCTGCGTGCGATAGCGACCATCGATGAACACGCCCGCAACATCCGCCAGCGCCACGCAAAACCCGGCTGAGCCCGTAAATCCGGTCAACCACGCCAGACGATCATCCCGCGGCGCAACATATTCCCCCTGATGCGCATCCGCCCGCGGGATCAGAAACCCGTCCAACCCCTCCTGCGCCATCTCGGCGCGCAATGCGGCCAGCCGGGGGGGACCCTGTTCCGGGCGAGCGGTTACGTCGAAAGTCTGAAACATGATGGCCCCGTGCTTGTGTCCTGTCGGGGCGAAAAGTGCGGTGACGCGCGCCAAATGTCCATACGTGTCGGGTCACGTTTCCCCGGCCAAAAACGCCTGCAATGTTTGAATATAGGTGTCGTAAACTTCGTTTCCGGGCAAGGGGATGTGATTGGCCGTCTCAAGAATGGCCAACGAAGCCTCAGAAATTCCCGCAGCCAGCTTGCGCGCTTCAGACAAGGGATGAACAGCACTGTTGCGACTATGCAAAACCAGCGTCGGGCATTGGATCTGCGGCAGCAAGTGTAATACCGAAGCCGTGTTGCCGCTGTCACGCTGATACAGCTGTTCTTCCACCGAGTAGAGTGCCTGCAACTCACCCACGATCTCGCGCACTGTTTCAAGCGGACCTTCTGGAAAATAACTCAGCAGAGATCCGACCGCATAACCACTGCCCGGATCCTGCCATCCTTCGATAATCAGGTTGCGGATCGAATCCGACCCCTCGACACCATCACGATGGTCGCGTCCTTCTGCCCAGCCGCCGACAATGGCGAGGCGGCTAACCCGTTCCGGGAATTTGACGGCAAATCGCAGGGCCGAAAATACACCGCCAAACTCTGCGACGATTGCAAAACGGTCAAATCCTGCGGCGTGCGAGACCGCCAGAATGTCCTCTGTCACGCCGTCATAGTTTACGAACCTGGGATCACCCCAATTCGTCTGATGTCGTTTGTTGTAGCGCAGCAGAGTGAACTTCGATTCCATCGCTTCGACGTATGCGCGTTCTGACGGCAACCGCCATTCTGCTTCCAGATCATAAACGATCGATCCCACGCGCAGCACCGGGGGACCCTCTCCTGACACCGTGTACGCAATAGCCTGGCCATTATGCCCTCGCGCATATTTCAAGTGCTGCGTCCGCGGGTTTTCACGCAGGGTCGGTTTGCTTTCACAACTCACTTCCGCCGCCATCTGCAGACCACGCCGCACAATCGTTCGTATGATCCGCTGTGCCTTGCCGTCATCGCCCACAGCCTTGCGGGCCGCAGCGATCCGCGCACTGATCGTCGATTCCGAGACAAAGCGCCCGTTCCAGACACGCGCGATAATTTCCTCGCGCGCGACCAGTTTGCCGGGACTTTCGGCAAGTAGCTCCAGCAGATCAAAGACCTGCGGCTCAACCGGAACGGGCTGACCACCGCGCAGCAGCACGTGCCGCTCCACGTCCAGAACACAATCTGCAAACTCATAGCGCATGGGCCGAATACACTCCGTTTCGATTGGGGCCACAAGGTTCAATGGCTTTCCCAAAGGTTTCTCGGGGATTTCTCAGGATGGTCTTCAAGCGAGGGGGCGACGCTGTTGCCAGATTGGATGCAACAGACAGGAGATACCAATGATGCCGCCCTTCGACACCGCATTGCTGCGCCACACCGCCGTCAGGCACAGGCACAACGTAAACCTCGCCCGAATCGGAAAAGGTACCGGACCGATCATGTGGGGCGGGTTACTGAGGATGCTATTCCGCCCGACCGGGCGGGGTCAACGGGTTTAACTCGCCCGCTTCATCCCCATGACCCGGGCCCGCGCACGCGGGTCGCTGTCGAACAGGGCCGCAAGTTGTTCGGTCATCGCACCCGCCAGCTGTTCCACATCCGTGATCGTCACAGCGCGGTCGTAATACCGTGTCACGTCGTGACCGATGCCGATGGCCAGCAGTTCGACCATCTTGCGCCGTTCGACCATCGCGATCACGTCGCGCAGATGTTTTTCCAGATAATTCGCGGGGTTAACGCTGAGAGTTGAATCATCGACCGGCGCCCCATCCGAGATCACCATCAGAATCTTGCGCGCCTCGCGCCGTGCCAGCATCCGGCGGTGTGCCCATTCCAGCGCCTCGCCGTCGATGTTTTCCTTCAGCAGGCCTTCTTTCATCATCAGACCCAGATTGGGCCGGGCGCGTCGCCATGGCGCATCCGCACCCTTGTAGATGATGTGGCGCAGATCGTTCAGACGGCCGGGCTGCTGCGGGCGGCCATCGTTCAGCCACGCCTCGCGCGCCAGCCCGCCTTTCCAAGCGCGGGTGGTAAAGCCCAGAATCTCGACCTTCACGTTGCAGCGCTCCAGTGTTCGCGCCAAAACATCGGCACAGATCGCTGCAATCGAAATCGGACGCCCGCGCATGGAGCCCGAGTTGTCCAGCAGCAGCGTCACCACCGTATCACGGAACTCGGTATCCTTCTCGACCTTGAAACTCAGCGGAGTGGTCGGGTTCGCCACCACCCGCGCCAGACGTCCGGCATCCAGAATGCCTTCCTCGCGGTCGAACTCCCAACTGCGGTTTTGTTGCGCCTGCAGGCGGCGCTGCAACTTGTTGGCCAGACGACTGACCGCGCCCTTCAGCGGCTCAAGCTGCTGATCCAGATAGGCGCGCAGCCGCTCCAGCTCGGCGGGTTCCGCCAGATCCTCGGCGGCAATCTCTTCGTCATTGGTGTTCAGATAAACCTTGTAATCCGGATCGGCGTCGGATGCAGGTGGCGGGGCAGGCGGCTCCAGCGGCGCTTCGCCATCGGGCATCTCGGCCTCATCGCCCATCTCATCCTCGGCCATCTCGTCCATCGAGACCTGTGCCTGGGACTGATCCTGCTGTTCTTCCTGCGTCTGTTCGGGATTGGCGTCGGCGTCCTGTTCGTCCTGATCGTCCTGCCCGGTGCTGTCGGGATCGGGCTGCTCCTCGGCATCGTCCTCGGCCTGATCTTCCTGATCTTCGTCCAGCTCATCCGGGTCTTCGCCCAGCTGATCGCCGTACCCCAGATCCTTGATCATCTGCCGCGCGAACTTGGCGAATTCGGCCTGGTCCGAGAGCACCTCATCAAGGTTCTCCAGCACGCCACCGGCCTGTTCCTCGATGAAACCGCGCCACAGGTTCATGACATTCTCGGCCGCAGGCGGCAAATCGCGCCCCGTGGCCAGATGCCGGATCAGATAACCCGCCGCCACCGGAAGGGGCGTATCTGCCGGCTGTTTGCACTGGTCGTAGCCGCGCCGGATGGCCTCATGGCTGATCTTGACGTCGATGTTGCTGGCCGTGCCGGGCATATCCCGCGCACCCATCGCCTCGCACCGCGCGGTCTCCATCGCCTCATACAGATCGCGGGCCATGTCGCCCGGCGGCGCATAACGCGCGTGTGTCGCATCGTCGTGGTACTTGCGCTGCAACGCCAGCGCATCCGCAGTGCCCCGCGCCAGCAGAACCTCTTCGCGCGTCATTCGGCGGCTGACCTGAGGCAGCCGCATCGAGTCCCCCGACACGCCCGAAGGATCGACCGTATAGCTCACCGACAGTTCAGGATCGTCGGCCATCACCTTGGTGGCCTCGGCCAAGGCCTTTTTGAACGGATCGGCGGGGTTATCGTTTGGTTTGCTCATCAGTCGGCCCCCGCTTCTTCAAGCGTCATTTCATCACTTGCAAGACGTGCCAGCACGTCCACATGCACATCCAGCGCATCCACTACAGTATAGCCCGGGTCTTGCCCGTCAAAGGCCAAATTCAGATCGGTTCCGGCCAGCACGACCGCGTCGGCGCCCAGATCATCTACCATGCGGCGACCGGCGTCCAAGAACCGAGTGCGATCCTGATCGGAGCAATGTCCGGCAACGGCCATGTCCTGATAGGTCTGTCCCAAAGTCTCAATCTCGTTTTCCAAGGCAACTGCGCGGGTCAACGAAAGCTGGCCATAAAGTTTTGTTCGCATGACAACCCGTGTTCCCAGCAGCCCCACAGTCCCGAAACCACGAGAGGCAAAATATGCGTCCAGAGGTTTAACGGCTGAAACGAGGGGCAGTGAAGTACGCGTCACTGTCTCATCGTAACAAAAGTGCCCCCCCAGAGAGGTGATCGCCACGCAATCCGCCCCGGCAGCGCCAAGGCGATCAATCAGTCCGGCATAGACCTCGGCCTGCGCGTCACGCTCATCCGCCAGATTGTTGCGTATCAACTCCTGCACATCCGCGTGGACGATCGTAAGTTCCAACGGAGTGCCGCGCGCAGAAACAGCTGCGCTTAGCCTCTGGTAATAGACTACAGTTGCTGCAACCCCGATCCCGCCAATCAATCCGATGTGCATGGCGGTACCTCAATTACCCCAAGCTGGCGCTGGCCGCGCTCTCCGGCAGTTCCTCGTCGAAACAGCGCTGATAGAACTCGGCCACGGTCTGGCGCTCAAGTTCGTCGCACTTGTTCAGGAAGGACAGGCGGAAGGCATAGCCCACATCGCGGAAAATCTCGGCGTTCTGGGCCCAGTTGATCACGGTCCGGGGGCTCATCACCGTCGACAGATCGCCGTTCATGAAGGCGGTCCGGGTCAGGTCGGCAACGGTGACCATCTGGCTGACCTGCTTGCGGCCCTTCTCGGTATTGTAATGCGGCGCCTTCGATAGAACGATCATCGTTTCGGCATCGTGGCTCAGGTAGTTCAGCGTCGAGACCAGCGACCAGCGGTCCATCTGCGCCTGGTTGATCTGTTGCGTGCCATGATACAGCCCGGTGGTGTCACCGAGGCCCACGGTGTTGGCGGTGGCGAACAGGCGGAAGTTGGGGTTCGGCGTGATGATCTCGTTCTGGTCCAGAAGGGTCAGCTTGCCGTCATGCTCCAGCACACGCTGGATCACGAACATCACATCCGCGCGGCCCGCGTCGTATTCGTCGAACACGATGGCAACGGGGTTGCGCAGCGCCCAGGGCAGGATGCCCTCGTGGAATTCGGTGACCTGCTTGCCATCGCGCAGTTTGATCGCGTCCTTGCCGATCAGGTCGATCCGGCTGATATGGCTGTCCAGATTGACGCGCACGGCGGGCCAGTTCAGGCGGGCGGCGACCTGTTCGATATGGGTCGACTTACCGGTGCCGTGATAGCCCTGAATCATCACCCGGCGGTTATGGGCAAAGCCTGCCAGAATCGCCAGCGTGGTTTCTGGGTCGAACTTATAGGTGTGGTCGATCGCCGGTACGCGGTCGCTGGCCTCGGCAAAGCCTTTGACGGCCATGTCGGTGTCGATTCCGAACACGTCACGAACCGAGATCTCTTCGGTGGGTTTTGCGTTGATGTCGATCGATCCGTCAGCCATTCGCCTCGTCCTTATCCTTTGCCCCGGTCGCCGGGTTTGAACCCGTGTGTGGTGCAACATATTGCGGGTAAGGGCAAGGGAAAGCCGCGTGCTCCGCCACGTGACAAGACGTTTCTTTGAAACTGGCCCTATTGGCCGGCCCGGTACGCGTTGGCACGAAATCCCACCACGCGCACAATCAGGGCCAAATTCATCCGGAAAATGCGGCTTTTAAATCACGATGTTGATGGTCGCTTCGAGACCGGTGTCGCCTTTGACAAAATCCATCGACACCGTATCGGCTTCTACGTCAGACATGCGATTGAACAGCCCGTCGCGCGCATTGTTTGGATCATCTTTGATATAGAACTGGGTGGTCAGAACTTCGCGATTACCGTCAAATACCTTTACGTGAATGTGCGGGGTGCGTCCCGGATAGATCACCGGTTTAATCGTGCGAAACACATAGCTACCTGACTCATCCGTAATATCGTGTCCAAAACCCTGAAAGGCGCGATCATATGGAACGGCGCGATTATCGCCCGGATGCAGATACTTGCCGTTCACGTCGCATTGCCAAATCTCGATACGGTATCCGACAGATGGTCGCCCGTTGCGATCCACGATGGTGCCACGCAGCATAAAGATTTCGCCGCCAGCTTTTTTAACCTGACCTGCAATTTTCACCAGGTCATTGTCGATATCAGGCATTCGCATGTTGGGTTTTGGATAGAACGGCCCTTCAGCGGCGCGTGGAGTCAGGGCAGCAGCAGCGGCCTTGCCTGCCAAGGTGCTACTTCCGACCAGACCTGCAATTCCAGCAAGCAAGCTGCGGCGTGAATTCTTTGGTGTCGTCATAATTTGCTCCCTTCGAGCCCATGAGAGACCCACTCCCACATGTTATGTCCAACGCGTGTTACAACTAGCTCAGAGTGTATCAGTCTCAATGAATGTCTTCCCCGGTTCGATAGATTCTGATCACCCTTAGGTATTGATAAACAACGGCTCAATGCCGCCATTCGTCAAAAGACCTAAGTCCGGCTTTTCACCAAACTTAACAAACACCGTGTGATTTCAGGTTATACTGGCGGCGGTCTCAGCCTCACGCGCGCATTGGCGCTAGGCCTGAGGCCGTATTTTCAAGGCAACAATTGAGGGAAAGAAATGTCGAATTTCGGTAATATGAAACACCTCATTGCCGCTGGGATTGTGGGGGTCGGTCTGGCCCTGCCGGCGGTTGCTCAGGAAAAGCCGCTGAACTTCCTGATCATCTGGGGAGATGACATCGGCTATTGGAATGTCAGCGCCTACAATCAGGGCATGATGGGGTATGAAACCCCCAATATCGACCGCATCGCCAACGAGGGGATGTTGTTCACCCATGCCTATGGCGAACAATCCTGCACCGCAGGCCGCGCCAGCTTTATCACCGGCCAGTCCGGATTTCGGACAGGTCTTCTCAAGGTCGGACTGCCCGGCGCAAAGGAGGGGATGAGCGAGAAAGATCCCACCATTGCCGAATACATGAAGTCCAAGGGCTACATGACTGGCCAGTATGGCAAAAACCACCTTGGAGACCGGGATGAACATCTGCCGACCAATCACGGCTTTGACGAATTTTTTGGCAACCTTTACCACCTCAATGCCGAGGAAGAGCCGGAAAATGTCGACTATCCCAAGAACCCCGAATTCCGCGAAAACTTCGGCCCGCGCGGTGTCATCAAGTCCAGCTCTGATGGCAATATCGAAGATACCGGCCCGCTGACCCGCAAGCGGATGGAGACCATCGACGAGGAAGTGACCGCAGGTGCGCTCGACTTTATCGACAGGGCGGCCGAACAGGATAAGCCGTTCTTCCTGTGGTACAACACCACCCGTATGCACATCTTCACTCACCTGAAAGAGGAAAGTCAGGGCGTGACCGGTCTGGGCGTCTATCCCGATGGCATGGTCGAACATGACAAGATGGTTGGTCAGATGCTGGACAAGCTGGATGAGCTTGGCATCGCTGACAACACGGTCGTCATGTATTCAACCGACAACGGAGCCGAGGTGTTCAGCTGGCCCGACGGCGGCACCACCCCATTCCGGGGTGAAAAGAACGACAACTGGGAAGGCGGCTATCGTGTTCCGCTGCTTCTGAAATGGCCCGGTGTCATCGAACCGGGGCGCAAATCAAGCGAGGTCATCAGCCATCTGGACTGGTTCCCGACCTTCATGGCGGCGCTGGGCGACGCCAACATGAAAGAAGCCATGCTGACCGAGGCTCCGTTTGGCGAGGCCAACGAACCCGTTCACCTCGACGGCTATAACTTCCTGCCATATTTCAAAGGCGAAGCCGAGGAAGGCCCGCGTCACGAGTTCCTCTATTTCTCTGACGGCGGCGATCTGGTGAACCTGCGCTATAATCGGTGGAAGGTCGTCTTTGCCGAGCAGCGCGCCCACGGGTTCGACGTCTGGCAAGAGCCGCTGACCTTCCTGCGTCTGCCGAAAATCATCGACCTCTATTCCGATCCGTTCGAACGTGCCGAACACGAATCCATCGGATATCCGAAATGGCGGCTGGACCGCACCTATCTGCTGGTTCCCGCGCAGGCCTTCGTCGCGCAGTTCCTCCGAACCTTCGAGGATTATCCGCCAAGGCAGAAACCGGCGAGTTTCTCGATCGATCAGGTTCTGGAATCACTCCAGCGCAATCAGGGGGGCTAGGCGACCAAATACACTTACAAGGGCGGTCTGCGCGTTGTGACCGCCCTTGCAAAAATTCGTGTCTCCGAAGTCTCTTGGCGGTTTTGCCCTATCTCAGAACCAATTCGCGCTCGGCAACTGCTCCGTTTGAAAACGTAAGGCGGGCGCGAGTCTTCTTCAGGTCTTCGCTCAGAAACGTGCGATCCTCGAAGATGACAAAGAACCGGGTGCTTTCCGTATCTTTCAGACGTTCCGCCGTTGGGATGTCCACCTTGAGAAAACTTGAGTTGGCATAAGGCTTGTTGATTGTCAGCTCAACGGGCAGGGGCGCGCCGTCGCCCGATGTGGCCACCATTCCGTCTTCGGTGGCGCTGATCCGATAGGTCGCGTCGATGCCCTTGTTGCTGAGAAACCCGCCTTCAGGCTCTTTGTCTTCATACCAGGCTAGTTCAAGATTGGTGATTTGCTCTGTCTTGTCGGTGTTGTTGATGACGGTCAGAACAAAACCGATTCCGGTGTTTCCATTGCCCGAACCCACCTCACGAAACTCGGTAAAATCCAAAGATACTGCGGGCGCCGTGACCTTGGGTGGAAACGCCTTGAGATAACCATATGCGGCAATCCACAGAACTGCGCTGGCATACATGAACAGCCTCAGACCGTAAGGCCACGCTTCGGGCAGAGAAAAGTCGGGCAACTTGATCATTCCTCACTCACAGACGAAAAGAAAACACGCAATGCACCCGGCAGATCCACGGGCTTGCTCCTGAGCAGCTCCAAAAGTGCGGCTGCGTTCGGAAATTCCGGGGCAATCCCCAGCAGTTTCTCCAACGCCGCTTTGGCCTCGGTGGATCGGCTAAGGTTTGCCTCGGCAAGCGCCAGCAGCCACCGGGCATCCGCAAGATCGGGCACCAGCTCGACCGTGGTTTGTGCCGCATCACGCGCGGTTGGCGTTTTCCCGATGGAAAAAGCGGCGACTGCAAAGGCATAGTGAACCTGCCCATCCTGCGGTGCCAGCTTCGCCAGTTCTTCAAGGATCGGGTAGGCGGCCCCGTAATCCCGGTTGTTGATGGGGGCTTGAACGGAGTTCCTGAGATACGCCTCCCGATTCATGATTTTGGGTAAAGGTGCGATCACGTCGCCCTTGCCGGATGTCGCTTCGGGCGAGGCCACGGCGACCACGCCCTCTTCGCAAGCCGCCGGCAGCATTGCCTGATCCGGGCCACTGTTCCCGGCGGCCGCGGAAATGATAAAGTCATAACCCTCGGCGCGCAGGTCGCTGATCTTTCGGCAGATGTCAGACGCGCCATCTGTTTCCGGCGTGAAACCCAGTGAAATATTGATCACAAAAACTTTCTGTTCCCGGACCAACCAGTCAATCGCGCTGATCACCGGGTCGACGCGCAGGCCAAAGTCCATATCCATGACATTGGCTGAAACGACCCGAATCGAAGCATAGGCCGCCAGAACAATCGCCACACCGGTGCCATGCCCAAAGCGGTCTTCGGGCGGGGCGTCCGTAAAGCTGACCATTTCAGCAATTTTACCGGCAAGCTGAGGGTGATCGGGGTTCACGCCCGTATCAATAAGGCCCACACCGACCGTTCCGGGCGATGCCGCCCCCGTTTCCTGACCGAGATGAATAGGGGCAACTTCAAGATACCTGAGCTTTGCCGGGTCCGATCCCAGGAACAGGCCGATATCCTGATCTGCTGAAAGGGCAACGCCCGGTCCCGGCAATGAAACGGTTTTGCCCATGGCAGCCGTTCCCCCAATACACAAACAAAAACCACCCACTCAATGCTGGGCGCAACGCGAGTTCCAACAACTCGCTAAATCAATGCCATACTGTAACACGTTCAGACCGCACCCGAAACAAATTCGGAATCGGGGCGGTGACCAAAGCGAAAATGCCTGCAGAACCGGTTACTTGAAGTTCCGGCTGTCCTTGATCTGATCCCAGGCCCAGACGACCTCCTGCAGCTGTTCTTCCTGGCTGCGGTCGCCCCCGTTCATATCCGGGTGCAGCACCTTGATCAGCTTCTTGTAGGCCTTGCGCACCTCGGCCTTGGACCAGCTGTCCTGTGCCTCAAGAATTTCGACGGCGCGGCGCTCGGTCGGCGGCAGGCGGCGTCCGCCCGTATTCGCGCGGCCCGGATTTTTGGTCGCGTTCTCGCCCAGCACCTGATGCGGGTCCTCGATGCCCAGCCGCGCCCAGGCCCGCGCCTCGGGATCGCCCATCGGCTTGGTCTCACGTTCCCACACCTTGTCCTTTGACCGCTGCGCGTTCAACTCGGCCTCGGTGGTGCCGTCGAAGAAGTTCCACTTCTGGTTATATTCCCGCACGTGCTGCTGGCAGAACCAGAAGAAATCATCCAGAACGTCCGGCGCCTTGGGCGCACGGAACTTGCCCGCCTCTTCGCATCCTTCGTGGTCGCAGATTCGCACTGACGTCTCCGACGCGCCCGACATGCCCCGACGCCCGCGCGGGTTTTTCTTTTTGGCGCTGGATACGGACATATCGAATCCGAAGGGGTCTGATTTCACCATATGCTCATCCTCACGAACGCGTCTTTCCGACTCGGAGGCAGCAGTTTAATCTAAGTGGCCGAAAGTAGAAGAGGGCAGCGGTAAAATTTTTGTCGCTGAGCAGAAAAATGAGCGTTACTGAAGAAATCCGCGAATGCCTGCAAACGGCGTTCAACCCACGCGAGCTTGAGGTTGTCGATGACAGCGAAAGCCACCGCGGCCATGCCGGGTACCGGGATGGTGGCGAAAGCCACTTCAACGTCCGTATCCGCGCCGCCGCGTTTCAGGGCCAGTCCCGCGTCGCCCGTCACCGTGCGGTGCACGCCGCATTGGGGGATATCGTGCCGCGCATCCACGCGCTGGCGCTGGATATTGACGCATAAGTGTTGCGGTGCGGGGACGTTGGCGGGTACCTGGTGCGCCGCTGATTGGCCTTTTCAACCTTTGCTGGTATGGAACATCGCGCAGGTGCCGCCTGTTTCGCGCTCCTCGTTAATGTCCCTTTTTGTCTGGTGAACACATCCCATGAGAATTTCTTTTCTTTTGCCACTGATCCCGCTGCTTGCCGCATGCACTCCGGTCTCCGACGACACACCCGGGGTTGTCACCAGCGCAGGCGCCGGTGAGGTAATGATTGTCGGTCCTAAAAAACACGGCAAGGTTGCCAAACCCACGCAGCGCATGGTCGAGCAGGCACAGGAAGTTTGCCCAAGCGCGATCTTTCATTCCACGCAACCGTCGATGAGTGGCGGCGACCGGTTCGAATACCTGTTCAAGTGCTAAGGCGCCGCCTCATGTCAGCAAATACGGGCTATCAGGCAAGGCTATAGCCCGGTGATCACCCCCCCGGGGGAGGGGCAACCTGTCGGTCTGATCCAATCAGGGCTGGGGCGTTTTATCCTTTTCGGGCTCCTGATCGCCTTCGCCGTCTTCCGTTTTCAGCGATAGCGGCGGGTCTTTGGGTTCTTCAGCGATAGGGGCAGGGGCCAGAACCTCGGCGGGGCCGGGAACCGGCCGCGCCTGCGGCGCGTCTGCCGCCTCATCGACCGGCACGGCAATGGCGGGTGCAGCGCTTTCAAGCGCGCGGCGGAATACCAGTACGTTGCGCCAGTTCACGGTCGATCCTGTCAGACCGGTGCGTTCCTCGCTGGGCAGCAGTTCGGCCCGCTGATATTCCCAGCCGTCCTGACCCATCTTGTTCAGCATCTGTTCGACCGACAGTGCAAACCGTCCCTCGGGTGTTTTCGTGCCCTTGGCCTTGGTGCCTTTTTGCGGTGCGGGGACAACCTTGTATTCGTAGCGCTGCATCAACGGTTCCTAAAAGCAATTTGCGGGCAACTTACCATGTTGCCCGTTGGGGGAAAGAGGTGTTCGCCGGGTGGCGGAATTCAGCCCCGACTGTTGCCCTCAACCTCACCCACTGCCAGCGCTGCGACCGACAGGCACATTTCGGTCGCCACGGCCATATCCTGAACCGAGACCCACTCCAGCGGCCCGTGAATGCATTGCATCCCGGTGAAAATGTTGGGGCAGGGTGTGCCGAATTCGGTCAGGCGCGACCCGTCAGTGCCGCCCCGGATCGGGACCGAGATTGGCTCGATGCCAAGGCCACGGCAGGCCTTGCGCGCCAGTTCGACCGGCGTCATGTCCTTTTCCAACCAGTACCGCATGTTGCGGTATTGCGGGTAAATTTCGCAACTGACCGAGGCCCGCGGTTCCGAGGCCTGAACGGCCGCACAGACCTGCCGCACCAGATCGCCCTTGGACTCCAACCCGTCCAGTTCGAAATCCCGCAGGATCAGCTTGATTTCCATCTCCGAGGAACCGCCATTCATATCCGTCACATGAATGAACCCCTCGCGGTCGTCCGTCACTTCGGGCGTCATGGTTGCCTGCGGCAGAGTCTGGACGATTTTTGACGCCAGATGCGCGGCATTGACCATCTTGTCCTTGGCCAGTCCGGGATGGATCGACACGCCCACGATCTTTATGACGGCACGATCCGCCGAAAAGCTCTCGTACTCGATCTCGCCCACTTCCTGACCATCCAGAGTATAGGCAAAATCGGCGCCAAGATCGCCGGGCAGCTTTTCACTAACACCGCGCCCGATCTCTTCATCCGGGGTAAAGGCAATGCGAATCGGCCCGTGGGCGATGTCCGTATTCGTCAGCAGATGCCGCGCCATCGTCATGATGATCGACACTCCCGCCTTGTCATCGGCCCCCAGCAGCGTCGTGCCCGAGGCGGTGATCAGATCATGCCCCACCTTGCTGGCCAGATAGGGATGCTCGTCCGGTGACAACACCAGTGACGGATCATCAGGAAATGTGATCTCGCCGCCATTATAGCCCTTGATCACGCGCGGCTTGACACCGGTTGCGTTGAACTGCGGGGCGGTATCCACATGTGCCAGAAAGCCGATGGTAGGGCCGGGCGCGGTGCCCGGAATGGTCGCCACGACGACGCTGTCATCGGTCACTTCAACATCCTGCGCACCGATCTCGACCAATTCCTGCCTGAGCAGGTTCAACACGTCGAACTGAATTTCCGTGCTGGGGGTCGTTGGTGAATTCTCGTCGCTCTGACTGTCTATGGCCGCATATCGGACAAGCCGGTCTTCAAGCTCCTGATCAAATCTGTTCTGCATGATACCTCACCTCTCTGGCACGGAAGAAAGAGTGCAAACATTCCCGGTGTCAAGCACGCGGCCCGACTCCCAAAGTGTTAAGAAAATGGAAAATTCAGTTTTGTACAAACCGGACAAACCCTGCTGTCCGGCCTGTACAAACCGAAAGATTCAGAGGCTCAGCTTGGAACTGACCAGTTCGTTGACCGCCTTGGGGTTGGCCTTGCCACCGGTCGCCTTCATCACCTGACCGACGAACCATCCTGCCAGTTTCGGGTTCACCCTGGCCTTTTCGACCTGTGCCGGGTTGGCGGCAATGATCTCGTCCAGTGCGGCCTCGATGGCGCCGGTATCCGTCACCTGTTTCATGCCGCGTTCCTCGACGATCTGCGCCGGATCACCACCTTCGGTATAGACGATTTCGAACAGATCCTTGGCGATCTTGCCCGAGATGGCGTCCGAGGAAATCAGGTCGATGATCCCGCCCAGCTGCGCCGGAGAAACCGGAGACTCGGTGATGTCGTGATCTTCTTTCTTCAGACGGCCGAACAACTCGTTGATGACCCAGTTCGCGGCCAGCTTGCCATTGCGCCCTTTGGCCACGTCTTCGAAATAGGCGGCCGATTCCACCTCGGCGGTTAGCACCGAAGCGTCATAATCTGTCAGCCCGAACTCACTGATAAAACGCGCTTTTTTGTCGTCCGGCAATTCGGGCAGCTTGGCGGCGATATCATCCACCCACGCCTGCTCGATCTCCAGCGGCAGCAGGTCGGGATCGGGGAAATAGCGGTAATCATGCGCTTCTTCCTTGGACCGCATCGAGCGGGTTTCGCCCTTGTCCGGGTCGTACAGGCGGGTTTCCTGATCGACCTTGCCACCACCTTCGACGATGGCGATCTGACGGCGGGCTTCAACCTCGATCGCTTGCTGGATAAAGCGCATCGAGTTCATGTTCTTGATCTCGCAGCGCGTTCCCAGATGCGAAAAATCCTGTGTTTCCTGATACTTCTCGTAAGCACCGGGCAAACAGATCGAAACGTTCACGTCCGCGCGCAGGTTGCCGTTCTGCATGTTGCCATCGCAAGTGCCCAGATAACGCATGATCTGGCGTAGCTTTGCGATATAGGCGGCGGCCTCCTCCGGCCCTCGAATGTCGGGGCGGCTGACGATCTCCATCAGGCAGACACCGGTCCGGTTCAGGTCGACAAAGGACATATGCGGGTCCATGTCGTGGATCGATTTGCCCGCGTCCTGCTCCATGTGGATGCGTTCGATCCGCACCATGCGTGCAGTGCCGTCACCCATCTCGACCAGAACTTCGCCTTCACCGACAATTGGTTGATAAAGCTGGGAAATCTGGTAGCCCTGCGGCAGGTCGGGATAGAAATAGTTCTTGCGGTCGAACGCCGATTTCAGGTTGATATCGGCCTTCAGGCCCAGCCCGGTCCGCACCGCCTGCTCCACGCAGAACTCGTTGATTACCGGCAACATTCCCGGCATCGCCGCATCCACGAAAGCCACGTTCGAATTCGGCTCGGCCCCGAATTGGGTCGACGCGCCCGAGAACAGCTTGGCATTGGACGAGACCTGCGCATGCACCTCCATCCCGATTACCAGTTCCCAGTCGTGCTTGGCACCGGCAATTGTCTTGGGTTTGGGCATTTCATAGGTCAGGTCGAGCATGGCGCGCCTCTTATCCGCAGAAGTCTAGGCCTGCGTATTATTCCTGCACGAGCGAGGGGGCAAGGGGCAATGAGCCTTTGCAGGGTTGAAATAAACCGATGACATCATGCCGTTCCGCACAATCGGATCGCAGACCCAGTCGAACCTTTTTCCGATCAGTTCGGACTGAAGCGCGGCCCCGAGGGCGTAAAGGTAATGCGTTGGCCGCGCCCAAGTTCGTCCCGGAACAGGTTGGTGATGACCCGTAACGCGTCGTGGCGCCCACGTGCGGCAAAACGGTCGGGGGAGTTGATGCGGACACCATTGTCGAAACCGTCTGCCGCATGCGCCCAGATGAGGGGATGCAGTTCGGTCAGGTGATCGCGGATCAGCCAGTTTGTGGCCTCGCAGATCTGAACCCGCGCAAGGTCTGCCTCTTCGTGGAAGCCCAGTCCGTTCTGCAGCGTGATCGAGCAGTAGGCGGCCAACAGGTTGACCATCTCTTGATCCGGGCGGCGCTGTACGATGTCGCGCAGACCTTCCAGAAAGAACTCGACGTCCACGCGGGCGCAGGCCTCTTCATCAAGTGCGATGGCATCAAACTGAACCCAGGTGTACCCGCCCGCGCCCCAGATGTTTTGGGTGATCGACGCATTGCGTAGCGCCTGAAGCTCCAGTTCTTCGTAGCTGCCGAACCAGCGTGGCAACAGATGGTTCCCCATGGCCCGCATGTTACGGTAGTTGTGCGGGTCGAGCGAAATCAGTCGCTCGTATTCATCTGCAACGCGGATACCTTGTGTCCGCTGTCCCGCCAGCAACGCGCAACATGCCGACGCCACGGCGGGGCTGTCAGGCGCCGCCGTCCTGCAGACCGGCAGAATTTCGGCGGCACGGTCAAAATGGGCGGCACATCGGGTTCGATTGATTTCGGGCATGATCGTTTCCCATCCGGTGCCGCGCCAGGCCCAGGCCAGATCGATATGGGCCAGCGCCACGATCAGCCCGATCATGGGATCATCCCGGTATTCGGACAAAACGTTTTCAAGTTCCGCTATGCCTCCGTCTACCGTGTCCGCTGGCGGGCTATTGCCTTCGGACAGGGCATGTTCGACGGCAAACACCACATCCGACCGGGCACCAAAGGCCATGAGGTCGGCAACCGGCAATCCATCCGGCGACGTTTTGCGTGCTTTGTCGGCCGAACGCATTTCGTCGGCCAGTTCTTTCCACAACTCCTGCCGGGCCAGATGGCGTCCATGCTCCATAGCTGAACGCCCGATCAGATCACCGGCACCAAGTTTGGCAACCGGAATGATCAGTCTGTCCTCGGCGTTTATCGCGCGCGGAAATTCTTTGCTTGGAAGGGGCGCTCGGGATGCGCGCCGGTGATTAAAACCCGAAAATGATTGGGCGAATGCCCTGAAAACACTGAACATAACGTAAATCGGACCGATTTGAACTCGTAACAACTGTGTATCGGTTTGACGAATTATTGCGGCCAATTCAAGGCCGCGACGGGGTCTAATACGTTCACAGGTAGGTGAAATGTGGCATGAGCGGATGGGTTTCAGAAAATTCTGAAGTGGTGACGTTCCACCCTGAAACCTCGTTCGGTCAGTGTGTTTTCAAACAAGCGATGTGCTGGCACGGATTCATCGGGCAGTCGCACTTTTTTTCCGTTGGTCAGAACGGCGGATACACGCACCGAGAAATCCCAGCGGGTGTCAAAACGGAAATAGTCGATATCGCCAAGCGGCAAATGGCCGTCGCGCTTGCCGGAAAACCAGCGCAAGTCGGTCCCATTCAATTCCAGCCCGGCAGTGGAATCCGAAAACACATCCCAGATCGCCGGAAGCGTGGTCAGCGCCATGAGGCCAATCAGCCACCATGCTGCATCAAACAGGATGATCAGGCTGAGCAATACAGCATAGACGACGATCAGTATTGTCACCGTCCGTGAATTGCGGCTTGGCCGCGTAAAGCTGTAGGCCGGTGGTCTTTTGCCAGCCCTGTCCGTATCGGTTTCCATATGCGTCACGCGCCGAGAATGCGCGACACCATTTCCGACGTGTCGCGTGACAGACCGGGCGTCGAGGCGATGCGTTCCAGATTTTGCCTCATCAGGTTCTGGCGGTTCGTGTCATAACGTTTCCAGGTCTGGAATGCGGAACACATGCGCGCCGTTGTCTGGGCGTTGACGGGATCAAGCCGGATCAGCCAGTCGGCAAGCAATGTATAGGACGCGCCGCTTTCGTTGTGGAAACCTGCATGGTTCATTGCCAGCGCACCCATCAGCGACCGAAAGCGGTTCGGGTTCTTCCAGTTGAAATCCGGATGCTCGCTGAGAGTCCGGGCAAGTTCCGGTGCTTTCTCGGGCGCTGCCAGCGACGTCTGTAACCCGAACCACTTGTCGATGACCAGTCGGTCGTGCTGCCACTGCTGGTAAAAGGCCGCAAGCTCGGTTTCGCCCTTGCCGGTCCTCAGCAAACAGGACAGCGCTGTCAGTTGCAGGGTCATGTTGTCGGCATTGTTGTATTCCCCGGCAGCCTTTGCGCCCCCGTCCAGCCGCGACGTCAAAGCGAGTGCAGCGCTGCCTAACGCGCGTTTTCCGGATTGCGCGGCATCGGGTAGGTAGGGGCCGTCAACCACAGCCTCGCTGTGCAGACGGGGCAGAAGATCCTGCATGTGTTGCGCGGTGGCCTGCCGCAGGGTCTCGACCGCAGTCCAGATTGCCATCGGGTCGGGCGTAACGCCACGCTCATGCAAAGCTGCGGCAAGTTCAGACTGGGTTGGCAGCCCCAGCATCAGCGCACGGTATGCTGGATCAAGATCACCATCCCGCAGGACTGCTAGCAAACCGTCCAGATAATCAGCGTCGGGTGCAGCATCGCGGGTGATCATGTTCAGCAGCGTATCCTGCGCCAGTGCCCGACCGGCCTCCCACCGGTTGAACGGATCGGTGTCATGGGCCAGCAGGAAGGCACGATCGGCGTTAGATGTGTCACGCTCGAGGATGACCGGTGCAGAAAACCCGCGCAGGATCGACGCGACCGGCTTGGCGGCAAGCCCCTCAAAGGTAAAGCTCTGCGTTTCTTCGGTGAACTCCAGCACTTCGGTTTCGCGCACCTCATCACCGTTTTGCCCCAGCAGCCCGACCGCCACAGGGATCACCTGCGGCTGCTTGTCGGACTGGCCCGGCGTGGCGGGGGTGCTTTGGCTCAGGGTCAGGGTATAGGTGCCCTCTGCCCAGTCTTCCTGCACCTTGACCCGGGGTGTTCCGGCCTGACTGTACCAGCGTTTGAACTGGCTCAGGTCGCGACCGGTTGTGTCCTCGAACACCTTGATCCAGTCTTCGATAGTGCACGCCTGACCATCGTGGCGGTCAAAGTACAGGTCCAACGCGCTGGCATAGGCATCATCACCCACCAGCCGCTTGAGCATCCCGATAAGCTCGGCGCCTTTTTCATAAACGGTGGCGGTGTAAAAGTTGTTTATCTCTTGAAAGCTCTCGGGCCGAACCGGGTGGGACAGGGGGCCGTTGTCCTCGGGAAATTGACGGGCACGCAGGTCGATTACGTCGTGAATGCGTTTGACCGAGGCAGATCGTATGTCGGATGTAAACTGCGCATCGCGGAATACGGTCAGCCCCTCTTTCAGGCATAGCTGGAACCAGTCGCGGCAAGTGATGCGGTTGCCGGTCCAGTTGTGGAAATACTCATGCGCGATGATCGCCTCGATCCGTTCGAAATTGGCGTCGGTCGAGGTTTCCGGGCTGGCCAGAACGGCGGAGGAGTTGAAAATGTTCAGCCCCTTGTTTTCCATCGCGCCCATATTGAAATCGTCGACTGCAACGATATTGAACACGTCCAGATCATACTCGCGGCCATAGACATCTTCGTCCCATTTCATTGACCGTTTTAGAGCTTCCATGCCAAAGGCGCATTTGCCCTCGTCACCGGGACGCACCCAAAGGTTCAGTTCCACGTCGCGGCCCGAGCGGGTGGTGAATTGGCCGGGATGCGCGATCAGCTCGCCCGCCACCAGAGCAAACAGATAGGCCGGTTTGGGCCATGGGTCGGTCCATTCCGCCCAGCCATCTCCTTTAGCCGTGGGGTTGCCGTTCGACAACAGCACCGGCAAGTCACCGTTGACGCGCACGGTGAAAGTGGACATCACGTCAGGCCGGTCCGGGTAATATGTGATCTTACGGAACCCTTCGGCCTCGCATTGCGTGCAGTACATGCCGTTCGACATGTACAGCCCTTCGAGTGCGGTGTTGTTGCCCGGATCAATCTCGACCTCCGCCTGCCAGATGAAGGGCTGGTCCGGGGCGTCAACAGTCAATCCCTTGTCTGTGACATCCGGCGTGACCTTGGCGCCGTCAATACTTGCGCGGATCAGGTTCAGGTCTTCGCCATGCAGGAAAAACGTACGATCCGTTGCCTCCGGGTTCGGGCGAAACGCGATGCGCGATGTCACTCGGGTTGCATTCGGAGCAAGATCAAAGGTCAGATGCACGCTGTCCACAAGGAAGCCGAACGGGGTGTAATCCTTTAGGTGGATTGTAATCGGGGCGGCGTCGCGCATCTTTTGCCTCATCTCATCTGGTGTCGGCGCGACGTTATGGGTTGCGGCGTTGGGCTGCAAGCGGTGCCGGATGGCTATTCACCTGACCATCGGGCGCGCGATGATTTCGATGTGACCCTACGAACCCGCCTGAAACAGCGCGGGGCCTGTTGCCTATCGGAAACATCCGCCCTAATTGGGTGCTGCATACAGTGGCGTACAATGCAGGAGATGTCGAACATGAGCAGCAGGGAAACCCGGAACGGTCTGCAGATCGCTGTCGAACTAGCGGATTTTATCGAAAACCGGGCGCTGCCGGGAACAGGCGTTTCGTCCGAGACGTTCTGGTCCGGCCTGTCCCGCATGGTAGATGAGCTTGGGCCAAAGAACAGGGCGTTGCTTGCCAAACGGGCCGACATTCAGGGGCGCATCGATGGCTGGCATCTGGCCAACAAGGGTCAGGACCACGACGCCGCCACTTATCAGGCCTTCCTACATGAGATCGGGTATCTGGTCGATGAAGGCGATGACTTTCAGATTGAAACCACCAACGTCGATCCCGAGATCGCTCTGATTCCCGGCCCGCAACTGGTTGTACCGATCACCAACGCCAGGTTCGCCCTGAACGCCGCCAATGCCCGCTGGGGCAGCCTGTATGACGCGCTTTATGGCACAGATGCCATGGGCGATCTGCCGGACAGCAGCGGATATGACGTTGAACGTGGTGCGCGGGTGATCGCATGGGCAAAGGCGTTTCTGGACGACGCCGTGCCGCTGGCCGAAGGGTCTTGGTCCGATGTCTCTGGCCTGAGTGTCGAAGAGGGTGGCTTGGTGCCGGCGCTCGCCGATCCGGCCGCTTTCGCGGGTTTTGGCGGCGCTGCGGACAAGCCCGATTTTGTGCTGCTTAAGAACAACGGCCTGCATGTACAGATCATGATTGATCCGACCAGCGATATCGGCGCGTCGGATCCGGCTGGTATCGCCGATGTGCGATTGGAATCTGCGCTGTCCACGATCATGGACTGCGAAGACTCGGTTGCCTGCGTTGATGCCGCTGACAAGGTTGTGGCCTATGGCAACTGGCTGGGCCTAATGAAGGGCGACCTGACCGAAGAGGTCTCGAAAGGTGGAAAGACATTTACCCGCAAGCTGGCGGGGGATGTCGAATACACCACGGCGGATGGCGGGCAGGCCACGCTGAAAGGCCGTTCGCTGATGCTGGTCCGAAATGTCGGTCACCTGATGACCAACCCGGCCGTTCTGGATGGCGCAGGCAATGAGATCGGCGAGGGGCTGATGGATGCGCTCTGCACTACGCTGATTGCCATGCATGACCTGAAACGGGACGGGGGCAATTCGGTTCAGGGCTCGGTCTATGTGGTCAAGCCCAAGATGCACGGGCCGGAAGAGGTAACGTTCGCGGTCGAGATTTTCGACATGGTCGAAGACATTCTTGGCTTGCCGCGGAATACGGTGAAGCTGGGCATCATGGATGAGGAACGCCGGACGTCTGTGAACCTCAAGGAGTGCATCCGCGCCGCGAAATCCCGTGTAGCCTTCATCAATACCGGATTTCTGGATCGTACCGGCGATGAAATCCATACCTCGATGGAAGCTGGGCCGATGCTGCCCAAGGGGGACATCAAGAACACGCCCTGGATCGCCTCGTATGAGGACCGAAACGTTGATATCGGGTTGGCCTGTGGCCTGCAGGGCAGGGCGCAAATCGGCAAGGGCATGTGGGCAATGCCCGACAGGATGGGGGATATGCTGGAGGCGAAGATCGGCCACCCGATGTCCGGCGCGAATTGCGCTTGGGTTCCGTCGCCGACTGCTGCCACGTTGCACGCGACCCACTATCACAAGGTCGATGTGTTGGCGCGGCAGCGCGAAATCTCTGCCGGCGGAGCCCGCGGGACGCTTGACGATCTGCTGACCATTCCTGTGCTTGGTGGGCGCAATCTGAGCGACGAGGAAATTGGCCGCGATACAGAAAACAACGCCCAAGGCATTCTTGGATACGTTGTGCGCTGGGTCGATCAGGGTGTCGGATGTTCGAAAGTTCCGGACATCAATGACGTCGGCTTGATGGAAGACCGTGCGACATGCCGGATTTCGTCTCAGGCGCTTGCGAATTGGCTGCATCATGGTGTGGTTGACGAAGCGCAGGTGATGGCTGCGTTGCAAAAGATGGCAGCGATTGTCGATCAGCAGAACGCAGGCGACCCGGAGTATCAACCGATGGGGCCGGGTTTTGATGGTATTGCCTTTCAGGCTGCTTGTGATCTGGTGTTCAAGGGGCGGGTACAGCCGTCGGGCTATACTGAGCCTGTGCTGCACGCACGTCGGCTGGAGTTGAAAGCAAGCCGCACGTAACGGGTTTTGGAGCGAGGGGGCTGTCTGCTCTCTCGCGCTCCCCGAGGATATTTTTGGCAAGAGGAAGAAAGCATGTCGGTATCATTGCGCAAGGCGCGGACGATCATTCGGAAGGCGCTGGAAAAAGGGCGCGAGATGGAGCTGAAGCCGCTTTCAGTCGTGGTGCTGGATGCCGGCGGTCATGTGATCGCGTTTGAGCGCGAAGATGGTGCTGCACCGGGGCGGTTTGCGATTGCGCATGGCAAGGCCTATGGCTCGGTCATGCTGGGTATGGCCGGGACCGCGCAGATGCAGCGGGCCGAAGGGCAGGCCTATTTCATGGCAGCAGTTAACGGTGTCTATGGTGGGCAGGTTGTACCTGTGCCGGGCGGTGTTTTGTTGCGGGACCGGAAGGGCGCCGTGATGGGGGCCGTTGGTGTAACAGGTGACACATCAGACAACGACGCCGTGGCCGCCATGGCCGGAATTGATGCTGCCGGTCTGAACGGTGAGATCTGAATTTCGAGGTTTTGATTGCCTTGCCGGCGCGAAACTGTCTTGAACGACCGTCGGCGGGGAAGGATTTCTGGTCGATGAGGGAGATTTTTCCAAATCATCACCTAAGATCGGGATGAAATTCCAAAATACATGCTCCGATAGGAACGATGTGTGCGATTTCGAACAAGTCCCTGCGCTGTTACGCAGAGCGTGTGTGGTTGCAGGGCGAGGCATGCGTGGTTACGTTTGTTCTCAGTTCAATGAAGAAACAAGGGAATAAACATGTCGCGGCCTATCGTCGGAATAATCGGTAACTCGTATATACTGAACGATCAGTACCCGACGCATGCCGGTGGAACAATGAATTCGGACGCGGTTGCGAACGTTGCGGGCTGCCTTCCCTTGCTTATCCCTTCGGACCCCCGATTTGTCTCGGTTGAGGAGCTGCTGGAGGTGTGCGACGGTTTTTTGCTGACCGGCGGCCGTCCTAATGTTCATCCCGAAGAGTATGGCGAAGCAGAAACGGATGCACATGGCGAGTTCGACCGTGCCCGCGATGCGATCGTGTTGCCGCTGGTGCGGGCCTGTGTCGAACGCGGGCAGCCCTTTTTCGGCATCTGCCGGGGCTTTCAGGAGGTCAACGTCGCGATGGGCGGAACCTTGTATCCTGAAATCCGCGACCTGCCGGGGCGGATGAATCACCGAATGCCACCTGATGGAACGCTGGAGGAAAAATTCGCCTTGCGGCACGTTGTCAAACTGAACGAGGGCGGAGTGTTTCACCGGGTGTTCGGCGCCAGCGAGGTCATGACCAACACGCTGCACGGGCAGGGGATCAAGACGGTGGGGCAAAGGATCGTCATAGACGGTCACGCGCCTGACGGAACGCCCGAGGCTATATTTGTGAAAGATGCGCCCGGCTTTACCCTTTCTGTACAATGGCACCCGGAATGGGATGCGGCAAACGATCCTGTTTCCCGCCCGCTTTTTGAGGCGTTTGGGGATGCCGTGCGCGAGTGGTCGGAATGTGGCCGTTCGCGGTTGTTCCGCAAATCGGCCTGATTGACCAATCCCTTTTAATTTGCGCCCCGAGATAGCTCCAGAGCCAGCGCATTGGCGTGATGCATAAAGCGGTCGCGGGCTGCAGGGGTGAAGGGGTTTTCGTGTTCGATCGCGTCAAACACGCCAGGCGGATCGTTTCGGACCATGTTGGCGGCTTCCACCAGCAGATCGAAGCTGGTGGTTGTCAGGCTGCGGGGAAGCGGCCCAAGCCGGGTGAGCGCCTTCGAGATGAAGTGGGTAAGTCCCTGCACCACGGCCGCTTCCTGATCATGCGTTTCGGGCGTAACCAGAAACGGGCGCAATCCCAATCTGGTTTTCAGAAATGCTGCCAATGTCAGACAGGCGTCTCCTCGTACACGGCAGATTGCAATCTTGTGGCCGAACACACCGTTGGCTGCACTTTGAGGGCCGAACAAAGGGTGAGTTCCCACGATCTCAACGTGGTCCGGTAACAACCGCAGCATGGTGCGGACCGGGTTTATTTTGACCGAACCGACATCCACGACAATGGTTCCGGGTCTCAAATGTTGTGCGATTGAGGAGATGGCGTTCTCAAGCATACCGACGGGGACGGCGAGGATGACAAGATCACAGTCAGCGATCCGGGCCGGGTCTCCGGCGGACAGCCCGTCAGGTATCGCGTTCAGTGTTGGGTCATGAACGAATACAGGCGCAAAGGGCGCAATATGCTGGGCAATTAGGCGTCCGAAGGCACCAAAGCCCATCAGGCCAACAGATTTGATTTCGGGGCGGTTTTGCATCGGGGTACTCCGGGGTAGGCCGCGATGCAGGTGATTTTGTTGGTCCAATCCGCCTGACGCGGCGGTTGAACATGATTGAGCACCCGCCGTTATTTGGGCGGGGTATAATAGAAATTGCAGATGATGGTCAGTCGTTTGCTCATGGGATGAGCCCTAGCTGCCGCGATCAGTCAGGTCAAGCAAGGAAAGGGCCCGCAGCGTTTGCGGGCCCATGTGTGGCAGTTACACCAAAAGATCGAAGCTTTGGTTCAACGGCAGCGTGCGGGCGCGCTTTCCCGTCAGGTCGAACAGCGCATTCCCCAGTGCGGGCATCGAAGGCGGTGTGCCCGGCTCTCCGGCGCCGCCCATGTGGCGGTTGGTTTCCAGAACGCGGACCTCAACCTCTGGTGCGGTGTGCATGCGGATCGCGTCATAATCAGGGAAGTTGTACTGTTCCACTTCGCCATCGGCAAAGGTGATCTCGCCATAACAGGCGGCAGACAGGCCGTACATCATGCCGCCGAACATCTGTGCCTTGACGGTTTCAGGATCCAGCGCCAGCCCCATGTCGCAAGCGATCCATGCCTTGTTGATGCGAATGGTTCCATCTTCGTCCACGACTTCGATCACCTGTGCGACCGGAGTGCCGAAACTGTAGGTGAACGCAACGCCACGGCCTACGCCATCTGGAGTTTTGCCCGTCCAGCCGGACATCTCGCGCACGGCCTCCAGACAGCCTGCTGATGGTGCGTGCTCGTCTTTCATCAGTTCAAGACGGAACTCCAGTGGGTCACGACCGGCGGCATGGGCCAGTTCGTCCAAGAACGTTTCGTGGAAAAAACCGTTGTGACTGTTGCCGACTGACCGCCAGAACCCGACAGGTATGTCCAGGTCTGCGATATGGCCACTGATGCGGTAGTTGGGGACCGCGTAGGGCTGATTGAAAATGCCCTCGACCAATACTTTGTCGGGGCCACCTCCGGCCATGCCTGTCATCCGCGTAACCGCCTGATGGGTACAGGATTGCGAGGCGACCTTGCCATCGATCAGAACGGCCTTGCCGTCCTTGATTGCACCTTTCATACGAGCCATCGCGCCAGGCCGGTAGAAATCGTGGCGCATGTCCTCTTCACGACTCCACGTGGTTTGCACCGGAACATTGGGCATGGCCATGGCGACCTTGGTGGCGATGACGCCAAAATCGAATTCACCACGGCGCCCAAATCCGCCGCCCAGATAGGTGGTGTGGACGTCCACTGCTTCGGTATCAAGGTTCGCCTCGGCCGCGATCTTCATCTGCATGAAGGTAGGCGCCTGATTGCCGCCCCAGAATTCCAGCTTTTTGCCTGAGAACAACGCGGTCGCGGTCATTGGCTCCATTGTGGCGTGGGCCAGATAGGGAACCGTGTATTCCGCTTCGATCTCGGTCGCGCCTTCGGGGGTCGTGGTGACGTCGCCATCGTCGCGCATGGTTGAGTTCGGATCGGTGTCGAATGCCTCCGCGATTTTCGAGAATATCGCCTCGGTTTCAGGCGGGTATGGTGCCTCTTCCCATTCGACATCGATGGCTTCTACAGCCTGAATGGCCAGCCAGGTGTTGTTGGCGATGACGGCAACGCCGTCGCCAAGATCGACGACTTTTTCGACACCCGGCATCGATTTTGCCGCGCTGTCGTCAAAGCCTTTCATGCCGCCGCCCAGTTTGGGGTTTACGCGGACACTGGCGAATTTCATGTCTGGCAGACGCACGTCGATTGCGAATTCCGCCGTGCCGGTTGCCTTTTCCACCATATCCAGACGTGGTTGGTTCTGGCCCAGATACCGCCATTCGGACGGATCACGCAGATCAACCTCAACAGGGTCGAGTTTGGCTGCATCTGCCGCCAGATCGGTGTAGGCGATTTTGTCGCCATTCGGCGCAATGACATGGCCAGCCTCGGTTTTCAATTGCCCGCGGTCCACGCCAAGCCTGTCGGCCGCAGCCTGTTTCAGTGTCTCGCGGGCCGATGCCCCGGCCTCACGCATCCGTTCAAAGCCGTCCTTCATTGAGGTCGAGCCGCCAGTAACCTGCAGGCTGAGCACTTTGCCGATGACACCCAGCGCCTCACCGAGATTGTGTTGGAAGTCCGAGATGTCATAACCCTTATTGGGCAAGCCTTCACCGATCATTGCGGTGTTGTAATAGGCAGCGGCGGCGGGGCCATGCAGTACCGTGACCTGATCCAGTTCCACGTCCAGTTCTTCGGCCAGCAGTGCGGCCCATGTCGTTTTGACGCCTTGCCCCATTTCAGCGCGCGGGGCGAACAGGGTCACGCCGTTCTGGTCGATCAGGACAAAGGGGTTGAGTGCCGCTTCGCCTTCACGCGGCTTGAGCGGGTTTGGTGCGGGGCGATTCACATAATAGACACCAAACGCGACCCCGCCGATGATTGCGGCAGAGCCGATCAGAAAGGTGCGGCGTACGATTTTACCAATACGTGCCATTGCTTACGCCTCCTTCAGTTTGGCCGAGGCCGTGTGGATCGCGGCACGAATGCGGGGATAGGTTCCGCAGCGGCACAGGTTGCCCTGCATCGCCTCGTCGATTTCGGCGTCTGTTGGTGTCGGATTTTCTGCCAGCAAAGATGCCGCCTGCATGATCTGGCCGGACTGGCAATAGCCGCATTGAGCGACCTGATGTTCGACCCAGGCTTGCTGAATGGTGGCCATGGCCTCGGGGGCGCCGATACCTTCGATGGTGGTCACATCTCCCCAAACGTCCGACAGGGTTACTTGACAGGAGCGAACGGCCTCGCCGTCGATGTGCACAGTGCAGGCGCCACAGGATGCGACCCCGCAACCAAACTTGGTACCTGTCAAACCGATCTCGTCCCGAAGCACCCACAAGAGGGGCACGTCGTCAGGCAAATCCACCTGATGTGCTTTGCCGTTGATTTTGAGTGAGGTTGCCATGGCGCGTTTCTCCTGGCTGGGCTGGTTTCTGACATAATTATCTTAAAGTGTCAGCGTGTCAATTGACAAATATTACAAGAACTGTCAATGGTCGGGAAATGAAAGACATGAACCTCGATCCAAGGCAGCAAGCCATTTTGACCTCTGCAATGCAGGCCTTTGCGACCTATGGGTTCCGCAAGACCTCAATGGAGGACATAGCGCAGGGGGCGGGGATGTCCCGACCTGCCGTGTATTTGCACTACAAAAACAAGGTGGCCATCGTGCGCAGCCTGACCGAGGCGCATTATCAGGAGAAATTCCAGCAAGTGAGGGACGCCCTGTCTGGCGATGGATCTATTCCCGAGATTCTTGCGCGCGCGATGGCGGCGCAAAGCGAGGGCATGGCGGTGCTTCTGTCCTCGCCGCATGGCGCTGAACTTCTGGATGCCGGGTCATCCAGCGCACCCGATATCGTCGAAGAGGGCGAGGCCAAACTCTCCGCGATCTATGCCGACTGGCTCAACCGAGAGGCTGAAAAAGGTCGCGTCAAGCTGACCGGCGAGGCCAGTGAAATCGCAAGAACGATTACGTCTGCTTTGAAAGGGGTCAAGATGACCCTGACCGATCCAGCGACCTTTGACGTCAGGGTTTCGCAACTGGCGGCATTGTTCGGGGCGGGGCTGGAAGTCAGGTGACTTTTTGCCGGATCTTGTATTCCGGCTTATCCCACAAATCGTTGCACATCACGTCCGAGAGAATGTTCGCCGCCTGCTTTACATCGTTTTCGTCGATGTAGAGTGGCGTGAACCCAAAGCGCATGATGTCAGGGGCCCTGAAATCTCCGATAACGCCGCGGGCGATCAGCGCCTGCATGGCGGCGTACCCTTCACCAAAGCGGAACGACACCTGACTGCCGCGCTGTTTCGGGTCGCGTGGGCTGGCAAGCTCCAACTGGGGGCAGTTGGTTTCAACTTCTCGGATGAACAGTTCGGTCAGTTCGATGGATTTTGCGCGCACGTCCTTCATGTCCGCCAGATCCCAGATATCCATGGCAGAGGCCAATGCCGTCATCTGAATGACCGGCGGCGTACCCACGCGCATCCGTTCGATCCCCGATCCCGGGCGGTAATCCAGATCGAAGGCGAAAGGCGATTCGTGTCCCAGCCAGCCGGAAAGGGCGGGGCGGACCTCGGGCGCAAGACGGGGTGTGACATAGATGAATGCGGGCGCACCGGGACCGCCATTCAGATATTTATAGGTGCAACCCACTGCAAAGTCGGCATTGCATCCAGCCAAATCCACCGGCACGGCTCCGGCGGAATGCGCCAGATCCCAGACCGTCAAAACGCCATTCGCATGCGCCAGTTCTGTCAGCGCCTTCATGTCGTGCATGCGACCGGTGCGATAATCCACCTCGGTCAGCATCAGCACGGCAACGTCCTCGGTCACATGTTCCGCAACCTTGTCCGGGTCAACGACGCGCAACTCATAATCCGGCCCGAGTGACCGCAGTAGACCGTCAACCATGTAAAGATCAGTCGGGAAATTCCCGTTGTCCGACAGGACAATCTTGCGCCCGGGGTTCAGTTCCAGCGCCGAAGCAACCGCTTGATACACCTTGATTGAAAGCGTATCGCCAACAACGACCATGCCGGGTTCAGCGCCGATCAACCGGCCGATCCGATCACCCAGCCCGGTTGGCATGCCCATCCATCCGGCTTTGTTCCAGCCGGTAATCAGAAGGTCGCCCCATTCTTTGGCCATCATGTCCTGTACGCGGGCCTTGGCGGCCGTGGGAACGGGCCCCAGCGAGTTGCCATCAAGATAAAGGATGCCTTCAGGCAGATCGAACATGGCCTTTGTCGCAGCAAAATCGGTCATGGGGGCCTCGCTTAGGTATTTTAAGTTTGAACTATCTGGTCCGACGTAACCGACCCGAGCGCAAAAGTCCATAATCCTGAGGGATCGGCTTGTGGCGGTCACGTGGCCATTCAGATCTGACCGCCGGAAATCTGGATGCACTGACCATTGACGCTTTGTGAACCGGGCCGCACAAGCCAAAGCGCAGCGGCAGCGACCTCATCTGCTGCTATCAGGCGCTTGTGGCGATTGGCTTCGACCATGACCTTAAGCGCTTCGTCCTCGCTGATGCCCGCCCGTTGCGAGATCGAGGCCTTGTTGCGATCCACGATCGGCGTGTCCACATATCCGGGGCACAGCGCATTGAATGTATAGGGCGATCCCATGAATTCCTCGGAATAGCTGCGGGTCAGGCCGATCACCCCGTGTTTCGAGGCGGAATAGGCACCCGCCCCCGGAACACCGTGCAGCCCGGCAATGGACGCCACCGAGATTACGCGCCCCCAGTCGGTTGTCAGCATCGAGCGCAGGCTTTCGCGCATGGTCAGAAAGGCGCCGTCCAGATTGGTTGCCATGATGTCCCGCCAAAAATCCATATCTGTCTTTTGCAGGGTTTTCCCGACGGCGATCCCGGCATTTGCCACGCAAATCTGAATTGGCCCTCTGGCCTCGACGGCAGAGGCAACGCCCTGCACGACGCTTTGCTCGTCCCGGACATCCATGGCCAGACCGGTCATTCGATCTCCCGCCACCTCATCCAGAACTTCTTGCCTGCGACCGGTAATGGTAACCTGCGCACCTTCATCGGCCAGTGCCTGCGCTATGGCCAGCCCGATGCCGGTTCCCCCGCCTGTAACCAGCGCATGCTTTCCGTTCAACGACATGAGGCCACCTCCCTTTTGGATTTCGGTGAACTCTATCCTCAACCCATCGTCTGGCAAGAGGGTCCGTTCCGTCAATTCACGGACTTCCGTTCCGAAATGGTGAATTAATCAGAAGGTTGTCCCGCAGCGGCCACTAAGCTGGCGCGATTGGTCTTTTCTTTGCTGCGACAACCTGAGGTTTTGCCAAATTTGCCGGAAAGCGGTAGGACATCGCTCGGAAACGACATGACGCACGGCATGTTATCGGAAAGAGGGGACGAATGCGCCGGATCGACGTTCCGCCAGTTTGGCTTGTGGGCTTTGCAGTACTTGCCTGGCTGCAGGGCCGATATCTGTCCTTTGACCTGTCACTGGAAAGTGGCCTGACGGATTTGCTGAGCGGTGTGATGATCGGAGTCGGCGTGTTGTTGGCCGTGCTGGCCATCGTCGAATTTCGCCGCCACCGTACAACTGTCATTCCGCATGAGACGCCGACAGCCATGGTGCAGACCGGAATCTACAAACGCAGTCGCAATCCGATCTACCTTGGTGACGTTCTGATCCTGGCGGGGCTGATCCTGCGCTTTGATGCAATTCTGTCACTGATCCTGATTCCAGTGTTTGTCTGGGTACTGGAGCGTCGCTTCATTTTGCCCGAAGAAGACCGTCTGCGACGCAGATTTCGGGCAGATTTCGCGCGATATGAACGCAAAACACGTCGCTGGGTATGATGGAACGCAAAACATGACCCAAAGTATTAAATTGCTGCGCTTGCGAAATAATGTTGCGCAGGATACATGTTTGCTTGTCAAACAATACCGACCACCCGCTCGACTTGAGTGATAATTAGGGGGAAATGCCGGTGAAAATAGGCACACCAAAGGAAATACTGGATGGTGAGAACCGGGTCGCGATGACTCCGGACTCGGCAGCGCAGTTGCAGAAACTGGGCTATGAGTGCGCCATCGAAACCGGAGCCGGCGCTGCTGCGGGCTTTTCGGACGAGGCATACAAGGCCGCAGGTGTCGAGGTCGTGAAAACCGCGGCTTCGTTGTGGAAGGCGGCTGATATCATCGCCAAGGTGCGCCAACCCAATGCGACCGAGCTGAAGCGTCTGACCAAGGGCAAGACGCTGATCTCATTCTTCAATCCCGCAGGCAACGAAGAAGGGATGGAGCTGGCGAAATCCAAGGGCGCCAATGTGATCGCCATGGAAATGGTGCCGCGTATCTCCCG
The DNA here is from genome assembly GCF_056537325.1 of Ruegeria sp. CF5. Taxonomy (NCBI): domain Bacteria; kingdom Pseudomonadati; phylum Pseudomonadota; class Alphaproteobacteria; order Rhodobacterales; family Roseobacteraceae; genus Ruegeria; species Ruegeria sp. CF5. The sequence goes on along the minus strand of NZ_JBQFRI010000001.1, from coordinate 650,932 downwards.
CGCCCAGAAGATGGATGCGCTGTCCTCGATGGCCAATATCGCGGGCTACCGCGCTGTGATCGAGGCGGGCAACAACTTTGGCCGTTTTTTCACCGGTCAGGTGACGGCGGCCGGTAAGGTTCCCCCTGCAAAGGTGCTGATCGTGGGTGCCGGTGTGGCCGGTCTGGCGGCCATCGGAACTTCGACCTCGCTGGGTGCTATCACCTATGCGTTCGACGTGCGCCCCGAAGTGGCCGAACAAGTCGAATCCATGGGGGCTGAGTTCGTCTATCTGGACTTCGAAGATGACAGCCAAGACGGTGCGGCGACCGGTGGCTATGCCTCGGTCCAGTCCGACGAATTCCGCGAGGCGCAGCTGGCCAAGTTCCGCGAACTGGCGCCCGAAATGGATATCGTCATCACCACGGCGCTGATCCCCAACCGTGAAGCGCCCGAGCTTTGGACCAAGGATATGGTCGAGGCGATGAAGCCCGGTTCGGTCATTGTTGACCTTGCTGCGGAAAAGGGCGGCAACTGCAAACTGACCGTAGCGGATGAGAAAATCGTGACCGACAATGGCGTGACGATCATCGGCTATACCGACTTCCCCAGCCGGATGGCGGCGCAGAGCTCGTCGCTCTATGCGACCAACATCCGTCACATGATGACGGATCTGACACCCGAAAAGGACGGTCAGATCAATCATGACATGGAAGATGACGTGATCCGCGGCTCGACCGTGACGTATGAGGGTGAGATCACTTTCCCGCCGCCACCGCCCAAGGTGCAGGCGATTGCGGCGCAGAAAAAGCCCGAGGTCAAGGAACTGACGCCCGAAGAGAAACGGGCGCAGGAGATTGCCGAATTCAAAGCGCAAACCAAACAGCAATTCACCCTGCTGGGTGTCGGCGGTGCGCTGATGCTGCTGGTGGGCCTGATTGCTCCGGCCAGTTTCATGCAGCACTTCATCGTTTTTGTGCTGGCCATCTTTGTGGGCTTCCAGGTGATCTGGAATGTATCGCATTCGCTGCACACGCCTTTGATGGCGATCACCAACGCGATTTCGTCGATCATCATCGTTGGGGCGCTCATGCAGATCGGATCGGGATCGTTCCTGGTCATCCTGCTGGCGGCGTTGTCCGTCTTCATGGCCGGGATCAACATCTTCGGCGGCTTCCTCGTAACCCGGCGCATGCTTGCCATGTTCCAGAAATCTTAAGGAGGCCGGGCACATGGAATTTGGCTTCACCACTGCCGCCTATGTCGTTGCGGCTGTCCTTTTCATCCTTTCGCTCGGCGGCCTGTCGAACCAGGAAAGTGCCAAGCGCGCGGTCTGGTATGGCATCGTCGGTATGGCGCTGGCGGTTTTTGCCACGCTGGTCGGCCCCGGTTCCGGCCTGTGGCTGCTGTCGCTGTTGCTGATCGCGGGCGGCGGTTTCATCGGTCAATACGTGGCGCAACGCGTCCAGATGACCGAGATGCCGCAGCTGGTGGCCGCGATGCACTCGCTGGTTGGTCTGGCGGCTGTGTTCGTGGGTTTCAACGCGCATTTCGAAATCAGGAATGTTGCCGAAGTCATGGCGATCGTCGACTCCGCCAAGGATGCCGACCTGTCCAACCTCGGAGCGTTTGCCAAGCTGATTGCCAAGAAAACGTCCGCAGAGCTGTCGATCCTGCATGTCGAACTGTTCCTGGGCATCTTCATCGGTGCGATCACCTTTACCGGTTCGGTCATTGCCTATGGCAAGCTTGCAGGCAAGGTGACCTCGGCGGCGACCAAGCTGCCCGGCGGTCACGCGTTGAACGCGGCTGCAGCGGGTTTGTCGCTGATCTGCCTGTTCTGGTACACCGCATCCGGCAGCCTGCTGCCCCTGGTCCTGATGACTCTGGCGGCGCTGTTCATCGGCTATCATCTGATCATGGGTATCGGCGGGGCCGACATGCCGGTGGTTGTGTCGATGCTCAACTCGTATTCGGGCTGGGCCGCGGCGGCGATTGGCTTCTCGCTTGGCAATGACCTGTTGATCGTCGTTGGTGCGCTGGTCGGCTCGTCCGGTGCGATCCTCAGCTACATCATGTGCAAGGCTATGAACCGTCACTTTGTCAGCGTGATCCTGGGCGGCTTTGGCGGCCCGCAGGGTGAGCAGATGGCGGTCGAGGGCGAGCAGGTCGCGATCGATGCCGATGGCGTAGCTGCGGCGCTGAACGATGCGGACAGCGTGATCATCGTGCCCGGATACGGCATGGCGGTGGCGCAGGCACAGCAATCGGTCAGCGAACTGGTTCGTAAACTGCGTGCCAAGGGCAAAGAAGTACGCTTTGCGATCCACCCTGTTGCCGGTCGTCTGCCGGGTCACATGAACGTGCTGCTGGCCGAGGCGAAGGTGCCTTATGACATCGTTCTGGAAATGGACGAGATTAACGATGATTTCCCCGAGACGGATGTGGCTATCATCATCGGCTCGAACGACATCGTGAACCCGGCCGCGCAGGACGATCCAAACTCGCCCATTGCCGGGATGCCGGTTCTGGAAGTCTGGAAATCCAAGCAGGTCTTTGTCAGCAAGCGCGGGCAGGGCACCGGGTATTCGGGCATCGAAAACCCGCTGTTCTTCAAAGAGAACACACGCATGTTCTATGGCGATGCCAAGCAGTCGCTGGACAAGCTGCTGCCCATGATCGACTGATTAATCGCTTCATGAAACTTAGGAAGGCGCCCCAGCGGGCGCCTTTTCTTTTTGTGGCTCGTCAAAGCCGGACTAACCTTGCATGTGCAGGAGGCTTCTTATGGAAAAGGTAAATGGCATTGGCGGAGTGTTCTTTCGGGCCAGAGATCCTGATGCATTGGCGCTTTGGTACGAAACGCATTTGGGCGTGGATCGGATTAACCCGACCCCATGGCGTCAGGCAGAAGGGTATACGGTCTTTGCCCCCTTCGCACAGGATACAGAGTATTTCGGGAACCCGGCGCAACAGTGGATGATCAATTTTCGGGTGGATGATCTGGATGCCATGATTGCACAATTGCGGGCTATCGGAATTGCCGTCGAAACCCGCGAGGAATGGAACAGCGAGATCGGTCGGTTCGCCCGGTTGCATGATCCTGAGGGCAATCCGGTTGAGCTATGGGAGCCACAACAATAGAAGAACGGCCTTTGTATGCCGAGGTATTCCGTTAAGTGCATGAAATAAATAAAGAATTGATGTGTCTGTGACCTAACGTATAGTGGCCGCAAGTCACGGAGGCCCCAATGACCCCCATTCAGGATCACCCCCTGCGCTTTGCGCTGGCCAATGAGTTGCACGCACGGCCCTTTCCGGCGACGTTTGCGCCATGCACTGTCGTTTTTCTGGCGATCAAGAAACCGAACGAGGCTGCTGCACGTGACCGTGGTGAAGATCTGGTACATTTGACCAATCTGCTGGATAGGCACGGCGCGCAACACCCACAGCCGGGTGCCACGCATTATGCGGGCCAGATTGGCCGCCACTGGCTGAAATGGGAGCAGCATACAGAGTTCGTCACCTACACCGCCATTTCACCGAACGTCAGCGAACGGGCCTTCAACCCCGCGGATTTTGAGGTGTTCCCCCCGGACTGGCTGGATGCGAGTCCGGGCCAGAGAATCTCATCCGCGATGTTACGTGTCGTGGATCGTCCGATGGATGACGGGATCGACGGCGCGCTGGCCGATTGGTTTGAATCCGAAAGTCTGGCCGTGGCGCATGTGCTGGATGATGCCGCAATCGCCGCCAGTGATTTCAGGATAGACCCCGCCGGGCACATGCGATTTGCCGTCTTTGTAACCAAAGGCACAGGGCGACGCAGGACAGGCCGCATCATTCAGCGGCTGTGTGAGATCGAGACCTACAAAGCCATATCCATGCTGGGGTTTGCCCGCGTCAAGAACCTCATGCCGCGCATTGGTGAGCTGGACAAGCGGTTGACGGATCTGATGGTTGAAATGACCGATGACGAAACTCAACCCGATGACCTGCTACCACAGCTGCTGACGGTTTCGACGGAACTGGAAACGCTGTCGGCCCGATGCTCGTTCCGCTTTGGTGCGACCGGAGCTTATGAAGCGATCGTAAACCAGCGGATCGAAGCCCTGCGAGAAGGGCGGTATCAGGGGCGCCAGACATTTGCCGATTTCATGATGCGCCGTTATGAGCCCGCGATGCGGACCGTGAAATCCACCGAAGGGCGCCTGCAAGTCTTGTCCGACCGGGCAATTCGGGCCGGGAACCTTTTGCGGACGCGCGTGGACGTTGTTCGCAGCGCTCAGAATCAGGCCTTGCTGGAAAGCATGGACCGTCGAGCTGATATGGCGCTGAGATTGCAGCACACGGTCGAGGGGCTGTCAGTGGTCGCGATCAGTTATTACGCCGTGTCGCTGGCGGGTTATCTTCTGTACCCCCTGACGGCCATGGGCATAAGCAAGGGAACTTTGACTGCTCTGATAACAGTGCCGGTTATCGGGCTGGTCTGGTGGTCGGTTCGCCGGATCAGAAACCGGCTGGAGAAATCACACGGTTGACCGCCAGTTGCTTCGAAAGGGAAGGGGCAAATGAAAAGGCCGCCCGGACAGGCGGCCTCTTTTGACTTTTTCAGCGGCGTCAGCGTCCCCGGATGCGGGGGTCGAGCGCATCTCTTAGGCCATCGCCCAGATAGTTGACGCTCAGCACTGTCAGCGAAATAGCCAGCCCGGGCCAGAACACGCGTTCCGGGTACTGCTGAAGATAGTCGACACCGTCGAACAGCAACCGCCCCCAAGTTGGGAAGTCAGGCGGGAATCCAAGGCCAAGGAAGGACAGGGCGCTCTCCGTGATGATTGCGGTTGCGATGCCCAATGTTGCCGACACCATGATCGGCGACAGAACGTTGGGCAGGATATGCCGAGTGATGATCTGCGAATTGCTTGTCCCGATGGAACGGGCGGCCAGAACAAACTCACGCTCTTTGATGGCCAGCACGTCGCCACGCACAATGCGTGCAGTAGGCATCCAAGAGGTAACTCCAATAGCGGCAACGATCAGGATGAAAATCCCGCGTTCCAGTCCGAATGCAGCCGACAGAGGCTCACGAAACAGCAGCATCATGACCAGCAACAGCGGTAGCAGGGGCAGGGCCAGGAACAGGTCGGTCAGGCGCATCAGAGGTCCGTCAAGACGTTTGAAGAACCCGGCAACAACCCCGATGAACGATCCCAGAAACAGGGCCAGCAACATCGCGGTGATGCCCACAGATACCGAGGTTTGTCCGCCAGACATCATGCGGGCCATGATATCGCGGCCCAGCTGATCTGTACCAAAGGGATGCCCCCAGCTTGGGCCCTGATTGCGCGAGCGGATATCGATCTGAGTTGGATCAATCGTCCAAAGGTACGGACCGATATAGACGGCTGCCACGATGAAGATGAACAGCACCGCGCCCAGCATCGCGCCTTTGTGGGTTTTGAACTGGTCCCACACATCGCGCCATTGGCTGCGCGGTGGGGTTGCCAGTTCTTCCATCACATCCGCGGTTGGCAGCGCGGTCGAGGCTGGCGCAATACCTTCGTCCGGGACCAGCGTATCGGTACGATCATGATCAGTCATAGCGAATCCTCGGGTCCAGAATGCCATAGAGAACGTCGGCGATCAGATTGAACAAAACGATCAGCACGGCGAAAATGAAAGTCAGGGTTTGTACCATCGGCAGGTCATTTGCCTGGATGGCGCCGATCAGCAATTGGCCGATTCCGTTTACCTTGAACACCTGCTCGGTGATGATGGCACCGCCGAAGATGGCCGGAATACCAAGGGCAATCACGGTGACAACGGGGATCATCGAGTTGCGCAGGACGTGCACCATAACCACGGTATATTCGCTAAGGCCTTTGGCGCGGGCGGTGCGAACATAATCCTGATTGAGGTTGTCCAGCATCGAAGCCCGCATGAACCGGCTCAGTTGTGCGGTGATCTGAAGGGCCAGCACCATGACCGGCATGATCATCTGTTGTAGCTGCACAACGAAACTATCCCAGTCGTTGACCACATGGGTCGTATCATAAATCGACGGGAACCAGCCCAGTTGAACCGAGAAGATGACGATCACCAGCACCCCAGAAAAGAACGGCGGGACCGAAAAGCCGACCATCGAAACAAATGTCCCCATCTGGTCGAACCATGAATACTGGCGATATGCCGAATAGATGCCGATGGGCAGGGCGATTATGATGGCAACGACATAAGCGGTGCCAACAACCCAAAGCGTCTGTGGAATACGCTGAACCACGATGTCCATGACGGGTGAGCGGGTCTGCCACGAGATCACGCGCAAATCACCCTCGGAGAACGTCGTTCCGAACATCGAATCGATCAGAACCTGCGGTTCGATCCAGAAGAATTGCACGATCCACTTCCAGAATCGGATGTGCATCGGCTGGCCGAGACCCAACGCCTCGCGCATCTTTTCCTTGACCTCGGGTGGGACCGTTAGCGGCACCTGTGCCATGGGGTCGCCGGGTGCAAGTTCGAGCAGCAGGAAGATCACGAGACTGATGAACAAAAGCGTCGGGACGGCCAAAACCAATCGTCGGATGGTAAAGTTCAGCATTCAGAGGGCGCCTTAGTTTATGAGTCTTTTTCTTGGGGCATTATGCCAGAGGCCGCGCCCCGATAAAGATCGGAGCGCGGTTTTGCAAGTATAACCGATCAGGAACCGGTTTTGCGGTGCCAGTCGGCTGCGTTCCACAGCTCGCTGTCCCACACGTTCAGGACCACGCCACCCAGCGTGTTCGAGTGTGCCGACAGACGGCCACGGTGCACCAGCGGGATCATGCCGCCGTTTTCGACCATGATGTCGTTCAGACGACGGGCGATTTTCGCGCGTTCCTCTGCACCGGCGGTTTCGGCCAGCTGACCATGCAGCTTGTCGAACTCTTCGTTGCAGAAGCGGCTGATGTTTTCACCCTGCCACTGCGATTCCGGCTTGGGTGCTTTGTCGCACAGGCCGTTGCCCAGATAGGACTGCGGGTCGGTGCCGTTGAAGGTGTTGGCGTACATTTCAACGTCCGCATAGAACTTCTGGAAGGTGTCGGGCGAACCCGGGTCACCGCCGAAGAATACCGATGCGTTGATGTTGCGCAGTTCGGTTTCAATGCCGATCTGGCTCCACCATTCCTTGATCAGCGCCTGGAAGTCCTGACGGACGGCGTTGGTCGAGGTCTGATAGACGATCTTCAGCGGTACACCATCTTTTTCGCGCACGCCGTCGCCGTTGGTGTCGACGATACCTGCGTCATCCAGCAGTTTCTTCGCACCTTCGATGTCCTGCTTGTCGCAGGTGAACGTGTCCGAATTCACTGCAGCAGGGGCCGGAACCCAGTTACAGGTGACCTGACCGGCCTGACCATAGCCGATTTCCACCAGCAGCGGACGGTCGATGGCCAGCGACATGGCTTTGTAAACCGCCGGGTCCTGCAGGAACGGGTGCGGATGCTTGGCCGTCGAACGCTCGCCTTCCGGCAGGTCGGGCGACGGGTTGGTCTGGTTCAGCATGATACGCTCGACCAGCGGGCCAAAGCCTGCGACCGGAGTACCTTTGCCACCTTCCTGCATTTGCTGGATCACCTCGGGTGCCAGCTGCAGGTTCCAAGCATAGTCGAACTCGCCCGTTTCCATGACGGCACGACCAGCTGCGGTTGCATCGCCACCACCTTTGAAGGTCAGCGTCGCAAAGGCGGGTTTCGCCGGATCGCGATAGTTGTCGTTGGCCTTCATGGTGATCACGTCGTTCGGCTTGAACTCGGTGACAACAAACGGGCCGGTGCCGATCGGGTTAAAGTTCTGCTCGGTGCATTCCGGGGCTTTCGCGCCCATGCAGTCGGCGAACTGTGCTGCCTGAATGATCGGGCTTTCGCCACCGACAAACGGACCGTACGGGAACGGGGTCGGCGCATCGAACGTGACTTTGACAGTCAGATCATCCACCGCCTCGACCGAGGTTACGCCTTCGAACTTGGTGACCTGCGCACAGCCACCTTCGGGGTGCATGCAGTAGTCAGCCGTGAACTTCACGTCCGCGGATGTGAAGGGCGAACCGTCAGACCAGGTGATTCCAGGCGCGATCTTCCACGTGATCGAAGTCAGATCTTCGCTGACGCCACCGTTTTCGACGGTCGGGATTTCGGCTGCCAGATAGGGCACCATGTTGCCGTCCTGGTCGTAGCGCGCCAGAGGTTCGATCACCAGCGAGGCCGATTCAACGTCCTTGGTGCCGCCCGAGAGGAACGGGTTCAGGATCGATGGCGCTTGCCAATAAATGATGCTGACATTGCCATCCGAGCCACGCTCGGCAAAGGCCATCGGGGCCATGGCCGTGCTGGCGATGGCGCCTAGCAAAAGAGCTTTGACTTTCATTCTACACTCCTTGTTGGACACGTGTGTGTCTCTCGTTTCTCCGCTCTGCCTGCGGATTAGGCGTTGCCGTTTTGGGGTAAGATTCTGATTTTTCACCAAATCGCATCTTACGTTTCGCGAAATACGTTCTCTCCCCAGGAACGGTTACGAGGCGTATCGAAACAGAGTTTCCGAAAATTGCAAGTCTTGCCGTTGGGAAAATCAGCAATGCGTTTGACTTTCCCCGCCTTGCCGCCTTAGCGTTTGGCCCTCAAGAACAACAAGCCGCCAAGGGGAGCGCGCGCGTGCTGGACCAGCCTATTGCACAGATCAGGAAACTGCGGGTCGAATTCCAAACCAAGGACGGACCCGTGGTTGGGGTCGAAGATGTTTCCTTTGAGGTAAATCCCGGCGAAACCGTATGTATCGTTGGCGAATCCGGGTCCGGAAAATCGGTGTCGTCGCTGTCTTTGATGCGCCTTGTCGAGTTTGGCGGCGGTGAAATTGCCGGTGGCCAACTGCTGTTTGACCGGCGTGATGGCGAGGAATTGGACCTTTCCGGGGCTGATCAGGATCTGATGAAACAGATTCGCGGCAACGAGATCGGAATGATCTTTCAGGAGCCGATGACGGCGCTGAACCCGGTCTTTACGGTTGGCCGCCAGTTGACTGAAGGGCTACGTATCCACAAGGATTTGTCCAAGGCGGCTGCCGAGGAGCGCGCGTTGGAACTGTTGCGGCAGGTTCGTATCCCCGAGCCGGAGCGGCGGTTGAAACAGTACCCGCACGAATTGTCCGGTGGCATGCGTCAGCGTGTCGTGATCGCGATGGCCATGGCGTGTGAGCCGCGTCTGCTGATCGCGGATGAACCGACGACGGCCTTGGATGTGACGATTCAGGCAGAGATTCTGGCGTTGATGGACCGGCTCAAGCGGGAAACCGGCACTGCAGTCATGTTCATCACCCACGACATGGCGGTGGTGGCCCAGATGGCGGACCGTGTGGTCGTCATGTTCCGGGGCAACAAGGTCGAAGAGGGCACCGTTTCCGAAATCTTCGAAAACCCGAAGCACGATTATACCAAGGCTTTGCTGGCTGCGGTGCCGAAACTAGGCGAGATGCGTGGAAAATCGGCGCCTGAGCCGATGAAGCTTCTGGGAGTGGAAGGGCAGAACATCGCGCCGATTCCCGGAACCGAAGACCCCTTGCTGACCGTCAGAAACCTGACGACACGCTTTCCGGTCAAAGGCGGTTTGCTGCGCCGTACCATATCAAATGTTCACGCGACCGAAGATGTATCGTTCACCCTGAACAAGGGCCAGACGCTGAGCCTTGTGGGCGAATCCGGTTGTGGCAAGTCGACGGCAGGCCGTTCGATTCTGCGCCTAGTCGAGCCGTTGGCTGGTGAGGTCGATCTGGATGGCGTCGATATCATGAAGCTGGATCAAAAGGGTTTGCGCAAGGCGCGTCTGGACATGCAGATGATCTTTCAGGATCCCTTTGCCTCGCTCAATCCTCAGATGCAGCTGGTGGATCAGGTCGCTGAGCCGATGCGCAACTACGGCGTGGCGTCGGGATCTGAATTGCAGGATCGGGTGGCCAACCTGTTTGACCGTGTGCATCTGCCGCGCAGTTTCATGCGCCGCTTCCCGCACGAAATGTCGGGTGGACAACGGCAGCGTATCGCCATTGCAAGGGCTCTTGCGCTGAACCCGAAACTGATCATCGCGGACGAAGCCGTCTCGGCGCTGGACGTGTCGGTGCAGGCGCAGGTTCTGAATCTGATGATGGAACTGCAATCCGAACTTGGCCTCAGCTATCTGTTCATCTCGCACGACATGGCTGTGGTCGAACGGGTCAGCCACCATGTTGGCGTCATGTATCTGGGCAGAATCGTTGAGCTTGGGCCCCGGGCGCGCGTTTTTGAGAACCCTCAGCACGCCTATACCCAGGCACTGATGAAGGCGGTTCCGATCGCTGATCCGAATAAGCGAAAGTCCGAAAAAGACTTGAACTTCAAGCCCATCCCGTCGCCCATTCATCCAATTGGATACAAGCCGGAGCCGTCGGAATACCGAGAAGTCGAACCGGGCCACTTCATCCTGACGACCGATAGCGGATATTGAACCAATGCCTGTGCGTCTGACGCCTTTGGAGATCATGACCAAGCTGATCTCCTTTCCAACGGTGAGCCGCGACACCAACTTGCCGCTGATTGACTGGGTCGAAGGATATCTTGAAAGCCACGGGATCACACCGCATCGCTGGCCGGACCCGCAGCAGCCGCACAAGGCGGCGCTGTTCGCTCATGTCGGCCCTGTGGAAGAGGGCGCAGTTGTCCTGTCCGGGCACACGGATGTTGTTCCCGTGGACGGGCAGCCCTGGGATACCGACCCCTTCACTGTGACTGAACGCGATGGCAAGTATTTTGGGCGCGGCACCTGTGACATGAAAGGATTTGATGCGCTGGCCATCTGGGCACTGGTCGAGGCGCAGTACAAAGGCGTCAATCGTCCACTTCAGCTGGCGCTGAGCTTTGATGAAGAGATCGGATGTACGGGTGCCCCGCCGATGATCGATGCGATGCAGGACGTGCTGCCCAAAGGATCGGCGGTGATTGTCGGCGAGCCGTCGATGATGCAGGCGGTGACAGGGCATAAGGGTGGCTTTGGCTATGACACCCATGTTGTCGGGTTCGAGGTTCACAGTTCGATCATGCATACTGGCGTTAACGCGATCATGTCCGCCTCGCCCCTGATCGAATGGGCCAATCGACGCAATGCCGAGAATATGGCGGCAACACCATCGGAAATTGCGGCGATGTTCGATCCGCCCTGGACAACCTGTCATGTGGGAATGATTCAGGGTGGCACGGCGCATAACATTACTGCCAAAGATTGCCATTTCATGATGGATTTCAGGGTCGTTCCTGGAGAAGAGGCCGACCAGTGGCGCAATGAATATTTTGAGCAGGTGAACCGCATTGAGGCCAGGATGCAGGCGACTCACCCTGATGCCCGCATCGAGTTGTCTGAAAACTTCTCGATCCCCGGTCTGGTGCCCGAAAAGGATGGCGAGGCTGAAGCGCTGGTGCGGTCCCTGACCGGGGATAATGCCTCGCATGTCGTCAGCTACGGTACTGAGGCCGGACAGTTTCAGGAGGCGGGATATTCCGCCGTGATTTGTGGTCCCGGGGATATCGCTCAGGCGCATCAGCCAAACGAGTTCATAACCGTTGCGCAGTTCAACGCCGGACAAAAATTCATGGAAGGCCTTCTGGAAAGGCTAGTTGAGCAATGACGCGTAAGGCTTTGCGACGAAGACACTAATTCTGCAGGTGGTCCAAAAAGGGGAGAGTTGGATATGCCGATCAAGAACAGACTGGCCGAAATGCATGGTGAGATCACCAAATGGCGTCGGCATCTGCACGCACATCCCGAACTGATGTACGATGTGCACGAAACAGCAGCCTTCGTTGTCGAGCGCCTGAAAGAGTTTGGCGTCGATGAAATTACTCCCGGCGTCGGAAAAACCGGGGTTGTTGCGGTGATCCGGGGAAAAACCGACACAACCGGGCGCGTGATTGGATTGCGCGCGGATATGGATGCATTGCCGATCGAAGAGGCCACGGGGTTGGATTATGCATCGACCGTTTCGGGCAAGATGCACGCCTGCGGGCATGACGGGCACACCTCGATGTTGCTAGGTGCCGCCCAGTATCTTTCGGAAACCCGCAATTTTGACGGCACTGTTGTTCTGATTTTCCAGCCGGCCGAGGAAGGCGGAGCAGGCGGGCTGGCCATGTGTCAGGACGGCCTGATGGAGCGCTGGGGCATTCAGGAAGTCTATGGCATGCACAACATGCCGGGATTGCCGGTTGGAGAATTTGCCATTCGGCCCGGTGCATTGCTCGCTTCATCCGATGAGTTCGAGATCGTGGTGACGGGCAAGGGTGGCCACGCTGCTGCCCCGCATGATGCGGTGGATACAACGTTGGTTGCTTCGCACATTGTTGTGGCACTTCAGTCGGTTGTTGCGCGTACAGTCGATCCGGTCAAACGCGTCGTTCTGACCGTGGGAACATTTGTGACAGACAGCGTTGCGTCGAATGTCATCGCCCATACGGTCCGGTTGCAAGGTACGGTCCGGACGCTGGATCCCGAATACCGCAGCATTGCCCAGGAGCGGGTGCGGCGTATTGCCGAGGACACCGCGTCGGCTTTCGGCGCGAGCGCCGAGATGATTTGGACGCCCGGCTATCCGGCGACTGTGAATTCCGAGGTTGAAACCGGGTATGCCGCCGAAGCCGCCGAGGCTATTTCGGGAAAGGTGAATGACAACACCGACCCCATCATGCCGTCAGAAGATTTTGCCTACATGCTTGAAGAACGGCCCGGAGCATACATCTTCATCGGGAACGGGGACACGGCGATGTGCCATCACCCCGAGTACAATTTTGACGATGACGCCATTCCGGCCGGCTGCAGCTGGTTTGCTGAACTGGTGGAACGACGAATGCCTGTGGCGTGAAAAAGGGGAGAATGACATGCCGATCAAAAACCGTCTTGCAGAGATGCACCAAGAAATCACCGGCTGGCGGCGTGACATTCATCAACATCCCGAAATTCTCTACGACACACACCGTACCAGCGCCCTTGTTGCCGAAAAGCTGGCGGAGTTTGGTTGCGATGAGGTTGTGACCGGGATCGGAAGAACCGGCGTTGTCGGGGTCATCAAGGGAAAGGCAGATACGCAGGGCCGCGTTATCGGGTTGCGCGCCGATATGGACGCGCTGCCCATGCAGGAGCAGACGGGGCTGGACTATGCCTCTAAAACTCCGGATGCGATGCATGCGTGTGGACATGACGGGCATACCGCGATGGTGTTGGGGGCCGCAAAATATCTGGCCGAGACACGGAATTTCGATGGAACCGCCATTGTCATCTTTCAGCCTGCTGAAGAAGGCGGAAACGGTGCAGAAGCCATGGTCAAGGACGGCCTGATGGATCGGTTCGGGATTCAGGAAGTCTATGCGATGCACAACGTGCCCGGCGTTCCGACTGCGCAATTCGCGATCAGGTCCGGTCCGCTGCTTGCAGCCGCTGACGAGTTTGACATTCAGTTGGAAGGTCGCGGCGGTCATGCCGCCAAACCGCAGGAAACCGTGGATACGACTGTCTTGCTTTCGCAGCTGATTGTCGCGTTGCAAACCATCGTTTCGCGGAATGCCGATCCTATCCATCAGGGTGTTTTGTCGGTGACGTCGGTTGAAACCTCGTCCAATGCTTTCAACGTGATCCCGCAATCCGCGCGGTTGCGCGGAACGGTCAGGACCCATTCGAACGAGATGCGCGATCTGATCGAAAACCGTTTGAAGGATGTGGTGCAAGGCATAGCGGGCACATTTGGAGGAACTGCAGAGGTTACCTACACACGAGGCGTTCCGGTCACGATCAATGCCGAAGAGCAGACGGGCTATGCTACCGAAGCCGCGCTTGCGGTGGGCGGCAGTTGCGATGAGGCGCCGATGGTGATGGGGGGCGAAGATTTCTCGTTCATGCTGGAGGAACGTCCGGGCGCCTTCATTATTCTGGGCAACGGCGACAGCGCAGGGCTGCACCATCCCGAATACAATTTCAATGATGAGATCATCCCGATGGGATGTTCATGGTTTGCCGAAATGGTCGAGCGCCGGATGCCGGCTGCTTGAGTGGAAACAGGAGAGAGAGAAGAAATGCCAGTTAAGAACCGATTTGCAGAATTGCAGGACGAAATCACCGCGTGGCGCCGTGATATTCACGAAAATCCGGAAATCCTGTTTGATACGCATCGGACCAGTGCTCTGGTAGCCGAGAAGCTGAACGAATTTGGTTGTGACGAGGTTGTGACGGGGATTGGCCGCACCGGGGTTGTCGGTGTGATCAAGGGCAAATCTGACACCAAAGGCAAGGTGATCGGGCTGCGTGCCGACATGGATGCGCTGCCGATTCTGGAGGCGACCGGGTTGGATTATGCGTCGAAAACTCCGGGTGCGATGCATGCCTGTGGTCACGATGGGCACACGGCGATGCTGCTTGGTGCCGCCAAATACCTGTCCGAGACCCGCAATTTTGACGGAACAGTCGTCGTTATCTTTCAGCCTGCCGAAGAAGGCGGCGGCGGTGGCAAAGAGATGTGTGATGACGGCATGATGGGTCGCTGGAACATTCAGGAGGTTTACGGAATGCACAACTGGCCCGGTAAGCCGGTTGGCAGTTTCTCCATCCGCCCCGGAGCGTTCTTTGCCGCGACAGATCAGTTCGACATCACTTTCGAAGGGCGGGGCGGTCATGCCGCCAAACCGCATGAGACCGTAGATACCACCATTATTGCCGCAAAGGCCGTACTGGCCCTGCAGACGATCGCATCACGCAACGCAGACCCGATCGATCAGGTCGTTGTGTCCGTGACGTCGTTCGAAACCTCGTCCAAGGCCTTTAACGTGATCCCGCAGCAGGTGCAGATCAAAGGTACCGTGCGGACCATGAGCAAGGACATGCGTGATCTTGCCGAACAGCGTATCAATGAAATCTGCAACGGTATCGCGGCCACTTTCGGCGGTACGGCGGACGTGAATTACATTCGTGGGTACCCGGTTATGGTGAACAGCGACGAGCAGACCGATTTCGCGGCACAGGTTGCGCGTTCGGTGTCCGGCGATTGCGAAGACGCACCTTTGGTCATGGGGGGCGAGGACTTTGCCTTTATGCTCGAGGAAAGGCCGGGTGCGTACATTCTAGTCGGGAACGGCGATACTGCGATGGTTCACCATCCCGAGTACAACTTCAACGACGAAGCCATCCCGGCCGGGTGTAGCTGGTGGGCAGAAATTGTCGAACAACGGATGCCAGCTGCGTGATATTTGACGGGGCGGGGGCGCTGCCCCCGTCACGCATTGCGCGACTCCTCCGGTGTATTCTAGGTCCGATGAAGCTGAATCCCCTTTGCAAGGGGCAAATGTCAGGCGAGATCAAGGCGGGTGCAGAGGGTGCCGACAACGGCGTCCAAGGCTGAGCTTTGATCGGCAACGCAACCTTGTGACGCAGCGCGCGCTGTAGCAAGGGCTGTGTCATCAGTTAGCCAGTGGGCAACTGCATCGGCCAGATCCTCGGAGGTCCGCACCTCTTTGGCGCCGCCGCTATCGACTAACGGAGCAAAGGTTTCCCTGAAATTGAAGTACCCGGGCCCGGTGAGAATCGCCGCCCCCGCCTGCGCTGGTTCGAACGGGTTGTGGCCACCAATTTCCTTCAAGGACCCGCCGAGGAAGACGATAGGGCACACTGCATACCATGTGCCGGTTTCGCCGAGGGTATCGGCCACATATACCTGTGTGTCCGCTTCGATGGTTTGCCCGGCGGTGCGCAATGCAAAGGATTGACCGGCAGCTTCGATAAGGCTGACGACGTCGCCGCGCCGTTCGGGGTGGCGGGGAATGAGAAGAAGGAGCAGATCCGGCCAGCGTTTGAGCAAAGTGGAATGCGCGGCAAGGATGACATCTTCTTCGCCCGCATGCGTCGAACTGGCAATCCAGACTGGTCGTTCGCCGATCTGAGTGCGGATGTCAGCAAGGGTTGCCTGGTCGATCGGAAGCGGGTCCGACATGGCTTTGAGGTTTGTGCCGGGCTGAACGTGTGCTGAATCAGCCCCCATCTCGATCAGGTTGGAGGCGGTTTTGTCGTTCTGCGTGAGGAACAGGCGGAACCGGCTGAGGATGAAACCAGCAGTCTTGCGGCGCTTTTTCCAGCCGGCGACTGATTTTTCGGACAAACGCGCATTCAGCAGTGCCAACGGGACACCTTTTCCAGCGCTTTCAACAATGAGGCGCGGCCAGATTTCACTTTCGACAAATATCCCGGCATCGGGGCGCCAATGGTCGAGAAACCGGCGAACCGGGGCAGCGGTATCCAAAGGCGGATACTGATGTCGGGTTCGTGGCGGCAGGCGCTTTGCAATGAGCTCAGCCGAGGTAGGCGTTCCGGATGTGATCAGGAATTCTGCATCCGGCAGGCGCTGGCCCATTCGCTTAATGAGGCTCAGGACCGAGAGGCTTTCGCCGACGCTGGCAGCGTGAAACCAGATTAGTCGGCCCTCGGGCCGGGGCAGGCTGGCATGGCCAAGACGCTCCTGCTGTCGGTTTTTGGAAACACCGGCGGTTTCCAGTTTGCCGCGCACGGTCTTCCAGGCAATCGGGGCCAGCAACGATGTTATCGCGCAGTACGATTTGTAAAGCAGCGTCGGGTGGCCGCCCGGGTCAGACATGTCAGCCGCCTGTATGGCTCATGTGGCGGGTCATCTGACCGTCAATACGCTGGCGGGAATAGTCGAAATCGTGGCCCTTGGGTTTGTGGGAGATGGCAGCGCGGATCGCGTTCTCAAGCGGCTCTTCCGTGTCGGGGTGATCACGCAATGCGCCGCGCAGGTCGGCCATATCCTCTTGCCCGAGGCACATGAACAACTCACCGGTGCAGGTCAGGCGCACGCGGTTGCAGCTTTCGCAGAAATTGTGGCTGAGAGGTGTGATAAACCCGATCTTCTGACCGGTTTCTTCCAGCCGTACATAGCGTGCCGGACCGCCGGTTCGCTCGGCCAGATCGGTTACCTGATAGTGGTTTTCGTACTCGGCACGCACATCCTTGAGCGACCAGTACTGATCCAGACGGTCCTCATTGCCAATGTCGCCCATCGGCATGACCTCGATCCAGGTCAGGTCCATGTCGCGTTCGGCGCACCATTCGGTGATCCGGGGCAGTTCCTCTTCGTTGAAACCTTTGAGGGCCACGGCATTAATCTTGATTCTCAGCCCGGCTTTCTGCGCAGCGTCAATTCCGCGCATGACCTGCGGTAGACGCCCCCATCTGGTGATCTGGCTGAACTTGTCATCGTCCAGCGTGTCGAGGGATACATTTACGCGGCGAACACCCGCGGCATACAGATCGTCCGAAAACCGGGACAGTTGAGATCCGTTGGTGGTCAGCGTCAATTCTTTCAGGGCGCCGCTTTCCAGATGCCGGGTCATCGAGTTGAAGAACGTCATGATGTTACGACGCACCAATGGCTCGCCACCGGTAATCCGCAGTTTTTCCACGCCCAGATGGACAAAGGTCGAGCACATGCGATCCAGCTCTTCCAGCGTCAGCAGTTCTTTCTTGGGCAGAAAGGTCATGTTCTCGGACATGCAATATACGCAGCGGAAATCGCAGCGGTCCGTAACGGAGACGCGGAGATAGGTGATAGCGCGGGCAAACGGGTCGATGAGCGGAGCAGTCATTCGCAATACGTAAAGCGGCAGGGGGCCAGCGGCAAGGGTGATCTGCCGATTTTGACTGGCAAGCCCGCATAGGCAACGGTAGGGTTCGGTTATGAAACACACCCTTTTGATCTTTTGCGTTTTCCTTGCTGGTTGCGACGCCATCCGTTCAACATCGAGCCGTCTGTTCGATGGTGGCGAGAAGCAACCGGAACCCGTTGTCGAAGAGCAGGCTGTCGAGGATCAGGTTGAGGAACAGCCTGTCGCGGCCGCCATTCCGGGATGGCAGGGGGCCAAAAAGACAATTGCAGGATTGGGCGATCCCAATACGCCCGGGCGCTGGCTGGAAACACCATTGGTTCAAAGCGAGATCAATGGAAGGATAGTCGTGCCCAGGACGGGTGCGCAGGCCTACGTTACGCTTGTACCCGCACCGGGCCCGGAAGGCGGCGGAAGCCGCTTGTCAGTTGAGGCGATGCGCGCATTGCTGGTACCGTTTGATGAATTGGTCGAACTGGAAGTTTATTCCAACTGATCCCTGAGGTATTTGCCCGCTTCCTTGCGGGCAAAGGGTTTCATGCTTTCCCCGTGCCGGTCCAAAAAAGCCACGACCCGGTCAGCGTCGTGTTTGGACAGTTCCCGTAGCCACCATGCCACCGCCTTTTGGATAAACCAGTCGCGATCTGAAACGTAAGTGGCGGCCCAGCCCAGAATGCAGGCGCGTTGTTTCAACTCTGCAGGTTTTGGGTGGTTTTGTTTGGTCCAGGGCAGGGTCGCAACAAGTACGGCACGCCTTGTCCACATGTGATCTGAAACAGTCCAGTCTGCGACCTGATCCAGACGCGAAGGATCGGCGGTCAGACGTTTCTGCATTGCCATGCAGGCATGATCAGCAATTGCCCAAGCGTCGAAATCCGGTAGCCAGCTTTGCAGCAGGTCCCAAACAGCCTCATCAGGGCGGATGCGCGCCTGCGTCAGTACCTTTGATGCGGCAACACGCGCCTCGTGAATGTTCGTTTTCCACAGAGCATCTGCCAACTCAACCCGTTGGTTAACATCCAGTGATTGCCGCCACGATTTGCTCAGATCGTTGAGAACCGGGTTGGAAACGCCAAGGTAAGGGCGGCTGACTTTGTGATAAGCCTCCATCTGGGCAGCTTTTTCGGGATCGGAATGGGCTTTGATCTGGTCGAGGTATTTGTTTGCCATTCTGAAGCCTCAGACGGGAACGCCGGTGGGCTTGCCATCGATTGTCGTCTGGTTTTTTTCAGCCCAATAGGTGCGAATATCCTTGTCGGACTTGCCGTCCACCCATTTCTGCATCGTGTCCCGATCCTCCCGGAAGTCCATGAAAGGCACTGCATAGCCGCAAGAGGTCTGAACCACGTCGATGGCTACATCATAGATTTGTCTAGCGCTGCGATGGTTCGGGAAATGTCCTGACAGTTCCTGCCAGTCGGTGTCATCGGCGTGCACGGTCCGAGCTGTACCGTATGCGCGCAGGATGAGCGGCCGAGTGGTGAACGAACACCACATCAGCGTCATTCGGTCATTTTCCAGCAAGTGCCCGGCAGTTTCATTCCCACTGCCGGTCAGGTTCATCCACAAAATTCGGTTAGGCCCCATGACCCTCAGGCTGTCCATTCCCTTGGGAGAGATGTTCACCCGACCGTCAAACCCGGCCGATCCGGTAAAAAAGAGGTGCTGTTCCGAGATGAATTTAGTGTGCGCCTCTTCCAGAGAAGGGAATTGTTTGGCCATTTCCTATTCCACCGTAACAGATTTTGCCAGATTACGAGGTTGATCGACATCGGTGCCTTTGGCAACCGCGGTATGATAGGCCAGTAATTGGGCAGGGACCGCGTACAGGATCGGCGTCAGGCTGGGGTGTACATGCGGCATTCGGATGGTTGTCCATACGCCGTCTTCGGCATCCGCAATCCCTTCGTCATCGGAAACCAGAATGACCTTGCCCTTGCGCGCCATCACCTCCTGCATGTTCGACACGGTCTTGTCAAAGACCGTATCACGCGGTGCCATGACGACGACCGGCATGTGTTTGTCGATCAGGGCGATGGGGCCGTGTTTCAACTCGCCCGAGGCATAACCTTCGGCATGGATATAGCTGATTTCCTTGAGTTTCAGCGCCCCCTCCAGTGCGAGCGGATACATCAGCCCGCGCCCAAGGAACAGCACATCGCGCGCCTCGCTCAGTCGTTGTGAGGCCTTGCGGATCGCACGATTTTGAT
Source organism: Ruegeria sp. CF5 (assembly GCF_056537325.1). NCBI lineage: Bacteria > Pseudomonadati > Pseudomonadota > Alphaproteobacteria > Rhodobacterales > Roseobacteraceae > Ruegeria > Ruegeria sp. CF5. The sequence goes on along the minus strand of NZ_JBQFRI010000001.1, from coordinate 631,033 downwards.
CCAGCGCTGCATTCAGCGCGGATGGCAGGCCGCGCAAGGCGGCGGCGTGATCTGCCAGTTCCTCATCAGACAATGTGCCGCGATCTGCGGCGGCCTTGAGCGCTAGCATCAACAGGACGCTTAACTGGCAGGTGAACGCCTTGGTCGAGGCAACTCCAATTTCGACACCGGCATGGATGGGCAATGCGATATCGCTTTCCCGCGCGATAGAGCTTTCGGGTACATTGACCACGGATACGATTTTGTCCGCTTTGCCCTCACAATAGCGAAGCGCGGCCAGCGTATCGGCGGTTTCGCCGGATTGACTGACGAACAGTGCAAGCGTACGGCCCGGGATCGGGGGTTCACGGTAACGGAACTCGCTTGCAATATCGACTTCGACCGGCATCCCGGCAAGTTGTTCGAACCAGTATTTGGCGGTGAGGCAGGCATAAAACGCCGTCCCGCAAGCCACCATTGTCAGTCGGTCCAGCTTGGTGAAGTCCAGATCCACATCCGCAAACTGAACCCTGTCGGTTCCCGTCGGCAGATAAGACCGGATCGCCTGGGCGACCACAACCGGTTGCTCCGCAATCTCCTTGGCCATGAAGTGTTTGTGGCCACCTTTGTCGGTGCGCGACTGATCCAGCTTGATCTTGCGCATCTCGCGATTGGCCAGTTCACCCTTTTCGTTGCGGATTTCCAGCGAAGTACGGGTCAAAACCGCGCGGTCGCCTTCCTCAAGATAGGTGATCCTGTCCGTCAGAGGTGCCAGCGCGATCGCGTCCGACCCCACGAACATTTCACCATCCCCATGCCCGATTGCCAGCGGTGAGCCCTTGCGGGCGGCAACGATCAGATCATCCTCGGCATCGAACAGAAACGCCAGCGCAAATGCGCCTTCCAGACGGTCGATTGTGGTAAAAGCCGCCTCGACCGCAGGCATGCCAGAATTCATGTAATGCTCGGCCATCAATGCGACGGTTTCGGTATCCGTCTCGGTCTCGAATCCGATCCCGTTTTCAGCAAGCTCAGCGCGCAGTTCGCGGTAGTTTTCGACAATACCGTTATGCACGACGGCTACCGGCCCGGCGCGATGGGGATGCGCGTTTGTGACCGATGGCGCCCCGTGTGTAGCCCAGCGGGTGTGCCCGATCCCGGATTTTCCGGGCAGCGGGTCGTGAACAAGCAAGTCGCTCAGGTTGACCAGCTTGCCTACGGCCCTGCGTCGTCCCAGCGCCCCGTCATTCACGGTTGCGATACCTGCGCTGTCATAGCCGCGGTATTCCAGCCGTTTCAGCGCTTCGACAAGAATGGGCGCGGCTTCGTGCTGCCCCAGTACTCCGACAATTCCACACATCGTTCAGGCCCCTTTATCGCGGCGAGCCTTTTTCGCCTTTAACATATCAAACAATTTACGCGCATAGCCCGGTTTGTTTTCCTGCCGTGGACGCGCGACCGCCAAAGCGTCGGCCCCCACATCCTTGGTCACCACAGTTCCGGTTGCAGTCATTGCACCGTCGCCCAGCGAAACCGGGGCGACCAGCATGGTATTCGAGCCGATAAATACGTTCTGCCCGATCTCTGTGCGGTGCTTCATGACGCCGTCATAGTTGCAGGTAATAGTGCCCGCCCCGATATTTGTTGCAGCACCAACCGAGGCATCACCTATATAGCTGAGGTGATTGACCTTTGCGCCTTCGCCAATTTCTGCGTTCTTGATCTCGACAAAATTGCCGATACGCGCACCTTCGGCCAGTTCTGCACCGGGGCGCAGGCGGGCATAGGGTCCGACAATTGCCTCACGGCTGACGTGGCATCCTTCAAGGTGCGAGAACGCCCGGATCGTTGCACCGCTTTCGACAGTGACGCCGGGGCCGAACACCACGTTGGGTTCGATAACCGTGTCTCTTCCGATAACGGTGTCTGCGGCCAGATAAACGGTTTCGGGGGCCATTAGTGTAACGCCCAGTTCCAGCAGTTCGGTACGCGCGCGGGATTGAAACACCGCATCAGCAGCCACCAGATCGGCACGCGAATTGACGCCCAGCGTCTCGGCCTCGTCGCACGCGACGGCCGTGACGTTCAATCCGCGGCTGCGGGCGATCTCAACAACATCGGTCAGGTAGTATTCTTCGGAGGCATTGTCGTTTCCAACCGCATCGATCAGAGAAAACAATGTTGCTGCGTCGCAGGCCAAAAGGCCGGAATTGCAAAAGGTTATCCGGCGTTCTTCGTCCGTTGCATCCTTGAATTCTACGATCCGCTCCAGCGTGTCACCCTGCATTACAAGTCGCCCATATCGGGCGGGGTCAGCCGCTTCGAAACCGAGAATGACCAAATCGTCCCGAGAACGCGCCGCAATCATGCGTTCCAGTGTTTCGGGTTGCAGGAATGGCGTATCCCCGTAAAGGACGACCACGTCGCCTTCAAAACCTTCCAGCGCTGCACGTGCTTGTGCGACCGCATGAGCGGTGCCCAGCTGTTCCTCTTGCCGAACGACCTGTGCCGTCTCGTCCTCGGACATCGCAGCCTTGCCGACGGCATCGGCGCCGTGTCCGGTTACTACAACTGTGCGCTCCGGCGACAGAACGGCACCAGCCCGCATGGCATGCACCAGCATGGGGGCATGGGCAATGGGGTGTAGAACCTTTGGAATTTCCGAATTCATTCTTGTGCCTTTTCCGGCGGCCAGAATGACAAGGGCAGTACTCATGAAAATGATTTCTCTTTTGTTTTGTCGCTGTCCGTTTTATCCGCTGGGGGCAAAGTCGCAAGCGGTTCGGCGATCAAACAAGATTGCCGTTTGCAACACGGTATGGCGAAAACTCGCCGAGCAAGGAGCTAACATGGGGACGGTCATCTTTGATCTGGATGGGACATTGGCGGACACGTCCGGGGATTTGCTGGCCGCAGCAAACCACTGTTTTCGGCAGATGGGATATGGTGACGTTCTTGTGCACGGGCAGGATGCCGGGATCGCTTTGCGCGGCGGTCGCATGATGCTGACCCACGGTCTTGAGCGCGTGGGGGCCTATGACATCGAGACTGTCCACACCTATTATCCCGTGTTGCTGGATGCATATTCCGAAGCCATCGACATTCACACAAGCTTCTATCCGGGTGCGATGGACGCGGTCGAAAAACTGAAGTCCGCAGGTTACGGCGTGGGTATTTGTACGAACAAACCCGAAGCACTGGCGCATCAGTTGTTGAAACAGATGGGGGTGCGGGACAGTTTCGCATCGCTGGTTGGCGCAGACACTCTGCCCGTGCGCAAGCCTGACCCCGAACCGCTGCGCGAAGCGGCGCGGCGTGCGGGCGGTGATCCGGCGCGATGTGTGCTGATTGGGGATTCGGATACCGACCGGAATACGGCACGGGCTGCAGGTGTGCCCTCGGTACTGGTGACATTTGGTCCCTCGGGCGACAATATGGCTGCGTTGGAGCCAGAGGCATTGCTGGATCATTTTGACGATTTGCCGGGATTGGTGCCGGACCTGATCGGTGCAGCGGCCTGACAGGCGATTGTTGCCTTGACCCGGCCTGCGCCCGGCTTCACAACAGGGCCATGACAGAGAAATTCACCGGCAGTTTTACCCAGCAGGAACCTATCCCGGATGACGCGATCGACGCGGCGATGGCCGTGCTTCGCCATGGCCGTTTGCACCGCTACAATGTGGCACCTGGCGAATTGGGTGAAACAGCCTTGCTGGAGCAGGAATTCGCGGCACAGCTTGGGTCAAAGTATTGTCTGGCTGTGGCTTCAGGCGGTTATGCGCTGGCAACGGCCTTGCGCGCGGTTGGCGTGAAGCCGGGTGATCCCGTCCTGACCAACGCATTTACGCTTGCACCGGTTCCGGGGGCCATCGCCTCGGTCGGGGCGAAGCCGGTGTTTGTCGGCGTAACCGAAAACCTGACCATTGACCTAGACGATCTGCAATCCAAGCTTGGGCAGTCCAAGGTCCTGATGCTGAGCCATATGCGCGGACATCTGTGCGACATGGACAGGTTAATGCAGATTTGTGATGCGGCGGGCGTCACTGTGATCGAGGATTGTGCCCACACCATGGGGGCCGCTTGGAACGGTGTGCCGTCCGGGCGCAGCGGCGCAATCGGCTGTTACTCTTGCCAGACCTACAAGCACGTGAATTCGGGTGAGGGTGGTCTGCTTGTCACTGATGACGAAGAGTTGGCGGCCAAAGCCATCATGCTGTCCGGGTCATATATGCTGTATGAACGCCATCTGGCTGCTCCCCCGTCAGAGGTCTTTGACCGGATCAAATACCACACTCCGAATATTTCGGGACGAATGGACAATTTACGGGCTGCGATCCTGCGACCTCAGCTACGCGACCTTGATGCGCAGGTCGCGCGATGGAACGAACGCTACCAAGTGATCGAAAACGGATTGCGCGGTACGCCCGGATTGACTGTTGTGGAAAGGCCCGAGGCTGAAACCTATGTCGGCTCTTCCATTCAGTTTCTTTTGTTGGACTGGGCTGCCGAGCGCATTTCAGAGGTCATCCGCCGTTGTGCTGCGCGCGGGGTCGAACTCAAGTGGTTTGGCGGGGCAGAGCCCACCGGCTTCACGTCACGCTATGACAGCTGGCGCTATGCAGAAAGCGAGCAGATGCCCGAAAGTGACCGCGTTCTGGGCGGCATCATGGACATGCGCGTTCCGCTGACCTTTACGCTGGAGGATTGCAGCCTGATCGCGCGCATTATTCGTGCCGAAGTGGGTGCGGTTTATCAATCCTGAGCGCCGCAGCCGCAGGTTCTGGTGATGTCGCCCAGAGTGTTTTTTTGTTGCCACCATTCTACGATGTTTTTCTTCTGCTTGCCTGCCGGGATGGTAGTTGGTGAAAGGGAGCAGCATTGCCGCTCGTTGGGCGGGAGTGGACCGGAATGCGCATAATCGTGTGTCAGTGTCTGTAACGGCACCATTGCCGGACCTGAGTTGGCGATTGTCTTGGACGCCGTGTTTGCCTGCTTGCCTTCAGAAACGCGCTATCCGGGTCGGTTAGCGGTTTCGCTGTCAAAAGTTTCGACAATCCTGTGACTCGATGGCTCTGGATTAAAATTGAGTGATTTTGGTCGGTTAGTCGAATTCATTTTTAGTAATTGATGAGTGTTCGGTGCATTTGCACTCCTTGGCCGCGACCGGGTGCAATTACTGTGCTTGACCCACCGCGCTGTCCGTGCCAATTTATTTGAACAGATGTTCATTAATTCCGGGAGGAGAGCGGGGATGTTCACTGCGACAATGCAATTCGATCTGGGTGAAGATGTGAACGCCCTGCGTGAAATGGTACACCGCTGGGCGCAGGAGAGGGTCAAGCCGATGGCCGCCGAGATCGATGCCAGCAACGAATTTCCCAACGAGCTTTGGAAGGAAATGGGCGAGCTGGGGCTGTTGGGCGTAACCGTGCCCGAAGAATATGGCGGTGCCGGTATGTCCTATCTGGCCCACACCATTGCGGTGGAAGAGATTGCGCGCGCCTCGGCTTCGGTTTCGCTTTCATATGGTGCGCATTCCAACCTCTGCGTGAACCAGATCAAGTTGAACGGCAACGAAGAGCAAAAGCAGAAATATCTGCCGCGCCTCGTTTCTGGTGAACATGTGGGCGCGTTGGCGATGTCCGAACCTTCGGCCGGGTCGGATGTGGTGTCAATGAAGCTGCGCGCCGAAAAGCGCAATGACCACTACCGCCTGAATGGCAACAAGTACTGGATCACCAATGGCCCGGATGCCGATACGCTGGTGGTCTATGCCAAGACCGACCCCGAGGCCGGTTCGAAAGGCATCACGGCCTTTTTGGTCGAAAAAGAGATGAAGGGGTTCTCGACCTCTCCCCATTTCGACAAGTTGGGTATGCGTGGGTCGAACACGGCTGAACTGATCTTTGAGGATGTGGAGGTGCCGTTCGAGAATGTGCTGGGCGAAGAGGGCAAGGGTGTTGCCGTTCTGATGTCCGGGCTGGATTACGAGCGGGTGGTGCTTGCAGGCATCGGAACCGGCATCATCGCGGCTTGTTTGGACGAGATCATGCCGTATCTGGCCGAACGCAAGCAGTTCGGCAAGCCGATCGGAACCTTTCAGCTGATGCAGGGTAAGATCGCGGATATGTACACGGCCATGAATTCTGCACGGGCCTATATCTACGAAGTGGCCAAGGCCTGTGACCGGGGCGATGTCACGCGCCAGGATGCGGCGGCCTGCTGTCTGTACGCTTCGGAGCAGGCGATGACTCAGGCGCATCAGGCCGTGCAGGCGATGGGTGGGGCCGGATTCCTGTCGGACGCTGCCGTCAGCCGCATATTCCGTGACGCCAAGCTGATGGAGATCGGTGCGGGTACCAGTGAAATTCGCCGGATGCTGATCGGGCGCGAATTGATGAACGAAATGCTCTGAGCGTGAAACGCCCCGCAGCCGAGGGAACTGCGGGGCGTTTCGGTGAAAGGATCAGAAGCGATGGACGTAGGACACGCCAATCAGCCACGGATCGATTTCGGCTTTGCCGATGTTGCGTCCGTTAAGCGTGACATCCGAGTCGATATCGAACCAGCGGACGTTCAGCCGAACACCGTTGTCATCGTTGATCATATAGTCCAGGCCAACCTGCAGCGACACGCCGAACGAGTCGTCGATCTTGAGGCCGGGGAGCTCTTCGTCGAAGAAGGTGGTGTAGTTCAAGCCGGCGCCGACGTACGGTTTCCAAGCGCTGTTGGTGGGGAAGTGATAGTTCAGCGACAGGGTGGGCGGCAGTTGTTTGACGCTGCCTGCGTCAATGCTGCCGCCGAGCGTGATGTCATGCTTGAACGGAGTGGCAGCCAGCAACTCGATCCCCAGATTGTCCTGAATAAAGTATTCGACGGTGAAGATCGGGCGGGTATCCGAGCTGATATCCGTGCTTTGGCCAAGGACCGTGCCGTTGTCGGATTTGGGGTTGAGGTATCCAAGACCGATACTGGCCGTCCAGTCGCCTTTCGATTGCGCAAACGCGGGTGCTGCAAGGGCGACGAGCGCAGTGGACAGAGTGAATGCGGCGAGTTTCTTGTTCATCTTCAAGCCTTTGGTTTCGTTAACACACACGCATTGCGCCATGCGCAACATCCTCTCTCTGATCTGTGTCAAAACGAGTGCTGTGAGTTCCATTCGACTCGACCCGAAGCGCCCAATGAAATAAGGGGAATTCGCCATGCCTCGCTCTGAGCGCATACCCGGATTGCATTCAGCGGGCGGCTGGGATGTGCCTGATCGGCTGAATATGGCAAGCCAATGCCTGTCCAAGCCGAAACAGCAAGTTGCACTGATTGATCTGACGGAAGGTAGTTTCAGGCAGGTCACCTATGGCCAGCTGTCAGACATGACGGATGGAATCGCTCGCGCGCTGCTGCAGCGGGTGCAGCCCGGTGATCGGGTTGGTGTGTTGCTCAGCCAGTCACGCTGGTGTGCGGCGGCCCATCTTGCGATCTGGAAAATCGGAGCGATTTCGGTTCCCTTGTTCAAACTGTTCAAACGGGACGCCCTGAAGTCCCGCGTTGGCGATGCGGGTGCCCAATTTGTGCTGACCGACGCCGAGGGCGCCGCCATGCTGACGGATCTGGCCACCCCGTTGATCGCAGCTGAAATCGGTGAAGCTGGTGAGCCGGTGCCATTCGCCGATGCCAGCTCCGAAGACCCTGCAGTGCTGATCTATACCTCCGGGACAACGGGCAGTCCAAAGGGTGCCTTGCACGGTCATCGGGTGCTGACCGGCCATCTGCCCGGCGTTTCGATCAGTCACAATCACCTGCAGGACGGTGATTGCTTGTGGACACCTGCCGACTGGGCCTGGATCGGTGGATTGTTCGACGTGCTGATGCCGGGCTTGGCGCTGGGCGTTCCGGTTGTTGCCGCGAGGTTGGAGAAATTCACGCCTGAGGCCTGCGCCGAAGTGATCGAACGCGGCGGTGTGCGCAACGTTTTCTTCCCGCCGACTGCATTGCGGATGCTCAAGGCTGCGGACCAGTCCATTCCGGGCCTGCGCTCTGTCGCTTCGGGCGGTGAGCCGCTGGGCGCCGAAATGCTGGCTTGGGGGGAAAAGGCTTTCGGCCTGACGATCAACGAATTCTACGGTCAGACCGAATGCAATATGGTCGTCTCTTCCTGCGCCCGGGATTTCCCGGTGCAGCCCGGCTGCATCGGCAAGCCGGTGCCGGGGCATGAGGTGGCGGTGATCGACGATGACGGTAATCCGACAGAGGAAGAGGGCGATGTGGCCATCCGGCGCGGTTCGGCCTCGATGCTGCTGGAATACTGGAACCGACCTGAGGCAACGGCCGAGAAATTCCGGGGTAACTGGCTGATTACCGGCGATCGTGGCGTGTGGGAAGGCGACTATCTGCGTTTCGTGGGTCGGGATGATGACGTGATAACGTCCGCTGGATACCGCATCGGTCCGGCCGAGATCGAAGATTGCCTGCTGACGCACCCGGCGGTGGCGACGGTGGGCGTGGTCGGCAAGCCCGACCCGCTGCGGACCGAGATCGTCAAGGCTTATGTCGTGCTGAAACCGGGGGGCGAGGCGTCTGGCGCTGAGTTGCAGGAATGGGTCAAGGACCGTCTGGCGCAGTATTCCTATCCACGTGAAGTCGCGTTTCTTGAGGAACTGCCGATGACAGTGACCGGGAAGGTGATCCGGAAGGAATTGAAGGCGCTGGCGGCAGGGGAAGTGTCTTAATGAGCATTTCTGATCGCATAAGCGGCCTACGATGCCCAAACTGCACCACTCTATTGCCGAGTTGGAAAATGTGGGGGACCGCTTATGGTACGGACGTTGGTGTCAAATTCGTACACTGCATAAATTGCAACGAGAAACTCCGTGTGACTGCGTTTTCAACGTTTGTTTATTGGGTTGTCTGCTTTGCTTGCGCCTTTGCCGTTTCCTATTCGTTTGATTTCGAAGGAGGTGGCAAAACCGTTCAGGAACTGCGCGAATTGTTTAACTGGCCCGGATTTCTGCTCGGTACGCTAAAAATCGTAAGCGTTCTTATCGTAACAATCTGGGGCGTTCTTCCGTTGGCAAACCGTTTATTCAAAATCGAGGTGGCTGAATGAAGCTCACATCCAAAGCTATGCCTACTTCTGAGGGCTTCAAGGCAAACCGCGCAGCGCATCTCGATGCGCTTGCCCAAATCTCTGCTGCTGCCGAAGCGGCCCGCATGGGTGGTGGCGAGAAATCACGCGCACGCCATGAATCGCGCGGCAAGATGCTGCCCCGCCGTCGGGTTGCGAACCTGCTGGACCCTGGGTCTCCGTTTTTGGAAATTGGTGCAACGGCGGCGCATGGGATGTACGGCGATGCAGCTCCGTCCGCCGGGGTTGTTGCCGGTATTGGCCGGGTGCAGGGGCTGGAGGTCATGGTGGTCTGCAACGACGCCACCGTTAAGGGCGGCACCTATTATCCGATGTCGGTCAAGAAACACCTGCGCGCGCAGGAGATTGCCGAGGAAAACAATCTGCCCTGCATCTATCTGGTCGATAGTGGCGGCGCGAACTTGCCCAATCAGGATGAGGTCTTTCCAGACCGAGACCATTTTGGCCGCATCTTCTACAATCAGGCGCGGATGAGCTCAAAGGGCATCCCTCAGATCGCGGTTGTCATGGGGTCTTGTACGGCGGGCGGCGCTTATGTGCCCGCGATGTCGGACGTGACGATCATCGTCAAGGAGCAGGGCACGATCTTTCTGGCCGGTCCGCCCTTGGTCAAGGCCGCAACAGGTGAGGTTGTCAGCTCCGAGGACCTGGGTGGCGGTGACGTCCACACCCGTTTGTCCGGTGTGGCCGATTATCTGGCCGAGGATGACGCCCACGCGCTTGCACTGGCGCGCCGCGCGGTTGGATCGCTGAACCGACGCAGGCCGCAGACGGTGGATTGGGCCAGCCCCGAAGACCCGGCATATGACCCCGAGGAAATCCTAGGGGTTGTCCCGGCTGATCTGCGCACTCCTTATGACATTCGTGAAGTGATCGCCCGGCTGGTTGATGGATCGCGTTTCGACGAATTCAAGCCGCGCTTTGGCGACACACTCGTGACAGGGTTTGCCCATGTCAAAGGCTGCCCGGTTGGGATCATCGCCAATAACGGCGTGCTGTTTTCAGAGGCCGCGCAAAAGGGCGCGCACTTTGTCGAGCTATGTTCGCAGCGCAAAATCCCTCTTGTGTTCCTGCAGAACATCACCGGGTTCATGGTTGGGCGTAAATACGAGAACGAGGGCATCGCACGGCACGGGGCCAAGATGGTGACCGCCGTGGCGACGACCTCGGTGCCCAAGATTACGATGTTGGTGGGCGGCTCTTTCGGGGCCGGGAACTACGGCATGGCGGGCCGCGCCTATCAGCCCCGGTTCTTGTGGACATGGCCGAATTCTCGAATCTCGGTCATGGGTGGAGAACAGGCGGCAGGTGTACTGGCCACCGTCAAACGAGACGGCATCGAACGGCAGGGCGGCACATGGTCGGTTGAGGAAGAGGCCGAATTCAAACGCCCGACGCTGGAAATGTTTGAGGAGCAATCGCATCCCCTCTACGCATCCGCGCGTCTATGGGATGATGGCATCATCGATCCGCGCAAAAGTCGTGATGTGTTGGCGCTTTCGCTGAGCGCAGCCTTGAATGCACCCATCGAAAAGACACGTTTCGGCGTGTTCAGGATGTGACCGCGATGGAGAATTTTCTGAGAAAGTTCTTTTGGCAAAACCCTTCTTTGAAGGATTCCGCCGGGGAAGGAAAAGTTAAGCATGTTCAATAAAATCCTGATTGCCAACCGGGGCGAGATTGCCTGCCGGGTGATGGAAACGGCTCAGAAGATGGGCGTCTCCTGCGTGGCCGTTTATTCGGACGCTGACGCCGCCGCCAAGCACGTTCAAATGGCGGATGAGGCGGTGCATATCGGTGGTGCGGCACCGGCTGAAAGTTATCTGAAGGGGGATGTGATCATTCAGGCCGCGCTCGATACCGGCGCGCAGGCAATTCACCCCGGTTATGGCTTTCTGTCTGAAAACCCCGATTTCGTGGATGCTGTTGAGGCTGCGGGTCTGACCTTCATCGGCCCCTCGGCGGCAGCGATTCGCAAGATGGGCCTTAAGGACGCGGCTAAGGTGCTGATGGAACAGGCTGGAGTTCCGGTGGTTCCCGGATACCACGGTGACAATCAGGACGACGAACACCTTGCCGGAGCTGCTGATGCTATCGGCTATCCGGTGTTGATCAAGGCAGTTGCCGGCGGTGGCGGCAAAGGCATGCGCCTTGTGGAAAGGCCCGAGGATTTCGCAGCGGCTTTGGACAGTGCACGGGGTGAGGCACGCACAGCGTTTGGTAACGACGCCGTGTTGGTCGAGAAATTCGTCGCCAAACCGCGTCACATTGAAGTGCAGGTTTTCGGCGACGGTACAAACGCGGTCCATCTGTTTGAACGTGACTGTTCGCTGCAACGGCGACATCAGAAAGTGATCGAAGAAGCCCCGGCCCCCGGCATGACGACCGAGATGCGTGAGGCGATGGGGCAGGCCGGTGTGCGCGCGGCCGAGGCGATCGGGTACAAGGGGGCAGGGACGGTTGAGTTCATCGTCGATGCCTCGGACGGATTACGTCCGGACCGCTTCTGGTTCATGGAAATGAACACTCGATTGCAGGTGGAACACCCCGTTACCGAGGCGATCACCGGCATAGATCTGGTCGACTGGCAGCTGCGGGTTGCCTCAGGGGAACGCTTGCCCGCGCGGCAAGAGGAATTGGCGATTTCAGGTCATGCTTTCGAAGCGCGGCTTTATGCAGAAGACGTGCCAAAGGGCTTTTTGCCTGCCACCGGAACACTGACGCATCTGGAGTTTCCGAAAACGTGTCGCGCCGACAGCGGTGTTCGGGCCGGTGATACGATCAGCCCCTGGTATGATCCCATGATTGCCAAGGTTATCGTGCACGGTCCAACGCGTGAGGTCGCCTTGGCGTCGTTAAGCCGCGCATTGTCCGGAACCGAGGTCGCAGGCACCGTCACAAATCTGGCGTTCCTGGGTGAACTGGCGCGGCACAATGGCTTTGCTTCGGGGGACGTGGATACCGGGCTTATTGCCCGAGATCTTGATTCACTGGTGCAGGAGGTTTCGCCTGAACCGATACAGACAATCGCCGCTGCGATGGCTGCGTCTCAGTTGACGGATACTCAGGATGTCAGCGGCTTCGCCCTCTGGGCACCGTTGCATCGCGCTGTTCAATTAACTTGGGGCGGTGACGTTGTGAATCTGGATGTTCAGGTGCAATCTCCTGATCTGCAAAACTGGACAATCGACGATACCCGGTTTGTTGCAGAGCGGAGTGATGGTGTCTGGTGCTTAGGAGGTATGAAGTTGCCTCGGGTTGCAATCTCCGGTTCGGTCGCTACGGTTTTTGGCGCCAACGGGACGGTTTTTGGAATTGTTGATCCGCTTGACCGCGACACCAGTGCCACCGGTGATGTCAACGTGATCGAGGCGCCGATGCCGGGGTTGGTCAAGGCCGTCTTTGCGAAAGCAGGTCAAGCGGTCAAAGAAGGTGACCGGATGGCCATTCTGGAAGCCATGAAGATGGAGCATTCGTTGCTTGCGGCGCGCGATGGTGTCGTGGCGGAGGTGCTGACCGACGCGGGCAGTCAGGTTGAAGCCGGCGCGGCACTGGTGAGGTTGGAAGAAGTCGAGTGATCCGGCAATCCCGGTGTGATTAAAAGAACTTCGGAGGGAATAATGGGCGACCGCGTTGAAATTTTTGAAGTTGGCCCGCGCGACGGGTTGCAGAACGAGGCACGCGAAATTCCGGTCGCCAGCAAGGTCGCGTTGGTCGATTGTCTGAGCCGTGCTGGTTTCAGCCGGATCGAGGTTGCCAGCTTTGTCTCACCTAAATGGGTGCCACAGATGGCGGGCAGCGGCGAAGTTCTGGCGGGTATCACCCGTGCAGACGGCATTCGCTATGCGGCGTTGACCCCCAACATGCGCGGATATGAGGATGCGCTTGCTGCGAAAGCCGACGAGATTGCAGTATTTGCATCGGCGTCGGAGGGTTTCTCGAAAGCGAATATCAACGCGACAATTGAGGAATCGATAGAGCGGTTCGTGCCGATCCTCGAAGCCGCGCGTCACATCGATTTGCCGGTGCGCGGCTATGTCTCTTGCGTGACCGACTGCCCCTATGACGGTCCTACGCCGCCGGAAAAAGTGGCCGAAGTCGCGGATCTGCTGTTCTCGCACGGGTGTTATGAAATTTCGCTGGGCGATACGATTGGTCAGGCGACGCCGGACTCGATTGCACATATGCTTTTGGCCGTTCGCGAACGGGTGCCCGTAACCCGATTGGCGGGGCATTTCCATGACACGTCAGGGCGCGCCATAGACAACGTCGACGCCTCGTTGGCGCTGGGCGTGCGGGTGTTCGATGCAGCGGTTGGCGGTCTGGGGGGATGCCCCTATGCGCCGGGGGCTGCCGGAAACGTGGCGACCGAGGCGCTGGCTGCGCATCTTGAGCGGCTAGGATACGAGACCGGGCTTGACCTCGCGGTTATTGAGGAGGCGGCGACAATGGCGCGCGCCATGAGGCAGGAATAAGGGCAAGGCATGTTCGAAACGATCTCATTGGTGACTGATGAACGCGGTGTCGCGACGCTGACACTTAACCGTCCAGAAAAACACAACGCCATGTCTGCACAGATGATTTCTGAACTGACTGAGGCTGCTAAACGTCTTGCCGGGGATGATGCGGTGCGGGTCGTGGTTTTGACCGGCGCGGGCAAGACGTTTTGCGCGGGGGGCGACCTGGGATGGATGCAGGCCCAGATGGCGGCTGATCCCGACACCCGGTTTGCTGAGGCGCGCAAACTGGCCGAGATGTTGCAGGCGTTGAATACCTTGCCCAAACCGCTGATCGGCGCGTTGCAGGGCAATGCTTTTGGTGGCGGTGTAGGGATGGCATCTGTATGCGATGTGGCAATTGGCGTGAACAGCCTGAAAATGGGACTGACCGAGACTCGTCTGGGTCTGATCCCGGCCACGATCGGGCCATATGTAATAGCCCGGATGGGTGAAGCGCGGGCGAGGCGCGTGTTCATGTCCGCACGATTGTTTGACGCGTCCGAGGCGGTGGAGCTTGGACTTCTTGCAAAGGCGGTGCCGTCAGATGATCTGGCGGGCGCGGTCGAAGCCGAAGTGGTGCCATATTTGTCCTGCGCCCCCGGCGCGGTTGCATCGGCCAAGCAACTGATCGGGACACTTGGTCCTGGAATTGATGACAACGTGATCGACCAGACGATTCAGGCGCTGGTCGATCGCTGGGAAACGGACGAGGCCCACGAGGGGATCGAAGCGTTTTTCGAAAAAAGAAAACCTGCATGGAAAACTTAGGTTTAGCATCTGTTGCTCGAAAGTCGACAATCGCAAAACCAGTTGGAAATCTGTCCCGATTTGTTCCGAATAATGCGCCGGTGCGTGGTTGTGTTCGGTTGACCCTCTGACCCCGCGCGGATAGAGAATGTCCAGTCAACACGCCAATTGACGGCGCACCCTTTTGGGGCACGCGCAGGAAAGGAGCTATTCGTGGAAGACCTGTTGCGGGAGTATCTCCCGATCCTGGTGTTTCTTGCCGTTGCCGTAGGCCTTGGAATCGTCCTGATTCTTGCGGCTGTGGTTCTGGCCGTCCGCAATCCCGACCCCGAAAAGGTCAGCGCATATGAATGTGGGTTCAACGCCTTCGACGATGCGCGGATGAAATTCGACGTCCGATTCTATCTGGTCTCGATTCTTTTCATCATCTTCGATCTGGAAATCGCCTTCCTGTTCCCATGGGCCGTCGGGTTCAAGGACATCAGTGATGTGGGGTTCTGGTCGATGATGGTGTTCCTGGCAGTGCTGACCATTGGCTTTGCCTATGAATGGAAGAAAGGGGCCCTGGAATGGGAGTGATGACGGGCGCAAACACCGCCGGCGTCGACAAGGAAGTCGCCACCCAGGCCCTGAATGCCGAGTTGCAGGACAAAGGGTTCCTTCTGACCTCGACCGAAGACATTATTAACTGGGCCCGTACCGGCTCGTTGCACTGGATGACCTTTGGTCTGGCCTGCTGCGCGGTTGAGATGATGCACACCTCGATGCCGCGTTATGACGCGGAACGGTTCGGCATCGCCCCGCGCGCCTCTCCGCGTCAATCCGACGTGATGATCGTGGCCGGTACTCTGACCAACAAGATGGCCCCGGCGCTGCGCAAGGTCTATGACCAGATGCCCGAGCCGCGCTATGTGATCTCAATGGGGTCCTGTGCCAATGGCGGTGGTTACTATCACTATTCTTATTCAGTGGTACGCGGCTGTGACCGTGTCGTGCCGGTCGATATCTACGTCCCCGGCTGCCCTCCGACGGCTGAGGCGCTGCTGTACGGCCTGATGCAGCTGCAACGCAAAATCCGCCGCACCGGCACCATCGTACGCTGAGGAGAGAGCTGATGAGCGACGCACTCAAGGAACTCGGCGCGCAGTTGGAGCTGAAACGGGCCGATTGTGTTCTGTCCTGGGATGTGACCCATGGCGAACTGAATATCGATGTTGCCCCGTCAAACCTGGTGGAGTTCGTGGAGTTTCTGAAATCCGATCAGAACTGCAAGTTCTCATCACTGGTTGATATTACTGGCGTCGACTACCCCGAACGGGTCAAACGGTTCGACGTGGTCTATCACTTCCTGTCGATGTACCAGAACCAGCGTATCCGCCTGCGGGTGTCCATCCGTGAAGAGGACATGGTGCCCTCGATCGTGGACGTTCACCCCTCGGCCAACTGGTTCGAGCGTGAAGTATTCGATATGTTCGGGATCCTGTTCTCGGGTCACCCGGACCTGCGGCGTATCCTGACTGACTATGGTTTTCGCGGCCACCCTCTGCGCAAGGACTTCCCGACCACCGGCTATACCGAGGTGCGGTACGATGAGGCGCAAAAGCGCGTGGTCTACGAACCTGTCAGTCTGGTGCAGGAATACCGTCAGTTTGACTTCATGTCACCGTGGGAAGGTGCGAATTACATTCTGCCGGGGGATGAAAAGCAGGAGACCGAATAATGGGTGGCATCTGGTGGCTGATCCTGTCTGCGCTAACCATCATTCCGATGGTGAAGATATTGCCGTTTTTCGGGATCAACAAATACTGGTGCCTTCTTTGTCTGATCCCATTTGGCACGATTGCGTTGCTGTGGTGGGTTGGATTGAAACTGCAAGAGCTGGAGCGCCGTTGAGATGCTGATGCTGCTGGGGGAACTGTTCGCACTGGGTGCGCTGGGGGTCCTGCTGGCAGGGGCCGCAGCCAAAGCTGCCGAGGCGAAAAAGGTCCGGGTTCGGGCCGAAGCGAAAAAGAACAAACGGGGGCGTTGATGGACGGCTCAAGATACGATGACGGCAGCACGGACGCGCTGAGCGGAGAACAGAAGATCCGCAATTTCAATATTAACTTCGGCCCGCAACACCCTGCGGCACACGGAGTTTTGCGTCTGGTGCTTGAACTGGACGGCGAGATCGTCGAACGCTGCGACCCACATATCGGCCTGCTGCACCGCGGTACCGAAAAGCTGATGGAAAGCCGGACGTATCTGCAGAACCTGCCGTATTTTGACCGTCTGGACTATGTGGCCCCGATGAACCAGGAACACGCCTGGTGTCTGGCCATCGAAAAGCTGACCGGAGTCGAGGTGCCGCGCCGTGGGTCGCTGATCCGGGTGCTGTATTCCGAGATCGGGCGCATCCTGAACCACCTGCTGAACGTGACCACGCAGGCGATGGACGTCGGCGCGCTGACCCCGCCGCTTTGGGGCTTTGAAGAACGCGAAAAGCTGATGGTGTTCTATGAGCGGGCCTGTGGCGCCAGACTTCATGCGGCCTATTTCCGCCCGGGCGGTGTGCATCAGGACCTGCCGCCGGAATTGCTGGATGATATCGAGGCGTGGAGTCACGAATTCCCGGCAGTTCTCGATGATATCGACGGTCTGCTGACAGAAAACCGCATCTTCAAGCAGCGCAACGCTGATATCGGTGTCGTGACCGAAGACGATATCCAGAAATATGGTTTCTCGGGTGTTATGGTGCGTGGGTCTGGTCTGGCATGGGACCTGCGTCGCGCGCAGCCCTATGAATGCTATGACGAGTTCGAGTTTCAGATCCCCGTCGGCAAGAATGGCGACTGCTATGACCGTTACCTCGTCCGCATGGAAGAGATGCGCCAGTCGCTGCATATCATCCGTCAGGCCATCGCCAAGCTGCGTGACTGCCCGGGCGACGTTCTGGCACGCGGCAAGATCACCCCGCCGAAACGCTCGGACATGAAGACTTCGATGGAAAGCCTGATCCATCACTTCAAGCTTTACACCGAAGGTTTCCACGTCCCAGCGGGCGAAGTGTATGCCGCCGTCGAGGCCCCCAAGGGCGAGTTTGGCGTTTATCTGGTCGCCGATGGCACCAACAAACCCTACCGCGCCAAACTGCGCGCGCCGGGTTTCCTGCATCTGCAAGCCATGGACCACGTCGCCGGAGGGCACCAGCTGGCTGACGTCGCCGCCATCATCGGCACCATGGACGTCGTATTTGGAGAGATTGACCGCTAATGCTCCGCCGTCTTCATCCCGAACAACCCGAAAGCTTTGCCTTCACCGCTGCTAACCAGCAATGGGCCGAAGCGCAGATCACCAAGTACCCCGAGGGGCGTCAGGCCAGCGCGGTCATCCCGCTGCTGTGGCGCGCGCAGGAACAAGAGGGCTGGTTGACCCGTCCGGCGATCGAATCCGTCGCTGACATGCTGGGCATGGCCTATATCCGCGTGCTTGAGGTTGCGTCCTTCTACTTCATGTTCCAGCTGCAACCGGTTGGGTCTGTCGCGCATATTCAGGTGTGCGGCACCACGTCGTGCATGATCTGCGGGGCTGAGGATTTGATCGCGGTCTGCAAGGAAAAGATCGCCGCCAAGCCGCATGAGCTGTCCGCAGATGGCAAGCTCAGCTGGGAAGAGGTGGAATGCCTCGGGTCCTGCACCAATGCGCCGATGGCTCAGATCGGCAAAGATTATTATGAAGATCTGACTGCTGATAGCTTTGGCAAAATCCTTGATGATCTGGCGGCGGGCAAGGTGCCGACACCGGGGCCGCAGAATGGCAGGTATGGGGCCGAACCACTCAAGGGGTTGAGCAGCCTCAAGGACTATGAAAGCGGCAAGACACAGTACAATGCCAGCGTGCAACTGGCCGCAGACATTGGCGACACCGTCAAGCGGATCGACGGGACCGAGGTTCCGATCCTGACCCCTTGGCTGGGCAAGGATGGTAAGGCCGCGGCGACAAAGGCGGCGCCGAAGCCGCCCAAGGCTCCGGCTCCGGCGAAACCTGCGGTGAAACAGGCTGAAGAGGCGCGGGCGGCAAAGGAAGATCAGCCCGAAACTCTGACCGGCCCTCGTGACGGGAAAGCCGACGATCTGAAGATGCTGAAGGGCGTTGGTCCCAAGCTGGAAGAGACGCTGAATGAGCTGGGTTTTTACCACTATGACCAGATCGCGGCCTGGACTGCGGAAAACGTGGCATGGGTAGATGCGCGGCTGAAGTTCAAGGGCCGGATCGAGCGTGATGGATGGATCGAACAGGCCGGAAAACTTGCGGCGGGTGAGGAAACCGAATTCGCCAAACGTGCCAAGGAAGACGGCACTTACGAAGACTGAATGACGGTGCCCATCCGGGGCATCAGGGTGAGATGGACAAGGACAAGGAACAGGCCATAGCCCGCAAGGGCCGCCATATCGGCATCGTCATCGCTGTGACGATGGCGCTTTGGCTTGCCATGAACTTGTTCATCGGTCCCGCACTGGAACTGACGACGCGACATGCACTGCTGTTTGATTTTGCCGCTCTGGCAGGGTTCATCTATGCAGGCGTCAACATTTTTCAACTCTGGCGCATGCGTCAGGATAGCCAAAGGTAAGTAGCGATGCTGAAGGATCAGGACCGGATCTTTACCAACATCTACGGGATGCACGAGCGTACGCTGAAAGGCGCGCAGGCCCGGGGGCATTGGGACGGCACCGCTGGCCTGATCGACAAGGGGCGCGACTGGATTATCCAGACCATGAAGGACTCTGGCCTTCGTGGACGCGGAGGCGCTGGTTTCCCGACGGGTCTGAAATGGTCATTCATGCCCAAGGAAAGCGATGGTCGTCCGGCCTATCTGGTTGTGAACGCGGATGAATCCGAACCCGGCACCTGTAAGGACCGCGAGATCATGCGCCATGATCCACATACGCTGATCGAAGGTTGCCTGATCGCATCTTTCGCGATGAACGCGCATACCTGCTATATCTACCTACGCGGCGAATATATCCGTGAGCGTGAGGCGCTGCAGGCCGCGATTGACGAAGCCTATGACGCCGGTCTGCTGGGCAAGAACGCCGCCGGGTCGGGCTGGGATTTCGACCTGTTCCTGCATCATGGGGCAGGGGCCTATATCTGCGGTGAGGAAACCGCTCTGATCGAAAGCCTTGAGGGCAAGAAGGGTATGCCGCGGATGAAACCTCCGTTCCCTGCGGGCGCGGGGCTTTATGGCTGCCCTACCACTGTGAACAACGTTGAATCCATCGCTGTCGTGCCGACGATCCTGCGCCGTGGTGCCGACTGGTTCGCGGGTTTTGGCCGCCAGAACAACGCGGGCACCAAGCTGTTTGCGATCTCGGGCCATGTCAACAACCCTTGTGTCGTCGAAGAGGCGATGTCGATTTCCTTTGAAGAGCTGATCGAAACCCATTGCGGCGGAATTCGCGGTGGATGGGATAACCTGCTGGCAGTTATCCCCGGGGGATCGTCGGTGCCTTGCGTGCGTGGTGAGAACATGCGCGATGCGATTATGGATTTCGACTACTTGCGCGGCGAATTGGGCTCGGGCCTGGGTACGGCGGCTGTGATCGTCATGGACAAGTCCACCGACATCATCAAGGCAATCTGGCGTCTATCGAAGTTCTACAAGCACGAAAGTTGCGGTCAGTGCACGCCTTGCCGCGAAGGCACCGGCTGGATGATGCGTGTCATGGACCGGCTGGTGCGTGGTGAGGCCGAGCTGGAAGAGATCGACATGCTGTTCGACGTGACCAAGCAGGTCGAAGGACACACGATTTGCGCCTTGGGCGACGCGGCTGCCTGGCCGATCCAGGGCCTGATCCGCAACTTCCGGGATGAAATCGAGGACCGCATCAAGGCCCAGAAATCGGGCCGAATGGGTGCGATGGCAGCGGAGTGAACCTGATGGATATCTTTGCCGAATATTCCCATGCGATTGCCTCGCTGATGATCTTTACTTTGATTGTTTTGGCCCTCTCGCCGTTTTCGGCTCTGGCCAAGGCAGGCAAGGGGCTGGCACCGGGCGCGACACCGGAGCAAGATTATTCGGATAAAGCCTACCGTTTGAACAGGGCATACCTGAACGGAACCGAAACGCTGCCCGCCTATCTGGCGGTCACGGTGGCCGCGATCCTGCTTGGGGCCAGCCCGGTTTGGGTTAACCTGCTGGCATCGCTGGTACTGGTTGCGCGGGTTGTCATGCTGGTGATCCACCTGCGTGGTATCGGGAAACCCCACAGCGGGCTGCGGTCGGTTTTCTACGTGATCGGATGGGCCTGCATGGTCGTTCTGGCACTGATGGCACTGGTGGCGGCGTTTTGATTCAGCCTGACGGATATCATCTGGCGGAACTGAACGTGGGCCGCCTGCTGGCACCCACGGACGATCCGCGTGTGGCCGAGTTCATGGCGAACCTTGATCGCGTGAACGGGCTGGGCAAGCGTATGCCCGGTTTCGTCTGGATGATGGAAGGATCGGGTGAACCGGGTACCGGGAACACCGAAAACGCCATCGGCGATGACCCGCAATTCGTCGCCAATCTGACAGTCTGGGAAGATGTGCAGAGCCTTGAAAAGTTTGTCTGGGGGACAATTCACAAACAGTTCTACGAACGCCGTCAGGAGTGGTTCGAAGTTCTGGGGCAAATGCACTTTGCGATGTGGTGGGTACCAGCCGGTCACAAACCCTCGCTTGATGAGGCAGTCGAACGGCTTGAACATCTGCGTTCAAATGGTCCCAGCGACCATGCCTTTGGCTGGAATGAACTGAAACAAGCCACCCAATGGCGCAACAACGTTTGCGCCCCGGTAGCAGCGGAGTGAGAGCGATGAAGATCATATCGCAAAACCAAACCGTTGCGCCGGACCATCCGGCCCATGCTGCTGAACCGGAGATCTGCTGCCATGAATAAACATATCTCAGCCCTTGGACTGATCGCCGCGCTGGCCATTGTCGCAAGTTGCGGACGAGGATCGAACGATCAGGTCCTGTTCGACGGTCACGCGTTTCGAACCAAGGCCAAAGTTGTCGACAAGAAGGTGACGCTTGCGGATTTCACGGTGACCGTGGATGGCGCTTCAGTGTCGCTGGATGGTGCACGCGAAGCCGGCCGCTTTGAAGGAACCAAATACTGCATCGCCAATTACGGCTCGTCCAAGATCGACTGGAAGGTTGGACCGGACACCGATCCTAAGAACCTGCGCATTGTGGATGACACGCTGACTTTTGCAGGAACCTGCCAAAGACCATGAGCGGTGTTTTTGCATATCATCTGAGGCAAGGCCCGATGTTATTGAATAGCGTGGCCAAATCCTTTCGCTTGGGAAAACCCAAGACGAAAGGAATTGCCATGTCTGGTTTCAAGATTGCCGTATTGTCCGCTTTGCTGATCGCTCCGACGTTCGCACAAGCCAAGCCGCCCTTGCGCGAAGTCAAAGAGATCGACAACGAACTCTACTACATCGCCATTGCAAATGAGATTTCTGAGTACTGCGACGATATCAGTGGACGCAGACTCAAGGCGATCGGGGTGATGTGGGGTTTGAAGTCAAAGGCCAATAAACTGGGTTATTCGGATGCGGAAATCCGCGCCTATGTGGAATCCGATGCCGAAAAGGCACGGATGCGGACCAAGGGCGAGTCCTACCTGGCCCAGCACGGCGTTTCCTACGGGCAGCCACAGACATTCTGCACGCTGGGGCGGGCAGAGATTGAAAGAAACAGCGCCATTGGCGTGTATTTGAGGGCGAACTAGACCATGTCTGACCTCCGCAAAGTCAATATCGACGGGCAGGAAATCGAAGTCGACGGCGCGATGACCCTGATCCAGGCCTGCGAAGAGGCCGGGGTCGAGGTGCCGCGCTTCTGCTATCACGAGCGCCTGTCGATTGCCGGGAACTGCCGGATGTGTCTGGTGGAGGTTGTTGGCGGCCCGCCCAAACCTGCGGCCTCTTGCGCCATGCAGGTCCGCGATCTGCGTCCGGGGCCTGAAGGACAGGCGCCGGAGGTCAAGACAAACTCGCCCATGGTCAAGAAAGCCCGCGAAGGGGTGATGGAGTTCCTGCTCATCAACCACCCGCTGGATTGCCCGATCTGCGATCAGGGCGGTGAATGCGACCTGCAGGATCAGGCGATGGCCTATGGTGTGTCGGGCTCGCGCTTCAAGGAAGCCAAGCGTGCGGTCGATGATCTGGATCTGGGGCCGTTGGTCGGCACTGCGATGACCCGCTGCATCAGTTGTACCCGTTGTGTGCGCTTCACGACCGAAGTGGCTGGAATCACTCAGATGGGTCAGACCGGACGTGGCGAGGATGCCGAGATCACCTCGTATCTGAACCAGACGCTGGATTCGAACCTGCAGGGTAATATCATCGACCTGTGCCCGGTTGGGGCGTTGACATCAAAGCCATATGCCTTCACTGCGCGTCCTTGGGAACTGACCAAGACCGAGAGCATCGACGTGATGGATGCCTTGGGTTCGAACATTCGTGTGGATACCAAGGGGCGCGAAGTGATGCGCTTTTTGCCGCGTAACCATGACGGCGTGAACGAGGAATGGATCAGCGACAAGACCCGCTTTGTGTGGGACGGTCTGCGTCGTCAGCGTTTGGACAAGCCTTACGTGCGCGAAAACGGCAAGCTGCGCCCGGCGACATGGCCCGAAGCACTGACCAAAGCGGCTGAGGCACTGAAAGGGGCTGAGAAGCCCGCAGGGATCGTCGGTGATCTGGCACCGGTCGAGGCTATATTTGCCCTGAAACAGATGATCGAAGGGCAGGGCGGTGTTGTTGAATGCCGCACTGACGGGGCCAAGCTGCCTGCGGGTAACCGGGGCGCTTATGCCGGGACCGCAGCGATTGAGGATATCGACGCTGCCGAACGTATCCTTCTGATCGGAACCAACCCGCGCGAAGAGGCACCTGTCCTGAATGCGCGCATCCGCAAGGCATGGGCGCATGGGGCTGAGGTCGCTCTGGTTGGCCCGGCTGTGGACCTGACTTATGGCTATCACC
Organism: Ruegeria sp. CF5; assembly: GCF_056537325.1. Taxonomy (NCBI): domain Bacteria; kingdom Pseudomonadati; phylum Pseudomonadota; class Alphaproteobacteria; order Rhodobacterales; family Roseobacteraceae; genus Ruegeria; species Ruegeria sp. CF5. Next base: position 607,637 of record NZ_JBQFRI010000001.1, on the reverse strand, counting down.
ATGTCGGAGATGATCGCGCGGCGCTGCAACAGGTCGTGGACATGGGTGGCGACGATGTGATCAAGGGCAAACGCTCGTTGGTTATTGTCGGGCAAGGCGCACTGCAAGAGGCCGACGGCGCTGCTGTTCTGGCCGCCGCGCAGGCCATAGCTGCCAATACAGAAAGCGGCTTGATCGTTCTGCACACCGCCGCCGCGCGCGTGGGTGCCATGGATGTGGATGCCACCAACGAGGATGGCATGGACGCCGTCAGCGCGGCGGATGTGATCTATAACCTCGGGGCGGATGAGGTCGAAATCGGTGAGGGCGCTTTTGTCATCTATCAGGGCAGCCACGGCGATCGGGGCGCGCACCGCGCTGATGTGATCCTGCCGGGTGCGGCCTATACCGAAGAAAACGGCCTGTTCGTCAACACCGAAGGCCGCCCGCAACTCGCGATGCGCGCAGGCTTTGCTCCGGGTGAGGCAAAGGAAAACTGGGCCATCCTGCGAGCGTTGTCCGCGGAACTGGGGGCGACATTGCCCTTCGACTCGCTGGCGCAATTGCGCACTGCCCTGCTCGAGGCGGTTCCGCATCTGGCTCGTATCGACGAGGTGATCGAGAACGAAATTCAGCCGTTGGATGCCGCGCCACTGGGCAAAGCGACGTTCCGCAATGCGGTCACGGATTTTTATCTGACCAACCCGATTGCACGCGCCTCGCAACTGATGGCGGAACTATCCGCGCAGGCTCAGGCCCGCAAGAACCAGAAGATCGCGGCGGAATGAACCAGAGCTGTTTCATATCGCTCTCTGACACCTGTGCTGTGCTAAGTGGCGCAGGCAACAGAGAATTGCGCGTGAAACGCAACAATAAGGGTGGCGCAACGGCTGCAGATGCTGTTTACACCAACGCGCCGACCCAGCCGCAGTTTGCGCAGGCACATGGCCTTTGCAACGCCCGCGGAAAACGGAATACCCACGGTGTGAGGACCAATGGCTGAATTCTTTAACACCCCAGGCGGAATAGCCATCATCATTCTGGCGCAAGTGCTTGCAGTCGTTGCCTTTGTGATGATCTCGCTGTTGTTCCTTGTGTATGGCGACCGCAAGATCTGGGCCGCAGTTCAGATGCGCCGAGGCCCCAACGTTGTGGGCGTCTATGGCATCCTGCAATCGGTGGCGGACGCGCTGAAATATGTGGTGAAAGAGGTCGTGATCCCCGCGGGTGCTGACCGCACGGTTTTCATCCTTGCTCCGCTGACATCCTTCGTACTGGCGATGATCGCCTGGGCGGTGATCCCGTTCAACGATGGCTGGGTTCTGTCGGATATCAACGTTGCCATCCTCTATGTTTTTGCTGTGTCTTCGTTGGAAGTTTATGGCGTGATTATGGGCGGTTGGGCGTCGAACTCAAAGTACCCGTTCCTGGGTTCGTTGCGTTCTGCGGCGCAGATGATCTCGTATGAGGTCTCTATCGGCCTGATCATCATCGGCATCATCATTTCGACCGGTTCGATGAATTTCGGAGACATCGTCCGGGCACAGGATGGCTCGTTCGGCTTCTTCAGCTGGTATTGGCTGCCGCACTTCCCGATGGTCTTCCTGTTCTTCATCTCGGCGCTTGCAGAGACCAATCGCCCCCCATTCGACCTTCCGGAAGCGGAATCAGAACTGGTTGCCGGCTATCAGGTCGAATACTCGGCCACACCTTTCCTGTTGTTCATGGCGGGTGAGTACATCGCAATCTTCCTGATGTGCGCGCTGACGTCGCTGCTGTTCTTCGGTGGCTGGCTGTCCCCGATTCCAGGCCTGCCCGATGGCGTGCTGTGGATGGTGGCGAAGATGGCGTTCTTCTTCTTCATCTTCGCGATGGTCAAGGCGATCACGCCTCGCTACCGCTATGACCAGCTAATGCGGTTGGGCTGGAAAGTATTCCTGCCGTTCTCGCTGGTCTGGGTGGTGTTCGTGGCCTTTGCGGCGAAATTCGACTGGTTCTGGGGTGCGTTCGCCCGTTGGAGCGTAGGAGGCTGATCATGACCCAAATCGACTACACCCGCGCTGCCAAATATTTTCTGCTGCAGGATTTCTGGGTCGGCATGAAGCTGGGGCTGAAGTATTTCTTCGCCCCCAAAGCCACCATCAACTATCCGCACGAAAAGGGGCCGCTGTCCCCGCGCTTTCGCGGTGAGCATGCTCTGCGCCGTTATCCCAACGGCGAGGAACGCTGCATCGCCTGCAAACTGTGCGAAGCCGTCTGCCCGGCACAAGCCATCACCATCGATGCCGAACCGCGCGAAGACGGCAGCCGCCGCACCACGCGCTATGACATCGACATGACCAAATGCATCTATTGCGGCTTCTGTCAGGAAGCTTGCCCGGTCGATGCTATCGTCGAAGGTCCGAACTTCGAATTCGCGACTGAGACCCGCGAAGAGTTGTTCTACGACAAGCAGAAACTGCTGGATAACGGCGAACGCTGGGAAGCCGAGATCGCTCGCAATCTGGAAATGGACGCGCCGTACAGATGAGTGACACGCCCCAAAATCCGTTTGAGCTGATGATGAAGCAGGCTCAGGAAATGGCCAAGGCGATGAACCCGGCGATGGAGAATTTTTCGCCCAAAGGGTTCGAGGCACTGTGGCCGACCATGCCGAAAGAGGTCATGGAGATGATGTTCGGCAACACCGTCAACAAAGACGGGCTGGATGCCAAAACCCGCCTGCTGCTGACACTGGCCGGGCTGACCTGTCAGGGCGCTCAGGCGGACTCGGCGGTGCGTCAGACCGTGCGCCACGCGCTTGAGGCTGGTGCCAAGAAACAAGAGATCGTGGAAACGATCGGTCAGATGTCGGTCTTTGCCGGCATCCCGGCCATGACCCGTGCGCTGGATCTGGCGCAAGAAGTCATGGGCGATAACGAGGATGAGGATCAATGACCGTCTTTGCCTTCTATCTGTTTGCCATCAGCGCCATCACCGGCGGGCTGTTCACGGTGATCAGCCGCCAGCCGGTGCATTCGGTGCTGTGGCTGATCCTGTCCTTCCTTTCCTCGGCGGGCCTGTTTGTTCTGCTGGGGGCCGAGTTCGTGGCGATGCTGCTGATCATCGTCTATGTGGGCGCGGTCGCGGTTCTGTTCCTCTTCGTGGTGATGATGCTGGACGTGGACTTTGCCGAGCTGAAGGCCGAGATGGCGCGCTATATGCCGCTGGCGCTGTTGATCGGATTGGTGATCCTGATGCAGTTCGTCATGGCCATCGGAGCATGGGACAGCGCGCAGGGTGCTGCGGCTAACCTAGCACAGCCGGTTCCGGCGGACCGCCACAACACTGAGGCGCTCGGCGTCATTCTTTACGATCAATACTTCCTTCTGTTCCAACTGGCGGGCCTGATCCTGCTGGTGGCCATGATCGGCGCCATCGTTCTGACGCTGCGCCACCGTCAGGACATCAAGCGTCAGGACATCGTCGGCCAGATGATGCGTGACCCGGCCAAGGCGATGGAGCTGAAGGATGTGAAACCGGGGCAGGGACTTTGAGACGATGATCGGACTTGAACACTATCTTACGGTCGCGGCGACGCTGTTCGTCATCGGCATCTTCGGTCTCTTCCTGAACCGCAAGAACGTCATCATCCTGCTGATGAGCATCGAATTGATGCTGCTGGCGGTGAATATCAACCTGGTGGCGTTTTCCAGTTTCCTCGGCGATCTGGTCGGGCAGGTGTTTACGCTGTTTGTGCTGACCGTGGCGGCGGCCGAGGCGGCGATCGGGCTGGCCATTCTGGTCTGCTTCTTCCGCAACCGCGGCACCATCGCGGTTGAAGACGTCAATATGATGAAGGGGTAAGGGAACATGGAAACTACCATCCTCTTTGCCCCGCTCGTGGGCGCTATCCTATGCGGGTTCGGTTGGAAGTTCATTGGCGAAAAAGCTGCCATGTGGACCGCGACTGGGCTGCTGTTTCTGGCCTGTCTGCTCAGCTGGATCGTGTTCTTCACCTTCGACGGGCACACCCAGCAGATCGAGATCATGCGCTGGATCGAAAGCGGTTCGCTGTCGACAAGCTGGGCGATCCGTCTAGACCGCCTGACCGCGATCATGCTGATCGTGGTGACAACCGTTTCGGCGCTGGTGCACCTCTATTCCTTCGGCTACATGGATCACGATCCGCAATGGCGCGAAGGCGAAAGCTATAAGCCCCGTTTCTTTGCCTATCTCAGCTTCTTTACCTTCGCGATGCTGATGCTGGTGACGTCGGACAACCTGGTTCAGATGTTCTTTGGTTGGGAGGGCGTGGGTGTCGCATCCTACCTGCTGATCGGGTTCTACTATCGCAAACCGTCAGCCAACGCCGCTGCCATCAAGGCTTTTGTCGTCAACAGGGTGGGTGACTTTGGCTTTGCACTGGGGATTTTTGCGCTGTTTTTCCTGACCGACAGCATCAATTTTTCCGACGTGTTTGCCGCCGCACCGTCACTGGCGGAAAGCAAGCTGACCTTCCTGTGGGGCGAGTGGTCTTCGATCGAGGTCGTCTGCGTGTTGCTGTTCATCGGTGCGATGGGCAAGTCAGCGCAATTGATCCTGCACACCTGGTTGCCGGACGCGATGGAAGGCCCGACGCCCGTGTCGGCGCTGATCCACGCTGCGACAATGGTGACGGCGGGTGTGTTCCTGGTATGCCGGATGTCGCCGTTGTTCGAGTTCGCGCCGGGTGCTGCGGGTTTCGTGACCGTGCTGGGTGCCTCGACTGCATTCTTTGCTGCGACCATTGGTTTGGTTCAGACGGACATCAAACGTGTCATCGCTTATTCGACCTGCTCTCAGCTGGGGTACATGTTTGTGGCTGCTGGTGTGGGCATGTACTCGGCGGCAATGTTCCACCTGTTCACGCACGCCTTCTTTAAGGCCCTGCTGTTCCTTGGTGCCGGTTCGGTCATCCACGCGATGCATCACGAGCAGGACATGATGAACTATGGCAATCTGCGGAAAAAGATTCCCTATACCTTCTGGGCGATGATGATCGGCACTTTGGCCATCACTGGGGTTGGTATCCCGCTGACGACCTTTGGTTTTGCCGGGTTCCTGTCCAAGGATGCCATTATCGAGAGTGCCTATGCGGGTGGTTCGGCCTATGGCTTCTGGCTGTTGGTAATCGCGGCAGCGTTCACTTCGTTCTATTCGTGGCGCCTGATCTTCCTGACCTTCTATGGTGAGGAGCGCGGAGACAAGCATACGCACGAACATGCGCATGAAAGCCCGATGTCCATGCTGGTTCCGCTGGGTGTTCTGTCATTGGGTGCCGTGTTTGCGGGTATGATCTGGTACGGCAACTTCTTTGGCCATGCGGATCAGGTCGGGAAATTCTACGGAATCCCGATGAGCGGCGCTGAGGTGCACGCAGATGCGGGCGATCATGGCGAAAGCAAAGGGCATGGTGAAGAAGAGCACGGTGACGAAGCTGCAGCCACGCACGGTGAAGAAGCTGGCCATGGCGAAGAAACCGCGCATGCGGCGACGTCGGATGAAGGACATGGTGAGGCCGTTGCAGATGATGGCCACGGCAAGGCCGCTGATGGGCACCATGCATCCTTTGCAGGTAAGCCGGGTGAAGGCGCGATCTATATTTCGCCAGACAATCATGTGCTTGATGATGCACATGCCGCACCGAAATGGGTGAAAGTGTCACCGTTCATCGCGATGGTCCTGGGCTTTGCACTGTCTTACCTCTTCTACATCGTGAATCCTTCGTTGCCGGGGCGTCTGGCGGAAAACCAGCGCCATCTGTACCAGTTCCTGCTGAACAAGTGGTATTTTGATGAGATTTACGACGCAGTTTTCGTCAAGCCGACACTGGCCTTGGGGCGGTTCCTGTGGAAGCGCGGTGACGGCAACACAATCGACGGCTTCCTGAACGGAGTAGCAATGGGCGTTGTACCCTTCTTTACCCGCCTCGCAGGCAAGGCGCAGACGGGTTACATCTTTACTTACGCCTTCTGGATGGTTCTGGGCATTGCCGCCCTAGTCACCTGGATGTCGATCGGCGGAGGCGCTCACTGATGGACAATATCCTATCCATTGTCACATTCATTCCCGCCATCGCGGCGCTGATACTGGCGCTGTTTCTGCGGGGGGAAGATGCTGCCGCGCAACGGAACGCGAAATGGGTTGCACTGGTTGCAACGACCGTGACGTTCCTGGTGTCGATTGGCATCTATACCGACTTTGATCCGTCGAATACCGGCTTCCAGATGGTGGAAGAGGGTAAGTGGCTGATGGGCCTTAAGTACAAGATGGGTGTGGACGGTATCAGCGTTCTTTTCGTTCTTCTGACCACGTTCATCATGCCACTGACCATTCTGGCCAGCTGGAACGTGACTGACCGCGTCAAGGAATACATGATCGCCTTCCTGCTGCTGGAAACACTGATGCTGGGCGTGTTCATGGCGCTGGATCTGGTGCTGTTCTACCTGTTCTTCGAAGCGGGCCTGATTCCGATGTTCCTGATCATTGGTATCTGGGGCGGCAAGGAACGCATTTATGCCAGCTTCAAGTTCTTCCTATATACCTTCCTCGGCTCGGTGCTGATGCTGGTCGCCATGGTGGCGATGTATGCGGATGCGGGCACAACCGACATTGAAGCGTTGATGAGCCATCAGTTCTCGTCCGAAAGCTTCAGTGTTCTGGGCATCTACGTCGTTGGCGGGATGCAGACACTGATGTTCCTGGCCTTCTTTGCTTCGTTTGCGGTGAAAATGCCGATGTGGCCGGTGCATACCTGGTTGCCCGATGCCCACGTTCAGGCGCCGACTGCCGGTTCCGTGGTTCTGGCCGCGATCCTATTGAAAATGGGTGGATACGGTTTCCTGCGTTTCTCGTTGCCGATGTTCCCGGTGGGATCAGCTGTGATGACGGACCTTGTGCTGTGGATGTCAGCGATTGCCGTCGTCTACACCTCGCTGGTTGCGCTGGTGCAGGAGGACATGAAAAAGCTGATCGCCTATTCCTCGGTCGCGCATATGGGTTTTGTCACGATGGGGATCTTTGCGGCGAACCAGCAGGGCGTGGATGGGGCGATTTTCCAGATGCTCAGCCACGGCTTCATCTCCGCTGCTCTCTTCCTCATCGTCGGTGTGATCTATGACCGGATGCACACCCGCGATATTGAGGCGTATGGCGGACTGGTGATCAGGATGCCTGCATATGCGCTGGTCTTCATGCTGTTTACCATGGCCAATGTAGGGCTGCCCGGTACCTCTGGATTTGTCGGCGAATTCCTGACGCTTATGGGGGCGTTCCAGGTCAATACGTGGGTCACCGCAGTAGCGGCTTCGGGCGTGATCTTCTCGGCCGGTTATGCGCTGTGGCTTTATCGGCGGGTCGTCTTTGGCGACCTGATCAAGGAAAGCCTCAAGTCGATCACCGACATGAGCACGCGTGAGCGTGTGGTGTTTGCTCCGTTGATCGTCATGACCATTCTGCTGGGCGTTTACCCGTCGCTGGTGACCGATGTGATCGGCAACTCTACTGCAGCGCTGATTTCGAACTATGACACGGCTCTGGCCGCGGCTGAGGCCGCGACCCAGGTTGCCGCTTCGCATTAAGGGGGCTTTGGAGACATGATCCAAGCTGATCTGATTGTAATTCTGCCGGAAATCGTTCTGGCGATCTATGCGATGGCGGCGCTGATCGGGGCTGTCTATACCTCGAAGGACGCGCTGGGGCCGCTGTTGGTCTGGACCACCGCTGGCCTTATGGTTTTGCTGTCTTTCTGGATCGCAACGCAAGGTGGTGGCACCAAGGTGGCATTCAACGGAATGTTCACCGATGACAGTTTCGCCCGTTTTGCGAAGGTGGCGATCCTGCTTTCCGCAGCAGCGGTTCTGGTGATGAGTCAGGAATACATGGCGCGCCGGGGTCTATTGCGGTTTGAATACCCCATTCTGATCGCGCTTGCCGCAGTCGGCATGATGATGATGGTCAGCGCCAGCGATTTGATGTCGCTTTACATGGGGCTGGAACTGCAATCGTTGTCACTTTACGTGGTTGCTGCCCTGCGCCGAGACAGTGCCAAATCGACCGAAGCTGGCTTGAAGTATTTTGTGCTTGGCGCGCTCAGCTCGGGGCTGTTGCTCTATGGTGCATCGCTTGTCTATGGCTTTACCGGCACCACCCTGTTCTCGGGCATCATTCAAACGGTCAATGAGGGAGAGGTTTCTGTTGGCCTGCTGTTTGGTCTGATCTTCCTGATATCAGGTCTGGCCTTCAAAGTATCCGCGGTTCCGTTCCACATGTGGACACCGGATGTTTACGAAGGGTCGCCCACACCGATTACCGCGTTCTTTGCAACCGCGCCGAAGGTCGCCGCGATGGCGTTGTTCGCGCGTGTTCTTCACGACGCCTTTGGCTCTGTTGTCTCGGATTGGCAGCAGGTCATCGTGCTGTTGTCGGTTCTGTCCATGTTCCTTGGCGGTATCGCTGCCATCGGGCAACGGGATATCAAACGGCTTATGGCGTATTCTTCGATTGCGCATATGGGCTATGCCCTGATCGGGTTGGCCGCGGGTACGGAAATGGGCGTCAAGGCGATGCTGCTGTATCTGGCAATCTACATCACAATGAACGTTGGCACCTTCGCCTTTATCCTGATGATGGAGCGCGATGGGCAGCCAGTTACCGATATCGACGCGCTGCGTCAGTATTCGCGCCGCGATCCGGGTAAGGCATTGGCGGTTCTGATCCTGATGTTCAGCCTTGCCGGTGTTCCGCCGATGTTGGGCTTTTTTGCCAAATTTGGCGTCTGGCAGGCTGGTGTCGATGCGGGTCTGACCGGTCTGGTCATTGCCTCTGCCATCGCCTCAGCCATCGGTGCGTTCTACTACCTGCGGATCGTATTCTACATGTACTTCGGAGAAGAAAACGAGGATCCGATCGAGACCAACTCATCTCCCGTTCTTTGGGGTGCGCTGATGGGGTCGGCGGCATTGATGCTGTTTGGTGTGTTCTATCAGTTTGGTGTTGAAGGCGCGGCAGCAGCCGCGGCAGCAACGCTTGTCAACTAAGAGAAACCGAAACAACATTGGGGGGCTCGGTCACATGACCGGGCCTTTTTGACATGAGTGACTGGCCACAGGGGTATGGGCTGCATGTCCTGCAGGAAGTAGACAGCACCCTGAGTGAAGCCGCCCGGATCGCGCCCTCTGCACAAGGCCCGGTGTGGATTATGGCGCACCACCAGACGGCCGCCCGTGGGCGGCGCGGGCGCGCATGGGCGAACCCCAAAGGCAATCTGGCAGCCACATTGCTTTTGCCCCCGGACGGCTCGCCTGAGCGTGCGGCGCTGCGCAGTTTTGTGGCCGCACTCGCGTTGTTCGATGCCTGTGTCGCGGTAACCGGGCGTGCTGCGGGGTTGTCGCTGAAATGGCCCAACGATGTTCTGCTGAATGGCGGGAAACTGGCGGGAATTCTGTTGGAAAGCACTGGGCAGGGCAACGGCGTCACCCATCTGGCCATCGGTATCGGTGTTAACCTGACCGAGGCCCCGAGTGTGGACGCGGTTGAACCAGGCGCGGTTCGCCCCGTCTCGTTGTTGTCCGAAACCGGAGCGCAGGTCGAGCCAGAGGACTTTCTGACCGAACTGGCCGCCGCATACGACCGCTACGAGGTTCAGTTCAACACTTATGGGTTCGAGCCCATCCGAACCGCGTGGCTGGCCCGTGCGGCCCGTCTGGGAGAGATCATTACCGCCCGCACCGCGGCGTCGGAAACAGTGGGTACGTTCGAAACGGTGGACGCGCAGGGCAACCTTGTCTTAAACACCGCCAAGGGTCGCGTCGGAATTCCCGCCGCGGACATATATTTCTAAGGGGGCGCAAATGCTTCTGGCCATTGACTGCGGTAATACCAATACGGTGTTCTCGATCTGGGACGGCGAGGAATTTCTGTGCACTCTGCGCACTTCGACCCATCATGCGCGGACGGCAGATGCCTATTTTACTTGGTATTCGACATTGGTGCGGCACTACGGAATCGACGCGCAGATCACGGATGTCATCATCGCATCAACTGTTCCACGCGTCGTGTTCAACCTGCGCGTATTTGCGGATCGGTTCTTTGGCTGCCGCCCGCTAGTGGTAGGCAAGCCCGACTGCCTGTTGCCAGTCAATCCGCGCGTCGATGAAGGCACCCATCCCGGGCCGGACCGGCTGGCCAATGCAGCGGGGGCATTCGACCGGCACGGCGGAAACATCGTCGTCGTTGATTTCGGTACAGCGACAAACTTTGATGTAGTAGCCGCTGACGGGGCTTATGTCGGTGGGATTATTGCCCCCGGCGTGAACCTCAGCCTTGAGGCGTTGCATCAAGGGGCTGCGGCCTTGCCCCATATCGACGTCACCCGCCCGGAAAAAGTGATCGGAACAAACACCGTCGGCTGTATTCAGTCCGGCGTCTACTGGGGGCATTCGGGCCTGATCGAGGGGCTGATCTCCCGTATCAAGGCCGAATATGGAATGCCAATGAAGGTAGTCGGAACTGGGGGGCTTGCGCCCTTGTTCGATCAGGCAGATGTAGGTTTCGACGCAATCGAAGACGATCTGACGATGCACGGGCTGACCGTGATTCATCGCTATAACAAGGATAATGGCTCGGAATGAGCAGTGACAGATTGATTTACCTGCCCCTTGGCGGCGCGGGCGAAATTGGCATGAACGCCTATGTATACGGCTATGGCAAACCCGGGAAAGAAAGGCTGATCCTTGTGGATCTGGGTGTTGCATTCTCGGATATGGACACCTCGCCCGGTGTTGATCTGATATTCGCGGATGTCACATGGTTGAAAGAAAACGCCGATCGGTTGGAGGCGATTTTCATCACCCACGCGCACGAGGATCACATAGGCGCAGTGGCGCATTGCTATGACGCACTCAATGTGCCGGTCTATGCGCGCACCTTCACCGCCAATATCGCTCGGCGTAAGATGGAAGAGCATGGCCAGCCGCCCGAGGCTGTTCACACGGTTTCCAGCTGGCCTGAACAGGTTTCCGCAGGGCCGTTCACTGTTGGGTTTCTGGCGGTGTCGCATTCAATCCCTGAAAGCGCTGGTCTGGTCATCGATACTCCGGCCGGGCGTATCGTGCATACCGGTGACTTCAAACTGGATACGGATCCAGTGGTGGGCGAAGCGTTCGACGCGGAGCTATGGGCCGAGGTTGCGAAACCGGGTGTCAAAGCACTTGTTTGCGACAGTACGAATGTGTTCTCGACCCATCCCGGACGCTCAGAATCCGAGGTTGGGCCGGAGATCGTCAAACTGGTCGAAAGCGCAGCCGGAATGGTTGTCGCCACGACCTTTGCCTCCAATGTCGCACGCGTGAAAACTCTGGCCGAGGCTGGGGAACGGGCAGGGCGGTCTGTTGTTTTGTTGGGTCGCGCTATGCGTCGAATGATCGAGGCGGCGACTGAGACGGGCATATTATCCGACTTTCCGCGTGTCATCAGCGCGGAAGAGGCCGTGGACCTTCCGCGACAAAACCTCATGTTGATCGTAACCGGCAGTCAGGGCGAACGACGCGCTGCCAGCGCGCAACTGGCCCGGGGAAAGTATCGCGGTCTGGAGGTCAAAGAAGGCGATCTGTTCCTGTTTTCGTCCAAGACCATTCCGGGCAACGAGCGCGGCGTGATCCGTATCATGAACCAGTTCAGTGAAAAGGGCGTGGACGTGGTAGACGACAGTTCCGGCCGCTATCACGTTTCAGGTCACGCGAACCGTCCTGATCTGGAAAAAGTTCATGCACTGATTAATCCGCAAATGGTGATCCCGATGCACGGCGAGCATCGCCATCTGCGAGAGCACGTGAAGCTTGCCGAAAGCGGCGGGCGTGCCGGAATTCTGGCGGTAAACGGCATGATGCTGGACCTGTCCGGCAATTCGCCCACCGTTGCCGAATATGTTGAAACCGGACGCACCTATCTGGACGGGTCGGTCAAAATCGGTGCGATGGACGGCGTGGTTCGGGATCGCATTCGAGTGGCTTTGAACGGTCATGTGACCATAACGGTTATACTGGATGAAGAGGACGAGCCGCTTGGCGAGCCGTGGTGCGATACGATCGGCCTGCCGGAAACCGGTTCTTCGCGCGCGGCATTGGTCGAGGTGCTGGAAGAAGATCTGAACCAGTTCCTTATGCGAGCCGGGGCCAAGACGATGCGTGACGATGACAAGCTTGAGGGGGAACTGCGCCGGATCGCGCGTCAGACTTCGCAAGCCGAGATAGGTAAGAAACCCGAAGTCACGGTGGTTGTCAGTCGCATGCGATGAGGCGGCGCACCAATTGGTGCGCCACATCCTCGCAGGCAGTCCGGTCAGTCCAGTTCTGGCATTGGATAACCTCTGAGACGCAGGAACAGGCTGGCCTCTTCATTGTTGAGGAAGAATGGGACCGACAGGGGCGGCGCGCGGTCTTTCACGCGCTCGCCAATCTCAGCCAGAACGACTTCGGTAATGAAAGGAAGATCAAATTCTCGGGCTTCACTGAGTTTGATCCATTGCAGATGCGATAACTCATCCGAGGCACGGGCGAAATCGTCAAGATCGCCCTTAATTTCATCCGCATCCACCAGAAAAAACCGAGCGTCAAATCGCCGTGGGCGTCCGGGGGGCGTCAGGGCCCGGAACACAAACTGAAGGGCGTTTGCGGCTGGTTGATAACCCATGTCCGCAAAACCGGTCCAATCCTCGGGGATGTCCCCGGTCCATGAACCACGGCGTCCTAAAATCAGCCCCGTTTCCTCCCATAGCTCGCGGATTGCTGCGACGGCCAAAGCGTCTTGCAACCCATCTTCGGCTTTTTCAGAAAGCCGGTCGAAGCAAACCGATGGAAGCGGCGTGGCCAATGGAATATCTGCATCCGCCGCATCGACCGCACCACCGGGAAAGACAAATTTGTTGGGCATGAACGCAGCCTTCGCCCCGCGTTGCCCCATCAGAATTGCCGGTTCAGTCATGCGATCACGTAGAACGATCACCGTTGCGGCGTTTCGAATTGCGGTTTTGTCTGTGCTCATTTCCCCTCCTGCCTGTTGAAAGGGGTTAGTCGGATTTTCCGAACCCGTGCATGCGGCGCGCCCATTGATAAGCGACGACCACCCCCTTCAGCCTCGGTAGAAGGTAGAGGGAGAGCGCCAGGCAACCAAGAGCAAAGATCAAAAACAGCGTAAGCGGTTCGGGTCGCCAGTGAACGTAGGATACGTGCAGAGCGGGGGCCATAAGGTGGCCAACGATCAGGATTGTCAGATATGCTGGTCCATCATCCGCGCGATGGTGGAACAGTTCCTGCCCACAATGTGCGCACCCGTCGTTTACCTTCAGGTAGCTGTGCAGCAGCTTTCCCTTGCCACAGTTCGGGCACCTGCAACGAAATCCTTTGACGATGGCCGGCCATGTGGGGCGCTCGTCCGTTGCCGATGCGTCGATTGAGTGATCTGTCATAGTGATACTCGTGCGTTGGAATGGGGCGATATTGCACATGTTTGCTGGCGATGGGAATGAGCCTGCAGGGGTGTTGCGTCGTGATGCCGCGAAAATAGAGGTTTCAGAGTCAGTTTCAATAGATCCGGTTTTGGCAAAAAAATATTTCCAAATGGCGACGGAATTCTGACTGTGCTGCGTTTGAATAGGTAGAAACGGCGGCACAGGGTCGCCGCAATTTGGGGAAATCGCCATGAAACACTCGAGCTTTATTTCGGCAATCGTTCTTTCCGCAGTTGCCTTCACCGGCACTAGCGCATTGGCAATGGGACCGCGGGGCGGGGCACCGGCATCCTTTGAAGAACTGGACGCCGACGGGAATGGCGAAGTGACAAAGGCAGAGCTGGAGGCGCATCGCGCCAGCCGGTTTTCTGATGCGGATACCGATGGTGACGGTAAACTGAGTGTCGAGGAAATGCAGGCGGCCGCGCAGAAAAAGGTAAATGACCGCGTCGCAAAGATGTTCGAACGTCGGGACGCCAACAATGACGGGTTTTTGAGCGAAGATGAAATGCCGAAACCGCGCCGCGCCGACAAGATGTTTGATCGTGTTGATGCAGACGGAAATGGTACCATATCGGAACAGGAATATGCAGACGCGCGCGAAAGAATGGGCAAACATCGCAAGAAGCATGGCCAGGGTGGTGCTGACAAGAACTGATGCGGGATGGAGGATCTGATCTCCATAGCGGATACAACTCGTGGCGGCAGCGCCGCCGCGAGTGAGCCCGGTGATGACGAGTTGCTGGAGCAATTCGCGAATGGAGATGGTGTTGCAGCGCGTTTGCTGACGGATCGTCTGGGGCCTCGCACTTATTCCGTGGCATTGCGGATGCTGGGAAACCGTGCCGAAGCCGAGGATGTCGCGCAAGAGGCGATGATGCGCCTTTGGCGGATGGCACCGGACTGGCGGCCGGGACAGGCCAAGATTTCCACCTGGCTATACCGAGTAACATTGAATTTGTGCGTCGATATACGGAGAAGGAAGCGCCCCGAGGCATTGGATAATGTTCCAGAGCCGCAAGACGCCACCGCAAGCGCCGCCGAACGAATGCAGGAAGCGGCACGAATGGGTGCGCTGGAGGAGGCGTTGGCCCAACTGCCGGATCGGCAAAGACAGGCGGTGATTCTGCGCCACATCGAAGAACTGCCAAATCCGGAAATCGCCGGAATCATGGATGTTTCCGTGGAGGCAGTGGAAAGTCTAACGGCACGTGGCAAGCGTGCTCTGACCGGCATTCTTGCAGATCGCCGAGAAGAACTGGGGTATGACAATGGCTGAGAACGACACCGAACTGGATCGCCTGTTTGCAGCTGCACGGCAAAACCGGAACCATCTGCCGGACGATCTGGCCATTCGCATGATAACCGATGCCGAAGCCGTTCGGTTGGAGCGTTTGAAGCCCAAACCAGCGCCAGCGCATCGGCTAAGGCGGCGCATACTTGACGCCATCGGTGGCTGGCAGGGGCTTGGCGGGTTGGTAGCGGCCAGTGCGGCCGGCGTCTGGATCGGGTTTGCGGCGCCGGGTTTCTTACCCGATCCCGCAAATCTGTGGATGCCACAGGACACCGTCTTTGTGATCGCGGATATCACTCTGGATGAGGTTTATTCGGAGGATGGGCAATGAGTGAAGAAAGAAAAAAGAAGTTCAGGTGGATGCCGGTGATGCTGGCGGTTTCGCTGGCTTGCAATTTGCTGGTGGTGGGGGTCATCGCCGGAACTGCGCTTCGGTTCAGGGATGGTGGAGGTGTCCGGTTCTCGCAAGGGTTTGGGCCTGCATTGTACCGCGCACTGCCGGACCAGGACCGCAAAGCGTTCAGATCGGACCTGGCAGATCGCCACAAGCATGGCGCGCGCGGGCGGTCTCAGGATCTAAAGGCTTTGAGTCAGGCATTACGTTCCGTGCCCTTCGACGCCGAAGAAGTACAGGTTCTCATTGAAAGCAAGGCGCAAGAGCGGGCAGACGTTCATAAGGCGCTGAACCAAATTTGGCTGGTGCGTGTGACCGAAATGTCAGACGAGGAAAGGTCAGCTTACGCGGATCGTTTGGAGGAGATCATGGCCAAGGGTCACCGCCATTGGAAAAAACGGGATTAAGACGCTCACGCAGCGGATCGCAGAAGCCTCCCCGTGACCTCAACCAATAGTGTCGGTTGTGCAGCCAGGTCCGGGGAGATTTACAATCCCCCGGCGCAATGATGCACGCAAATTGTCGTTCTTTAACTTCTTCCCGAGTTGCGCATTCAGCCTCAAAGAAAGCTCGTGTTCGCAGAACGGTCCCTGCATGATTGCATCCGCGCCGCGATCCAACGCTGCGGCGACCAATTCAATGTTTGCCTCGGTTGAAACTGCAATTAACACAGAGTGACGGGTTGCGATGTGAGACCGAAGGTCAGCCAACACTTTCAACCCTGCACGGTCCGTTCCCAATTCGATAACAGCTGCGTCAGGTGTGGGAGAGGGCAGGTCGGCAAGAAAATCCTGTAGGGAGTGATGAGTTAGCGTATGTCGGGTGCCATGCTTCAGTTTGCTCACCCATTTATGTCCGGTTTCAACCCTTTGTGTAAGAACGACAATTTGGGAAGTGAGTTCGGGAGAAATCAGGCCGCCAGCAGGTTCGGCAAATCCGATTGATCGTGGACGCCCTGTTTCGCGCAAGTCCTTGGTATCCGCACGGGAACGCAGAAGGCTGCGGACACGCGCCAGCAAGAGTTTATCACTGCAGGGCTGAACGAGAATGTCGTCCAGTCCGGCTGACAAGGCCCGTAACCGCGTGTCCTTGTCGCCGTGAGGTGATAGGGCAACAATAGGAACGTCGGCCAGCATTTCGTTTGAGCGGATCAGGTTTTTGACATCTGCGGCCGTCCCGTCGGGCAGATTCAGCGCCGACAGGATCAGATCTGGCGGTGCCCGCCGTAGCAACGCCCCCAACCCTTCGATCCGTTCGCCCTGAACGACCCTATACCAAGCTGCAGTTAGCTGCACCTTCAGCATCATACGGTTAGTCGTAATCCCGTCCAGGATAAGGATCGTTTGCTGTTCGGACATTGAATTTGCGCCGTGGTTTGCAAGCATTGCCGAAGTGTTTATGACTCTGGTTAACAAACCCTTTCCAAAATACGCTACGGGGCCCGCTTATGTCGATTTCCGCTGATGCCGCCGAAACTCTGGCGCTGAGAATCCTCGGTTGGTTGGTGAGCAATGATGAGTTGCTGCCGGTTTTTCTGGGTTCAACCGGCGTTTCCGAAGCGGAATTACGGGCACGTGTCAACGAATCTGAATTTCTCGCGTCGGTATTGGGATTCTTGATGCTTGACGATTCCTGGGTTGTGGCCTTTTGTGACGCCAATTCTGTGCCCTATGAACTTCCGGCACAGGCACATGCAGTCATGTCCGGCGCGTCGGATATGCACTGGACCTGACACGAAAACCGGAGATGCGGGATGCCTATCGAAGCCATTTTATTCGACAAAGATGGCACTTTGTTCGACTTTTCAGCCACTTGGAGTGCATTTGGACGTTCCTTTCTGCTGCGAGCAGCCAGCGGGGATGAAGCGCATGCGGCATGGCTGGGAACCAGAATCGGTTTTGATTTGGCGCGCGGAGAATACGCAAGTGACAGCGTGGTGATTGCTGCTCCGGTCGACGAGATTGCCCACGTTTTGCTGCCCCATGTCCCGGGCATGACACATGCCGGTCTGGTCAACATGATCAACGATGAAGCGGCATTGGCCCCACAGGTACAAGCCGTTCCGCTGGCACCCCTGCTGACCTCCCTCAGAGACTCGGGCAGAAAACTAGGGGTGGCAACAAATGATGCGCAAGCGCCTGCCATGGCGCATCTGAGTTCGGTTGGAATACAAGAATATTTCGACTTTATTGCCGGATATGACAGCGGCCACGGTGCAAAGCCCGGACCGGGTCAGTTACTGGCATTTGCTGCACATGTAGGTGTTGAACCCGGGCGTATCGCGATGGTCGGGGATAGCCGCCATGACCTGCAGGCCGGGCGAGCTGCCGGGATGACAACGGTTGGCGTACTGACGGGCCTTGCCGTTGAAAACGATCTCGCGCCGCTGGCTGATGTAGTCTTGCCGGATATTGGGCACATTCCTGACTGGTTGACGGCAGCCTGACCTAAACAGGAATTTCGGCACTTCATCTGCGGAAAGCGACAAAAGCTGTCGCAGACAGAGCGGCCACAAGCACCTGCTTTGGTCCTTCCTTGTGTTAAGCAAACACAAGAGGACCTCATGGCCGACAATATGACACGCAAGCGCCGCAGCGGTGGTCGGGCTGGCGCCGCTTCCCGCAGGGGAGCGGCCGTTATCGATCAGATGCCCTGGAACCCGCCGGTCAACATTGACAGGCCGGTTGAGCCGCTGGGTCCGGAGGGCATCGAAGCGATCCACGAAGGAGCGATGCACATCCTCGAAGAGATCGGTATCGAATTCTACAATGAGGAAGCGATCGGTATTCTGCGCGAGGCGGGGTGCACCATCAACGGCGACAACGTGCGTATGGGCCGTGACTTTGTAATGGAAATGATTGGAAAGGCCCCCAGCAGCTTTACGATCACCCCCCGCAATCTCGAGCGTACGATCGAAATCGGCGGCAAGACGATGCTTTTTGGCAATGTTTCCTCGCCGCCGAATTACTGGGACATGGAGATTGGGAAAAAGGTTCCCGGCACTCGCGAGCAATGCGCCAACCTTTTGAAGCTGACACAATACTTCAACTGTATTCATTTCGCCGGCGGCTATCCGGTTGAGCCGGTGGATATCCATGCCAGCATCCGCCATCTGGATGTGCTGTATGACAAACTGACCCTGACCGACAAAGCGATGCATGCCTATTGCCTTGGCAAAGAGCGGGTCGAGGATGTGATGGAGATGGTTCGCATTGCTGGTGGCCTGACCCATGAAGAGTTCGAGGCGTCGCCGAGGATGTATTCCAACATCAACTCGACATCCCCGCTGAAGCACGATCACCCGATGATTGACGGGTGTTTGCGGCTTGCGCGGCGCGGTCAGGCCATTGTGGTGACACCATTCACCTTGGCTGGTGCCATGGCCCCTGTGACAATGGCGGGTGCGGTGGCGCAATCGCTGGCTGAAGCTTTGTGCGCAATTGCACTCTTTCAGTACGTCCGGCCCGGAATTCCCTGTGTAATCGGTACTTTCACGTCCAATGTCGACATGAAGTCCGGCGCACCAGCCTTCGGTACTCCGGAATATATGCGCTCAACCCAGATGACCGGTCAGATGGCCCGGTTTTACGGTCTGCCAATGCGTTCCTCAGGAGTTTGCGCCGCGAACGTACCAGACGGGCAGGCAATGTGGGAGACATCGAACTCTCTGTGGGCCGCTGTGCAATCCGGTACAAACATGGTCTATCACGCCGCCGGCTGGCTTGAAGGCGGGCTGATCGCCAGCCCTGAGAAATTCATCATGGATTGCGAAATCCTTCAGCAGATTCAAAGGTATATGCAGCCTGAAATCACGGCCACCGGACCCGATGAAATCGCGCTCGATGCGATCAAGGCTGTCGGCAACGACGGGCATTTCTTTGGCATTCAGCATACTCAGGACCGTTATACGACGGCCTTCTATCAGCCTTTCCTGAGTGACTGGAAAAACTACGAAGGCTGGGAAGTTGCGGGAGGAATCTGGACCGCTGAACGTGCCCATCACATGTTCAAGGAGATCATTGGAAACTTTGAAGCCCCGCCCATAGACGACGCGATCCGTGAGGAACTGGCCGACTTTGTTGCCCGCAGAAAATCCGAGGGTGGCGCGCCGACCGACTTCTGATCCTTTGTCCCGACCGCTACCTTGGCGGTCGGGTTAAATTCCGGCGTCCGGAATTCGAAAATTGACCTGCTCAGAGATGATTTTCGGAATTTGTTAAGCTTTTCCGGATGAACATTTGCATGGTGGCAATCGGGAACCAACCATGCATGGGCTGATCAACAAGGCAATTCAATCCTTTGTCTGCTCGACTTACGGCAGAGCTCGATGGTTGCGTGTGACCGAGGCTGCGGAAATCGGCTTTGCCGAGTTTGAAGCTATGTTGGTTTATGACCATGAGGTGTCCTCCGGGGTGCTGGACGCACTGTGTGCCGAGCTGAGGCGAAGCCGCGAGGAAGTTCTTGAAGATCTTGGTACTTTCCTTGTTTCTCACCCAAGTACCGAAGGTTTGCGTCGTCTCCTGAGGTTCGGCGGTCTCACCTACATCGAGTTTCTGCATTCGCTGGATGACCTGGCTGATCGCGCTCAACTGGCGGTTTCGGACCTGAAACTGCCACCACTGGAGCTTTCGGAATTGGGCTCGGCGGAATTCAAGTTGACGTGTCACCGGGGTTTGCCCGGATTTTCCAGCGTGATGGTCGGCGTTTTGCGTGCAATGGCTGACGATTACGGCGCATTGGTAATACTGTCTCATGACAACAGTCAGGATGGGGCGGAAGTTATCTTGATAACCCTGGTAGAAAGTACATTTGCCAAGGGGCGCCACTTTGATCTGGGGGCTCGGGCAACATGATGGGGGTCGATGATCTTGGACGGTTACTGACGACACTTTGTCCAATGTTCGTGGTGCTCGATGAACGTGGAGAAATTCAGAAAGTAGGCCCAACGTTGCAAAAGCTGCGCCCGGCACAGCCAATGCTTGGGCGAAATTTTCTTGAGTTATTCGAGATACTTCGCCCGAGGGACGTAAAGACGGCTCAGGCGCTTTTGACCTCTTCGGGTAACAAGCTCAAGCTGCGGTTTCGGGATCAGCCAAGAACAACGTTGAAAGGAGTGATAGAGGCCATTCCAACCGGATCAGGCGCCGTCGTCAATTTGTCGTTCGGGATATCGATCCTTGATGCGGTTCGGGATTATGAACTTACCAGCGCCGATTTTTCAGGCACTGATCTGGCAATCGAGCTTCTTTATCTGGTCGAGGCAAAATCCGCAGCGATGGAAGCGTCTCGTACTCTGAACAAGCGCTTGCAGGGGGCCATGCTAGCCGCCGAAGAGCAGGCTTTTACGGACACATTGACCGGCCTCAAGAACCGTCGTGCGGCCGATCAGATACTTGATCATCTGTCAGCCTCCCAGACACCATTTGCGCTCATGCACCTTGATCTGGATTTTTTCAAATCGGTGAACGACCGATTGGGGCATGCGGCAGGCGATCACGTGCTGCGGCAGGTAGCACGCGCAATGGTCGAAGAGATTCGGAATGACGATACGGCTGCCCGGGTCGGCGGAGACGAGTTTGTTCTTATCTTCAAAAATCTGACAGACAGGCAAATACTGGAAGGGATTGCCGGGCGTCTCATAGACCGGCTGCAAAGGCCGATCCCATTCGAAGGGTATGATTGCCGGATTTCCGCCAGCATAGGAACAGCGCTTTCCACACAGTTCTCCAGAACTGATGCAGACGAAATACTGAATGCGGCTGATCTGGCGTTGTACGAAGCCAAAAGGACCGGCAGGGCCTGCCATAGGTTCTTTGATACGGTTCATACTTCTCCGAATCTCGAGGGCGTAGTGACTTCGGGGGAGTGTGAACACTCTGCGGAAATATGCCGGAATTCACCAGACACGACTGGGTGAATTGCGAGATTGAAGGGCCAAAGCATAAGAATAGATTCGCCACGGCCCCACGAAATATGGCAGAATTGATGTGTATTGAGTCCATTCGGATATTTTAGGCCAGGGCATTGCCTGACCCGGATAAAGTGAGGTTTCATCATGTTCGCAAAATACATGTGTACTACCGTCATCGCCGCAAGTCTTTGCGCCATTCCCGCAGAAGAAACACAAGCCGACGAGGCTGCAGCATTCATCGGGGGCGCCTTGCTTGGTGGGCTGGTCGTGAATGAGGTCCACAAGAACAAGCAGCGAAAGCAACAGGCTACGCGGCAATCCACGTCCAAAAGCTATTCTTCCGGCATTTCATCGGCACAACGCCAGCAAAACCGTGAAGTACAAACGGCATTGAATTATTTTAGCTACAACGTCGGAGGTGTCGATGGTGTGCTTGGCAGAAACAGCCGCGCAGCCATTTCCCGCTTTCAGGCCGATATGGGATATCCGGCCGACGGGTACCTGAACGACAACGAGCGGGCTTTTCTGGTGAATTCCTATCAGCGCGCTTTGGCCAGCGCACATGTGCCGCCGTACAATCAAATCCTCGCCAGTCAGGGCCAGGCCGGGCTGTTGCGGACTTATAGGAACGAACAACTGGGCATCGTGACGCCTCAGACACCGCCTTCGCAAGGCCAGCTAGCCTATGCACAGCCGCAAGGTCAGTCGGCTACAGTGCCACAATTAGGGGGAACAACACCGCTGGCTACTGCACCTGCTTCGACGCAGCCTCAGGGTCAGCTTGCAGCCCTTCCACAAGTGGGTGGAGATCAGGGCAGCGTTCAGACCACTGCCGCACGTGCTGATACTGGCGGCCAATTGCCCGCATTCGCGTTTGCTCCGACAGGAACGTCGGCCGTGAAACTGTGCAATGATACGAGTATTCTGACCGCGTCGAATACTGAAACACCTGAGGCACTGGCCAAAAGCAATCCTGAACTGGCACTGAATCAGCAGTTCTGTCAGGCGCGCATCCAGTCAATTGCAGAGGCCAACCGTCTGGAGGAAGGCGTGCCCAACATGACGGCACCGCAGATCGAACAGCAGTGCGAGCAGCTGACCAAGGCGGTATCCCCTTACATTCAGGGTATTTCTACGGAAACAGCGGATAGCGTGATTGCCGCAACTTCGACTTTCCTGCAGCAATCCGGCCAGCCGATGAACCAGTTGATATCGGGTGGCGAGATTTGCCTGGGTGTTGGCTACCGTACCGATAACGGAGAAATGGCGATGGCTTCGGCTGCATTGCTGACCGCCGCGGGCGAGCAGGGATATGGTGAACTGGTCAGCCATCAATTGCGCGAAGGTATCGGCGCAACCAAGGCAACCGGTGCTGAGGCGTCGGAATGGATGCAACTGGCGCTGAACGCAGCGGAAAGCGGAAATGCCATTCCGGGTCAAACGCCGGAACGCATTGCGGTTCTCAAGGCTGCATCCGGGCCCGGTGGCAGCGCGTCAACGTCGAGCATTCCAGTATTTCAAACCTCGACCGGGGACTGATTTATCGGCATCCGAAGACGAACTGCTGGGTTAATTGTCAAGGCCGCCGAAAGGCGGCCTTGATCCATTGTATGATTGGTAGGTCATGAGTGGTCGGAGCAACCAAAATGACGACTTAGCTGTGTTGCAATGTGCTTTGGGATTTGGGGTAGCTCGCTGAGCGTCGGCAAAACAACCCCTGAAAAATCTGCAAGTTGCAACTCATTTGGGACATCTTCGGAGACGTGACCACCAGCGCAGGCAAAGAATGGCAGGCAGAGTGTACTGGGTCCGGTATCCTGGGCTGCTTCAGAAATGGATGGTGCCTCTTCTACGAACCCTATTCGAGCGGACTTGAACTCCAGATAGTGGCTCAGCGCCGCTGCAAACTCCCGGGTGACTGACGAAGGGTTCTTGCTTCGGCCAGAACCATGTGCCGCAATGACAAGGGTCGTTTCAATTGAGTCCCAGTGCAACCTATCCAATTCCTCGCGAAGTGTTTGCGCGACAAGTTCAGGCAGCGCGGGGTCAATTCCCAGAGGGTCAAGAATTCGCAACGTACGCTCTCCGAGGCGCTTGGGCAACGCGCCGGTCACAAACCAGCCTTTGGCCATGAAAAGTGGATATATCACCGTATCATTGGGCAGCGTGGTCAGCACCTCTTCCAGCCGTCCCGGTGCTGCCAGAGTAGCGGAATGAACAGACACATCACCGGCAGCTGCGCCCACTTTTCTGGCGAATTCGGACAGCGCGATTTCCGCCGTTTCAGGATCGGACGGTTGACCATGGGCAACTATCACCGCGTGGGGCATTTCGGACTCCGGGTTGGGTATGTCGAACGATGTCGCAAGGTTTGGCAATGTCAATAAATGATTGGAACAGGGCTATCTACGGTCCGAGGACAGCAAGCCACATCCAAACTGAAAGGATTGAAACCCCGGTTCCAATAAGAACCGACGACGCGGCCACCCGTTTGGCCCGCCCATAGATATTGGCAAAAATGTAAGCGTTAAAGCCGGGTGCCATGGCGGCGTTCAGTACCCCCGAGCGGAAAAGATCCTGTGGCAGACCGGCGGATTTGCCAAAGATCCAGACAAGGCTTGGGTGCAGCAAGAGTGATACGCCACACACATATGCGATCGTGCGAAGGTCACCTTCGGGCCGGTATTGGACAAGCACACCGCCAAGAGCGAAAAGGGCGCCGGGTAGCGCCGCCCGCGTTATCAGGCCAAGCGCGTCATCTACAACGACAGGCAGTGACATGCCTGACAGATTTACAACGAAGCCCAGACCGATGCCGATGATCAGAGCGTTTTTGAACATCGCGGTCAGGACAGATCGGACCATGCGACGGCCGCCGTGGCCACGATTCCGAATAACCTCCATGACCGTGATGCCAACGCCGTAACAAAAGGGCGAGTGAAAGGCGATGATCGCATAATTGCCGGTCAGGTTGTCGGGGCCGTAGGCGCGTTCGGTAATGGGAAGTCCCAACAGGACGGAATTTGAAAACAGGCAACAGAACCCGATTGCAACGCAGTCTTCCCAATCCCGCCGAAAAATCAACCGCGCCCCAGCCATGCCCGCAAGGAAGCACAGGGCGGCTGCGGTGTAAAAGCTGGCCAGAAGGCGTGGATCAAAGCTGGTGCTGAGATCGAGATTTGCGATGGCACGAAATAGAAGGCAGGGAATGGCGAAGCCCTGAGTGAACTTCATCAACCCATCAACGTGGACCTCTTTGAAATACCCCGTGCGGGTTGCACCATAGCCTGCACCGATCACAAGAAAGACAGGCAAAATGACGTCGATCAGGCTTTGTATCATGGTGCCACCCGGTCAAATTTGACGGGAGGGGGTATCTGAAGTTGCCGCAGCAGAGTCAGGCCCTACAGCCCATGACGGATCACCATGCCGTCATAGGCAGGCGTAATATGATCCGGGGTTTCCGCATCGACCGTGACATAATCGAGGTCGATATGCATGTTCGTCAGAACGGCACGTTTCGGTTGCAATTCGTCGATCCAGCCCAGCGTTTTTTCGAGATGGGCATGTGTGGGATGGGGCGAGCGGCGCAATGCGTCAATTATCAGGCAGTCGAGATCCCTTAGTTCTGCCCAAGAGGCGTCATAAAGTTCTGCAACATCAGGTAGGTACACCAAGTTATTCATCCGGAAGCCCAATGAATCGATCGACCCGTGATTGACCTTGAAAGGCCGGAAAGGAATAGGGCCGCCGGGGCCATCCACTTCGAACGGTCCATCAATCGTCTTGAGGTCAAGGATCGGTGGATACGGGGACCCATCCGGTTGGATAAACGCATAGCCAAACCGGCTTAGCAGTGCGTTTTGCGTGTCCCCATCCGCCCAGACCGGAATACGCGCGCGCATGTTGAATACGATCATGCGCAGGTCGTCGATACCGTGCACGTGGTCTGCGTGGGAATGGGTATAAACCACGCCGTCCAGACGCCCGGTATCTGCATCAAGCAACTGGCTACGCATGTCGGGCGTGGTGTCGATCAGTACTGTTGTTGTCCCATCCGGGCCATCGCGTTCGACCAGCATCGAGCAGCGGCGGCGGGTATTTCTAGGATTCTCGGGATCGCAATCCCCCCAATGCCCGCCCAGTCGCGGCACACCGCCCGACGAGCCGCAGCCGAGTATGGTGCAACGCAACTCTCCGGTCATGCGGCGACCTTGTAGGTTGCGGCCTTATTGAAAAGCCGGTCGAAATTGGCCTGAGTGCGGGACGCAAACTCAGCATACTCCATACCAAACACCTCGGCCCCTTTGCGTGCCGTATGCGCGGTATAAGCCGGTTCGTTTCGCTTGCCGCGAAAGGGCGGTGGCGCCAGATACGGCGCGTCGGTTTCGACCAGAATGCGATCAATCGGTGCGGCTGCAAAGATATCGCGCAGTTCCTGGCTTTTGGGGAAAGCCGCGATGCCTGACATGGACAAGTAGAAACCAAGTTCCAAGGCGGCTTTGGCCAATTCAGCCGAGGACGAGAAACAGTGCATCACGCAGGAGTACGGCGCGTTGCGATATTCGTCTGCCAGAATGCGGGCCATATCCTCGTCGGCCGCTCTGGAGTGGATGATCAACGGCAGGTCCGTACGTTGGGCGGCTTCTATATGTATACGCAGCGACTGCTTTTGCGTTTCTGCGCTGTCGCTGGTGTAGTAATAATCCAGCCCGGTTTCTCCGATCCCCACGAATTTCGGATGGCGGGCCAGTGCAACCAGTTCTTCGACGGTTGCCATGGGTTCATCAGCCGCGCTCATCGGGTGAGTTCCGGCAGCGTAGAAAACTGGCTCATGGGTTTCGGCGATGGCGCGAACCGTCGATTCGTTGCGCAAGCGAGTGCAAATCGTCACCATGCGCGTCACGCCTGCATTGGCGGCGCGGGTAACGATATCGTCCAACTGGCCCTCGAAATCCGGAAAATCCAGATGGCAATGGCTATCGGTGATTTCCGGAGTGGTTGTGCTGTCGCTCATCTGCTCTGACCGGCGGTTTCCTGTAACTTGAACATCGTATCTAGGACCAGCGCCGCAGGGTCAAGGTTCACCGACTGCCCATGGCGCACACGTGCTGTGATAAGGGCGGCCACCTCGGCCCATTGGCGGGCTTGTTGGGGCGAAGCTGAGAGGCGGGCCAGCGTTGCAGCTTCGTTTTCGGCGGCCTCAGGCAGTGGTGGGGTTCCTACGGCACCCGTAACGGCCAGTCGGGACAAGAGCACATCAATTAGGGTCAGCAACAGTTCGAAACGGTCCGCGGCGCCACGTTGCGCCGATGCCTCGGCCAATGCCAGTGCGCGCTGGCGGTCAAGACGGGGCAGGGAGCCCAGAATGGCGATAAGTTCGGCATAAATTTCCAACCCGCCCAGATTGAGCAATCGGATCGCATCACCTACAGACCCCGCAGCGAGCGCATTCAGATGATCGGTATTTTGAGGAGTTTGCGTACCCGTTTGCGCCAGAGCAGCCTGCATGTCATCTGTACTCAAAGGCGACAACCGCAAGGTTCGGCAGCGCGACCTGATGGTTGGCAAAAGTCGTGAGGGTTGGTGTGATACCAGCAAAAGCGTTGTTCGTGCCGGAGGTTCCTCAAGCATTTTCAGCAGAGCGTTGGCGGCACTGACATTCATCTCATCTGCAGCGTCAACAATGACGACCCTTCGGCCGCCATCCGCAGAGGATAAGCCGAAAAACCGCCCGAGTTTACGGATATCGTCCACGACGATTTCATTCCGTAGCTTTCCCTGATCATTGAGTGAGCGGGTAATGGCAGCCAGACCGGGTTCAGCGCCGGCCAACATCCGGCTCAGGACAGGATGGTCAGAGGCGACACCAAGTGACGTGGGCGATGGAGGCGAACCGAACAACCCATCTTCTTCGGCGGGAGGAGTCGCCAGCAAAAACCCGGCAATGCGCCATGCCAGTGTGGCCTTTCCTACGCCACGCGGGCCGGTCAAAAGCCATCCGTGATGCAAACGGTTCGAATTGTACGCGGTCAAAAACGCCTGTTCTGCGGCGTCCTGACCGAACAACCTGGGGGTTTCACGTGGGTGGGGCGCGCCGGGCGCCTGATCCGGGGTTGGGGTTTCGTCACTCATCCGTGTCTATCGCAATTCCTGCATCACGATATCTGTCACATCAGCGGCAACGCTGTCCATGTTACGGTTGCCATCAACGACCCTGAACCGATCAGAAAACTCCTGGGCCAGCGACAGGAAACCGGCGCGCATCTGACGCTGCAGGTCCGGGCCGAAATCCTCGAACCGTTCTTCGGCCCCTTGCCGCCCCTTCGCACGTGAAAGGCCGGTATCCGGGTCCATGTCGATGAGCAGCGTCAAATCCGGTTCCCGCCCGATCATCAGGGAATGCAACTGATCGACCACACCCCTCAAATCTCCGCGTGAAAGCCCCTGATACATGCGGGTGCTGTCGGCAAACCGATCACAGATCACCACTTTTCCCTCAGCCAATGCGGGTTCGATCGTCCGTTCCAGATGGTCGCGGCGAGCCGCGGTGAACAGCAGCAACTCGGTCTCGGCCGACCAGCGGTCAGGATCGCCTTCGAGCACAAGACGCCGAATCTCCTCGGCACCCGGAGAGCCTCCGGGCTCTCGGGTCAGGATCACGTCTCGACCGAGGGATTGCAAATGATCGGCCAAACGCCGCGCCTGCGTTGATTTTCCTGAACCGTCGATGCCTTCGAACGTCAGAAACAGTCCGGGCTTTGTCACATGGCCTCCAGCGGGCGGTTGATTACGTCTTTCAGCACAATACCCGCAACAGTCATCATTCTTACGACAAATCCGCCAAGTGCGACATCTTCAGCCGCAACCAGCGGACGACGGATTTCAGGCAATCCTTCGGGTTTGATTACCAGTTCCGCCAGCTGCTGACCCCTGGTTACCGGGGCGTTAATCGGACCCTGATAGACCACCTCGGCTTCTATGTCTTTGGCGCCAAGGACCGGAAACAAAAGGTTCAAATCCTGTTCCGGAACCAAGCCTACCGATTGTTGGGCACCCATCCAGATTTCCGCTTGGGCAATTGGGGTTTCTTCGGTTGCGACGGTCTTCTCGACAAAATTTCGAAACGACCAGTTAACCACGGCCTCAGCCTCCTCTGCGCGGCGGGCGGTGCTGTCCAATCCTGACAAAACAAAGATAACCCTGCGGTCGCCTTGCTTGGCCGATCCGACCAACCCATATCCGGCTTCGTTGGTGTGGCCGGTTTTTAGTCCGTCCGCGCCTATATCCAGCTTTAGCAACGGGTTCCGGTTGCGGGCATTGGACGGTGCACGGCCATCAAACGCGAACTCCTCTTCGGCAAAGAGCGGATAGTATTCGGGGAAATCGGCAATCAGGTGGTCCGCCAGTATGGCCAGATCGTGAACGGACATCATGTGACCAGCGGCAGGCCAGCCATTGGAATTCGCGAAGTTGGAGTTGTTCATCCCCATCTGCTGTGCGCGTTGCGTCATGTAGCGGGCAAATCCGGCTTCGGTGCCGTCGGGGCTCAGCGCTTCGGCGATCACGACACATGCGTCATTGCCTGACAGAACAATGATGCCGCGCAGCAGATCCTCGACACGAACCCGGTCCTGAGTGTTCAGGAACATGGTTGAGCCGCCATAACTCATCGCGTGTTCGGAAACTGGTAGCTTTTCGTCCAATGTCAGGCGTCCGTCGCGCAACGCTTCGAACGCCACGTACAACGTCATCAACTTGGACATCGACGCCGGCGGCAGTGGCTGGTCCGCATCCTTTGACAGTAAAACCGTACCGGTTGTCTGATCCAGAACATAAGCAGCCCGGGCCGATGTGTCGAAGGCTTGAACGGGAAGCGCGAGAAGCGCAAAGCCGGCGGCCAGAGCAGTTTTTCGCAGCGAGGACAGCATTTGAGACCTCCTTATTAGTTCTTCACAACATAGGCGTCGGCAAACCCGATTTCTGCCATTTTGGCACGAATCTCGTTGCGCTCCGCCCGGTTCTGAGCCGGGCCAGCAAGCACGCGCCAGATTGTCTTGTCGTCGTTGGACAGCGGAAGGACCTCTGCCGGCAGGCCTGCTTTGCGTACCTTGTCCGCAGCCGCGTTCGCGTTGGCCTCGACGTTGAATGTGCCGACCTGAACATACGGTTTGGACAAAGACGACGTTTTTGATGCGCTTGCAGATGTACTAGCCGCTGTTTCAGTGGGCTGAACAGATGGGTCCGAGGCTTCGATCGCGGCTGCCGCACCGGCAATGGGGTCAAGCTTTGTTTCGGTTATCTCGCCCTTGGTATCTTTTTGCCACCACTTTTTCTTTTTCACCGGTTGCTCTGTAGCTGATGCCGGTTCCAAGGGAGCGTCCGCTGCTTCGATGACCGTCTTTGCAGGTTCGTCGGCCTCCGCAGTTGCCGCGTTAGCTGCTGCCGTTGCAGCCACAGCTGTACCCGCCACAACGGCACTGTCCGGCTCTTTCTTCTGCCACCACTTCCGTTTGGCTGGTTTTTCTACTTCAGATTCTTCTGCATTCGGCTCGTTCGACACAGCGGAGGCCGAAGCTTCAGTGACCGTATCTGTGTCAGCTGCTTCCTCGGTGGATGGTGTTTCCTTGGCCGGTTCAGGTGTTTCTTCTACGGTTTCCCGACGCAGCGCGACAACATGGATGCTGGTAGGTGCGCCCGCCAGCATTCCCAGCTTTTCTGCGGCCCCCGAAGACACCTGCAATCGTGGGCCGGGTAGGTCGCGTTCGCGCCGGAACAGTGCCCCGACAGTGGATTTGCCGTTGGATGTGTTCCGAATGGTAACCCGCTCGGGGTCGGTTACATCCGGATGAGCAACCCAAATGCCGCCCAAAGACGGGCGGCCATCCCAAAGACCCGCCTCGGTCAGTTCAAAAACTTCGGGTGCCTCGACATCGCGATCTGCGGACTTTTTTGCATTAGGCTGAGATGTCGGGGTCTCTGTTCCTTTGGACGTACCGAAGGCGGAACCTGCCCCTTCCTCACAACCTGCCAATGCAAGAATTGCCACTGCCACAACTGTCAGCCTGAACGACCCCACGCGTGTCTCTGTCGCTCGCTTCATTTTGTCATCCCTTGCCTGATACGGGCCATTTTTCCTGCCCAGCCGTCGGTCGGCAGGTTCTGCAACCAGCCTCTTACGGTCTTTGACCGGATCATAACGTGGGCGTTTGACTATGGAAAGCCCGCTGCTTTTTCCTCGGCAAGATTTCCCTCTTTAGGCTTGCCACCGGACAGACTTGGCCTTAGACCCTGCCTGCGTCGGGGAGGTGGCAGAGTGGTCGAATGCGGCGGTCTTGAAAACCGTTGGGCGTGAGAGCGTCCCCAGGGTTCGAATCCCTGTCTCCCCGCCACTCATACCGGTTTCACTTCAGTTGTGTTTTCTGATCCGGAATTGTGCCGAAACTCCCGCGCGTTGTGGTGTGCGCTGTCAATCAAAGATGGAACAGACCGTACACTCCGAGCGCAATTCAGGCCGCAGTCTCAGTGCCGCCATATGGCGGGGTCGGCTTGGGCGGGATTTCCCTGATAACGAGCACTTTACAGGGAATTTTCGTAATGAAGGTCCGGAATCTGTCAATCCTTCTGTCAGAACTGTATGTTTTTCAGAGACTTACGTTGCAAGTTCCCTAAAAGGTGGAACAGGGAATTACTCCGCGGATCAGGGCAGCGAACCGTGTATCTATGAGGCCCGATCTGAATGTGTCAGAAGCTGAACTGACGCTTCTGTTCAGCCCGATCAAGTGGGTGGGTAGCGCTGACCAGACGCTTGAGTGTGAGTTCGGGCGGCTGACTGGATAACTTGATCTGAATTGGCCGCTGAATACGCAAATGCGAAGTCTAGCTTAGCGACCTTTCTCGAAAGGTTTGTTCGATATCCTAAGAATATTCCACTTGCTGGAACAAATTGATTGCCAGGTGTTCAGCGTAATTGCGCCAGTACATCTTCAGCGACCCTTAATCCTTCCAGGTGGGCTCCACTGACCGAGCATTGTTGGTTAGGATGCGTCGCTTCACCGGCGAAGTGCACCCACTCAGCATGAGGCTGGCGTAAGACAGCGCGTTGGTTGTGGCCTCCTGGCTTAGCTCCAGCGTAAGAACCGCGCACATATGGTTCATCCCGCCAGGCGGTCGCGTGCCCCTTGATGAAGTCCTTTCTGATAGACGTACCAAAGAAGCCAACCAGAGTATCGAGCGCGTGCTCTATGGCACTTTCAGGCCCTGCGTTCTGCAAGTCTCTGGAAAAGCTTCCAGAGCTTTCAAAGCTGGTTAGACCGGTGTTTGAGATGTTGCATAGGAAACCGCCACCACGGGCCACGCCCGACGCGTCGGGTTCTAAGTGATATGTCAGCCAAGTATCGGGTTGCACTGGCAACGCGTTGGGTCGGAAAAGGAGCCCCGCGTGATTGTAGTCGCCCATTGTTATAAGCTCGAGCGCTGCTCGCCGCTCGGATTCGAGCGGGGGATCAAAGCGAATGATGTCTTCGGCCAAGACCCCGACGGAAGCTGTTACGACTACGGTACGAGCTTTGATGTTGCCCGTAGCCGTAGCAATTTGTACGCCATCCGCGAGAGATTTTATTTCTGTGACTGGGGTGCCCAGTTTGATTGGCAGACCCTGCGCAGTAAGTGCAATGAGATGTCCAAAGCCTTCACGGCAAAACCAGTCGTCACCGCCTTCCCAGGCACTGATGTCTCGTAGCGAAGTGTCCGGCAAGTCTCTGGCAATCGACAAGGCAAATGTCATTGCTGCCGTAAAAGACCAAGTTCCCTTGTTTTCCCAAATATCAGCCAGGGACCGATCCGTTGGAATTCCGGTGCTTGACTCAATTTCTGCATCGATGCGTGCCGCCTCATTTATCGCGTTATGAATTTCATCGACCTCGTCCCAAAGAGCGGCATCATCCTCCAAGCCATATGTCGTCACGTTGTCCGGGGCCGCATAGAGATCAAGACCAAGTGCGAGACCCGGGGCTTTAAGAGCGTTTACATGTTCGGTGTGCATCCAATGCGCACCCATGTCGAACGGGACACCAAAGATTTCCGTATCCGTGTGTGTGCGCCCTCCGACGCGGTTGGATGCCTCGACGCAGACAACTGAGAGTCCCGCCGATTTGAGAGCACGAGTAGCTGCAATTCCTGCCGCCCCGGCGCCAACGACAACGACGTCAAAGTCATGAACTTTCAATGTTTTCGCTCCAACACTTAGAGTGACCTGAGAGGCAATTTCCGGAGTAGGCTTTTGCTTTCTCAGCATCGTGAGAATTTATAAGGATCTGCATTGTCCAAGGATTTCATCATTTGCGCGGAAGCAGTCATGCGTCGGTGCTTAAGCTTAGATCGCAAACCAATTCTGGAAGTGAAATGCCCTCGTATCTAGCCAGATCGAGCGGGTCTTCCGCATCAAACTTGCTGCAACTTCTGTATATTTCCAGCATTTCAGCAGAAAGCTTGCCGTTCTTAAAAAAATACATCGCTGCAGCATATCTTGTGGCGCCAGAGCCAGGCTTTCCGATGGTCGTTGTCAGGAACTGCTTTTGAGTTTCTGCTTCCGACGTTTTGAAAATACCTTTAGTCACGATTTCGGCTCAGCAGACATCGCATCATTCAACGAGGCGACTTCATCGTCTCCGGGCGCTACTTCAGAGTTATATATAGGCAGTATTTTCCTCAAATGGTCGTGATGAGATCGCACGCCATACTCCAGATCAGAAAGATAGAAGCCTTCGAAAGCCTCTGAAGCCATTGCTTCGTTGGACCAGATCGTCAGCTGAATATCTTCTTCCACTGTTTCTCGATCAATCCTGGCGGCAAGGTACCGCGCTGCTCTTTGTTGGCGGTCTTCGCTCGGGTTTCGGTATGTTGCGCTTCGAAGAATGGACTTTTCTGTTGTGACGGGAAATTCTTGATAAAACAGGGTTGTCTCAGGTGTGACAGCTATTACTGCATTTGGGAAAATACCGTAGTAGAGCCAAGTTTTGTGCAAGTGCTCAGGCAAGTGAGGCTGTGGCTTCGTGAGTTTCTTGTAGTTGCGAACTGCCCACCTACGGCCCTTCGTCGGAGTGAATTTTCCATCAGAACGTGAGACGCCATCGACATAAGGTTCGTCTGAATAGGTCGAGCCATATAAATCCTGAAGGGCAGGGTGCGCGAGCGGGACGTGATACCCTTCGTTGTCGACATCTCGGATCGATTTCCAGTTTACCGGGG
Source organism: Ruegeria sp. CF5 (assembly GCF_056537325.1). Lineage (NCBI taxonomy): Bacteria > Pseudomonadati > Pseudomonadota > Alphaproteobacteria > Rhodobacterales > Roseobacteraceae > Ruegeria > Ruegeria sp. CF5. Next base: position 574,282 of record NZ_JBQFRI010000001.1, on the reverse strand, counting down.
TCTCCTCAGTCCAGATTCCGTCCGTCGGAACATGTTCAGCCATTTTGTAGGCAGAGATTTCCTGTTCAATCGGTGCCAGTAGTTCCGCTACCGATGGCTGGGGGCCGGGTTTGAAACGGACAAAGACGAAACCTTGCCAGATTTCCATTTCGATTTCTTTCAGGCCAAACTCGTGCTTGTCTAGATCGGGGAAGGACTCTGGGCGAGCGGCGCCACGCAGCGTTCCATCAAGATTGTAAACCCAGCCGTGAAATGGGCAGACCAGAGCGTTTGCGCATTTTCCTTGTTCTTTGGAGACGAGCCGAGAGCCGCGATGACGACAAACGTTTAGAAACGCTCGGATGTCTGAATTGTTAGCTTTCAAGATCAAAGCACGTTCACCGCACATGTCGAAACACAGAAAGCTTCCGGGTTCTGGAATATCCGAAATGTGGCAGGCTATTTGCCAGTGAGTTTTGAAGAGTTCACTTTTCTCAAGTTCAAGCAGAGCAGCGCTATGATAGCACCACCCAGGCAGCCCGCGTCGGTCCCAATTTGCGGGAACTTCGGTGTTTCTGGCTTCGTCACGCATCAGAACAATCCGCATAATTTTGACTTGGTCAGTCAGTGTTTCAGCTGGGTAGGCGAATCCAAGGATACAATCTTGGTTGTTCCACTGGATCGGCCGTCCATCGAGTGATTGTAGGTGTCGCCCAATTTTTATTGCACGTCAACAGTTTCTGACTGAATGGTCATTCAGAAGAGGATGTGTGACAGTTCTTGTGGGTCTTTTTGGACCAGCAATTTTCACTACTTATGTATAAGTTTTGCGCAAATTAAATGGTTTATGAGAATTTGATCAAAATTAGATCGGCTGAGCTTGACAGTAGAGATTTCATCAGACTACCGTTCTGAATGGCCAGTCAGATAAAGCAAGGTGATTGGGGAGGGATGGGGTGCAAAATGATCGCGCCCGCAACACAGGGCGCGATCATTCGAAATAAAGACTAATCAGACAAAGCAAGCGAAACTGCTGCTGCCACCACTCAGGGAGAGGAAGCGAAATTATGAACTCAATCAGGAAAGTTGCCGGGATTACAGTTTTAGCAGTAACGGCCACTACAATTTCGGGATCGGTATACGCGCAAGAACGTGTGTTGAAGGTTACGAATTGGGGAGAGTACATCGCTGAAGACACTATCGAGAACTTCGAAAAAGAATACGGTATCAAGGTTATTTATGATCCGTACGACTCTGCCGAAGCAATTGATGCCAAGCTGCTGGCAGGAAACAGCGGATATGACGTGGTTAGCCATGCTGGCAGTGATACGGCGAGGTTGATTAAGGCAGGAATTGTTGCCCCGCTCGATATGTCGAAGCTGGATAACATTAAACACATTGATCCGGCCATTATGGAACAGCTGGCTAGTGAGTGGGATCCAGGCAACCAGCACTTCATTCCGTATATGTGGGGAACACACGGGGTCACATATAACGAAGAACTTGTGAAAGAGACTTATCCCGACGCCCCCATCGGGTCGATGGATATGGTGTTTGATCCTGTGCACATGAAAGAACTGTCCAAGTGCGGCGTTTCATTCTTGGATTCTCCGGGCGACATTATACCGATGGCTTTAGCGCATATGGGGTTGGATCCGAATTCCACGAATGCGGAAGACTACGAGAAGGTCGGAGCGATGCTGGCTGAAATTCGGCCGTACATCAAAACCTTCGATAACTACGCATATCAAAGGATGCCTCAGAAAGAGTTCTGTGTCTCAACCACTTGGGGGCCGGATGGTCTTCTTGCGATGTCTGGCGCAGCTGAGGCCGATACTGGTGTCGTGTTAGACTTCTTCTTGCCCGAAGGTGATCGCACAGCGCAACTGTGGATAGATGGTTGGCTGATCCCGGAAGACGCGGCCAACAAAGAAGATGCTCATCTTTTCTTGAACTACATGATGCGACCAGAGGTTGGGGCCAATGATAGCAACTTTACCTGGTACGCGACTGCCAATCTGACGGCCAAGCCAATGATTGATGAGGCTGTCACCTCCAGCCCGGCTGCGTTTCCAACATCAGATCAGGTTGCCAAGATGTACACAACTGCGGTTCTTCCTCCCAAGGTCGAGCGTTTGCAGACGCGTACCTGGACTGACTTCAAGGCCGGAAATTAATCCACTCACTGTGGCAGGTGCAGCAGCGAATCCCGTCGGATCGCTGCTGCATCTTCCAACCCATACTGGCAGACTGCGAGGCCCAAATTGACTGTTACCACAACTGTCAGTCCAGCACCTTGGCTCGAGCAAAAAGAGCAACAACCTTTGGTTCAAATCAAAGGTGTAACCAAGAAATACGGTGAAGTGACTGCCGTCGATAACGTCGATCTGGATATCTATAAGGGAGAGTTATTCTGCCTTCTGGGAGGATCAGGATGCGGAAAGTCGACACTGCTTAGAATGCTTGCAGGGTTTGAGGATTTGAATGCGGGCACAATTACGATCGACGGTGTTGATATGGCCGATGTGCCGGCATACGAACGTCCAACCAACATGATGTTCCAAAGCTATGCGTTGTTCCCGCATATGACCGTCGAAAAAAACGTGGCTTTCGGGTTGGAACAGGACCATGTCCCCAAGTTCGACATAGCGGACAGGGTTCACGACATCCTTAAGCTCGTAGAGTTAGAAGGTTTCAAAAAGAGAAAACCCAAGCAGTTGTCTGGAGGACAACGTCAGCGCGTTGCGTTGGCAAGGGCCTTGGTTAAACGTCCCAAGCTTCTGCTCTTGGATGAACCATTGGCTGCGCTAGACAAGAAACTGCGTAAGCAAACACAGTTTGAGCTTGCCAACATTCAGGACAAGGTCGGTGTCACTTTTATTGTAGTGACCCACGATCAAGAGGAAGCGATGACATTGTCTTCGCGAATGGCGGTCATGGACGCTGGTCGTTTCAAACAGATTGGAACGCCGACAGAGATCTACGAGTTCCCTGAGTCCCGCTTTGTCGCCGATTTTATCGGATCCGCAAATATTTTTGAGGGCAGGGTAACCGAGGATGGGGCGGACCATGTTCGGGTTGAGACTGAATTCTGTGAAGTTTTCATTGATCACGGTCATTCGGTAAAGGTTGGCAGCAAGATTTGGGTTGCGTTGAGGCCTGAGAAAATTCGCCTTGAGAAATCGGATGAAGCTGTTGCGGGCAGCAATCAAACCTCGGCTGTAATCGACGACGTTGGATACTTGGGTGAGACCTCGATCTATAAAGTAAGGCTTCCCAATGGGGAGATCTTTGACGTCACCATGCCCAACCAATCGAGGCCGACACACGAAACGCAGCGAATTACCTGGGAAGACAAGGTGAATATCAGCTGGGATCCGTCCAGCGCCATGTTGCTCCATTCATGACTGATTTCACGGAGGATATACCTGAATCGCTTCCGGTTGAACGGCAGCCAATGTTCCGTCTGGTAATGCGGCGCATACAAAACAGATGGCGCCAGATCGTTACCGTCATACCGTTCTTCTGGCTGCTTGTTTTCTTTCTGGCGCCGTTCTTTATTGTCGCCAAAATAAGTTTGGCCGAACTTGCCATCGCAAGTCCCCCGTTCACCAGTTTGATTGAGTGGACGGACAGCGGGATCGTAACGATCCGTCTGGTGTTCGACAATTTCATCTATATCTGGGAAGACAGCCTTTACTTCGACACCTACGTTAATTCACTAAAAATATCAGTGACTTCCACGTTCTTCTGTCTCTTGTTTGGCTACCCAATCGCCTATGCAATCGTGCGATCGGGGCCTGTCGCAAAGCCACTATTGTTGTTTGCGATAATTCTTCCGTTTTGGACGTCCTTCTTGTTGCGGGTCTATTCGTGGATGGGGTTGCTTGCGGATCAGGGCACGATCAACAATCTTCTGATAGCGCTGGGTATAATCGACGAGCCGATCCGCATGCTATACACGGAATTCGCCGTCTATATCGGGATCGTCTATACCTATATGCCGTTCATGATCTTGCCGCTCTACGCGAATATGGAGAAGTTGGACAACAGCCTGAACGAAGCTGCTGCAGACCTTGGATCCCGGCCAACGAACACATTCTTCAAAGTAACGTTGCCGCTGACGATGCCGGGTATCGTTGCCGGTTCGCTGTTGGTCTTCATCCCTGCAACCGGGGAATACGTTATCCCCGATCTGTTAGGGGGCGGAAACGTGCAGATGATAGGACGGGTTCTCTACAACGAATTCTCTAGAAACAGTGACTGGCCTGTTGCCGCGGCGGTGGCGATTGTTCTGCTGTTTATTCTGGTGCTGCCCATCATGGTGTTCCAGCACTACCAAGGCAAAGCATCTGAGGAGCAATAAATGTACGCCAAACGCTCCCGCTTTTTGACCATCATGCTGACCGTGGGATTGGCATTCTTTTACATCCCGATGATCCTGTTGGTCATTTACTCATTCAACTACTCCAAGCTTGTTCCCGTTTGGGGCGGATGGTCTTTGCGCTGGTACAAGGAGCTTTTTCAATCTGCCGAAGTCTGGAGTGCTGTCTCGCTCAGTCTTCAGATTGCGGTTGTGAACGCGACCTTTGCGACAGCGCTCGGCACCTTGGCAGGGCTGGCCATGGTGCGATTTGGCCGGTTCAAGGGGCGTACTTTGTTTGGTGGCATGTTGGTCGCGCCTTTGGTGATGCCCGAAGTGATAACCGGATTGTCCTTGTTGGTTTTCTTTATTTCACTGAACCAGCTGATAGGTTGGCCGGCGGAGCGCGGTTTTGCGACGATTACGATCGCGCATATTACCTTTTCCATGGCCTATGTTGCGGTAACAATTCAGGCGCGATTGACCGGGGTGGGGCAAACTTTAGAAGAAGCGGCTGCCGATCTTGGTGCAAAACCTTTCAAAGTCCTGACTGCCATCACAATCCCGCAGCTGACACCAGCCCTAATTTCAGGATGGCTATTGGCGTTTACCCTGTCTCTCGATGATCTGGTCATAGCAAGTTTTGTTACTGGACCAGGTGCAAATACCTTGCCAATTTTGATCTTTTCGCGCATTCGACTAGGCCTCAGGCCGGATATTAATGCGCTGGCGACCATCATGATCCTTGTGATCGCCATTTGTGTCGCTATCGCCGCTATCGTTATGTTCCGGCAACAAAGGGCGGATTTGCTGGACAGGCAAATGGCTGAACGAGAGGAGAGTTAATTTGGAGACGCATGAGCTTCAAAAAAAACGACGCACCGAACCTCCTGAAGTTCGTCGCTTGCAGTTGATTATGGCGGCCATAGACTCGATCGCAAAGCGCGGTTTTTCTGACACAACACTAAAACACGTGACTGAAACGGCCAATCTGTCCCATGGCGTTGTGAATTATCACTTCGACAGCAAGGAAGCACTGTATGACGCTGCGCTGGGTTTCCTTGCACAAGAACACTATGAGAATTGGCTAAAATCTTACGACGCTGCGGAACCCACAGCCGCGCACAGGCTGGCTGCCATCATTGGAGCGGATTTTGACAAAAACATCTGCACCCACAAGCGCTTGGCTGTCTGGTTTGCCTTCTGGGGACAAGCAAAGTACCGCCCTAATTATTTGAAAATACACAATAAATATGACAATGAGAGATACGACAGAATTCTGCAATTGTGTGGTGAATTGATCGCCGATGGTGGTTACGACGACCTCGACCCGGATAAAACAGCCCGGGCTGTAGAGGCGATGTCTGATGGGGCTTGGCTCAGCTTGATGTTGTATCCCAAGGTGGCTGATCGGCGGGAATTCAGGGATGTTTGCATGCTTTCGCTGTCGCGGTTTTTCCCAAAACACTTTCCAGTCTGAGCTAAAGGCATCGAACAGTAGTGCTTCAGCACTTTATCTTCTGCATGCCGGGGTCATATAGCGGCTTTAACGAGGCGGTCGCATCGTGTTTCTCGTCGGCAATTTCGATCTGCCATTGCCCCGTTGCGACTACGTCTGCAGTTAGCGGTTCGTCAATCTCTGCAAAACCAATACCGACCGCAGCGCCGAGAGTGTGCCCATATCCTCCAACTTGAATATATCCGACTTCCTTGCCGTTTAGATAAATCATCTCGTTGCCGTACATGAGAGGCTCTGGGTCTTTTAGCAGGAACTGCAACATTCGGTTCTTGGGCATGCCTTTTGCTTTGATCGCGGCTAGTGCCTCCCTGCCGATGAATCCGCCGGGTTTGTCCAATTTGATGGCAAAGCCAAGTCCGGCCTCAAACGGGTTGTCTGTGTTGTCCACATCAATTCCGAAATCACGATAGGCTTTCTCGAGTCGCAGGGAATTAAGGGTTTGCATCCCGGCATTGCGAACGCCCAAATCACGACCTGCATCCATAATCAGATCATATGTCTGCACTGCCTGAGTGGCAGGTACGTGAAGTTCCCAGCCGAGTTCACCGATAAAGGTCACGCGATAGGCCATTACCACGGCGTACCCGATGTCGATTTCTCGCGCAGTCATGAAGGGAAAGCCTTCGTCCGACAAATCAGCACCGGATATTCTACTCAATAGTTCGCGTGACTTTGGGCCGTGAACGTTGATCTGGCAGCGTCCTGCGGTGATATCTGTGATAACTACGTTCTCATCGTCCAGAATGTGCCGTCGCATGCGCATCTCAGTATGGCCCGCCGAGTTTTCGCCCACGATAACCCAGTATTTCTGATCGGATAGCCGGGTAACTGTAAGGTCAGCCTCAAACCCACCTCGTTCATTTACCCAGGCTGTATAGACGACCCGACCGGGCTCAACATTGACTTCATTGCAAGAAAGGCGAGAGAGGAGGGCGCATGCATCTGGGCCTTCGACGCTGAAGCAAGCCATTGATGTCATGTCCATTACGATGACATCCTCGCGTGCTGCCCTGTGTTCTTCGGCGTGCCATTCAAACCAATTTTGGCGATACCAACTGTATTTCTCGACCTTGGCCTGTTCGGGCGTCGGAGCAAACCAATCAGGTTGCTCCCAACCATTTCCTTCGCCGAAAAAGGCCCCGGCCTGTTTGAGACGGTCATAGAGTACTGAACGCTTAACATTCCTGGCCGTCTTGTAGTTCTCATTTTGGTAGTGCTGGCCAAAGAGTTTTCCCAGCAATTCAGGTGTCCTGTCGCGTCGAAAGGCCGGTGTCGCCATTTCACGTGAGAAGCGATTGACGTTTATGCCGGTGACATCGATTGGCGGCAGGCCATCCACCATCCAATGGGCCAAAACCATGCCTGTGCCCGCGCCATTCAGGATGCCAAGTGAGTTCATCCCACAAGCAACCCAAAGATTGCGCAGTTCTGGCGTTGGGCCAACAAGCGGCGCAAGATCAGGCGTAAAGCTTTCCGGTCCGCAAAATAGTTTTTTGACGCCGTAGTTCATGGTGTCAGGTACGCGCGAATAGGCCTTCTCCAGGTCGGGCCCAACACGTTCCCAGTCTGGCTCGATCTCTCCAAATTGCCATTCATCCGGGATGCCATCGAGCTTCCAAGCCGCAGCGCCGGGTTCAAAAAGCCCCAACATCATCCCCCCGACTTCCTCACGGTAATATGTGTAAGTTGAAGGGTCTTCCAGAACCGGCAGATCGCGAGGTAGGCCCGGGATACTTTCCGTTATCAGGTAGTAATGTTCAGCCGCCTGAAGCGGGAGATTTACACCGTGTTTGGCGCCCAGTTGGCGAGACCACATGCCACCGCATATCACAACGTTTTCGGCTGTTATGGTGTAACCACTTGCGGTTCGGACTCCTGTCGCAGTGCCGTTCCTGGCCAAAATCTCTTCGACCCGCACGCCTTCGAAGAAACGCGCGCCTCTGTTTTTGGCTCCCTTGGTCAGTGACATTGTCACGTCCACCGGGTTGGCCCGCCCGTCCTCCGGAATCAGGAAGGCTCCAACGACGTCTGATAGGTCCCCAATAGGGAACATATCCTGCGCTTCTTTTACTGAGACCTCGTGGTTGTTTATTCCAAAACGCCGCATGAAGGCTGCAATCCTGCGCATTTCGTGCAGGCGTTCTTCGTTAGTTGCAATTTGCAGATACCCGACATCGCGGAAACCTGTGGATATACCGGTTTCCTTCTCTAGGTTCGCATAAAGGTCTCGACCGTGCGTGTAGATGGCGCACTCAGCTTCCGACTTGAGAAGGCCGGCTACAATCAGGCCTGCGGCATGCCAGGTTGTTCCTGATGTTAACTGCCCCTGTTCCAGAACCGCAACATCGGTATGGCCGAGCTTAGTCAGGTGGTAGGCCGTGTTCGCGCCAATAGATCCCCCTCCAATAATCACGGTTTGGACATGCGTCGGTAGGGTGTTGTCCATAGCGGAAAAATCCTTTCTTGGCGTTCGTTTTCCCGAATATCACTCAACACGCTTAATGTCTATTGACTGAATGATCATTCAATTTAGATCGTGCCGCTGACCTTCGATTTAGCAATAAAGCTTGTCTGAACAGGGAGAAAAGGCTTCACTACAGTGATTGACTGACAATCAGATGCGGGGAAATCCTATGTCAGACGAAATCCTTTATGACCGGCAGGCAATCAACTTTCTGGAAGAGCTTTGGGGAGAAGGGTTTCTTTCACCGGGAGGCCCTGAAGAAGTTGCTCGAGTGGTTGAAGGGGTTGATCTGAAGGATAAGCATATCCTTGATATCGGTTGTGGATCTGGGGCTATCGCGGTGTTGATGGCAAAGGAATTCGGCGCCGCTAGTGTGACGGGAATCGATGTAGAGGCCCCAGTCTGTGCCGCTGCGAGAGAGCGGGTTAGGCAGGCGGGTCTGGAAGGAAAGGTCGAAATCCTAGAGGTCACCCCGGGCCCAATGCCATTCGAAGATGGTACTTTTGACGTCGTGTTTTCAAAGGATTCGATCATCCACATCCCCGACAAAGTTGCGATGGCTTCGGAAGCCTATCGTGTGCTCAAGCCAGGTGGTCATTTCGCTGCTTCTGACTGGCTGACCAATCATGACGGGGAAATGTCACCTGAGATGGTGCACTACGTAAAGATGGAAGCCTTGGAGTTTCAGATGGCGTCGCCCTCTAAGTACCGAGCTGCTATGGAGTTGGCTGGCTTTGAAGACGTGGAGTTAGTCAACCGTAACCCATGGTATGCCCAAGTTTCTGCTGCGGAACTTGAGGAATTGACCGGGCCAAACAGAGGTGACTGGGAAGCCCGGCATGGCGCGGAGTTTATCGAACACCAAATCGAGATCTGGGACGCCATGCAGCCGGTTTTGAAAACCGGAGAGCATTGCCCACATCACATCCGTGGTCGGAAACCAGCCTGAACTGACTGGTAACTTGTCTTAGCGCGGCAGCTGTTATGCGCCGTAATCCTTGCTGACCCGCTCCATCCCGGCTTCCATAATGTCGAACATGTCGTCTATCTGCGACGGAGTTATGATCAGAGGGGGCGAGAACACGGCCATGTTTCCAAATGGGCGCAATAGCAATCCCATCTCCTCGCACGCATCGTCCAGTTTCTGCCCGAACTTAACATGCGCTTCGTAGCTCTCGGCGTTCAGTCCAGGGCGGCATTCTATACATCCAAGAAGCCCGTCACCGCGCACATCCCCAACTATTGGGAATTTTTCCTTGATTTGATGTAAGCGTTCCTGGAAGTGGGGTGTGACGCGTTGAACGTGTCCTAGAATATCCTCGCGTTCCATGATTTCGATGTTTTTGATAGCAGCCGCGCAACTCACCGGGTGCCCTGAATAGGTATAACCATTATAGAAAACATCATCGCCCGGTGCTTCGGAAATTCGTTTCATTACAGCGTCCGAGATTACGCAGGCGCCTAGCGGCAGATAACCAGAGGTTAAACCTTTTGCGCATGTAATGATGTCAGGGACGATGCCAAAAACGTCTTCTGAGGCGAACCACTGGCCCAGCCTGCCAAAGCCGGTTACGACTTCATCCGAAATGTACAAAATGTCGTTTGCCCGGCAAATTTCGAGCGTACGCTTGTGGTAACCCGGAGGCGGAACGATAACACCGCCGGAACACAGGATCGGTTCAGCTATAAAAGCGGCAATACGGTCGGCGCCTATGTCGGCAATCAGGTTCTCAAGGTCAGCAACTTTGGCATCGCACCAGGCATCAACACTCATCCCTTCGGGCCGGTGGTAAGGATTTACGTCGGGAAGGAAGCGCACCAGATCCTGAGCTTTTTCAAAGCTTGTTTCGAAACGCTCTTTCCCAGTGACAGTAGCGGCTAGAAAAGTGGATCCGTGGTAGCCTTTTTCCCTGCCAATCACGATTCTCTTTTCCGGTCGGCCAAGCCGTTTGTTCATGAAAAGCGCGGTTCGCAGTGCGGTATCAACGGCCGTTGACCCACCTGTTGTGAAGTGCACCGTGTTCAGATCGCCTGGTGTGCGTTCTGCGATCATTCGTGCCAAAACGGCTGCGGGCTCAGTCGTAAACGACCATGGCGATGCGTAAGGCATCTTCATAACCTGTTGGGAAATGGTATCGGCCATCTCCTGACGCCCGTATCCGATCTGTGTGCACCACATACCACCGGGGCCATCGATATAGCGCTTCCCGGCAGCATCCCAAAGGTAGATACCATCCGCTGTATTTACCCGCATGTACTCGTCGGACCCAAAGCCGTCGGTTCCGGCCCAAGGATGTAGGTGATGGTCGCGATCCCAAGCGACAAGGTCGCCGTCGGTTGGTGTATTGCCTAGGGTATTCACGTCTGCTTCTCCTTTAGGTGCGGGCCGGTGGCGTAGCACGTGCGCGGGGCGGTGCAAAAAAGGCTGTGGTGACAGGTGTAAGGCGCGCCATTCTGGTGTCCCATTTGCCTTCTTGCAGAGTGTAAATTTCCGCCTTTAAGCCGGATGACCGGTCTGCATCCGGCATACGGACATGCGCCAACGCGATGTTGCGTTTGGCGGTCGGTGACCATATTCCGGACGTTATGTGCCCAACTTCTTTTTTGCGCCGGTTGTAGATCAATGATCCTTCCGAGGGTTTGAATCCTTCGACATCGAAACGCATGAGGAGGCTTCTCGGAGTTTCTCGCTTGGACAGCAGCTCTCGTCGGCCATTGAAATGACCTTTGTCGAAGTCGACTAGCCGACCCAAGCCGAGTTCAAAGGGTGTTTGGCCTCGGTGCAACCGCTCGGTCGCATGAACTGGTTGGAAATCCACGCCTGCAGTCAGAAATCCTGCTTCGATGCGGGCCAAATTTACAGCTTCGTACCCAATGGCGCGTAGTCCCTGATGTGCGCCACCTTTCCAAATCCTGTCCCAAAGCACTTCTGCCTTGTCCCAATCGCACCAGAGTTCGTAACCTAAATCACCGGTAAAACCCGTCCGCGAAATCATGAGGCCAGGGTCCGTCTGGATTAGATCGAATGGCTTCAGCTTGCTGACATCTAACCCGGCGGCTTCCAAAACTGCATAGGACGTCGGACCCTGCAACGAAAGACCAGAAACACTGTGAGTCTCGTCGATTACTGAAACGTCAAAACCCCATGCTGCGTCTAGTAACCATGTCAGCATTTGTTCCTGACAGCAAAGGCGCCAATCGTTGTCGCCAAGATGGAAAAGAGTCCCGTCATCGATGACCATCCCCTCTTCATCACACCAGATTGCGTACCCCACGCGACCCACGCCGATTTTTCGGACGTCCCGTGTCACGAGGCGATTGAGCATCGCGGTCGTGTCCGGCCCGGTCAATCGGTACTTGTGCATTGGTGAGATGTCGAACAAGGACGCCTGATTGCGCAGGGCGAAGTACTCGAACTCGACACTGTCCAGCACACCCGGGGCGGCATAACCCGCCCAATCGTACCAATTTTGCGCGCGATTTTGCTCTTCAAGTTTTTTGTGAAACGGCCCGGGTATCAAGCCGAGTTTCGGATCGGTAAAGATGCTCATGGTTGAGCCTCCAGCGCTGCCAGCGCCGCGTTGCGACCAGCGAGACCCATGACATCACCACCGGGGTGCGTTGCTGCACCGCATTGGAACAGCCCTTTCGGCCCCATGGAGTATCTGGCCATCCCGTTCGCGGGCCGAAGTGTCAGCAGCTGATCCAAAGACATTTCCGCATGGTGCCAGTGGCCCCCTGGCGCTCCGGTCGCACTTTCGATTTGATCCGGTGTTATGACCTGTTTGCCTGCGATTTGATCACCCAAGCCGGGCAGGGCACGGCTAAGAGTTTCAACTGTGATTTGGGCAAGCTGTTCCTTGGCAGTCTCGGTCCAGCCGCCTTCAAGGTCAGATGGCGCATATTGCACTATGGTTGACAGCCAGCTTGCCCCATCGGCTGTCTGCATTTTGAAGGCTTCAATCACTGGTGCTTTAGACATTTGACGATACTTGGCTGGATTAAACGCAGCTTCGACGTACTCAACAGAAGGGGCATAGATCAGACGTTCGTGGGCTAGTTCGTTAGGCAGGCCGGGCAGGGAGGAGCCGTCCTTAAGCCGTAGGTTGACCTTAGCCGCTGTTCCACGAGCCCGAATATTTCGAACTCGCCGCATCGTTTCGATGTCAAAAGCAGAGGGTCCGGTCATTCGGCATGTTAGTCTTGGGGCAAGGTTGCTGAGCACAATGGGTGCGGTCAAAGTTCTCCCATCAGTCGTTACAACGCCAGAGACTGCATCCTCGTCCAACAGAATGCGGGAAACCTCAGTTTCCGGCATCAGCACGCACCCCGCCTTTTGTGCCGCTTCGACCATCAAATCGGTCAGCGCAGACATCCCACCTGCCGGTTGGGTGATGTTACCTCCGTGACCCAGCCGATAAATCAGATTGAACACGGTGCCCGGAGATCGCGGACCGGTGGCTGACCCCCAGATTGCATCAGCAGCAAGTATTCCAGCCACCGGCCCTTCCGGCAAGTCATCCAGGATAATGTCGTGGACATTAGATAAGACGGCCTGTAGGAAACGCCGCATTTCAGATTTGCCAAGCTTTTTCAGGCCGATGCCCAGCTTTGCCAGGCGCAAAAACTCATTTAGTCCGCCCCGCGAAAGGATAGCTTTTTGACCGCCGGGCGGTGGGGCCTCGGCGAGTTGACGCAAAAGGCCTCCATACGTAATCAACTGCTGTGTCAGATCGGACCAGGCGTTGGATTTCGGGTGTTTTGTTCCGTCGCTCCAATAGACGCCTTCGTTCCTGAAGACTATGTGCCGTCCATCCTCAGACAGAGAGACCGTGGACACGGGTTCGCTGGACAATACAGGGTGTTGAGGATCTAAGCCGATGTCACTCAAAACCTGCGGGCTCAGGTTGTATAGTGATTGGGCGAGAGTTGGGCCGCCGTCCACAGAATAAGAAGCCATGCCTCCAAACCTGTTGGATTTCTCAATGATACAGACATTCTTGCCGCGTTGACCGAGGAGTGCTCCAGCAATCAAGCCGTTTACACCGCCGCCAATGACAATCGCATCAAATTGGCTCATGCGGCATACCCCGTCATTCGGCCATGCCGTGTTTCTTTCCTAAGAATTGCGCGGGCAGCGTTTGCACCGGGTGCCCCCATAACCCCTCCGCCTGGATGGGCGGACGAGCCGCACAGATAAAGTCCTTTGATAGGTAGACTGTACTGCGACCAACCCGGGACCGGCCGATTGAAGAAAAGCTGATCAAACGTCAGTTCGCCTTGGAAGATGTTGCCCTCCGTCAGACCTACCTCGCGTTCGATCTCCATCGGTGAGCGAACTTCCATATGAACAACGCGCTCACGAATGTCAGGACAGGCCACAGACATCTGGTCGAGTACAGTTTCTGCCATCGCACTGCGCTGCTTTTCGTCCCAATTCTCTGCTGATCTAACGCCGTCGACTTCCAAATCATAAGGAGCATATTGGACAAAAACGGTCATCATGTGGGCACCTGTCGGCGCCATAGTCGGATCAATCTGGCTAGGGATTAGCATGTCGATATAGGGCTTTTCAGACCAGCGCCCGACTTTCCAATCATCATAAGCCTTTTCAAGTTCTAAGAGGCTCTGTGACACATGCAAATCGCCCCTTAGGAAGCTGGTGTGCTCGGGTGCAGCTGGAAAATTTGGAAAGCGGTCAAGGGCTATGTTGAGTTTCGCCGACGAGCCACGAATTTTGAAGTTTCGAACCGCCTTGGTGAAGTCATCCGGCAACTCAGCCATGTCAACGTGATGCAGAATAGTGCGTTTGATATCCATATTGGATGCGACGACGGGGGCATAAAAAACCTTGCCGTCCTCAAGAGCGACGCCTTCAACGCGCCCATCTTTGCTGAGGATTTTCTCGATCCCCGAACCTGTGTGGATCGTACCCCCGTGATCTTTGAAAGAGGCTGCAATGGCATTTGAAATTGCGCCCATTCCACCGCGCGCGAAACCCCAGGCACCGATGCCGCCATCAATGTCACCCATGTAGTGGTGCAGCAGCACATAGGCCGTACCGGGGGAATACACCCCGAGGCCGGTGCCGATAATACCGGAGCCAGCCAAATGGGCCTTGATCAGGTCGTTTTCGAAATGCTCATCCAGAAAGTCACCAATGGACATTGTCCAGAATTTCAGCGTTTCACCGAGTTCCCGACTTCCCAGCCCATGTGCCTTTTTTACGAGGTAAGCCAGTTCGCCGAGATCGCGTGGGTGGAGCGAAGCCGGGTCCGGTGCGTCTCGAAGCAGAAATGGACGGATAAAACGGCATTGCCGCATAATGGCTTGCGAATAGCCGCGATAGGCGTCGGCATCTCGTGCAGAATGACGCGCCATCTCACGCTTAAGGGCGTTGTGATCGGAATAATAGGCGAAGTAATCTCCGTCGCGCGTGAAGCTCGCGCCGCCCTCGTAGGGAATAACCTGAAGCCCGTATTTTGGTAGCTCGAGGTCCCGGGCGATCTCGCGCCTGAGAAGGGAACAGACGTACGAGCAATTCGAGTACGTCCATCCCTCGTGCAGCGACCGGCTGACTGCAGCGCCTCCAATCCAGTCGTTCTTCTCGACCACCAAAACACTCATGCCAGCGCGCGCCAAATAGGCGGCGGCAGTCAGTCCGTTGTGACCAGCACCAGCCACAATCACGTCGTATCTGTTCTCAACCGTCAAATTTATCCATCCCTTTCTCTCTCGTTTACAGATCAGGTGCGGGTTCGTAAAGTTTATTTGAGCGCTCAAATAAATTTCAAGCTATTGACGCATGTTTTTTGCGCGCTGTAGATGGCTGTATTCGTAGGAGGAGCGGCAATTGGTCGAAGCAGAGCGTAAACGCCCCCGCAAAGAGCGGAAGGAGAACGCAGATCGTCGTCGCCGACAGCTGCTGGACGCAGCTTGCCGCTCTATATTGGCGCATGGGTTGGCAAAAACGACGCTCGCAACGGTCGCGTCTGAAGCTGAGCTTTCTCAGGGTGTTGCGGCTTTTTACTTTAAGTCGAAGCTCGGTCTACTGACCGAAGCTTTGCGTGACCTTTACCAGCGCTATGAAGACCACTGGACAGCTTCTTTAGAGCGAGCAGGGGATAAGCCAGCCGAAAAGATAAGGGCTCTGATAAAAGCTGATTTCCACCCTGATGCATGTGGTCCGGGTGTCTTGCCCCTTTGGTATGCATTTTGGGGCGAGCTGCGATTTCAACTGCAGTACGATGAAGTTGCCGAGCATTTCGAAACACGTCGAAGAGAGACCTTGCGTGTAATCTGGAATGAACTGCTGTCCGACGATGACGTTGCTTCACCAGATCAAATGGCTGAATGGATGGAGACATTGACGGATGGCTATTGGCAGCGCTTGCATCTTGCTCCTCAAGGCCTGAGCCGAAAGCAGGCGGAACAGGCTGCTTGGGGGTGCCTCGTTCGCCTGGTTCCGGAATTACTTGGGGATACGGCTTAGTCAATTGCGACTGAAGGGCCCAACAATATGACGCGAGTGCGGATATCACAGCAGCCTCGGCCATCTTGGGGCGTCATCTTAAATGAGGCGCGCTACCTTGCGCGTCTTGCTTTGCCGATAGTTATCTCTCTTGCTGCAGCTGCTTTGATTGGCGTCGTTGACACCGTGATGGTGGCCCCGTTGGGAACACTTCCTCTCGCGGCGGTCTCGATCACAGCCTCGGTACTGATCATTTTCTACTCGGCGCTGTACGGCTTTGTGTCCGCAATTGGTGTGCGAATGGCTGAAGCCTTTGGGAAAACAAGTGACCGAGGGCTGGCATCGGCCACAAGCGCTGGGATTTTTGTTTCCTTGGTCGTTGGTGTCGTTGGCGCTGCTGTAATGATCTGCCTCAAGCCCGCCCTTTCCTGGATTGGACAGCCGCCCGAAGTGGTCAGTCTGATTGGCGGCTACTGGATTGCGATGAGCCTCCTTTTGGTGCCCTTCACGGTTTTCTATGCTTTGAAAGCGCTCTTTGACGCCATGAATCGCCCGTGGATTGGGGTTGGCCTCGCGTTCCTTGCAGTCGGATTCAACATCCCTTCAAACTATGTTTTGATCCACGGAATTGCTGGTTGGCCGGGTCTGGGTCTCGTCGGCGCCGGGATCGCAAGTCTGCTGTCTCAGATGGTGCCGTTAATTGTGGCATTCGTGATTTTGTGCGCGTGGAGAAGGAAGAAGGGTTTCCTAAAGGCCGCAGGTTTTGATTGGTCCGAGGTTAAGGCGCAGATCAAAGAAGGGTTCATTATTTCCGTCGGTTACCTGGGGGAGGGGGCAGCTTACGCAGTAGCTGGCCTTATGCTCGGTTGGTTCAGCGCAGCCGCGCTGGCTGCGCATCAAATCGTTTCTGCGGTCAGCGACGTCATTTACATGGTGCCCTTGGGCGTTTCGATTGCGATTTCGATACGAGTAGCTCAGGCAATTGGTGCCGATGAAAAAGAAAGGCTCAAGCCGATTGTGTTGGCGTCGCTGATGGTCGTTGTTGGTTGGATGGCTGTTGTCGTTGCTGGTATTTTGATAGGCCGCGCGCCTTTGGCCAATAGCCTTTCAGATGACCCAAAGGTTGTTTCTCTCGCGATATCGATGTTCCTTGTGATTGCAGCAATGCAGATTGCAGATGGTGTGCAAGGGACAATGCTGGGCGCTTTCCGAGGCATGATGGACAATCACGTTCCTGTTGCCATTACCCTGATTGCCTATTGGGTTTTTGCATTGCCGCTTGGATATGCGCTGGGCTTTTGGCTTGGGTTCGGCCCCAATGGAGTTTGGATTGGGTACGGCTCAGGTCTCTCTTTGGCGGCTATCGCGTTGACCTATCGCTTTTTCTCCAAAAACCGCTAGGCGACGCTGTTTGCTAGCTTACTAAAGGCCCAACTTGTCTAAGAGTTTGAGGCGTAGGATTTCTGCTTCCACAAGAGTTTCTTTCGCGAACGAAAAAGGTAGTGGTTTGAGGGGGGTGGCCGGAAATTCCAGCTCGTCCGCTTTGGTTCCTGTAGCCCATTTGGCGAGGACGCGCCCCATTGCCGTTGCGATTGCAACACCGCGCCCATTGTATCCCAAACCTGTCATAATCCCCGGAGCGAGCTCGTGCAGGTGTGGATAATGATCTTTTGTCAAAGCGACAAAGCCACCCCATTCGTATTCCCACTGAACTCCGGACAACTGGGGGAAAAGTTCAACAGAGATGCGTTTCAAACGCTCAATTTGTTTGAGAGTGGAATTGTCGTTGTAGGTGCCGCGACCTCCCATCAGAAAGCGACCTTCCGCGTCTTGCCTGAAGTACAGAAGTAGGCGTCGGGCGTCTGACAAAGCGTTGCCTTCTGGCAGAATTGTTTGGCGTATATTGTCGGACAAAGGCGAGGTAGCAACCTGAACTGACCGAACGGGCAAAACTGACTGAGCCAAGCGCGGGTGCAGATCTCCAGAGTAGCCGTTCGTACAAATCAGCACTTTGTCTGAAGTGACAGCTCCTTTGGGAGTTTCAACCCGAAGGCGCCCGGCCTCTGATATTATCTGGTTGGCGGGCGTTTCGCCGAAGATTTTCACGCCGTTGCGGCGACCTGCTTCAGCCAGCCCAAGCGCATAATTCAGTGGGTGTAAAACACCGCTGCGGCGATCCAGTACGCCACCAAGGTAAGCCGTGGTCCCGGTCAGACGCTGCATTTCGCCCTGATCAAGCTGGATCATACCCCCGCCGTGGTTGTCCCAATCCTCAGCTAGTTTGTGTAATTCACTCAGTGTTTTGTGAGTATGAGCAGCGCGCAGCCAGCCTGGGCGTTTTGCGTCACACTCAATGTCGTGTCGAGCGATTAAGTCGAACACAAGATCCGCAGCGTTACCGGCCATTCGGATCATTCTGTTTCCCCAGTGATCACCAAATTTGGTTTTGATGCCTGTCGGTCCATCCTTGAGGCCCACATTGATCTGACCGCCATTGCGTCCAGAAGCTCCCCAGCCCGGATGCTGGGCATCGATAACAACAACTTTGACGCCTTGCTCGGCCAGATGAAGTGCTGCCGAAAGTCCGGTGAACCCGGCGCCAATCACGGTCACGTCAGATTGCTGTTCGCCAACGAGCTGCGGGTATTCTGCAGAATAGCTTGCGGTTGCAGACCACAGGCTATTTGCGATGACTGGGTTTTCGTTACGGATCATCTAGTGGCCTCGCGCTTGCCTTGCGGGGGGAATTGCATAGGTTTGGCTGGTGATATCTTTCCGGTCAGTATGTGAAGAATGCCGAGACTTTTGAACCAATTCGAATTGAAACCAACCGTCGAGCTTGACGCGTTCGAACAGGCTTGGAATGCGTTTGTCGAACATTTGGTCGAGACAGGTCTGGCCACGAAAGGGACGCCTTTGTGTAAACGTATCACCGAAAGTGGTTACGATACCGACGAGCAGCGCAACCATACGCTTATGGCAGTTATCGAATTCAGGGATCAATTGCAGGCCGACACTGCTTGGGCCGCCATTGAAGATCGCATTGAGCCTCTGGGAGCTTTGCATCGCAGTGTTATTTCTTTGGTGCATGACCCAGTTTTCACTTTTTGGTCGGAACTCTAGATCGATGATTGCGAACATCCGGGTTGCTTTCACACTATTTTCTCTTCATCATTGAATGATTGTTCAATCAATGTCATATTTCCGTTAGATGTCAAATGCGCACTCGCTGGAGAAGTTTGGCTGTGGGGCCAGGCACGACCGATGAAGTGCTTTAGCAGATGGGATGCATTCCGGTGAGACAATCGCCAATCGAAAAAACAAAGCCTGAAGGGCGGCGGCGCACCGAGTCCAAAGAGGTGAGGCGTCAACAACTCATCGACGCAACAATCGACTCGATCGCCCAAAACGGAATTGGTGGAACGACCATGTCCACCGTGACCGAGATAGCCGGCTTGTCGCTGGGCATCGTCAACTTCCACTTCAAAAGCAAACGGAACTTGCTGGAGGAAACGCTGCTGTTTCTAGCAAAGGAACATCACGAGCAGTGGCTGGAAGCCTTTGACAATGCGGGATTGTCGGCGCCTGAAAAGCTGTTGGCTATTGTCGATGCGCACTTTCACCCGCAGATTTGCACTCCAAAGAAGCTAGCCGTTTGGTTCGCGTTTTTTGGAGAGGCAGGGCGGCGCAAAGTTTACCGCAGCCTGATCAATGACATCGATCAGGAGCGCTACAACATTGCGCTACGCCTGTGTTCCGAAATTGCTGAGGACGGTGGATACGACGACATGCCGCCAAGGCAAGTCGCCAATGTCCTGGAAGCTCTTTACGACGGAATCTGGTTGGAGCTTTTGACCTATCCGGAAAATTTTCGACGTCCCGAAGCCCGAGATCACATCGTCGCCTTCCTATCCAAGGTCTATCCGGATCACTTTCGAATGCCTGAGTTCAAACACGGTGGTTGAAACAGAGCGGGTATAATTTCCGGTTATCCAGACAGGACGAGCCTGTGCACAGCGCAGCTAACTAAGGGCAAAAAAATGAGCAGGGACCCTCGCTACGACATCCTTTTCGAGCCAGTGCAAATCGGACCAGTCACCGCACCAAATCGGTTCTATCAGGTTCCGCACTGTACCGGCATGGGTTGGCAATACCCCCGTACACTTGCCGCGATGCGCAAAGTGAAGGCGCAAGGTGGATGGGGTGTCATATGCACGGAATACAACTCAATCCATCCCTCTTCTGACGACCTGCCGCATCCCTACGCGTCGCTTTGGGATGACAGCGACGTTCGGGCACACGCGCTGATGACGGACGCGGTGCACGAACACGGCAGCCTTGCAGGCGCTGAACTATGGTACGGAGGCGTTAACTCGAACAACTTGTTTTCCCGGTTGCCGAGCATGGATGTCGACAGCCGACCAAACACGAAAGGACACCCCTTTCAGACCCGCGCAATGGACAAGCAGGACATCCGGGATCTACGCCGCTGGCACCGAAAGGCGGCTTTGAGGGCGCGAGACGCGGGATTTGACGTTGTCTATGTTTACGCAACGCACGGATACTTGATATCGAACTTTCTGCATCCGCGGGTGAACACACGTACTGACGAATATGGCGGCACGTTGGAAAACAGGGTGCGTCTGACCCGAGAACTGATTCAGGAAACCAAAGACGCCGTTGGGGATCGGTGCGCCGTGGCTGTCCGCTTCTCGGCAGACGAAGAGATCGGCGAGGATGGCCAGCCCATCTATGGTGAACGACGAGAAATGTTTGAGATGCTCTCTGATCTTCCGGATTTATGGGATATCAACATCGCAGATTACTCGGTCGAGATGGGTGTGTCCCGTTTTGCCAAGGAAGCAGCTCTTGAACCCTATATGCATTGGGTCAAGTCCGTGACGGATAAGCCTGTCGTGACTGTTGGTCGCTTCACGTCACCTGATACCATGGTCTCGCAAGTCAGGCGGGGGATTACTGATTTCATTGGAGCAGCGCGCCCGTCGATTGCTGATCCTTACCTTCCAAGGAAGATCGAAGAAGGACGCTTGTCAGCGATCCGCGAATGTATCGGATGCAATGTCTGTTACGCCAGCGACTCGATCGGGGTGCCGATCCGATGCACTCAGAACCCAACAATGGGGGAGGAGTGGCGCAAAGGCTGGCACCCTGAAATCATCCGAACGAAATCTTCAGACGCGCGCGTTCTGATCGTCGGGGCCGGGGCTGCCGGACTGGAGGCAGCAAGGGCACTTGGTGTGCGTGGGTATGATGTCCTGTTGGCAGAAGCCTCTCGCGAGTTGGGCGGCCGGGTAGCGCGCGAAGCGGCTTTGCCCGGCATGAGCGAATACATTCGCGTCAAAGACTACCGTGAACAGCAATTGATTGAGATGCCCAACGTTGAAATCTACCGTGAAAGTCCTCTGGCAGTAGACGATGTCTTGGCTGTTGAGGCTGACCACGTTGCAATTGCGACCGGCGCGACTTGGCGAAAGGAGTATTTTGACGAAGAACGTTTCGTCCCGGTCGCAGAAGGAGTCGCTCTAACTCGCGTTTTCACCCCCGATGACATCATGGATGGAAAGCTTCCCGTTGGACCAACGCTCGTTTTTGATGGCGATGGCTACTATATGGCCAGCGTTATTGCTGAAAAAATCAGAGCGCAGGGACATGCCGTCACGCTGGTCACGCCGTCTGACAGTGTTTCTGAGTGGGCGGGAAAAACGTCCGAACGTTGGCGCATCCGAACTCATTTGCTTCGCTTAGGGGTCGAGGTCCTGCCGTCAAAGTCGATTAACCAATTTGATGGCGAAATCGCGGAGTTAGAGTGCACCTATGGCGGGCCAAGTGTGTCCGTTCCAGTTGCCAATATTGTCATGGTTACTGCCCGGAAGCCAAATGATAGTCTTTACAGGGGAATACTGGGCCAAAAGAGTCCTGAGGACTTGCAGTTCAGTCTTCGTCGCATTGGAGATTGCGATGCTCCTGCGATTGTTGCAGCAGCGGTTTATGCAGGCCATCGATACGCCCAGGAATTGGACGATGCAGTGGATGAGGACATTCCACTTAAACATGATCGTGTAGACGTCGGCCAGCAACACATTTGACTGCGCTCTGGGATATCTGCGGTACGCTCTCAAAAAAGCAGGAGAAATCATCCATGCCGGAAGGCCTAGTTATCCGTCCCCTTGAATTGAAAGATAACGATGAGTGGCGCCGCTTATGGACGGCATATTTGGATTTCTACGAGACTTCTGTCTCAGAGGAAGTCTATGAGGTTTCATTCAACAGGTTGCTGTCGACGGATGCAGGTGAATACAATTGTCTCATCGCTGAGTTAGAAGGAAAACCGGTTGGATTAGCGCACTACCTTTACCATAGGTTCATGTGGTCGGTGGAGGATACGTGTTATCTTATGGATCTTTTCACTGATCCGCAGGTCAGGGGAAAAGGTGTTGGTCGAGCTCTAATCGAGTCTGTTTTTCAGATCGCCAAGCAGCACGGTGTTCCAACTACCTACTGGACAACTCAAGAATTCAACTACCCAGGTCGAGTTCTGTACGACAAAGTGGCTAAAAGAACGCCATTTATTGTTTATGAAAAAGATGAATGACCGTGAGCAGCCTCATCTGACTGGCCCAAATTGATTGTTAGTGCACCGTCGACCTGCAATCCATCGGGATGATGGTTTCAGGTGCAAGCGGGCGGCATTATCTTTGGCGGGATGTTGATCACGAAGGCGAGGTGCTGGAAGTCGTTGTCACCAAACGCCGAAACAAAGCTGCAGCACCGAAATTCCTCAAGAAGTTAATGAAGCGCCATAGGTGTACCGATGAGATCGTGACCGACCGTTTTGCATCTACTAACGCTACGTTCAGACAATTGGGTGCACTAAAAAACAAAGGACGGGCAGCCCATCCGGATGCCTAGTTAGTCCTTAGCTAGCTGGATTTGAGGCCCTCATCGCGATAGCATTCCCTACAGAGAAGCTTTGCAGGACGCGGCACGTTAGGGACGGAAGGGCGACCAGGCGAATGCAACCTGAAACAAAATTTACGCAAAGTGGCGAAGTAAGCATTGCTTATCAAGTTGTAGGGTCCGGGCCGCTTGATCTGCTGATCGTGCCGGGGTTCATCTCTCATCTTGAGCAGACTTGGGAAGATCCGGCCTTTAGTCGGTTTCTCCAACGTCTGGCGTCTTTTTCTCGGCTAATTTTGTTCGATAAGCGGGGCACAGGGCTTTCCGACCGAATTTCAGGAATTCCTACTTTAGAACAACGGATGGATGACGTTCGGGCAGTGATGGATGCGGTTGGCTCCAAAAGAGCGGCACTTTGGGGGATCTCTGAGGGCGGCCCAATGAGTATTCTGTTCTCTGCAACGTATCCCGAGCGCACGTCTGCTTTGATCTTGTACGGTAGTATCGCAAAAGGTTCCTGGGCTCCTGATTATCCTTGGGCCGAGAAATTGGGCAAAGAAACGGATGATTGGTTAGAAGGTTTGCGAAACGAATGGGGTGGCCCGATTGGCATCGAATTTTGGGCACCTACGGTGGCCGATGATCCGATCTTTCAGCAGTGGTGGGCCAAATACTTGCGATTGGGTGCGAGTCCCAGCGCCGCCATCAATGTGTTCCGCATGAATTTACAGATCGATGTTCGGGATATTTTGCCAACGGTTCATTTGCCCACGCTCGTCCTCCACCGCTCGGGAGATCAGGCAGTTCACCCAGAGGAGGGGCGGTATCTTGCGCAACACATTCCATCGGCAAAGTTCGTCGAACTGGATGGGGACGACCATTTGTGGTGGGTTGGCGACTCAGATTCGATTGTGGATGAAGTTCAGGAATTTCTAACCGGAGAGCGACCTGTTACGGAACCTGACCGCGTGCTGGCAACGGTCCTATTCACCGATATTGTGGACTCAACCAGACATGCAACAGAAATGGGAGATCGCCGCTGGACAAATCTCCTGGATCGTCACAACACGGTGATGCGGACCGAGATCAACCGGTTTCAAGGACAGATCGCAAAAAACACGGGTGATGGATTTCTGGCATCATTTGACGGCCCTGCTCGTGCCATCGATTGCGCATTTGCGGTGAATTCACACATGGAACGATTGGGAATTGAACTCCGGTCAGGTATTCATACTGGAGAAGTCGAGCTGAAAGACGGTGACGTTCGAGGTGTTGCTGTCCACATTGCGGCAAGGGTGTTGGAGCAGGCGAAATCAAATGAAATCTGGGCCTCACGTACCGTCAGGGACTTAGTGGTCGGATCAAAATTCCAGTTCAATGAAAAAGGTAGCTATAGCCTCAAGGGGGTTGAAGGCGAATGGCCGCTATTTACCATTGGCATTTGAACATCTCCCGAGGGTGTCTCCTTTTTGATGCCTGGTTGTGGCACGAAACTAGCAGAACTTGAAAAGCAGCAAACGGAAGCACATAGGACATTCGGATCTTCTTTCGAACGGTAGGTTTGTCCGCACAGCGGTCATTGAGGCTATGATCGGTATTCGGGTGCCTTTCTCTACATTGCTGAGAGATGCGGGCTAGCAGGTCAGCGACGAGCCCCTGGAGCGTCTATGTGCACTTGCCGGGCGCAGATCCAAGTGTCTAAAGCTGACATGCATTTCCAGACAAAAATGAGACCCTGAGTTAAATGGGCTTAAATCGGAAAATGGCCAAACACCCATGAACTGTCATCCTAACCCGGCATTTCTGAGCGCTCATAGCGGCTTGGATTCTGTGGAGACGCATATGGGAGGAGACAATGAAGTTAAGAGTAAGCATGCTCGCAGCAACGACCGCATTTGCAGTGCAGATGGTCGCGGGGTCGGCGTTGGCGGAAACCTTAAAAATTGGTTTTCTGGCGACCCTTGAAGGTACTTACACAATACTGGGTGAGGACAGTAAACGCGGCTTTGAGCTGGCCTTGGAACAAGCGGGGCACAAGATTGCTGGACGCGACCTTGAGATATTCATCGGAGCGACGGATGCCAGCCCTGAGAGCGCACTTCGCGCTGCGCGCAAGGTTGTTGAGCAAGATGGCGTGGACATCGTTGTCGGACCGCTTTCAGGTTCGGAAGGGATCGCCCTTAGGGACTATTCCAAAACCCAGCCTCAGGTGACGTTCATCAACGGGATTTCCGGGGCTCAAGAAACCACGATGGTTGAGCCTTCGGAGAACTTCTTCCGGTTCAACATGGATGGTGCTCAGTGGGGCATGGGGCTGGGAAGCTACGTTTTTAATGAAAAGGGATGGGAAGTGGTCGCGACCGTGGCCGAAGACTATTCCTTTGGCTATACGAACCTTCTTGGTTTCGCGATGGACTTCTGTTCCGCCGGTGGTGAGATCACGGAACGCCTTTGGGTGCCGCTTGGAACCAAAGACTTTGCATCGATCATTGCGGCGCTGCCGGACGATGTGGATGCGATCTATCTGGGTCTTGGCGGCGGTGACGCAGTCAACTTCCTGAATCAGTACCTTCAGGCAGGTGGCGATGCCAATCTGATTGGCGGCACCATCATGGTTGATGGCACGGTTCTGAGCTCGAAGGGGCGCGCCAAGGAAGTTCTGATTGGCACCCCATCTTCTGGTCCGCAGGCCGACACTTGGGATGATCCCAAATGGCAGGCATTTGTGAAGGATTATCAGGACGCATGGCCGCCGGAAAAACGCTTCCCGTCGCCCTCGTTGCTGGCAACAGGTTACTACAACTCAACCAATGCCATGATCCAGGCACTTGAGGCCGTGAATGGTGATCTGTCGGATGGCCACGCAGCGTTCCGTCAGGCTCTGATGGATCTGGAGTTAGACGCGCCGAACGGCAAGATCACCCTTGATCAGAATCGACAGGCCATAGGTTCTAACTTTGTCACCGAGGTTGTCGAGGTCGGTAATGGCGAGCTGGCAACCCAGCTGGTGGCCAAGATCGACGGTGTATCCCAGACCTTGGGACTGGATCCGGAAGTCTTCTCGGCCGAAATCGGCACACCCAGCAGGGAAACACCAGTCTGCAAGAAGTGGTTCTGATCCGGGCCAACAAAATCGCAAGGGATCTACCTAGATTCCGTATCCGTCACCCCCGAAAAACCCGGGGGTGACGGCTTGCATTTTGGCAAGTTTGGAAATCGTGAGAAAACGGGAAACTTGCAAAATGTGGATTTTTAGGCCCGAATTGGTCTCAAAATCTGATAAAGCAGCCAGGGGAGGGCTGATTTATGGGAGATGCAGTTGCTGTTTATCACGGCCCGTTTGGTCGTGTTGCAATTTACAATCTCAGAGATCCGATGGTGACTCACGCGCACCGCGAGGGGCACCTGACTTTCTACGTGGACGGCCCCTTTTCGCAAATGCCGGTCATGGAGACGCCATACGAGTTGAACCCTGAAACCGTTGTCGCGTGTTCACCATGGCAGCCACACTCTTTTTCGCCTAGTGAATTGGGAACACCGTCGATGTTCCTTGTGCTCTACATCAAGCCCATCTGGTATTCTGAGATTGCCCGGAATCCGCGACCGGGCCTACAGTTCGGCAGCAATTTCTTTTATCGGACCGCAAAGATTGCTGGCTATGTAAACAAGCTGATCAATCTTCTGTTTCTAAACGAAGAGACTGATTTGATTGACGGTTATCTCTATGAGCTTACTCAAGAGTGTTACGATGAGTCCTGGAAACAAGCTGAAGCGCTGGATCGAGGGATCGAACTGATAGCAGTTTCGGATTTTCGGGTCCGGCGGGCCATTCAGCTCATGCGAGAAGGCATTGGGGAAACCATGATCCTGGATGGCATTGCGCATGAATCCGGATTGTCGAGGCCGCATTTCTACAAGCTATTCAAGCAGCAGACGGGTCTGACGCCGAACCTGTATCTCAACACGCTGCGAGTCGAGACTGCGTTGAGTGATCTGTCCGATCAGAGCAAGACGATAAATTCGATCGCTGAGCACCTGGGGTTTTCCTCGCAGGCCAGTTTTTCCCGGTTCTTTTCGTCGAACGTGGGGCTGGCTCCCTCGCACTATCGGCGGGTGGCGTCCTTCATCTGATTCGGGGCGCCAACCTGGAATTCCGGACTGGAATTTCGGAGTGGCGGTTATCTCATGAGACTGTGCGGTAAATCCAAATCGACCTGAATCTGCGATCCTAAGTCAAAGCTTAGACTTGGGAGGAACGCCGGATGAAAGGTGAGGGGTGGATTGTGCATGGCCGGAGCGCGGGATGAGCGCGTTCTGGAATAGGCACCCGATCTGGTCGGCGATTTTAGCGGTCGCGGCCTTCGTTCTTTTGTGGCTGATCTTTGCCATCTGGCCGCCGGAACTCATTGCAGTAATCGGCAAGAAGAAAGTCTTTGTGAATGCTCTATTGAACGGCATTACCCTGGGCGCACTTTATTTCCTCGTCGCATCAGGATTCACGTTGATTTTTGGCTTGATGCGCAATGTGAACCTTGCACATGGGTCTTTGTATCTTCTGGGGGGGTACATAGGTTACGAAGTGGCAACCCTGACCGGTTCTTGGTTACTGGCTTTCCCGGCTGCCTTTTTGGCCATCGCATGTCTTGGCCTGGTCCTTCAGGTCCTCGTGTTCCGGCACCTTGATGGGCAGGACTTGCAACAGACCCTGATCACCATCGGCATTTCGATCGTTCTGGCGGACTTGATGCTGTGGGTTTGGGGCGGCGATTTTTACCAAATCCTTGCGCCAGATATGCTGTCTGGTCCGATTGAGACTTTCATCCAAACTGGAGTGAAGCGCTCTACGGGTGCTCCGATCTTCCTTAAGTATCCGGCCGTGCGTCTGGCCATACTTCTTGCTGCGGTCGTGATCGGTCTTGGGATGTGGCTCATCCTGAACCGCACCCGTATCGGAATGTATGTGCGCGCAGGTGTTGACGATCGCGAGATGCTGTCGGCGTCAGGTGTCCGTGTACAGTTGGTTTTCATCTGTGTCTTTGCATTTGGTGCAGGCCTCGCGGGGATGGCCGGTGTCGTAGGCGGGACATTCCAGTCGATGGCCCCGGGAGAGGACACCCGTTTCCTGCTTTCTTCGCTGGTGGTGGTGATCGTTGGGGGCATGGGCTCAATTCCTGGCGCTGCGCTTGGCGCTTTGCTTGTGGGATTGGCCGAACAATTCGGCTCGGTTTACATGCCGACCTATGCGGTCGTTCTGACTTTCCTGATCATGGTTCTGGTGCTGGCTTTCAGGCCCCAAGGCCTCATGGGGAAGGGCTGAGCCATGGCCCAATCTGAAACGATCGCTGCAAATGAGACCACGAACGCCCGCAAAAGTGAGCTGGGTCGCAGGCTTAGTGCCGTGCCTGCGCGGGTCTGGGCTGTCGCCATACTTTTGTTGCTGGTCCCCACATTCACCGGAGACTTTATCCAGTATCAGGTGTTCGGCTGGTCCTTTGTGCTGGGTCTGATCTCACTGAGCCTGATGTTTCTTGCCGGATACGGCGGCATGGTCAGCTTGGTGCAGATGACTGTTGCGGCGGTGGCGGGTTATTGTGTGGCGATCTTTGGAACCAGCGGGGTGGCCGAAATCAGCATGGGCTGGCCCTGGTACCTTTCGGTCATCGCCGCAATCCTGATTGCCACCTTGTTTTGCGTTCTGACTGGGGCACTGGCGGTGCGAACCGAGGGTATTTATACCATCATGATCACGCTGGCGATCGCGTCAGCGTTCTTCTACTTCACACGCCAGAACTACACCATTTTCAATGGGTTCACCGGCTTCAACGGCGTACTTCCACCGCATCTTTTTGGGATCGACTGGCGTTCACCAACTGCGTTCTACTACCTCTCGCTTTTCTGGGCTGCCGCCGGATATTGTGCCGTTGTCTATGTGTCGCGCACGCCTTTTGGACTGGCTCTGCAAGGGGTTCGGGATAACCCTCGCCGGATGGCTGCCCTTGGATATTCGGTCAATGCACACAGGATTGCGGCTTATGCTTTCTCCGGTGTTCTGGCTGCCGTTGGAGGCATCCTTCTGACTTGGTCGAACGGGCAGATTTCCCCCGGAACCGCTGCGATCGGCCCTGTTATCGACATTCTGGTCATTGCCGTAATCGGGGGCATCAACACTCCCATCGGCCCATTTATCGGCGCTTTGATCTACGTTGTGTTGCGCACCTATGCTTTGGACTTTCTGGTCGCCGTAAACCTGAGCGGCGAACGCTTCAAACTGCTGGTTGGGTTGGGTTTCCTCATCATCGTCTATTGGTCTCCCGACGGTGTTTGCGGACTGTGGAACAAGTTTGCTCCAAAGCTCCGCCTTCAGCGGAAAGAATTGGGCGCGACGGAAGGCAAGGTCGATGTCTGAGCAAAGCCTTAAACAAGACATCGGAACCGAATACGCGTTGGAGTTGCGCGGTGTGACGAAAAAGTTCGGAGCTCTTAGTGCTTTGACGGACATCACCATGTCCATTCGGCCAGGAGAACGCCGCGCTGTGCTGGGTTCGAATGGAGCCGGGAAAACCACACTCTTCAACTGTATCACGGGCGATTTCCCCCCAACGAGTGGTAGCGTGATGTTCTTTGGTGAAGACGTGACGGCTTTTCCAGCCCATGAGCGCATTCGTCGGGGCTTGCGCCGGACTTATCAGATTTCACTGTTGTTCGATGGTTTGTCCGTACGTGACAACGTTTATCTCGCCTGTCGTGGGGTCTCGCGCGGTCGGTTCTCAATGCGTCGGGCCAATGGCGATGACGCACTTATGCACGCCGCAGAGAACCTGATCGACATTGTCCATCTGGATGACGTTCGCGAGGCGACCGTTTCTGACTTGTCTTATGGCCAGCAACGCCAGCTTGAGATTGCGCTTGCTCTGGCTGGAGCGCCGCGACTGGTGCTTTTGGACGAACCGGCGGCCGGACTGTCCCCGTCGGAACGCAAAGATCTGGTGTCCATTCTCGGGCGGCTCCCCGCACATATGGGCTACGTGATTATCGAGCATGACATGGATGTTGCTCTGCGCGTCGCTGACCGTGTGACGATGATGCACAACGGGAAGATCTTTAAGGACGGCGCGCCAGACGAAATCGAAAACGATCCTGAGGTGCAAGCGCTTTACTTGGGAGGGGGCCATGACTGATCGGAACTCTGCCCCGGCGCTGGATGTTCGTGGTCTCAACGTCTTTTACGGTGCGTCCCACGCGTTGCAGGGCGTTGATCTGACGTTGCCTGGTGGGGTTTTGTCCGTGGTCGGGCGCAACGGGATGGGTAAGACCACGTTGTGCAAGACAATTATGGGGCTCATTCCGGCCCGGTCAGGCTCCATCAATTTTGGAGGCACGCCGTTGCTGGGCCGCGATCCCGGCTCCATCGCGCGCATGGGCATCGCCTATGTTCCTCAGGGGCGTCGGCTGTGGCCTTCGCTGACAGTGGACGAACACCTCAAGATGCTGGGAAGTGGCAAGGGTTCCTGGACACCTGAGCGTATTTATGACGTGTTTCCTCGTTTGGCCGAGCGCAAGCAAAATGGTGGTGGACAGCTCTCGGGCGGAGAGCAGCAGATGCTGGCGATTGCCCGCGCTTTGCTTTCCAACCCCAGCCTGTTGATTATGGATGAGCCGACCGAAGGACTGGCTCCGGTTATCGTCGATCAGGTGACCGAAATGCTGATCTCTCTGGCCGCGCAGGGCGAGATGGATATCCTGGTCATCGAGCAGAACATCGGGGTTGCGACCTCGGTATCGGATACCGTGGCGATCATGCTCAACGGCCGGATCAACCGGTTGATCGATGCCACTCGGCTTTCAACGGATATTGACCTTCAGCAGAGCTTGCTGGGGGTAGGGCGCCACGCCCACGATGACGACGAAGAAGCGCTTTCTTCTGATGTGGAAGAAGGGGCTGCGGCACCTCGTTCGAGCCGGTTCGTCTATATGTCGAACCCAAGTGTGCCAACGCGCTGGTCGCGCCCGGCAAGCGTGTCGGAGATCATGCGCAAATCGCGGCCTGTGACTGCAGAGCCGATACCGCAGACACCGGACGCTTCCCTGATCCGACCGCATGCTCTTCCGTCGCGTGGCGGACTTGTTCTGGTGGCCGGCACAATGGACACCAAGGCCCGCGAACTCACCTTTATCCGCGACATCCTACGTAAGCAGGGTTTGAACGTGCGCACGGTCGACTTGTCCACGCGTGAGGGCTTTTCTGCGGCTGACTTTCCAGCCCATGAAATCGCGGCTTCGGGACGACGCGGCAGAGGCATGGGGACGGATCGCGGTCAAAGTGTTGCGGCGATGTCCGAAGCCTTCCGCAACTGGGTTTCAAGGCGCAATGACATTGCAGGCATTATCTCGGCGGGAGGCAGCGGAGGTACCGCGCTGGCAACCCCTGCCATGAGAGAGCTGCCGGTGGGCGTGCCAAAAGTCATGATCTCAACCGTCGCATCTGGGGATGTTGCCCCTTATGTGGCCGGCTCAGATATCACCATGATCAACGCGGTGGCGGATATCCAGGGTTTGAACAGGATTACGCGGCAGGTGCTCGCTAACGGCGCCAATGCGCTGGGCGGAATGGTTCGCGACCGCGAGCGAGAGGCTGAGAACGCCGGGTTCAGTGACAAACCGGTGCTTGGGTTGACAATGTTCGGGATAACCACGCCCTGCGTCACCCATCTGACCGAAACGCTTGAGGCGCAGTACGAGTGCCTCGTATTCCACGCCACCGGCTCGGGTGGACGCAGCATGGAAGCGCTGGCCGAGCAGGGCATTATCGGAACAGTTCTGGATATCACGACGACCGAGATTGCGGACATGATCGCCGGAGGCGTGTTGGCGGCTGACGAAAGTCGGCTGGATGTACTGACACATCGGCGCATTCCCTACCTAGGTGCCTGTGGCGCGCTTGATACCGTGAATTTCGGTGCGCCGGAAACCATACCGGAACGCTTCAGCGACCGGGTGTTCTACCAGCACAATCCGCAGGTCACTTTGATGCGCAGCACGGCAGAAGAATGTCGGGAAATGGGGCTATGGATCGGCAACAAGCTGAACCAAATGCAGGGCCCGGTTCGCTTCTTTCTGCCGGAAGGAGGCCTGTCCGCTCTCGATGCCCCTGGGCAGCCCTTCCACGACCCCGCAGCAAACGATGCCTTGTTCCAGGCACTGGAAGAGGTGGTTCACGAAACTTCGGAACGGCAATTGGTGCGGGTGCCACATCACATCAATTCGCCGGCCTTCGCCAAAGAGGTAACCCGGCAACTCGCGACGATTGCAAAGCCGGACCGCCAAGAAAGGAGACTTGCCCATGCCACGGTTTGAGAGTTCGAAACTCATGGAAAAGTTCCGTTCCATGCGGGACAGCAAAACACCAATCATCGGTGGCGGTGCAGGGACCGGTTTGTCGGCGAAATGCGAAGAGCGCGGTGGGATCGACCTGATCGTGATCTACAACTCTGGCCGATTTCGCATGGCGGGGCAGGGGTCTCTTGCTGGGATGATGCCTTATGGGGATGCCAATGCAATCATGCTGGAGATGGCAAAAGAGGTGCTGCGCGCGGTGACGCATACGCCCGTCTTGGCAGGAGTTTGCGGCACCGATCCGTTCCGCGACATGGCGCTTTTGCTTGATGAAATTGAGAGGCTTGGCCTGTCAGGCGTTCAGAACTTTCCGACAGTTGGCCTTATTGACGGACAGTTTCGCGTAAATCTCGAAGAAACCGGCATGTCCTATTCCAAGGAAGTCGACGTGATCCGAATGGCCGCTGAACGTGGATTGCTGACCACGCCATACGTGTTCTCCGCCGACGATGCTCGGGCAATGGCCGAGGCCGGCGCGGACATCATCGTTTGCCATCTCGGGCTGACAACCGGTGGCGCTATCGGAGCAGGAACAGCGTCCAGAATCGAGGACGCTCCGAGGCTGATTGACGACTGGGCTGCCGCCGCCCTTGAGGTCAACCCAGACGCCATCGTGCTCTGCCATGGCGGACCGATCTCGATGCCGACTGATGCGGAATACGTGCTTCAACACACGGAACATTGTCACGGGTTCTACGGAGCGAGTTCGATGGAAAGGCTTCCATCCGAAGTCGCTCTGACAAAGACCACACAGGAATTCAAGAATATCGCCATGGCGGTAGCGCAAGACTGAGGGAGTAAAGGACATGACAGGGCAATTGATTGGACAGCTTGTATCCTGGCTCATCGTGGCCGTAATCGCTGTCGCCATAATCTATTGGGTTTTGAATTGGCTGTATCGACGGACCACAAAAGAGACCGCTTTTGTTCGGACCGGCTTTTTGGGTGAGAAAGTCGTTATCGACGCCGGTGCCTTCGTCTGGCCGATCATTCACAACGTTACGCCAGTGAACATGAACACGTTGCAATTGGAAGTGCAGCGCGGTGGTGAGAACGCTTTGATTACAAAGGACCGCATGCGGGTCGATGTGATGGCGGACTTTTACGTAAGAGTGCAAAAGACCGACGCTGCTGTCTCGATTGCCGCAACGACTTTGGGTCAGCGGACGATGAACCAGGAACAGTTGCACGGCCTGTTGTCGGGCAAGTTCGTATCGGCGCTGCGCGAAGTTGCGGCATCCATGGATCTGGAAGAGATCCATGAACAACGCTCTACCTATGTGTCCCGCGTCAAGGAAAGTGCGCATCTCGCGCTGGCGGAAAATGGTCTCGAGTTGGAATCCGTTGCTATCACCGACATTGACCAGACAGGGCTTGAATACTTCAACCCGTCCAACCGGTTCGATGCCGAGGGTTTGACAAAGCTGATTGATGAGATCGAGACACGTCGAAAGACACGAAACGATATCGAGCAGGAAACGGCAATCCTGATTCGCAATCGCAATCTTGAAAGCGAAAAGCGGGCGCTGGAGATTGAGCTTGAGGCGGAATTGGCGCGCCTGAAACAGGAACGCGATATCGAAACTCATCGCGCAGACCAACAGGCCCAAATTGCGCGCGAAAAGGCCGAGAAGATTGCAGAAAGTCAGGCCGCTGAAATTGCGTCGAATGAGGCCATCGAGCGCAATCGCATTGCGAAGGAAAAGTCGATTTCCGAGACCCGCATTCTCTCGGAGCTGGAAGTTCGCAAACTGGAACTGAAACAGCGCAAGGAAGTGGAAGAAGCGGAAATCGCGACCCGCGAGGCCGTGGATCTGGAGCGGATACAACAGGAAAGCAAAGTTGCGGGAGCGGAGATCGCAAGAGACGCTCAGATCGCCGACGAAAGGATCAGCTCAGAACGCAAAACTCGTGCCGCCGAGATTGCCAAGAACCGCGCCGACGAAGAAGCTGAGATTGCAGCAGCAGAAGCTGTTGAAGCAGCTCGGATTGCTCAGCAGAAGGCCTTGGAGGAGCAGCGGATCGAGGCCGAGCGCGTGACGCGTGAAGCCCGGATTGAAAGCGACGAAAAGGTGCAGGTCGCGGAACTGAACACGCGTCGAGAGCTTGAGAAGCTGCAAGTCGATACAGACTTGGCGCAGGAGAAGGAGCGAATTGAGGCCGATCGCTCGCGCGAAGTTCTTGATGTCAATCGTGACCAGGCTGTTGAAGCGGCCAAGCTCGAACGTCGCAAGACATTGGAACAGCTTGAAGTCGACCGCCAGCGCTTGTTGCGAGAGGCAGAGATTTCCGCCCGTGAAGAAGTCGAGCGTGCCCGCATCGCCAGCGAGCGAGTGCTTGACGAGGCGCGTATCCTGCAAGAGCGTGACCGGCTTTCACAAGAAATCGAACGTGACCAGAGTGTGGAAACGGCCGAACTGGACAAGGCTATCGCGGTTTATAAAAAGTCGCTGGAAGAGGCTGCTGCCCAGATTGCATCGGAAGAGGCCCGCGCCAAAGTGGCAGAAGCCGAAGAGGCCGTCCGGACCACCCGTGCAACTGAAGAGGCTGATCGTCGGAGCAAGGTCGAGCTGACCTTGGCTGAGAAGGACGCCAAGGCCCGCAAGATCATCGCAGAAAGCGATAAGATCACGGCTGCCGTGAATGCCGAGGCTCAACGCCTGATCAATGAAGCCGAGAACATCCTGACGGACGAGGCACGCCAGTCGATCTTCCGCCGCAAGATGCTGGAGCATGTCGAGGGTATCGTCTCTGCTTCGGTCAAACCGATGGAGAAGATCAACGACATCAAGATCATGCACCTTGGCGGCATGGGAGAAGGCGGCACAGGCGGTGGAGCCAAAAACACCACCGACGAGGTGATCGACTCTGCGCTTCGCTATCGGGTCCAGGCTCCGATGATCGACAGTTTGTTGTCCGAGATCGGCATCGAAGGCGGCAGCTTGGCCAAGATGGGCGGGCTGATCCGCGAGGCGCGCGACCTCAACACCTTGTCGAAATCTTCAGCTCCCGAGGCGCCTAAGTCTTCGGACTCGTCGGACAAGAAATCGTAAGGAACCGCAACTATGGCCAGTGTTTTTGTCAGCAGTATTATCCCCGCCTCAGCGGGTGATGTGTGGGAAAAGATACGCGATTTCAACGGGCTGCCTCGGTGGCATCCCGTCGTCCGGGACAGCCGTATCCAAGACGGTCTTCATCCGGACCAGGTAGGGTGCATACGCGACTTTCGCCTGCAAAACGGAGACAGGATCACGGAGCAACTGGTGGGTTTGTCTGATTACGACATGACGACGACCTATACGATACTTGAATCTCCCATGCCATTGACCGGCTATGTCGCAACTTTGCGTCTTACGCCCATTACCGACGGCAATCGCACCTTCGCCGAGTGGTCGGCCGAGTTCGACTGTGCGGAAGAAGATGAACAGGATCTTGTCGACGGGATTGGCAACGACGTTTTCCAGGTCGGCTTTGATGCTCTCAAACGGCATTTCGGACAGGGGTCATGATCCGGGTTGCCAACAGTACTGTGCTGCGTGCGCCCATCGATCGGGTGTGGGATCTCTTGCGCGACTTCAACGGCCATGACCGTTGGCATCCCGCTGTGGCTGACAGCGAGATCGAGCGGGGAGCGCCGCCAGACAAGGTTGGATGTGTGCGTGCCTTCCATCTGGGGGACGGGTCTTTCTTGCGGGAAAGGCTTCTCAGCCTGAGCGATGTCGAAACAGCTTTTTCCTATTGCCTCCAAGACACCC
Organism: Ruegeria sp. CF5; assembly: GCF_056537325.1. Taxonomy (NCBI): domain Bacteria; kingdom Pseudomonadati; phylum Pseudomonadota; class Alphaproteobacteria; order Rhodobacterales; family Roseobacteraceae; genus Ruegeria; species Ruegeria sp. CF5. Next base: position 538,420 of record NZ_JBQFRI010000001.1, on the reverse strand, counting down.
CGATCCCGCTGCTGAACTATGTCGCCCATGTTCGACTGGTACCAGTGACGGACGGTGACAGGTGCTTCTGGGAGTGGAAGGCGCAGTTCACAGCTCCAAAGGGGCAGGGCGCCCAGTTGGCAGAACTTGTTGGAAACGACATTCAACTGGCCGGCTTTCAGGCCATTCGGGACGAGGTGGAGTAAAATGACAGTTCAAGTGAGTAGTCTTTCAACGACCGAAAGCGCCGCACGTCTCCTGTCATCGGACAAGACCGCGTGGATGCTCGGAGGCGGTACGATCCTCATGCAGAGGGTCAATGCAGGGGATCCCAAGGTTCGCAAGCTCGTGCGGGTGGGTGATCCGGCTCTGACGGAAATCTCGTCAAGTGGTGCCAGCATCTCCATCGGGGCTGGCGTCACCATGGCCGAAATTCTCGCGAGACCTGAATTGGAGTTCTTACACGCGGCAGCCCGGTGTGTAGGCGGTCCAGCCATTCGAAACATGGCAACTGTGGGCGGCAACCTGTTTGCACGCGCCCCATACGGCGATCTGGGCGTTCTTCTTTTGTCACTCGGCGCAGAGGTAACTTTGGGTGGTCAATCCGGATCCCGCCCGGTGGCAATTGAGGCGTTGTTTGACAGGCCTGGCACGACGCCACCGCTTGTCTGCTCGATACACATTCGCCGCCCACAAGGGCAGGTGATGTTTCACAAGATGTCCCGCATGAACCCGCGCGGACCAGCCATTGTGACACTGGCAGTTCATCTGGACCACTCGGCCGGACGTGTCCGCGAAGCACGCGTCGCGCTTGGTGGCGTGGCGGACCGGCCTTGTCTTTCGACAGGCGCAGCGCGCGCACTAAGCAACTCGCGGCTCGACGATTCCACAATCGAACGCGTTGTCTCGGACTCACTTCGAGGGATCGAGGCACGTACCGATGCGATCGCAAGTGGCTGGTATCGGGAACAGATGGTGCAAGTTCATTTGCGCCGCGCACTCACTCAGATGGGAGGGGGATAAGGCATGGCTCAACTTCCACTTCAATTCCGGTTGAATGGCTCGGATGTAGCTGTGTTTGCCGATGAGGCTGATAACCTGCTCGGCGTCTTGCGAGGCAAGATAGGCGACCTGACACCGAAATTCGGCTGTGGTCAGGGCGGTTGTGGGGCCTGCATGGTCAGCGTGGACGGCGAGACTGTCCTGTCCTGTGTGACCTTGGCTCAGAATGTTCAGGGGCGCGAAGTCGAAACCCTGGCCGGGCTATCCGGAGAACAGCTGGACCCGTTGCAAACCGCCTTCATGGATGGCTTTGCCGCGCAGTGCGGTTACTGCACGCCGGGCATGATCGTAGCCGCGAGGTCGCTCTTACGCCGCAACCCGAACCCGGATCGGGACGACATCATCGAAGCGATCTCGGACAACCTGTGCCGTTGCACCGGATACGAACCGATTATCGATGCAATCCAGTTAGTTGCTGCGCAAGAGCGGGGGGCACGCGCATGAGTGTAGAGTTTCGAAAGGACCTTTTTGCGGATGAGCGCGACGATGATCTGAACGAAGTCGGCAAGCCAACACGCCGGCAGGATATCCTTGGTCATGTCACCGGACGGTCGCCGTTCTTTGATGATCACCGTTTTGACGGAATGCTGCACATCAGATGTGTTCGCAGCCCCCACCACCACGCTCGCATTCGCAACATCGATAGCAGTCGCGCAGAAACCATGCCCGGTGTCGTCCGGATCATGCGGGGTTCGGATGTTCCTGTGAACCTCAATACCCTGCTTAGCCTGTTGGATTTCGGCAAGGATGACGAGCCGGTTCTGGCCGTGGACAAGGTCGCATACATGGGAGAGCCCGTTCTCGCCATCATAGCCGAGACCGAGGCGCAGGCTCATGACGCTGTAAACGCGGTGCGAGTAGACTACGAAGAGCTGCCGCATGTGCTGGATGTCGAAGAGGCGGTCAAGCCAGGCGCGCCATCGGTCAACGTCACCTATCCGGACAACAAGTTCGAGTTCTACGGCGGGGCAGACAAGCAAAAGCTGCGCTTCGGCGATGTGGAAACCGCGTTTGCGCGTGCGGATCACATCGTTGAAGGCCGATATCAGATGGCGCCTATCGAGCAGGCACCTATCGAACCAAACGGCGCCATCGCCCTGCCAGAGACCAACGATCGTTGGGCCTGCTACACCTCGACGCAAGGCTTGTTTTTCACCCTCGGAACGGCGGCCAAGCTGCTGGATGTTTCGTCCAGCAGGCTGCACTTTATTGGCGGAACCGTGGGGGGCGGTTTCGGTGGCAAAGTCGATGGCTTATGCGAACCCTTGGCCATTCTCGGGGCCATGTTGACGGGGCGACCTGTGCGATACGTTCTGGACCGTGCCGAGGAAATGCAGGTCAGCGCACCACGCAGCGCCGAGGTTTGGTACATCAAGGACGGGCTTGCCGCTGACGGTCGGATCATTGGACGACAGTTCACCGGATACTTTGATTCCGGGGCCTACACTCGCTTGACCTCTTATGGCGTCGTGAAATGTACCGGGCACTTGCCAGGGCCTTACACGATCCCGAATGTGCATTCCGATCTCTACTGTGTTTACACCAACCGCACTCCGGCGACCGCGATGCGGGGGTTCGGTGTGACCGGCGCGGATTTTGCGATTGAACGGCATATGGACAAATGTGCCAGGGCTGTCGCTATGGATCCGCTCGAGTTCCGCCTGATCAATGCCTATCGCGACGGGGACATGAAGGCGCATCGACGGTTGGCCGGGAATTGCGCGTTGATCGAGAGCATTCACGCCGCCGCTGAGCGGGCCAATTATCCCTTGTCGCCAGAACACAGGCAAATGAGTTCGATGCAGGGTGGTGGAGGCGAGCGGGCGCTGATCCCCGAAACACGGTTGCAGAATGGCTCAAAGCTGCCGGCCGGAACCCGGCGGATTGCAGTGGCAGACCATGCGCCGGGCCTGATCCCTCAGGTCGGCGTTGATGTGCCGGTCTCCGGCAAGCCAAGTGCACCGGAAGCACCGCCTGTGCCCACGCCTGCGCCAGCCCAGAAACAAGTTGCGGCGAGCCCCGCAATGCGCGGTTATGGGGCCAGCGCCCTTGGCCACTCAGCGCCGAAACCTCCGCCACCAGCTGCACCTGCGGTTGAAGCATCGTCAATCCCGACGGAAAAACCGGACAGAGCGCCAAGTCCTCGGTACTCCCGCTATTCCAAAATCGGCAACCGGAGACGTTGAGATGGCTATTCACAAAGGGCGCGGCACCTGCGCCATGAACTATCCTATCGGCATGAACCTTGGCGGCGATCCAAGCCAGGCGCTGGTTCATTCAAATCCAGAAGGCAAGTTCACCGTTGCTTTGTCATCCATCGATCTGGGGCAGGGGATGAAATCGGTGTCTCGCCAAGTGGCGGCCGAGACTTTGGGTGTGCCGGTTGAAGATGTGTATGTCGATACCGCCGATAGTGACACCGGTCCCCATTGCATGGGGAGTTTCGCGTCACGCGGTACACATCGGGTGGGCAACGCGGTCATCGCTGCGGCCAAAGAGGCTCGCGCCATCATGCTGGAGGCCGCTGCAGAAGAGTTGGAGGTCAATGCCGCCGACCTTGTGACGGATGGTCAGGGTAACATCCACGTGAAAGGCGCCCCGGGGAATTCGATCTCGACACAGGATGCCTGTAATGCCGCACAGTTCAAGTATGGCCAATCAGTTTCGGGACGCGGGATTTTCCTGATCCCCATGTCCGATGTTGACCCGGATACCGGCGAGATGAGCACGGTTTCTTGCTTTGCCCACACTGCCATGATCGTCGATCTCGAGGTCGATGACGAAACAGGAGAAGTGTCCAATGTCCGGATCAATTCGGCCTATGAAGTCGGCAGGGCGTTGAATCCAAAGTTGGTGGAGCAGCAGTTGATTGGCGGGGCATGGATGGGGTTGAGCCATGCCCTCTATGAAACCACCGAACCCTATTATCCATCGCGCGAGCATCGGCCCTATAGCTTTTCTAGCTATCCGATGCCGGGTCCCGGGGATCTGGCACAACACGACATTTCCATTCTCGAACGTCCAGCACCTGATGGCCCATACGGCGGGAAAGGCACCGGCGAGATGTGTGCCAACCCGGTTCTGCCTGCGGTCGCCAATGCGATCTTCGACGCGGTGGGGGTCGAGATGGACGAGTTGCCCATTACGCCTGAGAAAATCCTGCGGGCCATTCATGAAAAGCGGCGGCAGGGGGCGTAATTCGTGACTGTGCAGCGCACGATAGACGGGATTGATAGCCCAGAAGCTTTAAAGGCGGCGCTGTCTGCAGCGCAATATCTGGCGGGTGATGGTCTGGCGACTTCGGCCTACCTCGCGCTGGCGCTCGGCAAGCCCTTATTGCTAGAGGGTGCTCCTGGCGTGGGCAAAACCGAAGCTGCCAAGGCACTCGCTTCGGCGCTGATGCGCGAGATGATCCGCCTTCAGTGTTTTGAGGGGATCGATGCCGCCAGTGCCATGTACGAATGGAACTATGCGCGTCAGATGTTGGCGATCCGTCAAGCCGGAGAAGGCGAAGAACCTGACATCTACGCGGATCATTTCCTAATTGAACGACCCATGCTCAAGGCTCTTAGAAATGGGCGGCACAGCTTGCTTCTGGTGGACGAGATCGACCGTTCAGACCATGAGTTCGAAGCCTTTTTGTTAGAGTATCTTTCGGACTTTCAGATTTCGATCCCCGAAACCGGAACGGTTTCAGCACTGCACCGTCCAATCATTGTTCTGACATCAAACCGAACCCGAGATCTTCACGAGGCGCTGCGCCGTCGGTGTGTCTATCATTGGATTGATTTCCCGGAACCCGAACTAGAGGCCGATATCGTCATGGCGCGGGCCGGAAGCGTGGCACGAGATACCGCGCGGGCCATCGTGGCTGCCGTGAACCGCCTGCGGCAAGAGCCGCTGGCCAAGCCCCCCGGAATTGCCGAGACGATCGAATGGGCCGAGGCTGCGACCGTTCTGAACGCCTTGGGGCACGGTTGGCCCGAGGCATTTCGCCACTCGATCGGCGTTGCGCTCAAGGATCAGGACGATCTCAGTTTTCTTGAACCTCGTATGGCGGAAATGATCGGATGACTCTCCCTGCCGCCTCCGCACATCTTCTTGGGTTTGCTCAGCTGCTTCGGGCCAACGGATTTCTGGCTACGCCGGACCAGGGGATCGCTCTACTACAGTCTGTAGAAGTTCTTGGGCCGAGGTCGATGAGGGATATTCAAAACGCCGCCTATGCGGTGTTTGGCCCACCACCAGAACGCAGAGATTTGTTTCAGGATTTGTTCGATGCGCATTTTCTTGGACGGGTATTGCCAGAGCTCGCTCAGGCGGATGATGCGGATGAAACGGACATCAACGAAGATCGTGGGGGGGAAGAAGATCTCTTATCACCGGAAGAAGTTAATGAGGCTGGCCAGCAGGCAACCCGTTTGGAAATGGCCAGCCAGCGGCAATTGATGGGTGGCGAAGAACAGGTTCTGAACTGGTTTCGATCCCGCGCGTCCAGGATGCTTCCCCAACGGATGAGCCGACGCCGGCGAAAGTCGCGCAAGATAGAGGTTCTGGACATGCGTCGCGCCATGCGCAGGGCGGTGCGCCACGATGGAGAGCTTCTGACGTTACCGGGACGGTCGCGTATCCGGACCATTCGCCCCGTGCTCTTGTTGATCGACGTTTCCGGTTCAATGAAGGACCAGACCGATGCCTACTTTCGCTTAGCACACTCGCTGAAGTCGCTGAATGCCAGGGTCGAGGTCTTTACGCTGGGCACGCAAACGACTCGTGTCACTCGGGCTTTAGCGCTGCGCAATCGAGAACAGGCGCTTGCCCGGGCCAGTGCCCTCATTCCAGATTGGGATGGCGGTACTCGACTGGGCGATACTATGAACGCTTTTCTTGCAGTGCCGCGCTATGCTGGCATGGCACGTGGGGCCTTGGTCGTAACGCTGTCTGACGGGTTGGAACGCGACGATTCTACAGCTCTGGAATTGGCGGTTCGCAGATTGTCCCGCCTTTGCTGGCAGCATCTTTGGCTGACTCCTTTGGGAGAAGATTCAGATTTCGTTCCTCAGACCGAAGCCCTGATACGCATTCGCGATGACCTTGATGGACTTGGTGGTGGCGCATCTACCGAAGCTATCTGCGAGCAGCTGCTGGGCTGGGCTGCTCAGGACAAATCCAATTCATTTCACCGGAGGCATACCTGATGACACATGAAGCGCTGGACAGCTCGTTTACCGAGTTGATCGACGTTAACGCACCCGCGAAAGCCATCGGGACCGGGTACGAGTTCACGGAGGGGCCGATTTGGCATCCGATTGAGCAGTTCCTTTTCTTTTCCGACATGCCCGGGGATGTGCGCCGTGGCTATGACCCTGCGACCGGTGTGAGTGAAATCATGCGGCCTTCAAACAAGGGCAACGGCATGACCTATGATGCCGACCTGAACCTTTTGGTCTGTGAACACGCGACATCGTCTGTTGCGCGGTTCTCGCCAAAAGGCCAGCGTGAAGTGTTGGCTTCGCATTTCGAGGGCAAAGAGTTGAACAGCCCTAACGACATCGTCGTGCAGTCAGATGGCGCGATCTGGTTCACCGATCCTACCTATGGTCGCATGCCGGGTTTCGGCGTCGAGCGTGAAGTAGAGTTGGGATTTCAGGGTGTGTACCGCATCCCCCCTGGTGGCGGAGCCCCACAACTGATGGTCAATCGCTATTCGTACGATCAGCCCAACGGGCTGTGCTTTAGCCCTGATGAAAGCAAGCTCTACGTCAATGATACTGTGCAGACAAACATCCGTGTCTACGATGTGGCTGCAGACGGTTCCCTGACCAACGAACGCGTACTGGCTTCGGGGATATCCGATGCGGAACTTGAAGGTGTGCCCGACGGCATGAAGTGTGATGCCAAGGGCAACATATGGGTCACAGCGCCGGGTGGCATCTGGATCTATGCGCCCTCTGGCTTTCTGTTGGGCAAAGTAAAGGTGCCGGAGAACACGGCCAACTTCCATTGGGGCGGTAACGATTGGCGAACCCTTTACGTCTGTGCCACGTCTTCAGTTTATGAAATTCCGGTGAAGGTCGGCCCGCATGTCGAACCATTCATGCGCAATGCGAGTTCGCAGGTGACGCCCGCAATTACCAAAACGGCAACTCTGGAATTCGATCCGGGCAAAGCAGCATTGATCATTCAAGACATGCAGAACGATGTCGTGATCGAAGGTGGGGCTTTTGCCGAAAGCGGGGCGCCTGCGCATTGCGCGGAACAGAATACAATCGTCAACATCGCTTCGCTTGCAAGTGCGTGCCGCTCAAGGGGTATTCCGGTCATTCATGTCTGGTTTGTTGTCGATCCCGGTTGTCCCGGCCTGACAATGAACGCGCCGTTGTTTCGGGGGGTGCTTGACGAGAACGCACTGTTGCGAGGTTCGTGGGGCGCAGCGCCGGTTCAGGGCCTTGAGCCGGAAGCCGGAGACTTCATCGTCGAGAAATCACGCATGTCGCCTTGGGATACCAGTCGGTTGGAAACGATATTGCGCGCACGTGGTGTCACGACCCTCATCAATACCGGCGCATGGACCAATATGTCGGTTGAGCACACCGCCCGAACGGGGGCCGACAAAGGGTACATCGTCATCAGCCCGGAAGATGCCTGTTCAACGATGAATGCGGAGTGGCACCGCGCGTCTATGGAATACGCAACGCAGAACGTTGCCCAGGTGACAGATACGCAATCGGTACTGCGCAAGCTTGGTGTCACAGGAATTTAGGAGAATTGAAATGACAGGGCAGAAATCAGGACAGATCGCCATCGTCACTGGGGGTGCGCAAGGTATCGGTTTTGCATGTGCAAGAAAGCTCGCCTCTCAAGGCGCTGCAGTTGCACTTTGGGACACAGATCTGGACCTTGCCATCACCTCAGCCAAGGCTCTTGAGGAGGAACATGGGATCAAGTCCCTGGCGGTTCGCGTGGACATCTCGCAATGGGAGAAGGTCTCTGAAGCACTGGCGACCACCGAAGAACAGCTGGGCCCCGTAGACATGGCGGTAAACAGCGCTGGAATTGCCGGGCCAAATGTCGAGATCGACACTTATCCCTTGGAAGACTGGAAGCAGATCCAGGCCATCAACGTTGACGGGAGCTTTCACGTGCTTCGAGCACTTCTGCCAGGCATGAAGGCGCGGAACTATGGGCGTATCGCTCTCATCGCTTCGGTCGCCGGGAAAGAAGGCAATCCCAACGCTTCAGCCTATTCGGCTTCAAAGGCGGCGGTCATGGCAATTGCTAAGAGCGCAGGCAAGGAGAACGCTTTGCAAGACATCTCGATTAACTGCGTCACACCTGCTGCGGCACGCACGCGGATTTTCGATCAGATGAGCGAAGAGCACATCAACTACATGCTGTCAAAGATCCCTCGCAATCGCTTCCTAAAGGTAGAAGAAGCCGGAGACATGATCGCTTGGCTCTGTGATCGAGAAAACAGTTTTACCACCGGGGCTGTGTTCGATCTGTCGGGTGGTCGCGCCACCTATTGAGTGAATTTCCAGGAAACCAAGGGAGATTGAATTTTGGGCCGATTGGCAGGAAAAAAATGCCTTGTAACCGCCGCTGGGCAAGGGATTGGTCGCGCCTCGGCGCTGGCCATGCAAGCGGAGGGTGGCGAGGTTATCGCAACAGATATAAATGCTGAAGCACTGGTTGAGTTGGCAGATGCGGGTATCACAACGCGGCTTCTCGACGTATGCGACCCTCAGGCCATCACGATGGCCAAAGACGAAATCGGCCCTGTGAACGTGCTGTTCAACTGTGCCGGTTTCGTGGGGCATGACACCGTCTTGGATTGCGACGATGATGCCTGGGCATTTTCCGTCGATCTGAACGTGACGGCCATGTTCCGAATGATGCGCGCCTTTTTGCCGGGAATGATCGATGGCGGCGGGGGCTCGATCATTAACATGTCGTCTGCGGTTTCCTCGATCATCGCGGCTCCCAACCGGTTTTCCTATGGGGCGACCAAGGCCGCTGTGATCGGCATGACAAAGTCAGTTGCTGCCGATTTCATTTCGCAAGGTATCCGCTGCAATGCGATCTGTCCGGGCACTGTGCAATCCCCTTCACTAGAAGGTCGTATGCGGGCCATGGGAGATTACGATACTGCGCGTACGGCTTTTATTGCGCGACAGCCGATGGGGCGTCTGGCCACTGCCGAAGAAATTGCTGAACTGGTTGTTTACCTGGCCTCGGACGGCTCAGGGTTTACCACTGGCACGACACATCTCATTGACGGTGGTTGGACGGCCACCTGATGCGAACAAAGGAACAGGCATGAAACTCTTGCGTTATGGCCCGGAAGGGCAGGAGAAACCCGGTGCTTTGGACGGTGACGGCAACATCCGTGATCTCTCAGGTATTATTGATGATGTCGCTGGCGAGGTACTTGACCCATCGTCTTTGGCTGACCTTGGAAAACTGGATTTGACAACTTTGCCCGTTGTCGATGGTGACCCGCGTCTTGGCCCTTGCGTTGCTGGAACCGGCAAATTCATGTGCATTGGATTGAACTATTCGGACCATGCCGCGGAGTCGGGTATGGAAGTTCCTCCCGAGCCGGTTTTGTTCATGAAGGCTACCTCGGCCATTTGCGGACCAAACGACCCAGTGATTATTCCGAGAGGATCAACAAAGACGGATTGGGAGGTTGAGCTGGGCGTCGTGATTGGCAAGCGGGCGCAATACGTATCTGAAGCCGACGCGCTTGATTACGTAGCGGGGTACTGCGTCATCAACGATGTTTCGGAACGCGCGTTTCAACTGGAACGGGCTGGCCAATGGAGCAAGGGCAAGTCGGCAGACCACTTTGGCCCAATTGGTCCGTGGCTTGTGACAAAGGATGAGGCGGGTGATCCCCAGAACCTCGGGATGTGGCTCAAGGTCAATAGTGTGATGCGCCAGAACGGGTCAACAAGAACCATGGTCTATGGGGTCGCCCATTGCCTGGCACATCTGAGCCAGTTCATGACCTTGCATCCGGGCGACATAATCTCAACTGGCACTCCCCCTGGTGTAGGTATGGGTTTGAAACCCCAAGTGTACCTCAGGCACGGGGACCAAATTGAACTTGGGATTGATGGATTGGGCGTTCAGCGACAGGACGTCATCGACTACGACTGTGACGCCAGATGAAACCGGCGTGAGACAGACAGGTTAGGGGGTCTTGTCAGAAGAGCTTGGCTTAAGGCGGGTAGGTGGCTCAACAACCGCGTTGAGAATTCGCACCTCCCGCTTCGACGACGAGAACGCGCGATGCAGCGTTTCAGGCGCATGCGAAGTTTGCAGATGTTCGCCGCCGTTCATTCCTCCGTCTACAACCACGTCAAGCAGAAGCGACCTATCACAAGTCGAGACATTTTCTAGCTGACACGGTCCGCCGCTCTCGCCAAGTGGCGCGCTTTACGTGCCATAAAGGTCAGCCCTATTTGCTAAACCAAGACTGGTTCGAATTTGTCTGACAGCACCTTTGAAAGGTCTGCAAAATAACATTTCTTTTGATTTTCGCCGGAATGTGGTAAAATTTCTCACTATTTCCTAGGTTTGGCGTAATGTTGCTGATTTTACGAGTTACGGTTTTGACAGCATTATTGTGCGTAACGTGCTTTGCGCGGGACGCGCAGGCCCAGACGTCCGAGCCTGCGGACAACCCATCAATAGACGAAAATGCGGTTGAACTGCTGTCCCGAAAGGCGGCCTCTTTCCGGAGGGTCATCGCCACGCTTGAGGCGGATGTTCAGGAGGCCGAAAAGCGCCTGCAGGACACCTATACGCAACTTCAAAAAGTTCAGGGTGAGCACAGCCAGCTTTTGAAAGAGCTCGAAATCCTTCGTCGAGATGAAGCGGAGGTTATTTCCAAGACCGAAGAATCCCGTGCGGAACTTAATGATCTGTTGGCAGAAATAGACAAGTCCCGGTCAGAACTGGCCGCATCAAATGAGGCTGCCGAGGCGAAGCAGGCCGATCTGAACAGTGCACGTGATGCGGTTGTGGATCAGACCAAGGCCGCCACTGCGGAACTGGCCGATCTGACCGCTGCCCGTGAGTTGGTCTTGGAGCAGACAAGGGCCGCCAAGACGGAACGGGATACACTGCAGGCCGGGCTTACGCAGTTGCAGAAAACACATGAAGACCTGAACAACCAGATCGCCGAAAGCGATGAGGCACGGCAAACAGCCGAGAAACTCATGCAAGGGGCACAAAAGGCACGAGATGAGGCGGTTGCCGAACACGATGCCATAAAATCAGAAATTCGCGCCGCACAGGCGGAACGGGATGCAATTGCCGCCAGTGCAGAAGTGCTGAGAACCCAATTGGAAGCGTTCCGAACCGAAAAGGACGAGACTTTGGCCGCTCTTGACCTGTTGAAGGCCGAGTTGGAGGAAGCAACAGCCCCAGTTGTTGCGGAGCCTGCGCCAGAGGATGCGGATCCGGGGGCCGCAGATCGTCGTAAGATCGCGTTGCAACCTGCACGCATCACACGCGCTATCGCCGCTGCTCCGGGATTGGAACAGGCCACGCCGCAGGAGCGAAACGAATTACAGAGATTATTAGCGAACGGAGTTTGCACGCATGATGCACTGGAAGCCGTATTTATAACGATCAACCGACAAACGCTTGTATCTCTTATTCGCGATCTTGGCCGTTGCTGAGATGAACCGCATTATCGGGACGGGGAAACAGATGACCAGTATTAACAAGTACTTTTTTCAGGCGCTGATGGTGGTAGGGGCTTTGTGCCTGGGTGCAAATCGCGCAGCTGCACAGGAATTCGAAAAGAACATTCTGACTGGTGGTCCGACAGGCACGTATATCCAGTTCGGTCGCGACATTTCGAATTTGATGGCAGGTTGCGGCCAGACCTTGATCGTCAACGAAAGCGCGGGTTCGCTTGAGAATTTTCTGGGCGTACGCAAACGCAGGGCTACGCAATTCGGAATTGTACAAAGCGATGTTCTTGAATATCTCAAGACCTATTCCGCCAATGATCCCAACATCGCACGGGCCATCGCCGGCGTTCGCATCGCGTTTCCGCTGTACAATGAAGAGGTTCACATCCTCGCCTCCAGGGACATCAAATCCACGGACGATCTGAACGGCAAGCGGGTGGCAGTGGGCGTGGCCGACAGCGGTACTTTTCTGACGGCCTCACTGTTGTTGGATCTGATCGGTGTCAGGCCTGCAGAAACTCTGACGATCGGGCCTGACGATTCCATGGCGCGACTGAAAAGCGGAGACATCGACGCCTTCTTCTACGTTGCCGGAGCGCCGACACGGCTGTTTGCAGAAGCTGACGTGGATCCGGCCGCATTTCATCTGCTGCCGATCGTGGACCCGGTTCTGCAGGCAGTTTACACTCCGGCCCAAATTCCGGAGGGCACGTATTCATTCGTTTCGGAACCGATCGATGTTGTCGCTGTGAAAGCAGTTTTGATGACCTATGAATACGAACCCCGCCGAAATGCGTATCACAGGCTCAGCTGTGACGCGGTTGCGGATGTCTCAAATCTGATCCTGACACAATTTTCGGCGTTGCAGCAGAAAGGTCATCCCAAGTGGAAACAAGTTGATCTGAACGATATCCCGCCCGGATGGGAAATCGGCGGCTGTGTCAATCAGGGGCTGGCTGCGGATTATGTTCTGAACTGTGTTCCGGTGTCGTCGGGACAGGTAGACACCGATAGCCCGGCAAACGCCGTCTATCGTGACAGAATTTGTGCGACTATCGGCTGCTGACAGTTGCTACGCTGCCGCTTTAGCGCTGGCTATTACCTTCAATAATCTGCCAGTCGCTTGGTGCGGTACCCATACTTGTAACTCTCCAGACCGCTGCGGCATCTGGGGGGCGCAACCGGGCGGCAGTCAGTGAGGTATCAAACCGCCCCAAAACCTGACCCGTATCGCTTGCGATTTCGACCGTGAAAGCGGGCGCTTCGCCTTCCCAGATCAGTTCAAGTTCTTCTGAATTCATTTCTGAGAACAATGGAGTAGGTGTTGTTTCCGGCTGGAGCGTACTTGTGCCGCCCATTATTCCTTCTCCGCTGGCCAAACTGTGCCAACGCGCTGCTACAGACGGTGCATAGACGACCCCATCACCGGTTTCGAACATCTGTGCAAGATACCTCGCTGCGCGTTCATGCCCCCGTAACGCAGCCCGAGTGTACAAAATTGCCATGACTCGGGTATCCACGCTGTTCAACGCATCCTGAAAATAGTCTTCAGCCTCGGGCGCAGGGTTAGCTGCAACCGGTTTGACCAGATTGGACAGATCCTCTGCTTCGCTATTGGTAGCTGGCAGAGGCCCAGCAATAGAGGTAACCGGCTCTGAACTCGTGCCCGCGGTCAGTTTGGCCTTATCCGGCGGTGTCTTGGGTGAGGGGCCGGGCGGGGCAGTTGATGGAGTCGTGGGCGTGGAGGTTTCGGCGGGTAGGGGTGCGGTCTCTGACAGACCTCGCACCGGCTGTGGGGCAGGCTCCGGGTTGGGTTCAAGGGCTCCTGCTGCAAGTTCCCCGACCGGCTGCGCTTCAGTCACAGCAACTTCGTCCTGATCCGGCGCAACTTCCGGGACGGTCGCGACATTCTCTGGCGTGGGTCTGATTGGAAGGCCATTGGTCAGCAGAGTCTGTACCCATGGGTTCAGGAAAACGATCACGGCAGTCAGACAACCAAAAAATCCCGCCACGACCAGCCTTCTGCGCGGCGCACGCGCCGGAACGACCGGGTCATTCAGAGCCAGTGGTGACGCCTCAACGGGATGGGCGCGTGCCTGCCTCAGAACCCTCGGCACCTCCACCTTTTCCTTGAAAGGCGACACCGGCGCGCTGACTACCTCGCCGGGTTCCGGCAAAATCACCCGTTCAACGGTTCCCAGCCGGAGTGCCAGGGTTATAGGGTCAATACATTGGTGGAAAAGCCGCTGCGCGGCAGGATGGTCTATAACCTTCAGGTCTTCCTGCGCGGCAAGAAACAGCAGCGCTTCGCATAGCTTGTTGATCAGGCGTGGAATTCCGCCTGCTTTCTTGTGGATATATTGCGCTGCATCCGCTGTGAACAGATCATTTTTTGCGCCTGCTCGTGTCAGGCGAGTGCGGATGTACGCCTCGATTTCACCAACGGGCAAATCCCGCAACTGGACTGTTTCGCCAATCTGTTTCCGTAGCGTCTGGTAGCCCAGTTGCCTCAGAAGGCCGCCAAGCTCGGCCTGACCGGCAAGCAGAATGGGCACCGGACCGGAACTGCTACCGTCTGAAATGGTGCCAAGTACCTCGGACCCTTCAGGAGACAGGTTTTGCGCCTCGTCTGCGATGATGAGAGGGGTCTTCCCCGCCTTTCTGATTTCGTCCAGACCCCGTGCAATTTCGATCTCGGCAGGTAAACTGGTCGCAGTTTTACCCATGGCAACCATCAACCGCTGCCGAATGTCGGCGGCATTGCCAAGCATATTGGTCATCAGCAGAATATGGTGGTTTCGAAGGATATCAGGATCGTTGCTCAGCGCGTTTGTCAAAAGCGTCTTGCCTGCGCCGGTTTTCCCGATCAGCACCGTAACGGGCGCATTCCGGAGTAGCTCGACCTTTATCGTGTCAAAGGCACGCCTGTAATTTTCCGACCAGTACGTAAAGTCCAAGTCTGGTGTGATCGCAAACGGCCTGTGCGCAAGATCGAAACAATCGAGATACATAACAACCCTGGATAACTATTTACATAACGCAAAACCTATATTTGGTCGAGCCCACGCGCCCGGTTCGCCGTGTATTTCAGTCGCCCAGAGGATTGCTGTTGATCCCCGGAAACATGAATTTGCCAGACGGCGCGAAACCATAGGGTTCGTTGGCATCGATGCCAGATCATTCTGGCAGCATCCCTGTGTGTAACCTAGCCAAATCGAAGCGAAATGTCAGTTTTTCCATGGCCGGGTCGGAATTCTCATGACAATTTTACGCCACGCCGTTCTTCCGATGAAATTGCCCGATCATTCCGAGCGGAACGGTTAATGGTTGGCGGCTTCAATTCGGTCACCTGACCGCCATTTGAAAATCAACGTTTCACGGCCCGGCTAAGTATATTCAGTTAATTTCCTAATCAGAACAGACGTTTCGGGGACGGTGTTGACGTTGGTGCCTTCATCTGGAGACAGCATCCAGTTGCGGAGAGGCCTGGATCATCTCGTCCAGAATGGAACCAGCCTCATACCCCAAAAGATCGACTTCCATCCGCCCCGGGTCTCCGAATGCCCACGCGCCGACGTTCCGTTGCATCCTCACATAGCCGACATGCCTGGCCAACGCGTCTTTTCCATGTGCGTTTTCTGCAAACATCACCTGACCAGCCGCTACCTTATTCGGCATCACACGCTGCAGGTACAAAAGTACAACGTTGACGTTTTCCACACTGGAGCCCCCGTGGTGTACCACGTACATCGATGCCCAATCATCATCACTCATCGCGGCACGCGCGTCGGATACGGCGGCGTGGAGAGCGATCAATTCAGCGCGCGCGGCTTCACGCATGTTTTGTGCCCATATCGGGCGGATGTCGTTGATAACTTTGAAGACGGCTTCGCGGGTTAGTTCATTCCGGCTAACTGCATTTTTTGTGAAAGCGCGCGCCTTCTCAAGCATCTCCCGTTGGCTGACCAGTGAATCTTCCGGCAGGCCGAGATCACCAATTGCAGCAAGAACCGTATCGATTTCCGTCGAAATATTTGAAAATTCGCGTTTCCAGCGTTCTTCGTCTGCAGTACCTTCCGGCCATGGCGTAACAGCACCGATGATACCCAAAAGCACATGCGTTACGGATTTGAGATGCTGATAGCGCGGAGCATTCCTTGGGTAGCTAGCCTCGCCATCTTTCGAGATTACCGTAACGTCGCGAGCAATCACCATGATGGGCCGCGTATCAGCAGTAAGTTCATCCTGACCGCGATGAAATATCGAAAGCATTGCGCTATTGAATGTTTCCAAGGCCTTCTCGGCATCACTTTGATCTGCAGATGCGTTAGTCGAAGACAAAACTATGGCCACGCTCAAACCGGTGGCGGTTTTTACAAGTCGTCGTATCAATGAATTCTGCATGTCGCACATCCCCTGAATCAGGTTCGCCAAGTCATCATACATCGTTGGTGCGAATGGTACGAACGTAACGCCGTATGGCAAACAAATGCCTGAACTGTTCTGAGGGTCACCGTTTGGCCTGATCATGGGTCAGTCGCGTCATCGGAATTTGACGTCGGCCGTTCCGAAACAAAGGCAAGGCCCGTGACAAACGGCCTATACGCGCCCAAAAACTTCCTCCCATTGGCATAGGTCGTTTCCGTGACCTTGGGGACTCACGCTGAATCCGCCCCGCGGCAATCCTGAAAGTACTGCGCTTCGGGGGAAACGATGCCACACATCCGCGTCCTGATAGGTCAATTCGAACGTCGGGTTTTCGCCGAGGGACTTTCAAGCTTGTTGCGCGATGATCCGGACTTTGATGTCAGCCTGATGACCGACGACTCTCAGGCTGTAAACCTGATGGAAAGTGACGAAAACATCGTTGTGATACTTGAGGCGCGCGACGGTATTGAGCGTCCCGAGCTGCAGCCCAAATCCGACAGTGTTGCAGTTATCTTCATGTCTTCGGAGGAGCCGGACATTCAGATCGCGCTTCGTCAGGTTGACCGGTCGCGTCTGCGGGCGGCAATTCGCCTCTGCACTGACATTCCGCCGCCACGCGTGCTTTCGCTTGGGCTGGATACACCCAACCATGCACCCTGTTCGTTGCCGCATTTCCGGAGTTCAGAAACCTCGGTGCTGGCACCGGTCGTTGCATGGCTCGACGCCATTTTTGCAAGTGCATTGGCCGAACTGGCCGAGGCGCGCGGTTCGGAGATGTCAACGGCCTGGATCGGCGACGTAACCCATCTTGCCCAAACGTTTTCCGCCGGCGCTCCCACGACCCGGGACGAGGTATCCAGGCGGTTCGACGCTTTGCTTTCCGCCAAAACCTGGCAATCCAGCCCGCTGGGCGTCGTGGCGCAGGATCCGCAGGAAATCCGTCTGTTGTGCCTGGTTGCCGCGCCTGATCTTGACTACCGATATGCGCAAGCGGTGGGTGTTCTTCAAAACGATTATGCCTCGCCCCGTCCCAACGCCACAACATTGGCGCGACTGCTTGGGCCCGACTATATCGGTGCCGATGTGGCCGCTCTGATGGCAGGTTGCCGCCTTTTCGCGCGCCTGCGGGCGATCCGCCATGATGATGGGGACGCGCCCCAGCCAGGTTACCGGGCTTCGAATGTTCTGTTGACGCAGCTAATCGGCGCGCGGCGACGGCAGGGAACGGGCTGGCGTCTACAGGACGAGGGGCTGCCACCGCAGCAGGAACTGGCCGATGCCATCGCCAGTATGCTCGGCGTGGCGAACCAACCTACGATCCTGGCTGTTGGCGATGGCCCGGCAACGGCAGATGAAGTCTCGGTAGCTGTGCGTGCAGCGGGTTTTGCCGTGTTACGCATTGATTGCAAGGCACTGGCGGGTGACGGCTTTGGTGATCGGATCGCCGATTGCGGCCTGACTGCATGCCTGAACAACGCCGTGGTTGTGTTCGAAAACTCTGAGGCTCTCGCGGAAAATCAGCGCGCAGCCTTTTTCGGGTCCGATATCTCGGATCTGCTGCCGGGTGTGATCGTTGTTGGATCGCACGCAGCCCCGGTTGGCGGAGACGCGGTTGCCTTGCGAGTGCACCGTGCCGGAATTGCCGTCACAGTACGCCGTTGGCAATCGGCCGCGACAGATCACGGTCTGTCATTGACCTCGGATCAGGCGCGCAGGCTGGGTGGAACGCTACGCTTGCCGATAGCTGACATTGATGCCGTCACACGCATGGCCGCCGGTCGTTGCCGGCTGGGTTCCGACGCTACGGACGAAGAACTCATCCTGAATGCCGCGCGCGCAGTTGCAGCGCGTCACGCACCTGAGACCGTTCGCCGCCCGCCTGCAATTTTTGGCTGGAACGATATTGTTTTGTCCGAGACGGTTCGGCAGCAGGTGGCCAGCATCCCCGATCACGTGCGCCATTCGGCTCAGGTGTTGGATGATTGGGGATTTGCCTCGCGTTTGCCATATGGGCGAGGGGTCGGTGCGTTGTTCTCGGGCCCGTCCGGGACGGGCAAGACCATGTGCGCACAGGTTATTGCCCGGGCGCTTGGTGTCGAACTCATGCAGGTCGAACTGTCCCGCTGTGTATCAAAATACATTGGTGAGACCGAAAAGAACATCGACGCCTGCTTTGCGGCGGCCGAGGCCGCCTCGGCCGTGCTGCTGTTCGATGAGGCCGACGCGCTGTTTGGCAAACGAACCGAGATCAAGGATGCGCACGACCGCCATGCGAATGTCGAGGTCGCTTACCTGCTGCAGCGGATCGAAGCCTACGAAGGTTTAGTGATCCTGACCACGAACCTAAAGAACAACATCGACACGGCGTTCCTGCGCAGACTGCGGTTCTGCATCGACTTCACCATGCCTGCCGAAGCAGAGCGTGAGCGCATCTGGCAAGTCGCAATTCCCGACACTGCGAAATGCGCAGAAGATGTGGACACGGCCTTTCTTGCCCGTCGTCTGCCTTTGTCCGGCGGTTCTATTCAGTCCATCGCGGTCAATGCCGCATTCCATGCCGCAGCAGCCGGTTGTGAAGAAATCCACATGCGCCACGTGATGACGGCCACACGCGCCGAACTGATCAAGAACGGCATGTTCAGTACCGAGAAATCGATTGCCTGGAACGATTGTGCCACTGAACGGGAGGCGCATGCATGAGCACCAATGCGATCAGTCAGACCACGCGTGCGTTTCAGAAGCTGGTGCATCAGTCGCTGACAGTTCCGGGCGCACCAGATGACCTGATCTTTATCGGGCCGCCTGCAAAGGGACAGGTTGGTGATCGCATCGTATCGCTGTTCCCGTTTCATCTGGTTCCCAATCCCGAGATGCGCAATTCCGAGCGTTACAGCAGGAATGACGACCCGGACCCGCGACCGCGCAATGCGCTGCCGATGGATATCCGTTATCTCATCAGCGTTTTTCGTCCCGAAGGCGCGACCGAACCAAGTGAGTTGGAGCGCCTGGGTGAAATTATCGCCGGAATCCACGCGAACCCGACACTTGGTGGGGCGCTTCTTCCGGATCAGGACGTGAGGCTTACAGCCGAGCCTTATCCAATGGAGGAACTTAGCCGCATTTGGGGCCTTTTTGTCAGTTCCAGCTATGTGACCTCTGTCGTCTACCTCGCCTCTCCGGTGTTCATCGAAGCCGGTGATGTGATGCGCGGTGTGCCGATTGAAGAACGCAGGCTTGGGTTCGGGCAATCCGCAGCGCCCCGCAACTACCGCGCAAGCGCAGGGCTGGAGGGGTCACCATGACCCACAACTTTGCCATCCATCCTTTTGATCAGGGCGTCTATCCGCTGGACGTGGTGGTGACGCCGGTTGATGATTTCACCGGCTTGCCAATCCTGCGCGGCGTGACTGCAACGATCCCGGCGCAGGCGGCAAAGGCGCAACGCGGGCTCTCCGGAAACCTAATCTTTGAGCGTTTGGTCGCAAAGCCGCAATACATTATCAGACTTGATCCTTCGCGCGCCGGTTACTTCACGCCGCCGGATTTCCCGGTGGATATGCCGCAGGATCGAGATGCCCGCATTGTGCGCCTGATCCGCAGACCCGATGCGATCCGGGATGGCGAAACCATGTTGGTGAGGGGCTCTGTGTCTCATGCAGGTGAACCGGTTCAGGGCCAGTTGGTCGAAGGTCGTATTGCCGACATTGCCGACCCCTTCCGTACGCAAACCGATGAACGTGGGAATTTTGCACTGCGCCTGCGCCCACCTTCGCCTGACCTGAACGCTGACCCGCGCCCGGTGCCGCTGATAGCCGACGTGGTTCTGCGTTTGCCCGGTGTGGCTGGAGTGCCGGCCATACTGCTTGATGAAGTGAAAGACCTGCAGACATGGGCACCGCCCGTGAACGTGGTGATCCCGTGAACCCAGATCCCCAGGAGGATGCCATGAGTGACAATGACAAGACCAAGACAGACGCGGCAACCGAAACCGAAGCTGCAACTCCGGCCGAGGAAACGAGTGGTGAAACCACCGAGGGTACCACTGGGTCAGAGACAGGCACGGATGAGCCCCTGGGGTTGTCCGATATCCTCAAGGCGCTTTTGGAAAAGCGCCCCGAGGCGGCCGCAGCTCAGGTGGAGGACGACATTGCCGACCTGACCAAGCTGATTGCCGAAGTTGATGCTGCCAAGGCTGGGTACACGGAAGAGGTCTATGAAAAGCTGAAGGCGGACGAAGAATATCTGAACTCCGAAACCGAGAAGCTGCGTAATTCCCTGAAGGCGGCACTGGGTCAGGATGCGCTGGATGAAATCGAAAAAATCGAAGAGGACGCTGTAAAAGCACTCCACACCGCCAAGACCGCAATGGACGATGCCAAGGCGGTTGTCGAAGACAAAGAAAAAGCCGTCGAAGACGCTGAGAAAGAACTTGCCGCCGCCAAAATCAGACTGGACGTCTGGCGCAAACCTGCCCAAAGCGTGGGTGCGCGACTGAAGCAGGCGCAGGGTTTGATGGCTACCATCAAGGAACTGCGCAACGGTCCAAATCGCGGCGAAGCCTATTGGCGACTGGCCCTTGGCGATTTCCCGGAATTGGCGGATCAGGAATTTCTGCACAAGGTTTTGAAATTCCCGCCGCCCATAGTTTCGCCTGACGAACTGGAGCCCGTGATCGTCGCGGCCTGGAAGAACTTCAAAACAAAGCGCACTGCCGCCGTCCGCGCGGGCGTGGAGCTTGAGAATGCAAAGGCGGCACTGAAGTCGGCCGAGGCCGATCACGCCGCACTGTCCAAGAATCTCGTTAAGGCGATCGCCGACGCTCTGGCCGAGCGCGAGGCCGCCCCCAACGCGGCATAAAGGAGATCTGAAATGCCCGAATATCTTGCCCCCGGGGTTTTTGTAGAGGAAATCGAACGTGGTCCCAAGCCTATCGAAGGTGTCGCGACCTCGACCGCAGCCTTTATCGGTGAAACCGAACGTGGGCCAACCCGCCCGCGGCTTGTTACCGGTTATGGTGAATACCTGAGACTTTTCGGAGACGTATTCGCCCCGGACAAATATTTGCCCTTTGGCATCAAGGCGTTCTTCGACAATGGCGGCCGTCGGGTCTACATCGCGCGTATTTGCGGCCCGAACGCCGTGCGCGCGGAATTCGACAGCGACGGCTACACAGTACAAGCAAGCGGCCCAGGCGGCTTTGGAAACCGCATATTTGTGCGTATCACCCGCTCGACCACGCAGAAGCTGAATGATGCGGGCGACGCGCTGGAGCCGGTAGGCTTCCGGTTGCAGGTCGCCTATTGGACCCGTGGCGATCCGGCGGATCTGTTTGATCCGTTTGAACAGGGTGGTGACGAACGTCTGCCGCCGCCTGCTGCAGTCGAAGAATACGACGATCTGTCACTAGATCCGGATAGTCCGGCTTACTGGAAAAAGATGATTTCGGATACCACCTCGGCGCTTATCACGCTGGAAGTGGACGATGAGAACGCCACGCAGCCGGGTGATGGGGACGTCATATCAGGCTTCATGGTAAACGGCGATGATGGCGATCCGGTGACGTCGGTTCAGTTCGACGGGGACAAGGACGATGCTGGCAATGTCTTTGACGATCCGCTGGAATTTCGCGGCCTCGCCGCGCTGAATCTGGACGCCTACCGGGACGTGGCCATCATCCATGCCCCCGGCATCGGCAATACCGACGATGCAAGTGCGGCGATTCAGCAAGCAATCGTAACCCATTGCGAACGAAATCGTTTCCGCTTTGCGGTGTTGGATTCCGCAGCGAATCTGAACGCTGTTTCAGATGATCGGCTAAACCCACGCAACCGGATCGATACGCAATACGGTGCCTTTTATTACCCATGGTACTTCACGCCACATCCGAAAACCGGTGTAAAAACCAAAATCCCGCCCGGCGCGGCAGCTTGCGGCATGTACGCGCTGACTGATAACACGCGCGGAGTTTGGAAAGCCCCCGCCAATGTGCCTGTCGCTGGCGCGATCGACCTGGAGTATGACATCAATACCGGTCGACAGGAGGTGCTGAACCCCCGGGGTGTGAACTGTATCCGCCGTTTCCCCGGTCGAGGCATCCGGATGTGGGGTGCGCGTACGCTATCGTCCGACCCGCTCTGGCGTTACGTCTCGGTCCGGCGGCTTTTCATCTTTCTTGAAGCGTCGATCTACAACTCGACCCAATGGGTGGTGTTCGAGCCGAACGACCAGCAACTCTGGGCTCGCGTCAAGCAGACCATCACGCTGTTCCTTCGGGCTCAGTGGCGCGAGGGCGCGCTGTTCGGCGCCAAGGAAGAAGAGGCGTTTTCGGTCGCGGTCGGGTTCGACACGATGAGCCAGTCGCAGATCGACAACGGGCAACTCATCGTCGAGATCGGCATCGCGCCGGTTCGGCCCGCGGAGTTTGTTATCTTCCGCGTTTTCCAGAAAACCATCGAAGCCAAAAGCTGACGCTTTGTCAGGAGGTTAAGACATGGCACGTAAGGACCCGCTCAGAAATTTCCGCTATCGGTTGGAGATCGAGGGCATCGACCAGGCCGGGTTTTCCGAGGTCGCTGTCGGCGACGCTTCGAACGAACCCATCGAATACCGCGAAGGCACGGACATTACGACGGTTCGTAAGCTCAACGGTTTGAACAAATACGCCAACATCACGCTCAAGTGGGGCATCACCGACAGCACGGAACTTACCGACTGGCATCAGTTGGTCGTCGATGATGCGACGCCTCTGGACGATGCGCGGCGCAATGTAGTGATCCGCGTCCAGAACGAGGCGGGCGAAGATGTCGTAGCTGTTGAGGTCGTGAACTGCTGGCCGACCAAGCTGGACTTTTTCGACCTCAACGCAACTGGAAACGAGGTTGCAATCGACACGCTGGAACTGACCAACGAAGGCATCCGCCGCATTCAATAGGAGGGCAACTAAATGGCGTTTCAGACCGAAATCGAGTTTTCGCTGCCCAAAGGTTATCTTGACGGCGACGGAAATCTGCACCGCGACGGCACCATGCGCCTGGCCACAGCAGCAGACGAGATCCTTCCCCTGAAAGACCCACGGGTGAAACAGAACCCTGCCTATCTGGCAATCATCGTTCTGTCGCGTGTTGTGACCCGACTTGGGTCTGTACCCGACATCAACACCAAGGTCGTCGAAGGGTTCTTTGCGTCTGATCTGAATTACCTTCAGGCGCTTTACGAGACCTTCAATGACGGCGAAGCTGATCTGCCGGATCATGGCCAGCAAGCGGTCGGGCGGCCGGAAGGGTTCGGTCTGGTGGGGGAGGTCTGAGGCTTTATCCCCTCGGTGAGCTCTACCAGGAGATGGCCTTTATCGCGTTCCACTTTCACTGGTCGAGTGCAGAGCTTCTAGACCTCGACCACGCCGAAAGGCGGCGCTGGTGTTCCGAGATTTCAAACATCAACCGCCGTCTCGATGGCCCGCAGAACCAAAATCTGCTGGCAGCGCTTTAGACAGGAGTTACCGCAATGGCTGACCCGCATCGCAGTTTCCGCTTCCGGATTGAGGCTCAGGGCCTTGATCGCGGCGGTGTGCAGACGGTGGGCGGGCTGGAACGGACGACCGAGTTGGAACCCTATCGGGAAGGCGGCGTGAACGATCACGAAATTCAACTGGCTATCAAGACGACGCAGACAGCTCTGACCCTGAAAAGAGGGCTTCTGGATACTTGGTTCTGGGACTGGCACGAGGACGTCGTACGCGGTGAGATCGAACGGCGCACGGTGTCGGTGATCCTGCTGGATGAAGCGGGTGAAGAAGCGTGGCGTTGGGTATGTGCGGATGCCTTCCCGACAAAATGGACCGGTCCGGAACTTGACGCTGTTGGCAGTGCCGTCGCGGTGGAGACCGTAGAACTGGCCCATCACGGACTAACCCGTCAATGACACGTGCACCTCGGATATCACCTCGGCGGCCTCTGGTCGTTCCACCTGATTTTGGGGTGGTGGTCACGGGTTGGCCGATGCATCGGCAAGGTCGTGCCGGGCAGCATTCCGGCGAACACATCCATGAGGTTGATCGCCATTTCCGCGTCGAAAAACCGACGCAGCCTGCGCAACATTCCGAAGCGCCGATAAACCTGTCGGTCGCGAATTTCCATCTGTCGCCTCGGTTCTCGGTTATCTGGAATGAATGGAATGCTGCGGTAGAGCGACTACGGCAGCCCTTGAAGTCGAACATTGCAACAAACCGCGCGGAAACCTGGGACACGCACAAGGTCCGGCACCGCGTCAGGGCATCCTATTTCCATACGGAGACGCTGCTGGAACGCGTTCACCGCGCGTTGCCCGGGCCGCCGTCCTATTCACGATCTGCTGAGGTTTCGAAACCCCGCCATGGGCGATTGACGGCAGCGCTGTCAAAGCTCCGCTTCCGCGCTGTGATGCAAGATGAAGACGCAGGACCGTCAAGAACCGGTAAAGCTGCACGTGTCCATGGCGACGCAGTCGAGCAACGGACAGGCCGCTACGGTACAACTGAACACCGTGCGTTGCGCCACATCATCAGCACAGTCACGCGCCGCAATCTTGGCGTCGAGCCGGTCGAGATCGGTGAGGCGCAGATTACTGAGAGCAATCGAAAAGACTGGCGCAGCCTCCCTTCAACCGGGGAAACGGTCGCACCAAGAACCCGGTCGGTTCAGCAAACTGACGCGCCAACCAGCGTTCCTACACCTGCCCAACGGCTCTTTGCCAAGCAACCCTCGGCCGCGCTGGCCGACGAACCGACAACAACGCGCATGTCGCGCAGTGCTGCCGAACGAACGTTCCGGTCACCGGATCGGCAAACGCAACCTGAACGTCAGCCCGAGGTTCAAAGGCGCGTCCAGAAACCTCAAGAACCGAAAATCGACATTGCCCGGCTGGACGCCCAGCTTTGGCAACGTTTCCAGAAACGCCTTCGCATCGAACGCGAACGGCGGGGAAGGGGGTGAGTCATGGCAACTCAACTCGTCAAGGCCACGATCAAAATTCTCGAAGGCCGCAACAAGGATCAGGAACTAACCGTTCACTTCAACCCCACCGAATACGCGGTGGAATATGGTGCGAGTTATCAGGAAACTCCGGTTCCCGGCCTGTCGAACCCGATCCTGCAATTCGTCAACGGCAATTCGGAACTGCTGTCGATGGACCTTTTGTTCGACACCTACACGGATGGTGGCGGTCGTGATGTATCAGAAGACACCCGACGTTTTACCGATCTTCTGTCTATCGATGCCGACACACATGCGCCGCCGAGGGTGGAGTTCAAATGGGGCGTATTTGCTTTCCGGGCCATCGTGGAAAAGATCAGCCAACGCTTCACGATGTTTCAGGGCGACGGAACACCGGTTCGCGCGACACTGTCGGTCAGCTTCAAGCAATACCGGACCATCTCGGAACAGCTTGAAAATCCACGCCGCAACTCTGCCGACAAAACAAAACGCCGGGTGCTGGGCAAGGTGGAAGGTTTCCGGCCGACTGCCGCCACGCTGTGGCAACTCGCGGCCGAGGAATATGGCGAGGCCCGGTTCTGGCGGCAAATTGCGGCAGAGAACGGCGTTGAGGATTTGCGGGCATTACGACCCGGAGACGTGATGCGCGTTCCGCCGCTGGAAGGTTTCGCAACGAGGGAGAGTCTCAGTGGACGTCGAAACGCTTGAACAAAAGCACTCTGACTACTTCGCACCGGCATTTGTTATCACCGTTGGCGGCGATGATCTGGTGCGGGATCTGTTCCTGACGGTTGCTTCGATAAACGTTGATCTGAAGGAAAAGACCGCTGGTCGGTTTTCGATCACGGTCACCAATGCATTCAACTGGGAGCATCGCGAATTCGTTGCCGGTGAAACCGAAGAGCGTGTTGATCTCCTTGAACTTTTCGCCTTTGGAGCTGAGGTTGAAGTAAAGCTTGGTTATGGCGAACCGGCGCGGCTGGAAACGGTGATTGTCGGAACCGTCACCGAATTGAAGACAACCTTTGGGGCCGGGGGAACGCCCTCGCTGGAGATCGCGGGTTACGACAAGTTGTACCCTCTCACCATCGGTAAACAGACCCGGAATTGGGAAGACGTTCCCGATAGTGATGCCGTGGCCGACATTGCGTCTTTGCAAGGCCTGGACACTGAAATCGTCGCTACGGCGCCTGCCAAGCCGCGGATAGACCAGAACGAGGAAACCGACATGGCATTCCTCGAAAAACTGGCCGAGCGCAATTCGGCCACCTTCTACATTACGGATCGCAAGCTTTACTTCGGCCCGCGTCGGCGCGACCACGCGGCCGAGATCAGCCTGCCGTGGGGCGGGGGCCTTACGACCTTTTCACCCGAAGCCAATCTGGCCAAGCAGATTGCGGCCGTCGAGGTTGTCGGCACATCCGCCACCACTGGGGAACAGATTGTTGGCCGCGCCGAGCGCGGACAGGAAGAAGGCCGCGATCCGGGTGATGAAAGCGGCCCCGAACGCCTTGCCGGGGCGTTGGCCGCTCAGCCGGTCCTGCGTGTCCGGTCGGGGGTGCATACACAGGAAGAGGCTGACGCTCGCGCGCTTGCGATATTGCAGGAGCGTGCGCAGGACTTTGTGACCGGCAGCGCCGAGTGCATCGGCCTGCCGGAGCTGCGCCCCGACATGAACGTCGCCTTCGACGGGCTGGGACGGGGATTTTCAAAAACCTACTGGATCAGTGGGGTTGTTCACGACATTTCGGGAGGCGGCTTCACCACGACCCTCAGCGTACAGGAGCCATCCCTATGAACGATATGTACAACATAATGGCCGGTGGCGGCAGCGAGGAAGATCGTGGCAGCGGCTATCCCAAGGGCCTCGCCTTTGGGACAGTTCAGGGCGATCATGACCCCAGTGGTCTTGGTCGTATCCGTGTCAGGCTTGAACTGCATCAGGATGACGAGACAAGCTTTTGGGCACGGCTCGCGGTGCCGATGGTCGGCAATGAAACGGGAACATGGTTCCGGCCGCACGAAGGTGATGAGGTGCTTGTCGGGTTCATTGGAGAAGATGCCTCGCACCCCGTTATTCTGGGCGGAGTTTGGAACAGCAACGCCCCCCCGCCGGAATTCCAGTCGGATGAGAGCAACGAGGTTCGGGTCATCCGAACGCCAGACCGGCATGAATTGCGTTTCAATGATGGTTCCGACGCCGAAATCGAGCTTCAGATGAGCGATGGCAGTCGCCTGTTCCTGAAGGACGGTGAAGCGACGCTTGAAGACCGCCAGGGGACCAAAGTGTCGATGAAGGACGGCACACTGACTTTGGAAGCACAGACCAAAATCGAACTGTCGGCCCCGACGATTGAAATCAAGGCGCAGACACAGCTGAAGCTGAGCGGTGGCGGAAGCTGCAAGATCGAAGCCGGATTGGTGGAGATAAACTGATGGGACAACCTGCCGCCCGCCTCGGAGATCAGACCAGCCACGGTACACCGCTTGCGCCGGGAATAGGTGCGACGACCGTCCTGATCGGCAAACAGCCCGCTTGGCGCGTTGGTGTCGATACCCATGTCTGCCCGCTGGTCACCGGTGTTGTTCCGCATGTTGGTGGAACGGTCGCCATCGGTTCCCTGACCGTGAAAATTCAAGGTTCCTTTGCTGCCCGCCTGGGGGATCAGGTTGTCGAGGCTGGCCCGCCGAACACCATCGTCAAAGGTGCCTCTAACGTATTGATTGGATAGAAATATGCCGCGATCGATGACAGAAACCGACTATCCGCCTTTCCTCGGGCGCGGCTGGCGCTTTGGAACACTGCCCGAGGGTCGTCTGGGCGTCACGCTCGACCGTCGTTGGGGTCGCGTGGAGATGGTTGAGGGCGAGGAAGATGTTGAGCAATCCATCGCCATCATCCTCGGTACGGCCCGTGGCGAGCGTGTGATGCGACCGGATTTCGGATGCGGAATCCATGAGCTTCCGTTCGAGACAATTTCGTCTCCGCTCGTTGCCGAAGTTCGCCGCGTCGTGCGCGAGGCGCTGGTCCGGTTCGAGGCACGTATCGAAGTGCTGCGCGTCGAGGTTCACACAGGGCAGGCCATCAAGGGCAAGCTTGAGATCGAACTCGACTACCGCGTCCGCACGACGAACCAGACCGGGAACTATGTCTATCCCTTCTACTTCAAAGAGGTTTCGTGACCCGTTCGCCCGCATATCCCAAGGTCGATGGCCGCCGCGTCAGTGATTTGCGCTCTGATCTGTTGCGCGACATTGCGGCCCTTGCACCTGATTGGCGGGCGGTCTCGGCAGAGACAGGCGCCGATCGCGCGATCGTTGAAATCGCCGCGAGACTGGCCGAAGAGGCGACGCGCAGGCTCGACCAGACGCCCCAACGAGATGCCCTTGCGTTCCTCGAGCTATTTGATGTCGCGCCACCGCGCCCCTCTGCGGCACGCGGTGTTTCTGTTTTTGCATTGAAAGAAGACAATCCCGGGCCGGTCACCGCTGCCGCCCGAACCGGGCTGGAGATCGCGACCATCTCAGGAGAGGCCGCAAAATTCGAAACAGCCGAAGACATTCTTATACAGCCCACTCGGATCGGCCTGATTGCGACCTCGGATCCTTCAACGGATCGGTTAGAGGTAGCACCTGCCCAGATATCATCCTTCGATCCTGACCTTACGCCCCGGCCAGCTTACCGTCTTGCGACTTCTGCCGGCCCCGGTGCCACGGTTATCTCCATCGAGCCGCCCATAGGCATCCTGCCCGGCGATTTGCTGCGCATCGAAAGGATCGGCGCTGAACCGGTTTTTCTCGAAGTTGAAACATTTTCCGAGGATGGTCTTGCCACGCTTGTGACGCCGGTTGGGGAAACCGGTCTGCCGGTGGCCATGGTTGCCGGTATCGAACGCATGACCCGTCTTGACGCGTTCAGCATGCCTGACCAGCAGGAACATGGCCTTTATATCGGCGATGTAGATCTGTTGAACGTCAATGAACCGGCAACGATCACGCTCCGTTTTGATCCGGCGCCGATTGCTGCGCTTCTTGGCCCGAATTCGGTGGAATTCGAGCTTTGGGGTACGCGCGAAGCCCCCGGTGAGGCCGAGGACGCGCCGCGTTGGCACCGTCTGGTTCCGCTTGCAGGTGGCGCCGGACAGGACATTCGGTTGTATAAATCCTGGGTTGGCCCAGCCGATGAACTGGACCTTGGCGAAAAGAAAGCCCGTTTCATCCGTGTCCGTCCCAAGGACCCGATAGTTCCAACCGATGGTGAGCACCCGTTGACAGGCCGGGATGCGATGTTGGAGACAGTTCAACTGGGCATCAAGACCGAGCAGCCAGCGGATGCGTCAGGGGAAACCGTTGCGCAAATTGCCTACAACGGAACGCCTTTGCCGCTGACAACGGCCTTTCTTCCGTTTGGCGCGGAACCGCGCCGCTTTGATACGTTTGCTCTGGCGGCGCCCGAGGCATTCACCAAGCCGGGTGCAACGGCGACGCTGTCGTTCCACCTGACGGATGCGACTCTTGCGTCGGTTTCCGCGGCCTTCCGGTTTGATGGTGAGCGTCACGCCTATGGTGTCGGGTTCAACGGTCGCCTTCAGGCGCTGATTCTGACTGGTGAACGGACGGTCTGGCGCGATCTCGGCGGTCCACCGACCGAAGATGGTTCCAGCGATATGCTGCCGTTGGAGCCGAATGCAGGCGCGGTTGCATATGGCCGATCCATCGCCGGTGCGGGCGATGACGAGGCCAGCGATATTGTCGTCACTGCAAGCACGTCAGGCCGTGTGTTCACCGGCCGTATTCGTATCCAGCGCGACGCGCAGGCAAGTGCCGAGGATTCTGCCGCACTGGAACAATGGTACGAGATGCCCGGATTGCCGGACGGCTTCCGAGCCGAGGAGGGCACTCTGGCACTGGCGGTGGCGCCTCAGAAACTGGAAAATTCCGCAGGTTATCGCGGCTTCATTCTCGCGGCAGGGCAGGGTGGTGTTGCCTTCGTCCGCAATCGCTATGCAGGGTATGCGTTTACCAATTCCAACTGGCAGGCGGTGCCGCTACCACCGGACCTGACTGTGCCGGACCGGCCGGTCCTGCAGTTGATTGATGGTTCGGTGACCGATGACGAAGCACTGTATCTGACGGTTGACGCCGCAAGAAATGTTTGGGTTCTGACGATCAATCTTGATGGGACCAATCCCGTCTGGAACCCGCTTGAGGATGCGATTGGCGATCGGGTCATCTTGCCGGTTAATGCCCGGCCCACGGGGTTCTTTACAGGCGGCGCTGCCGGGCATTTGCTGTTAGGTTATCCGGCGGATGACACGCTTGATATCTGGGAATTCGATCGCGCCACAGGGTTTGGATATGTCGACGATTTCCAGTCTGCAAATGCCCAAGGCACTACCGCCACGACCCGCCTGCGCATCGTGCCGGGCCTTGAGACGGGTCTGGTCGCACCTCATGTGATCGGGTATCGCAACGGCCCCGGACCCGGAGAAGTCTTTGAATGGGCACCAACAAGGGACGTGTTTGCCCGTCACGTGCCAACCCCCGACATGGCACTTGATGATCCGCCATTGCATTCGGTATGCGCGATTTTCCCGCCCACCTCCGATGATCCGCGCGCGCGTGTCGTCTTCCCGGCGCAGGATCAGCGGTTCGCAAGCCTTCATGTAAACCCGTCCGTTCAGGTAACAGATCTGGAACATTGGGTGGCGGTTCCTGCCGCGTCGGGCGCTGGTTTGACCGATGTTTTGGTTGGTTTTTCGGATGCCAATACCGGTGACGCGCTTGTCGCACCCGGACTTGAACGCGGAAAGAACGAAGCCGGGGAAGAGGTTTATGCCTTTGGCGGAAACGCGGATTGGGATCCTCCACTGGACCTGTATCGCGCTGGGCCAACAATCGACGTGGAATACGAGGGCGCTTCACCCAATTCCGGTGAGTTAACCGGCGATACCGGAACTGCGCCGGCCGCTCTGATCGGGCGGACGATACTTGTGCGCACCAGTCAGGCCGATCAGAATTTCGAGCTGTTTACCGTGGCCGCCACCAACGACGATGACGTGTTGACCGTCAATGACGCCGACAGACTGGATGACCTGCTTGGGAACCCCGCCGACGGTGACATCGAAACCGCCGTCTGGGCCGTGGTTGAACAGGTTGGCACTGTCGCCGGGGCCCAGAGCAGCGAAAACGACAATACGCTGGCCGAGCTTGGCAATGCGACTTTCCCCGACGCCATCGCTGCGGGACATTTCTCCGAACCGGGACTTGCTGACAGCCCGCTGTTGACCGACACCACCGGTTCCGAACATGCGATCCTGCCGGACTGGGGCGGTAACGTACCACTGCCAAACGAGGTGTTCCTGAAGCTCGTTCCGCAAAATGGCGGCCCTGAGATTCTGACCATCCACTCCTTCTCATCCGAATTCGCGGAACCGGAACTGTCGTGGGAATACTACAACGGTGATGGCTGGAAGTTGCTGGATCAGGGCTTTCTGGACACCACTTCGGATTTCCAGCGCAGCGGCAGGGTACAGTTCACCGTACCGCGTGATCTATCGCTAACTGAGATCGGTGGGCAAGAAGACTATTGGGTCCGCGCTCGTCTTGTCGCCGGAGACTATGGTCAGCCGGAATACAAGGTTCAGATCAGTAACGGTGGCAATACCCAGACGGTTGAGATCGACACGTCCAAGCTGCATCCGCCCCAGGTTGCCAGCGTCACGGCTGCTTTCGATCTGCCGGTTGGCGCGTTACCCCAGTTTGTCGTTGCCCGGAACAATCTGCGCGATCTGGACCAGAGTTCTGCAAACAGCCTGAAGGGGGCTGAATATGCGATGTTCGAGGGTGCCTTTGCCGAACCGTTAGGCGCAGACGGAAGTCGCGCTATTTTTCTCGGCCTCACCCGTCCTCTCGAACCCGGTTCGGCAAGTCTTTTCGTGGCCGCATTGGACAATCCGGCCAAGGGAGAACTGGTTCTAGAAACTCTTGGGCCTGACAACACGTGGGCACCGGCGCCGTTGGCCGAAGAGGACCCGACATTTGGGTTGCATCGCACCGGATTGATCCGATTCACAGTGACTGAGCGCCCGGCGCAGGTGTTTCTGTTCGGCAAGGTCCTGCATTGGTTGCGGCTGAGGGTTCGGGAACTTACCGATTGGCAGCCGCAAATCACCGGCATTTGGCTGAACGGTGTACGGGTGGTGCAGGCGGAAACTGTCCGGCAGGAACTGCTTGCCTCATCAGCGGGTGAGCCGGACCTGCAACTGACGCTGTTGAAGCCGCCGGTGTTGGCCAACTCGCTTGAATTGCGCATTCGTGAACGCATCGGTGCCGAAGAAATAGAAAAACTGAACGCCGAAGGCGATCAGAGAGGCCCGATCCAGGTCCTCATCGATCCCCCTAATCTGCCGGGGAAATGGGTACTGTGGCGGCAGGTCGACAGCCTACAGAACCAGTCCGCAGATGCGCGGGTCTATTTGTTGAATCCGGATGGGCGACTGCGTTTCGGAAATGGCCGCAATGGTCGCATCGCTCCTGCGGGACGCGATAATATTCGCGCCTTCGTCTATCAAAGTGGCGGGCAGCGGGTAGAAACCCAAGCATTTGCAGATACCCGGCTGACCGGTTCCGTTGAAGGGCTGGAAGAGACGCTTACGCCTTCGCCCATCGCCGGAGGTACACATCCGCCGACCGAGCCGGAACTGGTTGCCCGCATGCCGGAAGCTCTGCGTAACGCCGGGTCCGCCCTGTCACTTGCTGATCTTGAGGCGCAGGCCCGTGATGCCGACAGTGAAATCGTTCAGGTTCGCGCTTTTGCTCCCGATACGGATGGTGGCAGTGTGCGTCTTGCGGTCCTTGCCCGGTCGGAAAGCCGGATTCCGGTTTATTCGCTTGCCCAGCGGGAAAATCTGAAACGCGTACTAGCTGCAAAAATGAGCGATGCCTGGGGCACGGTCTGTCTGGATGTGCAGTCGGCTGTTTTCGTGCCGGTCAAGGTCACGGTGCGTCTCCATTCACGACCGGGTGGGCTTGCGGCGCTGGAAACGGTGGCGTCCGCACAGTTGCGAACCTTCCTACACGCTGTATGGGGCGGCCCGGGCCTGAGCGGCTGGCCCCCGGGGCGCGCGCTTTGGCCCACCGACATTCGCCGGGCCTTGTCCGCTATCGATTCACTTGACCGGATCGAATCCGTTGAAATTGAAATGCCCGGAGACCGCGCGCTGGGCGAGATTGCCGCAAATGAGGTCATTACAACCGCAAGCTCTGCGGATATCCGCGTGCTGGTACTGGGGGAGGCTGAAACATGACTTCCTTTGTCCCTGTTCTGGACGACATTGAATTCGATCAATTGGTCGTGGATGGCCGCAGCCAAATTCCGCGCTATGCGCCCGACTGGACCGACCACAACCTGTCTGACCCCGGCATCACTCTGATTGATTTGCTGGCATGGCTGACCGATCAGCAAATCTATCGCATCGGATTTGTCGGAGACAGCCTGCGCGCCGCCTTTACTCGCGTCATGGGCATCGTCCCTCAAGGGCCAGTGGCAGCAGAAATGCTGGTCTGGCCGGAAAGAGGGGGGCCGGTGACCAGCCTGCGTGCCGGAACCCAGCTGCATTCCCCGGATGCAAACGATGCCCGCTTTACCCTGACCCACGATATTCGGACCGTCGAGCCCAGGATCCTCGAAATATACCTCTGGCAGGACGGTGCCCGACGCAAGCTTGGGACGGGGCTGACCGAAGGCCGCGACCCGCTGGACCTGTATCCCTATTCAGGCGGCGGCCCCGCGATGCTGGAAATCGAATTGGAGCACGAAATCACACCGCTTTCCGATGCTGGTCCGGTTTCACTGGGTTTGCAGATGGAAACCGAAGACGGAAACACTGAGTGGGGTGCCGTAACCGTCGAACAACAAGATGATACGGGCGATTTCTGGCACGTTCTGGAGACAGAAGACCTGACCGGCGGTTTGCGCAAAAGTGGCGCCATACTGTTTTATCCGAACACTGCAACCCGGGCACAAAGATTGCGCATTCGTCTTGATAAGGGGTTCCGCCCCGGTCTGGCGCGACTTTCCCGGCTGGCGCTTAACGTTCTGCCCGCCCGAGAAGGCGTGGATGATCCCGGGGGCGTAATCGGAGAGGGCACCGGGCTTCCCGATCAGTTGGTGAAACTGGATACGGATGACATCGTCGATCGCGAAACGCAGCTGACAGTCGTAACAAGTTCAAACGGGACAGAAACCAACTGGACCGCTACCGAAGATTTATCCCTATCCGGTCCGGCGGATGCACATTTCCGCCTTACATCTAATGGTCTGCTTTTTGGGAACGGGCTGAATGGTCGAACAATTCCGCCCGGTTCCCCGATACAACTCAGGCCCGTCCGCCGAACATGCGGTGCTGAAGGGACCGTTGCCGCTGGCCTGCGCTGGTCGATTGCGGGAACTGTATTTGGCACCAATATCACGGCCTCCACCCGTGGTCGCAACCGTGATGATCTGCGCGCGCTTATCGCCCGGGCGCGTTCCGTCAGCCGAGCCCGTAACGGATTATTGTCTGCTGACGAAATTCGCAAAACACTGCTCGCCGCCGGACTTGGGCTGGCCGACGTACAGGTGACGGCGCGCCGCCGCCCGGGGCTTGATGGCAGGGAAACACCCGGGGCGCGGACAGTACTGCTCATCCCGTTGCGCACTCCCGACACTGTGCCGAGGCATCCGTCGCTCCGGCTGCGGCGCCGGGCGGAACGGGCCCTCGCGCCTTTGCGGTTGCTGGGTGAAAGGCTTTATGTTTCGTTTCCGATCTATAGCACAGTCGATATTTCCGTGACCGTGATCGTCGATCCCGCTACGGACGTTCAGGCATTCCGTGCTGAGGCCGAGATGACGCTTCGCGCCCGCTTGTGGGATTGTCGTCGTCACGCCGAAATTGCACCGTGGCAACCCGGTCGGGTTGTGACAGTGGGTGAGATTGAAAGCCTTCTGTCCAGACTGCCCCAAGCCTCGCGCATTGCTGATTGCCGTATCGGTCCCACTGGCCGGACACCCGGCCGCGATGACATTCAGATAGGTGACCGAGGAATTGCTTTGGCCGGTGCTGTCGACATTCACGTTATCCGTGACGGAGCCGATGGTGCCGAAGACATTCCTGTTTGGATTGACATTTCTGCCGAACTCACCGTCCAACCCGGAGCTGACCGTAGCGTGATCAAAGCAGCTGCCGAAGATGCGGTGCGGGGTTGGAGCCAGACCGGTGGCACCTTGTCGACCGAGCCGCTGGCAACCATCCTGTCCGGTATATCCGGCGTTTCGAATGTTCGCGCAATTCAGTTTTCACGCGAAGAAAGCCACCCGACCCAACTCCGCCCGAACGAAATCGCCCGTGCTGGTTCCTTATCGGTGCATGCACGCTATCCGAGTGATTGGGGGGCGACATGACCCATCCGCTCGACAAAGTATATCGCTTCTCTACCCATCAGCACTGGGGTCTGGGGCATGCCGAGAACTTTTTATTCGGCGCTGGCTCAGGCGGCGGGCTGGTGGCCCCGGGCAAGCTGGAAGCGTCAATAATCGCGAAGGGTGACAAAGGCTCGAAAAACGATCCGACAACCATCCGGGCTTTGGCCGCCGATCCCTGTGGCAGCTTGCTGTGGTTGCAGTCAGACGGGGCCGTGTTCACGCTGTATAACGAACAGGCCTTCCAAATAGCATCATTGCCAGCCTCGGACGCGGCCAAATCCAGCCGGCTGATCTGGGGTCAGCAAGTCGGTTGGATCGTGTCAAACGGTGCGATTTTACGTATCGACACCCGGACCGGAGATCGCACTGGGAATTTCACCGCGCAAGACTGGCATGTGGCCGATGCAGTTCAGGACATCTGCGATGGCGCAATCGTCGTTGAGACGCGCGGCGAAAACATGCGTCTTCGCCAGATTCGGCCGGAAGGGCGCAGCCAGGTCCTGACTCAAGTCGAGGGGGATTTCGAACTGCTTGCTGCCTTGCGATGGCAAACCAGCGAGTACGTCAATCTGGTAGTCGCCTCTGAGAACGGCGTGCGGATTGTCGCCCTGGCGCTTGATGGGCACATTCTGACGGACCTGCAATATCCGGGTTATTTCCCGGCAGGGCCCGCGACGTTGGAAGGGCCGGAAAGGGTTGTTCTCGCCCATCGCGGTGGTGGCGTATTCACCATTGCAAGCGGTCTGGCAGAACCGGTTCGCCGGATCACTTCTGCCGACCCGATGTCCGCCTTTTCGGCGCTTTTGTTTGCGAATGGAACATTGTACGCGTCTGCGGGGCGCCGCATTCTGGCGTTGCATGAAGTCCACGGTGCGGCCGAGGCTGAATCTTCCACATACTATTCGCCGGTATTGCGCTCGCCTCTTGGGGATCGATCGGGCTGGTTGCGTGCAGATGTCGAGGCATGGCTTCCACAGGGCGCGCGCGTTCGTATTTCCAGCAAAGTGCTGGCCGATCAAACGGCTGTTGCGGTCTATACCGCCGCGCTCGAATCCGATCCCTCAAGCGATCACGTGACCACTGGCTGGTCGGAAGAAACCGCCAGCACGCATTTCGGCGACGGTAAGGCCAGCGTTCTTCGACATTACCTTGGCCACGAAACCGCCGAACACATCGCGCTGCGCATTGAGCTGTCTACTCCGGCCTGCGCGCCCGCCGCCGGGATTGCCGGTATGCAGGTTTATTACCCCAACCGATCTCTGATCGACAATTTGCCCGCGATCTATCGCAACGGTACGAGTTCCGAGGCGCAATTCCGTCGAATGCTTGCACCATTCCAGGGGCTGGCAGACGAGATTGATGATCGTATTGATGATGGCATCCGTCGTGTCGATCCGGCCCATTCTGATGATTTGTGGACCGGTTTTCTGCTTGGGTGGCTGGGTCATGCAGACTTTTCACGGCTTCCCAGCGGGCTCCGGCAGACATTCCTGCGGGCACTACCGGAAATCCTGCGTTTGCGTGGCACGCTCGCCGGACTTGCGCGTGTGATGCAATGCCTTGTTCCGGAAGGGTTCATTATTGAGGATGGTGGCCTTTCGCCGGACGTTTGGGTGCTCCCCGACTCACGAGATCCTGCAGGTGCGCGTCTGGGAAGGGAAACCGCCGCCGCATATCACCAGCCATTGGCCCTTGCGCTGGGCAATTGCGGCACGCCGCTCGGCGATGCGGTCCTGAAAGAGGCGTGCCTCAGCCTGACAGCACAGGTGTCCTGCAGTGCAATAGTCACAGTTCGGGTGTCAGGTGGTGACGCCGTACACGAGCGTCTTGATCCGTTCACTACACACATTGCCCGTCATTTTGCGCCGGCCAACACCCGTCTGAACTTTGTCTTTGGCGATCACCAACCGCCGCGGTTGCTGGAACGCGCGCATCCCGTGACCGCAGGAACGGATCCCGAGGCACTGTTTACTCTCGACGAAGAAGGTAGTCGCGCGTTGAGCGCGTGGCGGCTGCCATCGGTCGGATCCGCAGCCCATAGCGGCCCGCCAGTTCTGGACGAAGCGCACCTCGATGGAACCCTGGTCCTGGCTTAACGCCCCGGTAAGGAGGAACGATATGAAAGACGAACATGCCCCAAAGGAATGCTGGTCCAGCACTCCGTATTATCGTCCGGGCACACGCCTGACCGCTGAACAATTGAACGCTGCGCAAGAGGATGCGGTGCGTCGCGACCGGTTGGTCAATGTGGCAATGCATGGTGTCGGCGTGGCATACGGGTTCGAAATCAGGACCAATGATGACGGAAGAATGATCGTCGAAGACGGGTGTATCTACGTCAGCTGCGGTCTTGCTTTTGATCGTTATGGCCGGATGCTGTTCTGGCGCGGTGGATATCTGCACGTTCGCGATATTGTCGGCCCATCTCCGCAGTGCGAAGGCAAATACACGCTGGTCGTGCACTATGCCGAACAGGCGGATCGCGACGACTGTTTCGATCCCTGTAGCGAGAGTTCAGGGTGGGTCTGCCGGTGCGTTGCCTTCACGTTGAAACGTGACTGCGAACAGGCGGAGTTTTGCGCTCCGGACATCCCCGAAGACGAATGTATGACCCGACGTGACTGGATCTGCATCCGGAATGGGTTCCAGCAAGGTACGGTGCCGATGGATGAGGTGTTGAAGTACGCCTGCGCTGACCCCGAGCCCATGAAGGAGACGGATTGCGGCCGGGTGGCCTATGATCCGTATTCAGGCATACCGCTGAGTTGCCTGGAGATTTGCGATGTTGATCGCGAAAAGGAGGATTGCCATCCGCGATTTGAATTCTGCCACTGCGGATGTGTCGAAAGCTGCTGCGTCAGGCCCGTCGCATACCGCAATCAGCTGCTCTATGAACTTATCAATCTGGACGATGTTCCGCTTGCCAAGGTCGAAAGCTACAGCTGGTCCAGATGGGAGCTCAAGCGCTGGTCCGACAGTGATCGGATGCCGTTTTCAGCCTTTCGCAGGCTTGTGAAGAACAGCCAGCAACTCAATGTTGCCGGGGGACTTTCCCTGATGTTCGACCGTCCTGTCCAGCGGGATACCCTGCACCCGATGAGTGTCATTCTGGACATCTATATTCTGGAAACCCGCGCCGACTATTGGGAGCCATGGCGTATTCCACTGGAGATTCTGCATCTGGACAAACACGGTCGCATCGTCGGTGACGATTGGGAAGACGAATGTGTCTGGGGCGTGCTCATCAAGCCCGAGGATGCGTGGATTGAATACGAGATCGACGACAAGAAATCGACAATCCTCGATTGCGCCAACCGAGACCGTCTGGCGCGGGTTGAAATCAAGCTGCGCTGCCAGATCATCCGTGACTGCTGCGGGTTGATGCTGGATGCGCGACCCGTGGACATCGATCTCGAAGATCCGGATGGCCGCTGCAAAATCCATTGT
This sequence comes from Ruegeria sp. CF5, assembly GCF_056537325.1. NCBI lineage: Bacteria > Pseudomonadati > Pseudomonadota > Alphaproteobacteria > Rhodobacterales > Roseobacteraceae > Ruegeria > Ruegeria sp. CF5. The sequence continues at coordinate 499,358 of NZ_JBQFRI010000001.1, read as the reverse complement.
GGCCACAGGGCCGGTCAGGATCGCACCGGCGGGGATTTCCTCAGCCTGTTCAGAATTGGCCGCGACAAGGCCGAAGACTGTGACGACGACGAATATCCCGATTCCGAAGAATACGTTCATGGCGACAAGATTCCGGACGGCAGGTCCGAAAAGGAAGGCAACTACGAGCAAAGAGGCGCCTCGGAGCAGGCCAGCTAGGCCCCAGAGTGAAAGGAGTGTAAGATGAACAAGCCATTTTCCGATACGGGCCGGACCTTTCCGATGCCGGCGACCTCGGTCAATTTCACCAACGGTATGATTGTCACTGCGGAAGATTTAAGTGTCGCAATGACTTACCCGGTGATGCTAATGCAGAGCGTGAATCGCGCTGTCTATGGTTGTGGTGTCGCTTGCGGCTTTCCGCTTGAACCGGACCCTGACCTTTGTGGGCGCGAGGAACCATGCGATCCATGCGATGAAAACTCAGAGATGGCGTATCCCAGCTTCACCGTTCAGGTGGGGCGCGGCACTGCAATCGACTGTTCGGGAATGCCTGTGGAACTGTGCAAGCCCGCCAAGATCGACCTTGGTGACCGGTCCTGCGGTTGTGAAGTGAAAGAAGGGAAAGTCTGCATCTACATTCGGCGGGTCAGCGCGCCGCAGGCTGCACGCGGTGACTGTTGTGGTGGTCAAACGGGGGTTGCGCAATGCTCTCGCATGCAGGACCACGTCGAAATCAGGGCTTTCCCATGGGACGAGCCGCCCGATCATGCCTGTATGCATCCAATGGCCGAAGATAACGGTGACTGCGGATGTAACGGCGACGGCAACGACAACGGTGGCCGCGGTCGATCCGAACAGAACTCTGGCTCACTGCGGGAGGCCGCGAGGGACCCAGAGTACCGTTATCCCGAACGCGACGAAATCTGCAAATGCCTGCTGCAATGCGGTGACTGTGATTGCTGCGGAGAAGGATGGATTCTGCTTGGCTGCTTAACCCTCTGCAAAGGAGGCATCGTCTCGGACAGCTTTGAAAACCCGTACAGTCACCGGAAGTGGATCAAAACGATCGAGTGCTTCTGTCGCAAGCGCAAAGTCGAAGAACAAGTGGAGCCCGAATATTACGTCCAGCAAGCCCAATCCGATGCCGAGGTTGAATTCTCCAGCGGCAGATCGCCGGATTATGCGGTTTTATGGGCCGAAGAACCTGAGCCGGGATTTGAAGAGAAGCTTCACGACCTGATAGGCGATTACAAACGCGAAGCGACCTTTGTGGCGGCCGGGGCAACGAATCTCGAGCGGCTTCGCCATTTGCTTGAGGTCCGGCAGGCATATCTTCAGGGCGCTTTCGGCCTCAAGAGCCCGGACGTGTTGCGCAATTATCTGCGGCGTATTGATGAAGACCTGTCAAAGGAGCGTAAGAAATAGTGCAACGCCCTTGGCGCTGCCTGTTCCGCTGTGCGCCTGAAAGGCATAGCTGATGGCCCGTGCGACGACCTCAAGGCGGTCCTCCGGCCGCATCCGACCCCGCCCGCCCGCGGCGACCAGGCCACCAATGCAAAGGTTGCCCGGGTCGGGTCCCGGCGGGCTAAGCGCCGGTCAGGTGGGTCGTGATAGTATTGGTCTGGCGGAACGGGCGCTGACTGCGGTGCCTTCGCTGAACGGTGAACCTGTCTCGACAAGATCGGAACCCGCCGCAGCAAAGCTGAAACCTACGGCACCAACCACGCCCGCTGTCGTACCCGAAGCCGTTACGTCCGAGGCGGCAACCCCTGAACCTGTTACACCCGTACCTGTCGAACCTGCCGCAGTTTCGCCGATTGTCGCGCCAGAACCCGTTGCGCCGGATACTGCCGAGCCATCCGGCACACCTGCCGCCGCTGCGCCAGCTGGAGTTCCGGCCCAAGCCGACGAACCCGAGGCGGGATCTGAAACCGTTGCGGAGACCATGGCTACAGATGCGGGGGGCGAAGCAGGCGGCGCCTCTGGTGCGATGGGCGGTGCCATTCCGCCCAGCGGAGAGGTGGTTGAAGCGCCCGTTCCGGACACACCTGCACCCACAGATGCCACGACGGGTGATCAAGCCGCATCGGATGCGGAAGCGGAAGCACCCGAGCCTGAGCCTGAACCAAGCCCGGCTGAGGCCACGGCCCCTGTCACCGCGGCAGTCTCGCGCCGCGCAAGGGCGTCTTCGGCACACCAACCTGCGCCAGCTGCGGCCTCCAATGCGGTTGCGTCCGGCAACCAGCCGGATGTCACACAGCGCCGGGCGGCCCAACAGCAGGGCGTTGCAGGCGCAGACGGTGCAACCACAGGCGAGGTTGATCAGGACAGCTTCGAAAAGGCTCTGCGTACCGCGATTGAAAACGCGATGCCCAAGCCCAGAAATGAAAGCGAGGCCAAAGATGTAATGAACCATGGTGCTGAGCGCGCAAATCGTGCGCTGGGTGAAACCATGGGTCAACAACAGACGCAGGCAGTTGGCAACCTGCCGGAAGCGGTGGATGAAACCCAACAGCCCAATCCCGGAGATATGCCCGGTGGCGACGTGGTTGAAATCTCTTCTGACGAACCTGGCCAGCCGCCGGCTGCCGTTTCCGCCGCGCCCGTGGTTGCCCCGCCATCCACAGAAGCAGCCATCGATACGTCGGAAAACCGCGAGCGTGTCGATGCACTGGAAGCTGAAAACAACGTAACCCGCGATCAGCTTACAAAGGGCCAGGACCCGCAATTCGAAACCGCGCTTGGTGCGCGCGAAGAAGCTGAAACAAATGACCGCGAAGCGCCGCAGCGGCTGCGCGAAGCCGAGGCCGTGGATCGCGCGAGCACCCGCGACCGTGCCGCTGGCGCCCTTGCTGGTGGTCTGAACGATTTCCACGGCGAACGAGTTGGCCGTCTTGCCAATGTCGCTGGTCAGCAAAGCGCGACCAAAGGGCTGACCGAAGAGCGCAAGCGTCAGATCACCGCCGATATCGAGGCCATCGGCAAAGCCACCCGTGACGGCGTGACGCAAATCCTCAACGACATGGATGCCAAGGTGAACAAGACCTTTGGCGATGCGCTCGATCAGGCGATGAAGCTCTACGATGCCGAGTTCGAGGACGTAAAGGGCGGCTTTGGCACATGGGTCAGCGATGTCTTCTCGGGAACCTCCAGTGAAGAACGGCTGGAAATGGCGTTCCGCGCGGGCCGTTCGGTTTATGACGAGCACATCAGCGGGGCGATCACCGAGGTTGCAGGTATCGTCGAGGATCACCTTCAGCGTGCCCGCGATCGCGTCGCCGAGGGCAGGGCGGAAATCGACCGTTACATGTCCGAAGAAGTTTCGGAAGCCGAAGCGGATTATGCAGAACAGGCGACCGCAACCATCACCGCCGATTTTGACACGCTGGAAGGTGAGATCGACGGCCGCCGCGATGCGTTGGTTAATCGTATGGTCGGAATGTATCGCGAAGGGATCGAGCGGCGAAATGCGCGCGAAGAGCAGCTTCGCGAGGAAAACAAATCCTTCTGGCAACGCGTCTACGATGCGACCGTTGGCGTTATTAAGAAGGTGTTGGAATTCAAGAATATGCTTCTTGGAATCCTTGCCCGTGCCGCGGGCGTGGTTGAAGCGATTATTCAGGACCCGATCGGATTCCTTAAAAACCTCATCGCAGGTATTGGCGCGGGGCTGGAACGTTTTGTTTCTAACATCGGCGAGAACCTGAAAAAGGCGCTGATGGGCTGGCTGTTCGGCGCGCTGGAAGGGGCGGGGATACAGCTTCCGGACACGTTCGATTTCAAGGGGGTTCTCAGCATTATCCTTCAGGTTCTGGGGCTTACCAAGGAAAACATCCGGGCAAGGGCCGTAAGAATTCTTGGGGAAGAAACCGTTCTCAAGATCGAGGCAGCGGTCGATTTCCTCCGCATTCTCTTTACCGAGGGACCTGCCGGTATCTGGCAGATGCTTTTGGAAAAGCTCGGCATGCTGAAGGATGCGATACTCGACGAAATCAAAAGCTGGGTCATCACGCAGGTTATCACGGCGGGCATCAAATGGATCGTGAGCCTTCTGAACCCGGCTTCGGCCTTCGTGAAGGCTTGTCTCATGATCTACGACATTGTCGTTTTCTTTATCGAGCGTGGACGGCAAATCATTTCAGTCGTCAACGCGATAATCGATTCACTTGCCATAATTATCGCAGGCAACATCGGCGCGATGGCAAAAGCCGTGGAAGAGGCACTGAACCGTATCCTGCCTGTCGTCATTTCCTTCCTTGCGGCGCTTCTTGGCCTTGGCGGTATCTCGGACACCATCCGGGGCATTATCGAAAAGATACAGGAGCCGGTGAATAAGGTGATCGACTGGGTCATCAACATGGGTTTGGGGATCGCGCAGAAGATTGCCGGGTTCTTTGGTGGAAAGAACGAAAACGACCGCGTGACGGAAGAAGAGCGCGACACGTCGACGGACGCCGAAGTCAGCGTGACCGACTCGATAACCATGGATGGTCATGGTCATACGCTGATTGCTGAAGTCCGTGGCGGGCAGATGTTCATTGGCATGGCGAGCGCGCGTTTCGACTCGCTGGAAACACTGATTTATGGCGCACGCCGACAGGAACAGAAGGGACAGAACAGGGGAGAGGTCGTCGCCAAGCTGGATGAAGTGCTCGACAAGATTAAAGATCTTCGAGAGGATTGGGCCGCCGCCGCGTACAGCGAGGAAGGTGAAGCGAAGGCCAAGGAGAAGGTGCTGAGCTGGCTCGATCGTATCGGTGTATTCTTGCAGCGGTTCGGAGACGACTACGACATTCCCGACCTGAAAAACCTCGGAAATCCTTCCAGGTTTGTCGAAGGCAACCAATTGAAGGACGAATACCACGGACGGGAACGCGAACTGTTCTATCCAGGCCGGTATTGGGCGAATGTTGAGCAGTGGAAGCAGGACGAGCTGGCCAAGTACCCCGGCAACACATTCAAGGATGCATTGACCGGGAAGATGGAGCCCAAACTAAAAGCGACCGTGGATCACAAGCCGATGGTTTGGGAGCATTGGTCCAAGAAGGGAGGGAATGACATGAAGCAGTCTCAGCGGGCGGTTTATTACCAAGATCTGGCCAACCTGAGTCTCAGTACCCACGCCAACAACAGCAGCGATGGCGCGCGCGCCAGGGCGATGGGGGCAAGCTATGTCAAAACCGTTGGCCCCAACTTCCGCGGACCGGGTGAGGAGGACCTTTGATGGAGGACTATGCGGTTTGGGGCATTCGAAGCGCAGGTGAAGCCGGGGCTGCCATAGACTTGGCTTGTGGTCAGGCAACGAGTCTGCGCCACGCAGATAGGCAATTCGTGTCAGCTGCGCTTGACCTCTTCGACAAAGGTCTGACGCCGGAAAGCTGGACGGTTTCGACAACCCGATCCCTGTTTTATACAGACTATCTCGACTCCGCTGACTGGCGTGATGTCTGGACGCTTGGCTGGACAATAGACGTCAGGCTTGCCTCTGGTGAGGTTTCGGAAAACCGCTTTCTCATGCCCTATGCGTGGCTTGAGCCATCTGGCGGAAAGTGGGGTGGGGAGACTCAGATTGACGAAACGCAGGCGACTGCACTTTTTGTCGCCGGACGCCGCGATCCTTCAGCGCAGCCTACAGTCGGCAAGCTTGTTGATGCATTGGAGGCTAATGGCCTGACGCGAATCGAAAGTCAGCCATTTACGATGAAAAAGCTGGACCAAAGCCGGGTTCCTTTGGTTCGAGTGGCTGTGAATAACGTCGATTTCAGCAAAGATTTGCAACCTTTGAATGACACGGTATCCGAGCTGCAGGACTCCGGTTGGTTCCTGAACTGGCGTGATTTCATTTAGAGAATTCGGTCAGCGGTCTGGTCAGGGTGGAGCAGGAGGAAAGCTGGCGTACTTTACCTAGGGTCAATTTTTCCGCTATCGCTTGTGATTGTTCCGATTTGACGCAACCTGTGGTATAACTGAACTCATTAATGGATTTGTTGATTGAGTGAGAGCCACATGAGAATTCTCGTATTCTCAGGCAATCGCCTGTTTGGTCAATGTCTTTGCCGCGGACTTTCTGAACAGCCCGACGTCGAACATGCCCACGCATGTGATTCCGCTTCTGATATTCCCGCTATGGCTCTGAGCAACGATGCAAGTGCCGTTCTGATAGATCTTGGTGACCCCGAGGGCGAACAGGCCGCCCGCACAATTGCTGCCGCCATTCCCGATACGCCGATACTCGCTCTTTCCGTCGATGACAGCGTCGCGGCTGAGATCATGGATTGTGCCCGTCTCGGCTTTCGCAGCTTTGTGCCCCGCAAGGCATCCATTTCCGATGTGGTCCGCATAATACACGCCGCCGAACGCGGAGAAGTGACGATGCGCCCTTCAGTTGCGGCCTGTTTGATGCAGGCTATCGCGGAAAAGGACGTCGCTGATCCAAACGGTTTGCCGGAATGCCTGACGCGCCGGGAAAAAGAGATCTGTTCGCTTATTTGCGAAGGGCTTACCAACAAGGAAATTGCGCGCGAAATTGGCCGTTCGGTCGGAACAATCAAAAACCACGTCAGCTCGATCCTATCCAAGCTGGATGTGCCTCGCCGCAGCGCAATACATAACTGTCTTGGCCACGATGGTGTTCGCTGACGGGGCGCTTAAGGCGTAGCGGTCAAAGCTTTCTGAAATGCCCAGTGGACCGTTGAAAAAGGTTCCGGACATCAGGGCCATCGACATCTACCAATTTTCTGCATTTTATGCGATTTGTGTGCGAATTCCGGGCTTTGATTTGGGTAATCGCTCAGATTAGGCGGAAAAATCCACCGATATCGCTAAATTCGCTTGAATGGTGACCGAATTTTGTGCCCTTATGTGGGGGAATTTGGGATTTCGGAGGTAATCTTGAAAAAACGGGCGCCCCATACGCATCGAGAGCTTGAGTTGCTGGATGTTCTCAGGCGGCTTGGTGGTACTGCGCGAAATACCGATCTGGCCAAGGCGCTAGACGTCTCTGAGGAGACCGTGCGCCGCACGATTAAGTCTCTGTCGAAATCAGGGGCGATTGAGCGGGTCCATGGCGGTGCGTATCTGGCTGGAACTCAGGGCGACCCCAGTTTTTTCAAGCGAATTTCACAACATTCCGACGAAAAGCGCCTGATCGCGATTCAAGTCGCACAGGAGGTCAGGGATGGAATGACCGTGTTTCTTGATGTTGGCTCGACAACTGCATTTGTGGCTGAAGAATTGCGGGCAAAAAGCAACCTGACGGTTGTCAGCAATTCTATCGGAGTTGTGCAGACCCTTGTTGGGGTAAACGGCAACCGTGTTCATCTTTTGGGCGGTGAAATGCAAAGCGACGAGCGCGGCTCGTTCGGATTTGTCACGCAACGGCAGATGCAGCGATACGCCTTCGATCTGGCAATTCTGAGCGCCGATGCGATTTCTCCCAAAAAAGGCTTTCTATACCTGAGTTCGGCCGAGGCGGATCTGAGTGCAGTTGTCGTGGACAATGCTGATCAGGTCATGATGGCATCCGCTCATTTTAAGTTCGGTGAAACAGCGCCTTATCGTGGGCCTGATCCGCGGAAAGTGCATGTTCTGGTGACGGATGAACTGCCAAGGGGAGCCATGGCAACCGCATTCAAGGAATGGGGCGTAAAGGTTATTGACGCGAGTGGAGCTGAGCGGAATGCTGAATAAGAACGATTACGCAAAGCACGCGGTCAAGATCGCCGAAATAGCATCTCAAGCGGCCCGGGGGTATTTTCGCGGTCGGCTCGGGGTCGAGTTCAAATCGGATGAAAGCCCGGTCACGCAGGCCGACAAGGGTGTCGAAGCCGAAGTGCGTGCCTATCTGCAGCACCATTTTCCGGATCATGGTATTTTCGGGGAAGAACAGGGGTTTGAAGGGCGAGATTGCCGCGAGGTCTGGATCATAGATCCGATCGACGGCACCCGCTCTTTCCTGTCGGGACATCCGCTATTCGGATTTCTGCTTGGACATCTTGTCGACGGGTCCCCACAGCTGGGTGTCATAGGGATGCCGGCGCTGAACGAAGTGTTTGTGGGTGTTCCGGGCCAGTACGCCACTCTGAATGGTGAGGCCATTTCGACCTCGCGCCAAACGCGTCTAGACCAGTCTATTCTTTTCGTTAACGAAGGGGACAAGATTCACCGGGATTACCCGGATTTGTTCGGAAAGCTGATGCAGACCGGCCAGACGCGCCGGTTTGCCTATGACTGCTACCCGCATGCTTTGCTGGCTGCTGGTTACGTGGATGCTGTGATCGATTACGACCTGCAGCCTTACGACTATCTGCCGGTTGCGGCGGTGGTCGAAGCAGCGGGCGGGGTCATGACGGACTGGGATGGAAATTCACTGGGGCTGAAATCCGACGGCCGGGTGATCTCGGCCGCGACACCTCAGCTTCATGCTGAAATGCTTGAACTTGTGAACGGTTAGACGAATGGCGGTTGTCAGCTTTCTCATACAGCTTGCAGGCGCAACGATGTTGCTTCTGTTTGCCGTGCGTATGGTGCGCACGGGGATTGAGCGCAGCTATGGGGCCTCATTCCAGCGATTGATGACGAGACAGCGCAATTATGTGCAGGCATCGCTGGCAGGCCTGATCATGGCAGTTGTCCTGCAAAGCTCGGCCGCTGTTGCGTTGCTAACGTCTGGATTTGCCGCAAGCGGTCTGTTGGCGTTCCCCGCTGGTCTGGCCATTGTTCTTGGTGGTGATCTTGGCTCTGCTTTGATCATTCAGGTGCTGTCGTTCAGGCTGGATTGGCTGGTTCCTTTGCTGCTGGCGGTTGGCGGCTACCTGTTTGTAAAGACTGACGCAAAGCGGGCGAGGCAAACCGGACGTATCCTGATGGGCATTGCCTTTATCCTGATCTCGCTGCGCTTATTGCGCGAGGCAATGGACCCGATCCGCGATAGCGCCTTTCTACCAGCCATGGCAGACTATCTTGCACGCGATTACGTGACCGCCTTTATCGTCGGTGCTGTGCTTGCTTTTGTCATGCATTCCTCGGTTGCGGCCATTCTTATGTGCGTAACGTTGGTCCAGATCGGGGCCATCCCGTTTGCTGCTGGCCTTTCCCTTGTACTGGGCGCGAACTTTGGTTCGGCCTTCATCCCGGTGTGGCTGAGCCGGGGCATGGACGTGCGCGCGCGACGTATCCCGATTACCAATCTGGTGATGCGTGGCAGTTGGGCGGTGTTCTGTTTGTTTGCGGTCAATCTGGCCTTGCGAAGCGGTCAGTTGGGTGCGCCTGAGGGTGGTCAGATGCTTGTGAATGCACATCTGGCATTCAATGCCTCTCTGTTGCTTCTGGCATTACCGTTTTGTGGCCGGGTGCAACATTTGATTGAGCGCCTTATGCCCGAACCAAAATCCGAGTCCACACCTGCTGAGCGCGGGCGCCCGGCGAGTGCATTGGACCTGAGCAACATCGGCAGCCCCAGTCAGGCCTTATCCAGCCTTAAACGTGAATTGCTGCGCATGTGCGATCTTGTCGAAACGATGTTTCGGCCATCTCTTGAGCTTTATCGCGGGGCGAGCAAGGACCAGATTCGCGCGGTGCAGGCTGTTGACGAAGATGTAAACGCCTGCCTTTCGGGCATCCGGGCCTTTGTTGCCGCCATTCCGACCGACGAATTTGGCAAACAGAACGCCAAATCCGCCCGCGACCTGATGGAGTATGCAATCCGCTTGGAAACCGCGGGCGATGTCGTGGCCAAGCGCCTCGCGACGCTGGCGGATGACATGCGAAAGAAGGGGGCCGCATTCTCGAAAGAAGGGTGGGCCGAGCTTGAGCGGATGCACGAAGATATCCTGGCCAACCTAAAGCTGGCGACCAATGTCCTTATCTCCGACGATCTGGAAAGCGCCCGTTTGTTGAGTCTGGAAAAGAGCGAGATCAAGCGCGCCGAGCGCGACAGTCGCAAGCGTCACCTCAGACGACTGCAGCATGGCAGCACCGAAAGCTTTGAGACCAGCGATATACATCTGGAAACATTGCGCGCGTTTCGCGAGTTCAACAGCCATATATCCGCGGTGGCATATCCGATCCTCTATCGTCACGGGCAGTTGCTGGAAACACGACTGATCGAAGAGATGCCCAATATGGCCGACCGGGCCTCGGATGAGGTGGAGCAATGAGCAATCCGGTCGAGGTTCTGAACGAATGCGGCAAGGGCAGGGTCGTTTTGCTGTGCGAACATGCAAGCTGTCACATTCCGCCTGAATACGATGGTTTGGGACTGGCTGAAGCAGATCGGCAAAGCCACGCTGCATGGGACCCGGGGGCGCGACCTTTGACGCTGTTGCTGTCAAAGGCGTTAGATGCCCCGGTTGTCGCATCGACTGTTTCGCGGCTGGTTTACGACTGCAACCGCCCGCCCGAAGCGGCAAGTGCCATGCCTAAAAAGTCGGAACTGATCGAGGTTCCGGGAAACAAAGGCTTGTCGCCGCAGGATCGATCAGAGCGCACAAAATCGGTTTATGAGCCGTTTTGCCGTGCGGTATCCGACGTGCTTGACGCGCGCGGTCCGGAAACGATTGTCGTAACGGTTCATTCCTTTACGCCGGTTTATTACGGGCGGCCGCGCGCGGTGGAACTGGGCCTGCTTCACGATGAAGATACCCGCCTTGTGGACGCAATGCTGGACCATGTGGACCGCATTCCGCATCGCAGGACAGAGCGCAATGAACCTTACGGGCCTGCCGATGGTGTTACGCATTCCCTTCGTTTGCATGCGCTAAGCCGGGGTTTGCCGAATGTAATGATTGAGGTGCGCAACGATCTGTTGCGCTCCGAGGAACAAATTTCCGCCATGGCGGACGAGATACTGGCGCTGCTGCAACCGGCGCTGAACGACATCGCGATCAGGGAGGATGACTCGTGAGCGGAACTCTCAACTTTGATGATCTCAAGGCGCAGGTCGCTGCCGGAGAGGTGGATACTGTACTGGTCTGTATGGTGGACATGCAGGGGCGGCTGATGGGCAAGCGCTTTCATGCGGGTCACTTTGTGGCCAGTGCGTGGGAAGAGACGCATTGCTGCAACTATCTGCTGGCGACGGATCTTGAGATGGGGACGCCGGATGGCTATGCCTCGACCAGTTGGGAGCGGGGCTATGGCGACTATGTCATGAAGCCCGATCTGAGCACCTTGCGCCCTGTGCCGTGGCTGGAAGGCACGGCGATGGTGATGTGCGATGTGCTGGATCACCACACGCACGAGGAAGTACCGCATGCGCCGCGCTCGATCCTGAAAAAGCAGGTCAACCGCCTGAAGGCCATGGGCTATGAGGCGATGTGCGCGACCGAGCTGGAGTTTTTCCTTTTTGAAAAGAGCTTTGATGCGCTCCGCAAGGAAGGGTTCCGCGATCTGGAGCCGATCTCGGGCTATAACGAGGATTACCATATCCTGCAGACCACCAAGGAAGAGCATGTGATGCGGCCGATCCGCAATCATCTGTGGGATGCGGGCATTCCGGTCGAGAATACCAAGGGCGAGGCCGAGACCGGGCAGGAAGAGCTGAACATCAAATACGCGCCAGCGATGGACACAGCCGAATATCATTCGATTGCCAAGAACGCAGTGAAAGAGATTGCCTGGCAACACGGCCATGCGGCGACCTTCCTGCCGAAATGGCATCATGACAAGGTGGGCAGTTCGTCCCATGTGCACCAATCGCTCTGGTCCGATGGCAAGCCTGCGTTTTATGAGGCGGACGATGAACTGGGCATGTCGGCACTGATGAAAAGCTACATGGCCGGGTTGCTGAAATACGCCGCCGATTACACCTATTTCATGGCGCCCTACATCAACAGCTACAAGCGCTTCATGAAGGGCACTTTTGCGCCGACGCGGATCATCTGGTCGGTCGATAATCGTACCGCCGGGTTCCGCCTGTGCGGCGATGGAACCAAGGCCGTTCGGGTTGAATGCCGTATTCCCGGCTCGGACATGAACCCCTATCTGGCGATGGCCGGGATGCTGGCCGCCGGGATTGCTGGCATCGAAGAGGGGCTGGAGTTGCAACCGCCCACCAAAGGAGACGTCTATCAGGGCGACACCGGCATGATCCCGGGCAATCTGCGCGCGGCGCGGGATGCTTTGCACGGGTCAGAGATGCTGAGGGCGGCCATGGGGGATGAGGTGGTCGAACACTATGCCCGTGCGGCCGAAGTCGAGATCGAAGAGTTCGATCGTGTAGTGACTGACTGGGAAATTGCCCGCGGGTTCGAGCGGGCGTGAGCCAACAGGTTCGGGCGCTGTGCGCCCGGATGCCTTCGGCGAGAGTATTTGGGAAAAGATGAAGCAGGGGGCCCTGCTTTCTTTCGAGATGGAGTGGATATGGGGCAGATGTTGAAATGTGTCTCGCCGGTTGATGGATCGGTTTTTGCTGAACGTGAGGTGCTGTCACGGGATGCGGCGTTTGAGGTTGCGGGCCGGGCGCGGGCGGCGCAGGCGGGCTGGGCGGCGCGGCCGCTGCAGGAGCGTATTGATCTGGTGATGGCGGGTGTCGCCGCTGTTGGCGCGATGAATGACGAGATCGTGCCCGAATTGGCGCATATGATGGGGCGTCCGGTTCGTTATGGCGGCGAGTTCGGCGGATTTAATGAGCGTGCCAGCCATATGGCCGAGATTGCTGAAACCTCTCTGGCCGATATCGTGGTGGGCGAGGACGAGACGTTCAAGCGCTACATCAAACGTATTCCGCATGGGGTGGTATTTGTGGTGGCGCCGTGGAACTACCCCTATATGACGGCGATCAACACCGTCGCACCAGCACTGATCGCGGGCAATGCGGTGATCCTGAAACACGCCACGCAGACCCTGCTGGTGGGTGAGCGCATGGCGCAGGCTTTCCACGGGGCAGGTGTGCCCGAGGATGTGTTCCAGAACGTGTTCCTGAGCCATGACGTGACCAATGATCTGATCGCAGGCAAAGCGTTCGACTTCGTGAACTTCACCGGATCGGTCGGTGGCGGTCAGGCGATGGAGCGCGCGGCGGCGGGCACATTCACCGGCGTTGGCACCGAACTGGGTGGCAAAGATCCCGGCTATGTCATGGAAGATGCCGATCTGGAGGCCGCCGTCGATACGCTGATCGACGGGGCGATGTTCAACTCGGGTCAATGCTGCTGCGGGATCGAACGGATCTACGTGCATGAAAGCCTCTACGATGACTTCGTCGCCAAAGCGGTAGAGATCGTGAAAGGGTATAAGCTGGGCAATCCGCTGGAGGCGGAGACGACGATTGGCCCGATGGCCAATGTACGCTTTGCCGATGAGGTGCGGTCGCAGATTGCCGAGGCGGTCGCGGCCGGTGCTGTGGCCCATATCGACACCTTCCCCGAAGATGACGGCGGCGCCTACCTGACGCCGCAGATCCTGACCAACGTGACCCACGATATGCGGGTTATGCGCGATGAGAGCTTTGGGCCGGTCGTGGGCATCATGAAAGTGTCCTCTGATGATGAGGCCATCGCGCTGATGAATGACAGCGAATTTGGTCTGACCGCGTCACTGTGGACCCGCGACGTAGATCGCGCGGCCCGGGTGGGTGATCAGGTCGAGACCGGCACGGTGTTCATGAACCGGGCCGATTATCTGGATCCCGGTCTGTGCTGGACCGGCTGCAAGAACACCGGGCGCGGCGGGGGCCTGTCCGTGATCGGCTATCACAACCTGACCCGCCCCAAATCCTACCATCTGAAGAAGGTGACATCATGAGCCTTGTTGGAAATTGGTCCTATCCGACCGCAATCAAGTTCGGCGCAGGCCGCATCAAGGAACTGCCCGAGGCCTGCGCGGCGGCCGGGATGAAACGTCCTCTGCTGGTCACCGACAAGGGGCTGGCCGATCTGCCGATAACCACGGCGACGCTGGATATCATGGAGGCGGCCGGTTTGGGCCGGGGCCTGTTTGCGGATGTGGACCCGAACCCCAATGAAAAGAATCTCGATGCCGGTGTCGCTGCATACAATGCAGGCGGCCATGATGGGGTGATTGCATTCGGCGGCGGCTCGGGGCTGGATCTGGGCAAGATGGTTGCCTTCATGGCGGGGCAGACGCGCCCCGTCTGGGATTTTGAAGACATTGGGGACTGGTGGACCCGTGCCGATGCCGATGCCATCGCGCCGATCATCGCGGTTCCGACCACTGCGGGGACGGGCTCGGAAGTGGGGCGTGCCAGCGTCATCACCAATTCAGAGACCCATGTGAAAAAGATCATCTTTCACCCCAAAGTCCTGCCGACGGTGGTGATCTGCGATCCGGAACTGACGGTCGGTATGCCCCAATTCATTACTGCGGGGACGGGTCTGGATGCCTTCGCGCATTGTGTCGAAGCGTTCTCAAGCCCGCATTATCACCCGATGAGCCAAGGCATCGCCTTGGAAGGCATGCGACTGGTCAAGGAATACCTGCCGCGCGCTTATGCCGATGGCACTGATATAGAAGCCCGCGCCCAGATGATGAGCGCTGCGGCCATGGGCGCCACCGCGTTCCAAAAGGGGCTGGGCGCGATTCACGCCATGAGCCACCCGATCGGGGCCGTCTTTAACACGCATCACGGAACCACTAACGCGGTATGCATGCCCGCAGTACTTGAGTTCAATTCACCGGTTATCGCTGACCGATTTGACACGGCAGCGGCATATCTGGGGATAACCGGCGGCTTCGATGGGTTTCGAACCTTTGTTCAAGAGCTTAACGACTCGCTCGGAATTCCGCGCCGCCTGTCCGAGTTGGGCGTGACAGAGGCGTCAATTCCCGAACTGGTCGAAGGTGCGATCATTGATCCGTCCTGTGGCGGCAACCCGATCGAACTGACCAAAGACAACCTGACTGGCCTGTTCAAAGCAGCGCTGTAATGGTTTGACCAAAAACCGAAATCTGTAAGACCGGCCCAACAGACGGGCCGGATCTTGCTAGCGGATAAGGTGGTTCCGTGACTCTGTTTGTCGTCGTCATAATCCTGTCTGCGGCGCTGTTGCATGCCGTCTGGAATGCAATCGTGAAAACTGCGGGCGATCGCACAACGACATTGGGTCTGGTGGCTTTCGGCCACGTCATTCCCGCAGGCGTCATGGTGGCGCTGTTGCCTTTGCCAAGCGCTGAGAGCTTTCCATACATCCTCATCTCGACGGTGGTGCATTTCGGCTATTATTTCATGCTGGGCAAGGCGTACCAGCACGGTGATCTGAGCGTTGTCTATCCTATTGCCCGCGGCATCGTGCCTGCTCTGGTGTCTTTGTGGGCGATGCTTCTCGTTGGAGAGGTTCTTCCCCTGCAGGCATGGGCTGGTATCGCGCTGATCGCAGTGGGCATTCAGTTAAGCAGCTGGCGCGCCCTGCGGCATGGGATCGGGCGGGCGGCGCTGGGGTTTGCGCTGGGTACCGGGTTTTGCATATCGATTTATTCGGTTGTGGACGGTATCGGCGTGCGTTTGTCCGGCAATACCCTAAGTTATTGGGCTTGGGGCGCTTTTTTACACATTTTCATTGCGGGGTTCGTAGCTATCCGCAAACGCACAACACTGAGGGAACTCCCGGTTAGGACCTGGCTTGTGGGCATTCTGGGCGGGCTTGTTTCAATGACTGCGTATGGCCTTGTTCTGTATGCCAAGAATTTTGCGCCGCTTGGTGCAGTATCTGCCCTGCGTGAAACGTCGGTAATATTTGCTGCGCTGATCGGGTTTGTCTTTTTGCACGAAGGCAACTGGTTACGCAGGCTTGGTGCGGCGTTTCTGATGGCCGGTGGTGTGGCCCTGATCGGATTGGCTGTATAGGCCGCAAATACTCAGGGAGTACCGGGCAGCAGGGGCCACGTTGGTTTGCAACGCCCGGGCACATTCCGATCCGGTCTACAGTGTTGAATGAGTCAAAAAAGTTTCATGCGCTCGGCGTATTCATCGCCTGGTTGTTGCGCGAACTGACGTCGCGTTGGCGGCAAAAAGAAGCAAATGAATCCAGAGTTTTGACGCGTTTTATTAAATTTCTTGCGAGAGGCGTTCGAAAAGTTTCAAATCAAGGAGGCAATATGCAAAGCTAAGTGTATGAGCACGCGCGACGTTTGCCCGAGGCCAGTTTAAAGCTGCTTCCAGAGTTAGCTGTCGAAACTGGACCTACTGAATGTCGAAACTGTCACTTTGGTGGAGGAGGGGAAGTCGCAAAAGTCGTGTTTGTGTAGTTATACAATACAAAAAATCAAACAACCAACTTGGGAGATCAAATCAATGACTAAGAGATCAACAGTATCGCGCCGTTCGGTGCTGAAAGGGGCCGGTGCTGCGGCACTGGCGGCACCGCTCTACTCGAAAAGCGCGCTAGCATCTTCGGGTGAAGTGAACATCCTGATGTGGTCCGACTATCTGCCGCCTTCGTTCATTCAGGAGTTCGAGACCCTGACCGGTATCAAGGTCAACTATACCGGCATCGGTTCGAACGAAGAAATCATCAACAAGATGAAGGCCACCAAGGGTCAGGGCTTTGACATCGTTTCACCGACCAACAACCGCTCGCTTCAATGGGAGCCGCTGGAACTGCTGCAGCCGTTCGACCTGAGCAAGGTGAACATCGACGCCGTGAACCCGGCGATGGCCAAGATCGGCACGGACGCCTGGAACTTTGGCGACAGCGGCGCACATTGGCTGCCCCATATCTGGGGGACTGAAGGTATCGCATATCGCACCGACCTGTGGCTGCCCGAAGGCGACGCGCCGTCCTACGGCGACGTCTGGTCAGAGGAAAACGCAGGTAAAACAATGGGTCGCGCGCATTCGATGATGCTTGGTGCGGGTCTGTTCATGGAGCGCTCGGGCGAGATGGAGCCGGGCTCTGTCTGGGCTGCGTACAATGACGAAGACACCATGCGCAAAGTCTGGGGTCAGATCGCTGATTGGTGCATCGCGCGCAAGGATCGTATCAAGCTGATCTGGAACGACGCCGATACCCAAAAGAACGGCCTGCTGAACGAAGGCGTCGTTGTTGGTCAGACCTGGGATGGCCCGCCTCTGGCCCTGAAAACGGCAGGTGAGCCGGTTCACTATCAGGCACCGATCGAAGGTGCGATGGCATGGGTCGACGGTATGTCGATGCCGGTCGGTGCGACCAATGTCGAACAGGTCTATGCCTTTATCGAGTTCGCCTATCAGGCGAAACCGGCTGGCGTAGCTATCGACAGCCATGGCTACAACTCACCAGTTCTTGGTGCGGATGGCTATTCCGGCGATGTTTACAAAAAGAACTTTGCCGAAGCCTATCCGGGCGACTCGCTTGCCAACTTGAACCCGTGGCCGGCCGAAGCGCCGTGGTACGCCGAAACCCGGACCGAGTTCGTCAACAAGTTCAAGAGCGCTTGATCGCTTTGAACATGGGTTCCCTGCGTACGCGCAGGGGGCCCTCTTTGTATGCGGGAAACGCATACGCAACTAACAACAAGGCGCGGCAATGACCTGCGTCACAGGGAGAAGCCAAAGATGAGTGCTGGGGTCGGCGTTGATCTGGAAAACCTTTGGATCCGGTTCGGAGATTTCGTCGCGGTGCGCGACGCGAATGTGAATATCAATGGGGGCGATTTCTTTTCGTTTCTCGGGCCCTCGGGCTGCGGCAAGACCACTATTCTGCGCGCAGTTTCCGGGTTCCTTGAGCCGAGCGAAGGCAACGTTCTGATTGGCGGCAACAATATGAAGGGGATCGGGCCCAACAAACGCCCGACCGCGCTGATCTTTCAGAACCTGGCATTGTTCCCACTGATGAAGGTCTGGGAAAACATCACTTTCTCAATGGAGATCAAAGGGGCCAGCAGTGCCGAGCGCCGAAAGCGTGGCGATGAGCTGCTGGAGATGATCGCGTTGCCGGGGCAGGGTGACAAGCTGCCTAGCGAGTTGTCAGGCGGTCAGCGTCAGCGTGTCGCCATCGCCCGCGCCTTGTGCGCCGAGCCGGATGTGTTGCTGTTGGATGAACCGCTGTCTGCGCTGGACCTCAAGCTGCGCCAGCATATGCGGACCGAACTACGCGAAATCCAGCAGCGGGTGGGGATCACGTTCATCTACATCACTCACGATCAGGGTGAGGCGCTGACGATGTCCGATAACATCGCGGTCATGAAGGCCGGGGTTATTGACCAGATTGCGGATGGCAAGACGATCTATAATGACCCCACGACTGCCTTTGCAGCCTCATTTGTTGGCGAAAACAACGTGTTCCGCGGAAAAATTAAACGAGTAATGGGCGAGGAGGCGTTGATTTCAACCAATCGTTCCGGCGATCTGGTTGCGCGCATTTCAACCGCCAATCAGGGCAAGATGAAAGAAGGCGATGACGCCATGATGTTCATCCGCCCCGAGGCGTTTGCCCTTGCACCGGACGGAGCCAGCGGAGATCACTTTGTGACCGCTCGCGTGAACCACGAAGAGTTCGAAGGCAACGTCTTTAACATCTTCACGGAAGGCGAAGGGGGAAAAGAGATCAAGGTTTCGATCCCAAACCTCGGTCAGTCTTTCGAAGATCACACAGGCCGGAACATCACCCTGGAATACGAGACCCGCAATGCGGTTTTGGTTCCGGCTGGTGAGCTGGCCGCTGAATAAGGGGGCCAGACAATGCCGGGCTTCCTCAAGGAATTCTTTAACCGCAACGGCACAGGCATGGGAATTGCGATCCTGGGTCTGGTCCTGTTCTGGACCATTGGCCTGATCATCCTGCCTCAGCTGTCGATGCTCGACTTCTCATTCCGTCCGAACCTGCCGCCGCCGGAAATTGGTGGGCCAAAGGACGTCTATACACTGGAGAACTACAAGTACCTGGTCTTTGGCCCCGAAGGCGGCAGTCAGGACTACAACACCGTTGATCTCAGGATCTTTTTCCGCACACTTGTCGCTGCGGTTTGCGTCACGATCTTCAACCTGATCATTTGCTATCCGATTGCTTATTACCTTGGGCAAAGTAAAGGCAATCACATCCGCATTTTTGCGATCATGCTGATCATCCCCTACTGGATCAACGAGATTCTGCGGGCCTTTGCATTGCGCATCATCTTTGGCGAAACGGGCGTGCTGAACACCTTATTGGTGGGTTCGGGCATCTTCGATACGCCGTTCGACTTTATCCGCAACGATATCGCGCTCTATGCCGGTCTGGGCTACGCGTATATCCTGCTGATGATCTTTCCGATGTATAATGTGATCGAAAGCCTTGATGGCAATCAGATCGAGGCAGCGCGCGATCTGGGCGCGCCTTGGTGGCGGATTCACTGGCGCGTGGTCATTCCATATGCCAAGCCGGGTATCAGCTCCGGGTGCACGATGGTCTTTATGCTCAGCGCCGGTGCGCTGGCTGCGCCACAGATTTTGGGCGGACCGTCATCGTTGTGGTTCACTCAGTTGATCTATCAGCAATTCAACGACAATAACGACTGGCCGCAGGGCGCCGCCTACGCGATCGTGTTGCTTGTGACCTGTATCCTGTTCGTTCTGGCCGCGATGCGTCTGTTTAAGGTCAACATGGGGGATATCGGGAAATGAACAATTCCTTCCTCCGTGTAAGTATCTGGGTCTATCTGACGATTTTCTTCCTGTACCTGTTGGGTCCGCTGGTGATCATGTCGGTCACGGCATTCAACTCGTCCGAGTTCCCACGGATGACGCCATGGGAATGTCTGACGTTCCAATGGTTCGGTGAGTTGTTTCAGGATCAGCGTATCCTGAATGGCATCAAGAACTCGCTGATCATCGGGATCGGTACAGTGGTCTTGTCGGTCGCGATGGGGCTGGCCGGGGCGCTGATGTTGACGCAGATCTGGCCCAAGCTAAGGGCGACCTACTATACGATCATCATCGCCCCGATCCTGATCCCTGGCGTGGTTCTGGGTATCTCGACACTGGTGTTCTGGGACCGGATCAACCGGATGCTGGGGCTGGGGGCGGACAGCTTTCTGTCGAACGGGATATTCCTGACGGTGATTGGTCAGTCCACCTTTATCGCCAGCTATTGCATGCTGGTGCTGGTGGCCCGTCTGCAGCGTTATGACGTCGCTCTGACCGAAGCTGCGCTGGACCTTGGCGCGACCCACGCACAGGCGTTCCGCAAGATCCTGCTGCCGTTCATGCGTCCTGCGATTGCTTCGGCAGCGGTGCTGGCGTTCCTTGCGTCCTTTGAAAACTACAACACCACCACTTTCACCTTTGGTGAGTACCCGACGCTGACGATCGAACTGGCGCAGAAAGTGCGCTATGGGATCACCCCGGCGATTTCGGCACTGGCCTTCATCATTGTCGTGTTGACGGTGTTCTTTGCACTTTTGAACGAGGCAAAGATCAAGCGTCAGGAGCTGGTGGCGGCGGCAAGGCGTAAAGCCACGGTCGAAGAACTGGCGGGTAAGATCAAACTGCCCAGTTTCTTTGCCGGGAATGTTGCTGCTGTTCTTTTGGTGGTCTTTGCGATCGCCACGGTGACAGTCGTTGGTACGGCGACTGCCTATAATCCGGGGCAGTGTATTGCCAATGTGAAAGAGGAGAAGCGTCTGGAAGCCGCCGAACGCATTCAGGAACTACGCCGTGAGCGCGAGGAGCGCAGGCAGCGTCGTTTTGAAGGTGTGTTTGAACCTGACGACCTGACGCCCGGAACCGAAGAAAAGGATACCCCATCCGATGCAGGTACCAACAATTCGGGCTTTGGTAATGTCTTTGCTCCGAACACTCTGAGCGGAGACGAGGAAGAAGACGACTCCGGCGCCAATGAACAACCGTCAAACAACAGCGGTTTTGGCAACGTATTCGCGCCGAACAGTCTGCAAAAAGACGACGAATAGGCCGTCTTTTTTAAAAGAAAGAAAAAGCCCCGGGCCGGTTGGCTCGGGGCTTTTTGTATAAGCTTCAGCAGCTTTACTCAGGCAGGCCCGCTTTGCGCAAACCTTCCAAATAGTGCTCGAGGTCTTCTGTGACCCGCCAGGGCAGAGCTTTGCTGATGAAAGTGACCGACAGCTGCGGGTTTCTTTTTAATGCTGACGCCATGGCAGTTTCTGCCGGTTCAACTCTTTCCTGTTGAGCTTGCGCGGCCGCCAGACATGTCCAGCACCAGAATCCCGCCCCCGGTTGGTGCGTCGATTTCTTAGCAACCTCAATCGCATCCTCATAGCGACGCAAATGGTACAGGGCGTGCGCCTTTACCTGCAGAAACGTCCAAATCATCGGGTCGCGCGGGGAAAAGCGAAGGGCCTGATCGGCATGCACGATGGCCTCTTCGTGACGCCCAAGCAAGGTAAGCGGAGTGACGATGCCATGATGCGCCTGAGCTGAACTGGGGTTAATCTCCAGAGCTGCTTCGAAGTGCAGGATCGCTCCCTCAAGATCGCCGCTTAGGGTGTAGGCACGCCCGAGCCCGAAATGTGTGCTGGTATCCTTGTTGTCCAGTGCAACACCGTGTCGACCGGCGGCAACGGCCTTGGCAATGATGTTCTCGGGGTCATCGACATGTCCAAGCAATACAAGCGCATGCAGCGCCGAGGCAATGGTGCCGTAGGCGCGTGCAAACTCAGGGTCGATCTCGATCGCTTTTTGCAAAAGACCCATCCCTGTCGCGAAATCCTCTTTGGTGATCTTGAACAAGTGCCAGAGCGCGCGGTTGTAGCATTCCCAGGCATCCAGACTGTCAGGCGGTTTTGAGCGGGCGCGTGCACTTTCTGCCTCGGCCAGTTCGGGTTCGATTGCCCCAACGACATTCAGGACAATCTCATCCTGTACAAGAAACACGTCATCCAAGTCGCGGTCGTAGGATTCAGCCCAAAGATGTTGATCGGTTTCCGCATCGATCAACTGTACTGAAATTCGGACACGATTGCCGGCCCGCCGAACACTGCCTTCAATCAGATACCGAATACCAAGCTGCTTGCCGATATCCCTGACGGAAATTGATTGCCCCTTGTAGGTAAAAGAAGAATTGCGAGCGATCGTATAAAACCCCCGCACATGCGACAGAGCAGTGATCAGGTCTTCGGTGATCCCGTCTGAAAAATACTCCTGCTCCAGATCGCCTGACATGTTGTCGAAAGGCAGGACCGCGATCGAGGGCTTGGGGTCCAGGTTTTCAGAAGTTTGAGCTTCCTGAGTTGCAGGTGCTTTTGAATTCGCCCATTGCCAAACCCTTACAGGCCGATCGATGTTCTTCAGTTGCTGAAAACCCAGATCATCGAACTCGACGTTCACGCGGTTCCGAACCTGTTCATGCACGCCGTCTGAAATACAAATCCCTCCGTTTGGTGAAAGCTGTTCAAGCCGGGCCGCTACGTTGACGCCATCTCCGTGTATGTCGTCATTATCGATCAGGACGTCCCCAAGGTTTACTCCAATGCGAAACTCAATTCGCTGGGCAACCGCTTGGTCATTGGCGTCATGCGCGAAAGCCAATTGAATTTCGATTGCGCAGCGCACGGCCTCGACCACGCTTGTGAATTCGGCCAGAATTCCGTCACCCATGAATTTAACCACCCGTCCACCATGCTGGGTGATCTGTGGGGTTATTTCGCGGTCGTAACACTCAGCTAGGCGCTGAATGGTACCTTCCTCGTCGCGCTCGACGAGACGGGCAAATCCAGCGACATCCGCAGCCAGTATTGCGGCAAGCCGTCTTTGAACAGGTTTCTCCGGCATGGGCCACCTCAGAGAGGATGGCACTATAGTACACCAATTCGAGGGAATTACGCAGGTGCCAGTCGGCAGGGTACTGAAAGCGTAGTGATCGGTGCTTGGGATGGCGTTCTGCAAAATGGCAGCCCGTAGGGGAATCGAACCCCTCTTTCCAGGTTGAAAACCTGGCGTCCTAACCGATAGACGAACGGGCCATGCATCTGAACGACGCAAATACAAGGTGGCAGCCCGTAGGGGAATCGAACCCCTCTTTCCAGGTTGAAAACCTGGCGTCCTAACCGATAGACGAACGGGCCACGCTTGCTTGTGGAGGGCCTTTTACGGATTACACCGTTCCCCCGCAAGCCGAAAAGTGCGGTGGCGCGTAACTTTTTTGGCGCCACGCAATGAGGTGCGGAATGACCCTCAAACAGCCTCGGCTGCGTCTTCGATGCGCAGCTGTGCGGTTTGGCGGCCACCCCAGGTATTGACCTCAAGACGGCCTGCAAAATGGAACCTTGCTCCGCCATGATTTACAAGCCGATCGCCCATAGGACTGTCGAAAGCACCAAATGCGATGGCGTCGATGCCACCGTTCATGCCGTCCGACAGCGACAGTTTCAGATGGGATTCGCCGACACGTTTGGCAAAACGGATTTGCAGATCGGGCAGGGCATATCGCGGGGCAGGGGCACCGGCACCAAACGGCCCCGCCTGTTCAATCTGCTCAATCAGATCCACTGTCGCAGCCCCCGGCATCAATGCGCCGTCCAGTTTCATATCGGCTGGCCCGCCTTTTCCCGCCCCCTGTTTGGCAAGCAGTTCCGACAGGCGGGCCATCGTGGGTTCCAACTGATCGCGCATCACCGTAAGGCCCGCCGCCATTTTGTGCCCGCCGCCCTTGACCAGCAATCCCTCTGCCGCCAGCCGCTGAATTGAAGCGCCCAGATCGACGCCCGAAACCGAGCGACCGGATCCCTTGCCCTCGTCCCCGTCGAAACCGATGACAATCGCAGGCCTGTTTGCCGTCTCTTTAAGGCGAGAGGCCACGATTCCGACCACACCGGGGTGCCAGCCGTCTGCAGCGGCCCAGACCAGCGGTGCATCCAGCCCCCGCTCCTCGGCTTGCTCAAGCGCGGCCGCTCGCACGGCGTTTTCAATTTCCCGTCGTTCCGTATTCAACTCGTCAAGACGTTGTGACAGGGCCTCTGCTTCGGTTGGCGACGCAGTGCTGAGAAGCCGGGCCCCCAAATCTGCCTGACCGATCCGGCCACCGGCGTTGACCCGTGGCCCAAGCAGAAAACCCAGATGGTAGGAATTGGGTGCTGCATCCATGCGCGATACGTCAGCCAGCGCAACAAGCCCCGGCCTTTGCCGTTGTGCCATGACCTTAAGGCCTTGCCGAACCAGAGCCCGGTTGGCATCGATCAGAGGCGCGACATCGGCGACGGTCGCAAGGGCCACCAGATCAAGCATCGACATAAGGTCCGGACCTCTGTTTCTGGCCTCTCGCAACTGCCTTCCGGCTTCGACCAGCATCAGGAACACAACGCCAGCCGCGCATAGATAGCCCAGATCGCCGCTTTCGTCCTGCCGGTTCGGGTTAACTACCGCAACACAATCTGGCAAAGTTTCTGCGCCAAGGTGGTGATCCAGAACAATGACATCCGCACCATCGGCTGCTGCAATGGGATCGTGGCTGAGTGTTCCGCAGTCCACGCAGATTATCAGGTCGTGACCGGCTGCCAGTTCCCGCATGGCAGGTACGTTGGGGCCGTACCCTTCGTCGATGCGATCGGGCACATAAAGCGTCGCCTGCAAACCCATCTGCCGAAGCCAGACCAAAAGCAAAGCCGCGGAACTTCCGCCATCCACATCATAATCGGCAAAGACTGCAATCCGCTGCTTCTTTGCCACCGCCTCAAGGAAACGTCCCGCAGCCTTTTTCATATCTTTCAGGGTAAGCGGGTCGGGCAGCAGTTCTTTCAACCGGGGTTCCAGAAAACCCTTGGCCTCTTCGGGGGGGACGCCACGCCTTGCCAGAACCTGACATACGGCACGTGGCAGATCAGCCTGCTGCACAAGCATTTCCACGGCGCGCTCGACCTCTGGCGATGGTCCGACCCAACGCCGATTGGTCAATGATTGTTCAACCCCAAGAAAGCTCATGGCACATTCCTAACAGACCAAGGCCGGACCCAATCGGGGCCCGGCCTATTAGTTTTGTTGATCAAGGTCGCGATGCAACCCCTCAATCCTTGTCGTGAGGCCACATCGGTGTGCGATAGGTCATCCGACGAACCGATCCCGTTTTCGAGCGCATCAGCAGCGTCGTCGTCTCGACCCAGCCCGGCTCGCGCTTGATGCGCGGCAGCAACGAACCTCCGGTCACACCGGTTGCGGCAAAGATCACATCCGCCGTCACCATCTCGTCCCGCGAATAGATGCGGTCCAGATCGGTGATACCTGCCTTGGCCGCGCGCCCACGTTCATCGTCGTTGCGGAACAGCAAGCGGCCAAAAATCTGACCGCCCATGCATTTCAGTGCGGCTGCAGCCAGAACGCCCTCAGGCGCGCCGCCTTGCCCCATGTACATGTCGATGCCGGTCACTTCGCTTTCGGCACAGTGCATGACACCGGCAACATCGCCGTCGGTGATCAGACGGATCGAAGCACCGGTTTCCCGCACCTCGGCGACCATTGCTTCGTGGCGGGGGCGTTCCAGAATGCAGACAGTGATGTCGGCCGGATCGCAATTCTTGGCCTTGGCCAGCGCTTCAACACGTTCCCGCGGGGTCATATCCAGCGAAACGACACCTTCTGCATAACCGGGACCTACAGCAAGCTTGTCCATGTAGACATCCGGTGCGTGCAGCATGGAACCGCGCGGTCCCATGGCAATCACGGTCAGCGCGTTGGGCATATCCTTGGCCGTCAGCGTAGTGCCTTCCAGAGGATCCAGCGCGATGTCCACACCCGGTCCGTCACCGGTGCCGACCTCTTCGCCGATATAAAGCATCGGCGCTTCGTCCCGCTCACCTTCCCCGATGACCACGACACCGGCGATGTCGAGCAGGTTCAACTGCTCGCGCATGGCATTCACGGCTGCCTGGTCGGCTGCTTTCTCATCACCGCGACCCACAAGTGAGGCAGAGGCAAGCGCGGCCTGTTCCGCAACCCGCGCAAGGCCCAGAGACAGCATGCGGTCATTGAAATCGATCTTGGCAGCATTCATGTTTCGTAATCCTTTGATCAGAGGGGGCCTTTTGTCCGGCATAGCCTGCCGATTGCGCAGGCCGCAAGGGGTCAGACCTGTTCGATACGCAAAGCAACCGGCTCACCGGCCACAACGTTGGTAGTTCTGAGCCCTTCGAGAGCTACATCCAGAGAGGTTCGCGTCGTTTTATGCGTCACGATCAGAACCGGCGCGGTGTTTTCGGTGTGCGCATATTGGCGCATCCGGTCGATGGACACACCGGCGTCGCCCAGAATGGCCGCAACCTTGGCCAGCGCGCCGGGTTTGTCCAGTAGTCCAAGGCGCAGATAATAGGGGGCGGGCAGTCCGGTGCGGGCAGGGGTGGACTCTTCCAACGTGTTTGCCCGGCGTCCAAAGGTCGAAATTTGCAGGCCACGCGCAAGATCGCAGATGTCCCCGAGAACCGCACTTGCGGTAGGACCTTCGCCGGCACCAGGGCCGCGCATCACGATCTGTTCCACGGCGTCGCCTTCGATCACAACCATATTGGTTCCACCTTCAAGCTGCCCGATAGGAGAGTCGCTGGGCACGAGGCACGGTTGCATACGCTGCTCCAGCCCACGCGCACTGCGCTGTGCGACACCCAGCAGCTTGATGCGATAGCCCATGTCGGCGGCCTGATGGATATCGTCCAGACTGATGTGCTGAATGCCCTCAATTTCGATGCCGTCAAAGTTCGGTTTGGTGCCAAACGCGATCGATGCCAGCAACGCCAGCTTATGCGCCGCATCAATACCACCGACGTCAAGGTTTGGATCGGCTTCAAGGTAGCCCAGCTTGGCGCATTCCTCGAACAGAGCGTTATAACCCAGCCCCTGAGATTCCATCCGGGTCAGAATGTAATTGCACGTGCCGTTCATCACACCCATGACGCGGGTCACATCGTTACCCGCAAGCCCTTCGGTCAGGGCCTTGATGACGGGAATGCCACCCGCCACAGCGGCCTCGAACCGGATGATGCGGCCTTTGCTTTCGGCCAGTTCCGCCAATTCCTGACCGTGGATTGCCAGCAGAGCCTTGTTTGCGGTGACCACATCCTTGCCGGTATTCAATGCCGCTTCGACCGATGCCTTTGCCGGACCGTTCTCACCGCCCATCAGTTCGACAAACACGTCGATATCGTCGCGGTTCGCCAATGCGACCGGATCGGTTTCCCAGGCATATCCGGAAAGGTTGACGCCGCGATCCTTGTCTGCGTCGCGCGCCGATACCGCCACAATCTCGACAGGACGGCCCGTGCGGGCCTGCAGCAAATCAGAATGGCGACGGATGATTTTGACCACGCCAACGCCGACGGTGCCCAAACCAGCAATTCCCAACCTCAGCGCCTGTGTCATATAGTAGAATCCTCTATGCTCGGACCTTTGGTCCCGGACAATTCGCCCCTTGCCGGGTGCCTTAGCCGGTTCGCGTTTGGGGCGCAATCCGTCACAGCCCGGTTGTCCTATTCATTGTTCGAAAACTCAGTCGATCGACACTTCCTGAAGCGCCTTGGCGCGCTCATCCAACGCTTCTTTGCGTTGGGTGAGTTCTTCTTCAACTTCGGCGGCCTCATCCTCGGGTTTGACTGGGGGGCCAAGTGTTTCCTGCAACGGGATCAGGCGCGGATAGGCGGCCTTGCGCACCCCAGGAGCCTCACTGTCTTCGAGTTCCGGGATGTTGACGCAGCCGGTACAGGCTAGCAACAGGATCAGCAGTGGCGCGGGCTTCATAGTCGGCCTTTCAGAAGCATCTTGATGTGTGATGCACTTTTTGGGTTATGCGTGCAAGCGGGCTTCTATCTGAACATCCGTTCATATATTGTGGCGCTATGGCACGTACTCAAGGTTCTCATTCTGATATTACCGGACCCCGCATCCGAAAGGCTGCGCTGCAACTGTTTGCCCGGCATGGGTATGCGGCGGTGTCCATGCGCCAGATCGCCGGAGAGGTCGGTGTACAGGCCGGTGCGCTGTACAACTACACGCCGGACAAACAAAGCCTGCTGTTCAGGCTTATGCGCAACCACATGGAAGAACTTCTGTCCGCTCGCGGAGCATCCGAGGTTCCTGACGATCCGGTCCAGGCACTCAGACAGTTTGTCGGTTTTCATATCCGGTTTCATCTGGAGCGGTCCGACGAAGTGTTCATCGCCTATATGGAACTCAGGAACCTGACGGCCGAAAATTTCGCAGATATCGAAGCGTTGCGCCGCCAGTACGAGGACGACCTGGAAGGAATACTGCGCAATGGGCAGTCCGTCGGCGTTTTCACGGTCCCGGATACCAAGATTGCAACTTTGGCGGTGATTGCGATGCTCAATGGTGTCAACACCTGGTACCGAAGCGGTGGCAGATTGTCCTTGGATGAGGTTGAAACGATTTACTGGGACATGGTGCGCAAGGCCGTATCTTCGTAAATATCAACCTTCCTCAGCAAGATCATAGTGGTGCAGAAACCGTTCTTTCACGATCCCTTCTTCTTCGGGCAGAACATGTGGCTGTTGCCAGTCGGGGCCAGCAAATTCGGCCAATGCTTCCACCGACTCCCACACCATTACAAAGCAGAATTCGTTTTGCGCTTCCTCCCGTGGCAGCCCGGCTGTGATTGAAACCAGCCCGCTCTGCCTTTTCATGAACGGCAAGGCGGTATTCAGAAAAAATTCGCGGAACTCATCGACCTTATCGTCGAAAATTCGCGCGCGAAATACACGTACGATCATGATGGCCTCCTGATCGGATAGAAGGCCATCTTAGCATGAATCAGTGAGCCGGCTGGATAAAGGTTCCGTTCCGCAGTTCGCGAAACGCCTTTTGCAGTTCATCCCGTGTATTCATGACTATCGGTCCGTGCCAGGCGACAGGTTCATTTATCGGTGCGCCGGAAACCAACAGGAACCTGACGCCATTCGGTCCGGCCTGAACGGTTACTTCCTCTCCGGTCCCGAAACGGACAAGCGTTCGGTCACCAGACAAATCGCGAATATTGACTTCCTGTCCCGCCACTTCCTTTTCAAGCAGGACGCCACTTGGCTGTGAAGCATCAGCAAACGCCGCCTCTCCTTCGAAGATATAGGCGAACGCCCGTCGATACGTGTCTATCGAGAACGTCTTTTTCACACCCGGGGGGATCGAAATGTCCAGATATTGCGGGTCGGCAGCAATACCATCCACCGGTCCTTTCTTACCCCAAAACTCACCTACGATCACCTTCACTTTGGTGCCGTCGTCGTCGGTGATTTCCGGAATATCTGTGCCACGCACATCCTGATATCGCGGGGCGGTCATTTTTTGGCTTGATGGCAGATTGCCCCACAACTGAAATCCGTGCATCTGACCATGAGAATTCCCCTTGGGCATTTCCTGATGGAGGATACCCGATCCCGCAGTCATCCATTGTACGTCGCCCGCGCCGAGAGCTCCTGTATTCCCAAGAGAGTCCCCGTGCTCGACCGTTCCGGAAAGCACATAAGTGATCGTCTCGATCCCTCTGTGGGGATGCCAAGGGAATCCGGCCTGAAAATCGGCGGGGTTTTCATTCCTGAAGTCGTCGAACAACAGGAACGGGTCAAGTTCGCTTGGGTCCTGAAATCCGAATGCGCGGTGCAGTTTTACACCGGCTCCTTCAACGGTTGGCTTTGCTTTGCGTGTTTCGATTGTTGGCCTGAGAGACATCCGATCCTCCTGACTGTGCACGTCAATTTAACCAGTGCACGAACGTATTCAATTTGCAGCAGATCACCGGCATTGTGCGATTTTGCAAAGGCACGGCTGAATATACGCTTACCCTGTTGTTCGCTGTGAAATCCCGTTATTGGGTGCAGGGATCGAATTTGGAGACCGGTATGCAGGACGAAGTTCTGGCTGTTGTAGAAGCATCTGAGCCAAGGCGCTGGACCGGGGTAGGGATGCTTGTCGCGCTTGGTGCGTTGGTTATCTATGTCGCGCTATCAACTCCGCCCGCGTTTGGATGGCAAGTGTTCTTGTTGGCCGCCGGGGCCGCTGCTCTTTGGCTGGCGCGACGGCTTTGGGTATCGACTGCGGATCGGATCGAACTGACGCGTAAAGAACTGCGAACGGGGGCAGGGGATGTGATTATTCGCATCGACGATGTTCAAACAATCGACCGGGGTGTTTTTGCGTTCAAGCCTTCAAACGGTTTCCTGATCCGCGCTCGGGAAGCGTCGGGAAACAGCTGGGCGCCAGGTTTGTGGTGGCGGCTGGGTCATAGAATTGGAATCGGCGGCGTCACCGCCGCCGCACAAACCAAATTCATGTCGGAAATGATCGCCGCCCTGCTGGCCGAGCGGGATTGAGTTCAGAAATTGTCGACGATCTGATCAAAGACGCGTGGATGGGTGAAAACGAAGTTTTCCAACCGCACTTCTCTTTCAAAGCCGATTTTATAGGGCCGTTGATAAAGGTTGTTGGTTTCGACCAGTATCATTCGGCCATAGTTCGGCATGACTGGCAGCTTGTCTTTTATTTCGGCGATATCGCTGTTTGTCATGTCATTAAAAAGAGGACCGCGACTTCTGGACCAATGCACCTCGTGCCGTTTTTCATCGTCCAGGTATTCAAAATACGTGACGCGCAGGTTCATCTCGGTACCTTCAGCGACCATGAACTCCATCACTTCCATCAGCGTATCAATATATGCGTCGTTCACGACGCCATCTTCCCGTGACACGATATCTGCGACAGCATAGGCGGCCTTGATATTGGCGGCGCTCTGCCGATAGCCGTCGAAGAATGTGTAAGACGCGATGATGGACCAGAACAGCCAGGGAACGATGATAATCGTTTCAATGGCCAGCGAACCTTCTTCGTTTTTTGCAAAACGTTTCAGGAACGACGACAAAAGGTTTGGGCGTTTAGTTTGGTTCATGGACAAACACCGTCGTTGCATGCAGTTCGAATTGACCATCTGAGTCACGCTGTGCCATCTGGCCGATGTTCGAGCCGTGGAAAATCGGGAAAATCTCAACGCAGGCACGCAGAACCATCAGCTCGTTCGCCGCACCTTGATTATATTCTTGTCCGGTGCCGCTTTCGGTGTTCCGGATATCTTCTGGGGTATCGACGCAAAACGGGGTTTCATGCAGTTCGATGCCGTTGCGCAGGTCGACACTTTTCATTTCAAGCGCCAGATTGGCGTCACAGTCTTTGATGAAATCCGCGTTATCGCAGATGATTCTTTTGAGCAGGTCGTGATCCCATTCGGCACCCGGGGTAGGGTCGTATTTTTCGATATGATTCAGCCTGACATCACGAACCGTCTCGTCCAGCGCCCTTTCTAGATTGGCGTGGTGAAAGGCGATCACACCGATCTCGACCCCTGCCATCATCAGGTACAGGAAGATTGGAACAACGATCACAAATTCAATTGATAACGAGCCGTTCTCGCGCCGGGCAAATCGGCGAAGTAGGCCAAGCAGTCTGTTGGTCATTGTGTCAGCCTCAGATTACGGATCGTGGAACCGATCGAGTCGAACACGCTGATGATCTCGGTCCCATTCGCCTCGTAGTATGTGCCGACACTTGTCTTGCAGTCCCAGAGAATACTCTTGCCGGCTGAAGGGGCCTCGAAAGCGACGGAGAAAATGATAATGTTCTCTTCCTTCGCAGCAGCGCACAGCGATCTTACACGTGGGTCTTTTTCCGCCCGGGCATAAGGTTCAGTTACACCGGCATGCCAGACGTCTGCCTGAGCGTCTCCCATCCATTCGGCGTACAACTCCCGGACGACCTCCGAGCCCGTGCTTTCCCAAACGTCATGCCACTCTAGATGCCGCGGATCAGGGTCGGAACTGGATACTTTTTCAGAGCGAATTCGTGTCCTGCTTTCGTTCCTGCTGGTACAGATTTCAGTAGAACCACTAGTGGTCCAGCTTGTGCATCTGTAGACGGTGTATTGCCCGCTACCGAAAGGGTGGTCTTGCCACTCATCTCTCACCCAGCGGCGACCTCTGCTGTCAGGATCTTCCAGCAACTGTACGTCGTGCCAGTAATACTGCTCATAGTAGGCGCTGTCTGGATCATCGTTTTGAGTCGAATATTTATTTTCTGTTTCAAACCAATGGATATTGGAAAAACCAAAACGATAAGGATCATTCACCCGGTAGTTCGTTGTGTTGTATCCATCGGTCATCAGAATGATGACTTTCATGACGTCAGAGCCCGTGTAGTTCTTGGGCCGATCATCGAATTCGGTCGGTACGAAGTTGTCTTCGGTCAGTTCCTGTATGACAGGATTGAAGCCTGGGTCCAGCAGGGTCAATCCCCACTTCATTCCGATATCCATAGAGGTATTGCCGCCTGCTTGTAGCCCCTGGATATGGGCCTTCAGAGCGGTTGCATCCTTTTGTGCAACTGTGATCACGTTTGAGTTGGTCGCAGTCTTTCTGATGCAGGCTTCATTGTCCAGAATGTCTCCTGAATTCCGAACGTCATCGTCTATGTAGTTTATGTTCCACGGGATCGGATAGTGGAGCGTTCTCGGCAATGCCACCGTCTCATCAAACGCGGCAATGCTGAAGTCACTTTCCGGGAAATCGATGCAATTTGCGTGAGGGTTTTCACCCTGAGTGTTAAGCTCATTCATCAGGTAATCAGGCAATCTTACCTGATTCGAGTACGGGATGATCGAGATGGAGAGCTTGCCGTCTTCGGTTTTCTCAACCATTTCGTCCACAAAACGCTGAGCAGCAACTTTCAGGTTGGTCAAACGGCTATACCGGCCCATCGAGCCCGAAACGTCCAGCACCATGGAAATTTCGACGTCCCCGATGCTTTCTTCGGCGACGCTCGTGGCAACCGTTGGAATGTAGTCAATGCCGGTAAAGCCTCTGAAGTTCAGGAAATGCGTTTCCACGTCCATGCGAGCTGTCGCCTGGACACGGCGATATCCTTCCAGTGTCGCAGCTGTCGACCCACAAGTGTCAGGCTGAACATCGATGGAACTTACATCCAGATACCGCAAAAGCCCGTCTTTTTCGAAGAAATCGACAATTACGTCTCGGGGGCACAGTTCCTGATCCAAATCGGCGGCAGCCAGCACGGCTCGGTCCAGAGCGTATTGCAGTCGGGCTCGTTCGCGATCAAAACGCATAACGTCAACGGCAATGCCTGCAGCGGCGAAAATGCCCATAATCAGGACCAGAGCAAGAATTGTCATGGCTCCGTTTTCAGAACGCAAAAACCGGATCGGGTGCCGCGACGGCTTGTTGGCCGAAATCTTCTCGGCTAGTTTCAGTATCCGAAATTGCTTTTGCATAACGAAATCCCTCTGCAGGTTCCAAACGGCGGCACCAGAGCTTTGCAACTTTAAGAAAATAGTCGCACAACGTGGCGAGATTTGGGCGGGATGGTCACTATGTTGCTAATATCCGGCCAAAAATAGTTGCAGTATGGAGCTTCTGAGGGGGTCTGTTTCCCTGACGCGAACAATCAATTTGAAATCGTTAAGGCGCCAGCGACTCATCATCACAAATTATGCCGCTTTCGCGAAGTGATGAAAAAAGTGGCGAATTTCCATTGAACGGTAACGATATGGGTGCGACAAATCGTCGGGACGAGAGTCGTTGCAGGGCACGGAGGAATTTATGACCCGAGTTACCGAACCCAGTTTCCGAGAGAGCGTGGATCTGATGTTCAACAGGGCGGCCGCCCTTATGGATCTGCCGCCGGGGCTGGAAGAAAAGATCCGGGTTTGCAACGCGACCTATACAGTTCGTTTCGGTGTACGCCTGCGGGGCCAGATACACACATTTACCGGATACAGGTCGGTTCACTCCGAACATATGGAGCCGGTCAAGGGCGGTATCCGCTATGCTCTGGCCGTGAACCAGGATGAGGTTGAGGCTTTGGCCGCGCTGATGACCTACAAATGTGCACTGGTCGAAGCACCGTTCGGAGGTTCCAAGGGGGGGCTGTGTATCGACCCCCGCCAGTACGAAGAGCACGAGCTGGAGCAGATCACACGCCGTTTTGCGTATGAGTTGGCAAAACGCGACCTGATCAACCCGTCTCAGAACGTTCCGGCGCCGGATATGGGAACGGGTGAGCGTGAGATGGCCTGGATGGCGGATCAATATGCGCGAATGAATACGACCGACATAAACGCGCGCGCCTGTGTCACCGGCAAACCGCTGAATGCCGGGGGGATCGCCGGACGTGTTGAGGCGACGGGGCGCGGTATTCAGTACGCCCTGCGTGAGTTTTTCCGACATCCCGAGGATGTCAAAAAGGCTGGCATGTCTGGCAAACTCGATGGAAAGCGGGTGATTGTTCAGGGTCTGGGCAATGTGGGATATCACGCTGCCAAATTCCTGAGTGAGGAAGACGGATCGCGAGTAATCGGGATCATCGAACGGGACGGTGCCCTTTATGACCCCGATGGAATCGATGTCGAAGCGGTGCGGCAGTGGATCGTGAAACACGGTGGTGTCGCCGGATATCCGGATGCGACACACACCGCTGAAGGCGGAGCCGTGATGGAAGAGGAATGCGATATTCTGATCCCGGCTGCGTTGGAAGGGGTGATCAACCTGACCAATGCCGACCGGATCAAGGCGCCGCTAATCATCGAGGCAGCAAATGGTCCGGTAACCGCTGGCGCCGATGAAATTCTGCGCAAGAAAGGCGTGGTGATCATTCCGGACATGTATGCCAACGCTGGTGGTGTGACGGTTTCCTATTTCGAATGGGTGAAAAACCTGAGCCATATCCGGTTCGGCAGAATGCAGCGTCGACAGGAAGAGGCTAGGCACGAACTGATCGTCAGCGAACTGGAGCGTCTCGATCGTT
This sequence comes from Ruegeria sp. CF5, assembly GCF_056537325.1. NCBI lineage: Bacteria > Pseudomonadati > Pseudomonadota > Alphaproteobacteria > Rhodobacterales > Roseobacteraceae > Ruegeria > Ruegeria sp. CF5. Next base: position 464,698 of record NZ_JBQFRI010000001.1, on the reverse strand, counting down.
ATCTGGCTGATGCCTGGTCGATGACGCCTGGTTTCAAGTCCAAGTACCTGAAAGGGGCCGACGAGCTGGAGCTCGTGCGATCCGGTCTCGATGACACGATGCGAATTGCGTACCAGTCTATGAGTGAGGTCTGGCATGATCGCGCAGATGTCGACGATTTGCGGACTGCCGCGTACATCGTTGCCATCGATAGGGTGTCCAAGAGTTACCGGGCGAAAGGTCTGTAATCTAATCCGAACATCACGAAAAACGCGCCTTGCGAGGCGCGTTTTTTTTGGCCCTATTAACTCGGATAAGTGTGTGTGCTGCAGTCGTGCACGCCTTGCAAATGGTCGCCATCGGACCAGAATTTGTCGAAAAGCGATATGGCCCAGAGCGCGCCGCGTTGTTAGGTGTGTGCAGACGGTGCCAAAAAGGCTCGATCTTTAGGGAGTGGATCATGCGATTTTCCGGCCTCCGTGTGGTGATGGAAGGTTTGACCGGCAATAAAGGCTGGACGCCACATTGGCGCGACCCCGAACCCAAATCGGAATATGACATCATCATTATTGGTGGGGGCGGGCACGGCCTGAGCACAGCCTACTATCTGGCGAAAGAGCATGGGCTGACAAATGTCGCTGTGCTGGAAAAAGGGTACATTGGCGGCGGTAACGTCGGACGGAATACGACAATTGTGCGCGCCAACTACTTCTTGCAGGGAAATTCGGAGTTTTACTCTCATTCCCTGAAGCTTTGGGAAGGGCTGGAAGAGGATCTGAACTACAACGTCATGCATTCGCAGCGTGGGATCATCAACCTTTTCCATTCGGATGGTCAGCGTGATGCCGCTGCCAGACGTGGCAACATGATGATCAGCCAGGGCGATGACGCCATCCTGTTGAACCGGGATGAGTTACGGACAATGGTGCCCTATCTGAATTTCGACGATCTGCGGTTTCCGCTTTATGGCGGGCTTTATCACCCACGCGGCGGCACAGCACGTCATGATGCGGTGGCTTGGGGATATGCCCGTGGAGCAGATCAGCGAGGTGTGGATCTGATCCAGAATTGTGAAGTTACCGGCATCGATATTGAAAACGGCGTTGTTAAGGGTGTTCAGACATCACGTGGCCCGATCCGCGCCAAAAAGGTGGCGATGGTCGTGGCGGGTCGTTCCGGGCAGGTGGCGGAAATGGCCGGTATGCGCCTGCCAATTGAAAGCCACGTCCTACAGGCATTTGTGACCGAGGGTTTGAAACCCTGTATCGATCACGTGGTCACCTTCGGGATGGGGCATTTCTATATAAGCCAATCCGACAAGGGCGGATTGGTTTTTGGCGGGGATCTGGATTTTTACGCCTCATACGCTGCGCGGGGTAATCTTCCGACAGTGGAAAGCGTGATGGAGGCAGGGATGGCCTTGATGCCGATGATCGGCAAGGCCAAGGTTTTACGCAGTTGGGGCGGGATCATGGATATGTCGCCCGATGGATCGCCGATCATCGACAAGACGGATGTCGACGGGCTGTATCTGAATTGCGGCTGGAACTACGGCGGGTTCAAGGCGGTTCCTGGTTCGGGCAACGTGTTCGCTCATCTGATCGCCACGGATCGGTACCACGACAATGCCACGGGTTTCCGGCTGGACCGGTTCCGCACCGGACGCGGCATTATCGATGAAGAGGGCAAAGGCTCTCAACACAACCTGCACTGAGGGTGGCTATGTCGGATTTCCGTATTTTTGACGAGAAGAAGCAGGGGGTGCGGTCATGAGGATTACCTGTCCGCATTGTGGCGAGCGGGATCGCCGGGAGTTTTATTACCGCGGAGCGGCCGTTGACCTGGTCCGCCCTGCGCCTGACGCGGGTCAGGAGGCGTGGGACAACTTCGTTTACTTGCGCGATAACCCGGCGGGCGAGACCCGTGACCTTTGGTACCACGAAGGGGGATGCGGCGCCTGGATCGTTGTGACCCGAAACACCGTCACGCATGAGGTTGTCGCTACCGAACTGGCGTCGGAGGCTAGGTCATGAGAATTAATGGCAAGGGATTGCTGGACCGAACCAAACCGGTTTCATTCGTTTTTGATGGCGTAAGCTATACCGGTTTTGAAGGAGATACGCTTGCTTCGGCCCTGTTGGCCAATGGCATTCGTCTGATGGGGCGTTCGTTCAAATATCACCGTCCGCGTGGTGTGTTGACTGCGGGCAGCGAAGAACCGAACGCACTGGTCACTGTCGGGCGTGGGGCCTCGCAAGAGCCGAATGTGCGCGCGACGATGCAGGAGATTTTTCCGGGCCTCGAAGCGCGCAGCCAGAACCGCTGGCCCAGTCTGAATTTCGATCTGCAGGCCGTGAACGACCTCGGGGCCCCGTTCTTGGGCGCAGGCTTCTACTATAAAACGTTCATGTGGCCACGGAGCTTCTGGGAAAAAGTCTATGAGCCGATTATCCGTCGCTCCGCCGGTCTGGGGGCACTGTCTGGCGAGGATAATGCGGATAAATACGAAAGCGCCTACGCATTCTGTGATCTGCTTGTAATCGGGGCCGGTCCTGCGGGTCTGATGGCCGCACTGACGGCAGGCAGGGCCGGGGCGGATGTCATTCTTGCGGACGAAAGCAGCCGCATGGGTGGTCGCCTGCTGTCAGAGACGATCGAGGTTGATGGTAAGCCCGGTTCCGTTTGGGTCGATGAAGTTCTGGCTGAATTGCGCTCGATGAACAATGTGCGGCTGATGACGCGCACGACCGTCGCGGGTGCATATGACCAGGGTACGTTTGCCGCTTTGGAACGGGTGTTGCATCATCGTGAGCGCCGTCCGAACGGTGCGCCACTTGAAACATATTGGCGGATCGCGGCGAAACGGTCGGTTCTTGCGGCAGGCGCAATAGAACGCCCTGTCGCGTTTCGCGACAATGATCGTCCCGGAATTATGACTGCCGGGGCAGTGCGGGCATATCTCAATCGTTGGGGCGTTGCCGCGGGTAAGAACGTGACAATTTTCGGCAACACCGATGAGATTCACCGCACCGCCCGCGATTTGCTGGAGGCAGGTGTTCACGTCGCCGCAGTGATCGACAGCCGTCACGACGCGCCTGTGTCCGATGACTATCACGTGCTTCGTGGTGCGCAGGTCTGCGGCAGTGCGGGCCGCAAGGGGTTGGAGGCTATCACCGTGCGTCGCCCCAGTGGAGAGGAGAGCATTCACACCGATTGTCTGGCGATGACTGGTGGGTGGAATCCATCGATCCATCTGACCTGCCATATGAACGGGCGCCCGACCTGGCGGCGTGACATCGCGGCCTTTGTACCAACTCCGGGTGCGATTCCAGGTATGGGGACCGCTGGTTCGTGTAACGGATCTTTCTCGACCGCGGCTTGCCTGCACGAAGGAGTTGCCGCCGCGCGCGAGGCGCTGGAAGGGATTGGGATGACGGCACCCGATCTGGCAGCACCTGAGGCAGAAGATGCGCCTTATGAAATTTCGCCACTTTGGTCGGTTCCCGGTAAGGGACGCGCGTGGCTGGATTTTCAAAACGATGTAACGGTCAAGGACGTCAAACAGGCTGCGACGGAAAACTTCCGCTCGGTCGAACACATGAAGCGCTATACCACGCAAGGTATGGCGACCGATCAGGGCAAGAATTCGAATGTTGCGGCGCTGGCGGTTCTGGCCGATGCGACGGGGCGTGGGATTTCCGAGACCGGAACCACGACATTCCGGCCGCCTTATTCGCCGATTGCAATTGCTGCATATGGGGCGGGGGCTGAGGGTAAAGGTTTCAAACCTCAGCGCTTTACGACATCTCACAAGGCAACCGTGGCGCGGAGCGCCCCGTTGATCGAAGCGGGTCTGTGGTATCGACCCAGCTATTTTCCGAATTCAGGTGAAACAACCTGGCGCGAGTCCTGTGACCGTGAGGTGAAACTGGTTCGTGAGGCCGTTGGCATTTGTGATGTCTCGACCCTGGGCAAGATCGACATACAAGGGCCGGATGCGGGGGCGTTTCTGGATTTTGTCTATACCAACATGTTTTCGACGCTGAAGGTCGGGCGTGTGCGCTATGGTCTGATGTTGCGCGAAGACGGCTATGTGATGGACGATGGCACGACCGCACGTCTTGATGAAAACCATTACCTGATGACCACAACTACTGCTGCGGCGGGCGACGTGATGAAGCATCTCGAGTTCGTGCATCAGGGTCTGCGCCCCGATCTGGACGTGGCCTTCACATCGGTCACCGAACAGTGGGCCCAGTTCGCTGTGGCCGGACCAAAATCGCGCGAGCTTCTGAATGGGCTTCTGGACCAGCCGATAGATGAAGAAAACTGGCCATTTATGGCATGTGGTCCGGTTAATGTTCTGGGTGTTCAGGGACGGTTGTTCCGTATCTCGTTTTCCGGTGAACATGCCTATGAAATTGCCGTACCTGCCCGCTATGGCGCGAGCTTGTTTGGTATTCTGACGGAACGAGCCGAAGCGCTGGGTGGCGGTCTCTATGGAATGGAGGCTTTGAACGTTCTGCGGATCGAAAAGGGCTTTATTACCCATTCTGAAATCCATGGCCGCACGACGGCCTATGATATTGGCATGGGCCGGATGGTGTCGCAGAAAAAAGACTGTATCGGCAAGACAATGTCGGAACGCCCCGGTCTGGAGGAGGCCGGTCGTGAACGTCTGGTCGGCCTGAAACCTATTGGCGAGAGCAAGCAGTTGCTGGCAGGTGCGCATCTGTACAAGGAAGAAGCAGAGCCGGTTCGAACCAGTGATCAGGGTTATGTGACCTCGGTCTGCTATTCACCGACACTGGGCAGCATGCTGGGTCTGGCGTTTCTGGCAGATGGCCCGGACCGATACGGCGAAGTGATCAAGATGGTGGACCACCTGCGCGGTGTGACCACTCTGTGCGAAGTGGTGAACCCTGTGTTCTTTGATCCCGAAGGAGGGCGTGTTCGTGGATAAACTAATTGCCACATCTCCCTGCGAAGGGTTGCTGCCACTGACCGTTGGCAACGTCACCTTGAGTGAGGTCGATGCCGGATTCATTACGTCTGTCGCTCCGTTCAAAGGTAAGGAGAAATCCTTGTCGGAGGCCATGAAGTCAGCGCACGGGATGGCATACCCGGCCGCGAATCGCGCAACAGGAAAGGCTGGTGCGCGGGCCATCTGGTTTGGGCATTCGCAGGCAATGCTGATAGGACCGCCTCCGGATGAGTCTCTGGCAGATCATGCAGCTGTCGTGGATCAGTCGGATGTGTGGACAGTTGTCAGGTTGGAAGGGGATCGGGCCGAAGATGTGCTCGCCCGTCTGGTTCCCATCGATCTGCGCGCCACGCATTTCAAGCGTGGCCATACCGTACGCAGCTTGTTGTTTCACATGACGGCATCGATCACGCGGGTAGGGGACAGTGCTTTTCAGATCATGGCGTTCCGTTCCATGGCCGAGACTTTGGTTCACGATATGAAAAGGGCAATGGAAGGCGTGGCCGAGCGAGGATAAGCTGCCCCAAAGAAACGATTCCGGGAGAACCCCATGTTGCGTATCGCCGTCGCCGCTGCCTTTCTGGCTACACCTCTGGCTGCAGCTGAAACCAAGGAACAAAGCTGCCGGTATCAGGCAGATGTTGTTGCTGCGGTTCAGAAGGCCAGGCTCGATAAGGTGAAAGAGCGCGATGTGCCCGGGGCCGTTGCCGCAACCAGCCCCACATGGCCCGAAAACTACAATGCAGCGATCCCGCTGATTACGCCGTGGGTCTATGAGCAAAAGATGCGCGATGTGCGCAAAAAGGACCTGGGCGCGGCCTGGTTGGAGCTGTGCCTGCAGCAATAATCCACAGGACCGTCAATTCGCTGTGGACAAACGCTCGTCACTCCCTTGGCGAGCGTTTCCGTTTCTGTCAGGTTTGATGCATGTCACTGCCCCCTGGATTTCTGGATGAATTGCGCACCCGGCTGAGCTTGTCTCAGGTCGTCGGGCGCAAGGTCGTGTGGGACGCCCGCAAATCCAATCAGGGTAAAGGCGACATGTGGGCGCCATGCCCGTTTCATCACGAAAAGACGGCATCCTTCCATGTGGATGATCAAAAGGGGTTCTATTACTGCTTTGGTTGCCACGCCAAAGGTGACGCGATCAATTTCGTGAAAGAGACCGAAAATGTTTCGTTCATCGAGGCGGTCGAGATTTTGGCGCGCGAGGCCGGGATGCCGATGCCGGCGCGCGATCCCAGGGCGCAGGAAAAGCAGGACCGCCGCACTCAACTGGCCGAGGTGATGGAGCAGGCAGTGCAGTTCTTTCGCCTGCAACTCAAGACCGGGGCAGGGGGTGCTGCGCGCGATTATCTGGCCCGGCGCGGATTGGACACGCAAGCACTGGAGCGGTGGGAAATCGGTTTTGCCCCTGACGGCTGGCAGGCGCTGTGGGATCATTTGCGCGGTAAGAACGTCGCTGAGGACCTAATTCTGGGGGCGGGGCTGGCCAAGCCTTCGAACAAGGGCAAAAAGCCCTATGATACGTTCCGCAACCGCATCATGTACCCGATCCGCGACCCGCGTGGGCGCTGCATCGCTTTTGGCGGTCGGGCTATGGACCCAAATGACAACGCGAAATACCTGAACTCGCCCGAGACAGAGTTGTTCGACAAGGGGCGCAGCCTGTATAATCAGGGCCCTGCACGTCAGGCTGCGGGCAAGGGTCAGCCGCTGATCGTTGCCGAAGGGTACATGGATGTGATTGCGCTGGCTGAGGCTGGGTTTGGGGCATCGGTTGCACCCCTGGGCACCGCGATTACCGAACATCAGTTGCAATTGCTTTGGCGTATCTCTGATGAGCCGATCATCGCACTGGACGGGGATACGGCGGGCCTTCGTGCGGCAATGCGTGCGGTCGATCTGGCGTTGCCTTTGCTGGAGGCAGGAAAATCCCTGCGCTTTGCCCTGATGCCCGAGGGGCAAGACCCCGACGATTTGTTGCGTGCCGAAGGAGCAGGGGCTGTGCAGGCGGTTCTGGATAATGCCATTCCGATGGTAAAGCTTCTGTGGCAGCGGGAAACCGAAGGCAAGGTCTTTGACAGCCCCGAGCGTAAGGCGGCGTTGGACAAAACGCTTTGGGACAAAATTAAAGTGATCCGGGATAAATCAATCCGGTCCCACTACGAACAAGAGATAAAGGACCTGCGCTGGCAGTTGTTCCGCCCGCAACGGCAGACACAGAACCGCGAGTGGCAGCCGCGTGGCAAGTGGCAGCCTCAGAAACAACCGGCATCAGCCGGAGCGCGGGCGTCTTTTCTGGCTTCTTCCGACAATGCGGACATCCGGATGCGCGAAGCGGCAATTCTTGCGATCGCCATCCTCAATCCGCAAGTCGTCGTCCAGTTCGAGCATCAGCTAGAAGAAATTGATTGCCATGATCCCGATCACGCAGCCTTGCGAGAGGCCATTTTAAGGCACGCGATAGACGATCCGGACAACCTGCAAGACCACATAATTGCAGCAATGGGTCCCGATGCCCTTGAAAACCTGCTGGGCCTTCGCCATGTCGCAGTTATCCCCTGTGTGTTCAAACCGGGCGATGTTGAAAAGGCCGAGATGACGCTGGCCGAAGAACTCGCGAAAATCAAAGCGCTCCGGGGGTTGGATGCCGAGATTGCCGAAGCTGCGGAGGAACTGACCGATCTGGCGGATGAGGCACTGACGTACCGGCTGGCCCAGGCCGCCGAAGAACGCAACCGCACGAGTCGCAGTCAGAACGAAGACAGGGCCATATTCGACATCGCCGACAACGGCGCGCGAATCAACCGCGACGAGAAAGACGCCTTTGAGGCAATCATGTCTGGTATCAATTTCGAACGGAAACGCCGGTAAACTGGTGTTTTCGTAAGGCACTGGAAAAGAAAAACGGGTAAATGGGTGGCCGAATCACTTCTACGCGCTAATGATTCGGATCAAACGAATCACCCATCCCTGCAGGAGCACTGAATGGCCGCCAAGGACACGACCGAGGATCGCAAATCCGAAGAGCAGGAACAGGAAATCTCGCTGGACATGAGCCAGGCCCAGGTCAAAAAGATGATCGCCGAGGCCCGCGAGAGAGGCTACATCACCTATGACCAACTCAATCAGGTGCTGCCGCCTGATCAGGTCAGTTCGGAACAGATCGAAGACGTTATGTCGATGCTGTCCGAGATGGGCATCAATATCATCGAAGATGAAGAGGCCGAAGAGGAAGAGCAAAAGGGCTCGACCGAACTTGTGGCGACAGACAGCAACCGTGAGGTTACGCTGGCCGGTGCCCAGACCGAAAAGCTGGATCGCACCGATGACCCCGTCCGCATGTACCTGCGCGAGATGGGATCGGTTGAACTGCTGAGCCGTGAAGGCGAGATCGCCATCGCCAAGCGGATCGAGGCAGGCCGGAACACCATGATCCTTGGTTTGTGCGAAAGCCCGCTGACCTTCCAGGCGATCACCATCTGGCACGACGAATTGCTGAGTGAGGACATTCTGTTGCGGGATGTCATCGATCTGGAAGCCACCTTTGGCAATCAGATGGATGAGGACGGCGATGTCGAGGAACCCGTCGTGGATACCTCGGCCGTACAAGCCGCCAAGCCGGCCAAAGATACCGGTCCTGAACTGGATGCTGACGGCAACCCCATCGCCAGCGATGACGATGACGACGAAGACGATCAGGCCAACATGTCCCTTGCCGCGATGGAAGCCGCGCTCAAGGATCAGGTTCTGACCACGCTGGAGCGTATCTCGACCGACTTCGCAATGTTGTCCGAGATGCAGGATAGCCGGATTTCGGCCACGCTGAACGAAGATGGCTCGTTCAGCGAAAAGGATGAGGCCACGTATCAGAAACTGCGCGCCGAGATTGTGGAACTGGTGAACGGTCTTCACCTGCACAACAACCGGATCGAGGCCCTGATCGACCAGCTGTACGGTATCAACAAGCGGATCATGTCTTTGGACAGCGCGATGGTGAAACTGGCGGATCAGGCCCGGATCAACCGGCGTGAGTTCATCGATGCCTATCGTGGACGCGAACTTGACCCGAACTGGCTGTCAGAAATGGCGGAAAAACCGGGTCGCGGTTGGCAGATGTTTATCGAACGCTCCTCCGACAAGGTCGAGGAACTGCGCAATGACATGGCGCAGGTAGGCCAGTATGTCGGTCTTGATATCCCTGAATTCCGCCGCATCGTGCAGCAGGTTCAGAAGGGTGAGAAAGAGGCGCGTCAGGCCAAGAAGGAAATGGTCGAGGCCAACCTGCGTCTGGTGATCTCGATTGCCAAAAAGTACACGAACCGTGGCCTGCAATTCCTTGATCTTATTCAGGAAGGTAACATCGGTCTGATGAAAGCGGTGGACAAGTTCGAATACCGCCGCGGCTACAAATTCTCGACCTATGCAACTTGGTGGATTCGCCAGGCGATCACGCGATCGATTGCTGATCAGGCCCGTACGATCCGTATTCCGGTCCATATGATCGAAACGATCAACAAGCTGGTCCGCACCGGTCGCCAGATGCTGCACGAAATCGGTCGAGAGCCGACGCCGGAAGAGTTGGCAGAAAAGCTGCAGATGCCGCTGGAAAAGGTTCGCAAGGTGATGAAGATCGCCAAGGAACCGATTTCTCTAGAAACGCCAATCGGCGACGAGGAAGACAGCCAGCTGGGCGATTTCATCGAGGACAAGAATGCTGTGCTGCCGTTGGACAGTGCCATTCAGGAAAACCTCAAGGAAACGACCACACGCGTTCTCGCATCGCTCACGCCGCGTGAGGAACGTGTTCTGCGGATGCGTTTTGGTATCGGCATGAATACCGACCACACCTTGGAAGAGGTGGGCCAGCAGTTCAGCGTGACGCGCGAAAGGATCAGGCAAATCGAAGCCAAGGCGCTGCGCAAGCTGAAACATCCCAGCCGCAGCCGTAAACTCCGGTCTTTCCTGGATCAGTAAGTAAAAAAGGCGCCTTGGATACGGCGCCTTTTTTCGTTCCGGTTGCGGTTGACGCCGGATCGAATGGCAGGTTTCGGAAACGAATTGGCAGAAATTCAAAAGAAACCGGCAAGGTCAATTCATACATCCGATTTGTCCACTCATGGGACCGGCCAGGGCGAGGTACCGTGCCGTTGACCCCTGGCCACCCTACGTCACGAGACGATGGGATGCTCGACCCTGTTGCGGAATGCACTGGGGGCCTGACCAGTCCATCTTTTGAACGCTGTCGAAAAGGCCGCCTGATCCGCATATCCGAGGGAAAAGGAAATTTCCGACAGGTTCATTCCGTTCTTGATGAACGTCTGCGCCAGATCGCACCGCAGATCATCCAGTATCTCTCGGTAGCTCGCTCCTTCGTCCTTTAGCCTGCGGGCGAAAGTGCGGGGGCTCATTCCCAGATTGCCTGCCACTTCATCGGCCTGAACGATGTTGCCGGGCAGAGACCTGGTGATCAGCCCCTCAACCTTCGGCCGCAGTTTGTTCTGCGGGGTGGCGTATTCGTCCAGCAGCCGCGCTCCGTATTGGATCAGATGTTCGCGAAGGCGCGGATCGTAGGTGGGGATCGGCAGATCCAGTGAGGACAAGGACAGAATGATCTCAAGTTTTTCCGCGCCGAAGATAACCGGAAAGCCTGCCATCTTCTGAATGTCCTTTGCGCTTGGACCAGCTTCGTGCTGCAGGTGAATTTCGATTGGAAAAAAGGTTGATTGCGTAATCGACCTCATTCGCGCGACGGCTGCAAAGATCAGAAATTCAGTTCGACGGTGGTAGCGGGCAAAGCTTGGGTCTTTCCACTCGGCCTCGAAGGCCGCGAAGTTGCCGGCAATTCTCAGGCTGAACATAATCGCAGGATCAATAATATCGTGAAACCGCGACGTATTTTCCAGCGCTTGCCGCAAATCCCTGGAGTACTTTCCGATATAGGCGGTAATGCTGGATGAGGACGTAAACCCGATCCCGGTTTTGGCAGCAAATGTGATGTCACCCAGAGCGTCGCAAGCCGCCCGTACAAAACAGGCCTCCTTATTGGCGGGATAAGTCTGAACCGAGGGGAGAAGGTCGGCTTTGCTCAGTCCGCATTTCTCCAAGGCCATTTCAACTGCATTCGGATCATCGGAAAATTCTTCAAACGACCGTACCAAAAGGTGAAGCCTTGCAATATCAACATCCATTGAAATACCCGGAAATAAATCAAGTCTAAGGCTCCCAGTTTAGCGCTGTACGGCTTTTTTTGAAACTCGGGACCTTTTGTTTGGGTGATTTGACGGATCTTGAGTGCCCGTGCAGTGGTTTCCGAACGGGCAATATTTGCTTCTATTGCGACGCTTCCCATAAGCAATGGATTGGTTGTTTTGGCAGGAGATCGAAAATCCTTGACCATCAATCGCAAGCTCTTTGCGATTCAATTGTCTATCTGGCCTATGTTGCCGGGTCGCGCTCTTATTAGGGGAGAGGGCCTGAGCCCGCAAAAACCGGTACATAGAACCGACGGTGGGCTCCCCGGCACGTCCCGGATTAATGCGTCTGGCTTGGAAACTTCGCAAAACCAGGCAGTGAATGGGCGTTCGGCTTTTTTAGTGTCGCATCGCCTCCCACAAAATAGCGCAGGTGTATTTTATCTGACCGGCGTTCAATGAGCGTTGCTGACACAAAGTAACAAATATTTTTTAGATTTTTTCTGTGCGATACGGATCGATCAAACTACGCTCATAAGAACATCGCATTATGAAAGTCATAGACCTATGAGAAAAATTTGGATTCTTGCAGCGACTGCGGTCGTGGCGCTGAGTACTCCGGCTCAGGCTCAGGCATTCAGTACGCAAAACGGCTATCGCGCGTATCAGGTGAATAACGCGGTTTTCGAAGTGGTGCCGCGGGGGCGCAGCCGCACCAATGACTATTGGTGTGCCGCGGCGGATTTCGCGCGGCGCGGTCTGGGTGCGGGTTGGCGTCAGCAAATCTACATCGTTCGCGGATACGGACCCAGTGAGGCGACAGGGCGTAAAACGGCTGTTCAGTTCACGCTTGATCCTCAGGCAGCTGGCGTGACACCTCTAGAAGGTGGCGGCATTCGCACAGGGTTTCAGCCTGGTGACAGCATGAGTATTCAGCAAGCCAACGGGTTTTGTGAACCCGGACCGTTCAGGTCTTAAGGGCTACGATGCGCAAGTCGGGCCGTGTCGGCAGGGTAGGGAAAAATGCTGACTGAGTTTCACGTGCACACGAGCGGCCCCGGCCTCTATGAGTTTACTTCGCTTGTGCGCGACTGGCTTCGGCCCGAGGGCCGGGATGGATTGCTGACGCTGTTCGTTCGTCACACATCCTGTTCTCTGCTAATTCAGGAGAACGCAGACCCAGAGGTGCAAACCGACCTTCACGCCTATTTTGAAAGGTTGGTTCCGCCATCGGATGATCCGTCGATGTCCTATCTGCGCCACACATATGAAGGGCCGGACGACATGCCGGCCCATATCAAGGCGGCGATGATGCCAGTATCCTTGTCGATCCCTGTCACGGGTGGAGTACCTGTATTGGGTACATGGCAGGGGATTTATCTGTTCGAGCACCGTCGCGCCGCCCATACGCGGCGGATTGCCGGGCATTTCGGATGAAACCCTTTATTTAGCGGTGTGAAATTCTGTCTACCCAAACTCTAGCGTCTGTCCTATAGTTGTGGATAAGTGAGCCAGAGCACTCACAAAAAAGAGGCGGACAAGGGACGAGGAGACGGCGGATGCGCTGCCCGTTTTGCGGAAATATCGATACTCAGGTCAAGGATTCACGGCCAGCGGAAGACCACGTGGCGATCCGCAGGCGACGGTTTTGCCCGGCTTGTGGCGGACGTTTCACCACCTACGAAAGGGTGCAATTGCGTGATCTGGTCGTCATCAAAACAAACGGCAAGCGAGAAGATTTTGATCGCGACAAGTTAGAGCGGTCCATTCGTATCTCGATGCAGAAGCGCCCGGTTGATCCCGAACGCATTGATCAGATGATATCCGGCATTGTGCGCCGTCTGGAAAGTATGGGTGAAACCGATATTCCTTCGAACAGGATCGGTGAGATCGTGATGGAAGCGCTGGCGCGGATCGACACGGTGGCCTATGTTCGCTTTGCAAGCGTCTACAAGAACTTTCAGGCGGCCGACGATTTCGAGGAGTTTGTTCACGAATTGCGCCCGCCGCAACCGTCGACTGAAGAGTGAACGACATCGATAAGCGATATATGGCGTTGGCACTTTCATTGGGCCGACGCGGACAAGGATCGTGCTGGCCCAATCCGGCGGTCGGTTGCGTTGTTGTGAGCAATGGCAGAATTGTCGGGCGGGGGTGGACCCAACCCGGGGGCAGGCCCCACGCAGAAACTGAGGCGCTGGCGCGTGCAGGAGAGGCCGCGCAAGGGGCAACAGCCTATGTCTCGCTAGAGCCGTGCTCACATCACGGTCAAACGCCGCCATGCGCCGATGCCTTGATCGCAGCAGGTATCAGTCGCGTTGTCTGTGCTGTCGAAGACAGTGATCCGCGTGTTGCGGGACAGGGCTTTGCCATGCTCCGCGAGGCGGGGATTGAAGTAACAACAGGCGTGCTGAGCGATCAGGCATCGCGGGACCACGCCGGTTTCTTTCTCAAGACCGAACAGGGACGCCCCTTTGTGACCTTGAAGCTTGCAAGCAGCTTCGATGGCCGGATTGCAACCGCAACCGGACAAAGCAAGTGGATCACGGGACCCGAGGCGCGCCGGGCAGTGCATGCGCTCCGTTCCTGCCACGACGCTGTGATGGTTGGCGCGGGCACGGCAAGGGCCGACGATCCATCCCTGACCGTGCGCGATCTTGGGATTGACCATCAGCCAGTCAGAGTCGTTGTTTCCAGGCATCTGGATTTACCGCTGATGGGGCAGCTCGCCCGAACAGCAAATGACGTGCCGGTATGGCTGTGCCATGGTCCGTCACCGGATGTTGAGCGCGTGCGGGCGTGGGAAGGTCTGGGTGCACAACTCATCCCATGTGCCCTTCAGGGCCATCACATCGATCCAACCGATCTTTTGCAGCAACTGGGTCAGGCGGGGTTGACCCGCGTGTTCTGCGAAGGTGGTTCGGCGCTGGCCGCGTCTCTGTTGGCCGAGGATCTGGTTGATGAACTTGTCGGTTTTTCTGCCGGTTTGGCAATCGGTGCCGAAGGATTACCCGCAATCGGTGCGCTTGGGCTGGAGCGGTTGGAGGCCGCGCCCAGATTCGATCTGATCGAAGTAGAACCGATTGGGCCTGATGTCATGCATCGCTGGGCGCGGGCCCTGGGGTGAACGGCTCAGGGCCGGTGCCCGCGCCAGAGGTGGGCGTGGGTCGCAAGCGCCCCCTGTGCTTTGGACAGAAGCCGTAACAAAATGCCGTGGCGCGCTGTGCCTTGCTGGGCCAAACGCTCGACAGCGACCTCAACAGGGCAGGGCAAGCCGGTCAAAGGATCCAGATAGCGGGGGTAGTCGATCAATGCCGCGTGAACGAGCCCCATCAAAGATGGCTTTGCACCCCGGCGCGCAGGGACTGAGCCCAAATCGGTTGTCAAACCCCACCCGGCATAGAACGGAGCCCCCAAAGTGGTCACTTTTACGCCTCTTAGCAAAGCCTCGAAACCCATAAGGGACGTCATGGTCCAGACCTCATGAACCTGCGACAGCAGGACTGCGGGATCGGTGTTGGTCACGATCACATCGGCCAGCCCATCAGCCTCGATCCCCCCGTCTCGTAATCCAGCTTCGACGTCGGGATGCGGTTTGTAGATAATGATTGCAAACGGGTTCGCATTTCGGGTCGCGCGCAACAGGTCAAGATTTGTTCGCACTGTACTTGTGCCCTTGAGGATCGATGCATCATCCTCGACCTGCCCGGGCACCAGTATGCGGTGCCCTTCGGGCAAAACAGGGGGCTGGCCACCTTCGTTATATTTGCTGAGCCCGAATTTCAGAATTTGTCCAACCAGTCTTTCACTGCGCAAAAACTGATCCCGCCGCAAAGTTTCGCGCGATGAGATTAAGATTTCTAATTCGCTGGGGCGGGTCGGATCATAGTAAATCCCCTGATTGTCCGTCACCAGAGAAAGCGGCGGAACCAGACGCGCGCCCAGACCGCGAGAGCGCAAAAAACCGTCTTCAACCCGCACCGCGTCGTCTTCGTCCTTGGCATATCGAGCCCAGATCATATGCGGTTGCGCCAAGTCGGGATTTTCAGAAAAGCGGATTTTCTTGTAGCGACCGAACATATCCTGCAAATGCCTGCGTTTCCACAAGCGCATCCCGGAGGCCGTCCATCCATGTCGGTCTTGTCGCCACGCCCGGGTTTGGGCTTCCAGCGTGTCCAGAACGGTCTCCAATTGACACAGCCTGTCGCGGTAGGGGTCATACCAGGTTGGATAGAGCAGCATTGTGGCGGCAAACAGTTGTGCACGTGTCAGATTGCGTTGCCTGCGGGGCACTGGAACTTCATCCTGGGTTAGTCCCCAACCAGAATAAAACGGCTGCCCAAAGATGCGGGGCTTGTGCCCGGCCAGAATTGCTTCGAACCCAAGTTGGGACGACAGGGTGTAAACGGCAATGGCACCTTCCAGCAGCGACCATGGGCTGACGGGGCGATCCAGAATCTCTACCCGGTCCGAGGTGTCCTGAGAGGTAAAATGCCCGGCCCTGTGACCAGCCATGGTTTCGGGATGTGTTTTGATGATCACCCGTGCGCCCGGGTTTTCCTCCTGAGCTATCGCCAGCATTTCGCGGAACCGGGCATCATCGCCTCCGTTTGCAGTCACGGCGGCATCCCCGCGGGTCTGATCGACCACAAGCACGTACCCCGGCTGAGGCGGGGAAAGATCGGGATCGAATGCGGAATACTTGCTCAACTGCAATTCTCGCACCCTGTCCATCGCAAAACGTGCCCGGTCAAGCAATGCCGTGTCATCCAGAGGATGCGTCGCCAGCAAGATTTCCAGATCGGACTGGGTGGATGCATCGAAATGAAGCCCGGATTTATCCAAAAGCAATCCGAGTGGAGGATCGCCGCTGCGACCGGGATGGAGCGATCTGAGAAAGGCGTCTTCGACCCGCAGCACGCGCGTTTGCCGTTTTGCGGCAATATTCAATCCGCGGTGTGCCGTCGGGCTATTGCCCCAGACACCAACAAAATCTTCCGGCTGTGGCAGGCCAAGCCGAATATCGTATCCGGCCAGATCAAGGATGCGCCGAAGACGTTTCTGGGTCAAAAAACCACCGTTAAAAACATAAAGCCGGAGGCGTTCGCCCCCGGTCTCTGGTTCCCGTTCCGGGAACATTCCTCAGCTACCAGTAAGTGTTGCGACGTTTGCAATCGGCGTCAGGCCACCAGCGATGAGTGAGATTGACTTGGACCACTGCGCATACGGCGCTTCGGTCACGTAAATCGTGTCGTCGTCACGAATGACAAAATCCCGCGCGACGAACAGCCCGTTTGGAGCGGTCAGGTTCATCACATAGATCATCCTTTGAGACCCTTGCAGATCACTGCGGCCCATGACCGAACGTGCGATGTCCTGACGTTCCTTGCGCAACACGAAGATGCCGGTGGGATCGGACGACAGGGATTGCAGGCCGCCGACCTGAGCCAACGCTTCTAGAGCTGACAGGTCTTGGCTTTCGAACGCTACGCGCGACTGCCCGCCTGTTGCGCCCAAGGCGATATAGGACCGCGTATCCTGTTCGACCAGAATCCGGTCACCACCACGAAGGGCGATATCAAGACCGGGCTTGCGAAACAGGTCCTGATACCAGACCGTGCCTTTCTGATCGCCCCGCAGAACCGTTACCAGCGCAATTTCGGGCGCGACAGATACACCGCCAGCCTGCGCCAGCATCGTTGCAAGAGAGCGCGTCGGCCTTTCGATTGGATAGACCCCGGGCGCGCCAACCGCGCCGGTCAGTGAGACGGTAGAGCCGTCCCCCGCAACGCGGCGAACCTGTACTTGCGGATCGGGGGTTTGGTCCTGCAGTTTCGCAGAGATCAGATTGCGCAGTTCTTCCGGTGTATTGCCCGAGGCACGCAACCGTCCTGCATATGGCACAAAGATAAAGCCTTCGCTGTCGACCTGTACTTCGTCCAGATTGGTGGCAAGGCCTGTATCCCCTGACAAAAGCCCGTCATCGACGTTTTCCCAGATCGTCAGGCCCAGAACATCGCCCGGGCGAATGGTATCGGCTGTCAGGTTGGACAAGCTGCGAAATGAAGATGAAAAGCCAAGTTGCGGAACGGCAGAGGTTGCGCGTGCGACGCGGTCGTCGACTTCGATAACAAAGGCGTTTCCGCCTTTCTCGACCGAGCCTGCAAGTATCTGATTCTTGCTGGGGCCAGCTTTGGGCAGCTGACATGCTGCTGCAAGGCTACATGTTGCCAAAACGGCGAACAATCTTATCCATCGCATTGAAGGGCGCTGCACTGCTGGATTACCTCGGTCGTCTTTTTGTTTCTGTCAGATTTGCGCGCAATCTATCTGTTTCCGGTTTGAACATCCAGCAAGAGACGGGTTGTTTTACTTAACCAATCTCAACTGTGGCGTTGCGGCCTCGTAATCCGCCAGTAGCACGTGATATGGGTCGTCCCGGCGCAACATCATGTCCGATACCCGACGCAACAGTTGCCGCCGACCCCTGCGGGAATAAAAACCACCGGGTATCTGACTGGTTTCCAACAGGAACTGCCTGTACGCCCGATATGCTGTCCGGTCCGGCGGCGTGGGGGTGGAAAAAAAGGTCTCGACCGGTTGCTCAGACACAAATTCGGGCTTGGCATAAACCGATCGCCCGAAAACCTTCAGTGGAATGCCCCGCCATAGAACCTGTTGACCAGCGGTCGAGTTGATGGTCACGGCCGTTCTCGCATCGTCCAGCAGTTTGGCCAGTTTCCCACCGGGTATGTAATGGACCCGATCCTGAACACCGAAACTGCGGGCCAGTTGCCGAACTCGCCGCTGCAAAGGAACCCTATGGTTTTCCAGTGGGTGTTCCTTGACCACCAGTCGGTGGTGTTTCGGCGCGCCTTTGGCGAACCCTTCGATGACCTCTTCCAGAAACTCGGTCATGCAGGAATAGCCTGAATGATTCTGAACCGAGCTGTCATGCCCCAGTTGCAGAAGCACAAGGTGATAGGGAAACCCTCCCTTGCGCGCCCTCGCCGTTGCCCAAAACCGCTCAAGCCGGTGGATGGGCATGCGAAGCAATCGCTTGAAGTACAATCGAAATTCCTGAGAAACCGGCAGTTCGCGATGGGGCCGGAAGTTACGATACCTTTGATTCAGAAAAAGGACGAACCAATGATAGGCCGCACCATAAAAGACATGCTGTCGCATATCTCCCCAATGCGAAGGTGGCGGCGGCGACTCGGTATCAGAATATTCCAGCACATCCTGCATTCCGGATACGCTCATGTTCATGACCAGCGAATTCCCGTTTGATCCCCCGCGTTCGTAAGTGACCCACCACGGGCGAAGATACCCTTCTTCAAAAACGTGGACGGTCACGCCACGCGCCTTGGCGACCTTCACGGCCTGAGAGTGCACAGGGCGTGTATCGCCGTAAAGAACGATGTCGGTTACAACAAGCTCTTCGATCTTTTGTTCAAACGTTTCGGGCCATTCATCGGGTGTTCCGCGATAGGGAATGAAACCGTGGCGGTGAAACCAAAACGCCTGATCCCCGGCATTGAACCCAATCCGCCAGATATCTGCGCCTGAGGCGCGCAGGACACGGGCCAGCGCGGAAAAGAACGGGCCATGTGGCCCCTGCAAGAACAGAAAGACACGCTTCGCATGGCCTTTGGGGGGCTTGCTCGTCGTCACTGCGCGTCCTCATGTCTTTTGTTCTGGCAAAAATTATGCCTCTTAACGCGCCTGCGGGCAAGCCAGGGCTTGCCCGATCCGCCTTGGGGCATTACGTCGGCTTCAATGCTAGACTTCAGAGGGTTACGGAATGTTTACTGGGATCGTCACCGACATCGGCACCGTCACTGAACTGGAGCAGCGCGGAGATTTACGCGCGCGTATCAAAACCAGCTATGACACCGCGGGCATTGATCTGGGTGCATCCATCGCCAGTGATGGGGTGTGTCTGACCGTCATTGCGCTTGGCGACGATTGGTATGATGTGGAGATCAGCGCCGAGACGGTTTCGAAAACCAATCTGGACAGCTGGAATGTCGGCAAACGAGTCAATCTTGAACGGGCGCTCAAGGTTGGTGATGAACTCGGCGGCCATATCGTGTCGGGGCATGTTGATGGTGTGGCCGAAGTTGTGGACGTGACCGATGAAGGCGACAGCACCCGCGTAACCCTCAGCGCACCACAGCATCTGGCACGGTTCATAGCTCCGAAAGGGTCGGTAGCCCTGAATGGCACTTCGTTGACGGTAAACGACGTCGAAGGGTGCAAGTTCGGCATCAACTTCATCCCCCACACCAAAGAGGTGACCACCTGGGGGGACGTTGCCGTAGGCGACCGGATCAATCTGGAAATCGATACGCTGGCTCGCTACGTCGCACGCTTGGCCGAGATGTCCTGACGTTTGTCGCGTCAGGCTTCTCTCATCACCACATATCGCCAACTGTATATCCGGATGGGAACGGATCGCTTGGATCAAGTGACCAATTTGCGGTTCCGTGTATCCAGCCTTGCCCGGACAGTGTCGGAACAATGGCGGAGTAGGGGCCAACAGTCGTGGTTTCGACGATGCGGCCCGTAAAGGTCGTCCCAAGGGGGCCCGCATTCACGTAATCCTGCCCAGCTTGCAGTAGCCCGCGTGCATGAAGAACCGCCATTTTGGCGCAAGTCCCCGTGCCGCAAGGCGAACGGTCGAGGATTCCGGATGCGTCGTGGGGCTTTTCGGGGTCGAAGTTGCCGGTGGAAATGGTGATTGCGCCCCGGCCATGCGTACCTGCGTCTATCGGAGGTCCCCACAGGTTCGTAATCGTCGGCCCTGAAATGTCAGGGTTTTCCGGGTGCTGCACGGGCAATTGCTCGACCGTGGCGTGACGGATCGCTTCCGAGATACGGACGATCTCTGACCCGTTCTCTGCATCCAGAGAAATTCCAAGGGGTTCGGCTTCGGCCAGAACGAAGAACATCCCGCCCCACGCAACATCGACCGTAACAGTTCCAAGGCCGGCAACTTCGATATGTGCGTCCAGATGCATCGCAAAAGCCGGTACATTGCGGAACTCGACACGGGTGACCTTTCCATCGCGGCACTGGGCGCGCACGCTGATCAGTCCGGCAGGCGCTTCGAGTGTCAGTTCCGTGACCGGCTCGACCATTGGCAGGATACCGGTTTCCAGCAGCACGGTGACAACGCAGATCGTGTTCGAACCCGACATGGGCGGATATTCCGTCTGCTCCATGATGATAAACCCAGCATCCGCATCTGGATGGCTTGGCGGAACCAGCGCGTTGCAACACAGCCCCGGATTGCCGCGCGGTTCACGCAGCATCATCAGCCGGACGTCGTCCAGATTTGACTGCATCCACTGCATCTTTTCAAAGACCGAATGTCCGGGGATATGTGGCAGGCCGCCGGTGATGACGCGTCCCGGCTCTCCTTCTGCATGCGCTTCGACGGCAGTGATCATGCGGGACAGGCGCATTGGCGTTCTCCTTCGTTTCTCCGCGCACGCTATCCGCCCCAGCAACGCCGCGTCCAGCCCCGACAGTGCCGTTTGCGCTCTGGCCTTTGCGCCCCGGGTGGTCTATCCCGCCATGCAGGAGATGCTCTGCGAAAGGCTGCCCCATGAGCTTTGAAACCCCCGGACCCGTCGAGGCCCAACTGCGTGACGCGATAAGCCCGATCGAAGAGATCATCGAAGAGGCGCGCAAAGGCCGGATGTACATTCTTGTCGATCATGAGGATCGCGAGAACGAAGGCGATCTGGTCATCGCGGCCGAATTCGCAGATGCCGATGCGATCAATTTTATGGCCACCCACGGGCGCGGGCTGATCTGCCTGCCGATGACGGCCGAACGGGTAGACGCACTGGGCCTGCCGATGATGGCCGTCAACAACTCTTCACGCCATGAAACTGCATTCACTGTGTCCATCGAGGCGCGTGAAGGTGTTTCCACCGGCATCTCGGCTGCCGACCGTGCGCTGACCGTGGCGACGGCGATCAACGAACAGAACACGATGGCGCATATCGCCACCCCCGGCCATATCTTCCCTCTGCGCGCCAAGCGGGGTGGGGTGCTGGTACGCGCGGGCCATACCGAGGCTGCAGTCGATATCTCACGTCTGGCGGGCTTGAACCCTTCTGGCGTGATCTGTGAGATCATGAAGCCCGATGGAACAATGGCGCGCCTTCCCGATCTGGTGGCCTTTGCGCAAGAGCACGACATGAAGATCGGCACCATCAGCGATCTGATCACGTACCGATCGCGCAACGACAATCTGGTTGTTGAGACCTCTCGCGAAACCGTCACTTCGGAATATGGTGGCGAGTGGGAGATGCGCCTGTTCACCGACCAGACGCACGGCATTGAGCATGTGGTCATGATCAAGGGTGACATTACCACTGCTGAACCGGTTCTGACCCGCACCCATGCGCTGCACGAGGCGCCGGACATTTTGGGATTGGGTCCGAAATCCCCGAAGGAACTGCCGCGCGCGATGGAGAAGATTGCCGAGGAGGGGCGCGGTGTAGTCTGCCTGTTCCGCCAGCCCCACAACTCTCTCTACGCGGCCGAGGACGAAGGTCCGCGGACCATCAAACAAACCGGTCTGGGCGCGCAGATCCTGTCCAAGATGGGCATTCAGGAACTGGTGCTGCTAACCGACTCGCCGGAAACCGTATATCTTGGGCTCGACGCGTTTGGCCTGTCCATCGTCGGAACCCGCTCCATTCTCAAGGATGACTGATCGTGGCTGAACAAGACAAACACGGCGTGCTGCCGACGCCGACATTCGACGAACCGGTCAAGCTGCTGATTGTAGTGGCCCCGTTCTATCGGGCCATCGCCGACAATCTGGTCGCCGGTGCCAAGGCCGAAATCGAAGGGGCAGGCGGTACCTGCGAGGTCGTTGAAGTGCCCGGCGCGCTTGAAATCCCTACCGCCATCGCCATGGCTGACCGTCAGTGCAATTTCGACGGATACGTCGCGCTGGGCTGTGTCATTCGCGGCGAGACCACGCATTATGAAACCGTCTGCAATGACTCCAGCCGCGCCATTCAGTTGATGGGTCTGCAGGGGCTGTGCATCGGTAATGGTATCCTGACCGTGGAAAATGACGATCAGGCCGAAGTTCGCGCAAATCCTGAAAAGATGAATAAAGGCGGCGGGGCGGCCGCTGCGGCCTTGCATCTGATCGCGCTCAGCCGTAAGTGGGGCTCTTCCAAAAAGGGCGTTGGTTTCAAGCCGCCGTCCGAGTCCATCCTTGTGGCGGGCGACAGCAACGGATCCACGACAGCATGACCCAGACAGACGCGCCGAAACCGGCCAACCAGAAACGCCTGATGAAGTCCGCCGCCCGGCTCTATGCCGTGCAGGCGCTGTTCCAGATGGAGCAGTCGGGCCAGACGACCGAACAGGTTGTGAATGAGTTTCTGGATCACCGTTTCGGCGCTGTCTACGAGGGTGAGGAAATGCTGGACGGCGATATCCGCGTATTCCGCAAGCTGGTCGAGGATGCCGTGAATTATCAGGCTCCGATTGACCAGATGACCGACCGCGCTCTGGTAGCGAAATGGCCGATTGCCCGAATCGACCCTACTTTGCGCGCGACCTTCCGGGCAGCCGGGGCTGAACTGACACAGGACGACACGCCACCCAAGGTGGTCATTACCGAATTCGTCGACGTGGCGCGTGCCTTTTTCCCTGAAGGCAAAGAGCCGAAATTCGTGAACGCCGTGCTGGATCACATGGCGCGTGAGGCCAAGCCCGAAGCGTTCTGATCTAATACATCAGACTAATAGAATAAGGCGCAGCCACGGAAGCAAGCTGCGCCTGAACTTTTTTTAATGTGTTTGTTTAAACAAGCCTTCGGCGTTCACCACTCACAGTTTTATCCAAAGACACCAAGATTCTACCGGAATGCCGCTTGGCTGCCAGCTATCGATTCCGATAGTTCTGAGGATCGATCAGTCCCAGTTGCATCGCACGGACCAGTGCGGATTCACGGGTCGGGGCGCGAAGTTTATCGCGCGCGTTTTTCAGATGCGTGCGTACCGTGACCTCGGACAAACCCAATAATTCTGCAATCCTGTCATTCCGGTGGCCAAGCGCCAGCAGGTTCATGACCTGCAATTCACGGGGCGTCATGTCCGGTATGGTCGGAGCGATGCTGATAATATCGTAGACGCGGCCATGATTGCTGGGGATATCTGAGCCCAGATTGGTGGCCAGCACAGTGGCCAGAACGCGCATTTCTCGCTGTCGCTCTGTCATCATAAGCTGGGCGTCTTGTTGATCCGAAGACAGCACCACCAGCTTGGCCTCATTGTCAGGGCAAGGCACCACCAGAGAATAGAGGTGAATATAGCCGGCCTTTTCAAGGTCGTGATTCAAGGCCAGCGCCTTGTCCGAATGGCCATCCGCCGATCTCAGGCTTGCGGCCTGTACGTAAAGGCTCTCCTTCCCGTTCTGAACCTGCGCCAGCATGGGGTCCGCTTCTGCATAACCTTCGCTGTCATAACGATTCAGCCAGCCTTTGGACATTGAGCTGCGCACCCAATGGATCGCTCCGGTCTCGGGCGTGAAGCAAAGCATGTTCAGGGCATTGAAACCAATCTCGGCCAGCCGGTCTAATGTGAACTCCCAACGCTCCTGGTCGTCGTGACGCAGGGAAAGCTCTTCGAGAAGATCGAGCGTGAACAGGCTGAGAGCATTCATTGAAACTCCGAAAATAGTGTCGCACCCGGTGGGTAGCGATTTACTCTGCCCGACCATGCGCTATCATCCCTGTATCAGACAAGGAGCTTTGTCATGCCCAAACTGATCCGCCTTTACATCACGCAAGTTGTTTGGGGATTTGTGATCTCTGCAATCTTTGTCGGGGTGCTGCTGGCGCTGAACGTGGCCAATTTGCGCAGTTTGATCACCGGATCGGACATTGGTCTGATTGCGCTGCTTATGATCTGGTTCATGAACGGCATCGTTTTCGCCGGGGTCCAGTTTGCCTATGCGATAATGAGCATGGCCGAAAAGCCGGGCGGCCCGCGTCGTGGTTCGCCCGTAGTGCACAGCTTTGAACCTGCCGTGATCCGTCAGGACGCACCATCGGCGAAGTAATTAGAATTCAATGAAAAATGTGGCGGGACCACCAGTCAACCGTGCGGTGTGATTCCCGAGGACCTGTATGTACAGGTGGGCGCCAGGTAATCAGACCAGGATCTGAACAGAGCCAGCCCCCTCGGAATTGCTTAAGGCCACCAGAATGCTACCAGTCACAAGAAGGGCAGAACCCGCCACGCGCCTAAGTAGGGCGCGAATGCGCATTGCACAAGGGGTCATGCAGCCACAGTTTCGTGCAAGGCCGTGCGCAACTTGCCAAAATGCTCGTCCCAGCCCTTGTCCAGCGACAGGATCAAACCAAAAGCGTCCGCTGATTGCGGTAGACCTTCGTGTTGCAGGGCAAGTCTGGTGCCGCCGGAAACAGGTTCAAGCGTCCATTTGACGACGCTGACCACATCACCCATCGGCTTAACCGTGAACGTGTATTCCAAGTAATTTGGCGGGTTGGCGACGCGGACTTCGCCCCAGATCAACAGATCACCGCTGGTTGTCCCGAACATCTCCAGCTTGTTGCCTTCGGTCAATGGGCGCTCGGGCTTGTGGAACCACTCGGCCAGCCGGTCGGGGTCTGTCAGATAGGCCCAGACAGTTTCAGGCGTTGCGCGCAGGAAAATGGTCTTTTGCAAAACGGTGGGGGTCATTCCTCAATCCTTTCAATGGCTTCCTTTAGTCTGGCAAGGCGATCATCCCAGAACTCGTCGAAATAGTTGAACCAGTCGATCACGGGTTTCATTCCGGCGGGATTCAGGCGGTTGATACGTTCGCGCCCGCGTGGCTCAACTGTGATCAGGCCGCCGTCAGACAAAACTGTTAGGTGCTTTTTGACGGCCGCCCGTGTCATGTCGAAGCGGTCGGTCAGCTGTGAAATGGTCATATCGTTTGACGCCAGCAACTGAACGATTTCTCGCCGGGTTGGATCAGCCAGTGCACGAAACGCATTCTGAGTGTTCATTGCCACCTCACATACGATACCAAACGGTATCATATTAATGAGATACCATATGGTATCATGTCAAGATTGTATTTGCTTGCATTTTGTTCATGAATTGTTCACCCTTGGAGTATGATGTTGGACTTGCAACCCGGACAAAAGCTTGCGCGTGGTGTATCGCGCCACTTGATCGGCCATGGCTTTGTTTCGATTGAGGAATTTGTTCCGATGCGCGGCTTGCGCGTGGATGTAATGGGCTTGGGACCAAAGGGTGAGCTTTGGGTTGTCGAGTGCAAATCCAGTCTGGCCGACTTTCAATCCGATGCGAAATGGCAAGGCTATCTGGAGTGGTGTGACCGATTCTTCTGGGCGGTTGGCACTGACTTCCCCACAGACATCCTGCCAGCGGAAACCGGCCTGATCATTGCCGATGCCTATGATGCCGAAATCATTCGGATGGCACCTGAGGCCAAGGTAGCGCCGGCGCGCAGAAAAAAGATGATTCAGAAATTTGCAATGGATGCCGCCAGGCGATTGAACACACTTCGCGACCCCAGGCTGTGAGCGTCAGCCCTTGACGCTTCGGGCCGCTTGAGCAGCAGCGCGAATTTCCTCTGCGATTTCCTCGGCTTCTTCGGGGGTGAAATCCATAGGAATCTCAAGGCCGCCCGCCTCGATGAACAAGCGCACCATGCCCCGATCGGTCGGACCGATCTGAAGATTCGCTTCGATGTCGCGCTCGGTATTGATGCTCATGTCGGCCTCCGGGAATGAGCATTTGTGCTAGCCTGCAACGGATTGAGAATCAAGCGGACTTTGCGGCGGCCATGGATGACATCGTAATCAGAGAATTCTGCTCGGCTGACGCGCCTTGGTTGGTTGAACGTCATGGTCAGCTTTATGCCCGTGACGAAGGGTTTGATGGCACCTTCGCAACATTGGTTGCCGAAATCCTGAATGATTTCAATTCCAACCACGATCCTCAGCGGGAACGGGGGTGGATCGCCGAAAGTTCAGGTCAGAGACTGGGCAGCATTTTTTGCGTGTCCCAAGATGAGCAGACTGCCAAATTGCGACTTTTTCTTCTTGTTCCCGAAGCTCGGGGGCAGGGGCTTGGCAAACGCCTGTTGGCAACCTGCATGAGCTTTGCGCGGCAAACGGGATATCGCGAAATGGTTCTGTGGACTCATGAAAGTCACAGAGCTGCCTGTGGTCTGTATCGGTCCACCGGATGGGAATTAATCGGCAGTAAGCCTGTGCATTCCTTTGGTGTCGATCTGGTCGAACAAAGCTGGAGAATTCAGCTTTAATCCTCTTGCATTCCGCGTATGTGTTCGGTAAATCGCCCCTCACGAGTGCCGCCTTAGCTCAGTTGGTTAGAGCGCTGGATTGTGGATCCAGAGGTCCCCTGTTCAAGCCAGGGAGGCGGTACCATAAAGCCTTCATCCACCAGAAATTGACAGTGACCACCTTGGTTGCCAGTCGCCGCACTCGAATGGCGCCGATTCTATGGTTCCTCCGACAGGACGTTCAGTACGCAATGAGCGCCTTCAATCGTTTGAAACCGAAGGGTCGAAGGGTGTTCCCCCAGAATTCTATGCAGATTGCGAAGGTTTGCGTCACCATGCGAACCCCGGCGATGGTAGCTGTCCAATATCAGGTTCCCACCGGGTGATACCCGCGTCAAAACCTTTCTGAACGCCGCCTCAGTTGCCGGATCGGCCATGGCTCCTGAAAGGAAAGCGACATCCAAACTGTGTTTTGGAAACACCTTCATTACGTTCCGTGGTATCCCCCGAATAAGCGACAGCCGCCCGCTTTCAATTTCGTTTGAAAAAAGCGCCACATATTCCAGAAAAGCAACATCCTCGGCGATCAGGCTCGCATCGGGATTGCGGCGATTGATGGCAATGGAGTGATGCGTGGATTTGTAACCCCATGGCGAGATTACATACAGCTTTTCAGGTTTTTTCAGTTCAAGTATCTCTTTGGCGACCTGAGGGTTCTCCGCGTTCAGAAGTGCCCAGGTTTTATTCCGCTTTCCAATTGATTGTATTGCACGTTTGCGCATTTGCTGGCGCTTTGGGCGGTCTTGAAACCCCGTGGAAGGAATGTCTTTCAGATCACTTTCACTGATCGGCCGCAAATTCTCTGGGGCTTCTTCGGGCGACTGGCCGTGTGCCGAGAAACTCACCCCCAACGAGTCAAGATTTGCAAACCACGGCAGGCGATTGTGTTTCCGATAATGATGAACATGTGCCTGCCGCATGGCCAAAAGCTGGCGGCTATACGACTCCAGATTAAAAGCCTTACGACTGTTGTTCTGGCGTACAAACTTCAGTGTTGGGCATATGACGCCATCTTCACCAATTAGCCAAGTTTCGGGGGTTTCATAGTCGGAATACCTGTCCATGAAGGCCCGCGCCGCATCGGTCTGAATGACTTCGTCTATTTTTGTCTTATGATACTGATAGGCCGTGGCATGCAGCTCTTTCAGTTCCGGATCGCTTATCAGTTCATTAAATTTGATTCTGACACGTCCCGAAAAACGCTGAATTGACAGGTCTTCGACATTGTTCCAGCAGTGAAGCCGCCAATACTCGGCACCGGACGCCTCCATCTTTTTGTGAAACGTGGTTGTATTCACGTCTCCGCGTATACGTTTCATCAGGAAAGACTGTAAGGACCGCACTGCATAATGGTTGATCCTTGCAAGATCATTTCCAAATCCAACCCCGACGTTGTCACCATTCCAGCCGAGGTAGGCAAACGGTTTGGTCATGTCGTCGCCATCGCCATCAACCCATTTCAGTTTCTTGAACTGCCCTTTGTCGAGCTTCTTGGGTCGGTGCGTAGACAACTGAGAAAAAGGAACGTCTCCGCGGTACAGGGTTTTGAAGGCCCGGCATGTTGCGGGCCATTGTTGATAGGGGTGCGCCGAACGGGTGAATTGTTCGGTGACGAATTGATCATTGAAATCCACCACTCCGCCGTGCCCAAACAGTTGCCAGTTGAATGAGAACATATTGGCTTCGGGTACCGCCTGAAACAAAGCATCCAGAGTTCCGTCGCCAACTTTGATATTCAGAAATTCGTCGGCATCACAGACGAATATCCATTCAGCTTCAGCCAGTTTTGGATGGGCCATCGCTTTGTCATAGGCCCCACTCTGAGGGCCTTTTTCCCACGGTCCCGGGTTTCTGATATGTGATACCAGTCCCAGTTCCTGCAACCGTTCTGCGATCTGATCGGTGCCGTCGGAACAATCGTTGGTACAAATGATAAAGTGGTCAAAACCGATTGAAAGATGATAGGCCACCCATTCCAGAAGGAACGGGCCTTCGTCTTTCATGGTTGTCACGATAAGTCGCAAGGAAAATCCAATGATTATCTGCCGATTGATGTAGTCAGTGCACTCGGCCGCCTGAGTGGCGTGCCTAGGGCGTCACTTCATCCAGAGGTTCGATTTTTTCAATTGCGATCTGTGCACCTGCAACGGTTCTGATCCGCATCCGGTCAGGATATTGCCCCAAAAACTCGTTGATCGCCCGAATGACACCATCTCCCCACCAGCCGCGGCGATGGTAGTCGTCGAATGCCATGATGCCGCCGGTTTTCATCTTGGGGAAAAGGGCCTTGAGATCTGCACAAACACCTTCATAGGAATGGTCGCCGTCCACATACGCGAAATCGATGCTTTCCGCTTCGAACCCTTCAAGTGCAGTTCCCGAGAATTCCCGGATGAGTTCGACCCGGCCAGCCGAAATTTCCTTGCCAAAGCGCTTTTTCACCTTGTTGAAAATCCGCTCCATTTTTGTGTCTTCGGTCCGTCCCGCAAACGCCTCGGAATGGCTGGAGTCGGTAACATTTGCCCATGGGTCTATGAGAAACAGTTTCTCGGGTTCCAGAGCTTTCAGAATTTGTTCTGAAAAGTCGCCGTGCCAGACACCGATTTCAATGGCGACCCCTCCCTTTGGCAGACGCGAAAGAAAGACCTCGCGCACCTGATCTTTGGACAGGCGCCGCTTTTTGGTCGATTTCTGGGCTGACGCTGTTTTTCCGGATGCTTTTGGTTGCTTGCGGTTTTCTTTGGCCGTTTCTGCTGTCATTGCCTGTCTCTGCTCTTTCATGTCCAGCCGATCTAGCGGCATTCCGCTCTGCTTGTCAAAATAGAAGCCATGTGCTTCTCCGATTGATGCCCGGGAATTTGGTGCGTTACGTTGTGTTTTCCGTTGCTTGATCGACGGCACCATTTGCTTCAGAAAGAGTGATTGAAACGCCGGTTGTGCGATAGAACGCCCCGACACCGCGGGGCGGGCACAGGTACTTAAGGATTGATATTTCACATATGCCCAAGCTCTTCATAACTACGGGGTCTCGTCAGAATCCCTATTTGGGGATGATCTACAGTGCCTTCGATGGCTATGAACAACGTGTATTTCCATTGAGTAAATTCCATGGGGGCGAAAGTCCGTCGGCTGAAAAAGGTGACATTTTCTGGATCCACTGGGAGGATCGGCAGTTCGGTGACCGCAGGGATGAGCCGCAACATGCGGACAGATTGAAATCGGTGGAATCCGGTCTTTTGAAGCTGAAGGAAAAGGGCGTTCGCATCGTTTGGACCGCTCATAATTTTTACCCGCACAATTCCGCACGCAACATGGATTTGATTGATCAGGTGCGTCGGATGTTGATGACGGTTTCGGATGTCGTGCATGTCCACACGCCGTATGCGAAACAATTGCTGGCCGAGAACTACGATATTCCAGCTGAGAAGTTTCTTGTTGTGGCTCACCCTAGCTACTTTGGCTTCTATGAAGTCGAAGAGGTGACGCGCAGGCGCAGGGATATCCTGCCGGATCGCAAGAACCGAGCTTTTGTCCACATTGGCAGGGTCCAGGAAAACAGAGGAGGGCAATTGCTGTGGGCCGGTTTGGCGGCACTAGGCAAACGCAGAAACGATTGGGAACTGGAAATTGCAGGTAAGATTACCCGCAGCGAAAAGCGAGGTTCACAACGCATTCGCGAGATGGAGAACGTGACGTTTCACGACCAGTATCTACCCAATGATGAATTTGTCCGAGTTGTCGGTTCGTGCCACGTCTGCGTTGCGCCCTTTGATCGGCTGCTGACGTCCGGTTCGGTCAAAATGGCGCTGACGATGGGATTGCCTGTTGTAGGACCGGACGTAATAGCGCTGCGCCAACATCTTCCCGAACCGCTTCATGCCTATCTTCACACGCCCAAGAACAAGCGATCACTGATGTTTCGGATGAGAGACATGCTGGATTTGAGCGATTCCGAATTGTTGAGCCTCAGACAGCAGGGGCAGGATTTTGCGTGGGATATCCGCCCAGAGGTTCAAAGCGCGGCACTGCTGCAGGGTGTCGGCGGATAATGGTGGAAATCTTGGGTGCTGAGGCGGAAATTATCTCTGATACCGTCGAACGTTTTTGATTTGAAGGTGAGGCGTAATATTTTGATGTCGCGCCAGTGTGCTTCGGGCTCAATTTCGATAAAAATGCGGGAGGAAGGTGCTGAAAATGAAGATTCCCAAAGGTGATTTTTGCAATGCAGCGTTTGACTCCCAAGAAGTCACGCAGCCTACCACTCTGTTGGTAATTTTCAGTACGCCAAGAAGTGGAAGCACCTTTGCCAGCGATCTGATCCGCAGAACCGGTGTCTGCGTTCCTCACGAGTATTTCCAGTCTCATCAATACCGCCCCGCGCTGGCGGCACGCTGGGGGGTCGATAATGAAGACAACGCCGCATACGTTCAGGCACTCATCAAGCACAGGACCGGCCCCACGGGGATGCTGGGGGTGAACGTTCATGCCGGTCATCTGCCGGATTGGCGCGGCGCCAAACCTTACTGGCCCGCCAGTGTCACCGAGTTCCGGTATGCGCGCATCGGCAGAAAGGACAGAGTTTCGCAGGCGGTGTCATATTATGTCGCAAAAATGAACGGGGTCTGGAGTTCTGCCTTCGGCGAAGGGGAGGAAGTCTCGTATGACTTTGACGAAATTCGCAAAGCACACGTGAGGCTTGATCAGATGGAGCAACGGTTGAACCGTTTTTTACGTGTTGCGTCAATTAGCTGCGAGAAGTTCTTTTACGAGGACGTTGTCAAAGATCCCTTTTTGATGCTCGACCACTTTGGAATCTCCGAAGCCCCGACCAGAGACTGGTCGATGGTGAAGAAACAATCAAGCACATGGAAAAAAGAGCTGGTCCAGCGTTACAGGGAGCAACTGGACCAGCAGGACAGTCAGGGGGGGTGACCCGCTTTATTGGGTTGCCCACAATCCAGAATGCGGTTTGAAAACTCCGCTCACTCTGCCGTCTGCAGCTCTTTTTCCAACGGGGCGGATTGGGGGTTGATCTCCAGATCTCTCAGGGCCGAATGGATGAAGCCCCCTTCCTGTATGCCCAACTGTGGCAGGCGCCAGCGCAACCTCCGACCCCACAGGTGTACCGTTCGTGTATCTTCGGTCAGGAAATCGGGTTGAGGGTTCGACGATCTGAGCAGATCATCCAGCCGTTTAAAGCTTACCGGATAGTACACTTCGGCTGCTTCGGAATACTGGATTTCCCCGGTCGAGGTCAGGAAATGCGTCAGCGCGGGCGGGCCAAAGATATCATGCCGCTGATCGCTTGCGTGTTTCCACTGACCAGCAGCCTTCAATGTTCGGGCTTCGGCCTGTTTCTCGGCGCTCTCCCACGGAGCAATCGGATAGGGGTCCGAGACATAGTTCAGGTAACGCCGCAGCGCCTGACTGTCCGCGGGCAATCCCAACAACGCATTGCAGACAGAGGTTTTTGATTCGAACCCATGTACATGACCTGAGTTTCTCTGGACCGGGTTCAGGCAGTACACATCGGCATCGGCCCAAACCATCCCGGTCTGTTCAATTAGCTTCAGCCGGAAAATATCCGATTGCACAACCGGGGTCCCGAACCGGCTCAACAGGATCTCTTTGGGGTCGTGAACCTCGCGGGCGTCTACTACATTGACGTCTTCGGGGACATTAGCGACATCGCCATAGGTGAACAGTGTTACGGAATGGCCTTGCCTGACAAACGACAGCAGGCACATCTGTTCGACGAAGCTCAGCCTTTCACCAATCCACAGCGATCCGATGTCGGGAAGGGTATCGCCGTCCTGAGGGCGCAGAACTTGTTCCAAAGGCATCGCCGCACGAGGGGCAATGCCGGGCCGTTCCTTTGGCGGGGCCTCTTCCGTTTTACGGGTTGCACATTTTCCTTTTAATTCAACGTATTCCGGTTGCTGGATAAGTTCGGACACCATCGATTTGTGCCAGTTGAACCCTTTCTTGTGCAACCTGGCCAGCGTCGCGTCCGCGTAGTATTCCTCCAGCTTTTCCTCAACCTCGGGCAGATATCGATGAATGGTTTCGTCCTGTTCACCGCCGCGGTTCCAGCGATCCCAGTAATCGGTGCCCAACACATGTGACATATGATTTGCCCGGCCACGGTGGCGTTTCAGCAAATAGGCTTCGATCGACCGGACCGCATAGTGATTAAGCTGCGCGACGTCGTACCCAAAGGGTGGCTGGACATGTCCGCCCATCGGATTGTGACTTTTGCGGGCACCACCGGGAACCGACCAGACAAGGTCATTCTGGAATTCAGGCCGCAGGACCGGGCCATGCAGACCGATCCGTTGAAATTTCTCGTTGGGTTTGAACAGCGTCTTGACGAACCTGCGTGTTGCACCGCCCGAAACAGGCGGCAACTCAGCATCGGTGAACTGTTTCATGACCAAGGTGTTGCGCAGAATGCTTTTGCCGTTGTTCGAAAACAGCTTCCAGGGAACGCTGATTGCGTCAACCTCGCTGCCCGTTGCCTGGATCAGGTCGTCGATTTTGTGATTTCCGACGTGGATGTTCAGAAATTCGTCAATATCGCAGACAAAAACCCAGTCGGCCTTTTTGACCGTATCCAACCTGCGCGCCTGACGCAGAGCTGACCGGTGAACACCACCAGGGCCGACTTTGTTAATTTGAAACGTGACTTGCCCCAACTCCTGAAGGCGGGTCAGGATTCGATTGGTGCCGTCAGTGCAGTCGTTTGTGAAGACAACGATGTCGTCAAATCCAAGGACCTTGTAGAACGCGACCCATTCAAGAATGTAGGGGGCTTCGTTCTTGAATGTCGTGATTACAACCTTGTGTCCGCTCATCTTGTTCCGCCTCGTGACGTTGCCGCCGGGATTGATGGTTTTCCGCCGAAGCAAAGCCCATCCGCGATTTTCGGACAACCTTCCTTGCTTCGGGGACTTGTTTCAAGTCCGCGTTTTGCAGATTCTGCCCAGCTGGGTGTTCCTTGCCAGACACGCACCGGTCTTTGTATCTTAAATTCGTCTTACAGTGGAAATTGCTTGCAAATCGTTATTCGACTGCAACTTCTTGCCTGAGTTTCCCGGTTGTTTTGTCGAAAATCAGGATGCGCTGATCGTCGGTCACGACCGCGTACCAGTTGTTTCCGATGGTCACGGCCTGTGCTCTAGCCCCATCCGGCAATTCGACCTGATCCGGCAACGTCGGAGTTCGGTCCGATAGCCGGATGACAATCAGCGCGAATGTGACTAGAACGCCGCCAATCATCACCGCGGTCAACAGCATGACCATGCGCCTGAGCAGCCTGAGCTGTGGCGTTTCCTGCGGTTCTTGCGGTTCGGAAGGGACAGTCATGAGCACTCGCCGGATAGAGTTTGTTATTGCGGCTGCGCCGCCGCCACGCCTTGATAAGGCGCTTTCGCGGGATGTGCCAGACGAGGCGAAACTGTCGCGGACACGTTTGGCCCGGCTGATAGAAAGCGGCACTGTTTCGGTGAACGGCGTCCTGACCACTGACCCAAAGGCTAAGGTGCCGGAAGGGGCGTTGGTCACCATCGATGTGGAAGACGCCGAAGACAGCCACATCGGGCCTGAAGATATTCCGCTAGACGTTGTATTCGAGGACACCGACCTGATTGTGGTCAACAAACCGGCGGGGATGGTTGTACATCCTGCGCCGGGCTCCCCCAGTGGCACTCTGGTGAACGCTTTGTTGCACCATTGCGGGAAGGACCTGTCGGGCGTCGGAGGGGTAAAGCGCCCCGGCATCGTGCACAGGATCGACAAGGATACCAGCGGTCTTTTGGTTGTCGCCAAGTCGGATGCGGCGCATCAGGGACTGGCAGCTCAGTTTGAAGCTCATAGCGTTGAACGTTACTACCGCGCCATCTGTTATGGCGTGCCGGATGCAAACGATCCACGCCTGCGCGGCATCAAGGGTGTCAGTTTCGAGCCCGGCAATATCCTGCGCCTGACAACCCAGCTGGCGCGGCACAAGACGGACCGACAAAGGCAGGCCGTGCTGTTTCATGGCGGCCGCCATGCAGTGACGCGTGCTCGTGTTATCGAAACCTTTGGATCCGCAGGTGTTCTGGCGATGATCGAATGCTGGCTCGAAACCGGGCGAACGCATCAAATCCGCGTTCATATGGCCCATGCGGGTCACGGTCTGGTTGGCGACCCTGTTTATGGAAACAAACGCAAGCTACCGGCAAAAGCGATCGATGAAGGTGCGGCGCAAGCAGTCCGTGTATTTGAACGGCAGGCCCTTCACGCAACGGTGCTGGGCTTTGAGCATCCTGTTACAGGAAAAAATCTGCGGTTCGAGGCGCCCTTGCCGGATGACATGCAAGGCCTTATCTCGCAATTGCGCGGGAAGTGAAATGAACCGCAAAAAGGCGTGATTAACGCATTCTTACCTTTCCTTAATCAAAGCTTAATCCCAAACTGTTACCGCTCCCTCTTGAAAGACAGGATTGGTGACCCATATCCTATGTTAAAGAAGTAAACATTTACTGAAGGGACATGATACATGGCAAATTATGCAAATCTCCCCGCGCCAACGCCCGAAGGTGGATTGAACCGTTACATGCAGGAGATTCGCAAATTTCCCCTGCTTGAGCCGGAAGAAGAATACATGCTGGCCAAGCGTTGGGTTGAAGAGCAAGACACTGAAGCTGCGCACAAAATGGTGACGTCGCATTTGCGCCTCGCGGCCAAGATCGCGATGGGGTACCGCGGCTATGGCCTGCCGCAGGCTGAGGTGATTTCCGAAGCCAACGTAGGCCTGATGCAGGCGGTCAAAAAGTTTGACCCGGAAAAAGGGTTTCGTCTGGCGACCTATGCAATGTGGTGGATTCGCGCCTCGATTCAGGAATACGTCCTGAGATCGTGGTCGATGGTCAAGCTGGGGACGACCTCGGCGCAGAAGAAGCTGTTTTTTAACCTGCGCAAGGCCAAAGCCCGCATCGGCGCGCTGGAAGAGGGTGACCTTCGCCCAGAGAACGTTGCCCAGATCGCCAATGATCTCGGCGTGTCCGAAGATGACGTGATCAGCATGAACCGCCGTATGTCCGGCGGCGATGCGTCGCTGAACGCCACAGTCGGTTCCGAAGGCGAAGGAACCATGCAGTGGCAGGATTGGCTGGAGGACGAGGACGCCGATCAGGCAGGCGACTATGAAGCGCGAGACGAGCTTGAAGCGCGGCGCGAGTTGCTGACAGCAGCACTGGACGTCCTGAATGATCGTGAAAAGGACATTCTGACCCAGCGCCGCCTGATGGATCAGCCCGTCACGCTCGAGGAATTGAGCACGCAATACAATGTCAGCCGCGAGCGTATTCGTCAGATCGAAGTGCGCGCCTTTGAAAAGCTGCAAAAGAAAATGCGTGAACTGGCACGTGAGAAGGGAATGCTTGCATCGGCATAACACTGCTGCAAGAGCCTAAAAAAACCCCACGAGGAACGTCCTCGTGGGGTTTTCTTTTACCTCTGGGCTGCCGCGGCCTAGTTCAGCCGCTCACTCAGTACCCGGACCATGTTTTCCCCCATGACCTTGCGAATTTGGGCCTCTGTCAGACCTTCATCCATCAACGCAGACGTCAATGCAGCAAGTTCCGACGTGTCAAAAGCGGTTTCGACCGAGCCATCGTAATCCGACCCCAGTGAAACGTGATCTTCCCCAACCGTGGCTACGGCGGTCTTGATCATTTTCGCGATCCCTGCAGGCGTGATATCCCCGCATGTGACATCGGCCCAGTACCCCATTCCGATTACCCCACCGGTTGCGGCGATATCCTTCATCAGATCATCCGGATAGTTCCGTTTGACCGGGCAGTGACCGTGCAGGCCACCATGGCTGACAATCAGTGGCATATCCGTCATTTCCAGCACTTCACGGGCAACCTGCGGACTGGAATGGGCCAGATCTACGACGACAGGGCGCTGTTCCAGTTCAGCAACGACTTGACGGCCAAAATCCGTCAGCCCGGAATTGGCCAAGCCATGCAGCGACCCACCCAATTCATTGTCAAAGAAATGATGCAGGCCAAAAACCCTGTGCCCTGACTCAAAAATCGGGTCCAAATTGGCCAGATCGCCCTCCAGCGGATGCGCGCCTTCGATGCCCAAAATACCGCCAACGACGTTTTCGCCTCGGGCGCGCGCCTCAAGTACCGCGTCCAAATCAGCCTTGGATTTGATGATTTTCAATTGCCCGTCCGAGGCAGCCTCGAACTTGTGCAGTTTCTGCGCCTGATAGATCGCACGCTCGCGCAAACTGTCCCAGGTGCGCAATGGCCACAACTGTCCGATCGCCAACAAGGTGATATTGTCGAAGGCCTCGGCCGAGTTGTTGTCGTAGTTCTGGCCAGCAGGCGATTTTGTAACGGCCGTAAAGACCTGCAAAGCGACGTTGCCCTCAAGCAGACGCGGAATATCCACCTGGCCCCGGTCACCGTGTTGCGTCAGATCGCGGCTCCATAGCAGTGGATCGGCGTGCAAGTCGCCAACGATCAGGGTTTCATGCAATGCTGCTGCCTCTTCCGAAACCGGGTAGGGGTCATGGTCGATAACGTTGTTGCGGGTGTCTTCGATGTAAGGTGGTAGAAAGACGAAAAAGACGACAGCCCCAATGATCAGGGCAATGACCGCCAAGCCCAAAATCCACTTCAAAATCCTGCGCATATTGAACCTCTCCAAATATTGGGTTCAGACTACGCAGGCTCACGACAGAGAAAAGCCTGACTTGACGTCGTTTAGTTGGTACAGGTTGAATCACTTCTGAAAACGCGCGCATTTCCGGGCGAAACATGCTTGGCACAGTTCGCATTCATCACCTTTGTCTGGAGAAGATTATGCAGGAACCGGTTCGTTGGGGCATTCTGGGTGCTGCAAAGTTCGCACGGCAATTCATGGGACCGGCCATTCATGGTGCCAACGGGGCAAAATTGGCGGGTCTTGCGACATCAGATGCCTCAAAAGCACTACAGTTTCAGGAATTTTGCCCGGACCTGCAGGTCTTTGAAAGCTACGACCGGATGCTGGCCGCGCCAAATATCGATGCGGTTTATATTCCTTTGCCGAACCACCTCCATGTTGAATGGAGCCTGAAGGCCATGAATGCAGGCAAACATGTCCTGTGCGAAAAACCGATGACCCTGAAAGCCAAGGAGTTCGATCAGCTTATCGCAAAACGGGATGAAACCGGGTTGCTGGCCGCCGAGGCCTATATGATCGTGCATCATCCGCAGTGGCAACTGGTCCGCAAGCTGATTGCGGATGGGGCCATAGGCAAACTGGTTCACGTCACCGGCGCGTTCAGCTTTGACAACCGCGCCGACACAACAAACATACGCAACAAGGCGGAAACCGGCGGCGGCGGGCTACGGGATATCGGTGTCTATGTCATCGGCGCGACCCGTTTTGCCACGGGGCAGGAGCCTGATACCGTCTCTGCCGCAATCCGGTGGGAAAACGGAATCGATGCATTTACCGAAATAAGAGCCGCCTTTCCGGGATTTACCTATTCCAGCTACGTGTCGATGAGGATGCACCCGCATCAAGAGATGGTCTTTCACGGTGAGGGTGGCGTGATCCGGCTGACTGCGCCGTTCAATGCGCGGGTATTCGGTGAAGCAAGGGTTGAGCTGCACCGCCCCGGGTTGGAGGTCCTGGTTACGCGGTTCCCGGGCGACGATCACTATAAGCTTCAGGTCGAGGCATTCTGTCGATCCATACGCGAAGGTGTTGCTTATTCCTGTCCGCTGGAGTTTTCGCGCGGCACACAGGACATGATCGACCGGGTTTTTGATAGCGCAGTGGCGTTATAAGCATCCCGCCCGCCAACTTGCCAACTGGAAACAGCGTCGTCTAATCTGTCCGGACACTGAATTGCAGAGGGTTTGTCATGGCAGGTGGTTGGGCACGTGACGGCGCGGTCAGCGAACAGATCGAGGCATCGATCAATGATGAGCTTGCCCGGATGCAGGCAAAAAAGCGACCTGTGGGTGAAAGCTTGACGCATTGCGCGGATTGCGACGAGCCCATTCCCGAGGCGCGGCGTGTCGCTATTCCGGGGGTCAAACTGTGCATCGAATGCCAGCAGGAAATGGACAGCGCCTTCAAACCCCGTGCCGGATTCAATAGGCGCGGATCGAAGGACAGCCAACTGAAATAACAGCGGCGCGCGACAACTGATTTTGGTCGCAGCGACATAAGCTGCCAAATTGATTGGAGTTGTTTGTGAAGGCAAAGCCTGCCCCTTCAGTTTCGTTTCTGAACAACGGATTGGCGTTGGGGTTTCTTGCGGCTTTTTTCTGGGGAACGCACAGCGTCATCGTTCGTTATCTAACGGGTGATCTGGGCGGTCTACAAATCGCTTCGACAAGACTTTTCATCGCTGCGGCAGCTATTTACGGGTTATTGCGCGTGCTCGATGCGAAGGTCCGGATTGATTTCAAAAACTGGAACTTTCGGCTGGCGGTCATCTCGACCGTCGTGAACTACATCCTGTTTCACATTGGCTTGGAACACACGGGTGCAGCCAGCGCGATGGTCCTTGAAAACACCGCTCCGTTTTTTGTTCTGGCCTTCCTCTATTTCTTCGCGGACGGCACCGTTGGCCGTAAAGAGGTGATTGCGACCCTTTTGGCGATCATCGGGGTGTTCCTGACCGTCTATCGCGACTTTGAGGGTGGCGGTGATCCTGTGATCGGAGATTTGATGGAAATTGGGGCCGGGCTAAGTTGGGCAGTGTTCCTGGTTTCCAGCAGCCGCGCGATGCAATCGTCGACCAATACGGCCGAACGGCTCAACTTCCTGTTTGGGATTTTCCTGTGTGCAGGGGTAATTCTGGCACCGCTATCTCTGTTCGGAGCGGATGTTCCAACTGCCAAAGATCTGTTGTTTCTGGTCCTGCTTGGCGTGTTTCCGACAGCGATTGCATATTACCTTTGGTACGAGGCCGCGGCCAAAGTCTCGACCGTTTCCGCGTCGTTGATGTTCGCGATGTCGGTTGTGTTCACGTTTGTGAATTCGGCCATTTTTCTGGGTACACCCATTACGTTACTGGCCATTGTTGGTGCGGTGCTGATCGTCGGCGCGGTAATACTGGCGACGAAATCGGACACCAAGGAAACGGAATAGCCTGGTCAGTGACGGGTCCTACGACGCCGCCACCGCCGGTACAGATTGACATCCATCGCTGCAACCATGATGCCCAGCGGGATCATCCAAAAGCCCAGAACAGGCAGAAAACCAAAAATCCCGCCGACAATCAGCAGCATTCCGACGACGATGCGCAGCCCTCGGGGAACATTGCGGCGAATACGGGCAAGGGCAGGGCGCAGGTGCGTCTTTAACACGTCCCAGCGCCCTCTGAGGCCGCTCAATCCTCCATCGCCTCCAGTTCGTCGATGAAGCCTGAAATCATGCTCAGGCCCTTGTCCCAGAATTTGGGATCGCTTGCATCAAGCCCGAATGGCGCCAGAAGTTCCTTGTGGTGTTTGGAACCGCCCGCTTTCAGCATGTCGAAGTACTTGTCCTCGAAACCTTCCGCGCCGCTGGCATAGACCGAATACAGCGCATTCACCAAGCCATCGCCAAAGGCGTAGGCGTAGACGTAGAAGGGCGAATGCACGAAGTGGGGGATATAAGCCCAGAATGTTTCGTACCCATCCATGAATTCGAACGCCGGGCCAAGGCTTTCTGCCTGGACGCTCATCCACAGCGCGTTGATGTCATCTGGGGTCAATTCGCCTTCGCGTCGTGCGGCATGCAGCTTGCATTCAAAGTCGTAAAACGCGATCTGGCGGACGACGGTATTGATCATGTCCTCGACCTTACCCGCCAGCAGAACCTTGCGCTGTTCCGGTGTCTCGGCCTGATCCAGCATCTTGCGGAAGGTCAACATCTCACCAAAGACCGACGCCGTTTCGGCCAACGTCAACGGGGTAGAGGACAACATCTCACCCTGATCCGCTGCCAGAACCTGATGCACGCCGTGTCCCAGCTCATGCGCCAGCGTCATCACGTCACGCGGTTTGCCCAGATAGTTGAGCATCACATAGGGGTGCACTTCGGTAACGGTCGGGTGCGCAAACGCGCCGGGCGCTTTGCCGGGTTTCACTGCCGCATCAATCCAGCCTTTTGAGAAAAACGGCTCCGCGATTTCGCCCATGCGGGGGTCGAAGGCGTTGTAGGCATCCATGACCATCTGTTCGGCTTCGGCCCAGTTCACGATGCGCGTGTCCTCCATCGGAAGGGGGGCGTTGCGGTCCCAGACCTGCATTTTGTCAAGGCCAAGCCACTTGCGCTTTAGCTCATAGTACCGGTGGCTCAGCTTGGGATAAGCGGCAACCACCGCCTCGCGCAGCGCTTCGACCACTTCCGGTTCCACATCGTTGGACAGGTGGCGGCCGGTTTGTGCCGTTGGCATGTTGCGCCAGCGGTCAACAATCTCTTTCTCTTTTGCCTGCGTATTATGAACGCGCGCAAAGGTCTTGATATTGCTTTGGAAAACCTGCGCCAGTTCACGCGCTGCAGCTTCGCGTTTGTCCCGGTTCTTCTCGGTCAGAAAGTTCAGCGTGCCTTCGATGTTCAACTCTTCGCCATCGACGGTAAAGGTCAGCCCGGCGATGGTTTCATCAAACAGCCGTTCCCACGCATCGCCAACGACGCCCAGATCGTGCAGGAATTTTTCCAGCTCATCTGACAACTGATATGGTTTCATCGCGCGAATGCGGCGGAACACGGGTTCATACCGTGCAAGATCAGCGTTTTCAGCGAAGCGCGCTTTCAAAGTGTCATCTTCGATGCGGTTGATTTCCAGCGTGAAAAACACCAGAGGCGTCGTGAAAACGGTGATTTGTTCCTGCATGTCCGACAGGAATTTGGCGCGGTCGGCATCTGTGGTCAGTTGATAATACCGCAAGCCTGCAAAAGACATGATGCGGCCCGCGATCGTGTTGATCTTTTCGTTTCGCTGGACGCAGTCCAACAGCTCGGTCGCGCTCAGATCAGCCAGCTTACCTTCGTAGTCGGCGGCGAAGGCCGCGCATTCGGTTTCCAGCCATTCCAGATCGCGCGTCAGTTCCGGTGCCTCTTCGGATGTATAGAGGTCCGTCAGGTCCCATTCCGGCAGATTGCCCAGATTGTCGGAACCGCCCGCTGCGTTGGCATCACGAACGGGAAATGGAAGGTCGAGCATGGAACACCTCAAGAAACTGCGTTTGCCAACATCTAGGTGCAGGCCAAGGGGATCACAAGCAGCGACGCAGGCTAACTGGGTTCAAATCCAACGAAACCGCGACCCGGATCAGCGCGTGCAGGCCGGCTCGGGCGCGCAGTTTTTCTGTTCTTGCGAAAACAGATTCGAGAGCGCATCGAAGACCGGGCCGCGAACCTCCGGTGCTTCCATCAGGACCTCATGTTCGCCATCAGGAATTTCGATTAGTCGCCCTCTGGGCCAGTTGGCCATGCGGGCCCGAATCGCATGGCGATCCACGATTTGCTCATGACTGCCCAAATAAGTCAGACAATCCACGTCCGGGGCGGGTTGCTCCATCAAATATGCGCATTCGTTCAGCGCTTCGCGCAGCCAAAGGGTCGAGGGTGCGCCAAGTGCAAGCTCTGGGTGGGCCGCCAGTTGGTCTTTCATCATCTGATACATTGCCGGATCGCGGGTCAGCACATTCCCGTCAAACGGTTGCGTGGCCACATAGCTTTCCAGAGATGTCGTTGGCGGCGTTTTGGTGCCAAGGCCGAATTTGGGCCCCCAATAGGCCGTGACCCAACTCAGCGGCTTCATGATGGGGGTAAAATAAATGCCCCACATCGGCCCGGTAAAGGCACAGGCTGCAAAGCAATTGTTCTCCATCGCCGCGCGCAGACCAATCGCACCACCCATGGAATGCCCGATCACATACCACGGTTTGGGCAGATTGAGTTCCTCGGCCAGTTTCAGCGTTGCAGAAACGTCGCGCTGATAGTCCGTGAATTTATCGACATGTCCCACGCGCGGGTCGGGCAACAGCTTGTCCGCCAGCCCCTGACCCCGCCAGTCAATCGCCAGAAAGGCAAAGCCGCGCCCAACGAATTCGCCCGCCGCATTGCCGTATTTTTCAATGTATTCCGTCCGACCCGGAAACATCATCACAGTTCCGGTCGGTTTGTTTTCAGGTCGCCAGTGGCCGACGCGAATGCGTTTGCCGTCCGAGGTCTGAATCCAGTGCGCTGTTCCACCGGCGGGTCCGCCGGCCACGTCTTCGAAAAAAGGGGCCGGCGTCAAACTCATCAGGCCAGCACCGAGGCTAATTTCATGGCAATTCCCATATCGCCATCCACGCTGAGTTTACCGGACATGAATGCGCCGGTCGGGTTCATCTCGCCGCTGAGGATCTGTTCGAACGTATCCGCATCGGCGCTGAGGGTCACATCGGCTTCGTCGTCGCTGACGCGCGCGCCGTCACCATCCAGAACAATAGCGCCCAGATCGGCAATTGCGAACTTGGCGGAAGCATCAAAGCCGCCGCCTGCCAGTTTCTCGTTCAGTGCAGCTGCCGCTTTTTCAAGAATGTCACTCATGGTATTCCTCGTGTTGTTTCAGCGCCGTGATTGGACATCCTCAGGCGCTACGCTACAGTGAACTCTGTTATGAGCATTGAAAACACCAATCTCAAAGGTATCGTCGCGGCAATCGCGTTCATAGTCATGTTTTCCGGAAGTGGTACCGCGCAGGTGGCTGATTCCGGAAACGAAACAGACCTGCTCGAACAACTTTCGCAGGCCGACCCGGTTCAGGCCATTGGAATCGACAGGCAGCTCAAGGCGATCTGGGAACAGTCCGGTTCCGCTTCGGGCGATCTGTTGCTTGAGAGGGGGCGCGAAGCGCTGGAAAAAGGCGATGTTTACGCGGCGCTTGATCATCTGACAGCTCTTACCGATCACGCTCCGGACTTTGCCGAAGGATGGCACGCCCGGGCTTCGGCCCTGTTCGGGATGGAGCGGTTCGGGATGGCCGTAGCCGATCTGGAACACGCACTGACCCTGAATCCCAATCAGTATGACGCGATCTATGGGCTTGGTCTGATTTTCGAAGTGATCGACAAGCCCGAACAGGCGTATGAGGCCTATTCACGCGCTCTGGCTATACATCCCCATCACGAGGAAGTAACCAATGCCCTGAATCGGCTGAAGCCCCGGATCGAGGGCAAGGCACTCTAGCGCTCCGATGCCGGGGCAGGGGGCAAAGGTGAGCGGGTCATCCCGAATAGTGGCCGTTCTCGGCCCGACGAACACAGGCAAGACTCATTACGCAGTTGAGCGCATGCTGGGTTACCGGTCCGGCGTTATCGGCCTGCCGTTGCGCCTGCTGGCGCGCGAGGTCTACGACAAGATCGTCGCCATTCGCGGCCCATCGGTTGTCGCGCTGGTCACCGGCGAAGAGCGTATCGTGCCGCCCCGCACCCAATACTGGGTCTGTACCGTCGAAGCTATGCCCGAAGGAATGGGCGCGGATTTTGTGGCGATTGACGAAATCCAGCTCTGCGCCGATCCCGAACGCGGCCATGTTTTCACGGATCGCCTGCTGCGCGCTCGCGGAACGCACGAAACGCTGTTTCTGGGCGCGGATACCATGCGCGGTCCAATTGCCGCGCTTGTCCCCGAAGCGCAGTTCGTTCGCCGCGAGCGGATGTCTCAACTGGTCTATTCCGGTTCGAAAAAGATCAGCAGGATGCCGCCCCGCAGTGCGATCGTCGGGTTTTCCGTGGAAAACGTCTATGCAATCGCCGAACTGATCCGCCGTCAAAAGGGCGGTGCGGCGGTTGTCATGGGTGCGCTCAGCCCGCGGACCCGGAACGCGCAGGTGGCGCTTTATCAGAATGGCGAGGTCGATTACCTCGTGGCCACCGACGCCATCGGGATGGGCCTCAACCTCGATGTGAATCACGTGGCGTTTTCGGCGCTGTCCAAATTCGACGGGC
The DNA here is from genome assembly GCF_056537325.1 of Ruegeria sp. CF5. Classification (NCBI taxonomy): domain Bacteria; kingdom Pseudomonadati; phylum Pseudomonadota; class Alphaproteobacteria; order Rhodobacterales; family Roseobacteraceae; genus Ruegeria; species Ruegeria sp. CF5. The sequence goes on along the minus strand of NZ_JBQFRI010000001.1, from coordinate 420,158 downwards.
GGCGAATGCGGCCCTTGGCCCCGAATGAACTGGCCCAGATCGCCGGCCGGGCAGGGCGGGGGATGTCGGACGGCACCTTTGGCGTGACGGGTGAAGCCCCGCCTTTGGACGAGGGTGTTGCGCAGGCCATTATGGACAGCCGATTTACGCCACTGAAAAAGCTGAATTGGCGGAATGCCGCCCTTCGGTTTGGCTCGGTCGATGCTCTGATCGACTCGCTTGAAGTCAGCCCAAGCGGCGAACACCTGACCAAGGCGCGCCCTGCCGACGACCTGAACGTCCTGAAATCCCTGTCGCAAGTGGCCGAGATTGCAGCGCGCGCAAGCGATGGTCCATCTATCCGCATGCTGTGGGATGTTTGCCGAATCCCCGATTTTCGCGATATCAGCCACGCCGAACATGCCAGCCTGCTTGAGGTGATCTATGGCCACCTTCACGAACGCGGCGCCATTCCCGCCGATTTCATGGCGCGGCAGATTCGCCGCATTGACCGAACGGATGGGGATATCGATGCATTGTCCAAAAGGTTGGCATATATTCGCACCTGGACATATGTTGCGCAACGAAACGGCTGGGTGCGTGACGAATCACATTGGCGCGCAGAAACCCGCGCTGTAGAAGACAGGGTGTCGGACGCGTTGCATGACCGTCTGACTCAAAGATTTGTGGACCGGCGCACGTCCGTTTTGTTGCGCCGGCTCAAACAGAAGGAGGCCCTTTTGGCCGAAGTAAATGACAAGGGTGAAGTGACTGTCGAAGGCGAATTCGTCGGTCGTCTGGAAGGGTTCCGGTTCATTCCGGACAAAAGCGCGCAAGGAGCCGAGGCGAAAGCCCTGAAATCGGCATCGATGCAGGCGCTGGCACCGCAATTCCATCTGCGTGCCGACCGCTTCTACAATGCGCCGGATACCGAAATAGATTTTACCGATCAGGGTGGCCTGATGTGGGGCGAATATGCTGTCGGCAAGCTTGTTGCCGGGGCTGAGCCGCTTAAGCCGCAGGTCGAAGTATTTGTGGATGAGGCCGCTGGCCCTGACGTCGAACAGAAGGTGCAGCGCCGTCTGCAGCACTTCATCGACCGCAAGGTGGCGGCATTGTTCGAGCCACTGCTGAACCTGTCCCGCGACGAGGAACTGTCCGGTCTGGCCAAAGGCTTTGCCTTCCGCATGGTCGAAGCACTGGGCGTTCTGCCACGCGCGGATGTAGCGCAAGAGGTCAAGGACCTTGATCAGGATGCTCGCGGTGCCCTGCGCAAACATGGGATCCGCTTTGGTCAGTTCACTATATTCATGCCCTTGCTGCTGAAGCCTGCGCCGACGCGCCTGCGTCTGGTGTTGTGGTCCCTGGCTGAAGGCCTGCAGGAATTTCCCGAAGCGCCGCCGCCGGGCCTTGTGACTGTTCCGACGGCCAAGGATGCGCCCAATGGATATGACACCAAATGCGGCTATCGCGCAGCAGGTGAGCGTTCGATCCGCATCGACATGCTAGAGCGTCTGGCCGACATGTTGCGCTCGGAAGACAGCCGTGGCGGGTTTGAAGCCAAGCCCGACATGCTTTCGATCACGGGCATGACACTCGAACAGTTCGCCGATCTGATGCAGGGGCTGGGCTATAAGGCCGAGAAGGGCGAGCGCGAGAAAGCCAAAGTCGCACCGGCGGAAAACGTAGTCAAAGACGAACAACCTGCCGCAGAAGCGCCCGAACAACCTGCCGTTGAAGAGGCGCCAGCGACCGAAGGCACTGCAGAAGAAACTTCGGCACCCGCCGAGGCGTCAGCCGAGGCCACTGAAAGCCCCGAGGCGGCGGCCGAGGCCCCGGTCGCGGAGCCGACAGCGGACGAGCCCGAGGTCGAAGTGTTCTATACCTTTACCTGGGGTCGCCAGCGTCAGGCCGACCGGGGACCGCGCCGCGAACAGCGTCAGGGTCAGCCCAAGGGCAAACCGCGTGGAAAACCGCAGGACGGTCGTGGCAAGCCGCACGGCAAGAAAGGTGGCAAGCCGCAACAGGGTGGCAAGACCTTTACTGCACGGCCGCCGAAAAAGGAAAAGGCGATTGACCCGGACAACCCGTTCGCTGCGGCGCTGATGGGGTTGAAGGAAGGTAACTGACCGACGATGGCCGAAGCACAGGCCAAACTGCGGATCGACAAATGGCTGTGGCAGGCGCGGTTCTTCAAGACCCGCAGCCTTGCCGCCAAACAGGTCAGCGGCGGTCATGTGCGGGTGAACGGAAACCGGGCCCTCAAACCGGCGCAAGCTGTCGGGCCCGGAGACGTACTGACGTTTTCTCAGGGGCGTGCCATTCGTGTCGTTCGGATCGAGGCGTTGGGCGAACGCCGCGGCCCGGCAACCGAGGCGCAAACGCTTTACGCCGATTTGTCGGAAAAGCGGGACAAACCTTTGGACAATCCCAAATTCGAGGGAAAAGGTCGCCCTTCCAAGAAGGATCGGCGCGCAATTGATCTTTCTCGCCGTTCCAACGAGTGATCCACCCTTGAAGCGGGGGCCACTCTGATTTAGCTAGTCGCCCAAACCTCAAGTGGATTCCGACCATGACCTACGTTGTCACCGATAACTGCATCGCCTGCAAATACACCGACTGTGTCGAAGTTTGTCCGGTCGACTGTTTCTATGAGGGCGAGAATGCGTTGGTCATTCACCCGGACGAGTGCATTGACTGTGGCGTGTGCGAACCGGAATGCCCAGCCGATGCGATCCGCCCCGATACTGAGCCTGGTATGGAACAGTGGGTCGAATTCAACCGCAAATTCGCCGAACAATGGCCGGTGATCGTAACCAAGAAAGATCCCTTGCCCGAGGCCGAAGAACGTGACGGTGAAGAAGGCAAACTGGACAAGTACTTCTCGGAAGCACCCGGCGAAGGCGGCTAAGCGATTCGTGCCGCAGGGCTTCCTGCCTGCCAGCGAAACATCGCGCGCAGCCCCTTGAAAACAGGACTTAGTGCCCGATTTATGCGGGGTTAGCTTTCAGGTGCCGCTTTTTTGTGGTATACTGGTTCTCAATATGATGACAGAAACTGGGATGCGCTCCGAAAGTATGCTCGCTTTGGGGTTTTAATTTTGTGACAATTACGCCGCCAGCCGGGGCTGTGAACGCTCCGCTTGTGGCTTTTTGTTGCTCGCAATCCGGTCTACAGCCAAGGATACACGTGAATGACCAAGTCGAAAAAGCTCGAATTCCGCCCCAACGACTATGTTGTCTACCCTGCGCATGGCGTGGGACAGATCGTTTCGATCGAGGAACAGGAAGTCGCAGGGTTCTCGCTCGAGCTGTTCGTGATCTCTTTTGAGAAGGACAAGATGACGCTTCGGGTTCCGACCAACAAGGTCACTGAATCCGGCTTGCGGTCCCTCAGTTCGCCGGACGTGATCAGCCAGGCGATGAAAACGCTCAAAGGCAAGGCAAAGGTCAAGCGGGCCATGTGGTCCCGCCGGGCGCAGGAATATGAGCAAAAGATCAATTCCGGCGACCTGATCTCGATCGCCGAAGTTGTTCGTGATCTGCACCGTACCGACGATCAGCGCGAACAAAGCTACTCTGAGCGTCAGCTGTACGAAGCAGCGCTGGAACGCCTGACCCGCGAAGTGGCGGCAGTTTCCGGTGGGGACGAGATCTTGGCCGCCAAGCAGGTGGACGAAGTTCTGATGTCGCGCGCAGCCTGACACTACACAATTGATGCATTAGGGCCGCCCCATTCGGGCGGCCTTTTTTGTTTCAAAAAGTTGCATCTGTTCCTGTTTTCCCACTTAAAATGGTGTGGAGGGCGGAGTGATAGATGGTGCGGCTAAAGCAACTGGTAAGATTTCTATATATCGGAACCGGAACGATACCAGTCTGGTTCCGATATTTCCTGATCCTGTTTGACGCGGTTACAATCGTGTTCTTTGTGGCAACCGCACACATAGATCACGGGCCACTCATTGTCGCGGCCAGCTGGGCAGTTGGCTTCCTTATTCTCCTGGATTTTTCGGCACGCCTGTGGATCGCAAGGAACAAGTGGCAGTTACTGCGGAAAATTTACACAATTGCCGACATCGTCGTTATCATTTCTCTTCTGCTCGATCCGTTTCTGACGGGCAATCTGGCTTTTCTTCGTATCCTCCGCGCCCTGCGCCTCATTCACTCATATCACCTGCTTAGGGATCTTCGCCGCGACAGCGTGTTTTTCCGCACTCACGAAGATGCGGTTATCGCGGCCATCAACCTGCTGGTTTTTGTGTTTGCAACAGCAACGGCGGTACTGGTTTATTTCATCCCGGAAACCAGCGAAACGCCTTACATCGATGCGCTTTATTTTACGATGGCGACGCTCACCACGACCGGTTTTGGCGATATTACCCTGCAAACGCCGTTCGGCAAGCTGTTCTCGGTCTTTATCATGGTCGTTGGCGTGGCCCTGTTCGTACGGCTGGCGCAGGCCATTTTCATGCCTCAGAAGGTGCGGCACAAGTGCGGGGGATGCGGGCTGTATCGGCACGATCCGGACGCGGTCCACTGCAAGCATTGTGGTGGGTTATTGAGGATCGAGACTGGAGGCGTCAGTTAAGCTGGGCGATCAACGCGACCAAAAAGGCGATTTCACTCATCTGCTGTGTCGCACCCAGAATGTCACCGGTCTGACCACCGATTTTCCTTTTGGCAATCGCGGCCAGAATGAACGCGGCCAGACCCGCGACCATCATAGGCACCAACGCCTGCGTGCCGATCGTCATTAGGCAGATCAATAAGGCCAGAAAAAGCCCCAGTGCTGCCGCCCGTGTCGGCGGGGTGCCGACCCGGTGGCTCAAGCCCGATCCTCGCGCATTTGGTAACGCGCACATAAGCGTGGGCATCAGTGCACGCGACCATGTGGCGGCGGCCACCAGGCCCCAAATCGCACCCGATCCAAATAGGGCGCCAACCGCGAGAACGCGCAGCAGCTGGGACAGGATCAGCGCCAGAACGCCGTAGGTCCCGATATGGCTGTCCTTCATGATTTCCAGTCGGCGCTCTTTGGTAAACCCGCCCCAGAGCCCGTCAGCAGTGTCGGCAAAGCCGTCTTCGTGCATTGCCCCGGTCGAGAGGATCAGGGTCGCCACAGCCAGCACGGCACAAATAGACGCCGGTATCTGGGCGGCGAGGCTTATCCAGCCAATAGCGCCAGCCAGAAGCCCAACCAGAAGCCCGGCAATAGGGAAGGCCCAGACTGCCTGTTGTTGCCGCGCGAATTTCTGCTCGGGCAATGCAGGCAGGGGCAGGCGTGTCAGCAGCACAAGCGCCACAGGGATGTCCCACGCAGAAATCAGGTGTGTGTCGTTTTTGATCACTCCCAGGCCTTTCAGGGTCTTGTGGCATCGAGTGCATTGGTTAAACACGCAGGACCACTCTGATGCAACGAGGCTTTACATGCTGCCCGATCTCAAAGACCTGAATTCCTTCCGTGATCTGCTCTCCAATGCGCCGGGGCCGGACAGTGCGGCGACACAAGGCGCAGAAGAGCGAAACGGACAACTGACCAAACCACCCGGAGCTTTGGGTCGGTTGGAGGATTTGGCGATCTGGTATGCGGGTTGGCGCGGGGATGCGCGGCCACAGGTCTCTGCGCCGCAGGTCATCGTGTTTGCAGGAAACCACGGTGTCACCGCGCAAGGCGTTTCTGCCTTTCCCGCAGAAGTGACGGAACAGATGGTTCTGAACTTTCAGCACGGCGGGGCCGCGATCAATCAGCTTGCCAAATCAGCGGGTGCCAAACTGGACGTGCATGCGCTTGAGCTGGACCGCCCCACCGCGGATTTCACACAAGCCCCCGCGATGAGCGAGGACGAGTTGCTGGAAGCGCTTCAGGCGGGCTGGAACGCGGTCGATGCCGGGTCCGACCTGTTGGTCGTCGGAGAGATGGGCATTGGCAACACCACACCTGCCGCCGCAATTGCTTGCGCGCTTTTTGGTGGGGACGCGGCGGACTGGACCGGGCGGGGAACCGGCGTTGATGACGCAGGTCTGACAAACAAGACCCGCGTTGTTGCCGAAGGTGTTGCGCTTCACGGCGGATCGAAGGACGGCCTTGAAATTCTGCGCTGTCTGGGCGGGCGCGAAATTGCAGCCATGGCCGGCGCAATTGCTGCGGCACGCGTGCTGCGCATTCCAGTAGTGCTGGATGGCTTTATCTGCTCAGCCGCAGCGGCCTGTCTGGCCCAATCCGCCAGCGGATCGCTGGATCACACCGTTGCTGGCCACCAAAGCGCTGAGGGCGCTCATGGCGCAATGCTTGAGAAACTGGGCAAGGCACCTTTGCTCAGTCTAGGCCTCCGTCTGGGCGAAGGCTCGGGCGCGGCGCTTGCCATCAATATCGTGAAATCGGCCGTCGCCTGCCACTCTGGTATGGCGACTTTTGCCGAGGCTGGCGTTTCAGACAACTGATCACAGCGCAGACCCGGGCAGGCGCCCGGGTCACGCCGACTTTTTGGCGTGCTCTTCAGCCAGTTCCAAAAGTGCGGTTTCCAGTTCCTTCTGCAACTGCTGCGCCCGATCAATATACTTCTTGTTCTCGGCGGTAGGCATGCCCGGTATCCACAACTCGGCCAGATCACGGACCGTATTTCGGTCATGATGATAAAACGTCTGCTCGGCCTGCGCGGCCTCGTACTCGCTCAGGCCAATGTTCTCAAGGACATAGCGTCCGGCGCGCAGTGAACTGTCGAACATCTCGCGCACGATGTCGTTTGCACCGGCCTGATACAATTCATAGACATGGTTGCGATCCCGCGCCCGCGCGATGATGTGCAGATCAGGGCGTTGACGGCGGGCATAGCCCACAAGCCGCGTGACCTGTTTGTAGTCGTCCATGGCGGCCACCAGAACCTCGGCCTTTTCCAGCCCTGCCGCACGCAGCAGCTCGGGCCGGGTCGGATCGCCCAGAAATCCCTTTACCCCGAAACGACGCATAAGCTGGATCGTCTCGATATCGTGATCCAGAACCACGGTTTTGAATCCGCTGGCCTGCACCAGCCGGTTCACGATCTGACCAAAGCGCCCAATACCAGCGATAATCACCGGCCCTTTCTCGTCGATCTGATCCGGTTCGGGTTCCGGGCTGGCATCCCCGATCCGCCGGGACACCATGTCAAAGATGATGAACAGCAGCGGCGTGATCAGCATCGTCAACGCGATGATCATCAGCAGTTTCTGCGACAGATCGGGCGGTATGACATTCTGCTGCGTGGAAAATGCCAGCAGGACGAAACCAAACTCACCTGCCTGCGCCAGCCCCAGCGTAAACAGCCAGTGATCCCGCCCGCGCAGTTTGAAGGCAAGGCCCACGAGGAACAGGATGATCCCTTTGGCCAGAATGACCAGCAGCGCCAGCCCAAGCAGGTCCAGAGGTTCACTGAAGAAATAGCCGACATTTATTCCGGCGCCGACAGTGATGAAGAACAGCCCCAGCAATAGCCCCTTGAACGGTTCAAGGTCGCTTTCCATTTCGTGGCGGAACTCGGAACTGGCCAGAACGACGCCGGCCAGAAAAGCTCCCAGCGCGGGTGACAGGCCAACAAGCATCATCAGGAACGAAATTCCCACGACGATCATTAGGGCCAGCGCGGTGTACATTTCCCGCAGGCGCGTGGCGTGGATGAAACGGAACAGAGGCCGCGTCAGGTACACACCCGCAAGCACGACAAACACCACTGCGCCAATTGTAACCAGCGTAACCGCCCAACCGGGCAGACCCTCGACCAGCGAAAGGGAATGGTGGGCGTCAACACCATGTGCCGCCCCCGAACCCCGGTCGATCGAACCATCGCTTTCAATGTGAAGCCCTGGGGAAATGGCCAGCAATGGCAGAAAGGCCAGAATGGGAATAACCGCGATATCCTGCGTCAGCAGTACCGAAAATGTGGCCCGCCCGCCGTTTGTCTGCATCAACCCCTTTTCAGACAGCGTCTGAAGAACGATTGCAGTCGAAGACAACGACAAAGTCAGGCCAACCGCCAGCGAGACTGACCACGGGTGATTGGCATAGAAGGCAACAGCGGCAATAGCGATTGTCGACATCGCGACCTGCAACCCGCCAAGCCCCAGCAGCTTGTCCCTCATATCCCATAAGGCGCGCGGCTCCAATTCCAGTCCGATGAGGAACAGCATCATGACAACGCCGAATTCCGCAACGTGCTGAAGGCTTTCGGTTTCAGCGCCGACAAGTCCAAACACCGGCCCGATGGCGATACCTGCTGCCAGGTATCCCAGAACCGACCCCAATCCCAAGCGCGCTGACAATGGTACCGCGATGACAGCGGCAGCCAGATATATCGAGGCCTGGTATAGGAATTCTTCCATGTCTGTCCTTTCTCGTCCCCGTCAGGTGGGCAGTGGAGCATCGCGTTTGAGTTGGTCCATGACGATCTGGCTTTGAACGCGTGCTACCGCAGGATGCGGCAGGATCACTTCGTGAAGCAAGCGGTTGAGCGCCGGAAGATCGTCGCAATAGACATGCAGCAGATAATCCGCCTCACCGGTCATGGTCCAGGCGCTTGTGATCTCGGGACGCAGGTCCACCATGCGCGCGAAACTGGCCGATTGATCGGGCCCGTGCGTACCAAGGTGAACCTGAACAAAGCCCTGTACCCGAAGCCCCAGCTTTTGCGGGTCCAACTTGGCGGCATATCCGGTGATAAGTCCGTCAGCTTCCAGTCTTTGACGTCTCCGACCCGCCTGACTGGGGGACAGGTGCAGCATCTCTCCCAACTGGTGCGAGGTCAAATGGGCGTTCTCTTGCAGCGCGGCCAGCAGGCGTGCGTCAGTTGCATCCAGCATGTGCGGCGATTCTCCAAAAATCCTGAACTTCGTGCGTACTTTCCGCATACACTGTTAGGTTACAGGAAAAGAACGCGCAGAAACAGCATCAGATAAAGCGTATTTTGGAATCAGCAAAGAAATTCCTGTTTCACGGAGATGCGCCATGGGTCCTTTCCCGCACAACGCCCCTAAATCCACTATCACTGACGAAAACCCGGCCGGTACTGACGGGTTCGAATTTGTCGAATTCGCGCATCCTGAACCACAGGAACTGCGCGACCTGTTCGCGAAAATGGGATTCGAACTTACCGCCAGGCACAAGAACAAGCCCTTGGTCGAGCTTTGGCAGCAAGGCGATGTCACCTATATTCTGAACGCCGATCCGGACAGTTTTGCGGCAAAATTCGTTGATGCTCATGGCCCTTGTGCACCGGCGATGGGCTGGCGTGTCGTTGACGCGCAGCAGGCCTACGAGCATGCGATCGCGAAAGGCGCGGAACCTTATGATGCCGCCGACAAGACCATGGATGTCCCGGCGATCAAAGGCATCGGCGGCTCTCTGCTCTATTTTGTGGACCAGTATCACGACACGTCGCCATACAACGAAGAGTTCGAGTGGCTGAAGCAATCCAAGCCGCGCGGCGACGGGTTCTACTACCTCGATCACCTGACCCACAATGTCTACAAAGGCAACATGGACAAGTGGTTCAAATTCTACGGCGACCTGTTCAACTTCAAGGAAATCCGCTTCTTTGACATTCAGGGTAAATTCACCGGCCTATTCAGCCGTGCATTGACATCGCCTTGTGGCCGCATCCGCATTCCGATCAACGAAGACCGCGGTGAAACCGGGCAGATCGTTTCCTACCTCAAGAAATACAAGGGCGAAGGCATTCAGCATATCGCGGTGGGGTCGGATGACATTTATGGCTCTACTGATGCCATCGCCGCGAAGGGGCTGAAATTCATGCCCGGTCCGAACGAAACCTACTACGACATGTCCTATGACCGTGTGCAGGGGCATGACGAACCGAAAGATCGCATGATGAAACACGGCATCCTGATCGATGGCGAAGGTGTGGTCGATGGGGGCGAGACGAAGATTCTGCTGCAGATCTTCTCGAAAACAGTAATTGGCCCGATCTTCTTCGAATTCATCCAGCGCAAGGGCGATGACGGTTTCGGCGAAGGCAACTTCAAGGCTCTGTTCGAATCCATCGAGCGCGAGCAGATCGAGTCGGGGGAAATACCAGCCGCCTGATTGGCCTGATTACTCAGTCGGTGTGCGGACATTAAGCTGTCTCAGGCTTACGTCCGCGCGCCTTTTGTCAGCCGTTGCCCCGGATCAGCTGTTCGGCATGGTCAAGGTCACGTTCCGGCTGCTTTTTTGATAGACCAACTGGCTGTCGCCGATTGCAAGTACCCGGCCACCGTCAAGACGGTCTCCGATTTTGACCTTTTTGTAGCGGCCGCTTGGAAGACGGATCAGCGCCCGCCGATTGGAAGGGGTTCCGTAGACCCCGATCAGATTGACGCGGCGCAGGTTGATGGCGTTGTCCAATGTGGCCTGACGCGCGACCGAAGCCGAGCTTGGTATTTTGGGCGAAACCGATTTGGGCGTGAAGGTACCGGCCTCAGTTCCGCCGCTTACTGCCGCTGTTGAGCCAAGCGACCCATCGCTGTTCGCTTTTGGCCGTTCAACCGCAGGCGCGGCGGTGACAGGCCGCAATTTCGGGCGGGGCACCAGCACAACGGCCAAAGCCGTTGGCGTTTCGTCGACCTGTGGTTCTACCTGCAGCGATTCCGGGCGCAACTTTGGGCGAACGCCAGCAAGTTCTTCAAGCGAGCGCCCGCCAAGTTGCTGCCGTTCAAAGCTTTCGACCAGATCATCGGGGCGCGGTGCCGGGCGAAGACCGGCAAGACGTTCCTGCGCTTCATCCACCACCGGCTCTTCTTCAAACCGAACTGGCACGTCCGGCGGGACACGGGCAGGTCTTCCCAGATACACGATCACCCCATCAGGATTGAGCGTGCCATCCTCGGTTGCGGTAACCAGACCCCGATCATCCAGTTCGAACTGGGTTCCGGCAGCAGTCGGCAGTCCGGCCTGCTCAACCGGAAAATCGGTGTCAAAACTTTGCGCGCCGGGCAGGGCAAGCGCATCTTGTGACAAATCAGATCGATCGATTGACGCGAGATATAGATCGTCCGCAGGTTCCAACGCCCTTTCCAGCAGAGCTTGCGGAGGTTCGGGCGATACGCCGGTAGCCTCCAGTTGCGCCTGTTCCGCCACAGGATCACGTTGCACCGTGTCAACGGGTGTCGGTTCGACCTCAAGTGCGTCCAGGATAGCCGTATCCGTTGTATTGGGGTCGACAGGTTGGTCTGGGTCCTTAGCCGTTTCAGGTGGGTCCTGCGGAACGTCGTCTGACGCGTTGCCAACATCGTTCTCAGGCTGGGCAGAATCGACAAACGCTGTCCGCGTTTCTGGCTGCGGTAACTCTGCCGCTTCATCCCCCTGCGGCCACAAGGCCCATCCGCCAATTACAATGCAGGCCAAAACGACCGATGCAGCCACAGGAGCCGTGATCCCGATACGGGATTTTTTGCGGCCCCGCGCGCCAAAGATTGTCAGGCGCTCTGTTTCATCCATTGCCCCCTTACCCACGTTCGGCAGGGCATTGAAATTTGCTGGGACAGCAGGTTCGGCAATCGGATGAACGGGGGTTGCAGGCGGCAAGTCCGCATCGCTTTCTACGACTGACTGCTTTTCTTCACTGTCTGCTTCGGCAGCTTCGGCTTCGGGCAGTGCATCTGTTTCTTCCTCGGTGTCGTCCAAAGTAGGACGGCGGCATGAGGAAAAGCTGGCCTCTTCAGAATCAGACGGCGGGTCCGCGGGCTCCGTATCCGGTTGTTCCTCCAAAGCAGCCTCGGCGGCGGGTTCTTCGACCTCGCTCTCCTCAGGTGCAGGATTTTCCGGTTCGGGCTCAATTGCGACGCTCACCTCGGGCGCTGGGCTTTCCGGTTCGGGTGCAACTGCGACGGTGATCTCAGGTGCTTCCTGAAAATCCGGTATCCGGGGGAACTCACCGTCCGCAGGTTCAGCCGAAAACAATACCGGCCTGAAACCGTGCTCGGTTGTAAAAGTTCCGGCCTCGGCCAGCGTCTCCTTGGCGACGGCGGCTACATAGGTCGTGGTCCCTGAGGCTTCAGTGTCATACGCAAGGTCCGACAATGCATAGGGCGTTGCCTCGCCAAGGACTTCCTCAATCCGCGCTATCCGCTCTGCGTCGTCAAGATCTTCTGTCTCAACCGTCAGATACCGGATTTGCGGATCAGGCAGCACAACCCTGCAACTCAGATCGTTTTCAAGGGCAAAGGCCTTTGCGCGCAGATCTTCGAACGCCGCCTTCAGATCAGGCGTGTCCAGCGAAACGGAACCAACACTGTACCATTCGCCGTCCGCATGGTGCAGCAGCGAAATTCCTTCAACGGAAAAAGACAGCGTAAAGGCAGGCTTCATAATCTGGCGGAACCGTAATTGTCAGTCTTGCGCAAACGCCCCGGCGTTCACGCGGCGAGATTAAAGCAGGATATCGCCGAGGGAAAGAAAAAGCCGAATTCTCCCCTTGTGCGGCGAAGGCTTGCCAACCCATCTATTAGGTACAACAACAGGAGAGATCACATTGAAGAACATTGCTTTTCTCGTGATGATGCTTGCCGTTACTGCAGCTGGAATGGCCAATGCGCAAGAACGTCGCATCATTGTTGACGGCACAGGCACGGCCGAGGCCGCACCGGACATGGCGACCATCACGCTTGGCGTCACAAACGAAAACACCGAGGCCGCCGCAGCCATGCAGGCAACCTCTGAGGCGGTTGCTCAGATTCTGTCCCGGCTGGAACAGGCAGGGCTTGAGGCGCGCGACATCCAGACCCGCGATTTGTCATTGTCGCCACTTTGGGGCGGGCGCGACATCCAGAACGGCGACCGTCAAAAGATTACGGGATTCGTCGCCTCGAACCGCGTATTTGTCCGGGTGCGGGACCTGTCCAATCTGGGGCCGATCCTCGACGCCGTGATCGAAGGGGGCGCAAATGACTTTGGCGGGCTGAGCTTCAGCGTTCAGGATCCCAAACCGCTTGCGGCCAAGGCGCGTGCAGACGCTGTCGCGGATGCTAGGGAAAAGGCTGGACAACTGGCGGAGGCTGCAGGGGTTGAGCTGGGCCAGGTCGTCTCGATCACCGTGGGTGGTGGCGGCCCGCGGCCGTTGATGCGCGTGGCCGAGTTTGCGGCCGCGGATGCGGGCGGCATTCCCGTCGCCGGAGGTGAGATTTCGGTTCAGGCGAACGTATCAATGGTATTCGAAATCGCCGAGTAACGCTCAATCCGTCTGGCGGGCCATCAGGGATTCACGTTGCTGGCCCGTCGCATCAAAATTGTCCGGTGAAAGCCAGGCTTCAAATGCGTCGCGTATGCGTGGCCAATCCGTGTCGATGATGGCGAACCATGCCGTATCCCGATTGCGTCCTTTGTAATGTGTCGCCTGCCGGAAAACGCCTTCGAATGTAAACCCAAGACGTTCGGCTGCCTGACGCGATGGGGCATTCAACGCGTCGCATTTCCATTCGTATCGGCGATAGCCCAGTTCATCGAACACACGCCGCATCATCAGATACATGGTTTCTGTCGAAGATGGCTTTCGCTGCAATAGCGGCGAAAAATGAATATGGCCGACTTCAATCGAGCCTGCTGATGGCTCAATCCGCAGATACGATGCAATGCCAACAGGGATTCCATCTGCATCAAGAACGGTATGAAACAACGGGTCCGGGCCTGTGCAACTCGCTTTCAGCCACTCGGCAAACGCGTTTTCCGAGTCAAATGGGCCGTACGGCAGGTAGGTCCAGTTCCGACCGTCCATATCCTGTGCAAACGCCCGGAACAGGCCGGGCGCGTGCAGGGTTTCGTCAAGCGGCACCACCGAACAGTACCGCCCCTGCATCGCACTGCGCGGGGGCAGGGGGCGCGGAAAGTCCCCCTTTACCGGCGCCCCGATAGGTTGGCCCAGATCGTTGATCTTATGTTCAGACATGATGCCGCTCACTTTGTGTCAGGTGCAGGCTTTGGCCAGAGCTTGATCCAGATCGGCGATCAGATCATCCGCATCCTCGATCCCGATAGAGACCCGAACCACATTCGGGCTGGCGCCTGCCGCCTCCTGCTGTTCCGCTGTCAGTTGCCGATGCGTGGTCGAAGCCGAATGGATGATCAGCGATCGCGCATCACCCAGGTTCGCCACATGGCTGAAAATCTCCAGCGCGTTCACCAGCTTCACACAGGCCTCGTACCCGCCTTTTATGGCAAAGGTGAACAGCGCACCCGCGCCCTTGGGATAATGCTGCTGCACCCGCTCATGATAAGGCGACGAAGGCAGGCCGGCATAGGTTACGTATTCCACGCGATCGTCGGCCTCCAGCCACGTTGCGATCTTCTCGGCGTTTTCCACATGGCGCTGCATCCGAAGGCTCAGCGTTTCAATGCCCATCAGGGTGTAATGCGCCGCCTGCGGGTTCATCGTCATGCCAAGGTCGCGCAGACCAACCGCAATGCTGTGGAAAGTAAAGGCCAGTGGCCCGAAGGTTTCGTGGAATTTCAGGCCGTGATAGGCAGGTTCCGCCGCGCTGAGTGACGGGAACTTGTCGCTGGCGGACCAGTCGAATTTACCCGAATCCACAATGCAACCGCCGGTCACGGTACCGTTGCCGGTCAGGTATTTTGTCGTCGAATGCACGACCAATGACGCACCTTGGTCGATGGGGCGGCAAAGGTATGGCGTGGCCGAGGTGTTGTCCACGATCAGCGGCACACCCGCCTCGTCCGCGACATCGGCCAATGCGCGGATGTCGGTGACATAGCCGCCGGGGTTGGCAATGGATTCGCAGAAAACGGCGCGGGTATTTTCGTCGATGGCGGCCTTGACGGCCTCAAGATCGTCGGTGTCCACAAACTTGGCCGACCAGCCAAAGCGTTTGATGGTCTGGCTGAACTGCGTGACCGTGCCGCCATACAGACGGGTCGAGGCGATCACGTTGCAACCCGGCCCCATCAGCGGGAACAGCGCCATGATCTGTGCCGCATGGCCTGATGAACAGCACACGGCCCCAACGCCGCCTTCCAGCGTTGCAACACGTTCCTGCAACACCGCCACTGTCGGGTTCGTCAGGCGTGAATAGATATAGCCCACTTCCTGCAGGTTAAACAGCGCCGCTGCGTGATCGGCATCGCGGAACACATATGCGGTGGTCTGGTAAATCGGTGTCTGCCGCGCGCCGGTCGCGGGATCAGGGCGCGCGCCCGCATGAATTTGCAGCGTGTCAAAGCCATAAGTAGGGCCATTGGACATTTCGAAAGTCTCCCTTTGGAATATGTTTGTCAAAATCTGTAGGGCATCAACCGCTTACACACAACGACATGGTCGCCGCACGTTGCCAAGGCCGGATCACCGCAGCCAAAGCCCGTTGGATTTGATCTTGTTTCGAATGACCTGCTCGCGCTGAGGCAGGTTCTCGCGGTCGAACAAGGCCCGGACCCGGGCCCCCTTGCCCTGAAAGACCAGTTTTTTCAGGGGCTCATAGTTCTTCAACACTTTTTTGAATTTGTTGGGGGCTGCAACCGTTTCCAGCACTTCGACAACCCGGTCGCTTTCCCGCGCATAAAGCAATGGGAACAACCGGTAGTGGCAGCTGACAGAACCATCAAGCAACCCACGGGGCAGGGCATCGCGCCCGCCACCGAATGAATGGATGACCAGGGGCAGGGCAACCTGGTCCAGCCATGGATCAAGACTTTGCGCGGTAAGTTCCGGCAGGTTCTCGTCGCGGATGGTCTTGGCGAACTGCAGGAAACGCTCTCCGAACCGGCGCGGGCAGGAATAAAAGAAGAAACCCGCGTTGAAATACAGATATCTCCGCCAGTAATCATGTGGCTGGCTGGTATCCAGAGAACTTTCGAAATCCAGATCGAACCGCTGGTACAGAGCGCGCCAGATGCCGTCATAACCGGGGCCGTAAAGGGTGGGTTTGGGCCACGTCCCCTCGACCTTCAGCGACGCGCCGGGGCGATCGAAATCAAACGGAACACTGGTCAGGTCGCCGGTGATCAGCGTATCGGTGTCAAAAAATACAAAGGGCTCCCCTTCGGGCAGGGCCAGCAGCGCCTCGATCTTGTTGCCGTATGGATAGCTTTCGCCAAATACATTGCTCTCGAACGGCAGAATTTCCGCGCCAAGCTGTTTCAGCGCCCTGAGGACATCTTCGTTCTGTATGCGAGGATCCTGTTTCCATTTCGGTCCAGGCTGCGGAACTGCGACAAACAGCTTTCCGTCAAAGCCGGGCGAATTGTGCCGCAGCGAAGCTGCGAACAATATGGCCTCGTATTGCAGACGATTGTTCTGACCAATAATGACGATGTTGAATTTGGGGTGGTCCGCCTGCTGCATTTTTCTCTTTCTCGACCAAACCGGGGTTCGACGTTTCTTTGTAAGGACCGGCCTACATCAAGCGGTGAATGCAGTCAAAATCTCTGCGCTGACCGGCAGCCACCGTTCAGTCAGGAACCCCACGTTTTCGTGAACCTGTTTGCAATTCGCGGGGCAGGGGCCAATTCTACGGAAACACTCTGATCAGGAGAACGCGGATGCTTATCAATGCTGACTTCACGAAACGAGTAGCGGTGCATTTCAACGAGGCCGATTGGGTTCAGTCCCCCGCAGCCGGGGTCGAACGCAAGATGCTGGACCGGATCGGCGACGAAGTGGCGCGCGCCACGACGATTGTGCGCTTTGCGCCCGGAAGCGCCTTTGCGGCCCACACCCATGACGGTGGCGAAGAATTTCTGGTTCTCGACGGTGTGTTTCAGGATGAAACCGGGGATTTCCCTGTTGGCAGTTATGTCCGCAACCCTCCGACAACCTCGCACACGCCTTCCGCGCAGGAAGGAGCGACCATTCTGGTGAAGCTTCATCAGTTTGACCCTGAGGACCGGACCGAGGTTCGCAAGTCAATCGGTCAGGGTCAGGAGACCCAGTTGTTCAAGGATCAGCGCGAGGATGTGCAGGTTCGCACCTGGGCCGCGGGTGAACAGGTTTCCCACGACCTGCCGGGCGGAGCCGAGATCTTTGTCGTTGACGGTAGTTTTGTCGAGTCGGGTGAAGAGTTCGGGGGATGGGACTGGCTGCGCCTGCCGCCCGGATCATCGTTGAATGCCTCCGCCGGACCTGAGGGCGCCAGAGTCTGGATGAAACTGGATCATCTGAAAGAAATGGTCTGATTTCCTCAGACCTGCATAAATTTCTAGCAATAATCCGCCAAATCCGGGTCTCGCGGCCCGGATTTTGCATTTTTTGACCATTTGGCAAATTTTACCAATTGATAAAATTTTTGTTTGTGGCAAGCTGGGGTCATAACAAACATATCTACAGGGAGTAGAGTGATGGCACAGGGCCAGATGGCTCCCGGCGTCGTGGCCGGGCGGCTTTCCAGCGATGAGCTGACCTCGAATTTCGCGGATCTGCATCCGCCATTTGCGCCGCACGAGGCGGCAGTGGCTGCTGATCGGTGTTATTTCTGCTATGACGCGCCATGTGTCACGGCGTGTCCGACGGACATCGATATTCCGGTGTTCATCCGACAGATTCAGGCGGGACAGCCCGAAGCGGCGGGCAAGACCATTCTGGATCAGAACATCTTGGGCGGCATGTGCGCCCGGGTCTGTCCTACGGAAACGCTCTGCGAGGAAGCCTGCGTTCGCGAAACCGCCGAAGGCAAACCGGTCGAGATTGGCCGGCTTCAGCGATTTGCAACCGATAGCGTGATGACAGCGGGCGAACACCCGTTTGACCGCGCAGCCCCTACCGGCAAAACAGTTGCGGTTGTCGGGGCAGGGCCGGCGGGTTTGGCCTGTGCGCACCGTTTGGCGATGTTTGGCCATGATGTGGTTATCCACGAATCCCGGCCGAAACCCGGCGGGCTGAACGAATACGGCATTGCCGCCTACAAGGCGACGAACAACTTTGCCCAGGCCGAGGTCGATTGGCTGCTGCAGATCGGCGGCATCGCGATCGAAACCGGGTCATCGCTTGGCGATACGATTTCTTTGGACGGGCTGCAGGATGCGTATGACGCGGTGTTTTTGTCCATCGGTCTGGCAGGCGTAAATGCGCTGCGTGCCGAAGGAGCGGACAAGGACGGCGTGCATCACGCGGTTGATTTCATTGCCGAAGTGCGGCAGGCGGACGATCTGGCAAACCTGCCGGTAGGGCGCAATGTCGTGATCATCGGCGGTGGCATGACTGCGGTGGACGCAGCAGTGAAATCGAAGCTTTTGGGCGCGGAAAACGTAACCATCGCCTATCGCCGCGACCGCGACGCAATGGGTGCCAGCCGCTATGAACAGGATCTCGCCGCAGCCAATGGCGTCAAGATCATGTGCAACGTGCAACCCGTTGCAGTTCACGGCAACGGCACTGCGGCTGAGATCGAGCTGGAGTATACCGCAACCGTCGACGGCAAGCTGTCGGGAACCGGCGAAACCACGCGGGTGCGCGCCGATCAGGTTCTCAAGGCTATCGGCCAGACCCTGGAGGGCGCGCCGGACGGTCTGACGCTGGACGGCAACAAGATCGCTGTAACCGGGCCGGGGCGAACCTCGATGGATGGCGTCTGGGCCGGTGGCGATTGCGCGTCAGGCGGTGACGACCTGACCGTGACAGCCGTCGCTGAAGGGCGGGATGCTGCAATGGACATCCATGCGACGCTGATTTCGTGATAGATTGGGGTATTCCACCCCATTTTTGTCGCTGAGGTATTGCAAATGTCCACGATCGAAAACGCAGTTGCGCGCCACTATTCGACCGGTGCCCTGACCCAAAGAGTAAGAGAGGCGCTGCAAGCCAGCGGCGTCGATCCCGATGCCGCCACGGCGGCTGATCTGAAGGCCGGGGATGAATTCCACACCGGCGGCGTTGCTGCGACGGACCACCTGTTCGCGCAACTGTCGCCAAATCACGCCACCCGTGTGCTGGACGTGGGGTGCGGGATCGGCGGTACATCGCGATATGTCGCGGACCACTACGATTCGACGGTAACCGGCATCGATCTGACTCCGGAATTTGTGGAAACCGCCACGGAGTTGAGTGATCTGGTCGGGCTGGGTCACAAAACGACGTTTCTGGTCGGCAGCGCATTGGATATGCCGGTGCCGGATTTCGGTTTCGATCTGGCTGTCATGCTGCATGTCGGCATGAACATCCAAGACAAGGCAGGGCTGTTTGCCGAGGTTGCAAGGGTGCTTGCCACTGGGGGGACCTTTGCGGTGTTCGATGTGATGGGCGGCAGCGTTGACGAGGCGCTGAAGTTTCCGTTGCCTTGGTCAACTGCCCCGGAAACGTCCTTTGTTGACGCGCCTGACACCTACAAGAACGCGGCAGCTGCGGCAGGGCTGGATCTGATCGCGGAAACCGACCGGACCGAATTCGCAACCGCATTCTTCGAAGAGGCCTTTGCCCGCATTGCCGAAAGCGGCCCCCCGCCTTTGGGGATTCACTTGATGATGGGTGAAACCGCACCGGAAAAGTTCGGCAACTACGTCGAGAACATACACGCCGGGCGCATTCGCCCGACAGAGATGATATTCAGGAAATCCGGCTGAGCCGGTAAGGAGGACCCATGGCCAATCTGACGACAGACTTTCTTGGAATTTCCAGCCCAAACCCATTCTGGCTGGCATCAGCACCGCCAACGGACAAGGAATACAACGTGCGCCGCGCGTTCGAGGCCGGATGGGGCGGGGTGGTCTGGAAAACTCTGGGTGAGGAAGGCCCGCCGGTGGTCAACGTGAACGGGCCGCGCTATGGCGCGATTTATGGTGCAGACCGCCGCCTGCTTGGCCTCAACAACATCGAACTGATCACGGATCGCCCCCTTGAGGTCAATCTTGAGGAAATGGCCCGGGTCAAGGCGGATTACCCCGACCGGGCGCTGATCGCGTCGATCATGGTGCCTTGCGAAGAAGGGGCATGGAAAGCAATCCTGCCGCGTGTGGCCGAAACCGGGGCCGACGGGATCGAGCTGAACTTCGGCTGTCCCCACGGGATGAGCGAGCGCGGAATGGGCAGTGCCGTGGGGCAGGTGCCGGAATATATCGAAATGGTCACCCGCTGGTGCAAGCAGTACTACGACAAGCCGGTGATCGTGAAGCTGACGCCGAACATCACGGATATTCGCAAACCGGCGACGGCGGCCAGAAACGGTGGCGCTGATGCGGTCTCGTTGATCAACACGATCAACTCGATCACCAGTGTCGATCTGGATACCTTCAGCCCCGAACCGTCGATTGATGGCAAGGGCAGTCACGGTGGCTATTGCGGACCGGCGGTCAAACCGATTGCTTTGTCGATGGTCTCGGAAATTGCCCGCAACTCCGAAACGCATGGGCTTCCGATTTCGGGCATCGGCGGGGTCACCACATGGCGCGATGCGGCAGAATTCATGTCGCTGGGCTGCGGGACAGTTCAGGTGTGTACCGCCGCGATGACCTATGGATTCAAGATCATCGACGAACTGACGGCTGGATTGTCCAGATGGATGGACGAAAAGGGCTACACGAACGTCTCCGAGATCGTCGGCCGCGCTGTTCCCAATGTGACCGACTGGCAGTACCTGAACCTGAATTACGTCGCCAAAGCCAAGATCGATCAGGATCAGTGCATCAAATGTGGCCGTTGCTATGCGGCGTGCGAAGATACCAGCCATCAGGCCATTTCGATGTCACCCGACCGTGTGTTCGAGGTGATAGACGAAGAATGCGTGGCCTGTAACCTTTGTGTCGATGTCTGCCCGGTCGAGAACTGCATCTCGATGGTGCCGATGGCTGCGGGCGAGGTTGATCCGCGCACGGGAAAAGTTGTTCAGGAAGAATACGCCAACTGGACGACCCATCCCAACAACCCGATGGCGAAGGCGGCAGAATAGGCAGAGAATTTTCGTCGAGAAATCTCAATTGGGAAACTCGGCGAATTTTCTCCGAACAGAAAATCCACCGGCCCGTTGTGGCAAGTGACGATGTACTGGTAGGCGGTGCGGATCAGATGAAATCCGCGCCGCTTTCTTTCTGATTTGAAGCAGTCATACCCGACCTCACGTTCAACCCTTGCCACCGACCGGCGCACGACGACACCCCGTCGCGCCGATTTGGTCGAAAACAGTTGGGCAATCCATGCTCAGGATTGAGGCTGGTTACAAGCATGCGCAAAAGTTGCCTGATTGTGGGTAAGCGATTCTTAAGGCGCCAGAAGTTTGCGATACACCGTATCGATAAAGGGTTCGGCCCCCTCAAACGGGTCTTCTTCGCCCAGAATTGCGCGCACCTGAACGTCGAAATCGGCATAGTGCTGGGTCAGCGCCCAGATGGAAAACACCAGATGATAGGGGTGAACCCGCGCGATTTTACCCTGATCCATCCAACGCGTCAGAATTTTGGTCTTGTCGTCGACAAGCCTTTTCAGATCCTCTGAAAGAGCCTGATGAATACGCGGCGCGCCCTGAACCAGCTCATTGGCAAACAACCGGCTTTCGCGCGGCAGTTCACGGCTCATCTCAAGCTTGCGGCGCGTGTAGGATAGGATTTCTTCAAGCGGATCGCCGTTTTCGTTCAGGTCGTGCAGCGGTGCCAGCCATGTGTCCAGCAAGCCGGACAGCAGAGCGGTATGAATCGCCTCTTTCGATGGGAAGTAGTACAGCAGGTTGGGTTTGCTCAAACCGGATTCGGCTGCAATCTGATCCACCGTTGCCCCGCGAAATCCATGTGCTGAAAAGACATTCAATGCTGCCTCCAGAATGGCGGCGCGGTTCTTTTTCTGAATGCGGGTCGGTGCGCGATCCTTGGGCATGTTCTTCGGTTGTCTCTTTTTCTGCCAATCAGGGGGCAATTATGCCGAAATTTCCGGCTGTGCCATGCAATTTCTTGACTGATGTTGAACCCGTGATAGCGTGAGTTTGACCAGATGGTCAAATCACGACACCAAAAGCGAGCCAATTCGCAAGCAACAGGGGAAAACACATGGCAGCTCCGGCGCAGAATCTCAGAATCAATGGTGACCGGTTGTGGGACAGTCTGATGGAGATGGCCACGATCGGGCCGGGTATCGCGGGTGGTAACAACCGCCAGACCGTGACCGACGAAGATGCCGAAGGACGCGCCCTGTTTCAGAAGTGGTGCGAGGATGCGGGCTGTACCATGGGGCTGGATCAGATGGGCAACATGTTTGCCCGGCGCGAGGGAACCGATCCCGATGCGCTGCCTGTGTATGTCGGCTCGCATCTGGATACGCAGCCTACGGGCGGAAAGTATGATGGGGTTTTGGGGGTTCTTGGCGGGCTCGAGATCATTCGCACCCTGAACGATCTGGGTATCAAGACCAAACATCCCATCGTTGCGACAAACTGGAC
Organism: Ruegeria sp. CF5; assembly: GCF_056537325.1. Classification (NCBI taxonomy): domain Bacteria; kingdom Pseudomonadati; phylum Pseudomonadota; class Alphaproteobacteria; order Rhodobacterales; family Roseobacteraceae; genus Ruegeria; species Ruegeria sp. CF5. The sequence goes on along the minus strand of NZ_JBQFRI010000001.1, from coordinate 397,857 downwards.
CAACGAAGAGGGGACGCGCTTTGCCCCGGCGATGTTGGCCTCGGGTGTGTTTGCGGGGATGCATACGCAGGACTGGGCCTATGATCGCGAGGATGCCGAGGGAAAGAAATTCGGTGACGAACTGCAACGGATCGGCTGGCGTGGCGAAGAAGAGGTCGGTGCCCGAAAGATGCACGCGTTTTTCGAGCTGCACATCGAACAGGGACCCATTCTCGAGGCCGAGGAAAAGGACATCGGCGTCGTCACGCATGGTCAGGGGCTAAGCTGGACGCAGGTGACAATTACCGGCAAGGACGCCCATACCGGATCGACTCCGATGCCGATGCGCAAGAATGCGGGTCTGGCGATGGCACGGGTGCTGGAAAAAGTGGATGAGATCGCCTGGTCCCACGCTCCCCACGCCGTCGGAGCCGCAGGGCATATCGATGTCTTTCCCAATTCGCGTAACGTGATCCCGGGCAAGGTGGTTTTCACTGTCGATTTCCGCTCACCCGATCTGGAGGTGATCAAGGATATGGAGGCCCGCCTGCGCGTTGCGGCCCAAGACATCGTCGACGAAATGGGGCTGTCCGTTGAATTCGAAAAGGTCGGCGGATTCGATCCGGTCGATTTCGATGAAAACTGCGTCACGGCAGTACGTAATGCAGCGGAAAGGCTGGGTTATTCGCATACGGACATCATTTCGGGCGCGGGGCATGATGCCTGCTGGATCAACCGTGTTGCCCCGACGGCGATGGTGATGTGTCCCTGCGTGGATGGCCTGAGCCACAACGAGGCCGAGGAAATAAGCAAGGAATGGGCGGCCGCCGGGGCTGATGTTTTGTTTCACGCGGTCGTCGAAACCGCGGAGATAGTGGGGTGAAACCGGATCGCCTCTCAAAAGGGTCAATCCTGTTTGCCAGCTTTGCAATATTGCTGGGCCTGCTTGCTGTTTACTTTCTTGTCGATCGGTATCGATCAATGCAGCAAGAGATCGAAGACGCTAATCTCAGTGTCGAATATTATCAGGAACGAGAAACGCTGTTAATCGAGTTGTTCCTTGTCGAGAACAACGTCCTCGGGATGTTCGACCGGGCCCAGAACGCCGAAACGCCGGAAGAACGGATGGCCGCCGTTCAGGAGTTGGAGGTGCTCATTCTCGAGGCGATGGCGCTGCTGACAGACTTCCCAACCGGCTCGATCGGGGACGCCTCTGAATGGGTCAAACTGTTTAGCGCCATTGCGGCCGTGGTTGGTTCACTCAGTTCGACAGTGATTGCGGTTATGCTTTTTCTCCGGGATTCCAAGAGGTCCCAGCTGGAGAATGAAAAACTTGCGGTCGAAATCGCCCAGCTGAAACTTGATTTAGCGAGAACTACGCCCGCTAAAGGTACAGAACATATAAATAAAACAAATCCGAACGGAGCCAGCTCATGACCACAGTGATCAAAAATGGAACCATCGTTACTGCCGATCTGACGTACAAGGCCGACGTAAAGATCGAAGCAGGCGTAATCACGGAAATCGGTCCTGATTTGAAAGGCGACAAGGAACTGGATGCAACCGGGTGCTACGTCATGCCCGGTGGCATCGACCCGCATACGCATCTGGAGATGCCGTTTATGGGGACATATTCCAGTGATGACTTCGAAAGCGGAACGCGGGCTGCTCTGTCCGGCGGAACCACAATGGTGGTCGATTTCGCGCTGCCCAACCCGGGCGAAAGCCTGCTGGACGCGCTGAAACGCTGGGACAACAAATCGACGCGTGCCAATTGCGACTACTCGTTCCACATGGCGGTGACCTGGTGGGGCGAGCAGGTGTTCGATGACATGAAAACCGTGATCGAACAGCGTGGCATCAACACCTTCAAGCACTTCATGGCCTATAAGGGCGCGCTGATGGTGAATGATGACGAGATGTATGCCTCGTTCCAGCGTCTGGCCGAGCTTGGCGGGATCGCCATGGTCCATGCCGAGAACGGCGATGTGGTTGCCGAACTTTCCGCCAAACTGCTGGCCGAGGGAAATACCGGCCCCGAGGCGCATGCCTATTCCCGACCGCCACAGGTTGAGGGCGAGGCCACAAACCGGGCCATCATGATCGCTGACATGGCGGGTGTGCCGCTCTATGTGGTGCATACGTCCTGCGAAGAAAGCCACGAAGCCATTCGCCGGGCACGGATGCAGGGAAAACGGGTCTGGGGCGAGCCGCTGATTCAGCACCTGACACTGGATGAAAGCGAATATTTCAACGCCGATTGGGACCATGCGGCGCGGCGCGTGATGTCTCCGCCGTTCCGTGACAAAAAGCATCAGGACAGCCTGTGGGCCGGGCTGCAATCCGGATCGCTGTCGGTTGTGGCAACCGATCACTGCGCCTTTACGACCGAGCAAAAGCGCTATGGCGTCGGCGACTTCACCAAGATCCCGAACGGGACCGGTGGGCTGGAAGACCGGATGCCGATGCTGTGGACGCATGGCGTCAGCACGGGGCGCCTGACGCCGAATGAGTTCGTGGCCGTGACCTCGACCAATATCGCCAAGGTTCTGAACTGTTATCCCAAGAAGGGCGCGGTTCTGGTTGGAGCGGATGCGGACCTGGTTGTCTGGGACCCGGAGAAATCCAAAACTATTCAGGCATCTACGCAGCAATCTTCAATCGACTACAACGTGTTTGAAGGCAAAGAGGTCAAGGGCCTTCCGCGCTTTACCCTGACCCGTGGACAGGTCGCCGTTCATGATGGTGAGATACGTACACAGGAAGGCCACGGCAACTTTGTCGCGCGTGAGGCGAACACAACCGTGAACAAGGCGCTGAGCACCTGGAAAGAGCTGACTGCGCCCAGACCGGTCGAGCGGAGCGGTATTCCGGCAACCGGCGTGTAAACCTCTGGAGCTGCCGGTTCGGCAGCTCTCAACGATCTCTTTTCAAGGCAATAGAATGGACACTGAAAGCAATACCCAGCCCGTTATCGAGGCAAGGCAGTTGGATCTGGTGTTTCAGACCAATGACGGGCCGGTCCACGCACTCAACGATGTGAACCTGACGATCGACAAGGGCGACTTTGTCAGTTTCATCGGCCCGTCGGGCTGTGGCAAAACCACCTTTTTGCGATGCATCGCGGCACTGGAAAATCCAACCGGCGGCACGCTGAGCATCAATGGCATGACTCCGGACGAGGCGCGGCGGAGCAGGGCTTATGGCTATGTGTTTCAGGCGGCGGGACTTTATCCGTGGCGGACAATCACCAAGAACATAAAACTGCCGCTTGAGATCATGGGTTACTCTCGCGATCAGCAGGAAGATCGCGTTAATAAGGTTTTGGAACTCGTTGATCTTGAAGGGTTTGGCGGAAAGTTCCCATGGCAGCTATCGGGGGGAATGCAACAGCGTGCGTCGATCGCGCGTGCCTTGGCCTTTGATGCCGACATCCTGCTGATGGACGAACCTTTCGGCGCACTGGACGAGATCGTGCGCGATCACCTGAATGAACAGTTGTTGCAGCTTTGGTCGCGCACGGACAAGACCATCGGCTTTGTCACGCACTCGATCCCCGAGGCGGTGTATCTCAGCACAAAGATCGTGGTGATGAGTCCACGCCCCGGGCGGATCACCGACGTGATCGAAAGTCCCTTGCCAAAGGAACGCCCGCTGGACATTCGCGATACGCCCGAGTTTCTGGAAATCGCCCACCGCGTGCGCGAAGGACTAAGAGCGGGGCATGCCTATGACGATTGATATCGCCGTGAAAGAGGGCGCCGCATGAAGAACCTGTTGCCCATTCTGGCGGTTCTCGCCGCCATTGTCGCCATCTGGTATGCCGCCGTTGCGCCCATGAATATCCGCGTGGCACTGGATCAGGCCCAGCGGTCCGGTGAAGTCGTCACGCCCGAAACCTCGCGCGTTCGACAGAACACTTCGGTCTGGTACCTGATGGCGGTCAATCCGTCACATATCTCCAAAGGCTATGCGCTGGATCGTCCGCGGCTGCCGACGCCGGGGCAGGTCGGACAGGAGTTGTGGAAAACCACCGGTGAGATGGCGCTGCGTGGACGCGCGCTGTCGAAACGCTCGTTGATCTATCACGCCGGCATCACCTTGCAGTCGACGCTTTGGGGGTTCCTGCTGGGCACCACGCTGGGCATCGCGGCGGCGGTGGCAATCGTCTATTCGCGTGTTGTCGACATGAGCCTGATGCCGTGGGCGATCATAAGTCAGACCGTGCCCATCGTGGCGCTGGCGCCGATGATCATCGTGGTCAGCTCACAGGTCGGGATCGAAGGGCGAGGCGTGCCCAAGGCCATCATCTCGGCCTATCTGTGCTATTTCCCGGTGCTGGTGGGCATGGTCAAAGGCCTGCGCTCACCATCCGCATCTCAGCTGGATCTGCTTAAAACCTATAATGCGTCAGGGGCGCAGGGGTTCTTCAAGCTGCGTCTGCCCTCATCGATGCCCTACCTGTTCACGTCGCTCAAGATCGGCATCGCCGCGGCGCTGGTGGGGACTATTGTAGGCGAGCTTCCGACCGGGGCTATCTCGGGGCTGGGCGCGCGCATTCTGATCGGGGATCAGTTCGGTACGCCATTGGCCATCTGGGCCGCCTTGTTGGCAGCCGCAATATTGGCTGGGCTGTTGGTGACGCTGCTGGATATCCTGCAGCGCGTGGCCCTCAAGCGAATGGGGATGAACACATGACCTGGTTATCCCTTGCATTGCTCTTTTGGGGGCTGGCCTGGTGGGCCAACTATCGTCTGGCGATTTCAAAGTGGAACAAGACACGGGGCGTCCGCGTTCTGGTCCCGGTTCTGTTCGGTGTCACCCTGTTAGTCTTGTGGGAAGGTCTGGTGCGGGGGCTTGATGTCTCGCCGGTCATCCTGCCACCGCCGTCTGATGTGGCTGAAGAATTCTTCAGCTCGACCGGCACACTTTGGGAGGACTTCCGCCAGACCGTTTTCAAAGGTGCGCTTACCGGGTTTGTCATCGGCAGCGCCGCGGCATTTGCCTGTTCGATCGCCATCGACCGCTCGTCCTTCCTGACACGCGGGCTGCTGCCGATCGGCAATTTCGTGGCAGCACTACCAATTGTCGGCATCGCGCCGATCCTGGTCAGCTGGTTCGGGTTCGACTGGCACTCAAAAGCGGCCGTGGTCGTGGTAATGGTGTTTTTCCCGATACTCGTGAACACGGTGCAGGGCCTGCGTGAAACCGACGCTATGCAGCGCGATCTGATGCGAACCTATGCGGCCGGATACTGGCAGACGTTGCTCAAACTGCGCCTGCCCGCTGCGATGCCATTCGTATTCAATGGCCTCAAGATCGCGACCACGCTGGCGCTGATCGGCGCGATTGTTGCCGAGTATTTCGGATCACCCACGCGTGGCATGGGTTTCCGCATTTCAACCGGTGTCGGCAGTCTGGATATCGATCTGGTCTGGGCCGAAATCGTAGTGGCGGCAATGGCAGGAACGGTGTTCTATAGCGGTGTTGCATGGATCGAAAAGGCGGTGACATTCTGGCACCCGTCACAACGAAGATAAGAGGAACCGAGCCAAGACATTAACCGACAAGACCCCCGCATCAATAAGGGGGCGAAGTTTCAACAAGGAGAAAAGACAGATGAAAAAGCTACTTAGTGGGGTGACTGCGGCCTTCACACTGGCAGCCGGTGCCGCATTGGCCGCTGACGAGGTCAATCTGCAGCTGAAATGGGTCACGCAGGCCCAGTTCGCCGGATATTACGTTGCCAAGGACAAAGGGTTCTATGAGGAAGAGGGGCTGGACGTCACGATCCTACCGGGTGGCCCCGATATCGCGCCGACGCAGGTAATCGCCGGGGGCGGTGCGGATGTCACGGTCGAATGGATGCCCGCGGCGCTGGCTGCGCGCGAAAAGGGGCTGCCGCTGGTCAATATCGCCCAGCCGTTCAAAAGCTCGGGCATGATGCTGACCTGCTGGAAAGACGCGGGCATCGCCTCGCCCGAGGATCTCAAGAATCGCACTTTGGGTGTCTGGTTCTTCGGCAACGAATTCCCGTTCATGAGCTGGATGAGCCAGCTGGGCATTTCAACCGACGGCAAGGGCGAGAGCGGTGTCGAAGTTCTCAAGCAGGGCTTTAACGTCGATCCGCTGCTGCAGCGTCAGGCCGATTGCATCAGCACCATGACCTACAACGAATATTGGCAGGTCATCGACGCAGGCGTGAATCCAGATGACCTCGTGACCTTCAAATACGAAGATCAGGGCGTCGCGACGCTTGAGGACGGCCTCTACGTGCTTGAGGAGAACCTGAGCGATCCGGCATTTGCCGACAAGATGGAGCGTTTCGTTCGCGCCTCGATGAAGGGCTGGAAATACGCCGAAGAGAACCCGGATGAGGCCGCGCTGATCGTTCTCGACAATGATGAGACCGGTGCCCAGACCGAGACGCATCAAAAGCGCATGATGGGTGAGATCGCCAAGCTGACCGCAGGGTCGAACGGTGCGCTGGACCCGGCGGATTTCGAGCGTACGGTAAACACTCTGCTGGCCGGCGGTTCCGATCCCGTCATCACCAGTCAGCCTGAAGGTGCCTGGACCCATCAGATCACGGATGCGGCTCTGAACTAAGTCGCCAAAGCGAAACGGCGGATGTCGGTAACGCGGTCCCAACGGGGCCGCGTTTTTCGTTGCACTTGCCGGTTTTGACGTTTGATCGCGACAAGGAATGACCTAGTATTACTGTGAAATAACGCGCATTTAATCCCGTTGCCAACCGGATGTGGTAGATAATGCAGAATTTTGCAACAGAATTCAGTCAAGCGGCCTCTCTGATCCTGGAAGGGGATGCCGAGCTGTGGGCTATCGTTCTGCTTTCTCTGCGCGTTTCCGTCTTTGCGGTGCTGATTTCGGCGCTGATCGGGATGCCTGTCGGGGCCGCGCTGGCGGTTTCGCGTTTCCCCGGGCGGCGCGCCCTTATCGTGTTGATGAATGCCCTGATGGGGCTGCCGCCCGTCGTTGTGGGCCTCACGGTCTATCTGATGCTCTCGCGTTCCGGGCCGTTGGGTGTGCTGCAATTGCTGTACACGCCTACCGCCATGATCATCGCTCAGGTGGTTCTGGTCACGCCGATCGTGGCCGCGCTGACGCGTCAGGTGATCGAAATGCTGGCCGAGGAATATTCGGAACAGCTTCGCTCGATGGGCGTATCCCGGCTGGCATCCGTGCCGGTGTTGCTGTGGGATGCACGACTTGCGCTGATCACGGCTTTGCTGGCCGGATTTGGCCGCGCCATCGCCGAGGTCGGCGCGGTGATCATCGTCGGCGGCAATATCAACCACGTGACGCGTGTCATGACCACATCCATCGCGCTTGAGACGTCCAAGGGCAATCTGGCGCTTGCGCTTGCGCTGGGTGCCATTCTGATCGGCATCGCGGTTGCAGTGAACGCGCTGGTCAGTTTCCTCGGCCTGCGGGCGGAACAGGAAGGGCTGCGGCATGCGTGATCTGGCCCCTGATATGTTGAGTGGTCTGAAAGTCCAGAACCTGCGTATTGGCCGCAACGGCAGCACGTTGTTGGATGTGCCGGGGCTTGTGTTGGACGGGCCCGGACCCACCCTGATCCTTGGTCCCAACGGAGCGGGCAAAAGCCTGTTGCTGCGTTGCCTGCACGGGCTGATCCTGCCGGATCAGGGGCGGGTGCTGCAGGATAAAAAGCCGCTGAGGGCCGAGCAAAAAGCGCGACAGGCGATGGTGTTTCAGCAACCCGTTCTTTTGCGCCGTTCCGTTGCGGCCAATCTGGACTTTGTGCTCAAGCGACGGCAACTGACGCGTGCTGTCCGAAAACAGCGTATCGCCGATCTGCTGCAAGAGGGCGGGCTGAGTGGCAAGGCCCGGCAGGCCGCGCGCTCGCTTTCGGGCGGCGAGGCGCAGAGGCTTGCGATCTTGCGCGCGCTGGCATCCGATCCCGAAATTCTGTTTCTGGACGAACCCACCAGCGCCCTTGATCCGACGGCCACCCAACAGATCGAGCGCATGATCATGCGCGCTTCGACGCGCGGTGTTCGGATCGTGATGGTCACCCATGACATCGGACAGGCGCGCAGACTTGCAGCGGATGTTGTAATGATGCATGGCGGGCATGTCGTTGAACATGGCGCAACAAAGCAGGTGCTGGACGCCCCCGCAAGCACTGCCGCGCGTCGCTATCTGGCCGGTGGGCTGGTGACTGAGCTGTAAGTGAGCAGGAGAATCCCGAATGATCGGAAATCTGATCCGCGCAGGATTGATTGCGCTTGGCCTGACCGCAGGGTCCGTCAGCGCCGAAGAGCCGTTCATCATCGTGCAATCCACCACCTCGACCCAAAATTCCGGATTGTTTGACCATATCCTCCCGGGGTTCGAGGCCGAGACGGGCATTGATGTGCGTGTGGTCGCGGTTGGCACAGGTCAGGCCATAAGGAACGCGGTAAACGGTGACGGAGACGTTCTGCTGGTACATGCCAAACCGGACGAAGAGAAATTCGTGGCCGATGGCTGGGGCGTGGAACGGCTCGATGTCATGTACAATGATTTCGTGCTTGTTGGCCCGAAATCCGATCCGGCGCAGGTAAAAGACAGCGCGGATATCGTCGCGGCGCTGACCGCGATTTCGCGTGCCCAAGCCCCGTTTGCTTCGCGTGGGGATGACAGCGGTACGCATAAGGCCGAGCTAAGCCATTGGGACGCGGCCGGGGTTGATGTCGCCGGTGCATCAGGTGACTGGTACCGTGAAACCGGATCGGGCATGGGGGCCACGCTGAACATCGCCAGCGGAATGGGTGCGTATGCACTGACGGACCGCGCGACATGGCTGTCCTTCGGCAATCGGGGCGACCTTGAGGTGTTGGTCGAAGGCGACCCGAGGCTGTTCAACCAGTATGGCGTCATTCTGGTGAACCCCAAAAAGCACCCCAGCGTTCGCGCGGCGGCGGGCCAGCGGTTTATTGACTGGCTGACGGGTGAGCATGGGCAGGCTGCGATTGCATCCTACACGCTTGAAGGCGAGCAATTGTTCTTTCCGAACGCCAACTGAATTCGCCCCAGCGGTGTTTCTAGCCGCTGGCCCCGTTGTGGTGGATGCGGCCCAATGACGAAATGTCATAACCGCCCAGTTCGGCAGCGCGGTCCGCAAACCGGCTGCTTTGCAGGAACCGGATCAGCTTTTGCATCGGCTCGTCAAAAAAGGCCCTGCGCCAGATGGCCAGATCAAACCGTTCCTCATGCGTTGCGGCAAAGCCCAGCCCGTAAAGACCGGCAAGGGCGCCCAGACCAAAGCCGGCTTCGGCCTTGCCATCATGCAGAGCAATAGCCAGTTCCTCTTCGGTTCGCGCACACGCAGGCGACGGCTCCAGATCGTCTCGTGCCAAACCGTGTGCCGCAAGTTGTTCGTCGAACAGGCGTTGACTGGCTGCGCTGTCCTGACGAAGCATCACGCGCCGCCCCTTGAGATCCTCAAAACCGGAAATGCCTGTGACTCCGGGGGCCAGCAACAGCCCACGCTGGCGGCAGGCGACTTCGTACAGAACAACCGGCGCTTCGCCCAGCGTGTCCCGCAGGGATTGCGTGTTGAACCCGTTTTCCTCGTGGATATGGAGGGCTGCGGCCTGTGCGGCCCGATCCGCCAGGCGGGTCAGCCCGTCAAACGATCCGTCGTAGTAGGTGGCCAATCCCGACCCGCTTTCCCGCAAGGCCCAGTCCAGCAATGGATCATGGCTGCCCGCGACAATCGGGGGCAGGGGCGGTTCCGCCACCTCGGGGCCGGATCGGGATGCATTCAGCCAAGCGATCACCTCGGCGCGCGGGAACAGCAGCTTGCCCATGGCGCGAACACAGGGAACCTCGCCCGACGAGGCCAGATCGTAGGTTTTGCGCTCGCCGATGCGCAGCAGGTCGGCCAGTTCACGGGTGGTCAGATACTCGGACATTCAGTCGAGACGCACCGCAGAACCCGCGCTTGTGTCAGCCGAGGTTGGCCCCAGCCGATCCAGCGTGAACGGCGCAGCAGCAGTGATGACGATCATCGCTGCGACGGCTGCAAGAAAGGCTTTCATCTGTTCCTCCGGCTCAGTCCTTCGTTGCCGTAGCGCGGCGCAGAAAGGCGATCAGATCGGCGCGGTCCTGCGGGCCCGTGATCCGTTGCATCGGCATCTTGGACCCCGGAATGTAGTGATCCGGCCCCTGATCGAACAGAGCGTTAATCGTTTCGTCATTCCAAACGATATCAGAGTCTTGCAGCGTGTCCGAGTACAAATATTCATCAAGCGTACCGGCCCGGCGTCCGAAAACTCCGTACAGGGTCGGACCGGCGCGTCGTTGCCCGTCCGGTGTCAGGCTGTGACAGATTGAACATTTCCGCGCGAATTGCCGCTCGCCATTGTCCATTTCACCGGGGTTTTTCAGAAATTCGGGCTCAGACCCCGCCATCTGGTCGTGTTGGCCCAGCGAGGCAACCGGCCAGCTATACATCGCCTCATCAATTCCGCCCGCGTGAATGTTCAGTCCATCCGCCGAAAATGCCAAGGCCCAGACCGGGCCGCGCAAGGTGGCACGGAAATCATGTGCGATGCGCCAATCCACCGTGTCGATCACCATGATGAACCCTTCGCCGTCCCCAACCGCCAGTAATCGTCGGTCCGGGCTGAGGGCGAGGGCCAGAATGGGGCGGCGTTCCAGCGTGAAGTCGCGTTCCTCGCCGGATTCCAGATCGAATACGCGCGTCACACCATCCACCGCGCCATAGGCGATCCAGCCGTCTTGTGCGTTCAGGGCCAGTTCGTTGATGCCAAACCCATGCTCGACCAACCGCTCGGTTTCCTGACCGCTGGTCAGGTCCCAGACGCGCAGCGCCCCGTCCATGCCCGCAGAATACAGAACGGACCCATCGGGTGAAAACTCCACCGCGTTCACCCCGCTGCCGGTCGGGCCCAGCATTTGCGGTTCCGAACCATCTACCGGCCATATACCGATTGTGCCGTCCCAGCTGGCCGTCGCGACATGAGTTTTCGAGGCGGCGATGCCCACGATCTTGCCTTTGTGCCGACCAACGATCTTCCCACCGGGCCAACGCCGCAGCGTAAAGTCGTCACCCGCCGAATAAATTGCCGTGCCGTTAAAGGCGACGCTGGTCACGGCGGCCTCGTGCCCCTCCAACCATTCCGGTCTGCGCCCCGACCAGACGCCGATGGAATTGTCGAAACTGGCCGTCGCAATCCGACCGTCCGGCGCGGTTGCAATTCCCATGATCGGGCCGCCATGGCCTTTCAGCGTAAAGAACTCTGCCGCGCCCGGAAGCGGCAGCAAGGCAAAGGCCAGAATCAGCGCGCGCATCTATTCCGCTGGCGAGGCCGCGCCGTCCTTGGCCTCTTCCGCCTGTACATCTTCCAGCCACAGCGAATGATGTTCCCGCGCCCATTGCTCTTCGACTTCACCGGTGCCCATGGCGTCGAACGCGCCTTCCATACCGATCGAGCCCAGATAGATGTGCGCCAGAATGATCGCGATGAAGGCATAGGCCACCATGACGTGCCAAATCTGGGCATACTGCATCTCTTCCTGCGGGGACATCTGTTCGGGCAGGCTCAGACCCACGGCCTGCGGCAATCCGGTCGCATTGGCGATCGAGAAGGTTTTGGCAAACAGCGGCATTTCGAACGGGAACAGTAGCGACAGCCCTGACAGGCTGATCGACACGCCCAGCAGGATGCACAGCCAAAAGATGACCTTTTGCCCTGCATTGAATTTCTTTGCGGGCGGGTGGCTGCCCTTGGTGAACAATCCGCCACCAGCGGCCAGCCATTTCAGGTCGGTGCGGTCGGGCAGGTTATGCGCGATCCAGTTCAGCGTGACGATCACCAGCCCCAGCATGAAGGCCCAGGCGATATTGTTGTGCAGCCATTTGCAGGCCTGCGCCACAGCCGCAAAACCTTCTTTGCCAAAGACCGGAATCAGGAAGTCTCGGCCATACAGCGTCAGCAGGCCAGTGACACCCAGAACCAGAAACGACCCGGCAAACAGCCAGTGGCCAAACCGCTCGAACCCTGAGAACCGGGTGACGGTGCGCCCGGTCCTGTCGCCCTCGATGCGAATACGGCCCCGGATCAGGAAGAACAGCAGTAATACAACCAGCATCCCGCCCAGAATGTATGTCCCGTACTCCCGCAATGGCCCGGTGCGAAAGGTCAGCCACCACATGCCGCCGTCCTGAATGACGACGCCCGAAGCAGGCCCGCGGGAAGAAACCGTGACATCAGCTGACCCGTATCGCAGCGCCCGGTAGACATCGCTGTCCGAGGCTACGCCGCGGGTTCCAAGCTGGCCGATCAGACCCTCGGCATTGCCCTGTCCGGTATTGTCTGAACGATAAGTGTTGTCGACTTTTTCGCCGCGCTGGCGGGCCAGAATATCCTCCAGCGTCGTCGCGCCTCCGGTTTCCGGGCGCTCGGGCGCCTCCTGTGCAAAAGCGGGCAGGGACAGGCAGAAAAGACAGATCAAAAGTCGCAGAAACGGCATGGCACCCTCTTCGACGGATTGTGGGAATTCATCCCGCGATCAAGCGGGACCAAGAATTTTCGTCGAAAACTCTCCTGCGGCAGGGGCACGCAACACCGCGCCCCTGCCAGCGATCAAAGAGGATCAGCCGCCTTTTTGGTCGTAGGCGGTGCCCCAACCCCAGGCGCCCGAGCCAAATCCGCGCGCCACGACGCGTTCGCGGTAAACGGCGGACACCACATCGCCGTCACCGGCCAGCAGCGCCTTGGTCGAGCACATCTCGGCACATAGCGGCAGCTTGCCTTCGGCAATCCGGTTGCGACCGTATTTGGCGAACTCGGCGGTTGAATGGGTTTCTTCGGGGCCGCCGGCGCAGAAGGTACACTTGTCCATCTTGCCACGCGATCCGAAATTGCCCGCCTGCGGATATTGCGGCGCACCGAACGGGCACGCGTAAAAGCAATAACCGCATCCGATGCACAGGTCCTTGGAGTGCAAAACCACACCATCCTCGGTCTGATAAAAGCAATCCACCGGGCATACCGCCATACAGGGCGCGTCCGAGCAATGCATGCAGGCCACCGAGATCGAACGTTCACCCGGTTTGCCGTCATTGATCGTCACCACCCTGCGGCGATTGATACCCCAGGGCACCTCGTGCTCGTTCTTGCACGCGGTCACGCAGGCATTGCATTCGATGCAGCGTTCAGCGTCGCAGAGAAACTTCGCTCTAGCCATTTTCGTCCTCCTTACGCTGCCCAGATCTTGCAGAGAGTACACTTGCTCTCCTGCATCTGGGTCACTGAATCATAGCCATAGGTCTGAGCGGTGTTCGAGCTTTCGCCCAACACATAAGGATCGGCCCCTTTCGGGTATTTGTGCCGCAGATCCTCACCCTGGAAATGGCCGCCGAAATGGAACGGCATAAAGGCCACCCCGGCACCGACCCTTTCGGTCAGCATCGCCATCACCTTGACCTTGCCGCCTTCGGGACCTTCGACCCAGACCTGACTTCCGTCGCGAATGCCAAGGTTGTTGGCGTCGCGTGGATTGATCTCGACGAACATGTCCTGCTGCAACTCGGCCAGCCACGGGTTCGACCGGGTTTCCTCGCCGCCACCCTCATACTCGACCAGACGACCTGACGTGAGGATTATCGGATAATCCTTTGAAAAGTCGTTCTTTTGGATCGAGGCATACAGGGTAGGCAGGCGATAGGCCTGACGGTCCTCGTAGGTGGGATAATCCTCGACCAGATCGCGCCGATTGGTATAGAGCGGCTCGCGATGGATCGGGATCGGGTCCGGGAAGGTCCAGACAACCGTCCGAGCCTTGGCATTGCCGAACGGCGCACAGCCATGGGCAATCGCAACCCGCTGGATACCGCCTGACAGGTCGGTTTTCCAGTTGGTCTTCTCAGCGGCCACGGCGTCGATTGCGGCTCGCTCTTCAGCCGTCAGGTCGCCGTCCCAGCCAAGGTCCATCAGCATTTGCATCGTGAATTCGGGATATCCATCCTGAATCTCCGACCCGGCGCTATAGACACCTTCGGCCAGCAGGTTCTGACCGTCCCGTTCCACGCCAAAGCGGGCACGGAAGGTCAGGCCGCCTTCGGCCACCGGCTTGGACATGTCATAAAGGTTCGGCGTACCGGGATGACCCATCTCTGCCGTGCCCCAGCAGGGCCATGGCAAACCGTAGTATTCGCCGTCATTCGGACCGCCGATGGCCTGCAGCGTGGTTCTGTCGAACGTATGCTGGTTGGCCATGTGGCTTTTGATCCGCTCTGGCGATTGCCCGGTGTAACCGATGGTCCAGAGGCCCGAGTTGAACTCACGCGTGATGCTTTCAACATTGGGGGTCTCGGCATCCTCCATCTCGATATTGCGGAAGAACCGGTCAGCCCAGCCGAACTTGTTGGCGAACTTGGCCATGATGACCTCATCCGGCAGGCTTTCGAACAGCGGCTCGACAATGCGATCCCGCCACTGCAACGAGCGGTTCGAGGCCGTGACTGAACCACGGGTTTCGAACTGCGTACAGGCAGGCAGCAGATAGACACCATCGGTACGGTCATGCAGCACGGCGGAAACGGTGGGATACGGGTCGATCACGACCAGCATGTCCAGCTTTTCCATCGCCGTCTTCATTTCCGGCCCGCGTGTCTGTGAATTGGGCGCGTGGCCCCACAGAACCATGGCGCGAACGTTGTTGTCCTGATCCATGTTGGCCGGGTCTTCCAGAACACCGTCGATCCAGCGCGAGACCGGGATACCGCGTTCGTTCATCAGCGGCTTGTCCTTGCCCTCCTTGTCTTTAATCGAGGCGAACTGGCCTTTCAGCCATTCGACATCTTCGCCCCAGACGCGGGACCAATGGCCCCAGGCGGCGGCGCTCAGGCCGTAATACCCGGGCAGGGTGTGGGACAGAACACCAAGGTCTGTCGCGCCCTGAACGTTGTCATGGCCGCGGAAGATGTTGGTGCCGCCACCCGATGTGCCCATGTTGCCAAGCGCAAGCTGCAGCACGCAATAGGCGCGGGTGTTGTTGTTGCCATTGGTGTGCTGGGTTCCACCCATGCACCAGATCACCGTACCGGGACGGTTATTGGCCATGGTGCGCGCAACGCGGCGCAGCTGCGATCCGGGCACGCCGGTGACACGCTCGGTTTCTTCGGGCGTCCAGTTGGCGACCTCTTCGCGGATCTGATCCATGCCCCAGACACGGGTGCGGATGAACTCTTTGTCCTCCCAGCCGTTGTCGAAGATGTGCCACAGGATACCCCAGATCAGACCGACATCGGTGCCCGGACGGAACCGGACATATTCATCGGCATGTGCCGCGGTGCGCGTAAAGCGCGGATCGCAGACGATCAGCGGCGCATTGTTCTGCTCTTTCGCGCGCAGAACGTGCAGCAGCGAAACGGGGTGCGCCTCGGCCGGGTTGCCGCCGATGATGAATATCGCCTTGGAGTTATGGATGTCATTGTACGAATTGGTCATGGCGCCGTAGCCCCATGTATTCGCAACACCCGCAACGGTGGTCGAGTGACAGATACGGGCCTGATGGTCCACGTTGTTCGTGCCCCAATAGGCGGCGAACTTGCGGAACAGATAGGCCTGTTCATTGTTATGCTTGGCCGAGCCCAGCCAGTAGACGCTGTCCGGCCCGCTTTCCTCGCGGATCTGCATCATGCCGTCGCCGATCTCGTTGATCGCCTCTTCCCAGGTGATGCGCTTCCACTCACCGCCTTCCTTCTTCATCGGATATTTCAGGCGGCGTTCGCCATGGGCGTGCTCGCGAACCGAGGCCCCCTTGGCGCAATGTGCACCTAAGTTGAACGGGCTGTCCCAACCGGGTTCCTGCCCAATCCAGACGCCGTTTTGCACTTCGGCAATCACTGTACAGCCGACAGAACAATGGGTGCAGACGGATTTCACGTTCTCAACGGCCCGATTGGCCGCTGTCTGGGCGCTGGCTGGCGTCACGGTTCCACCCGTGGCGCTGATCGCGGCAAGGCCGCCGATCGTCAGGCCCGAGCCACGCAGGAATGCGCGGCGATCGACGGTTTTCTCGCCGATCTGGGACAGGATACTTGTCCGCTGGGGGCGTCTCGCAACCCCGTTGGTCTTTTTCCTAAGCATTGGTTTCCTCCCTTGCGCGCCATGTGAGCCATGGCTGGCTTGGTACTTCTCGTGCCGACATCAGGGCCAATCGCAACCGTCAGTCGGGGTGAAGGCGTCCGATCCTAGAACCGGGTGCTTTCGACGTAGGCGCGGGTATGCGCGGTGTCCTGAATGCGGGTCTCGTCAACGGGCAGTTCAGCCGCCTCCGCTTCACCGCTCAGGCTGGCAGCGGCGACGGCAGCGGGTGCTGCGGTTCCGGCCAGTTTCAGGAAGTCACGGCGGGTTGCGCCGGTTTCCTTGGTCTTGCTCATGGGACTCCTCCTTTCCCATTTGCGATTTAGCGCCCGGTCGGACGCTGGCGAGTGGCAGCGGATCACGCTGCCGTCATCCGGAAGGCCTCCCGCTCGATCTCCATGAAAGTCCGACCGGCAGTGCCGACGGATGCATAGAGAACCGAGTTTTCGGCAGCTTCCAAATCCGAATAGAAATGCCCGGCCCAAGGGCTGATATGCCTGTTCCAGAACGTCTTTTGATCGTCCAGCGGGGCAGGCGGCCCAAACCGGCCAATGATCATCCCCGCCATGACCTCCATCAGCGAGGCGATGTTGTCTTCGGGTTCGAATACGTTGGGTGCCCGCGTAATGCCGCGCGCGGCCATATCGTTGCGCAGTTGCGCCAGCGGTTTCTCATTCAGAAAGCCGGTTAGATAGAAACTGGCATAAGGCAGCAACTCACCGCGTCCCAGACCGATGAACAGGGCGTTGAACTCTCGCTCGGCGGCTGCGGGCTTGGTCACTCTGGCAACCCGTGACATGGCCTGAATGGCCTGTCCCAACTCGGTCTCATCTCCGCTCAGCCCGGCCATCTGGTCCAGAAGCATCTGATCGGGCGGGCCGGACAGCAAGAGGCCCAGAAAGTTGTAGAAATCAGCGCGCAGGCGATCCTCAGCCGAGATATCCAGATTTTGCGCGTTGTTTGTGGTCATTGGGTCATCCTTCAAACTCGAACTTCATGCGGCGTGGGGCGGGTGGGGGCGCCTGCGGCTCCTCCACCTCTGCCGTTTCGACGATTTGCACCTCGGCCTGCACCGTTTCTTCGACCAGCTCCGGCTGATCGTCGGCTTCGGCCGCTTCGGGTATATCCTCGACTTCCGGGCTTTCCTCGTCAGCTGCCGCAAGCGCCTGGACATGCGCCAGCATTCCCTTGCCGACCTGATAGGCGGTCGGGATGTTCTCGATCACGCAGGCCGCATCGGTATAATCCTCGCCGTAATCGACCAGCCCATCCACATTGGCCAATACCGGGTTCAGGCGCCACAACCGGCGCAGTGCACGGCGACGCAGACGATCCGGCACCGCTTTGGCCATGAATCCGGATACATCATCTCCGGGTTGCAGGTGATCCGGATCGGGCAAGTTGAACTCGGCCAGAATTTCGGCGTCCGGTTTTTCTTCCAGCTCAGCGTGTTTTTCAGCGATGGCCTGCGCTTCTGCCGCGGCGCCCTCAGCCTCGGTTTCCGCCTGAACGGCGGCCTTGCGGCGGGACCAGAAATCGCGGGCCTGAGTCATTGGACAACCCTCCGCGGCGACCGGTAAACGTCCGAGTCCTGCCGGATGCGCGCATCGCCCCGGCCGTCCTCGACCAGATCCACCCGCTTCTTGTCGCGGCGGCGTTTGACGAACGCATCCTCGCGGTGGTGCTGCAGCGTGAAATCCCGAACCCAGGCAATCAGCCCCTGGGTCATCGGAACCTTCTCGACTATCTCTTCGCCCGTATCTGCATAGTCCTGCCCCTCGAACGGAGAGGCCGTGACCAGCGCAGCCGTCAGCGGACGGTCCCCGTCAGGTTCATTGCGCAGCACCAGATATATCGAAGGTTGCCCATCGGCGAGGTTCGCCATGTAGGCTTCGGTCTCGGCGGCCCACAGGGTCAGGGGCAGGGTGGCCGCATGGTATTCGATCGCGTCACCCTCGCGCCGCAACTCGACCCAGTCCGCAGGTCCGGCACCGGGCAGCACCGCCACCGCGCGCCAGTTCCATTTTGCCCAGCGGGTCACGCCGGGCGTTTTGCGCACGACGACTCCCAACGGCATTTCAATGTGGATTGCGGCCTTGGCCACGCGGTCCTCCCCAGAAGGCTCTCCCCTGCCTTCTCTGATGTGTACTATGGTACATAAATTGGCCTCGTGCCAAGTCCAGATCGATTGATGCAGGCAGGAATCACCATTTTTTGTCTATTGCCGTGCGGATATCCGACACCTCTGGTAATGCGCGGGGTGTGAACTATAGTGCACAAACATTCGCGAGCCACCGCGTTGCCTTACCAAAGCCCGGCTTTGCGCTATGGTTGACACAAGGCCGAACCAAAGCCCGAGGGGAGGATATGGGTAAAAAACTTTTGCTATGCGACTGCGAGGGATCTCAGTCGCTGGACGCTGCCTCACTCAGCACCTCTTGCGGCGTTGAATGCACACGGGTTCACTCCGCTCTTTGCACCCGGGAATTGGGAATGGCTGCCGAGCTGCTTTCGCAGGATGATCAGGTTGTAATCGCCTGCGGACAGGAGCAGCAAGTGTTTCAGGAACTGGCCGAAGAACTGGGCGTGGACGAACCCGGCTTTGTTGACCTGCGCGACCGTGCCGGCTGGTCAGGGCAGGGCGACTCGGCAGGGCCCAAAATGGCAGCGCTGGCGGCCGAGGCACTATTGCCGCAACCGATTACGCCCAGCGTCGATGTGATCAGCGAAGGCGTCTGTTTCATTGTCGGGCCGGGTGACGTGGCATTCGATCTGGCCGAACGATTGTCGGATGTGCTTGCCGTGACCGTACTTGCGACGGATGACGCCACTCCGCTCTCTCGCAAATTTGATACCGTCCGGGGCAGGCTGCAAACTGTAGACGGTGCGCTGGGTGGGTTCGACCTTAAACTGCGCGCGCTTCAGCAGACGGAACCGGGCGGGCGGGGCGATTACCGCTGGACCGATCCGCGCGATGGCGCCACCTCTCGCTGCGATATCATCATCGACCTGACTGGCGGCACGCCTTTTGTTCAGGCACCCGACAAGCGCGAAGGGTATCTGCGTGCCGATCCCCGTGATCCCGTCGCGGTTGCACGGCTGGCGTTTGACGCCGCACAACTTGTCGGGACGTTTGAAAAACCCCTTTACGTACGGCTCGAGGAAACGCTTTGCGCTCATTCCCGCGCCGGCCAGACCGGATGTTCCAACTGTCTGGACATTTGCCCCACAGGGGCCATCACGCCCGCCGGGGACCATGTGGCCATTGACCCGATGGTTTGCGCCGGATGTGGTGAGTGCGCGGCGCTTTGCCCCTCGACTGCCATCACGTATGAGGACCCTTCCGTGTCCTCCCTGTTGGCACGCATCCACATCCTTGCCCGCACCTATCGGCGGGCTGGCGGAACCGCGCCCCGGCTGCTGGTGCACGACGCCCATGGGGCAGATATGATCCGCCTGTTGGCCCGCTTTGGTCAGGGCTTGCCCGCTGATGTGATCCCGCTGGAGCTGGGCGTCGTTTCCGGCTTTGGCCATGCCGAGATGCTGGCCGGGCTGGCCCACGGCTTCGCCCGCGTAGACGTCCTGCTTGCCCCAACGACCGAGAGGGAGGCACTCACGCGCGAAATTGCACTGGCCGAAGCCATCGCGGGCAAAGGACGGCTGGGTATGATAGACGAAAGCGACCCGGAACTTCTGGCTGATCTGCTTTATGGTCAGGACGTCCCGGTTCCATTGTCCGATCCGGTGCTTCCCATGGGCAACAGACGACAGATCGCGCGTCTTGCGGCGCAGGCTTTGAATCCCGTTGCCGAACAACCGCTGCCGCTGCCTGATGACGCGCCCTATGGGGCGATTGCGGTGAATACGGATGCCTGTACCCTATGCCTGAGCTGCGTGTCTCTCTGCCCGTCCGGCGCATTGATCGACAACCCCGACAAACCCCAGCTCAACTTTCAGGAGGGCGCCTGCCTGCAATGCGGGCTGTGCCGCACGATTTGCCCGGAAAGTGCAATTGCACTTGTTCCGCAACTGAACCTCAGTGACGCCGCCCTTTCGCAGCAGGTCCTGAACGAGGAAGAGCCGTTTGCCTGCATCGAATGCGGGGCGCCTTTCGGGGTCAAATCGACGGTCGAGCGGATCATGCAGAAACTGGCGGGCTCGCACCCGATGTTCGCCTCGTCCGAGCAAGCCAAAATGATCCAGATGTGTGACGATTGCCGTGTGCAGGCACAGTTTCACAGTCAGGACAATCCGTTCACGTCAAATCCCAAACCGCGTGTGGTGACAACGGATGACTATTTCAGCAAGCGCAAGGATCACTGATGCTTCAGCGGCGCGCCCAGATCGGCGGCGGCAACGATGGATACAAAGCCCAAAATCGCCTCCAGTTCATCCAGCGTGATCGTCACGGGATGGATCGGCGACGGGCGCTCGGGGTCGAATGGCGGGGTAACGCCGTCAATTTGAGTGAACGCGGGGTGCGGGTTGAGAACATAGAACTGCTGAAACCGCTCAGACCAGTCAGGAAAGGACCGCAATACTGAAAAGGACGGGGTAGACCCCA
Source organism: Ruegeria sp. CF5 (assembly GCF_056537325.1). Taxonomy (NCBI): domain Bacteria; kingdom Pseudomonadati; phylum Pseudomonadota; class Alphaproteobacteria; order Rhodobacterales; family Roseobacteraceae; genus Ruegeria; species Ruegeria sp. CF5. The sequence goes on along the minus strand of NZ_JBQFRI010000001.1, from coordinate 377,166 downwards.
ATCCGTTCATCCGGTTCTGCGGGCCAATCACATGGCAGCGCCCGCAATGGGTCAGGGCAAGTTTCTCACCAAGGGCCGTGTCGGCATCGGGTTCCGCCACTTCCTGAATGTCCGCGACCTCGAAATGCGCGGTGAATGGCCCGCCTGTGTCAGGAGTGAAACTTTCGACCGTGCGCTTGCCGATATCCGACAACAGCCAGTCGCGGAACTTTTGCTGGGGTGGGGTATCCTTGATGCTTAGATGATAGATAACATCATCCCGTGCAAAAACCGGATCGCCCGACGGCTCGACACTCAGCTTCATCACGCCGTCTTTTTCTGCGACAACGCGAATCCCGGTCTTGAGAGAGAAGCGTGGAAGGATATGTTTCAGGATACCGGATCGTGCCAATTCGTCCGGGGCCGCCAGTCCAAGAGCTTCCTGCGACGAGGAAGGGCTGGCGGAGAGCATCAGGCTCAGGCACAAAAGGACAAAGCGCATGGCTCAGCCTAACGGTGGCGGGGCAAATGCGTCAAATGAACAGAATGAGACGGAGACACATGCAATGAGCGGCGACTACAACATGTCGATGCGCAAATTCCTCAAGCAGGTTGGCGTAACCAGTCAGCAGGCGATCGAGGAAGGTCTGCGCAAAGCAGGCTCGCCTGCCGGAAAAAGCTTTGAGGCCCGCGTGGTTCTGACCATCGATGGGCTGGAGGTCGAGCATGTGGTGACAGGTCAGATCAAGGATGACGAGGCATGAGCGTCCGTGACGCGGTTCTGGCGAACCTGAAAAAGATTACCGATCCTGTCTCGGGGCAGGATATTGTCAGCGCGGGTATTGTCCGCGCCCTGAATGTCGAAGGCGACACGGTTCGCTTTGTGCTTGAGATCGACCCGAAACAGGCCGAGCGGATGGAGCCTGTTCGTGCAACGGCCGAACAGGCGGCGCAGATGGTCGAAGGGGTCGCGAATGTCTCGGCCATGATGACCGCGCATTCGGAAAAGGCGCCGCCCGATCTGAAACCCAAACCCAAGCCCTCGCAAACCGGTCCGCAGGCGGTGCCGGGCGTCGACAGGATCATCGCCGTTGCATCGGGTAAGGGCGGCGTCGGTAAATCCACCGTTTCGGCGAACCTTGCCTGCGCATTGGCCGCCGAAGGTCGCCGGGTGGGCCTGCTGGATGCCGATGTCTATGGCCCTTCCCAGCCGCGCATGCTTGGCGTGTCCGGCCGCCCGGCCAGCCCGGATGGCAAAACCATCCTGCCGCTTCGCAATCACGGCGTGACCATGATGTCTATGGGCTTGATGGTAAACGAAGGACAGGCGGTTGTCTGGCGTGGCCCGATGCTGATGGGCGCATTGCAACAGATGATGGGTCAGGTGCAATGGGGCGCTCTGGACGTACTGATCGTCGACCTGCCACCCGGCACCGGTGACGTACAGCTTACGCTGAGCCAAAAGTTCAAGGTGGACGGCGCCATCGTCGTCTCGACCCCGCAGGACGTCGCGCTGATCGACGCGCGCAAGGGGATCGATATGTTCCGTCAGCTCAAGACACCGATCCACGGTATGATCGAAAACATGTCCACCCATATCTGCTCGAATTGCGGGCACGAGGAACATGTGTTCGGCCATGGCGGCGTTGCGGCCGAGGCCAAGGAACTGGACGTTCCGCTGTTGGGTGAAATCCCGCTGCATCTGGATATCCGGGTTGCTGCGGATGGCGGCGCGCCGATTGTCGTCAGCAAGCCCGAAAGCCAGCAGGCCGAGGCTTTCCGCAGGATTGCCCGTGACCTGATCGCTAAAGGCAACGCATGAACCAGCCGGTCTTTCCCCCTTTGCTTCAGGGTTATCCCGTGCAGGGCGGGGAAGACCCCTTTGACCGCGCGCAGGCGCTTGCCGCGCTGGGCTGCGACGCGGGTACCATCACCTACAACATTCAGGCCGATCACCTGCGGGTGGCCATCGTTTTTGCTCCGGAAATACCGTTGCAGGACGCAATGGCGATGTTGCCTCTCTGTGCGGTCGGGTTCCAGAACGCGCTGGGCGCATTGGCCCCGCCCGAGGTTGCCGTTCATCTGGGCTGGGGTGGGCTGATCTGTGTCAACGGGGCCAGATGCGGGCAATTTCACGTTGCCGCCTCAACCTCTGATCCGACTCAGGTTCCAGACTGGCTCGTGGTCGGCTGGGATCTGACATTGCTGCAAACCGGCCACGCTCCGGGCGAGACACCGGATATTACTGCTCTTTATGATGAAGGCTGCGCCGATGTTTCGCCGGTTCAACTGATCGAAAGCTGGTCGCGCCACTCACTGACCTGGCTCAACCGGTGGGAAGAGGATGGCAACGCCCCATTGCACGGCGAATGGATGGGCCTGCTGCGTGGCGTCGGCGAACCGATCGAGCGGCAAGGGCATTCGGGGATATTCCTCGGCACTGATGAAAGGTTCGGAATGTTGATCCGCGATGGCGCGGACACGCACCTTCACCCCCTGACAACCCTGTTGGAGAAACCGTCATGAAACTGGCCCGCGCCATTCATTTCGATGAAAGCGATACACATGTCTTTCATTCCCCGGCCCGGACCGGCGAATGGTGCATCTCGGGCGGGTTCGAGTTCTCCAACTGGGGCGAGGGCGATCTGGAAGGCAAGGCGCGGCAGGCCTTTGCCAATGGCTGGCTGGGTCTGGAAACCTTCGGTCGGGTGACGTTTGTGGCGGTGACGCAGATCGAACAGGCCGAGCGTGAACGGCTGGCCGACGCATTGGCTGCGCATTTCGTGCAGCTATACGGCGCACCCTCGATCGAGGCGGCACTGGGCGTCGCCCGCGAAGAAATCGCGCATATGTCCGAACTCTGCGACGACCACGACCCCAACACCCTGCTGACGGTCGCGCGCGAGTTGACCGATGCCGGTGTTCACGAGGCGTACCGGGCCATCACCCCACAGGATGCCGAGCTGGAGGCGCTTGCCGTCCATGGATCGCTGGATGAATAGCCTTACAGCAGGTCGATGAACGACCCGAACTGTCCGCGCTTGAATATCAGCCCCTTACCGGTGCGATGCATCACATTCTCAACTTCACCCACAAGGATCAGATGATCCCCTGCGTCGTGACGGTTGAACAGTTTGCAGTCAAACCGCGCGAGACATCCGGACAGCACCGGCCTGCGTTTATGGTCATGCGCCCAGTCTGCATGAGAAAAATCCAAACCGTTCCGCGCAAAGCGAAGCGCCTGATTTTGCTGTTCCTCGGCCATGACATGGATGGAATAGTGATCGGCCGAGTGGAACGCGTCAAAGCGGTTGGAATCCTTGCCCAGACACCAAAGAACCAGCGGCGGGTCCAGAGACACTGAGGAAAAAGAGTTCACGGTTATGGCGACAGGGGCGTCACCCATCGTTGTCGTAACGACAGTCACACCGGTACCGAAACATCCCAGAGCCTCGCGAAATGCAAGGGTTTGATCCGGGCTTGGGGTAAAGACGTTTTCGGTCATCGCGTGCTCATTGGGTGGCCGCGCATCACGTGCCACGCCGCGAGGGGATTGTCCATGGAAAGCTGACTCTGACCTGCGCCTTTCGTATTCAGTTCAGATCTTCCAGCAACCGCCCATGCTTGCGCGTCTCGGCGATCACATCGCCAAACGTCCTCATGCCACGCGATTTCAGCATCGGCAGCATCTTCACCAGAACCTCAGCCGTGGCGACGGCATCCCCCAATGCCGTATGGCGCAGGGTTTCCGGTATCGTGACGCCCAGACGATCACAGACCGCGTCCAACGTATGAACCTCGCTTGCCCCGAACAGAACGGCGGACAACAGAACCGTATCAAGGATCGGATGATCCCAGCTGACATCCATCTTCGCGGCATGACGGCGCAGAAACGCCATGTCGAAAGGTGCGTTATGCGCAACTATCACCGCGTCCCGCGCAAAGTGGTGGAACCTGCGGCCGGCCTCGGCAATATCCGGCGCGCCCTGAACCATTCTGTCGCTGACCTTATGCACTCTGGTCGACGCAGGCGGAATCGGCATGCCCGGATCAACCAGCGTGTCCATCTGTTCGCCTTCGATGATCCTGCCCCTGAGAACGCGAACCGCGCCGATCTGAACGATCTCATCCTTATGGGGCAGAAGGCCGGTGGTTTCGGTGTCGAAGACGACAAAACACAGATCGGATAGTTTGCGGTTCTCGAACAGATCATCGCCCGGCGTGTCCAGCAGCTCGAAATCGTAAACCAGCGGCCGCGCTGCTTCGGGCGGAATGCGGGCGACGCTGTCCTCGAAAATCAGCATGTAACCCGGGGCATCCCCCAGCGGCTTCATTCGGGCTGTATAGGTCTGCGCGCCGTCAACGCTGCTGAGCGTGCAATAGGCATCCATCCCGGTTTTGACCAACTGGGCATAGGCTTTTTCCAGCGGCTCCCGATCCAGATAGTCGAACAGCGACGCGTTCAGCCGCGGATGCGCGATCTGCGCCAGAACCTCAGCCGCCTGAGCGTCATATAGAACGATCTTGTGTGTCGGCCCGGCCAGCAGCATCGCAACCGGAATTTCGGTCAACAGGGCAGTCAGGCGCTGTTTCTCTGCTGACAGATGCGCGGTCTCGGCAGCGACGGCTTCGGCGGTGTTCATGGCCTTGTCGGCCAGTTGCTCCGCCAGACCGGCGGCGGCGGGCGCGAGGTCGCCAAGATAGCGGGCGGCCTGCACGTCCATATCGGAACTGACCCCGGCATGGGCCCGGGCGCGCAGCTCGGCCGAAAGACGTTCGATCGGTTTGGCAACGTTGTCGTCGAACAGCAGCCAGACACCGGCCACCAGCGCAAGCAGACCGAACGAGATCACAATCCCGGCAAAGACAAACGCATCTGAGACATCCGGATCGCCCAGCCGTGCGTAGCTGATCCACAGCGCCAGCGTGCTGACAACAAGGCCGCCTACGGCCAGCAGGCAGAAAAACAGAAAGATTCTCAGACGCAGGCTCAGCCGGGTCAGCATGATCAGACCTCGCAGGTTGCCTCGATGATCGGATCGTTGGTACCGGCCTTCACCCAGGACGCATTCAGCAGGGCGCCGTCATCGCCGAACTCGGCCCCGTCGATCAGGTTGGCCCGCCGGTTTCCGGCGCAGTCAACGGCGACGGGCAGTTTCGAAACCGGAGCCCAGCGACCAAAGAAATACAGATCGACCAATCGCTGATCCGGAACCTGTTCATTGGTACGAACCGACGTGGTGTCGATGGCGGCAAACCTGTCCACGAAGGGAACCGCATAGGTCCAAGGGCGATAGATGGCGCGGCTTTCAACCTCCTGCACGACGGCCAGACCTTCGGGCAGGGCGTCGCGCGTGCGGTCGTACCACGAATATTCGCTGCCGATGGTGACGGCGATCATCCCAACCCCGGCCCCGACAGGCGCGGCCCAGCGGGGCAGGCGGCCGCCCGTCACCATGTTCAGCAGCATTACGATACCGGCCACGGCGAAACCCGCGAAAACTGTGCCGATCAATTCCAGAAACATGGTGTCTCTCCGTCCTGCGGCGCTGTGCGCCGGTATTGGTGCCGCCCGGGGCGATACACTCAAATGTTATTACCTTGATGCTAACTCAGCATCCCTTTTCCGTGTCCAACCGCCGACTGCATCGTTTTGGCCACCACAAAAGCGTCCCTCAGATGGCTGCGTTCGAAATCCGAAAGCTCGGTCGGTGGCATGTAGTTGTCCGGTTTTCCGCCCGACCTGACCAGCGCCACCTGATGCTCCAGCCGGGTTTCTGCGATCAGATCATAAGCATCCAGCAGATCGCGCGCACCCGAAGGGCTGATGACGCCGGCGGCTTCGGCCGCCTCCAGCCTGGCCCGCGTATTTGCCTCGGTCAATTGCCCCTTTAGCGCATAAATGCGCGCCAGATCGACAATCGGAACCACGCCGTTGTGTTTCAGATCCAGCGTGTTGCGATGCTCGCCCGACCGGATGGTGGCAAACCCCCGCAGCAGTCCCAGCGGTGGTGTGTGTTTCAGCGAGTTCGAAATCATATGGGCCACAAAGATCGAATTGTTGCTGGCGGCCTTCAGTGTATCGGCCTGCAAGTCCTGAAAAAGCCCGAACGCGCCGCCAATCGGGCGCAGATCGAACATGACCGAGGCCAGCATTTGCGCCTCTGGGTTTGGCTTGGCAATCCAGCCCGAAAAATACTCGCGCCAGACCCGAACCGGCTGGCACCAGCGCGGATTGGTCGCCATCATGTCGCCGGGGCAGTAGAAATACCCGCAAGTGTCCAGACCGTCCGAGACGAATTTGGCCAGAGCGTGGAAATACGGCATGTCGGCATCCGTCACGCTGTCATCCAGCATCAGGCAATTGTCCTGATCCGAAACGCCGGTCTGTTCCTGCCGCCCCTGCGATCCGCAGGCCAGCCACAGATAGGGAACCGGCGGCGGCCCCAGCTTGTCCTCGGCTAGTGTCAGCAGGCGGCGCGTGGCCGTATCCGCAATGTCGGTGATCAGGCGCGTGACGATCTCGTGCCGGTTGCCACCGGCCACCAGTTGCACAAGCAGTTGCGGGATTTCGGCGGTGACATGCGCCATGTCCTTTGCCGATGGCGCATGGGCGATGCGGCGCACCAGCTCAGCTGAACTGACAGCCTGATAATGTGTCAGATCCGTTTGCGTGACCATGCCGACAAGCCGATTTCCCTCGGTAATCGGTATGTGGCCGATATTGCGCTCCATCATGGCATGCAGCACATCCGACCCGATATCGCCCGGTGACAGAGTGATCGGATCGGCGGTCATGACCTGTGAAATGGGGGTCGATGCGGGCAGCGCCTCGGCAACGACCTTTCCGGACAGATCGCGCACGGTGACAATGCCCTGCAGCGCATCGCCATCGGTGATGCACAGGGACGAGATTCCGCGATCCCGCATCAGCTGCGCAGCTTCCTGCACCGAGGTGGCCAGAGGGCAAATCGCCGGGTCACGCGTCATCAGCGTGTCGATACGGCTGGTGGCAAGCGTCGGCTGCTCCGGCCGCGGAGCGCGGGAGCGGTTGAAAAACCGGGCCACGATCTGATGCTCGGAAATAAGTCTGCGGAACAGGGCAGGGGGCAGCACCAGCAATGTCGTGGGCGCATCTGCTCTTGCATGGGTGGCGGCTTTGCCGTCCCGCAACAGGCCACGCTCGCCAAACGAATTGCGCAGGCCCAGATGGGAAACAACCACGCCGTTTGCGTCGGTGATCTCGATCTGGCCTTCGTAGATGATGAACAATCCGGGCAGTGCGTCACCCAGCGCGTATATGCCCATGCCCTGTTCGATGTCCCGCACCTCGATCTGCGGTGCCATGGCGTTCAGCTCGTCCATCGGCAAGGCGTCATACGGGTGTACGGATTTCAGAAACCGCGTGATGTGATCGGACGACAGGGCCATGTGTGGTCTCTTGATGTCTTAACGAAAAGCCCCGCCCGGTGGTGTGCCGGGCGGGAACAGTGGGTCGAAGGTTGCGGCCAGAGTGTCAGACACCGCCAGCCGCATCCGACTCAGTGATCCTGAGCCGCGCCCGCGCCACGGGGAATGCGCACGCTTTCGACCAGATCCTTGATCTCCTGCGGAGTCTCCTTGGTCATGCCGGCGACCACATAGGCGACGCCAAAGTTGACCATTGCACCGATGGCGCCGAACGAGGTCGACTTGATCGGACCCAGAAGCGGATCAGCATCGGTGAACGAGTTGGTGCCCGGAATGAACAACCAGCCCTTGTGCAGGAAGATGTAGACCAACGTGACCGTCAGACCTGCCAGCATACCTGCAACCGCACCGGTGTTGTTGATGCGGGTCGAGAAGATCCCCATCATCAGCGCCGGGAAGATCGAGGCAGCCGCCAGACCGAATGCAAGCGCAACCGTTTGCGCCGCAAAGCCCGGTGGGTTCAGACCCAGATAGGTTGCGACAACGATGGCCACGGCCATAGCGATACGCGCGGCCAGCAGTTCACCCTTTTCCGAGATATTCGGGTTGATCGCACCTTTGACAAGGTCGTGGGACACAGCCGACGAGATCGCCAGCAGCAGACCCGCAGCCGTGGACAGAGCAGCAGCCAGACCACCGGCAGCAACCAGACCCACAACCCAACCCGGCAGGTTGGCGATTTCAGGGTTTGCCAGAACCAGGATGTCACGGTTGAACTTGGTCAGCTCGTTACCAACCCAGCCTTTTTCCTCGGCAAGCGCCTGCATGTCGGCATTCTTGTCGTTGTAGTACTGGATCTTGCCGTCGCCGTTTTTGTCTTCCCAATCCAGCAGACCGGTTTTCTGCCATGTGGCCATCCAGTCATAGCGCGGATCGTTGTCGATTTCCTCGACCGAGACAGCGCCACCTTCGATGCCACCATTGGGCCACATCATGTCGGTGATGTTCAGACGGGCCATTGCGCCAACCGCAGGGGCGGTCAGGTACAGCAGCGCGATGAACACCAGCGCCCAGCCAGCGGACCAACGAGCGTCGGACACTTTCGGCACGGTGAAGAAGCGCATGATCACGTGCGGCAGACCGGCGGTACCGATCATCAGCGACAGCGTGAACAGCACCATGTTCAGCGTGTTCGAATGGTGCGCCGTGTATTCGGCAAAGCCCAGCTCGGCCACGATGGCGTCCAGCTTGGTCAGCAGCGGCTCACCGCCTGCGGTGTCACCGAACAGACCCAGCGCCGGGATCGGATTGCCGGTCAGCTGCAGCGAGATGAAGATTGCCGGGATGGTATAGGCTGTGATCAGCACGCAGTACTGAGCGACCTGAGTGTAGGTCACGCCCTTCATCCCGCCAAACACTGCATAGGCGAATACGACGCCCGCGCCGATCAGCAGACCAGCGGTGTTCGACACCTCGAGAAAGCGGCCAAAGGCCACGCCCACGCCGGTCATCTGACCGATCACGTAGGTCACCGACGCAACGATCAGACAAATCACCGCAACGATACGTGCGGTCTGGCTGTAGAAGCGGTCGCCGATGAACTCCGATACCGTGTACTTGCCGAACTTGCGCAGGTAGGGCGCCAGCAGCAGCGCCAGCAGCACGTAGCCGCCGGTCCAGCCCATCAGGAACGAGCTGTTGTCGTAGCCGGTAAAGGCGATAAGGCCCGCCATCGAGATGAACGAAGCCGCCGACATCCAGTCAGCCGCAGTCGCCATACCGTTGGTGACCGGATGAATGCCGCGACCGGCGGCATAGAACTCTGATGTGGACCCCGCGCGGGCCCAGATCGCGATGCCGATGTAAAGCGCAAAGGACGCGCCCACAAACAGCAGGTTGATGGTAAACTGATCCATTGTCCCCAGCCCCTTAATCTTCGCCCACGCCGTGTTCGGCGTCCAGCTTGTTCATCCGCCAGGCGTAGTTGAAGATCAGCACCAGAAAGACCAGAATCGATCCCTGCTGAGCGAACCAAAAGCCCAGATCGGTGCCGCCAACGGCGATGCCGGACAGCAACGGACGCAGCAGAATGCCGAATCCGAAAGACACCAGCGCCCATATGATAAGGCTGATGACGATGAGGCGCAGGTTTGCCTGCCAATAGCCCTTGTCGGCTTCGGCAGTCTGCGCGGAGTTTGTTGAATGATCCGCCATTGCGGTACCTCCTTGCTTCCTCCTCGGGCGGCCCCATGCCCAACTCCTCCAGTACGTTGGGCCACCCTTTGATGCGCCGAACGCCAGGTCGACGTCAGGCATAACTTCTCCGGTCCGCCAGGGCGGGTCCATTGAAGTATTCTTTTGCAGGATCAAAGCCCTTGGTCGGGCTCGTCTCCTCCCCTTAATTCATCGCGTCGCCGACGATCCTCTCCAGATCGCGGGCGATGTCGTCGATCTTGCCCATGGCGTCGGTGCGCACCAGAACGCCATTGCCATCGTAATATCCGATCAGCGGTGCGGTCTGCGCGTGGTACGCCGCAAGGCGCGAAGCCACGGTTTCCGCGTTGTCGTCGGCGCGGCGGCTGAACTCAGTCTTGCCGCATTTGTCGCAAACGCCTTCGACCGCCGGTTTCTTGAACTGGTCGTGAAACCCTTCGCCGCATCCGGCGCAGGTGTAGCGGCCCGAGATACGGATCACCATTTCGGCATCCTCGACCTCAAGGCTGATGGCGGCGTTGATCTTCTGATCGGTTTCCGACAGCAGACCGTCCAGTGCCTCTGCCTGAATCGTGGTGCGCGGAAAGCCGTCCAGAATGACACCGCGCGCGCAGTCAGGTTCGACCAGACGGTCGCGCAGGATGGCAATGACGATCTCGTCACTGACCAGATCGCCCGCTTCCATGACAGCCTTGGCAGCCTTGCCCGCCTCGGTGCCTGCGGCAACCGCCGCACGCAGCAAATCACCGGTGCTGAGTTGCACCAGCCCGAACTTGTCTTCCAGCATCCGTGCCTGTGTGCCCTTCCCGGCGCCCGGAGGGCCGAGAAGGATCAGTACGGCGGGGGTGGTGGTTGTGGCAGCGTCCATCACACCCTCACTTGTTCGCGCGGTTTTCGATCAGGTCTTCGACAACCGACGGATCGGCCAGTGTCGAAGTGTCACCCAGCGAGCCAAAGTCGTTCTCGGCGATCTTGCGCAGGATACGGCGCATGATCTTGCCCGAACGGGTCTTGGGCAGGCCGGGGGCCCACTGGATCACATCCGGGCTGGCGATCGGGCCGATTTCGGTCCGCACCCATGTCCGCAGCTCTTTCAGCAACTCATCGCTGGGTTCGCGGTCATTCATCAGGGTGACATAGCAATAGATGCCTTGCCCCTTGATTTCATGCGGATAACCAACCACGGCAGCCTCGGCGACAGCGGCGTGTGCCACCAGCGCGCTTTCCACCTCGGCCGTACCCATGCGGTGACCCGAGACGTTGATCACGTCATCGACGCGGCCGGTGATCCAGTAATCACCATCCTCGTCGCGGCGGCATCCGTCGCCGGTGAAGTAATAGCCTTTGTAATCCGAGAAATAGGTCTTCTCGAACCGCTCATGATCGCCCCAGACGGTGCGCATCTGACCGGGCCAGCTGTCCTTGATGCAAAGAACGCCCTCGACCCCGTTGCCCTGAATTTCGACACCGGACTGCGGGTCCAGAACAACCGGAAGGATGCCAAAGAACGGCTTCATCGCCGAACCGGGCTTCATCGCATGCGCACCGGGCAGAGGGGTCATCAGGTGACCGCCGGTCTCGGTCTGCCACCAGGTGTCCACGATGGGACAGCGACCACCGCCCACAACTTCATTATACCAGTTCCAGGCTTCGGGGTTGATAGGCTCGCCAACGGTGCCAAGAACTTTCAGATCGCTGAGGTCGCATTTCTCGACCCACTCGTTGCCCTGACCCATCAGCGCGCGCAGAGCGGTGGGAGCGGTATAGAACTGGTTCACCTTGTGCTTTTCACACACCTGCCAGAACCGGCTGGCATCCGGATAGGTCGGCACGCCCTCGAACATCAGCGTCGTCGCCCCGTTCGCAAGCGGACCATAGACGATATAGCTGTGCCCGGTGACCCAGCCCACATCCGCCGTACACCAGTAGATGTCGCCTTCGTGGTAGTCGAACGTGACCTCATGTGTCAGCGAGGCATAGACCAGATAACCGCCTGTCGTGTGCACCACGCCCTTGGGCTGGCCGGTCGAACCCGAGGTATAAAGGATGAACAGCGGATCTTCGGCATTCATCTCGGCGGGGGCGCAGTAATCATCTGCTTCCAGCGCCATTTCGTTATAGTCATAGTCGCGCCCGTCGACCCATGTGGTCTGACCGCCGGTGCGCTTGACCACCAGACACTTCACCGTGTCCTTGCAATGCAGCAGGGCGGCGTCCGCGTTGGATTTCAGCGGCGTCTTGCGGCCCCCGCGGGGGGCTTCGTCGGCGGTGATGACAACCTTGGCCTCACAGCCGTTGATACGGGCGGCCAATGCATCCGGCGAGAACCCGGCAAAGACGATCGAATGAATGGCGCCGATCCGCGCGCAGGCCAGCATGGCATAGGCCGCTTCGGGGATCATCGGCAGGTAAATCACCACCCGGTCGCCCTTGCGAACGCCCATCGATTCCAGAATGTTGGCCATCCGGCAGGTACGGCGATGCAACTCGGCATAAGAGATGTGTTGTGCCGCATCGTTTGGATCATCCGGCTCCCAGATGATCGCGGTTTGGTCGCCGCGGGTTTTCAGGTGGCGGTCCAGACAGTTGGCAGAAACGTTCAGCGTACCATCGGCATACCAGTTGATGCCGACATTCCCGAAGTTGTAGTTGACGTCCTTGACCTGCGTATAGGGCTTGATCCAGTCGACCCGCTTGCCTTGCTCATCCCAGAATTTCTCGGGGTCGTTAATCGAGGCCGCATACATGTCGGCATATTTCGCGGCATCAACGTGGGCACGTGCGACGGTTTCGGCGGATGGCGGGTACACCTTGGCATCTGCCTGGGCAGCGGTCGTCATTTCTGAGGCTCCTCCCTCTGGACTGGATTACATGAACCGATATTGCCCGTAGTTCGGGTAATGTCGATCCGGTTCCTCCCCAAGTCGAATAATACGGGGTTCGGAAAAGAAAGAAATAAATTGCCGTATTTCCTGAATTTGTTTGTAAAGAAATTTTTACTTCTGTGGTCAATTTGTAAACTTTTTCGAAATAGATGAAATTAATTTAATGATAGCAATGCTCTAGTTGTGGATTTTAGATCCCCTCATTACCCTGTAAATTATCGGCGCTCCCGGTCGCAACCTGACGGATCACGAGCGATTGCCGTGCTCCCGTTTGCCGGGTGGCTAGATCTGGCACCGGCGGCAGGGGTTGGCAGGCACAAGTGTTGGCGCTAGCTTGACCGTCAAGCGCCCTGACAAAGGGGCGTCGCACAGGGAGAGAATAAAATGCACAAGATGTTGAGCGGCGCGGCAGTAGCCGCCATTAGCCTTGCTTTTGTCGCCGAGGCGTCGGCCACGGAATGGAATGCCTCGGTCTGGGGCAAACGACGCGCCTTTACTGAACACGTCGAAAAACTGGCCGAGCTTGTCAACGAAAAGACCGGCGGCGACTTTACCATCAACGTCAGCTATGGCGGCCTGTCCAAACCCAAGGAAAATCTGGACGGCATCGAAATTGGCGCGTTCGAGATGGCCCAGTTCTGCGCGGGCTATCACCGCGACAAGAACCGCGCGATCACGGTTCTTGAGCTGCCTTTCCTCGGCGTGAGTTCGCTGGATGAAGAGGTGGCCGTCAGCCACGCCGTCTATGCCCATCCGGCAGTCAAGGATGAAATGGCGCAGTGGAACGCGCGTATCCTGATGACCTCACCGATGCCGCAATACAATCTGGTGGGTACCGGCGACCCGCGTGACCAGCTTGCAGAATTCGACGGCATGCGCGTGCGCGCGACTGGCGGTCTGGGTCAGGCGTTCGAAGCGGTCGGCGGCGTTCCGACATCCGTACCCGCGACCGAGGCGTTCAATGCGATGGAATCCGGTGTTGTTGATACCGTGGCCTTTGCCCAGCACGCCCACCTGTCTTTTGGCACTATCAACGAAGCCGACTGGTGGACCGCCAACCTGAACCCCGGCACCGTGAACTGCCCCGTTGTGGTCAATATCGAGGCGTATGAGGCCCTGCCGGCCGAACATCGCGAGGCGCTGGACAGTTCCATCGACGAAGCCATCGCGCACTACCTCGCCAACTATGGCGAACTGCTTAAGAAATGGGATGGTGTTCTGGAAGAGAAGGGCGTGCAGAAAGTCACGATCGACGATGCCGTTCTTGACGAATTCCGTGCCAAGGCGGCTGACCCGATCCGGGAACAGTGGATCGCCGATATGTCGGAACAGGGGCTGCCTGCACAGGACCTGTACGATCTCGTTCAGGCCACGCTGAAGCAGCAGCGCGGCGGTAACTGAGACCTGAAACCGGGCACCCTCGGGTGCCCGGATCACGACTGATTTCGCGACACAAGGGAATTCCGGGATGGCAGGACATGCCACGGTGCTGGAGGATGGCAGCCTCCTAAGCCGTTTGGATCAGCGTTTGCTCAAACTTGAAAGGGTGCTGGCCCTGCTCAGTGGGTTTGCTGTGTTTTCGCTGATGGTGCTTGCCGTTGTATCCGTCGCCGGCCGAAACGCCTTCAATGCACCGCTGCCCGGCTATGTGGACTGGATCGAGCAGGCCATGCCCCTGATCGCCTTCCTTGGCGTTTCCTTTGTTCAGCGCGATGGCGGGCATATCCGGATGGACATCGTCATCTCGCGCCTGCGCGGGCGGGCATTGTGGCTGTTCGAGCTGATCTCGGTTGTCCTGATCCTCGTCCTCATGCTGGCTTTGGTCTGGGGCAGCTGGGCGCATTTTGACCGGTCCTTCGATTTTGGCGCGCCGCTATGGAGCCGCGACAGCTCGATCGATATCGGCATCCCCCTTTGGCCCGCCAAACTGCTGGCGCCAATTGCCTTCTCGGTTTTGTGCCTGCGGCTGATCCTGCAAATCTGGGGATACGGGCGTGCATTCATAATGGGTCTGGAAGAGCCCGCCGGAGTGCCGCTGATACAGGACACCGCCGCACAGGCCGCAGCCGAAGCCGAGCAGCTTGAGGGGCAGGAATAGCGCATGGACACGATTGACATCGGCCTTTGGGTCACAGGCGGGCTGCTGGTCCTTGTCGTTACCGGTATGCGGGTTGCCTTTGCCGCGGGCCTTGCGGGTCTGGTAGGGCTTGTCTGGATATTCTGGGCCAAGTTCGGCTATGACCCGGACCGTTTCGGCAAGGCGCTGACCGTTGCAGTCAAAACCGCAGGGCAGGTGCCTCATTCCAAGGTCGCCTCGCACACGCTCAGCCTGATCCCGACGTTTATCCTGATTGGATATCTGGCTTACTACGCGGGTCTGACCCGCGCATTGTTCGAAGCCGCAAAACGCTGGGTGGCCTGGGTTCCCGGAGGGCTCGCGGTCTCGACCGTCTTTGCAACCGCAGGATTTGCCGCCGTGTCCGGCGCTTCGGTTGCCACATCGGCGGTTTTTGCCCGCATCGCCATCCCTGAAATGTTGGCCGTGGGTTACAACAAGCGCTTCGCCGCAGGGGTCGTTGCGGCGGGTGGAACACTCGCCTCGCTGATCCCACCATCCGCAATTCTGGTGATCTACGCCATCATCGTGGAACAGGACGTGGGTAAACTGCTGCTGGCAGGGTTCATTCCCGGCGCCTTTTCCGCAGTGATCTATGGGTTGCTGATCGTCGGCATCGCGGTGATCTTCAAAACCGTCGGCCCGCCGGTGACTGGATTCAGCTGGCGCGAACGCTTCGTCGTGCTGCCCGGAGCCTTGCCGATCGTTGCCGTCATCCTGATCATCATCTGTTTTGTCTACAACCCGTTCGGCGATCAGGCCTGGGGAACCCCGACCGAGGGTGGCGCCATCGGTGCCTTCATCGTGTTCTGCTTTGCGCTGTTCCACGGAATGCGGTGGGCCGAGTTCAAATCCGCATTGCTGGAAACGGCCAAACTGACGGCCATGATCTTTTCGATCATCTGGGGGGTACTGATATACGTTCGCTTTCTGGGCTTCGCTGACCTGCCGGGCGCGTTCTCTGACTGGATCACGTCGCTGCAGATGTCCCCAATGCTGATCCTGATCTGCATTTTGCTGGCCTATGCCGTGCTGGGAATGTTCATGGATGCCATCGGAATGCTGCTTCTGACCCTGCCTGTCGTCTATCCGGCGGTTATGGCCCTGAACGGCGGGGAAACTGTGAGTGCGGCAGATAGCGCCTTTGGCATGTCCGGCCCGATGTGCGCCATCTGGTTCGGAATTCTTGTGGTGAAGATGGCCGAATTCTGTTTGATCACCCCGCCAATCGGTTTGAACTGCTTCGTGGTGGCGGGTGTGCGCCCGGACCTGAGCGTACAGGACGTCTTTCGCGGCGTAATGCCGTTCTTTATTGCAGATGCCGCGACAATCGCGTTGTTGGTGGCCTTTCCGGCCATCGTCCTCTATCTGCCCTCACTTGCCGGTTAGATGCCGCAACCATCTGTTCGTGGCCAATCAGTTTTTTTGCGAGGCTCTGCCTCGCGCTCCGGAGTATTTTTGGCCAGATGAAGTAACGGATCCTTAACCCATTGGTGCGATCAAGAACCTGCGGTACAGGCGGGAGCGCCGATGACCGCGCCAGGTGAAGCTCTCTGGCTACGGTCGGAGAGCGGATCCCCTGTTCATCTGGCTGAAAATACTCCGGGGGAGGCGCCGAAGGCGACGGGGGCAGCGCCCCCTTCCGTTCTGACGGTTTAATGGTCCGCCGTGTATGTGATTATCTGGCGCGCATCAGCATCCCGAACAGGTCGCGCGGATCGTCAGGATCGGCCAGCATGTCCAAAGGTTCAAAATAGCTGGTGCCTTCAATCGCGCGTTTGATGTAGCGGAGCGCCGAAAAATCCTCGATCGCAAAACCAACACTGTCAAACAGGGTGATCTGCCGGTCATCTTTACGCCCTTCGGCTTGACCAGCCATGACCTGCCAGATTTCGGTGACGGGGTGATCGGCTTCGAGGGCCTGAATTTCCCCTTCGATGCGGGTCTGTTCGGGATACTCCACGAAGATGTCCGAGCGCAGCAGGATGTCCCGGTGCAGCTCTGTTTTACCGGGGCAGTCTCCACCGATAGCGTTGATATGCACACCGGGGCCGATCATGTTGTCGGTCAGGATTGTTGCGTATTTCTTGTCTGCGGTGCAGGTGGTGATGATCTGCGCGCCCTCAATCGCATCTTCGGCGGTTTTGCACAGGACCACGGTCAACCCGCTGCGTTGAAGATTTGCGGCACATTTCGCGGTTGCATTCGCGTCTGTGTCGTACAGGCGAACCGTATCGATGCCGCACATTGCCCGGAAAGCCAGACACTGAAACTCGGACTGGGCGCCATTTCCGATCATCGCCATCGTTTTTGCGTTCTTCGGGGCAAGGTAGCTGCCGACCAGCGCAGAAGTCGCCGCCGTCCGCAGCGCTGTCAGCATCGTCATCTCGGTCAGAAGGGTCGGGTATCCGGTATAGACATCTGCCAACAGGCCAAAGGCAGTCACGGTCTGCAGACCTTCGGACGTGTTCTTGGGATGACCATTCACGTATTTAAAGCCATATGCCTCACCATCCGATGTCGGCATCAGCTCGATCACGCCATGCGGGGAATGGGCCGGAATGCGGGGGGTCTTGTCAAAGCTCTCCCAGCGTTTGAAATCCGCTTCGATTTGCGCCGCAATTTCGGTGATCATCTGCTCGACACCGATGTGGTGGATCAGCCGCATCATGTTGTCGACCGAAACGAATGGCACAAGCGCCTTATCTGATGGCTGGGTCATTTAGAAACTCCGGGTTGGGCGGTCAAAGATACGGCGCCCCATGAGTGAGGCGGCCAGATCTACCATCAGTTTTGCGGTGCGGCCGCGTTCGTCCAGAAATGGGTTCAGTTCGACCAGATCCAGCGAGCGGACCAGCCCGCTTTCATGCAACAACTCCATCACCAGATGCGCCTCACGCTCGGTCGCGCCACCGGGGACGGTTGTGCCGACGGCGGGTGCGATGGCGGGTTCTAGAAAGTCCACATCCAGTGATACGTGCAGAATACCATCCGCTGCCCGCACTCTGTCCAGAAACGCCATCAGGGGCGCCTTGATGCCATGTTCGTCGATGCTGCGCATGTCGGCCAGCATGGCGCGATCCTTTTCCAGCGCCGCGCGTTCAGCGGGATCGACCGAGCGCAGGCCGATCATGCCAACGCGGTCGGTCGGAACCGGCGCGGGCAGGGCGGGGAAGGCTTCAAACCCCGGCTGCCCGGTAAAGTAAGCCACCGGCGTACCATGCAGATTGCCGCTGCCGGTGCTGTCCGGTGTGTGAAAATCGCTATGCGCATCCAGCCAGAGCACGAACAGCGGCCGGCCATGTGCCTGCGCGTGCGCGGCCATACCGGTGACGGTTCCCATGGACAGGGCATGATCACCGCCCATGAAGATCGGCACGCCCTTTGCGGCGCATTCCTGTGCCGACCGGCTTAGGGCTTGGGTCCAGCCCACGCATTCCGGCAGGGAAAACAGATGGTTGTGCTCGGGGATGTCGACGGCGTCGGGCGCGACGTCGCCCAGATCGGTGACCTGATGCCCCAGATCAGCCAGTGCGCGTTCCAGACCGGCAACGCGATAGGCGTCCGGGCCCATCCGGCACCCCTGACGTCGTTTGCCGGCATCCAGTGGGGCTCCGACCAGAAGAATGTTTTGCGTATCCATGATGCCATTTAGCGATACCTAGCGGGTTGCCGGAAGAGAGCAAATTGCTCAAAATGAAACCGAATTGACCAAAGTGGAATCGGATGATGGACGATCTGGATAATCGGCTGCTGAACGCCCTGCATCGGGACGCGCGTGCCTCGCTGTCGGAACTCTCGGAACAACTGGGGGTGACCCGCACCACCGTGCGCAGCCGGTTGCAGCGGCTTAAACAGTCCGGAGAGATCATCGGCTTTACCGTAACCACGCGACAGGACGTGGCGCAAAGCCCGGTGCGCGGCCTGATGATGCTGGGGATCGAGGGGCGCGGTACCGAACGGATCATGTCCCGGATATCCGCCATGCGGCAGGTACGCGCGGTGCATTCGACCAACGGCCATTGGGATTTGATCGCCGAGATCGGCACCGGGACGCTCGAAGAACTCGACGAGGTGATTTTCATCATCCGGCGCATGGACGGGGTTACACGGTCGGAAACCAACCTTTTGCTGTCAACGCGCAAGGGGCGTCTGTAGGCCCGGCCCGGAAAAAGCCACGCAAGCTGGCGCAGTGCTTTGAACATCAAGGAAAATGTGCCAGATTGCGGTGAAGTCTTTATTCGGTCCAGCGGCCACAGCAAATGGGGATGCCCGATTGCGCGGTTGCACAGAACCAAAGGTCGTTTCATGGCATACGGGCAGGGAATTCCATCATGACCGCGCAGGAACAAAGTGAAGAGCCCCGCGTCGAACAGTGGGTCGAACGCATTGCGGCGCTGCTGGAAAAGCCGCTGGTCAGGATTTCGGTCCCGATCCTGATCACGCTGATCGCCCTGATGGTTCTGCACGAGCTTTCGTCGCACGTGAAATGGACCGATGTGCAAACGGATATCGCGGCCAAGTCCTGGTGGCTGATGTTCATCGCGGTGTGCTGGACGGCTTTCAGCTTTCTGTCACTGTCGTTGTACGACGTTTTCGCGGTTCAAAGCGTGGCCGAAGGCAAGGTGCCCCTGCCGGTCGCGGGCATGGCTGGTGCAAGCGGTTATGCGGTGTCGAACTGCCTTGGCTTTTCGTACATCACCGGCACGGCCATCAGATACCGTATTTATGCCTCGCTCGGGCTTGATCTGGGGCGTGTGGCCGGTGTGATCGCAACCTCGTGGGTGGCGTTCTGGATGGGACTTGTGCTGATCCTTGGCCTTTTACTGACCTTTCACCCGGACGGCATTTCCCAGGTTCTGCCGATCAGCGAGATTACCGAAACCGGCATTGGCGTTCTAATGCTGTTTGGCCTGGCATCCCTGTTCATCTGGCTGGCCCGTGGCGGGCGCAAGTTCTCGTTGGCCGGGTTTGCCTTCAACCTACCGGGCGGTCGTCTGGCCGGTCTGCTGACACTGGCCGCGATCGGCGATCTGTTCGGCGCGTCGATGACCCTGTACGTGCTGATGCCGGATGATCTGGGCGTCGGATTTCCCTACTTTTTCACCGTCTATATCGCCGCCATCGCCGTCGGAATCCTCAGCCACGCACCCGGCGGGATCGGCGTGTTCGAGGCCACCCTGATCGCCGGGCTCGGGGCGTCGGGCAGGTCGGATATCATCGCGGCGCTGTTGCTCTATCGGGTCGTCTATACGTTCCTGCCGTTCGCCATTGCCTGCCTGTCCATCGGGATCGCGTGGGCCGTATCCCAACGACGTGCAATCGGCGGGGCGGCAAGCTGGGCCTATCGGGTGACCAGACCGATCATTCCGATGGTTGCGGCGGGTGTTTCAGCGGTCGCCGGGGTGATCCTGCTGGTATCAGGCGCATTGCCCGCCAGTTCCGCAAATCTGGGCGTCCTGCGTGAATTCCTGCCGCTGTCGTTTGTCGAGGCATCGCATCTGCTGGGCAGCATTGTCGGCGTGCTGCTGATCCTGATTTCGCGCGGGTTGTTCCGCAAGCTTTACCGCGCGTGGATACTGGCCATGGGGCTGATGGTTGTGGGGTTCTTCGCCTCACTGGCCAAGGGGCTGGATTCGCATGAGGCGCTGTGCATGCTGGCGACCATCGCCATGCTGGCCCTGTCTCGAGGCGCGTTCTACCGCGTCAGCGGCGCGTCGATCTTTCGGCTGAACATCCCGTGGCTGGTCAGCATCGTGGCACTGATGGCCGTGATCTTCTGGGTGGGCCTCTTTGCCTATTCCCACGTGGATTATCAGAATGCGCTGTGGTGGGATTTTGCCTGGAACGGCGACGCTTCACGCTTTTTACGCTCCAGCCTTGTGGTGGCCGTGATCATCGGTGTGGTCGCAGTCAATTCGTTGTTCGGTCACGAAATTCCCGAAATAAAACAGACCGAAATCCCCGAAGTTGTCCGCCGTCTGGCGATGGAGAGCGAAGATACCGAGGCGCAGATATCCCTGACCGGAGACAAGCAATTCCTGATCTCGCCGGATGAATCCGCCTTTATCGCCTATGCCGATACCGGCAATGCGCTGATTTCCAAGGGTGAACCGGTGGGCGACGAAAAGGCGGGCCAGCAGCTGGTCTGGCAACTGCGCGAGATGGCAGATCGCGAGGGCAAGCTGTGCGCCTTTTACAGTGTCTCCACCAAATACCTGCCCACCTTCCTTGATCTGGGCCTGTCGATCCTGAAAATCGGCGAGGTCGCGCGCGTGCCGCTCAAGGATTTCTCGCTCGACGGCAAGCCCAAGAAAGGTTTCCGTCAGGCACGTAACCGGGCCGAGCGTGAAGGATACGTGTTCGAGATCATCCCAAAAGAGGAACTTGGCCCGGTCCTGCCTGAATTGCGCGCAATCTCGGACCACTGGCTTACTAACAAGGCGGGGGAAGAGAAGGGCTTTGCTCTTGGCGGATTCAGCGAACATTACCTGTCCTATTTCGACCACGCCGTTCTGCGTGATGGTGAAACCGGCAAGATAGTCGCCTTTGCCAACCTGTTTCAGGGCGGCAACAAAAGCGAGCTGTCACTGGACCTGATGCGATACGAACCCGATAGCCCAAGCTTTGTCATGGACGCCCTGTTCGCTGAGATGATGCTATGGGGATCAGCACAGGGGTTTCACTGGTTCTCTCTGGGTGCCGCGCCGTTTTCAGGCATTGAAAATCGACAGCTTGCCTCGATCTGGAATCGGATCGGCGGATTTGTCTATCAACACGGCGAACAGTTCTATCACTTTGAGGGGCTGCGGTCCTTCAAACAGAAATTCGATCCGGAATGGAGCCCGAATTATCTCGCCAGCCCCGGCGGTCTGGCCGCGCCGCGTGTATTGTACGAGGTCAACATCCTGATCTCGGGCGGTATCCGTGGGCTGACGAAATAGGCTTATTCCAGACTGACGCCAGTCGGGTCCTTCTCCAGCAGATCACCCCAGTCTGTGCGATAAGCCATTTCCGCAAGTACGGTTTCGGGCAGGAACTCCTGATTTTGCCGGATCTGCCATCCGCCACCCAGACCCTTGTAGATCGCCACCAAATTCGACGACACCTGCTGACGCGCCTCGATCAGATTGGCCTGTGACCGCAGCAGGGCGGTCTGCGTGTTCAGAATACGCGAATAATCCGCGATGCCGTCGGTATACTGGCTGACCGCAATGCCTGCCGCGCGTTGCGAGGCTTCGACGCTGCGCTGATAAAACACCACCTGCTTGCGCGCTTCGGCATAAGCCACCATCGCGCTTTCAACCTCGGAATAGGCCGACAGGACCGTGTTCTGATAATTCGCGATCAACCCTTGATAGGCCGCGTCCTGTGCCCGCACGTTGTTCTTGATCCGGCCATAGTTCAGCACGTTCCAGACTACCCCGGCACTCGCCAGACCGGTGCCGCTGTTCGAGCTGAACAGGTCGCGCCCGCTGGAGGCCTGTAACCCGATCGAACCGGACAGGATGAACTGCGGGTACAGATCCGCCATCGCAATTCCCACCTGCGCCGATTGCGTCGCCGCCGCCAGCTCAGCCGCCCGGATATCGGGACGCCGGCGCAGCAATTCTGCCGGAACGCCCACGGCAACATTGGCCCGCGCCGTTGGAATGGGGCGCGAACTGCCCAGCAATCCGGTCATGCGCGAAGGCGTCGTGCCCAGCAGCACCGCCAGCGCATTCTTGGCCTGTTGCAGATCGCTTTCCAGCGTGGGCACCAATGCCTTGGTGTTGTTCAGCAACGCCGTCGATTCCTGCACGTCCAGTTCGGTCGTGACGCCGTTGTTGAACCGCAACTCGGTCAGATCCGCCGATTCCTGCTGCAGCCGGATGTTTTCACGCGCTACTCCCAGCGTTTCCTGCAACGCCCGGATATTGATATAGATCGCGGCCACATCTCCGGTCAGCGTGACCAGCGCATCGTCATAATTCGCCACTTGCAACGCCAGATTGGACCGGGCCCCCTGAACGCCCCGCCGCTGCGCGCCCCAGACATCCAGTTCCCACTGGGCATCAAAGCCAACCTGAGAGGTCGCGAATTCGGTATCCAGCGGAATGACCCGGTTGATGTCCGCGATGGGGTTCAGGTTTTCGCTGATCCTGCGTTGCGAGATGGACCCGCCGACCGCCTGCGATTGCGGGTAAAGCTCGCCAAACGCGATCCCAAGCTGCGCACGGGCCTGCAGAACGCGGGCCCCCGCCACTTGTAACGACAGGTTCTGCGCGTATGCGTCCGCGATCAGCCGGTTCAGTGTGGGATCATTGAATGTTTCCCACCATTTGACCACCGGCGCGCTGCGCGAGGTCAGCCCGCTGCCCTGACTGGCGTTGGGGCTGTTCACCTCGATCCATTGCTTGACGACCGGCGAGCTGGGTCGCACGAAATCCGGCCCGACCGGTGCGCAGGCTGCCAGCAATCCCACTACACAGATGGCCGGGGCGACCGACCTGCCGAATATTCCAAACCGTCCTGCCTTTGCCCGTATCATGTGCTCACCGTTTTTGTTTTGGGGCATCCTCAGATGTCCAGCGGTCTGATGAAGTTGGCGAACGAGTAGAGGCGGATATTGATGCGCCTCAGGAACTCAAAACTCTTGCCCTGACCGGTATAGATGGCGACCGCCGCATGGCCGCCTGCCGGAAACTGATGCCCTTCGGGGACGTCCACCGTAATCTGAACGGCGATCCGGCCGGGCAGTTTCGGCAGTTCAAAGCCGGGCAGGCGGCCTGAAGGCAGGTACTGCCCCTGCCGCGTGGCCCACCAGACCGCCTCGACCTTGCCATTGAGGATTTCGCCCGGATACAGGTCCAGCGCCACCTCGACCGGCTGGCCGGGTTCAACGAATTTCAGGTTCTGCTGCCGGAACGTGGCCAGAATATACGGAGCGTCTTCGGTGACAAAGCTGGCAATGGCGCCCAGTCGAATGTCACCGACCACCAGTCCCGGACGGGCCTGCTGCGATACGATCATGCCGTTTTCCGGGGCGTAGATCGTTGTGTTCTCAAGGAAATACTCGGCCTCTGCCAGTTGCGACTGCGCCTGCAGGATACCTGTATTCACCCCGTCGATTTCGGATTCCAGCGCCAGTTGCGCCTTTTGCAAATTAGCCTCGGCCTGTTTGACCTGCGCCAGATCTTCGTGAACCTGCTCGTTCCAGCGGTCCAGTTCATCCTGCCGTGCGCCTCCTGCAGGAACCAGATTTTCGTACCGGGCTTTTTGGGTCTGGGCATAGGCCAGCTGTGCATTTGCGCGCTCCAGCCCCTCGGTGGCGGCGATGACATCCTGTTCAAGGATCTTGGCGTTCTGCTCGGCGGCAACCAGCTGTGCCTTGGCGTTGTCCACGGCCAGCGAAAACACCGTGTCGTCGAACCGATAGAGCGGATCGCCTTTCGTCACTATCGTATTCGGCTCGACCAGGACTTCGGTCAGAATGGTTGGCTGGGTCAACTTGGGCACGATCTGAATGGTCGAGCGCACAACGTGGCTGTCGATCGAGTAGGGCTGAAAGAACCGCAGCGCCACAAGGAATATCAGCAACAGATGCGCGCCGACCCAAAATGAAACGACCCCCCAGACGATGTTGAACTTCAGCCATTTCGCCTTGAAGAAAATGAACCAGACGAAAATGATGTAGAAAAGCGTGATACTCAGGGCGACGAACATATTATTTCTGGCCTTCCGGGATCAGCTTTTCTGCGTGGTGTCGGGGTCAGAACCTTGATCGGCATGGTCCTGATATTCGGGCTTCACCTTGCCGCCCATGCGTTCGATTTCCTTGCGGATCGCATCACGCTCTTCCTTTGGAAATCTGCGCAGATCGACGGTTATCCCTTCGTGGAACGCCCAGATAAAGGCGTGAATCCACGGGATTACGGCCAGAAATCCGGCCCAGCCCATGATCTTGACCGCTTCGGCATGTGGATGGTTGCGCTTTAGGGCGATCCTGCCCGGCAGTCCCATGATGAACAAAAACAGGGCCATCACCGCAGCCAGCAGCAATATCAGCGCCACAAATGTCAGGTAGTCGTAATAGCCCAGCGGTTGCCCAAGCAGCCCCATTCCGTGCCTCCTTGCCTGTATCCCTTACATCATCGGGCTTAACCTTCGGCCTCGTCAATCAGTTTGTAGCTTGTTGGTGGGTCATCACAGATCCCCGGGCCGCATTCGACCAGAGTGGCCACCGCATTCAGCACCGCCAGCCCCAACATGAAGAAAAAGGCCGCCATTGCCAGCTTGCTGCCGCCAAACCGTGGCTGGGCCTTGGTTTCTTGGGATGTTCTGAACTGGCTGTCGAACATCAGCATGACCGCAGTTCCGAGAATGATCAGGAAAAAGCAGATCGCGGCCCAGGTGTAATAATGCAGCCCAAGTACGGGCGAACCATAGTGTCCGGTTCCGGGGACGATGTGCAGCAGTATCTGCCGCACCGCTACGCCGCCGCCGAACAGCGCGGCGATCAGCATCATCGCATAGTGGCGCGGGTGCGGGCCATAAAGCAGGTTCAGCCCCAGTCCAACGCCCACCGCGACAAAGCCAACCCGCTGCAGCAGGCATAAAGGGCAGGGCAGCTCATAGAGCTTCAGCTGATAGAAGAACGCAAGCAGCAACACGACACCAACGGCAAAGGTGGCAAGCGCGTTCAGGGTGCGGGACAATTCAGGCGTAATGGTCATGCGCATCGGCTCCGCATCCTAAAGTTGTATCGACAATTGGGTCGTTGCGTGGAACTTCAGCCAATAGGCGCTCAGCAACAGCGTCACAAAGAACAGCACGTCCCCGGCGGTTCTTTTTCCAAAGTAATTCAAGCCCATCGTGGCCGTAAACATCGCAAACAAAAGCGCAATCATTGCCCGGTCCTCCCCTCCCGTGCGACGACTTTCAAATTAACCGGATAGTGTCACCCCAACTCGCATCTGGCAAGCGGCAGGATTTTCCGCTCTCGTTTTATGAGAAATTTCCGTGGTCTGAACGGGGGTCATGCCAGATTACCGGCACACAACAACCTGCGTGTCCCAGTCCTGACACTGCCGCGTCAGATCGGGCGAAAGCGGGTGATCGGTATAGAAACGGTCGATCCGGGAAAGCGACGCGATACGCGCCGGGGCCGTGCGTTGAAATTTGGACTGATCGGCGACCAGACAAGTTTGCCGTGCCTGTCCGATGATCGTCTGGCTCACATGTACTTCCTGAAAGTCGAAATCCAACAGGTCGCCATCCTGATCCAATGCCGAACAACCGATGACAGCATAGTCGAACTTGAACTGTTTGATGGTTGTTTCCGTCAGGTTCCCGATCAGACCACCATCCGAGCGGCGCAAAACTCCGCCCGCCACGACGATTTCACAATCGGGGTTGGCCACCAGAATATTGGCAACGTTCATGTTGTTGGTCACGACCATCAGGTTTTTGTGGCCCAACAGCTCGCGGGCGACGGCTTCGGTCGATGTGCCGATATTGAGGAACAGCGACGCGCCATCTGGAATGTCGGCCGCGCATTTGGCGGCGATACGGGCCTTGGCCTCTTCGTTCAGGTCGCGACGGTCCTCGTATCCGATGTTCGAAACGCCCGACCGCAGAACCGCACCGCCATGAACCCGGTCCAGCTTGCCCGCATCCGAAAGCTCGGTCAGGTCCCGTCGAATGGTCTGAACCGTGACCCCGAACCGGTCCGCCAGGCCGTCCACGGTAACGCGGCCTTCCTGTTTGGCGATCTCAAGTATGTCGGATTGCCGAAAGGAAAGGGACATTTCAGGCTCCTGCGATTCGCGGTTCTGGTCGTTTTCGTTCTTTTTCGTTGTATCTGCAACTTTTTTGGGCTGTACGGGTCACTATCAAAGCTACTTCTTGCTCAAACGAACATAAACGAAAAAATAGATTGATCATCCGAATGCTGCTCGCATAAACATGCGCGTGGCGTTCAACGAGAGGAGTCGGTTGGCCGTGAGTAAAAACGACAGCCAGATTTTCGATCTTTTTGTCATCGGTGGCGGGATAAACGGATGCGGCATTGCCCGTGATGCCGCCGGGCGTGGCCTGTCGGTCATGCTGGCCGAGATGAACGATCTTGCCTCGGCCACATCCTCGGCCTCGACCAAGCTGTTTCACGGTGGTCTGAGGTATCTTGAGTATTTCGAATTCCGGCTGGTGCGCGAGGCGCTGATCGAACGGGAAACGCTGTTGCGCGCCATGCCTCATATCAGCTGGCCCATGCGCTTTGTGCTGCCATACCACACCGATATGCGCTTTGACGCCGAAACGCCGACCTCGCGCCTGTTGCGGCGCGTGATGCCTTGGATGCATGGTCGCCGCCCGGCATGGCTGATCCGCCTTGGTCTGTTCCTTTACGACCACCTTGGCGGGCGCGAGATCCTGCCGGGCACACGCTCAGTCGATCTGGCCACGGTCCCCGAAGGGCGGCCACTGCAACAGAAGTTCACCACGGCATATGAATATTCAGATTGCTGGATCGAGGATTCGCGGCTGGTCGTCCTAAATGCCCGCGATGCCGAAACCCGAGGCGCCCAGATTCTGGTACGCACCAAAGTTGAATCGGCCGAAAGGGCAGGTGATCTGTGGAATATCACGATCCGCGATCTCGCCAGCGGTACAACCCGCGTGGTGCAGGCCCGGATGCTGATCAACGCCGGCGGCCCTTGGGTTGGCGACATCATCCAGTCGAAAATCCGCATCGACTCGACCCATGGCGTGCGTTTGGTTCGCGGCAGCCATATCGTGACCCGAAAGCTCTATGATCACGACAAATGCTACTTCTTTCAGGGTGAGGACGGGCGCATCATTTTTGCCATTCCTTACGAACAGGATTTTACCCTGATCGGAACCACCGATCACGATCACACCGACCTGTCCGAACCACCGGTTTGTACCGAGGCTGAGCAGGATTATCTGTGCGCCTTCGCGTCGAAGTATTTCGAACGCACGATATCGCGCGACGATGTGGTTTGGACTTATTCCGGTGTCCGCCCGCTTTATGACGATGGTGCCAGCAGCGCGACGGCAGCGACCCGTGACTATACGCTCAAGGTTGATGCAGCAGGCGGGGCTCCGGTTCTGAACGTCTTTGGCGGCAAGATCACAACCTATCGCCGTCTTGCCGAAAGCGCGCTTGAAAAGATCGCGGAACACTTTCCCGATCTGCCCGGACCATGGACCGCAGGCGTGCCGCTGCCAGGTGGTGATTTTCCGGTGAATGGTGTTGCCGACGTGGTCGAGTGTCTGCAGACGGATTTCCCCTTTCTGACCCGGCCGTGGGCGCACAGGCTGGTACGGGCCTATGGGACCGAGGCGTGGGATGTTCTGGGCAGTGCCAAAAACCAGACAGATCTGGGTGGTGATTTTGGCGCAACCCTGACCGAACAAGAGGTCATCTGGCTGATGAACCACGAATACGCGCGGACTGCTGCGGATGTGGTCTGGCGGCGCAACAAGCTGGGCCTGCGCATGGATCAGCACCAGATTGCGGCGCTTGACGATTGGATGGCCGGGTACCGTAACAAAGGCGCTTCGGCTGCGGCGGAATAGTTCGGTCGGACTGGCATGGCCATGATGCGCCATTTTGTGCGAAACGTCTCTGTCGGACCGGGATGAAACACCATTCCAGGGGCTAGGCGGCCTCGGGATTTTCTTTATGATACACGGGGTTTATCTGGAAATGAGGGGCAGGGATGACGCACGTTCTAGCGATTGATCAGGGAACCACTTCAACGCGCGCAATCGTTTTTGATGCCGCCATGAACATCGCCGCTGTCGCGCAGGAAGAATTTGGGCAGCATTTCCCGGCCTCCGGCTGGGTCGAACATAATCCGGCCGATCTTTGGTCCACGACCGTTGCGACCTGTCGTTCGGCCATCGAACAGGCCGGGTTGTCCGCGGCACAGATTGCCGCCATCGGCATCACGAACCAGCGCGAAACAACGCTGGTATGGAACCGGCATACCGGTCAGCCCATTCACAACGCAATCGTCTGGCAAGACCGCAGAACATCCGACATGTGCCGCGCGCTGCGCGATGCGGGGCATGAAGAGATGGTGAAGAACCGGACCGGCCTGCTGCTTGATCCCTATTTTTCCGGCACCAAACTGGCGTGGATATTGAACAACGTGGAAGGTGCAAGGGAACAGGCCAACGCAGGGGATTTGCTGTTCGGCACCGTCGACAGTTTCCTGACCTGGAAACTGACGGGCGGCAAAGTTCACGCCACCGATGCAACCAATGCGGCGAGAACACTCCTCTATGACATCCGTAACGGCAGGTGGAGCAGCACGATCTGCGACATGCTCGACATTCCTCTTGCTATGCTGCCAGAGGTTCGGGATTGCGCCGCAGATTTTGGCGCAAGCATTCCGGAATTGTTCGGTGGTGAAATCCCCATCCTCGGCGTCGCAGGTGATCAGCAGGCCGCCACAGTCGGGCAGGCGTGTTTTGCGCCTGGGATGATGAAATCAACCTACGGTACGGGCTGCTTTGCGTTGCTCAATACGGGTGATGCCCCGGTGCAGTCGCAGAACAAGCTGCTAACCACCATTGCCTATCAGCTGGATGGCAAACCGACCTATGCGCTGGAAGGGTCGATCTTTGTCGCCGGTGCCGTGGTTCAATGGCTGCGCGACGGGCTTAAAATCATCCAGTCCGCGCCTCAGACACAGGCGCTCGCCGAACAAGCTGATCCAACGCAGGACGTGGTTCTTGTTCCGGCATTTGTCGGATTGGGCGCACCGTATTGGAATGCGGAATGCCGGGGCGCGGTCTATGGCCTGACCCGCAACTCGGGCCCTGCCGAATTTGCCCGCGCGGCACTGGAAAGCGTCGGTTATCAGACCCGCGATCTGCTGGAAGCAATGCGCGCGGATTGGGTTTCCGGTGACGCCGGACCGGTCCTGCGTGTCGACGGCGGGATGAGCGCGTCAGACTGGGCGATGCAATTCCTGTCGGACATTCTGGGCGCCCCGGTTGATCGACCCAAGGTTCTCGAAACGACCGCACTCGGCGCGGCCTGGCTGGCTGGAATGAAGGCTGGGGTCTATCCGGAAATGCAAGAGTTTCAGGCTCAGTGGTCTCTCGACCGCCGGTTCGATCCGGCCATGGAGGAGGCGACGCGCATGGAAAAGTATGACCGCTGGAAAAGTGCCGTGGACGCCACCACTCGCGTCTAAGGTTTCGGGGCTGTGGGCCCACGATCAGAAATGTACAAATCGGACAAAAGGGCGGTTTGAATGCGTACAAACCGGAAGGTTTGGCAAATTGGCCGACAGGCATCGGCACATCTGAAAACTAACCTGATCACCATCACGGCGACATAAAAAACGCCCCGCAGTGTTTGCGGGGCGTTTAGTTTTTTTTCGGCGAAATCAGGCAGCGTCTTCGGTGGGTTCCGGGCCCTTTCGGTTGGTCCCCTTGATCCATTCCCGCAGCCCCTGCATGACCGCATAAAGAACCGGAACCAGCACCACGCCGACCACCGTAGCAGCAAGCATCCCGCCAAAGACGGCGACACCAATGGCCTTTTGACTGGCAGCCCCCGCACCGCTGGCGGCCAACAGTGGGACAACCCCTAAAAGGAACGACAGTGCGGTCATCATCACAGCCCGGAAACGCTGATACGCAGCCTCGGCAGCGGCGTCGCGAACCGACAGGCCATTGGCGCGCTGCTCCATTGCGAATTCGACGATCAGAATGCCGTTCTTCGAGGCAAGCCCCACCAGCATGATCATCCCGATCTGCGTATACAGGTTGATATCGCTTCCAACGATAGCCACGGCAGCCACGGCCCCGAACAGGGCAACGATCACCGATAGCAGGATGGAAACCGGCAGGGTCCAGCTTTCATATTGCCCCACAAGGAACAGATAGCCGAACAGGATGGCCAACCCGAGGATCACGATCACCAGACCGCCCGAGGCCAGCTGCTGCTGCGCCGTACCCGTCCATTCGAACGCATAGCCCGGGGGCAGGGCGGTGGATGATTCCTCGGTCATGACGTTGATCGCGTCACCGGTCGACATCCCTTCGGCGGGCACGGCCGTCACCGTAGCCGACCGGAACAGGTTGTGCCGTTTAAGCAGAACCGGCCCCAGCACGTTTTCGATATCGATCAGCGTACCCAGCGGAACCATTTCGCCCTTGGTCGAGCGGACGTACAGGTTCGAGATATCCTCGACCTTGTCACGGTACGATCCCTCGGCCTGGATCATTACCCGGTAGACGCGGCCAAACAGGTTGAAATCGTTGACATAATACGATCCCAGCTGCGCCTGCATGGTTTGAAAGACCTCGGCCACCGATACTTGCAGCGTCTTGGCTTTTTCCCGGTCCAGATCGACGAACAATTGCGGCACGTTTGCGCGGAACGTCGTATACGCCTGACCGATTTCAGGCCGCTGATTGGCTGCATAGACAAAGGACCCAACCGCCGAGGCCAGATCCTGAGGCGATCCGCCACCGGTTTGCTGAACCTCCATTTCGACACCTGCCGACATACCCAGACCCTGGATGGGCGGTGGGTTGAAGGCAACGATTGAGGCCGCCGACTCTCCGAATGCGATGGCCAGTACCTTTTGCAGGATGGCATCTGCGCTCAGGTCGTCCTCGCGCCGCTCGTCCCAGTTGTCGAGATTGACGAAAATGGCCGCGCCGTTCGTTGTTGTGCCGTTGAGCAGGGAGAAGCCGTTGACCAGAACCGTGTTCGCAACCCCCGGAATCTCGCGGATCTGGTCGTCCACACGCTTTGTCACCGTCTCGGTCCGCTCCAGCGTCGCGGCATCCGGTAACTGGACATCAACGAACAGATAGCCGTTATCCTCAAGCGGAAGGAAACCGCTGGACGTGTTGGACATGATGGTACCTGCGCCCATAGCGATGGCCGCAATGATCCCCAGCGAAACGACCGGAATGATCAGCAACTTGCGAACGATTGCGACATAGCCGTTTCGTACGCCGCCGATGAACCTTTCAAACAGCGCCAGTACGCCCTTGGGCGGGCCAGAGCGTGCCTTCAGAACCAGGCCACACAATGCCGGAGAGAGTGTCAGGGCGTTGATCGAGGAAATCACGACAGCGGTCGAGATCGTGACGGCAAATTGCGAATACAGACGTCCCGAGATACCGGGCATGAACGTTACAGGGACAAACACGGCCAGCAGAACCAGCGTTGTTGCGATAACCGGTCCGGTGATCTGACCCATTGCTTTGCGAGTGGCCTCGGCGGGGGACAACCCCTCATCCGCGATGATCCGCTCGACGTTTTCCACCACAACGATGGCGTCGTCCACCACGATCCCGATGGCCAGCACCAGCGCAAACAGCGAGATCGTGTTGAGCGACATACCAAACAGCAGAAGGAACGCGAATGTGCCGATCAACGATACCGGGATCGCCACCGCCGGAATGATTGTTGCACGCCAACTGCCAAGGAAAACGAATACGACCGAGATAACCAGAATAAATGTCAGGATAAGTGTCGAGACCACATCGTTCAGCGATTGTTCGACAAAATCCGTGGTGTTGAATGGCACGGCATATTCGACATCTGTCGGGAAGGATCGGGACAGACGCTCCAGCTCTGCCTGAACACGTTCAGACACCGCCAGAGCGTTGGCGCCAGGGGCCTGATAGATGCCAAGAACCGTCGCCGGGACACTTTGGAAATAGCCTGAGGCGGAATAGAATTGGGCACCAAGCTCAACGCGCGCGATATCCTTGACCCGTACGATGGCGCCAGCATCACCGGTCCGGATGACAATATCGCCGAATTCATCAGCCGAGGTCAGGCGACCCTTAGTCTTGATCGTGTATTGAAAGGTCTGCCCTTCGGGAACGGGTGGTGAGCCGATCGAACCGGCGGAAACTTCGATATTCTGTTCCCGGATCGCATTGATCACATCGCCGGGCGAAATTGACAGCGCAGCCATCTTGTCCGGGTCCATCCAGATACGCATGGCATATTCCAGATTGGTCAGAACATCTGCCTTGCCGACGCCCTGAACCCGCGCCAGCGCATCCTTGAGGTTGATGGAGGCATAGTTCGACAGGAATACGCTGTCATAGGTGTTGTTCGGTGACGTCAAGGTCACCAGAAGCAGCATGTTCGTCGACGCCTTCTGAGTCACCACGCCCGAAGATGTCACCTCGGTTGGCAGCGACGACATGGCCTGCGCCACCCTGTTCTGCACGTTCACGGACGCAATGTCGGGGTCCGTGCCGACCTCGAACGTGACGTTCAGCGAGTAGGAGCCGTTATCGGCCGAGGTCGACGTCATATAGATCATGTCGTCGACGCCGTTGACCTGAGCTTCGATCGGGGCGGCAACGGTGTTTTCCACGGTTTCGGCGTTCGCGCCGGTATAAGTGGTCGTCACGCTGACAACGGGCGGGGTGATGTCCGGGAATTGCGCGACCGGCAAAACCAGATATCCGATGGCCCCCATGATCGTAAGAACCAGTGAAATGACCAGAGCCAGCTTGGGCCGGCTGATGAACAGGGCTGAGAACATCAGTTATTCTCCCGGCTGCTCGGCGGCCACAACGGCGTCAACGGCGACGCCGGGGCGAACACGTTGCAGGCCCTCGACGATCACGCTTTCCCCTTCGCGCAACCCGTCCAGAACGATGATCGCCGTACCGACAACGTCGCCGGTCGTGATGTAGCGCTGTTCAACCATTTGCTTGTCATTGACGACCAGAACAAATTCTCCTCGCTGGTCGCGCTGCAGGGCTGCCTGTGGGACCAGAACCTGCAGGGTCGGCTCCAGTGCTTCGATATGAACACTCAGAAAGGCGCCATCCACGATCAGGCGGCCCTGGTTTTCGAACTCGGCCCGGACAGTAATCGCGCCGGTCAGCGGGTCGATGCGGTTGTCGACGAAAATGATCTCGCCGGTTTCCGGCAATTCAGACCCGTTTGGCAAGATGACCTTCACCACAGGGCTTTTGTCGCTTTCGACCAGGGTGGTGGGATTTTCGCCAACAGTTTCCAGCACCGAGATGAACTGCTTTTCGTTGAGTGAGAAGTTCACATAGATCGGCGCTTCGCGCACCAGCGTAACCAGCGGTGGGTTATTGGGGCCGACGACGTCGCCGACACTTGTGGCGACCCGCCCGATGCGGCCCGAGAAGGGGGCCATGATCTGGGTATAGCTCAGGTCCAGTTCAGCCTGCTGAATTGCCGCATGGGCGGCTTTGACCTCAGCCTCGGCGACAAGTTCGTTGGCCCTGGCGATATCGCGTTCGGATTCCGGGGTGGCGTCGCGCCTGAACAGTTCTTCCTTTCGGGCCAGATCGACTTTGGCCAGTTCCAGATTGGCTTCGGCGCGGTCCAGATCCGCTTTGCGCGCTTCAAGCGTTGCTTCGTAAAGATCTGGTTCGATTGTAAACAGCAGATCACCTTCCTGAACGGGCGCACCATCTTCGACATTCTGGCTTTCCAGAAAACCGCTGACCCGCGCCACAATGTCCACCTTGTCGATGGCTTCGGCACGCCCGATGAACACCGCCTCGTCCACGATTTCCTCGGAATAGGCAGCTGCTATTGAAACCTTCGGAGCGGGCGCGTCGCCCTGTTCCTGAGCCAATGCGGGAAGGGCAATTCCCAAGCAGGCCAGAACAGCTGCATGACGGCAGACTGATGCAATCCCACCGTTGCGACGGGAATCTGAAATCTTCAAAGCAAGGGACATGGCAAAAGCCTCGTTCAATATGCACGTTTTTTTGGTCTGACAGGGCCGTTGGGATTAGCCGAGTCGACGGAACTCCGATGCAGGATGGCTGTTTTGCGGCAATATCTCAAGCGTGTTGGTGCGGATCCAGGTGTTGTGGATTAGAGATTTTCGCTGAAAGTTGGCGTACTTATGCCTACATCCGCACGGCACGTGGCGTATCGCATGATTACCTGACGCAAAAGAACATACCCCTGAAATAAAAAGGGAGCCGACATGGCCCCCTTTTCAGATCGTCTTGGGTAAATCGAAATCTAGTCCCGCGTTCCAGCAAATCGCCCTTGCCAGTCTTCACGCTGTTCATCGGCGATCTTGGCGAACAGAACCTCGGGAACCGTGAACTCATGCCCGGCGGACAGGGCACTCAGCGCGCCCGCGACGTCATCCGGCCAGCTTGTGTCGAGAGTGTTCATCGCGCTCAGCATCCGGGCCGAAGATTCCGGGATGAACGGCGCGCTGAGCACGGCATAGAGGCGGATCAGGTTCAGGCCCAGACGCACCTGCGCAGCAGCCTGTTCGGGGTCTTCCTTGAAGGTTGACCACGGGGCAGCAGCCTGCAGGTATTCGTTGCCTGCGACCCAGATTGCACGCAGCTCCTGCGCGGACTTGCGAACCTCCATCGCCCCCATATGCCCTTCATAGGCGCGGACGCGATTGGTCAGTTCTTTGATCAGCGCCTGTTCGCGGACACCGTAGGTGCCACCCTCGGGTACGGCTTCGCCGAATTTCGAGCGGCAGAACTTGGTGATGCGGCTGACGAAATTGCCCAGAACATCCGCCAGATCCTTGTTCACCGATTGCTGGAAGTTTTCCCACGTGAACTCACTGTCGCTGCTTTCGGGCGCGTGGCTCAGCAGCCACCAGCGCCAATAGTCGGCGGGCAGTATCTCCAGCGCCTGATCCATGAACACGCCACGGCCCTGGCTGGTCGAAAACTGGCCGCCGTCATAGTTCAGGTAGTTGAACGACTTGAGGTGATCGACCATCTTCCACGGCTCGCCCGAGCCCAGAATGGTGGCCGGGAAGCTGAGCGTGTGGAAGGGGACGTTGTCCTTGCCCATGAACTGCACATAGCGCACGTCATCGGCGCCCTTGTCGGTCCGCCACCAGCGTTCCCAATCGGCGTCAGTCTTGCCGTTAGCGTCGGCCCATTCCTTGGCGCAGGCGATGTATTCGATGGGTGCATCGAACCAGACATAAAAGACCTTACCTTCCATACCCGGCCAGTCCTGATCGCCCTTCTTGACCGGCACACCCCAGTCCAGATCACGGGTGATGCCACGGTCCTGCAGACCGTCGCCGTCGTGCAGCCACTTCTTGGCAATCGAGGTGGTCAGGATCGGCCAGTCTTTCTTGCTGTCGATCCATGCATCTAACTGATCCTTCATTGCTGACTGGCGCAGATACAGGTGCTTGGTCTCACGCACTTCAAGGTCGGTTGAACCACTGATCGCGCTGCGCGGCTCGATCAGGTCGGTCGGGTCCAACTGCTTAGTGCAGTTCTCACATTGGTCACCCCGCGCACGATCATACCCGCAATTGGGGCAGGTGCCTTCGATATAACGGTCGGGCAGGAAGCGGCCATCAGCGTTGGAATAGACCTGCTTTTCGGTGACTTCACGGATCAGCCCAGCGTCGTCCAGCTTACCTGCGAAATGCTGGGTCAGTTTTTTGTTCTGCTCGCTGGACGAGCGCCCAAAGTGATCGAAGCTAAGGCCAAATCGTTTGGCGATATCGGCCTGAACACCATACATTTCGGCGCAATACTCGGCCACGGGTTTTCCCGCTTTGGCGGCCGCCAGTTCTGCCGGAGTGCCATGTTCGTCAGTGGCGCAAAGGAACATGACCTCGTTCCCCCGGCCACGTTGAAAACGTGCGTACAGGTCGGCAGGCAATTGCGAGCCGATCAGGTTGCCGAGGTGCTTGATCCCGTTGATGTAAGGGATCGCCGAGGTAATGAGAATTCGAGCCATGTTCCGTATCCGCGTAACTGTCTGCGCGCCCGTCTACATTATGTGACCGGCCAGCAAAAGGCCGGGTTTGGCGCGGATGCTGTTTAAAGCAACAAATACACAGAAAAAGTGCGGTGCGGGGGATTGGATGTTGTATCTCTGCTGGTCGCCACAATACCCATAGGTTGAAATTCAGAATCACAACCTCTTGAAAAGCTTGTTATGGCTACCCATCTTCAGTGTATACCAAAGTATACAAAAACGGGGACAACCTGCTAATGTTCAACTTTCTGCTCGAGGGCGCATTTGCGCCCTTTACACTGGCGCTTGCGTTGCTGTTCGGCCTTCTGGCGCTGGAACTGGTCGCACTGGTGTTGGGCGGAAGCTTGATGGCGGGTGAGGGCGAGGTCGATCTGGACATGGTCGATGCCCCCGATCTTGAGGTTGCTGACTTCGATCTGGATATCGACGCCGATGTCGATCTTGGCGACTTTGAGTTGGCCGAAGTCGAAGCAGACGCACCCGGTGCTGCCCCGGCGGGCCCGTTGGGCTGGCTTGGGATCGGCAAGATGCCTTTCATGATCTGGCTGGCCGTTCTGCTGGCCGGGTTCGGCCTAAGCGGTATGGGTCTGCAACTGGCGCTGCGCGATTTGCTGGGCTTTGATCTGCCAAGCTGGATGGCCGCAATCCCGGCAGGTGCATTTGCCCTGTGGTTCGCGCGTGGCTTTGGCGGTGTGTTTGCCCGCCTGCTGCCCAAGACAGAAACCGAGGCAATGTCCGAACGGATGCTGGCCCGCCGTCGTGGCGTGGTCACCCAAGGCACCGCAACGCGTGGGCGCCCGGCCGAGGTTCGGGTCATGGATCGCTATGGCAACGCTCACTACCTGCGCGCTGAACCGCTGCAGGACAAGGACGCGCTGAAACAGGGCACCGACGTGCTGGTGCTGCGCGACCGACGGCGTGACCGGTTCGTTCTGGTCGGCTTGTCAAACTAATCAAATTTCAAACCCCATCACGGAGGATTATGCATGGAACTTACATTCCTGGCCGTCACAGTTGTGACCATTTTAGCAGTCGTTTTGTTCATCGGCCTTGTGCTTGGCCGACTTTACCGACGCGCAACCCGCGAGGTCAGCCTTGTGAAAACCGGCGCCGGCGGCAAAAAAGTCATCATGGATGGCGGTGTCATCATCGTACCGCTGCTGCATGAGGTCAGCCCGGTCAACATGAAGACCCTGCGCCTGGAGGTGCAGCGCAGTGGCGAGGCCGCGCTGATCACCAAGGACCGGATGCGTGTTGATGTAGGCGTCGAGTTCTACGTCTCGGTCATGGCGACCGAGGAGGGGATCTCGCGCGCAGCCCAGACCTTGGGTGGCCGTACCTTTGACGTCGAGCAGCTGCGCGAGATGATCGAAGGCAAGCTGATCGACGGTCTGCGCGCCGTGGCCGCTCAGATGACCATGGACGGCCTACACGAGAACCGCGCCGACTTTGTGCAAGAGGTGCAGAATGCTGTGTCGGAGGACCTGCTGAAAAACGGTCTGTCTCTGGAATCCGTCTCTTTGACCGCGCTGGACCAGACGCCGTTTGAGGCATTGGACGAGAACAACGCATTTAACGCTGTAGGTATGCGTAAGCTGGCCGAGGTGATTGCGACCTCAAAAAAAGAGCGTGCGCAGATCGATGCGGATGCCGAGGTTGAAGTACGCCGCGCGGCGATGGAAGCGCAACGTCAGAAGCTGTTGATCGAAAAGGACGAAGAACAGGCCCGTATCGAACAGGCACAGCAAGTCGAAACCCTGCGCGTGGCGCAAGAGGCCGAGATTGCCGCACGGACAGAAGACTCGGTGCGTGAAACCGAACGTGCCCGCATCGCGCGTGAGGAAGCCATTCGTGCCGCCGACATTGAGCGCGAGCGCAAAATCCGCGAGGCCGAGATTTCGAAAGAGCGTGAGCTGGAAGTGGCCGAGCAAGAACGCCAGATCATCATCGCGCAGAAATCCGAAGAGGAAAGCCGCGCGCGTGCGTCCGCCGATCTGGCAAGGGCCGAGGCCACCAAGGCGACCGAAGCCGTGGCAACCGCCCGTGAAGTGGCCGAGGCCGAGCGCCAGAAACAGATCGTTCTGATCGAAGCCACGCGTGAGGCCGAGCGTCAGGCCACCGCGATCCGTCTGGCCGCGCAGGCCGAGAAAGAGGCCGCCGCCGACCGCGCCGAAGCCCGCCGCGAGGAAGCTCAGGCCGAAGCGGACGCGCTGAACATTCGCGCCGAGGCCAAGAAAAACGACATGCTGGCCGAAGCGGAAGGTAAGCGCGCGATTGTCGAGGCCGACAACGCTCTGTCCGCCGAGCAGATCCGCATGAAGGTCGATATGGCACGGATCGAGACCATGCCGTCGATCATCTCGGAAATGGTCAAGCCTGCGGAAAAGATCGACTCGATCAAGATCCATCAGGTAGGCGGCATCGGTGGTGCGTATGGTGGCGGTGCTGCCAATGGCGACAAGCCGGTGGTCAATCAGGCGCTGGACTCGATCATGGGTATGGCCGTGCAGATGCCCGCGCTCAAGAAACTGGGTGAAGAGCTGGGTCTGTCCATGGAAAACGGTGTCGGCGGCGTTGTGAACGGCGCGCTGGAGCCGACGAAGGAAGTCTCAGAAGAAACAGAATCGGCAGAAGAAACGCCGCGCTCGGACCACTAAAAGAAGAGGGCCGGGAATCTCCCGGCCCTTTTTTATTGTCGCCCTTCGCGGGACCGTTTCAGCAGCCGTCCGATGGTAAACGAGGTACGCGGGGCATAGACGTAGTTTGTGCGCTCTTCCGGGGTTGGGCGTGACCGCATCCGGGCCAGACCAAAGATTATCAGGAAGACATGGCCCAGCGCGACGAAAGCGAACAGGGCGCCGGGGCCGAATTCCTGAATCAATGTCGATGAGATGTAGGGCGAGGCAATCGCGCCCAGAGCGTACCAGAACATGAGTGCAGCCGACAGTTCGACCCTCTGTTCCGTCGTGGCAAAGTCGTTCGCGTGCGCCGATGAAACCGAGAAGATGGGGAAGGTCGTGAACCCAAAGAACCCGGCGGCCAGCATGACCCCCAGCGTGCCTGTGCCGCTGGCTATCATCGTGATCCCGCAGCTCAGGACTGCTACGGCCGACAGCCAGATCAGAACCCAGCGCCGGTCATACTTGTCTGCCAGCCACCCCATCGGATACTGCGCCAACGCCCCGCCCAGAACAAAGGACGCAAGGAAGAACGCGATCTGATCCACGCCCAGGCCAACCTCCTGTCCATAGACAGGCCCGACCATTCGGAATGAGGCTGAGCTTAGTGCCGCCACAATCACGCCTGCAACGGCCAGCGGCGAGCTGCGCCAGGCCAGTTTAGGTCGCAACCGCGGGGCGTCCGGTGTCTGGGGCTGGCTGGCGCGGGTCAGGGTCAGGGGCAACAGCGAAGCGCAGCACAGAATCGCCAGCAGGTTATACGAGACGTAGGATGCAGGTGGCAGAACCGCAATGATCAGCTGGGCGCCAAGCGAAGCCCCCATGTCGACGATGCGATAGGTCCCCATTGCGCGGCCACGGTTTTCATTCGTCACCTTTGCGTTTAGCCACGCCTCGATCACCGTATAGCTGCCCGCAACGCAGGTACCCGAGGCGATCCTGAGTGCTGCCCAGATGTATGGATTGTCGGTCAGCGTGTGCCCGATTAGCCCCATCGCCCCCAGTGCGGTGCAAACGGCAAAGGCCCGCGAATGGCCAACGGTGCCCATCAGGCGCGGCGCCCACCAGCAGCCGATGAAAAAACCCAGAAAGTGCGCCGAACCCAGCAAGCCGATTTGTTCAGTGGTGAAATCCAGCGTCAGGCCGGAAATTGCATCCAATGGACCGACACCGCCCGTGGATAGCTGCAGCAGAACAACGGAAAGGAACAGGGCGGTAAATGAAATGATTGTGCGCATAACGGTTCTAACATGACCTCGGGCCAGAAGGATGCGCGCGGTAATCCGACTTTTCGGCGTCGGATTCTGGCCATTCCCCTGCTTTAGGCCACTCTGTCAATTTCGGCATGGATGTCCAGTCCGACAGTTTCCCCCACAAGGTCGCCGTAACCTGATGCGCCAAATGCGTTCCGGTTCAACGCACCC
This sequence comes from Ruegeria sp. CF5, assembly GCF_056537325.1. Taxonomy (NCBI): domain Bacteria; kingdom Pseudomonadati; phylum Pseudomonadota; class Alphaproteobacteria; order Rhodobacterales; family Roseobacteraceae; genus Ruegeria; species Ruegeria sp. CF5. Next base: position 336,697 of record NZ_JBQFRI010000001.1, on the reverse strand, counting down.
GTCAGTCGAATGGAAAGGTTGTCCAGATCGTCCGGCGCGCTGCCCCTTTTTCGATACAGGCTGGCCTGCAAGGTGAGGGGGCGGGTGACATCCCGAATGGTCAGATCGCCCGAGACCAATGCCCCGTCGGATAAGCGTCCGCCCGCGCCCAGACGGATGCGGGTCGAGCGAAAGTGGATGGTCGGGAACCGGGCGGCATCCAGAACTTCGGGGCCCAGCATCGCAATCCGGGCAAAGGGCAACCTCGTTCGGGCTTTGCTGACATCCAGCGTTACGTTCACGCGGCTGTTTTGCAGCCGGGCCATGTCAATCCGTATGTCGGCCGATGCAATCGGCATCGTGCCGCTTTGCGCTACGCCGGACAGGTCGAACTTAAAACGGACCGAGGTGTTGCCCGGTTCCAGCCGATAAGGTGTCAGTTCTGCGTGGGCGGGGCGGGCCAGCGGTAACGAGGCCAGAATCGCCAGAGCCCGGCGTCTGGACAGGCCGGTCATGCCGGAACCTGTTGCCGCCCGGGGCGTGAGCGTTTCAGCAGCATCAGCATGATCGCGATATTCAGCCCGTTCCAGAGGATGCCATTGACAAACGCCAGTTGGTAGTTGCCGGTCACGTCATAAATCCAGCCCGACATCCAGCCGCCCAGCGCCATGCCCAGAATGGTCATCATCAGGACAAAACCAACACGTGCTCCGGCCTCGCGCGGGGGCATGTATTCGCGCACGACTAATGCATAGCTGGGCACGATGCCGCCCTGCGCCAGTCCGAAAAGCGTACTGATGACGTAAAGCGAGACCATCCCATCATAGGGCAGGAATAGGAACAACGCTATGCATTGCAGGACTGACCCGATCAACAAGGTCATTACTCCACCAAGCCTGTCTGCGACGATGCCAGAGATCACCCGGCTCACAACGCCACCCAACAGCATTAGTGACAGCATTTCCGCGCCCACAGCCGGGCCATACCCCAAACCGACGCAATAGGCGACGATGTGAACTTGTGGCATGGACATTGCCACGCAACAGCCGATGCCAGCCAGCCCCAGAAGATATTGCAATGTCCGTGGGGAAAACCCGGCGCTCCGGGCATTCAGTTGCGCTGCCGCCTCGGCGGTTCCGTGGGCTTCGGCTGGAACCTGTCGCCGCAGCAGAAGCGACAGGGGGATCACGGCCGCCAAAGTGATAACGGCCAACGTAAGATAGACCTGTTGCCATCCGTTTTCGGCCAGAATGCCGGACAGCATAGTTGGCCAGATTGCACCCGACAGATAGTTACCGCTGGCCACAAGGGCCACGGCAATCCCCCGGCGGCGCATGAACCAGTGGGATATGTCCGCAATCAAAGGTCCGAATCCGATTGATGTTCCAAGGCCCAAAAGCAGATGCGCAACGGACAAAAGCAGAATGTTGGGGGCCAGAGTTGCCAGAACATAGCTTATCGCACTCAGAACTGCCGCACCGATCAGGGCTTTGGTGACCCCCAGTCGATCCACCATTTGCCCCAGCCACATGTTGCCAAGTGCAAACCCGATCATGGTCAGGGTATAGGGCAGCGACGCCTGCGCACGGGTGGCTCCGAACTGGGCCTCAATATCCGGCATGACGATGATCACGGCCCACATGCCCACATTTACCACTGTGGCGATGGCAAGCGTGATCAGCAGTCTGATCCAGGAATAGCGGCTGTCATGGATCGGGTGGGTCATGCGGGCACGCTAGGGGCGCAAGAACGCTTTGGCCAGTCACAAGTTTCGTGATCTTGGGTCGCGCGCGTAGTCAGGTGGTTTCGTCGTCGGTTCCGATCCGCTTCAGTTCCAGCCCGGCGCGGGCGGCAGTCTGGGTGGCCTGCCATCTGGCCGGGGGCAGGGCGCGGGCGCGGCGGCGGGTCAGAACCCAGCGCCGGGCCTCGTTCTGATGGGCCGGGGCCATATGCCAGCGCGTTTCGACCCCCTGCGCACCGCCATCGCCCGGGGTCAACAACAGGCCCAGTGGTGCCTGCTTCATTGCGCCACCCTGTTCAGCGGCCAGATGCATCCGCCGTACCGGCGTCAGCCCGGGTGCGCCCGGCAGGTCGGCCACGATCAGCGGTATGGCCCCGCTGCGCAGGGATTCCTCGACGCACCACAACAGATCTTCGGCCCGCCTGGGATGGACAAAGAGAAACCGGCCCGGATCGGCAAAAGGCATCATCCCGTCCGGGTTAAGCTGATTGGCCTCCCACGCGGGGGAAATCCACAGGACCGGCCCCTGCGTCTGGCCTGCCAACCACATGGCAAAGCTGTATCGGGAAGGCCCGCAGGCCTCGTGCACACGAGACAGGGTCAGGGTGATCTGGGGGTGCAGAACCACCCCCGGCGTGGCACGTGCTGGTTTGCGGCTGAGAAGGTGGGCAGACATGCGAAGAAGTTAGCATGTTCTCATTTTGTTCTCAATGATATTATGGCGGGCCAAGCGATCCTTGCAGTCCGGGAAATCAGCAATCCTGCGCGGGGAGCATCTTGATCGAGGTATACCGGCCCTCATTGGTTTCGATCTTTGCACAGGTACCGGAAGCGCGGTTCAGCCAGTATTCGGTCACATCGCTGCTTCTGATCCTCTCGAAACCCAGTTCCTCCAGATTAGGTTCCGCCTGAACCGAACGTGCGCCGACAAAGGCCGACAGGTCGGTTGAGCTGGCTGCAGGTGCAGAAGCCGAATCCGCCAGAGTGTGACCGCTGGTTAGCCCGTATGAAACAGCTGTACAGAACGCAAAAAAGCCGAATGACCTCATCAAACCCTCCTGAATATTCTGCAGTATTTCGTCAGCGCGCGCCAATTTGCAAGGGAGCGGTCGGACCAGATCTACCAGACCTTACCGTGACAGGATCAGCTTTCCATCGGCAAACTTCATGCTTGAGAACCGATGCAGGTAGTCCATGCCCAAAAGCGATTGATCCAGTTTCCCCTCGTTGATCCAGGCTGAAACATTGCTGTCCGTAATCGGCCCCACAGCGATACTGTCCAGACGAACGGGCGCGGTTCGAACCGTGCCGTTCGCCGTCGCAGCGCGGCCAAAGTAATTCAGGTTGTTGGTGTCGATACCAACCCGCTCGGCGTCATGATCGCTCAACACGATCTGGCTGGCTCCGGTGTCGACCAGAAAGTTGACCGGTTTGCCGTTCACAAGCAGCGGCAGGTAATAGTGGCCATCGACCGAACGGGGAACCTCGATGGTGTCACCCGTCACAACCATCTGCGGTGCCGGGCTGACTGTTGTGCGGACGTCCTCCCACAGACCAACGGCGGCGATCACACCAATGAAGATGAATACCCATGCCAGCGCCTGTTGCATGGTCTTGCCCAGCGACTGCCGGTTCTGCGTGACGAACCACATCAGTACGGCGGCGCCGAGCAGGACAAGATATGTCAGACGGGCAATGTTGTCGGTATCCATGGCGTCACTCACTAAAAGCTATTCCGTGAATATATGGGGATTCAGGAAGCAAAACCAAAGGCCTTGAGGCCATCGAGGATGAACTGAACTGATAATGCGGCCAAAAGCATACCCAAAAGCCGGGTCAGCACGTTAAGGCCGGTCTTGCCAAGTAGGCGCGCCACCGCGCCCGAGGACAGATACATCAAAAAGACCATGGCCATAACCGACAGCATGACGCCGATCACCACGGCCAATCCTTCGATACCCGGTTGCTGACCGGCCAGCAGGATCATCGTCGCGATCGAGCCCGGACCCGCGATCAGGGGTATACCCAGCGGGAACACAGATGGGTCGGAATGCTCTTCTTCTTCCGCGCTGCTTTCCCGCCGCTTGGTGCGCCGCTCGAACAACATGTCCAGCGCGGTCAGGAACAACAGAACCCCGCCTGCGACCCGAAAGGCAGGCATGGAGATGCCGACAAAGCCCAGCACCGCCTCGCCAAACGCTGCAAACATGGCCAGAATGCCGGCAGCGGTCAGACAGGCTCTGATGGCAATGCCGCGCCGTGTCTGTCTGTCCATTCCCTGTGTCAGGGCCACGAAAATCGGCGTTTGTGCGGGGGGATCGATAACGACAAAAAGCGTTGTGAACGCCGTGATCAGAAATGCTGCATCGATCATGCCACGGCCTCTGCTGTTTCAAGCCGCTCGGCCGCTGCAACCCACAGGGCTTCGGCCCGCTGCATGGCTTCGACAACTTCGGCGAACTTGCGGTTCCAGTTCTCCAGTTCCCCGATCCGGCTATCTTCGTACAGCGCCGGATCGGCCAGTTTGGTCGAGAGCTTCTCGTGCATTTCGGTCAGCTTCTCGATCCGCTCTTCGCACTTGCGCAAGTCGGCCCGCAACGCCAGCACCGTGTCCCGAGAGGGGCGCTTGGGTTTGGCTGTCTGCGGCTTTTCCTTGGACACAGGCTTGTTGCGTGCCAAAAGAAGATCCCGGTATGCCTCAAGGTCGCCTTCGAACGGCTTTACCGTTCCATCCGAGACCAGCCACAACCGGTCGGCTACAAGGCTCAGCAGGTGCATGTCGTGGCTGACCAAAATTACCGCACCGGAATAGGCGGTCAGCGCCTCGACCAGCGCCTCGCGGCTTTCGATGTCCAGATGGTTTGTGGGTTCGTCCAAAATCAGCATGTGCGGCGCGTCGATGGTGGCGATCAACAGCGAAAGCCGCGCCTTTTGACCGCCCGACAGACGGCCCACCGCCGTTTCCGCCTGATCCGCGCCAAGGCCGAACCCGGCCAGCCGCGCGCGCCATTTCGCAGGCGCTTCGGCGGGGCGGAGGCGACGCAGATGGTCCAGCGGAGTTTCCTCAACGCGCAGTTCATCCACCTGATGCTGCGCGAAATACCCAATGCGCAGCTTTGAACTGCGGGTCATCTTGCCCGCCATCAGTGGCAGCCGGTCCGACAACAGTTTGGACAGCGTGGATTTGCCTTGTCCGTTTTTGCCCAGCAGCGCGATGCGGTCGTCCTGATCGATGCGCAGGTTCAGGCGGCGCAGCACCTCGGTTTCACCATAACCTGTTACACCGCCTTCCAGATGGATGATCGGGGGCGACATCTCTTCGGGTTCGGGGAAGCTGAAGGCGCGCAGCGCTGCTTCTTGTGGGGATGAAATCGGCTGCATCCGGGCCAGAGCCTTGAGACGCGATTGCGCCTGTTTGGCCTTGTCGGCCTTGTAGCGGAACCGGTCCACATAAGATTGCAGATGCGCGCGGCGGGCTTCCTGTTTTTTTGCCATCGCCTCGGCCAGCGCCAGCTTTTCGGCGCGTTGGCGTGCGAATTGGTCATACGGCCCCTGATACAGCGTCAGCTTGCGATCTTCGAGGTGGAGGATCGAACCCACCGCTCGGTTAAGCAAACCGCGGTCGTGCGAGATGATGATCACCGTGTGCGGGTATCTGGTCAGATAGCTTTCCAGCCACAGCGCCCCTTCCAAATCCAGATAGTTGGTCGGTTCGTCCAATAGCAGCAGGTCGGGCTGCGAAAACAGCACCGCCGCCAGTGCGACGCGCATCCGCCAACCGCCCGAAAAGTCCGAGCAGGGCTTTTGCTGTTCGTCATCATCGAACCCAAGCCCCTTGAGGATCGAGGCCGCGCGAGCCTCGGCCGACCACGCGTCGATATCTGCCAGACGTGTCTGAATCTCGGCAATACGGGCAGGATCCGTGGCAGTATCGGCCTCGGCCATCAGCGCGCTGCGCTCGGTGTCGGCCGCCAGTACGGTGTTGAGCAGGGAAACATCCGAGGATGGAACCTCTTGCGCCACGCCGCCAATCCGAGCCTGACGGGGCAGGGCGATCTGACCCGATTCCAAGGCCAATTCCCCCCGGATCAAGCGGAACAGAGTTGTCTTGCCAGTCCCGTTGCGCCCGACCAGACCGACCTTGTGGCCAGTGGGAATGGTGGCGCTGGCCCCGTCAAACAGGGGGCGGCCTTCGACAGCGTAAACGATGTTCTCGATCCGTAACATGCGACCGCTCTTAGCAGAGCCGCGATTGAGCCGCCAGCGGCTTGGCATGTTCAATGCGCGGGCTATGTGATAGCGCTGTTTCGAATTTGAATTTGATCGGATTTCCGAATGCGTCCCGCTCAATCGCCCCCGACTCTGGGAACATTGATTCTGGCCACCGCGCTGTCGGTGTTGTCACTGAACATGTTTCTGCCGTCACTGGCGCAGATGGGCGTGGATTTCCGGGTCGATTACGCTTTGGTGAACCTGTCCCTCGCGGGGTATCTGGCCATTTCCGCGGTGCTTCAGTTGATTATTGGGCCGCTGTCGGATCGGTTTGGGCGCAGGCCCATCCTGCTGATTTGCATGGGGATATTCGCGCTGGCCTCGGTGGGATGCACGCTGGCCGACTCGATCTGGGTGTTTCTGGGCTTTCGTCTGCTGCAGGCAGTTGTCGTCGCCGGGCCGGTACTGTCCAGCGCATCGATCCGCGACATGTACCCGCCAAACGAAGCGGCAAGCAAGCTGGGCTATGTCGCGATGGCGATGGCGCTGGCGCCGATGCTTGGGCCGATGCTGGGCGGTGCGCTGGACATGTTGTTTGGCTGGCGCGCGGGGTTTGTTCTGTATTCCGTTTTCGGGGCCGGGATGCTGGCGTTGCTCTGGGTCGATATGGGGGAAACCAATACCAGCCGTTCATCGACATTTTCGGCTCAGCTACGGCAGTATCCCCATCTTTTTCGCGCGCGCCGGTTTTGGGGATATGCGCTGTGCGCTGCGTTCTCGATCGGCGCGTTCTACACATTCATCACGGGTGCCCCACTTGTCGCCGCCGCATGGTTTGATCTGAGCCCTGCGTTGCTGGGATTGGGCATCGGCATCATAACCACGGGTTTCATGGCCGGAAACTTTGTCACCGGGCGTATCGCTGCACGGACGCGGTTGAGCACGATGATCCTAGTGGGACGGCTGATCGCATCAACAGGTCCGTTGGTCGGGCTGATCGTGTTTCTGAGCGGCGCAGGATCGGTCTGGGTCTTCTTCGGATCGGCGGTTTTTGTGGGTTTTGGCAACGGTCTGACAAATGCCAACGCCATGGCCGGGCTGATGTCCGTCCGTCCGCAGTTGGCAGGCAGCGCGTCGGGGTTGTCGGGGGCGATGACCGTGGCGTTGGGTGCGGTTCTGACCTCGGCCACGGGGGCACTGGTCAGCCCGGAAAACGCGCCGTATCTCGTGCTGGGGATGATGTCCGCCTCAAGCTTTGTCGGGCTGCTGGCGGTACTCTATGTGCGCTGGATCGACGTAAAAGACCCGCTGCCTGACGCGATCTGAACCGCATTCGTCTATGTGACCATCATAACACTTTTCATGTCTGTCATACCGTGTTAGGCGGCGCGCGATATGTCTCGGCGCGGAGCGGTCCGCGCCGCCAGCTTAAGGAGAGGCCCGAAATGGCACTGGAACGCACGTTTTCGATCATCAAACCCGACGCAACCCGCCGCAACCTGACCGGCAAGATCAACGCCAAGTTCGAAGAAGCAGGCCTGCGCATTGTTGCGCAGAAGCGCATTCACATGACCAAGGAACAGGCAGGCAAGTTCTACGAAGTGCATGCCGAGCGTCCGTTCTATGACGAACTGTGCGAATTCATGTCGTCGGCTCCGGTTGTCGTACAGGTTCTGGAAGGCGAAGGCGCCATTGCCAAGAACCGTGAAGTCATGGGCGCAACCAACCCCGCAGACGCAGCCCCCGGCACCATCCGCGCCGAGTTTGCTGAATCGGTTGGCGAAAACTCGGTCCACGGTTCGGATGCACCTGAAACCGCCGCTGTCGAGATCGCATACTTCTTCTCGGGTATCGAACTGGTCGGCTAATCCGGTTTGACACAAATTTTGAGGCCGCTCTCAATTTTTGGGGCGGCCTTTTCTTTTGAGAGGCTCTGTCTCGCGGTCCGAAGTATTTTCAGCCAGATGAATGAAGGATCGCTTATTCGTCCTTCCTTGGTTGTGACAGAGCGGTGGGCGAAGCCCGTTATGCGTCTGGATTAAGGTCTGTTGGACTGACACGAACACCGAGCGCGTCCAACTCGGCGGCGATGCGCCCGGGGACCGATTGGGTGTTTTCGGCCTTGATCGCGTCGAACCGCACGCGAAGGGCTTTTTTCTCTTCCCCTTTGCAGTCATTCCAAGGGCGGCCCTGCAGTCCCATAACAAGCACATAGTAGCCGATGAAATGGGCCTTGGTTCCCGCTCTGAGCAACTGGGCATAAGCCGCGTCGGCCCCAATATCACGCAATTCCTGGGCCGAATGAATGCCCGCGCGTGTGCAGGCCTGTTCAAAGGCGGGGCCAAGGTTTCGGATTGAGGATACCGGGTCTGACATGCCGCAGGTTTAGCGCGGCAATTCCTACCTGTCACCCTTGGCTGCTTGTTATGGAAGGCGCCGTGCGATACCCAGTTGAGTGAGGGAGAGAGAGATGGACGCACCGGACATTGCGATGGCCGCACAAGGGCTTGAGCTGACAGACCCGCCGCCGGGGTTTGTTGAGGATCCGTTTCCATTTTATGATGCGCTGCTGACCCATGCCCCGGTTCTGCCGCAACCGGACGGATCGGTTCTGCTTAGCCGCCATTCCGATCTGGATCGGATTTATCGAGATACCCGGCTGTTTTCTTCGGACAAGAAAGCCGCGTTCGGGCCGAAATTCGGCGTCGGTTCGCCGTTGTTCGAACATCATACGACCTCGCTGGTGTTTTCGGATCCGCCGCTGCATACGCGTGTCCGCAGGATCATGACATCCGCACTTACCCCACGGGCGATTGCAAAGATGGAGCCCGGCCTGATTGAAACGGTGGATCATCTGCTGGACGCGATGAATGGCAAGTCGCAGGTTGATCTGATCGAAGATTTCGCATCAACCATTCCCATTCAGATCATCGGCAACCTGCTGGATGTTCCTATGGATGAACGTGGTCCGTTGCGTGACTGGTCTCTGGCCATTCTGGGGGCGCTGGAACCTGCATTGACGGATGAACAACTGGCGCGAGGGCACAGGGCCGTCGAAGAGTTCAAGGCGTATCTGACCGACCTGGTGGGGCGCCGACGCGCTGTGCCGGGTGATCCGGAAACGGATGTTCTGACGCGGCTGATCCGGGGGGAAGGTCCGGATGAACAGTTGAGCGAGATCGAGCTTCTGCAAAACTGTATCTTCATTCTGAATGCAGGGCACGAGACCACCACCAATCTTATCGGCAACGGGCTGGCCCTGTTGAATGACCATCCTGTGCAACGCCAACGTCTGATGGACGATCCCGATCTGATCACTCCCGCAGTCGAAGAAATTTTACGCTTTCGCTCACCCAACCAGTTCGGAAATCGTGAAACCACTGAGGACATTGAACTGGACGGGCGGTGGATTGCCAAAGGAACAAATCTGCACCTGTGCATCGGTGCCGCTAATCGCGACCCCGACGTTTTTGAAGACCCCGGGCGATTTAACATCTCGCGCAAGCCGAACAGGCATCTGGCATTTGCAGGTGGACCGCATGTCTGTGTTGGTCTGACACTGGCCCGCATGGAAGGGCGCATCGCGTTGGATCGATTCCTCAACCGATACCCGGATTTTCGTTTGCTGGACGGGCGAGTACCGGGCGGACGCATCCGGTTTAGAGGATATGCATCACTCCCAGCCACGATTTAACGGTTTCGCTTGCTGTCTGGCTGGCAAAGTCCGGATCATTACATTCAAATTCAAGCTTGAATGGTGGGGGAAACGCCGATTTTATAACACTGATTACGCCAAAAGGGTGGCCCACCGGTTCTCGTCGACCCAGGGAGATTTGTCATCAGGTAGCAATATTTCACCTGAATTGTAGAGCAACGACAAAGGGAACGGACTTCCGAAAACAAGTTGAGACTTTTCTGGCGGCTGATGGAGACACCCAAGAGGGGACAGGAATGATCGATACGTCGGGTGAACTTTTTGTCGTTCCCGGTGCAATTGATGTGCAGGAAGTGGCCCGATCGCTCGGGAAGCTGACGCTTGAAATCGGCCTGCCTTCCGACGCCCTGAAGTTTTCCGTTTTGGACTGCTTTGATCAATCCTTGCTTCGATCAGGCCGTCTTTTGTTGGAGGCAGGAGGGGAGCTGCATCTCTGGGGCAGCTCGGGCCAACACTGCGTTCAGACGGCAAAGCGGTCCGGCAATTTTGTTTCAGACCTCGGCGCAGGATCGGTTCGTGATGCGCTGGCTGACTTTCCCGCCTTGCGGGCCTTGATGGAAATAGGCTCCGGCAGGTTTGTGACACGGGAGATGTCGGTACTGGACGAATGGCGAAAAACCCTTGTCCGCGGGCGGATCATTGAACTCAGCTCGGACAAGGCGGTAGCCAATCTGGTTCTGCTGCAAAGGATGCGCGGCTACGACCGGGCCTATGAAAAGACGCGCGACGGGATAGCAGACATTGCCGGTGTGACTGATGACATTTCGTCCGTGGTTTCGGTGCTTTTTCCCGAAGTGGAGCCCTATCAGGCAAAACCGGTTATCCCGCTGGGTAATACCGAGCCTGCCATTCAGGCCGCCAACGATATCATTCGCACCTATCTGACCGTTGCACGCCGGAACGAGACCGGAGTGATTGCCGATATCGACACGGAATTCCTGCATGACTACCGTGTGTCCCTCCGTAAAATCCGATCAGTGCTGAGCCTGTTCAAAGGTGTGTATTCCGACGACCAGACCAGACAGTTGAAACAGGCATTCTCTGATCAGATGGAGCCGACCGGGCGGATGCGTGATCTGGATGTGTATCTTTTGGAGAAAGAAAGATATTTCAGCCTGTTGCCTGATAACCTTCATCCCGGACTTGAAAGAATGTTTACAGAGTTCGGGAAAGAACGCGCAAGGGAATATTCCAAGCTAAAACGACGCTTTAACTCTTCTGCCTACAGGGATTCCATATCCGATCTGGCCGCCATGTTCGATGAGGTGAATGTGTTATCTGCGGGCAAAAACGCTGAGCTGGGCGCGTATGATTATGCCTGCAGGCTGATCTGGAAAAGGTATCGGAAGGTCTGCAAGCTTGCCCGTTCCATCACCGATACGACTCCGGATGATGATGTTCATGACTTGCGCATCGAGTGCAAGAAACTGCGCTATCTCATGGAATTCTTCGGGCCTTTATTCGGAAGAAAAGAATTCAAAACGATTTTCAAGCCTCTGAAAAAGCTTCAGGATAATCTTGGATTGTTCAACGACTATTCGGTTCAGCAAGATGCGCTGTCGGAGTTCATCAAGGTCCGCGATGACCGCTCGGGTCGCGCGGATTCTGAACTGATCATGGCTGTTGGTGGGTTGATCGCCGTCCTGCATCAGCAGCAAAGGGCCGAACGCGCGCGCGTTGTCTCTTGTTTTGAACACTTTGACAGTCCCGGAATCCAGCGCCTGTTCCGCACTCTGTTTTACAAGCCGGAGGATTGAGGGATGAAGGTCATCGCCTGCTACAGCAACAAGGGCGGCGTCGGCAAAACGGCGACGTCGGTCAATCTGGCCTATGCGTTTTCCCGGTCAGGAAAACGGGTATTGCTGTGCGATCTCGATCCGCAGGGAGCATCCGGCTATTACCTGCGCGTAAAACCTTCGAAAAAGCTGACCGAGGCGCGGTTTTTCGAAGATGTAAAACGGTTTACCCGTGCTATTCGGGCCAGCGACTTCGACGGGCTGGATGTGTTGCCCGCGAACATGTCCTATCGCGATTTCGACGTTTTTCTGTCCCGGATGCGCAATAAACGCTCGCGCCTGAAGAAAGCACTTAAGTCGGTTGGCGGGGACTATGACGTCATTGTTCTGGATTGTCCGCCCAACTTTTCGATGCTGTCCGAGAACATATTCCGGGCCGCCGATCAGATCGTCGTGCCGGTCATTCCGACAACCCTGTCCGAGCGTACGTTCGAGCAATTGGTGGGCTTTTTCGACGAACACAAACTACCCAAAAAGAAACTCCGTGCCTTTTTTTCAATGGTGCAGCTTCGCAAAACGCTGCACACCGATACGATGCGTTTGATGAGCAAAACACACAAGAAACGGTTCCTGAAGGCGTGGATTCCCTTTTCGACTGACGTGGAACGCATGGGGTTGCATCGCGCGCCGGTCAGCACATTTGCGGCGCGTGGTCCGGCTGGTAAGGCATATCGCGCGTTGTATCAGGAACTGGAAACCGGGATGGGTGTTTGACACATGAGCAAGGAAATCGAACGGAAATTTCTGGTGGCCGAAATGCCCGACCTGAGCCACGCACGTAAAGCAGTGGTGCGACAGGGGTATCTGACCGGACCTGACGATTCCACCGAACTGCGGCTGCGTCAGAAAAACGATCAGTTTTTCCTGACCCTGAAAGGGGGCGGCGGACTGGTGCGGACTGAGCGTGAGGCCGAGATATCGCAGGAACAATTCGAAACCTTCTGGCCGGAAACCAAAGGTCGCCGCGTTGAAAAGGAACGCTATACCGCTGCTTTACAGGGTGGGCTGAGCTTTGAACTGGACCTTTTTCTGGGCGACCTGAACCCGCTGCGTCTGGTCGAAGTGGAATTCGCGTCTGAAACCGAAGCCAACAATTTTGAACCTCCGGCATGGTTCGGCACCGAGGTCACCGTGGATAAACGTTACAAGAACAAGATGCTGGCGATCACCGGCATCCCGACCTAGCCGGCGTTTGCACGGCGCGCCAGTTTCAGCGTCGCCTCCAACCCCGGATTGATATTGCGCGCCAGAAAATCACCACCATGCATGCGGGAAATGGCAGCGACCAGCGCAAGACCCAATCCGGAATTGCGCCCTGTTCGTGCGGGGTCGAGTGTAACAAAAGGTTCTTGCAAGCGTGGCAGGTCGGCTTCGGGAACTCCCGGTCCCTGATCGCGCACGCTCAGCAGGGCAAATCGCTTATCCTCGCTGAGGTCGACAGTTATCGTCGAGCCGCTGGGGGCGTAACGCAAGGCGTTCTCCAGCAGGTTGGAAAGCGCTTGCGACAACAGGGGCCTGTGCCCCTGGATCGGTGTGGCCTCGCCCTGCATTTCCAGCCTGACCATGTTGTCAGCGGCGAGGGGTTCGTAAAGCTCGACCACATCCTGAACCAGTTGTTGCAGGTTCACTTCTTCGAACTGTTCCCGCCCCAGACCTGCCTCTGCCCGCGAAATTTCGGTCAACTGACCGAGCACACGCAGCAGATGATCAATTTCACCTACGGCGCGCGCAGTATCCGCCTCGCGCTCGTCTTCACTTTGACACGGATCCGACAGCGTCTCGACCCTTTGCCGCAACCGGGACAGGGGAGAGCGCAAATCATGCGCGATGGAATTCGAGGTGGTCCGCAGATTGCCGACCAGTTCTTCGATGCGATCCAGCATGTGGTTCAGGGTTCTGGCCACCTGATCGAACTCATCACCGGTTCCACGCAGGGGGATGCGGCGGGTAAGGTCGCCGGATACGATGTCATCGGCGGTATCGGCAAACTCCTTGAGGCGCGAGAAGACAAGGCGGGTCAGCAATCCGCCGGTCAGGATGCTCAGCGCCAGAGCTGCGGCAAGTGCCAGTGCAACCGAATGAAACAGAACCCTGTCGAATTGCTGCCGGGCCGAGGCGTCGCGCCCGACCAGCAGACGCTCACCTCCGCGCAGCCGGATCGAGGCGGCAGAGATCGGGACATATTGATTTGTATCGGCTTTCAGCAACTCAAGCTCGACCCAGCCGCTGCCGGGCGCCACGCCTTCGGGCCATTGATCCATGTTTCCTGCAAGGATTTCGCCAAACCGGTCCGTCAGCAAATATAGGGCATCGCGTTCTGCAGCATTGGTTAAACGGCGCTCGATCGCCGTCATCAGACCGATCAGCCCTCGGCGCTCATACTCATCCGCTAGCCCGGTTAACTCAGCCGTTACGACTGACCGGGTTTCACCGGCAATGGTTCGGTTCGCGGTGACGTAAACCAGCGCCAGAACGGTGGCGGTCAAAAGCGTGCTCAGCACCATGCTGGCCAGAACCAGCCGTGTTCGGGAATTATTCAGGGAAAGTGAAGGGTTACGCATCAGACATCATGTAACCTGCGCCCCTTACCGTTTCAATCAGCGGTTCAGACCCGCCTTCGTCCAACTGGCGCCGAAGCTTGGAAATATGAACATCGACAACGTTGGTGTGAGGGTCGAAATGATAATCCCACACGCCTTCAAGCAACATCGTGCGGGATACGACCCGGTTCTTGCGGCGCAGGAAGTATTCGAGAATCTGAAACTCCCTGGGGGTCAGGGTGATTTCGTGTCCATCCCGGGAAACCTTACGCGTCAGCAGGTCCATTTCCAGATCGCGGCAGGTCAGCGTCGAAGCCTCTTCCGCCTCTTGCGGTCTGCGCAGCAACGCCTCGATCCGGGCGTGAAGCTCGTGAAATGAAAATGGCTTGACCAGATAGTCATCTGCACCGGCCCGCAACCCCTTGACCCGTTCGTCCACGGCGCTCATTGCGGTCAGCATCAGAACAGGTGTGTTAAGGCCCGCAGCCCGCACCGACTTGATCAGGGACAGCCCGTCCAGTCCAGGCAGCATACGGTCCAGAATGATTGCATCGAACCCGCCATCGGTGGCGTGATACAGTCCTTCGCGCCCGTCCGGGGCGCTTTCCACGGCATAGCCTTCTTCGGCAAAACCCTTTGCGATGAAGTCCCGCGTTTCGGTGTCGTCTTCAACGATCAGGAGGCGTCGGCTCATAGTCAGAGTTCCTTTCAACACGGATATAATCACAGACTACGGAAAATGCACATGCCGGGTGCGGGGTCCGCACCCGGCTGCCCGGCATAAGGGGGACAATCCTTGTGTGCCGGGAGGTGCGCGCGTGAAACTCCCCAATTTCAGCGCGCGCAGGGCCTCGGGTCAGGCAATTTCGACCGCAACGAAAATCTGGTTTCCGCCGCGATTGATCAGCACCAGCGCCGGATCCGTCTTTTCGCTTTCCAGTGCCGCTTTCAGAGCCTTGGGTGTGTCGGTGGCCTGTTCGCCCAGCTGGACGATCACGTCGCCGCGTTGCAGACCCGCTTTTGCGGCAGGGCTATCAGGCTTGAGCGACGTTACGACCACGCCATTAACACCCTCGGCAACGCCCATCTCGGCACGAGCGGCTTCGTTCAGCGGTGCGACCGTTACGCCCAAAGTCGCATCGGATGCATCTTCACCCTGAACAGTGCCGGTATCGGCAGCAGCCGTCTGGTGCTGACCAACCGTGACGTCCAGTTGCTGCTCCTTGCCGTTGCGCAGGACGGTAATCGTGCTGTCGGTCCCGGCTTTGGTTGCACCGACAATGATCGGCAGGTCGCTGCTGGATTTCACGGTTTCGCCGTTGAAGGACAGGATAACGTCACCCTGTTGCAGTACACCCTCGGCCGGGCTGTCGCCCATGACTTCGGACACCAGCGCGCCCTTGGCCTGATCGATTCCCATGGCTGCGGCCAGTTCAGGGCTGACAGTCTGAATGGAAACACCCAGCCAACCGCGGCTGACCTGACCATCGTCACGCAGATCCGCCGCAATGTGCTCGACGATATTGGATGTCACGGCAAATCCCAGGCCGACCGAACCGCCGCTGGGCGAATAGATGACCGAATTCACGCCAACAACTTCGCCTTCCATATTGAACAGCGGACCACCCGAGTTGCCCTTGTTGATCGCCGCATCGGTCTGGATGAACTCGGCATAGGGTCCTTCCGAGATGTTGCGGCCCTTGGCCGAAACGATGCCGGTGGTGACTGTCGAGCTCAGCCCAAAGGGGTTGCCGATGGCGACCACGTCTTCGCCCACGCGGATGTCGTCGCTGTCACCCAGTTTGACAGGTTGCAACGCTTCGCCCGCATCAATCCTGAGCAGCGCAATGTCGGTCAACGGGTCGGTTCCGATCACTTCGGCTTCGAACGACCGGTCGTCGCTCAAGCGCACGGTAACGGCGGACGCCCCTTCAACCACGTGGTTGTTGGTGATGATGTAGCCGTCCTCGTCCAGAACAAATCCCGACCCCAGACCATGGCTGGGCCCGCGCTGTGGCGCGTCAAAGCCCTCGGGCATACCAAAGCGCTTGAAGAACTCACCAAAGGGATGGTTCTCGAACTCTTTCATGTTCGCCGGGGCTGGTTTGGCGCTTTGTTCGGCGGTGATGGTCACGACCGACGGCGAGACTTCCTGTACCAGATCGGCAAGGGCCGCATCGGCCAAAGCGGGCAGGGCGGTGCTTGCCATCAGTGCTGCCCCCAGCGCACTGGCGCCTGCCAGACTCGCCGTGCCCGGCAGAAGGCGTGTGGTTTTTCGAATGCTCATTATATTCTCCTGCAATCAGCCCCGGTACCTTTCCGGGCATTGATGCAGGAGATACGGCCACAACATTTGCTTCTTCTTTTGCGAAGATTAAGAGTTCTTCATCTTTCCCTGCTTTGCCGGGTTATCCCGGATCGTCATCTGATTGCAGAAAGTTACCCAACGGAAGCTCTTTTAAGGCGCGGTCTTGCGTGCCAAGCGAATCGGTGGATTGTTGCCGAAATCGGCCGATATTTTCGAAAAGGGTTGTATTGAATTAAAAACGTAAACAAAATTTTTCCAATTTTCGGGTCGATTGGCGCGATCTCCTAGAGGTTGTTCTCGAATTTCTTACTAAATTTATAAGAATGTGCCTATGTCTTTGCATATCATGCTAAAAGACAGTGTATCTCCTCTAAAAACCTGCTGTTGATCACTCAAGTGCACATTGCACCACACTTTCAAGTTGATCGACGTCCAATGTGATGTTGCGAAAAAGCCAACGCGAATTTTGAAAAGCGCTTACTCGATACAAATTTTACGTTGTTTGAGAGCGCCTAATGGGTGACGATGAAAGTGCCCAAATGAGGGGGAACTGCTGGCACTAGGGGGTGTCGACGGTTGTAACTCAGTCACTGGGAGTGGGTGTCGCTAAGTTAACGAGGGGGTCTTGTTCCAGGTTCGGCGGCATATCGTTCGGAACAGCTGTACAGCGTTCTGATCGCTGCTTTCAGGGTTGGTGAATGGTGGATATCTTATCTTGGGCACCGGCCCGGTCTGCAAAGACCGGGCCGCGTTACTTTCAGCATTTCAGATTTTCTGCCGTGACCGTGCCCTTTCCCAATCCGACCATGCCTTGGGGGTATCCAGATCCAGCCTTGCATGAACGCCTGGCAGTTTGACCAAGTGCACTTGGCTCGAATGTGCCTGAACCACCTGTTGTGCACCGCTGTCGCCGGTCAGTGCGGTCAGATCCCCGAACAGCGAGCGGTCAAAGATCACCGGATGACCGGGTTTGCCGTCCTCTGTGGCCCCGCGCCAGATCATTTTGTCAGGGCAGGTTGAAACTGAGTGAATGACCGCGCGCAAATCCAGCGCCGTCAAGTCCGGCAAATCGGCCAGCAAAACCATCACGGCCCTTGCCTCGGAAGGTACCGCACGCATTGCCTGTCTAAGGCTGGCATTCATACCTTCTGCCGCATCTGGTACAGCAACCGGCCGCACGTCCAGCCCCTTTAGCACGTCGTATCGCGCGTGGGGTTCCCGGGGCAGGGCGACGATGACAGGGCCAGCCGACAGCGCCGTTTCGGCGCTGCGCCTCAACAAAGGTACACCGTCGATTTCCTTCAACAGCTTGTCCGCGCCTTTCATGCGGCTCGACTGACCGGCGGCCAGCAGGATGATGGGAATATCCGTCATCCCGCCACCATGGCGATTGTTCGGCGACCTGTCACCCACGCATACGTGCGCCATCCGCATCGAAAAGCGGTTCCGAGATGACCCGGGCCTTTCGCATCTGACCAAGGATTTCGATTTCTACTTCCAATCCGTCAGCAATCCGATCGGTTGGCAGAAACCCTTGCGCAATGGACTTTTCAGCAAAGTGTGAATATCCGCCCGATGTACAGAACCCTACCACCTTGCCGTCCAGCCAAATCGGCTCATATGCGTTTACATCGGCGTCCAGCGCATCGACTTCGAACGCTACCAGTTTGCGTGTGGCATCAGATTCACGCTCGGCCTCGGCGGGGGTGCGACCGATGAAATCCACGTTCTTTCTGAACGAAATGAACCGATCCAGCCCGGTTTCCGCTGCGGTGTAGTCAGGCGAGAATTCTGCCATCCACGACCCAAAGAACTTGTCGAGCCGCAGGCTCATCATCGCGCGCATTCCGAACGGTACCATTCCATGTGGCTGACCCGCCTCCCACAGTGTCTGCCAAAGCTGACGCTGGGCCATGGGATCACAATAAATCTCGTATCCCAGATCTCCGGTATAGCTGACCCGCTGCACGATGCACTCATTCATTCCGATGGTCATGCGGCGTACATCCAGAAACTTCAGATCGGAAACGTCGTCTCGGGTACAGGCTGCCAGAACCTGTGCAGCCTTTGGGCCCGCGATCTGAAAGCCGTTCCGTTTGTCACTGACATTCTCGATGCTTACGCCATCTTCGGCATTTCGCAGGAACCAGCGCATGTGGAACGCCTGCGATCCGTAGGACGCTGTAAGCTGGAACTCTTCTTCACCCAGACAAGAGATGGTGAAATCCCCGATCAGCTTGCCCTTGTGCGACAGCATCGGTGTCAGACTCAACCGCCCGAGGGCAGGTATCCGGCCTGCCATGATCCGATCCAGCCAAGCGCGGGCGCCTTTGCCGCTGATCAGGTATTTTCCAAAGTTGTGCACCTCGTTGATGCCGACACCTTCGCGAACACCACGTACTTCGCGACCTGTGGCCCCAAAGGCATCCGAACGCCGGAATGACGGTGTTTCATACGCAGGTTCGTCGCCCTGCGCGAAATAGTTCACAACCTCCAGACCATATTGCTGGCCCCAGACAGCGCCCATCCCGCTGAAGACATCATACATGGGTGTCGTGCGGTTTGGTCGTGCGGCGGGTAGTTCCTCGTTGGGGTAGGCCACCGAGAAACGTTTCTGGTAGTTTTCGATAACTTTCGGGCGGGTATATCCGGTGCTGATCCAGTCTCCGAACCGGGCCACGTCCATGGCCATCACATCGCGTTCGGGTTCACCCTCGATCATCCACTGCGCCAGCATCAGGCCTACGCCGCCGCCCTGGCTGAACCCGGCCATCACACCGCAGGCCGACCAATAGTTGCGCATCCCCGGCACGGGACCGACCAGAGGGTTGCCATCAGGCGCAAAGGTGAACGGCCCGTGGATCACCGATTTCACTCCGGCTTCGGCCAGAACAGGGAAACGGTTATAGGCAAACTCGATACTGTCGGTGATCTTGTCATAGTCGTCCGGCAACAGTTCATGCCCGAATTCCCAGGGCGTGCCGTCCACTGCCCAGGGTTTGCAGGGCTGTTCATAGAAACCGATGCAAAGGCCACGCCCCTCCTGCCGGAGATAGCTTTCGCCCGCCGGATCCATCACATGCGGATGCTCGCCGCCCGCATCGATGATTGCCTCGATTTCCGGGATGTTGTCGGTGACCAGATACTGGTGCTCCATCGGGTGCAGCGGGAAATACACGCCAGCCATCGCACCGACTTCCCGAGCCCACAGGCCGCCCGCATTGACGACATGTTCCGCATGGATGGTGCCCTTGTTGGTGACGATATCCCACGTTCCGTCAGCGCGCTGATTGGTTTCGCGTACCATGCAGTGCGTTTCGATCGTGGCGCCACCCATGCGCGCAGCCTTGGCATAGGCATGGGTTGTGCCGGACGGGTCGAGGTGGCCATCCAACGGATCGTAAAGCGCACCGATAATACCGTCAGTATTGGTGATCGGCGCGATCTTTTTGATCTCGTCCGGTCCGACAATCTCGGTCTCCAACCCCATAAACCGGTGCTTGGCGCGTTCGGCCAGCAGCATGTCGAACCGGTCCTGATTGTCCGCCAGTGTCACCCCGCCCACATGGTGCAGCCCACAGGACATGCCGGTGATCTCTTCAAGCTCTTTGTACAAACGAATTGTATACCCTTGCAGCGCGGCCATGTTGGTGTCGCCATTCAGCGTGTGAAACCCGCCAGCGGCATGCCACGTCGATCCCGAAGTCAGCTCGGACCGTTCCAGCAGCATGACATCGGACCAGCCGAGCTTGGTCAGATGATACAACACCGAACATCCAACGACGCCGCCACCAATGACGGCCACACGAGTGGTTAGTTTCATGACTGTCTCTCCTCGGAATTTGCCGCCAGTCTGAAGGTGTTGAACCGGTATGCAATGCCAATCGCGACAAAACATGTCGTTTGACGCTTCTCAATTTTTGGGTTCATAGGACGCGGCGGGGCGAACGGTCATGAGGCTGTTACAGAATCAAACTATCGGCGCCCCACTTCGACGTGACGTCAATTACTCCACAAGGACAACGAAATGAGTAAATTCGACCCCAAACCCAAATCCCTTAGCCGCCGTGAATTCATTGCCAAGGCCGGCGCTCTTGGTCTGAGCGCTGCGGTAGCCAACCTGATTTGGGCCGAAGCGGGATTGGCTGAAACGCCCAAAAAGGGCGGCCACTTTGTTCTGGGGCTGAAGGGCGGCGAAAGCACCAACACCCTTGATCCTGCCTTGTCGGCGTCGCATGTGACGGCCAAGGCGCTGCGTGCCTTTGGCAACACCCTGACTGTTGTGACCCCGGAAGGTGGCATTGCCCCAAGCCTCGCAGAAAGCTGGGAGGCATCGGAAGACGCCAAGACGTGGTATTTCACCATTCGCAAGGGCGTTGAATTCCATAACGGCAAAACCCTGACCCCCGAGGACGTTCAACTGACGCTGGCGCGCCATTCGAACGAGGATTCTCAGTCCGGTGCGTTGGGCATCATGCGTGGGATCGAAGACGTGCGTGTAGACGGCGACAAAGTTGCCATCACCCTGACCACGCCCAACGCCGATCTTCCCTATCTGGTGTCGGACTATCACCTTGTGATCCAGCCCGGTGGCGGCATGGACAACCCGGCGGCTGGCATCTCGACCGGCGCGTTCAAGGTCGTGGCCGACGAACCGGGTGTTCGCTATGGCTTTGAAAGGTTTGCCAACCACTGGGATGACACCGTCGGCCACTATGACAGCCACGAAATTCTGGTTCTGAACGACGATACAGCCCGTGCGGCGGCTTTGCAGGCCGGGCAGGTCCACGCCATCAACATCGTGTCCCCACGTACCGCCAAGCTGTTCGGTCGTGCGCCGGGCGTCACCATCAACGCCACATCGGGGCGTGGGCACTATATCTTTGTCATGCACACGGACACCGCGCCGTTCGACAACAAAGACCTGCGTCTGGCGCTGAAATACGCCATCAACCGGGATGAGCTGGTGGACAAAGTGCTGCGCGGCTATGGAACGGTCGGCAACGATATCCCGATCAACGAAGCCTATCCGCTGTTTGACGGATCACTTGAACAGCGCAGCTTTGATCTGGCCAAAGCAGCCGAGCACTACAAGGCATCGGGCCACGACGGATCTCCCATCGTGCTGCACGTTTCCGATGCGGCCTTCGCCGGTGCGCTGGATGCAGCCCAGCTGTTCCAGCTGTCAGCGAAAGAGGCGGGTATCCCGCTGGAGATCAAGCGTGAACCGGCAGATGGCTACTGGTCCGAAGTTTGGAACAAGAAACCTTTCTGCGCTTCTTACTGGGGTGGACGTCCGGTACAGGACCAGATGTGGTCGGTGGGCTACCTCTCGACCGCGGATTGGAACGATACCCGCTTCAAGAACGAGGAATTCGACGCGTTGCTTCTTAAGGCGCGCGCCGAACTGGACACCTCGAAACGTCAGGAAATCTATGCCCAGATGGCGCGTATCGTCTGGGAAGAGGGCGGGTTGATCAACCCGATGTTCAACCAGTTCATCGACGGCTATTCAGAGACCGTGACCGGCTGGGCCGCTCATGCAAATGGTGACCTGATGGATGGCTATGTGGCCAGCCGCACCTGGTTCGCATAAACCAAAATACAGATCGGCGCCCGTTCTTCGGGCGCCGGTTCTACAGTTGTAAGGCTGGCCGGGTCAGGGCTTGCCGCGTTACAGCGGGCGGATTTTCAGGCCGGTGATCCGGTTACCCTCGCGGTCGGTCACCTCGAACCGGAAACCGTGGAACGAGAATACCTGTCCCACTTCGGGGATCATCTGCGCCTCGTGAATGACCAGCCCCGCCACGGTGTTGGCCTCTTCGTCAGGCAGCGACCAGTCCATCGCGCGGTTGACGTCGCGAATGGTCATTGCGCCTTCGACAAGGTACTGACCATCCTCGGTCCGCGTCACCGGAACGTCTTCTTCGATATCGAACTCGTCCGCGATTTCACCCACGATTTCCTCAAGAATGTCTTCCAGCGTGATCAAGCCGCGCAGTGACCCGTATTCATCCACGACCAGCGCAAAGTGGCTGCGTATCCGCAGAAACTCTCGCATCTGATCATCCAGAGTGGTCGTTTCGGGCACGAAATAGGGGGCATTCGCGACCTTCGAGACATCAAAGCTTTTCAGTCGGTCCGCATCGCCTTCGGCACCCCCGACCTGCGCATACATCGCACGAAACAGGTCCTTTGCGTGGACAACGCCGATGACATTCTCCGGTTCGTCCCGAAACACTGGCAGTCGGGTATGGCGGCTTTGCAGACATTGCTGCAGGATGGTTTCGGGTTCGGCATCCGCATCGATCATTTCGATGTTCGAGCGATGCAACATGATTTCTTCGACCGTGCGGTCGCCAAGATCCAGTGCGCCCAGAATGCGGTCACGGTCTTCCTTTTCGACGACGCCTTCGGAATGTCCCAGTTGCAGCGCACCCGCAATTTCCTCGCGGACAGCCAGCACGTGACTATCGGGGTCGATCTGTACGCCGAACAGCCGCAGCACACCGCGCACCAGAAGGCGCACAGCGGCGACCACCGGCGAAAACAGCGTCACGATGATGCCGATCGCAGGGGCAACTGCCGCCGCCGCTTTTTCAGCATTTGTGATCGCGTAGGTTTTGGGCAGAACTTCGGCAAAGACCAAAACCAGCAGGGTCATCACCAGAGTCGCAAGTGCAACGCCGCTTTCACCAAAAAGCCGTGTGAATAGGGCCGTCGCAAGCGAAGCCGCCAGAATGTTCACAAGGTTGTTGCCCAGCAGAACCGACCCTATCAGGCGTTCGTTGTCTTCGGTGATATCCAGCGCCTTTTGCGCCCCACGCGATCCTTTGTCGGCCTGCGCCCGCAGCTTGCCGCGCGAAGACGCCGTCAGGGCGGTTTCAGAGCCTGAGAAAAAGCCCGACAAGACGAGCAAAAACAGGATGGCGCCGGAGATTGTCCAGAATGCGCCGTCGATCAGGGAAGGGTTGGGTTCCATCGGTCCTTGGTTGTTCTGTGTTCTGCATCCGTTATGGGGCCGGTGCCTCGCCCGATCAAGGGGTTAGCCCTTATCCTTGTTTTTGGCCAGCGGGTGATGTTCCAGCACAAGTTCGGACAGACGTTCGTCCAGAACATGCGTATAGATTTCCGTCGTCGCCACATCCGCATGGCCTAGAAGCGTTTGAATCGCGCGCAGATCAGCCCCGTTTGCCAGCAGATGCGTAGCAAAAGCGTGGCGCAGCGTGTGCGGAGTGACCTTTTCAGGCGAGACGCCCCCCTGAACCGCAAATTCCTTGATCAGCAAAAAGAACCGGTGGCGGGTCAGATGGCCGGATTTTCCACGTGACGGGAAAAGAAAGCGCGAAGGCTGGCCGCCTTTTTCAACGGTTTTTTCCTCGACCTCGTCCCGAACGGTCAACCACGCGGCCAAAGCATCGCGCGCAGGCGGTGACAGTGGCACCATCCTTTCCTTGCCGCCTTTGCCAAGGATCAGCAGCATTCGCGGATCGCCGCGCGCCGAGGAAACGGGCAGGGACACCAGCTCGGTTACCCGCATACCTGTCGCGTACAGCAACTCCATCAGGCAGGTATTCCGCACACGGTCCGCCGCATTGCGGCCCGTCATTCGGGCCGCTTCCAGCAGGCGATCGACTTCGGTCACTTCAAGCGTTTTCGGCAACCGCTTTTGCCGTCCGGGCCCCTTGATCTGAATGGCCGGGTTCGACTCGCGCCAGCCTTCCTCGAAGGCAAACCGGTACAGCTGTTTGATCGCAGACAATCGCCGCGCGCGGGTCGAACGCGAAAGCCCCTGCGCATCGCAGTCTATCAAATACCCCTCGACCCGATCCCTGTCGGCAGCCATAAAATCGGATTTGTGCCGGTCCAGCCAGTCGGCAAAGTCCTTGAGGTCGCGCCCATAGGCCAGCAGCGTATTGGTCGCGGCACCCAGTTCAGCGGCCTGCGCCTCGAGAAACGTGGAAATCCAAAGATCCTGCGTATCGGGCGCTTTCATGGTCAGCTTCCGTTCAGGATCATCAATTGCAGCGCCGCCCGGCGCGCCGTGTCCTCCAGACCCACGCGGCGGAATGTGGCCAGTGCGGCGGTCAGGTCAACCAGATTGCCACGTGCGCCGTGGGTGAACAGTTGCATTGATTTCAGAATCGCCTCGCCCAACTGACCGTTGGACAGCATCGCATCGATGTCCCTCGGGACGGGGGCAGACCATGCAAACCCTTCGGATATCGCATCGGCCAGCGGCGAGGGCGAAATCGCGCGCCCCGGATCGCCCTGTGCCAGAGCGGCAAGAAACAGGTTCTGTTCGGACTCTTCGGGCAGGGTCAGAGCAGCGGTTTCATAGGTTTCTGAAAGCAGCAGAATGCGCCAGCGCAGGTTTTCCGCGTTAGGCGACGACAATTCAACCTTCGACAAATCCTCGGAAAACAACTCTGCAAAAGGTACTTCCAGCCCGACGCTTTGCATCATTTCCCAGACAGGGGGCAGGGTTTTGGAAATTACCTGCGGATCACCGGCGTTCAGCGCGGCCTCAAACCGTTGAACGGCCGCCACCCGATCCCAAACACCGCCGGACGCTGCGGGATCGCGTTCCGTATAAAGGCCCAGCAGCTGGTTGGGTGTCAGTGCGCCAATGCGGGTCAGACGCTCGGCGGCTTCGATTTGCGCTTTCCATCCCGCGACGTCCCGCAGGTCAGCATTGGCAAAGGCCCGCGGCAGCGAGGCCGTCGGCAACCGCTCACCAATCGCTTCGAACATCCTGAACGTCAGAGGATCAGGGCGCTCTGGTTGCGGCAGGTATTCTGCGCCTTCGTACAACTCCGGGCTAAGAAACCTGTCTAGCAGGTCCAACTCTTCCGGCGGCAGAACCTGCAACGCGTGAGCGGCCTCCAGAGTCAGAGCGGCGGATGTCCAGTCCCCCCGGCGTGCTTTGCAAAATATCTGCGCCGCATAATCCCGCGACAGATGGGGCTGAGCGATCAGGGCGGTGCAACTACGCTCTTCGTCCCCAGTCAGCAGGGTGGCATCGAACCAGTGTTGAAACCTTTCCTGAGAATCCGTCGGACCGGCTAATTGAATCAGGGATTGTGCAGGGTCGCTGGCGCCCAGTTGCATCAGCCGGTCCAGCCGGGCGAACAACATTACCTCGTCCGCGCCAGGACCTGCGGGCGCACGCGCTTCGGTCAGCAACAGAGTGAACAACAAGCGCTGCATGGCCGGATTACGGCGTACCGGTACCTGCGATATCATTTCCGCAAGGCGTTGCGGGTCACTTCCGCGCCACAGGTCAAGCGGCAGCCCCGTGACCGAGGACGATACCAGCCCCAGCGGGCGCGACAGCGATTCCAACGGGGTGACCTCGACATTGGGCGACAGGCCCGTCTGGGTCACAGGCGGTTCAAGCAGTACTGTTCCCGGCAGGTTTTCGGGCGGATCGTTCAGCCACTCGATTGCTGAAAGGGGCTGTTGCGCAAAGGCCGGTCCGGTCAGGCAAAACGCAATCAGCGTTGCCCTAGTCAACATCCAATGTCACCGGTTCGCGGATTTCACTTTGCGGCGCAGAAAAGTCGGCGCCGAAAAACGGCCCGACATAAGCATACGCCACCAGCCCGATGAAGCCGAGGCAAATAAGGTATATCAGGAACTTGATCAGACGGCCCATGGTTTAACGCTGCCCCAATTTTCTCTTTTGGCCAAGTTATAACTGGCATTTTCCGCAAGATCACGTCATTCACAGGGAAATGAGCGAAATTAAGCATAACGCCCAACGATCCGACGCGGCGCAGGCATATGATCTGCACAAAACCGTGGTTATGGTTGGCATGATGGGGGCCGGAAAAACCGCTGTGGGGCGGGCTCTTGCCGCGCGGCTGGGAGTTCCGTTCCTCGACAGCGATGCCGAGATCGAATCGGCCGCCAACATGACCATCCCCGAGATTTTTGCCCGCGATGGCGAGCCGTTCTTTCGTCGGAAGGAAAGTCAGGTGATCGGCAGGCTTCTGGACGAGGAAAAAGGTATCCTGTCCACCGGTGGCGGCGCGTTCTTGTCGCCGGAAAACCGTCAGATGATATCCGAGCGCGGCGTGTCGGTGTGGCTGCGGGCCGATCTGGGCGTGCTTTGGAACCGGGTCCGGCATAAGGATACGCGACCCCTGCTGCGCACCGAGAACCCGCATGCGACGTTGCGGGCGCTGTATGATAAAAGGGTGCCCCTGTATTCCAAGGCCGATCTGGCGGTGGAATCGGACGCTGAAACCTCGATCGACAGGATGGTTGACCGGGTGTTGTCGGTACTGGAAACCCGCCCGGATGTTTTGGAACGGAAATAGATGCATCAGACAGTTCATGTCCCGTTGGGCGATCGCGCCTACAATGTCGAAATCGGTCCCGATCTTCTGGCTCAGTCCGGTGCGCGGATCGCGCCTCTGCTGCATCGTCCCCGGGTTGCTGTTCTGACAGACGAAACCGTTGCTGGCCTGCATCTGGAAGGGCTCCGTTCGGGTCTGGCCGCCGCAGGTATTGAAATGAGTGCGCTGGCACTACCCGCAGGCGAAGCCACGAAAAGCTGGCCCCATTTCGAGCGCGCCGTCGAGTGGCTGCTGTCGGAAAAGGTCGAACGCCGGGATGTGGTTGTTGCCCTGGGCGGTGGAGTGATCGGCGATCTGGCGGGATTTGCCGCTGCCGTTCTGCGGCGCGGAGTTCGGTTCGTGCAGATTCCGACCTCGCTGCTGGCGCAGGTGGACAGCTCTGTCGGTGGCAAAACCGGTATCAACGCACCGCAGGGAAAGAACCTGATCGGCGCTTTTCATCAGCCTTCGCTGGTGTTGGCCGATACAGCGGTTTTGGGCACGCTGACACCCCGGGATTTTCTGGCCGGGTATGGTGAAGTGGTGAAATACGGCCTGTTGGGTGATGCAGCCTTCTTTGACTGGCTCGAGGTCAATGGCCCAACTTTGTCTGCCGGGGATATGGCTGCACGAGTGCAGGCCGTGACGCGTTCGGTCCAGATGAAGGCCGACATCGTCGCCCGGGACGAGACCGAGCAGGGCGACCGCGCGTTGCTGAACCTTGGCCACACCTTCTGTCACGCGCTTGAGGCTGCGACAGGTTATTCCGACCGTCTGCTGCACGGTGAAGGCGTTGCAATCGGTTGTGCTCTGGCCTTTGAATTGTCCGCCCGGCTGGGCCTGTGTTCGCAAGAGGATCCAAGCCGCGTTCGCGCGCATCTCAAGGCTATGGGCATGAAAACCGATCTGGCAGATATTCCGGGTGATCTGCCCGGGGCCGAGGCGTTGGTCGATCTGATGGCGCAGGACAAAAAGGTTGTGGACGGACAGTTGCGGTTCATTCTGGCGCGCGGGATCGGGCAGGCGTTCGTCACCTCCGACGTGCCACGCGATGCGGTTATGACGGTGCTTGAGGACGCTCTGGCAACCTGCTGACATAAAAGGGGTTTAGCGCCCCTTGATCACCATAAGCTCACCGATGTTTTCGCGGGTGATATAGCCGACCATACGCCCGGTTTCGGTGCAGACTGCGATGGCGGGGGCACCTTGGTGAAGCTCTTCCAGAACCTTCTCCAGACCAGCCGTCAGTGCGACGGTGGGAATGTTCTCGTCCATGACCGTCGTCGCCGGGTCTGACCTAGGGTGATCACCGGCAAGGGCTGCAAACAGTTTTGAGCGGGTGACAAACCCCAAAAGCACCCCGTTGTCATCCAGGACCGGGAACTCGTGCTGCGTGGTGTGAATGACAGCCTGCGCTGCGGTGTTCAACGTGTCCCGAGGTGACAGCGCCTCGAACGATGTGATCATTGCGTCCCGCGCCAGAACGCGGCGCGCGACCGAGCGCATGGCGACATCCTGACTTTCCGCATTGGCCGCGATGAACACAAATACCGCTATCAGAACGAGGATTGGGTTGCCTGACGTCAGGCCAAGGAACCCCAGCAACACGGCCACCATTTGTCCACCGATGGCCGCAACACGCGTGGCTTTGACGCGATCCATGTTCATGCACAAAAGTGCCCGGAATACCCGCCCGCCATCCATTGGGAAGGCCGGGATCATGTTGAAGACGGCGAGGAACAGATTCACATAGGCCAGACGGCTCAACAGGTCGGTCCGGGTCGAGTCGATCTGGGCCAGTGTCTCCAAATTCATCCTGGCGCCGAAGATCACCAGAATACCCCAGATGACGACATTCACCGCTGGTCCGGCAAGGGCCACCATCACCTCTTGCATCGGCTTTTCGGGCATCCGCTCCAGTCGCGCCAGCCCGCCGATCGGCAGAAGTGTGATGTCAGGCGTCTTGATACCATAGCGCCGGGCCATCAATGCGTGGCCGAACTCATGCGCGACCACACAGGCAAACAGAGCCAGAACAAAAGCGATGTTTTCGATGGCGGCCTGTATTCCGCCGTCCGAATAGGCGGCAAATCCGACCCATGCGAGCAGCAGGAAAAAGGTGACATGGACCCTCAGTTCCGAGCCGAGCAATCGACCGAGTGAGAAGGACCATGTCATATATGTTCTCCGGTTGTCTTAGAACGGGATCTCGTCGTCGTCGATTCCGCCCGATGCCGGTGCCGGTGATCCTTGCGGAGCGCCATAGGGGTCGCCATATCCGCCACCGGACTGGCCTCCGCCATATCCGCCGCCACCACCGCCGCCGCCTTCGCCGCGTGCGTCAAGCATCACGAGGGTCGATCCAAAGCCCTGCAGGACAACCTCGGTAGAATAGCGGTCCTGTCCGGACTGGTCCTGCCACTTCCGGGTCTGCAACTGCCCTTCGACATAGATTTTCGAGCCTTTGCGCAGATACTGTTCCGCGACACGGACAAGACCTTCATTGAAGATAGCAACCGAGTGCCATTCGGTCCGTTCACGGCGTTCGCCGGTGTTGCGATCCTTCCAGGTTTCAGATGTCGCAATGCGAAGATTGCAGACCTTGCCCCCGTTTTGAAAGTTCCTGACCTCGGGATCCCGGCCCAGATTTCCGACCAGAATGACCTTGTTGACTGAACCCGCCATATGATTCCCCGTTCTTATTCATCTCGATCTGTCGCGAATCTCACGATCCGTTCTCCGTGACCCTATACGGCCTGCGTCATGGTTAAAACAGAGTTGATAGGGGCACAGTCCCGCCCGAAATTCCGGCCCCCGCGCAACCGGACTTTCCTTTCGGTTCGTAATTCATATAATCGCGCGAAGACTGAACGAGCAGGGTCTATTGATGCGCTTTCTGGTTGGCGGTTTTTCTGTTGTGTGCTTGGTGCTGGCGTCACTTCCGGCACAGGCTGACATGTTCTCGACAAAGAACCGCAAGGACATCTTTCAGAAACAGGCGAAATTCCTAGATTCCCGCGGTGCAACTCAGTACCGGGATTCCGACCGTCTGAAGCCAAAGACGGCGCAAACCGGGTTCAGCAAACGATATTCCGGAAAGTACCGGGGGCAATATCTGCAGATGGCCCGCGAGGCCGCGCGCAAACACAGCGTGCCCGAGGAACTTTTCCTGCGACTGGTGCATCAGGAATCCGGCTGGAACCCACATGCAAAATCGCACAAGGGTGCATTGGGTCTGGCGCAACTCATGCCACAGACAGCCAATCTGCTGGGGGTGGACCCACATGATCCGCGCCAGAATCTGGAAGGCGGCGCGCGCTATCTGTCCTGGCAATATCGCAAGTTCAAATCCTGGCGTCTGGCGCTGGCCGCCTATAACGCCGGTCCGAAAGCGGTGGAAAAGCACGGCGGCATACCGCCTTATGCCGAGACACAGAATTACGTCAAAAAAATCTGGGGCAGTTGATCGCTGCTATCCGCTTGCCATTTCGGATGATCACACGCGCACCGTCGTTCTGCTGAGATTGTCTTGAACTAAAAAAGGCCGGCGCAAGGCCGGCCCTTTCTGGTATTGATTGCACCTATTCGGCCGCGATCTTGATGACCGGCTCCATGCGGGCAAGGATATCTTCGGCCAGATGGCACTTGACCTGATGACCATCCGCAAGTGTCTGTACCGGCGGCACATCCTTTTCACACAAGCCTCCCGGCACTTCGGATTTCCAGCGGCACCGCGTCTGGAACGGACAACCCGGCGGCGGATTCATGGCCGACGGAATATCCCCTTCCAGAACGATATGCTGCTTTTCAACCGATGTGTCCGCGATGGGAACAGCGGACAACAGCGCCTCGGTATACGGGTGATATGGCGGCGAGAATACCTGATCGGTCGATCCCAGTTCCACCACATGTCCCAGATACATCACCATGACCCGGTCACTCAGATACCGCACAATCGACAGGTCATGGCTGATGAACAGCAACGTGGTTTTCTGCTCGCGCTGAATTTCCATCAGTAGATCGGTCACAGCCGCCTGCACCGACACATCCAGCGCCGAGACGGGCTCGTCAGCGACCACGATCCGGGCATCCCCCGCAAAGGCGCGGGCGATACCGACACGCTGTTTCTGGCCGCCTGACAACTGGCGCGGCATCCGGTCTGCAAACGCGCGGGGCAGTTTCACCAGATCCAGCAGTTCCAGCATCCGCTTCTTACGGTCTGCCTCGGAATTGCCGACGCCAAAGATTTCCAGCGCCCTGATGATTTGCCGCCCCACGGTCATGGACGGGTTCAGCGTGTCGAACGGGTTCTGGAACACCATCTGCACTTCGCCAACAGTCTTGGCGTCACGTTCTTCGATGGGCACCTGTTCGATGTTGCGATTATCCAGCAGAATCTGCCCGTCAGTTGCCGTCTCAAGCCCCATCAGAACCTTGGCGAAGGTGGATTTGCCGCAACCGGATTCGCCCACAATGGCCAGCGTTTCGGATTCGTGGGCTTCGAAACTCAGGGTCTCGTTTGCCTTGACCACCTTGGTCGCGCCACCTCCGAACAGCGCGTTTGCAGCCACCTCATAGTATTTCTTGAGGTTGTCCATCTTGAGGACGGTCCGGCCAATCGCGGCTTTTTCTTTCTGCTCACCAACCGTAATCGGCGCGTTCCAGTCGATCTCCTGAAACTTCAGGCAACGCGTGTGATGGCGGTCATTGCCGGGCACGGCACTCATCAGGATGTCCTGCGCGTCGCAGCGACCTTCTTCAAAGTAATCGCAGCGCGGGCCAAAGTTGCATCCCGGCGGGCGTTCATGGGGCAGGGGGAAGTTG
The DNA here is from genome assembly GCF_056537325.1 of Ruegeria sp. CF5. Classification (NCBI taxonomy): domain Bacteria; kingdom Pseudomonadati; phylum Pseudomonadota; class Alphaproteobacteria; order Rhodobacterales; family Roseobacteraceae; genus Ruegeria; species Ruegeria sp. CF5. The sequence goes on along the minus strand of NZ_JBQFRI010000001.1, from coordinate 305,239 downwards.
CCCGGAATTGCCACAAGCGGGCGCGAGTTCTTGTCGGCCCCCGGCAGCGGGATCGACCGGAACAGCGCTTGCGTGTAGGGGTGCTGCATTTCGTCGAAAACATCGTGGATCGAACCACGCTCAACCGCCTCACCGGAATACATCACGCACAGCCGGTCGCAGGTCTCAAGAACCAGACCAAGGTTGTGGCTGATGAACAGCATCGAGGTACCGTATTTCTTGCCCAAGTCCCTGACAAGTTCCACAACAGCGGCCTCGACGGTCACGTCCAGCGCCGTCGTCGGTTCATCAAGGATCAGCAGCGCAGGCTTGGACATCAGCGCCATGGCAATCACGATCCGTTGCTGCTGTCCCCCAGACAACTGATGCGGAAAGCTGTTCAGCATCCGCTCGGGGTCGGGCAGGCGCACGTCCGTCACCACCTCCAATGCGCGGGCATAGGCTTCTTCCTTGCCGACACCCTCGTGGATCATCGGCACTTCCATCAGCTGCTTGCCGATCTTCATCGCCGGATTCAGCGATGCCATCGGCTCCTGATAGATCATGGCGATCTCGTTGCCGCGAACGTCACGCAACTCTTCTGCGCTCATTTCGCTCAGATCGCGACCCTTGAACTTGATCGAACCGCCAACGATCCGCCCGTTCTTGCCAAGGTCCTGCATCACACCCAGCGCCACGGTCGACTTGCCGCAACCGGACTCGCCCACAAGACCAACCGCCTCGCCGGGCTGGACGCTGACCGAGAAATCCATCACAGCCGGGATTTCACGCAGGCGGGTAAAGAATGAAATTGACAGCTTGTCGATCTCAAGGATCGGGCCGTCATAATCCGCCAGTTTGTTCATGTTGTTCTCCCTGTCGGCTCAGAAAAAAGATCCATCTTCATCTGGCCTCAAATACTCCGGGGGTCCGGGGGCAGCGCCCCCGGCCTCGATCACATCAGTCCTTCAGGCTTTCCTCGCGCAGACCATCCGCCAGCAGGTTCAGACCAAGAACCAGCGACAACAGGGCCAACGCAGGAGGCAGGGCAGGGTGCAGATAGATCGACAAGAGCTTGCGGCCCTCGTTGATCGTCGAACCCCAGTCCGGGCTTTCCGGCGGCAATCCCAGTCCGAAGAAACCCAATGTCCCCAAAAGGATGGTGGTATAACCGATGCGCAGACAGAAATCGACGATCAGCGGGCCACGCGCGTTGGGCAGGATTTCCCATAGCATGATGTACCATGGCCCTTCGCCCCGCGTCTGTGCGGCTGCCACATAGTCACGCGTCTTGATGTCCAGTGCCAGACCACGGACGATACGGAACACCGTGGGTGAGTTCACAAAGACCACCGAAACGAACACGACCAGAATGCCACCCGGAACGTCGAAGAGGTCAAGGTATGTCGGCAGACCCCAGATCCGGTAGGCGTCTGTGTTGATGATGTATCCACCGGTCGAGATCAGCGACAGATAAAGCCAGATCGCAATACCCAGAACTCCGATCAGCAAAGGCGTGCGGAACTTTGGTCGCGTGTAGTAGCGCGAATTCAGCAGAACACCGATGAACAGGATCGGGAACACGAACAACACCGCCGCCATATAGTTCGGCACACCCGTCGCCACGATTTCCGGCGTAACCAGCAGGTAGAACAGCAGGATAACCGGGAAGGCAAGGATCAGGTTGGCGAGGAAGGACAGGAACGTGTCCAGCCGTCCGCCATAGTAACCTGCCGGCAGTCCCAGCGTGATCCCGACCATGAATGCAAACAGCGTGGCCAGCGGTGCGATCTGCACCACAATCCATGCGCCCTTGACCATGCGGCTGAACACATCCCGGGCCAGATTGTCTCCACCCAGAAGGTACCAGGCGAACTCGCCTTCCTCCAGATTGGGTAGCGGAGTGCCCGGCACTTTGTTCTTCATACCCGAAACCTGATCCAGCGGATCATGCGTGACGATCAGGTCCAGTGCACCGAAGATGCCAGTGAAAACCCAGAACATGACCAATCCGAAACCGATCATTCCGATCGGGCTGTCAAACAGCTTGCCATATAGGCCAAGCCGACGCTTGAAGGCGATGGACATCGCAAACAGGATGATCATCGACACCCAGACGGGCAGGAACTGCTGCGAGATTGCGCCGATGATGCCGGCATTGGTTCCCAGGAAGATACCCAGCACCAGATAGGCAAGCGCGGCACCCACGCTTGCCATGAACGAATAGCGCAGCGCCATCTGCGACAGGCCGCGCAGACCGCCGCCCGAGCTCAGGGTTCCGTCCGCATTCACCGATACGGGCGCTTCGGCCTGAAAGATACTGGCCAAGATCCAGATCACGATGGAAATTGCCAAAAGCACCAGTGCGATCACCAGGATAGGATTCAGAAAGGCGATAGAGCCGGTCCAGCTTAGAGGTTCCATGTTCTATCTCCCTTACGAAATGCGAATGCGCGGGTTGAGGTAGACATAGCCGATATCTGATATCAGCTGCGTCACCAGAACCACAAAGACAGACACGACCGAAATCGCCAGCAACAGCTGGATGTCGTTGTTGCCCGCCGCCTGTACCAGCGCCCAGCCAAAGCCCTTGTAGTTAAACAGGGTCTCGACGATCACCACGCCGTTCAGCAGCCATGGGAACTGCAGCATGATGACGGTGAAGGGCGCGATCAGCGCATTGCGCAGCGCGTGTTTCATGACGATGTTCGAGAACGAGACGCCCTTGAGGCGGGCGGTTCGGATGTACTGCGCGGTCATAACCTCGGTCATCGAGGCGCGAGTCATCCGCGCGATATATCCCATACCGTAAAGGGCAATGGTCAGCACCGGCAGGAAAAAGTTCTCGAACGTCGGGTTGTCCATTGCCTGTGTCGCTGTTCCCTTGAACCATTTAAGGCCCACCGTCGACGACGTGAAAATGGCGATAAAGATAACGCCCGACACGTATTCCGGCGTTGCCGTTGTAATGATCGAGAATGTAGACAAGGACCGATCCAGCGCCGAACCTTCGCGCATCCCGGCCAGTACCCCGACGATCAGCGCCGAAGGGATCATCAGAACAAGCACCCAGAACATCAGATAGCCGGTGTTTCCAAGCCGTTTCGATACAATCGTTCCCACGTCATCCTTGAACACGGTCGAGTATCCCCATTCACCCTGCAGGACACCGCAGAATCTTGGGGTCGTCTCAGCGGTCGAGCCGGGGCGGACACAGGTGCCCACAAATTGGCCGTCAGCCAGCGTGTTGGTAAATCCAGGCATGACTCCAAGCCATTGCCCGTATTTGACCAGCGTCGATTGTTGATAGCCGCGATTTTCAAGCCAGGTTTGCACCTGCTCATCCGACATCCGCTGGTTGCCTTGCGTTTTTGCAAGCTTTTCAAGGTTTGGATAGAGGTTGGTCAAAAAGAAGACCACGAATGTCAGACATAAAGCTGTTAGCAGCATCACGCCTGACCGACGGAGGATAAAAAGTCCCATGAAGGCCCCGTTGTTCAGGTGTTCCGCAGATCATAGGACCATTATCTGGCCTCGGACTTCCGACCCCGTGTCGGTGTGTCTGCGGCTGGAAAGGGGCGCCCCGGTCAGGCGCCCCAAGATTTTTTTCGGCGGTTAACTTAGGCCGCCCAACCCCACTTGTACTGGTGGTGTTCGAACGAGATGTGCTGATCCGTACCCACAAGTCCGTCTTTCATGTGACGGTACAGGGCGCGCCAGTACGGCTGGATGGTGACACCTTCTTCCTGGATAAGCGCGGCGCCCTTGGCGGCCACGGCACGACGTTTGTCGGCGTCCGCAATCGCAAGTGCTTCGTCGAGGATCGCGTCGAAATCGGCGTTTGCCCAGCCGAATTCGTTCCACGCCTCGCCCGACTTATATGCCAGCGCCCAGATCTGAACGCCCAGCGGGCGGTGGTTCCAGTTGGTCGAGCTGTAGGGATACTTGACCCAGTCGTTCCAGAAGGTGCTGCCGGGCAGAACCGTCCGTTTGACCTTGATACCCGCGTCGCGCAGCTGTGCTGCAACCGCATCGGTGGTGTTGCGGCGCCAGTCGTCGTCGATCGAAAGCAGCTCATGCTCGAAATCGGCCATGCCGGCCTCTTCCAGCAATTTCATTGCGCCTGCCGGATCGGATTCCTGTTTGGGCAGTTCCGGATACTCGGGATGCACAGGTCCAACGTGATGGTTTTCAGCAGCCGATCCGCGGTTACCATAGCCCAATTCCAAGCAGACTTCGTTGTTAACAGCCATCTGCAGCGCCTTGCGCACGCGCTTGTCCGCATAGGGTTGCTTGCCATCAATTTCGGCCAACTGGTTCGGGCGGATCACAATGGTCGCCATGGTGATAACTTCGGACTTCACGTAGCCAAGCCCGTCCATCACATCGATGAATTCACCGACTGACTCGTGCAGCATGTCGACTTCGTCCGATTCCAGCGCAGCCAGCCAGGCCGACGGATCGGTTCCGTAGTCGATATACTCGACACGATCCAGCGCCGGACGACCGAATACGGCCTCGCCCCACCAGGCGTGGTTTTCGTTGCGGACCAAGGTGCACTTCACACCAACTTCCAACTCTTCGATCAGGTAGGGGCCGGTGCCGACGTTGTTCGTCAGATCAGTCTCGCTGAACGAGCTGTGAACGATAGCCGAAGGATAATCGGACATGCCTGCAATCAGCGAAATATCGGATTTCGGCAGGTTCAGCTGCACTGTGTGCGGATCTACTACCACAATGCCGCCTTCAATGGCCTGACCGGTACCGTCATCCACCAATGTGGCGAAACGGCCCGCCATCGAGTTGGTTTCCGAGCTCTTGTCACACCAGCGGGTGATATTGCGGGCCACGTCATCGGCTGTGAAATCGTCGCCGTTGTTCCACTTGACGCCCTGACGCAGTTTCAGGGTGTACTGGGTCGCGTCTTCGTTGATTTCCCAGCCTTCCAGCAGCATTCCGCGGAATGTACCGTCCGAGTTGTACTCGACCAGATATTCCAGTGTGCCGCGGCTCTGGTTGCCCATTTCCGACCAGTCATATGTGCGCGGGTCTTTCAGCGCGCGAACAGCGGCCTGCACACGCAGGGTTCCGCCTTCTTTCTTGGCGTCTTCGCCAGCAGCCATCGCCGGTGTCGGCAGACCGATCAGGCCATAGGCTGCGGCTGCGGTTACGCCAAGGCCGGTGGTGCGGGCAAGAAACTCGCGGCGGCTTAGCTTACCGTCCCGATATTCCTGGGCGTGCATCTCGGCGGCCCAGTGAATCGGTGCTCCGGTGGTTGTTTGATCTGTCATGTATGTCTCCCTGTGACACGCTTTTTGTTTGGAGGAGGGTTTCAAAGCACAAACCGGGCAGACATTTCCCGCCCAGTTGTGAGATTCCGTTTTTGGAACGTTGGCATCCCCATGAACGGTATTCGGCAACAGAAATCGGACAACGTCAATGTTCGGAATCGGCATAGATTGCACAAAAACGACATTAGCGACGAATGTGATCCTGATTTTCAATCATCTCAAACTGGGAAAGTCTCTGATTAATATAAAGATTTGCACCATCCCGGCGAATCTGGTCCGAGCACCCGCTAACAGGATGAATTCTTTTTCATTTTTCAGGGTCTAGCGGCTTTTTCGGTCGACAAGGCGGGAAAAATTACGCCACGGAATCAACCGGGTACCAAGATTTCATGCGTGCGCGAAACCACGTGCGTTGTCGTTTTGCGAACTGTCGTGTCGCAATCGTTGCCTTTTCCCGGGCCTCATCCAACGTCAGAGTGCCGTCCAGATGAGCCACCAGCTCGGGTACGCCAATTGCCTTGCAGGACGGTAATGACGGATCGTACCGGTCCCGCATTGCCGCGACTTCGTCCAGTGCGCCCTGTTCAAGCATCTGATCGAAGCGGCGCGTTATGCGATCCAGCAGCCAGTCCTTTTGCACGTCGAATACCAGAGGCACGGCATCCGCCAGCCGCAATGTGGGCGGAGGTGTATCGGCCTGCCATTCGGCGATCGACCGCCCCGTTGCGCGCTGAACTTCCCAAGCGCGCTGAACGCGAACACGGTTTAGCGTGTCGATGCCCTTCGCGGTAATCGGGTCAATTCCGGCAAGCAAATCGGCATGTGTCATCGAATCGGCTTCGGCCCGAACCTCGGGCGGGGTCGCCGGAATGTCGGCCATCCCTTCGGTCAGCGCCGTGAAATACAGCCCCGTCCCACCAACGATGATCGGCCGCCGGTCGCCGGATAGCAGCGGCACCACCTCGCGCAGCCAGTGGCCAGTGGAATAGGTCTGATCGAACGGAACGTGTCCATATAACAGATGTGGCGCCCGCGCTTCCTCGTCCACCGAGGGGCGGGCGGTGATGACCCGCCAGCAATCATAGACCTGACTTGCATCAGCATTCACGATAACCCCGCCAAACCGCTCGGCTATTTCCAGCGCCAGCGCGGATTTCCCGGATGCGGTCGGACCGGCAATCAGCACCGGTTTTCCATCCGCAATCTCTGGAAGCCGTTCCAAAAGCCGCGTCGCAGAGTTCTCAGCCATATGTGATTGCCTTATTCCCAACCATCCGCATTGAACCCACGGGGCTTTTGCTTCATTTTGCGCCGGAAATTAACCCCGTGCCAGCCCGGAGCGCAACATGAGCCTTTCCTCGACCATCGAAAACACGGAAATCCCCAAACCCAAGTACAGCCGCGTCATGCTCAAGATTTCGGGTGAAGCGCTGATGGGGGATCAGGGATTCGGGCTACACCCCCCAACCGTCCAGCGGATCGCGAAAGAGGTAAAGTCGGTGCACGATCTGGGCGTCGAGATTTGCATGGTGATCGGCGGCGGCAACATCTTTCGCGGCCTCAGCGGTTCGGCGCAGGGGATGGAGAGGACAACCGCGGACTATATGGGCATGCTGGCGACGGTCATGAATGCGCTGGGGATGCAATCGGCGCTGGAAGAGGTCGGCGTATTCACCCGCGTCATCTCGGCCATTCGCATGGATGAGGTCTGCGAGCCCTACATCCGCCGCCGCGCCGTCCGTCACCTTGAAAAGAAACGGGTCTGCATCTTTGCGGCCGGAACCGGAAACCCGTATTTCACCACCGACACCGCCGCGACCCTGCGCGCCAACGAAATGGCGTGCGAGGCGATCTTTATGGGCAAAAACGGGGTTGACGGCATTTACGACAAAGATCCCAAAACCAACGATGACGCAGTGCGCTATGATACGGTGTCTTATGACGATGTTCTTGCCAAAAGGCTCAAGGTCATGGACGCCTCGGCTATTGCGCTGGCGCGTGACAACAACCTGCCGTTGATCGTTTTCGGGCTGGACGAACCCGGCGGGTTCCGGGGCATTCTGGCCGGTGAGGGCACCTATACCAAGGTTCAGGGGTAAACTCGAAAATCCGTAATTCGGGAAAAGGCCGGGCAATTAGCCCGGCCTTTTTGGTTTGATTCACCTGAATCGTCAGAGGCTTCAGCTCTCAGTGTCTCTCTCGAACTTTCCATGTGGGTCCGGGTCGGAACCTGATGACGTTTTTGTGCAAAATGTCGTTTTCCGCTATCATCCTGTCTTGCCGGGAGAGCCCTGAAAAATTGCATTCCTTGAGAAGATGAATGTTCATTGGAGAGGAAGAGACAATGTCTGAAAGTACAGAAACCGACTATGAAGTCGGTCAGGACAATGTCCAGATATTAGGTCTGGATGTTCACAATCCGGTTTTTGCGGTATCGGGACTGACAATCGTAGCCTTCGTGTTCTTCTCGCTCGTGTTCCGCGAGCAGGCGAGCGAATTTTTCGGTTGGCTGCGGCCCGCTTTGACCAGCAACTTCGACTGGGTTTTCATGATTGCCGCGAACATCTTTGTCGTGTTTTCGCTGCTGTTGATCGTTACTCCATACGGTTCAATCCGTCTTGGTGGTGACGACGCAAAACCCGATTACAGCTATGCGGGCTGGTTCTCGATGCTGTTTGCTGCCGGGATGGGAATTGGTCTGGTGTTCTGGGGGGTCGCCGAACCTATTTCACATTACGGCGCATCCCTGGGCGGCGTCGCAACCGGCGAGGATGGCGTGCGCACCGACTGGGCGCCGCTGGGTGCAGGGCTGGAAGACCCCGAAGCCTCAAAGAAACTGGCCATGGCGGCCACCATTTTCCACTGGGGTATGCACCCTTGGGCGGTATATGCCGTGGTGGCGCTCGCGCTGGCGTTCTTCAGCTTTAACCGTGGATTGCCGCTGACCATGCGCTCGGTCTTTTATCCGCTGTTCGGCGAGGCGACATGGGGCCCTCTGGGGCACATCATTGACGTGCTGGCGGTGTTTGCCACCATCTTTGGTCTCGCAACCTCTCTGGGTCTGGGTGCGACACAGGCGCTGGCCGGTCTGAACTATCTGTTCGACGTGCCGATCACGGACGGGATGAAAGTGTTGCTGATCGTGCTGATCACGGCCTTTGCACTGGTTTCGGTAATCGCCGGTCTGGACAAGGGCGTCAAACGCCTGTCCGAGGCCAACATGATCCTGGCCGCAGCCCTGATGCTTCTGGTTCTGATCGTTGGTCCGACACTGGCCATCCTGACCGGCTTTTTCGACAGCATGATCGAATATATCGTTGCGCTGCCCACTCTATCCAACTGGGTCGGGCGCGAGGACACCAACTTTCTGCAGGGTTGGACCACGTTCTACTGGGCGTGGTGGATTTCCTGGTCACCGTTTGTCGGCATGTTCATCGCCCGCATTTCTCGCGGTCGTACCGTGCGCGAATTCGTCACCTGCGTCATCCTGATCCCGACCGTCGTCGGCGCACTGTGGATGAGCGTCTTTGGCGGCGCGGCGCTGGATCAGGTCATGTCCGGTTCGGGTCAGGCGCTTTCCGATGCCGCACTTGAACTGAAAATGTTCAAGATGTTCGAAGCGTTTCCGATGACGGGCCTGCTGTCCTTTGTCGGTATCATTCTGGTCGTCGTGTTCTTCGTGACCAGTTCCGACTCGGGCTCGCTGGTGATCGATACCATCACCGCAGGCGGCAAGACCGATGCGCCCACCGCACAGCGCGTGTTCTGGTGCATTCTTGAGGGTGCCATCGCCATCGTTCTGTTGCTTGGCGGCGGTCTGGGTGCGCTTCAGGCTGCGGCTATCGCCACGGGCTTTCCCTTTGCGATCGTTCTGGTTCTGATGTGCGTATCCATTTTCATCGGCCTTGCGAACGAGCGTCGCCGCCGTTGATCGCCGGATAATCTGACAACTAAAGCCCCGGTCCTTTGCCGGGGCTTTTTCTTTGCAGATCAATGCCTCAATTCTGGTCCGCGCTGCGGTGGCATTGTTGGTGCCGCTGAAACAGGGCGCGTCTTTGAGCCGCGAAAATTTGGCTTGAAGAGACGGCGGTGATCCATCACTTCTGCTGAAAGCTCTGCCGCAGTTCCGAATACGACTGGACCAAGGGCAGGCGGCCCCCGTGCTGCGGGCATAAGTTGAGGAGAATCGAGTGATGACTGCACTGGACATCGATTTTGTAAGAGCTCAGTTTCCGGCGTTTTCCGAACCGGATTTGCAAGGGCAGGCGTTTTTTGAAAATGCCGGTGGTTCCTACACCTGCAAGCCAGTGATCGACCGGCTGAACCGGTTCTACACTCAGCGCAAGGTCCAACCCTATGCCCCATATGCCGCAAGTCAGTTGGGCGGGCAGGAAATGGATGAGGCGCGGCATCGCATGGCCGCAATTCTGGGGGTCGAGAGTGATGAGCTGAGCTTTGGTCCCTCAACAACGCAGAACACCTATGTTCTTGCGCAGGCCTTTCGTCAGTGGATGAAGCCCGGCGAAGCCATCGTAGTGACCAATCAGGACCACGAGGCGAACTCGGGTCCCTGGCGGCGGCTGGCCGATGCCGGCATCGAGATTCGCGAATGGCATATCGACCCGGATACCGGATCGCTGAACCCGCAGGATCTGGAAAACCTGCTGGACGAAAAGGTTCGGCTGGTCTGTTTCCCGCACTGTTCGAATGTGGTGGGTGAGATCAATCCGGTCACGGAAATCACCGCCATCGCCCACGCCGCAGGGGCGTTTGTTTGTGTCGATGGTGTCTCTTATGCTCCTCACGGGTTTCCGAATGTCGGTGACCTTGGGCCGGATATCTATCTGTTTTCGTCATACAAGACCTATGGCCCCCATCAGGGCTGCATGGTCATTCGGCGAACGCTGGGCGAGATGCTTCCGAACCAGGCGCATTTCTTCAACGCCGATGTGCTGTACAAGCGCTTTACGCCTGCCGGGCCGGACCACGCCCAAATTGCCGCAAGCGCCGGAATGGCCGATTACGTGGAACTGCTCTGCGACCACCACGGCGGGCCGTCCTCGGGTGAGGCGGCACAAGGCGAATTCGTTCATGACCTGATGCGTGCCCACGAAGTTGAATTGCTGCAGCCCCTTCTGGATGCCGTGAAAGACAGGAACGCCGTGCGCCTGATCGGGCCATCCGATGCCTCGAAACGTGCCCCGACTGTTGCCCTGTCGCTGAATGGTGCGGCTGAACCGGTTGCCGCCGAGCTGACAAAATACGGCATCATGGCAGGTGGTGGTGATTTCTATGCCATCCGCCCGCTTCAGGCGATGGGGATCGAACCTGACAAGGGTGTTCTGCGCCTCAGCTTCACGCACTACACCTCACGGACGGAAATCGATCAGCTGCTCGACGCGCTGGACCGCGTTTTGTAGGTCGCTCTTCATATCCCAGGCGATCCGGGAACGAGCCCTGCGTTCCGGTTTCCGGTCGACGAATGCTCAAACGGGATTAGATAAAATAGGACAGTCCCGGATGGCCCGGGGCCGAATAACTCTTTTGTCCTGCCCGGTGACAAACTCCGGGCTTGCACCGCTCGCAATCGGCGCTTTTGGCCCCAAAAACTCCGGTAACGAACTGAAAACTTGCCAGAAACGGAATCTCGGCCTAGCCTGACTGAGACGCCGCAAAGGGGAGAGCGGATGGTTCATACATCGACAGAAGGGCAGGAAAATCTTCCAAGATACTTTGCCCAGGTTATGACTATGCTGCGCCAGATGGAGGCCGGCCGGTTGGATATCGCGTTACCCGATGGTCGGGTGTTCCGGTCCGAGGGCGCGCAACCCGGTCCCGTAGCGCGAATTGACGTGCACGATCCGGATGTATTCGCGCGCCTGATCCGAGAGGGCGATCTTGGGTTTTCGGACGCCTACCTTGAGGGTGAATGGAGCACCCCGGATCTGCGCGCCTTCATGGACCTGATACAACGAAGCGGAGACGCGGTTTATGATGATTTCACAGGGAGCTTTCTGATCCGCGCCTACGAACGCCTCAGGTTCTGGCTCCACAGTAACCACAGGGCTCAGGCCAAAAGGAATATTTCCTACCATTACGACCTGGGGAACGATTTCTACTCACTCTGGCTGGATGACACGATGACCTATTCCAGCGCAATTTTCGAAACCGGACAGGAAAGTCTGGAAAAGGCGCAAACGGCCAAGTACGCCAGTCTGGTTGACGAGATGGAGGCCAAGCCCGGTGACCACATTCTGGAAATCGGCTGCGGCTGGGGCGGGTTCGCGGAATATGCCGCAAAGGAACGTGGTTTACGGGTGACAGGGCTGACCATCAGTCAGGAACAGTTTAACTACGCTTCCCAAAGGATTGAAAAAGCAGGTTTATCTGATCGTGTACAGTTCAAGCTTCAGGATTATCGCGACGAGCGGGGGCAATATGACGGGATCGCCTCGATTGAGATGTTCGAGGCGGTTGGGCAAAAATACTGGCCCGTCTATTTCGAAACGGTGCGCGACCGGCTCAAGCCTGATGCAAAGGCGACCCTTCAGATAATCACCGTCGCCGACAAACGGTGGGAGGTTTATCGAAACGGCGTTGATTTCATTCAGAAATACATCTTTCCCGGTGGCATGCTTCCGGCGCCCCGGGTCCTGCGGCAACAAATCAGTCAGGCCGGTCTGCACCTCGTCCGGTCCAAGGAGTTCGGCAAAAGCTATGATCTGACCCTGCGCCGCTGGTACGACACATTCAACGAGAAGTGGGATCAGATCTCGGACATGGGCTTTGATGAGCGTTTTCGCCGCATGTGGAATTTTTATTTGACGGCGTGCGGCGCAGCCTTTGACACCGGCAATTGCGATGTGACACAGATCACTATTGCAAGACCCAGATAGGAACCGGACGCCCAATATGCCTACAGCTTCCCGCCTCGTTGCTGCCGTTTGTCTGGCAGTATTGGCCTTTTTCGTGTCAGGTCAGATCATCGACCACACGCCCGACGAAAGGGATTTTGGCTATTTCACCCCGGCCAATATTGCAATCGGGTTCATCTGCGGATGGGTGGTAATGGGCAAACGCGCAGGTCGCGGGATAACACCAGCCATCAACAACGGACTGACGGGTGCGGCCTCCATGGTGTTCTGGGGCCTGTTTTCGCAGGGCACTTACGAGATGTTCCGCCTTGCCATGCGCCATCGTTATGACGGTCCGTTCGAGGCAGTACTGGCCATCTTCAAGATTGGCATAAACTATGCCTACGAATTTCTGCTTCATCCGCAAATCATCTGGACCCTGCTGATCGGTGCCGTATTGTCCGGCCTGCTGACCGAAATGGCATCACGCCGCTGGCGGTAAGCGGAACCTGATCAAAGAAAGCCTGAACATTTGTCCGATCTGTTTTTCTACGGAACGTTGCGCTACGTGCCGCTGCTTGAGCTTGTGCTGGGACGCCCCGCGTCCGAAATCGACCTGTCGCCCGCTGTGCTGCTCGATCATGCAGCCCGCGCGGTGCAGGGTCAGATGTTTCCCATGATCATGAAACAGCCCGGCGAACAGGCTGAGGGCGTGCTTGTCCGGGGCCTGAGCGAGGATGATATTCAGCGGCTTGTCTTTTACGAAGGCGGCTTCGATTTCGATCTGGAACCAAAACCTGTGGAATTGCCTGACGGAAGTTCCGCAATGGCGCAGGTGTTTTTCCCTGAACCCGGTCTTTGGCGGCCGGGATCGCTTTGGTCGTTGAGCAGATGGGTGGATGAGTGGGGTGAGATCACCCTGAATGCGGCCGAGGAGGTCATGGCCTATTTCGGGCGTGTGGATGCAAAACGGATCGCACGCAGTTTCCCGGCGATCCGCAACCGGGCGTGGGCACGTGTTGCCGCCCGGCAGCGGGGGCAGGCAGGGCAGCGCGATGTCAGTAAGGACGTGGTCGTGCACCGGCACACGCGCGCCTATATCGATTATTTCGGTATGGAAGAGATGGAGCTGCAACACCGCAAGCTGGACGGCAGCATGAGCGAGGTCCTGAGCCGCAATGGTCTGATGCAGGGCAGCGCCGTTGTCGTTCTGCCCTACGATCCGGTGCGGGATTCGGTGCTGTTGGTCGAACAGTTCCGGCCTCCGGTCTATATGATCGGCGACCCCGAGCCTTGGATGTGGGAACCCGTGGCGGGCATGATTGACCCAGGAGAATCGCCCGAAGCCGCCGCCCGCCGCGAAACGCTGGAAGAGGCACATGTGCAACTGGATGCGCTGAAACCCGCGGGCAGGGCCTATTCCTCCAGCGGCTCGTCCACCGAATACGTCTATCTCTTTGTCGGGCTGGGAGATTTGGATAAAACCATCGACAATGGCGGGCTCGCCACTGAAGGAGAGGATATTCGCAGCCGCATCCTGCCATATGACGAATTCATGGCGCTTGTGGATGCGGACCGCTTCAAGGACCTGCCGTTACTTTCACTGGCGAACTGGCTTGCACGGCACCGTGATAGCCTTCGGCTGAATTGACCGTATCCCCGCTTGAGCTTGCCGCGGGGCGCCTGTACATCTGACCAGCATATTGAATTCATGAGGGCACCATGCGCATTGCACGAGATCTGGCGGACGCCGTTGGCAAAACACCTCTGATCCGGCTGCGCCGTGTCAGTGAAGAAACCGGTTGTGAAATTCTGGGCAAGGCCGAGTTCATGAACCCGGGCCAGTCTGTCAAAGACCGCGCCGCGCTTTACATCATTCGTGACGCTGTGGCGCGCGGCGACCTGAAGCCCGGCGGAACCATTGTCGAAGGCACCGCAGGCAACACCGGCATCGGTCTTGCGCTGGTCGGGGCGTCGATGGGGTTCAAAACCGTGATCGTGATTCCGGAAACCCAGTCTGAAGAGAAAAAAGACATGTTGCGCCTTGCTGGTGCGCAGCTGGTGCAGGTGCCGGCGGCACCCTACCGCAACCCCAATAACTTCGTTCACTATTCCCGCCGTTTGGCCGAAGAACTTGCGCAGACCGAACCGAACGGTGCGATCTGGGCCAACCAGTTCGACAATGTGGCCAACCGTCAGGCCCATGTCGAAACCACCGGCCCCGAAATCTGGGAACAGACAGATGGCAAAGTGGATGGCTTTGTCAGCGCGGTGGGGTCCGGGGGCACTCTGGCGGGCGTTGCCGAGGCATTGCAGCCCAAGGGCGTCAAGATCGCCTTGGCCGACCCGATGGGCGCTGCGCTCTATTCATACTACACAACCGGTGAACTGGCGATGGACGGCAGCTCGATCGCCGAAGGCATCGGTCAGGTGCGCATCACCAAAAACCTCGAGGGGTTCACACCGGACTTTTCCTATCAGGTCACCGATAACGAGGCGCTGCCATACATCTTTGACCTGCTGCGTGACGAAGGGCTGGTCATGGGCGGCTCAACCGCGATCAATATCGCCGGGGCAGTGCGCCTGGCCAAGGACCTGGGGCCCGGCCATACAATCGTCACCATCCTTTGTGATTTTGGCACCCGCTATCAGTCCAAGCTGTTCAACCCGAACTTCCTGCGTGAAAAAGATCTTCCTGTTCCCGACTGGATGACCGAAGCACCGCGCAGCATTCCGGGTGTGTTCGAGGACGTGTGATGTTCAGGCCCATCCGCCTGTATCTGACCATCCTGACGCTCTTTCTGATGGGGCTGGGCGGCCTTGCGTCGGCCCAGCTGTCAGAACAGCAAACTGAATATTATCAGAACTGGGTCAAAACCGCGGACCGGGCCGAAGCGGTGGTGAATGCCGATCGCGCATCCAATGCCGCGATGGAGAAATTGCGTTCTGAAATAAGTAATTACCGCGATATCTTCAACAAGGCGCGTACAGCAAATACCGAGCGCATACAAACCCTTGAAAGTCAGCTCAAGGCGCTGGGACCCAAGCCCGAGGACGGCTCGGAAGACCCGCCTGACATCGCTCGATTGCGCGAACATCTGGACGAGCAGCTGAACCAGTTGCGGGTGCCCCGCATAATCTCGGAAGAGGCTTATAATCGCGCCAACGGCCTGATCAACGAAATCGATCGCATTATCCGGGACCGGCAAACGAAGACCTTGCTTGAACGCGGCCCGTCTCCGGTAAACCCATTGTATTGGCGGGGTGCGTGGACAGATGTTCAGGAAGCCGTTCGTGCCCTTGTCAACGAAACAGTCAAGAATCTGAAAACCGACGTGGCCGCCGAGCGGATGCAAGAGCGCGCGCCTGCAATTATCGCATTGATTCTGGTGGCCACGGTTTTGTTGGTGTTCGGGAAAAGATGGTCCGAACGGGGCGGCGATTTCCTGCGCCGGCTGGGCGGACGGGGCACCGGTGTCTGGGCCTTTGTCATCTCGCTGTTTCGCATCATTCTGCCGTGGCTGGGCGTGGTCGCCTTGACGGCGGCGGTATCGCTGACCGGTGTGCTGGGTTTGCGCGGCACGTTGCTGTTGCAGCAGGTGCCGTACTGGGCGGCAATTATCCTGTACTTTGACTGGATCGGCCGACAGATTTTCGTGATGGGCGCGGCCTACAACTTCAAAAGGCTCAGCGCCCGTCAGATTTCGGAGTTGCGGGTTTATATGGATCTGCTCGCGGTCATGCTGGTTCTGCATGACATGGTCATACAGTTCGAGCAGATCGAGAATATTTCTGACGCAACCCGCGCAGTGGTCGGGTTTCCAATCATAGTGATAACGGCTCTGCTGCTGCTGCGCGTGCGCCGGGTGCGTCAGGTCGACAAAACAGCAACCGAGACAGACCAGGAGGCACCTTCGCGCACTGCCGGTTTCAGCCAGATGATCGAGGTTTTCCGCCGGTTGATGCTGTTGCTTGGAATTGCGTCGCCAATTCTGGCCATGATCGGGTATTCAAACGCTGCCGAAGCTATCGTTTATCCGGCTGTCAAAACTCTGGCGCTGATTGCCGCGTTTTTCATCCTGCAGCGTTTCATCAGCTCGGTTTACGGCTGGATAACAGGGCAGGGTGAGGCCGCGCGGGATTCACTCTTTTCCGTGCTTGTGGGCTTTGCGCTTGCCTTTCTGTCCTTACCGGTCCTAGCCATTTACTGGGGCGCACGGGAAACGGACCTGATCGAGGCATGGAAGCGACTTCTACAGGGATTCGACATTGGCGGCGTCACCATTTCGCCCACCAATTTCCTGACGTTTATCGCGGTATTCCTAATCGGATATTCGCTGACCCGTCTGTTGCAGGGTGGGTTGCGCAACTCTTTGTTGCCAAAGACCAGCATCGATCCGGGTGGACAGAACGCCATCGTATCGGGCACGGGCTATGTCGGGATTTTTCTGGCCGCCCTGGTGGCGATCACTATCGCCGGGTTCGATCTGTCCTCACTTGCTATTGTCGCGGGTGCGCTGTCTGTCGGGATCGGCTTTGGGCTTCAGACCATCGTGTCCAACTTTGTGTCGGGTATCATCCTGCTGGTGGAACGCCCGATCTCAAAAGGGGACTGGATCGATGTGAACGGAATGATGGGCTATGTCCGTGACATCTCGGTCCGTTCCACGCGCATCGAGACATTCGACCGTTCCGATGTCATCGTGCCCAACTCGGACCTGATCAGCGGTGTGGTTACGAACTATACACGCGGCAACACCGTGGGGCGGGTGATCGTGCCGGTTGGTGTCGCCTACGGGACTGATACGCGCAAGGTCGAAACCATTCTTGGAGAGATCGCGAACGCGCATCCCATGGTTCTGGCCAACCCGGCGCCCAGCGTTGTGTTTCAGGGGTTCGGAGCAGATTCACTGGATTTTGAAATCCGGGCGATCTTGCGGGATGTGAACTGGGTGCTTTCGGTCAAATCTGACATGAACCACGAGATCAACCGCCGCTTTGTCGAAGAGGGCATCGAAATTCCATTCGCTCAGCGCGATATCTGGCTGCGCAATCCCGAAACGCTGCACCCGCACCCTCAGGCACAGGGACCGGTCAAGCCTGTTGACGATCCTGAACCAAAGCAAAGCGAACCAACCCGTGCAAACAAGTCCCCCATCGAAATGACAGAGGGTGACATGGATACCGGAGGCGGTGATGAGTACTAAGATGCTTTTTCGTGATGACGCCTATCTGCGTCAGGCCGATGGCGTTGTTCAGTCCCAGACTGCGGACGGCGGTATTATTCTGGATCAGTGCCTGTTCTATCCCACCGGCGGCGGCCAGCCCGGCGATCAGGGTCGTCTGGACTGGGACGGCGGATCGCTTGAGGTCAAAACCACGATCAAAGGGGATGGGGGCGCTGTAGTACTCGTCCCGGCAGAGGGCAGCGAATTGCCGCCCGTTGGTATGAGTATCCGCCAAAGCCTTGATTGGGATCAGCGGTTCGGAAACATGCGCGTTCACACGGCGCTGCATCTTCTGTCGGTTGTCATCCCACTGGAAGTATCAGGAGGGTCCATCAGCCCGGTCAAGGGCAGGCTGGATTTCAACATGCCCGAAGCGCCGCAGGACAAGGATGCGCTACAGGCCCGATTGCAGGAACTGATCGACCGCGATCTTGGCGTAAGCGAAGAGTGGATCACGGATGCGGAACTGGATGCCAATCCGGGATTGGTCAAAACCATGTCCGTGTCGCCCCCGCGCGGCAGCGGTCGGGTGCGTCTGGTCAGAATCGGGCAGGGAGATGCGCAGGTCGATCTGCAACCATGTGGTGGGACGCATGTAGCCAGCACGGCAGAAATCGGGCGCATCCGTCTGGGAAAGATCGAGAAAAAGGGCAAACAGAACCGTCGGGTTTATTTGCATCTGGATGACTGAATTCGGCGCAAACGGGCCTTGCAAATCCTGTTGCGATGGTTCAAATACCCCGGCACGGAGAGGTGGCCGAGTGGTCGAAGGCGCACGCCTGGAAAGTGTGTAGGCGGGAAACCGTCTCCAGGGTTCGAATCCCTGTCTCTCCGCCATTCCCCTAAAGTGACACAGCGTTTTGAAGCGGCCAAAATTCACCAATTTCAGATCAGTGTAGCCGGTAACGGTGGAAATCTTACCCTTCAACAACTATCTACGCGTCCAGTGAAATGAAAGAGGGACAGCCCTGGCACCGGTTCGGGCGCTTGCGGGTTGGTACATTTCGGAACGTGGTGCTTTTGTAGATGTACAAAACAGAAGATCTGTGTTGAAACCCCCGTACCATACGGCGGCCAGGCGATACGATCCTTGCCCGGCTCCGAACTGAAAAGTATCTAACTTGAATGGGTTCCGGGTGGGCCTTAGGTCAGACAGGGCGTCCAGAAACTCTTGATGTGTATGGAAACAGGCTTTGCTTAACGCGAAAACAAAATTTCTCGACCAAATCGAAAGCTCAATTCTGTGGCGCCTGATGCGTGAAAGCCTGCCGTCGCAGAAAGTGCTTTACACCATTGCCGTAATAGCAATGGTTTTTGTCGCCGCAACGACAGCCGCGGTTGCCTATATTATGCGGGATGTCGTCGACTCGTTGTTTGAATCGGACAACCAGGCCAAAGTTTTTGGTGTTGCCTCGGCCGTATTCCTGATTTTTCTGGTCAAGGGCCTGTCCACCTATGTGCAGGTGGTCGCGCTGAGCCGCGCAGGCAACCGCATTGTGGCCCAGCAACAGATTAAGTTGTACGACAAGCTTCTTCGTCAGGGGGTATCCTTTTTTAATCTGACGGAAAGCTCGGACCTGTTGATGAAAGTCACCATGTCGGCACAGGCCGCAAGACAGGTCGTTAACCTGATGGTCACGACCGTCGTCAGGGACTTTCTGACATTGATAGGCTTGTTGGCAGTTATGTTCTATCAGCAACCTGTCCTTTCGCTGTTTTGTCTGGTCATCGGTCCTCTGGCGATTTGGGGGGTGCGGGTCCTGTTGCGAAAGGTCAGGGAACTCGTTCATCAAGAAACGCAGTCGCTGGCCGAAATCATGAAGGTCATTCAGGAGACATCCAGAGGTATCCGGGTGATCAAAGCGTTTGCGTTGGAAGCACGCATGGCGAACCGAATGTTCAGTGCGGTGAAGCAGGTTGAAAAGCGTCAGAACACGATATCGCGCCTTGAAGCCGTGACCAGCCCACTGATGGATGTTCTGGCCGGGTTTGCGGTTGCTGCCGTCATCGCGCTGAGTGCTGCAAAACTGTTCGGCTCGGATGCATCGACGCCAGGTGAACTGATGTCGTTCGTGACCGCATTGATGATGGCCTATGAGCCTGCAAAACGCCTGTCGCGCGTTCGCGTTTCGCTGGAAGTCGGTTTGCGCCGTGTCCAGATGATGTTCACCCTGCTGGATCAGCCGGAAACACTTGCCGAAGACAAACACCCCAAGGTTCTGGCCGAAGGCCCGGGTGTGATCAGCTTCAGGGATGTGACTTTTGGCTACAGGGACGATGAGTTGATCCTGAAGAATTTGGACCTCGATTTCCCTGCCGGTAAGACCACGGCGCTGGTTGGTCCGTCGGGCGGGGGCAAATCGACAATCCTGAACCTTGCACTGCGCCTGTATGATCCGAATTCGGGTGAAGTGTTGATTGATGGCAGCAGCATCAAGGGCGCGACGTTCGAGTCCTTGCGCAAGAAGATGTCATTTGTCGGACAGGACACGTTTTTGTTTTCGGCTTCGATTGCGGACAATATTCGTCTTGGGCGGGCCGACGCGACCGATGACGAGGTGATCGAAGCGGCAAAAGCCGCCAATGCCTATGATTTCATTATGGCGTTGCCCGAAGGCTTTGACACCCTTGTGGGCGAGGATGGGTCCTTTTTGTCCGGTGGGCAAAAACAGCGACTGTCCATATCAAGGGCCCTTCTGCGGGATAGCCCGATCCTGTTGCTGGACGAACCGACCAGTGCTCTGGATTCCCGATCCGAACACCTTGTTCAGGAGGCTCTCAGAAGGTTGACCAAAGACCGGACGACGATCATCATCGCGCACCGTCTTTCCACCGTTCTGGATGCGGACCAGATTGTTGTGATTGACAGCGGTTCGGTTGCCGAGATCGGTACCGCCAAGGAACTGCTGGACCGGCCCGGGCAATTCCGGAACCTGTATGAGCAACAGTACAAACATGCGCTGGTCTCCGGAGAAAGCTAGGATGCTGCGTGCCTGTCATGTTGGCCAGACATCAGGGGAGTATGTCTGTAATTTGGCAGGCGCGGGTTTCTAGCGCCCAAAAGAAAGAACGCCGATGACCGACGTTTTCTATATCAACCTGGATCGCGTGCCTGCCCGCAGATCGTTTATGGAGGGGCAGTTTGCCAGGGTCGGAATTTCAAGCGCCACAAGGGTCAGCGCCACTGATGCTAGCCTTCCCGGCGCGTTGGAGGGCAACGGATACGTGCCGGGAACTGGCAGCCGTTGGGGCCTGACACCCAGCGAAATCGCGTGTTTCGAGAGCCACAAGAAGGTCTGGCAGCAGGCAGTTGAGCAGGGTTTGCCCTCCATCGCGGTATTTGAGGACGACGTAGAATTTTCGCAACATTCTGCTGAGTGCATCCGGAATATTCTGGCCATGCCTCATGAATATGATCTGGTAAAATTTGACTATTCGCCGCGCGCACTTCGGTTTGGTCCTGAGCGCGATGTTAACGGTGTCAATGTTCGGCCTTTGCTTGAAATGGCACCTAGTGCGGCGGCCTATGCACTGTCTCTGGAAGGGTGCAGAAAGTTGCTTGCGTGGTCGGACAGGTATTCGGATCATCTTGACGATTTTGTACTCATGCCGCGATCCGGATGGAAAATGTATCAGTGTTTTCCAGCCGTCGGGGTTCAGGTGATCTGGTCCAAGTCGCAAGAGAATTCCGGGGCGTCTGTGAAAACAAGCGAACGGACGCAGGACAAAACGATCAATAGCGGCCTTGATAAAGGTCCGCTTTGGTTTCGCGCACGCCGCGAATTGATTGCAGCCGGGCGGAAACTGCGTTGGCGATCTGGTGGTGAGGCTGGCTTGATCAGGCAGGGTGGATTCAGTGGGTTTGTTCCGGTCGCTTCGGACCTGAACGTCTGAAAATTGCGCTAGAAAACACATCGAAAAATACTGAAGAGTTCTTACGGCCCCAGAGCCACTGCTGTTGATTTGTTCAAAAAAGTTAACAAACCGGGCATTATGATCTAACCTTTGACTATGATTGGCTAATGCAAAGGTAGTTTGTGGGTTATGAGCCAGACGATTTATGAAAAGTATGGCGGGTTTAAAACGATAAGTCGGATCGTCATGGCATTTTACGAAATGGCATTGGATTCTGATCAGATCGGCGAGTATTTCACGGACATCGACCTGCCGCGCCTGATCGACCACCAGACAAAATTTGTGTCATCATTGGTTGGCGGACCGGCCTCGTTCAGTGACGAGAGGATCGAAGCCGTCCACCGTCATCTGAATATCTCGCATGCCGATTTTGACGAAATGGCGGAACTGTTCGCAGAGGTTCTGTCAGGTCACGGTATGTCAGATGCAGATGTGAAGGTGGCGATGGCAGCGATCGAGGAAAAACGCTCGATCATCGTCGCCAGAGATGCGGCATGAGCATTTCTGCAATCAACGAGCACCTTTTGCGGGCCATTGGCGTCGGCGTTGCGGTGGTACGGGCGTCGGACTTCAGCTTTGTCTTTCACAACGAGCCATTTGGAGAGTGGTTTGGCGTGCCTGAAAGTGGTCAGACACTGAAAGACATATTGCCTGATCTGGACCCGGAAGAGTTGGACAAGGTTCGCGATGCGGGTCTGCGATACTCGGCTGAGCTGCATATCAAGCCAAAGCGGCGAACGTTGATCTTTGCCACGACAATTTCAATGGCGAACTCACTGGATGAGAAAATTCTGGTGGTTGAATGCCAGAACATCACGCGCATCCGCGAACTGGAAAGCATGATTGACAGCTATTCGACCATGGTCGAACGCAACACGCGGGAGTTGGAGCGTGAAAAGGAGAGGGTGGAGCGGCTGTTACTGAACCTGATGCCGCGGTCGGTATACGAGGAATTCAAGACATTCGGTGTCGTTACCCCCCAGTTGTATGAGCAGGTTTCGGTGGTCATGCTGGATTTCGTGAACTTCACCGACTTTGCCGCCCGGACGGACCCAACCATCACGCTGAGCGAGTTGAACGACATATTCACGGCCTTCGACCGCATCGTCGAGCAATTCGGTTGTGAACGGATCAAAACGATCGGTGACGCTTATCTGGCGGTATCGGGAATGCCCGATGCCACGCCTGATCACGCAACCGCTGTGGCGCATTGTGCTGTACGGTTCCTGCGATACCTTGAAAGACGCAACGAAAGCCATCCGAACAAATGGCAGGCCCGGATCGGGTTGGGGACGGGTGCGGCGGTCGGGTCGGTCGTTGGTATTCAGAAATACGTTTATGACGTTTTCGGACCAGCGGTAAATATGGCCTCACGTCTACAGGTCTTTGCCAACCCGATGAAAATCGTGGCTCCGGAAGAAATGAAGTTCGCCTTGATCGACGAATTTCAGGTGGCTGATCTGGGCGCGGTGGACATAAAGGGTATGGGTGAGATGGACCTGATCAGTGTCACGTCCAGTCTGCGATCCCCGCAGCCCAGCGGATGGATCTGATCGCTTAAATTTACTGTTTCATTCGTCGTGGGGTATTAGACCCAGACCGCGAAGATATATGCCGATGCCGGTCTCAAGCAGGTCTTCCGGAGGGAACGGGGAGCTGGCACCTGTATTGCGGGCATAAAGTTCCACAACACCGTGGCTCATCGCCCAGATATGTGCGCTGAACATTGAGGCCGGGGGGCGTTGTTCCGGTGGGATATGTTCAGAAAGATCAGCTGCCGCTTTCTCCAGAACACTCTTTGCCCTGTTGGCCGCCGCCGCCAGTTCGGGCGTTCGGTTGACCGATATGCCGCTTTCGAACATCGCGATATAGTGGCCCGGATGCTTGCGAGCAAAAGCCAGGTAGGCGCGGCCCGTCGCCTCGAATGCGGCCAGGGCTGACGGCTGGCCCTTGTCATAGGCGAACTGCATCAGATCAGCGAACATTTCGAACCCCTGTCGCGCCGCTTCGGCAATCAGGTCTTCGCGTCCGTGAAAATGCCGATAGACGGCTGCCGGTGTAACGCCGGCAGTTTTGGCCGCTTCGGACAGGGTGAAACCGGTTGGACCCTTTTCCTCGATCAGCCGTAACGCGGCGTCGATCAGGGCCTGTTTGAGGTTTCCGTGATGATAGCCGCGTTTAGGCATCCCAGATATCAGGGCCTCCGCAGATTTTGGTATCTGTCTTGCCCACGGCGTTTTCGTCTTTTTCGTCGTAGTCCAATGCGTTCAGTACGGTGCGGATCGCGGCCAGTCTGGCGCGTTTCTTGTCATCTGACCGAATGACCGTCCATGGGCAAACGTCGGAATGGGTTCTGGTCAGCGTCTCGGAAATCGACTGAGTGTATTCGTCCCACTTGCCCAATCCGGCAATGTCGATGGGGCTGAGTTTCCATTGTTTCAACGGGTCGGTTTCCCGTTTGAGAAAACGATTCAGCTGTTCGGCGCGACCCACGTTCAGCCAGAATTTGAACAGCTGGACGCCATCGTTTACCAATCCGGTCTCCAGGGGCATGACCTGCCGGAAAAAGCGTTCACGTTCCTCGGCTTCGCAAAAGCCAAAAACGTTTTCAACGACGCCGCGATTGTACCAACTGCGGTCAAAGAACACGAGCTCACCACCCGAGGGCAGGTGAGAGACATAGCGCTGAAAATACCATTGGCTCCGCTCGGCATCCGAGGGCTTGGCCAGTGCAACCACACGTGCGCCACGTGGATTCAGGTTTTCGCGGAACCTTTTGATTGTACCGCCTTTTCCGGCGGCGTCCCGGCCTTCAAAGACGATTGCGATGCGCTGGCCGGTCTCCTTCACCCATGATTGCAGTTTGACCAGTTCAATCTGCAGCGATTCCATCTGGTCGTCATACTCTTTGCCTTTCATCCGTTCGTCATACGGATAGGTGGGGTTGAGGATGTCGCCCTTATCCGAACCTTCAATGGCCGTGCGAATCTCTTTCGGTGCGTCTTTGGAGAAGTACTCCTGAATCGAACCTTTTTTTGATCGCGCCATATGATGCCTCGTAATGAATCCGGTACGTTACTATGGAATGTGAATCCCGTTAACGCAAACCCGCACGTTCTGCAGCGCGTTCGATTGCTGCGGCAACTTCGTCCGCCGCGACGACCTGAGGCATGTGGCCGATTCTGTCCAGCTGTATCAGTTCCGCGCCGGGAATTTCCTGGGCAAGCCGTTCCGAATGCCTTGCAACGCCGACGGTTTCGTCGGCCGTGCCGTGAACGATTTCCGTCGGCACGTTGATCTGGCCATAGAGCGGTTGCAACTCTTCAATTTCCTGTGCCAGATTCGCCCGTTGCAGAGCGTTGGAATGCATCGAGCCCCGGCGAAGCGTCAGACCTGGCCCGAAGTGATCGATATATCCTTCGGGCGTCTTCTGTGGGGCGAAAACTTCGTCCAGTGCGCTTTCGACAAACCAGTCGGGGACGAAGGCAGTAATCAGGGGAAGCGCGACGGCGCTGCCGACCGGATTTGACGCCATGCGATTGAAGTAATCCAGCGGTTCATCCCAAGGGTGTGAGGCTGGAGCGATGGGGACTAGCGCCGAAATGTGATCCGGCTGGCCGACAGCCCAAGCAAGCGCGACCGAACCACCATAGCTTTGCCCTGCAACGATCGGTTTGTCGGCACCGAGTTGCGCCGCTGCGCGTTGCAGGATTGCGGCCTGTTCCAATATGGATTCGCCGTTCGGGTCGAAACTTCCGGAATAGCCAAGCCCGGGGCGGTCGAAAACGATGACGCGGAAGTTCTCGGCCAGAATCGGCGCCAGGGCAAAGGTCATATCGCGCGTGTTGCCGCTGGAACCGTGGATCAGAACAACATCCGGACCTTCGCCCATCACCACCGCATGGACCGGTACGCCATCTACGTCCAGAATTTGCCCTTCCGGAGGAAACTGTGACTCTGCCGATGCCTCGTGCCGCGCCGCCTTCCAGGCGGTGAGCATTGCCAGGCCTACGATCAGCAGACCCAGAGTTATGAGAACTTTAGTGGCCAATTTTGCTCATATCGAATGGGGTGGTCTGATAGATTTCGTTGATCCAGTTTCCATATAGAAGGTGCGCGTGGCTGCGCCAGCGATTTTGCGGCGTGTTGCCGGGGTTGTCATCCGGATAATAGTTGATTGGCACGTTGATTGGCGTCCCATTGGCCACGTCGCGGTCATATTCCTGCTTCAGCGTATCACTGTCGTATTCGAAGTGGTTGAATATATAGAGCGCGCGATGGGTCTTGTCCTGCACAAGACACGGACCAACCTCTTCACTGCCAAGGAGTGTTTTGAGACCCGGCGCGACGTCAATCTCGGCCTGCTTCATCTCGGTCCAGCGGCTGACGGGAATAACACAGTCGTCAGAAAATCCACGCAGGAAAGGGGATGAGGGGGCAAGGTTCAAGTGCCGGAAGCAGCCAAAGGCCTTTGCATCCAGCATGTGTTTACGCACGCCGTGAAAGTGATTGATCATCGCCATTCCACCCCAGCACACACCGAATGTGGAATGGACGTTGGTTTGCGTCCAGTCAAATACCTGGCTGATTTCATCCCAATAGGTGACATCACCAAATTCAAGGTGCTCGATCGGGGCGCCGGTAATAATGAGACCGTCGAACTTTTCTTGCTTCACCTCCTGAAACGGGCGATAGAACTCTTCCATGTGTTCGGCGGCGGTATTTCTGGTCTGATGCTCGGTCATCCGGATCAGCGACAATTCGATCTGCAGAGGTGTCGCACCAATCAGACGGGCGAACTGGTTCTCCGTCTGAATTTTCTTGGGCATCAGATTCAAAAGGCCAATTCGCAGTGGCCGGATATCCTGCCGGGCGGCCTGATCGTCGGACATGACCATGACGCCTTCCTTTGTCAGGACGTCATAAGCGGGCAGGTCGGATGGGATTTTGATCGGCATTGGCTCGGGCTTTTGATGTAACGAATGAAATCGGGAACTTAGGGGCGGTCGGCTTGGGTCTCAAGTGTGCGTTCGATCAACTCATCGAAATCACCGGCATCGCGCACGTTGGAGATGTCATCGGCAGTCACCGTCACACCCCAGTTTTGCGCCATCGCCTCGTATCGTGGCTGACGGTGGGCCAGGGCGCGTGCATAGGTCCAGCGGATAAAGGCATCAGGGTCGACGTCTGCCTCGGCACAGCCCTGTTGATCCAGATAGTCGTTCCAGACCCGGCCCAAAAATTCGGATTGGTAGGACATAGGCTTGGGCGCCTTGTCGAACCGGCGGACAAGCTCTTCGGTATGGGCGTCGTCGCCCTTGATCCAGATCATCAGAGTCTGCCGTGAAAGTTCGGAAAGAACCTTGTCGTTGGGGTCATCGGGGTTGACCCATTCGCAGATCGAACCGCCGGTGTCACAGATGAAATGGGGATAGCCGTACAGACGTTCCGCGCGATCGACGAAGTACTCTGTGTCCAGCAGCGCGTGAATTTCGGCCAGTCGGAACTGTTCCTGCCTGCGGCTGTACTCGGTCATCTCAAGCCCGCCGAGGGCCGGGTTTCCCGGCTTTCCGAGATATGTGGAAACCGGCGTCAGGTTCTCAAACGATATGTTCGAGCCGATATAGATCGAGTCCGACAAAAGCAGATCGCGCAGAAACGGCACTTTCATGGCTTCGGCTTTGGCGTTGTCGGTGATGTATTCACCCATATAGCGCGTGCCGATCCGGTAATCGATCGAGTAGTGGAACCACTGGCCAGAGTCGCGCAGGATGTTCGAGACATAGGTTTTTCCCAGCCCGGACATGCCGAAGAAAAGCACTTTCTTCCGCGCCGCATTGCGCCATTCACCAGCCGAGCCGTAGATCATGTCCCGATGTCCCTTTTTCGCCCTTGCTAGAACGGGGACAAGGCGGCGTCAATTGCGCTGGCCCGATCTGTTCAGGATTACAAGGCCAACCGCAAGCAGCGCAAATCCTGCATAGGCCTGCGGCTGCAACGCTTCGTTCAGCATTACGGAACCAAGCAGAATTGCGACCGGCGGGATAATGAGCGTTACCAGCATCAGATTACCGCTGCCCGCCATCGCCAGAACCCGATAGTACAGCAGATAGGCACCTGCGGTTGCGAACAGCGAATAATAGGCAATCGCCCCCCATGTTTCGATGGGCAGGGCCAGTGTGGGCACGCCGTCAAAATAAATCGTGATTGGCAACAGACACAGCGTTGACGTCGTCAGCATCCCGGCAGCAGCAACTTGCGGAGAGAGGGAAGACAAGGTTTCGCGCGCCCAGGCCGCTGCAAGCGCGTAGGACACGGTGCCCGCGATCACCGCCATTTGGGCCGCGCTGCGCAGATCAAATTGAATCAAATTCCCAAGGCCGATGGCGGTTGCAACACCGAGAAAGCCCAGCCCGACACCCAGAACCCGCCCTTTGGTCAGTTTTTCATCGGGAAACCAGATGGCAGCGACGACGATTCCGAAGATTGCCGTCATGGCATTCAGAATCGAGGTAAGGCCGCTTTCGATATACAACTGACCCCATGCCATTAACGAAAACGGAATGACGTTGTTCAACAGCCCCATCACCAGAAACGCGCCCCAGATGCGGGGCGACAGGGGGACCTTCAACCGCATTACCCAGACTATCAGCCAAAGCGCCAGCATGGCCCAGAACGTTCGGTGCAAAACCGAGGTCATGACGGGAATGGTATCGAGTGCAATCCGGATTGCGACGAAAGATGCGCCCCAGATCACGCCTAACAGGATCAGTTCAAGCCATGCCTGCGATGAAAGTGTTTTTTGAGTAGTCATGATTACTTTTGTGCATTTTTCGTTTCAGGCATCGACCCGAAACATGCGCAAATCTCTGGCAGCGATGGAATTTCGGTTCAGGCGTCCTTTTGAGCCTGAACACGGCTTTCGGATCTCAGGTTCAATGTGATCCCTGCAAAAATAACGGCTGCTCCAAATATGGTCCAATAGTCTAGGGATTCGCCATAAAGCAGCATTCCGATGATCGCGATGGTCGGCAGGCGGGCAAAGTCAAAAGGTATGACAACCGTGGCCGGGGCAATCGCAAGGGCGTTGGTTATGCAATAATGGGCCAGCAATCCTGCACATCCGACAAGAGTGAGGAAAGGCAGGGTTGTCATCGTGGGCAAGGTGATCTCACCGTCCAGTCCCGACGCCGCAAGCCCAAGTATGGCCTGCATTCCGGTCAGCCAGAACATGATGCACCCGATCGAAGCGAACCGCGTCAGCTTTTTTGTCGAAATAGTCGTGAGGGCGAAAAATACTGCGGACAGCCCGGCAGCGATGACTCCCGGGTTCAATGTCGTTGCACCGGGGCGTGCAACGATCAGAATTCCGATGAAACCGATAACGGCGGCAGTGATGCGCACGGCTGTCAGGCGCTCTCCCAGCAAAAGCGGCGACAGAACGATCACCCAGAGCGGTTGGGTGAATTCCAAGGCAAAGACCTGAGCCAGAGGGACGGTTACGACGGCAAAGAACCAAAGGTTCTGACCAACGAAGTGCAGGCTGTTCCGGATCGCGTGCAAACCCAGATGGCGGGTAGAGACCTGATGCCATTGACCGCTGAACGACAGGACGATCCATACGATGACCGCACCGATTACACTGCGATACATCATGATTTCGAAGGTATCGTGCGTGACGCTCAGTTCCCGCCCGGCGATGGCCATGGCCGAGAACGAAGCGATGGCTCCGGTCATCCACAGTGCGGCCTTGCCGATTTGAGCCTTGCCCTGATCCATCCTTTCCCTCCTGCGGACACGAGGAACCGGAAAGGGCAGGGTGGTCAAGTGTAATCACAAAAAGATGGGAATTCTGCGACTGGAAATGGAAAGGCCGGGCAATTGCCCGGCCTTCTTTCAACTCATTCCCACTCGATCGTTCCGGGTGGTTTCGACGTGATGTCATAGGTGCAGCGATTGATGCCCTTGACCTCGTTGATGATGCGCGTTGCGGTCTCGCCGAGAAAATCGTGGCTGAATGGATAATAGTCAGCCGTCATCCCATCGACGGATGTCACCGCTCGCAAGGCACAGGCGTAGTCGTAGGTGCGCCCGTCGCCCATGACGCCCACTGTGCGGACGGGCAGAATGGCGACGAAAGCCTGCCAAATTTCATCGTAGAGGCCATGTTTGCGAATCTGGTCGATATAGATTGCATCGGCTTCACGCAGGATTTCCAGCTTTTCGCGTGTGATCTCTCCGGGGCAGCGGATGGCCAGGCCCGGGCCAGGGAAGGGGTGGCGACCAATAAAACTTTGCGGCAGGCCAAGTTCGCGTCCAAGGGCACGGACCTCGTCCTTGAAAAGTTCCCGGAGCGGTTCGACAAGCTTCAGACCCATCTTTTCCGGCAGACCGCCTACGTTGTGGTGCGACTTGATAGTGACCGACGGGCCGCCACTGAAAGACACGGATTCGATCACATCAGGATAGAGTGTGCCCTGAGCAAGGAATTCTGCGCCGTCAATCGTGTCGGCGTGTTTCTGGAACACGTCGATGAAAAGCTTGCCGATAATCTTGCGCTTGGTTTCCGGATCGCTTTGTCCGTCCAGCTCTCCCAGAAACAGCTCACTCTCATCCGCGTGAATGAGCTGGATATTGTAGTTGTCCCGGAACATCGAGACGACTTCCTGCGCCTCATTCTTGCGCAGCAGACCGTGGTCGACGAACACGCAGGTCAGTTGGTCACCGATGGCCTCGTGAATCAGGATCGCAGCCACCGAGCTGTCCACGCCGCCGGACAGACCGCAGATGACTTTCTTGTCGCCAACCTGTTCGCGGATCTTGCGGATCATCTCGTCGCGATAGGCGCCCACGGTCCAGTCGCCTGTAAAGCCCGCCAGCCTGACGAAGTTTTCGTACAGCTTTGCGCCCTTGGGCGTGTGGTGAACCTCGGGGTGGAATTGTACCGCGTAGAAGTGGCGGTTTGTGTCGGCGGTTATGGCGTAAGGTGCGTTAGGGGAGGTGCCGTAAACCTCAAAACCCGGAGCGATTTCGCTTACGTGATCGCCATGGCTCATCCAGACCTGCTCGTCCCCATCGGCGAACCAGCCGCCCAGCAAATCCAGATCACCTTTGGGGGTGACATAGGCGCGACCGAATTCCGCCGTACCATGTCCACTTTCAACTTTGCCGCCCAACTGATGCATCATCACCTGCTGACCGTAGCAGATACCTAAAATCGGAACGCCGTAGTCAAAGATTTCCTGCGGGGCGCGCGGTGAACCTTCGCGGGTAACGCTGTCGGGCCCGCCCGAGAAAATAACGGCCCTTGGTGCCATTTCTCGAACAACGTCCATTGTGACGTTCTGGTAGGGGTGAATTTCGCAATAGACGTTCAGTTCGCGCAGGCGGCGGGCGATCAGCTGCGTCACCTGGCTGCCGAAGTCGATGATCAGAAGGCGGTCATGGGATGTCTGGCTCATGACTGGCTCTTAGGTCGCAAGTCTTGCATGTGCAAGCAGAATAAGGTCGTTTGTGGCCACGTACCTGAAAGCAACAAGGATTCCGCACATCATGCCCGCGATGGAATTTCGAAAAGCAGTGCAGGAAGACGTTGAAGCGATCATCGCATGCATAAAAGCAGCCTATGCCGACGCTGTTAGCAAGATTTCTGATATTCCAGACGTGACGGATGGAATCGCCGAAGATGTAGAGGCAAACCGGGTCATTCTTGCCGAAGCAAACAACGCGCTTTTGGGTGTCGTTGTTTGGCTGCAGAAGGGTGAAACTGCCATGATTTTCAACCTTGCGGTCTGGCCAGACAAGCAGGGACAGGGCGTGGCGCGCAAGCTTCTGGAGCTGATCGCACAAAAGGCCAGGGCCAACGGGGCCAGCCGAATGGAGCTGAAGACCCACAGATTGATGCAGGAAACAAGATCAATGTATCGGCATCTGGGCTGGGTCGAAATCGATATCAACGAGAACAAGGTCACGATGTCCAAAGATCTTTGACCTCGGACCAACGCTGCGACCGGTATCTGGCTGGCGTCCGCAAGGTCAGTTTCCCAGATGGCCTGCCACAATGTGCTGTTAAAAGTGCCCGTCCAAGCGTAGATCGCCGCCAAACATCTGAAGAGAACAGTGTTGGGTATTCAGACACCGTGCCGATTTCGGTTGGGGCTGAGATATTCGGGATTTTTGTCCTATTTCATTAACATTCAAATGCGGGAGGAGCGTCAAAGACTTCCGAAAGCGGCGGTCATGTCGCTTTTCCCCCTATAGCGCCGCAATCCATGGTCTGAGGACTTTGGCCATCCTGTATCAAATTCTGCAAGTCAAACCACAACACGGGATTAACGCATGGCAGAGGCAAACACCCGGCGCAAAGGTCGCGGCGGCGGCGGTGCCGCCAGACGGGCCGAGCGCACCGCAGTCCGGATCGAGACTGCAAAATACATCGAACGCAACATTCCCAATTTCGAAATTCTCAATGACGAGGCGCTCGAAATCATCGAGGCCAACGCGGAAACGATTCTGGAAGAAGTTGGCGTCAATTTTGTTGACAATCCTGCCGCATTGGAGCGCTGGCGCGCTGCCGGGGCGGATGTCGACGGCGAGCGTGTTCGTATCCCTCGCGGACTTGCTCGCAAACTGTGCGAGACTGCGCCCAGCAGCTTTACCCAGCACGCCCGCAATCCGGAGAAATCCGTTGTCATCGGTGGGCGCAATCTGGTGCTGGCCCCGGTCTACGGTCCTCCGTTCGTTCGTGATCTGAATGGCGGACGTCGCTATGCCACGATGGACGACTTCAACAAGTTCGTGAAGCTCGCCTATATGTCCAAGTGGCTGCACCATTCGGGCGGGACTGTGTGCGAACCCACCGATATTCCGGTGAACAAGCGTCACCTCGACATGCTGATGGCGCACATGACTCTGTCGGACAAGCCGTTCATGGGTTCCGTTACCGATCCCAGCCGCGCGCAGGATTCGGTTGAGATGTGCGAGATTCTGTTTGGCAAGGAGTTTGTCCAGCAGAATACCGTGATGACATCGCTGACCAACATCAACTCGCCGATGACTTTCGACGACGTGATGATGGGAGCGCTGGAAGTTTATGCCAAGAACAACCAGGCTTGCATCGTTTCGCCGTTCATCGTTGGCGGTGCTATGGCGCCGGTTTCGGTAGCAGGAACGTTGACACAGGTTCTGGCCGAGGTTCTGGCCGGTATCGCCTACAGCCAGCTTGTTCGCGCAGGGGCACCTGTAATCTTTGGTGCGTTCGTGACTTCCATCGACATGAACTCGGGCGCGCCAACATTCGGCACCCCAGAGGCCGCGCACATCACATATGGTGCGGGTCAGTTGGCCCGTCGTCTGGGCGTTCCGTATCGTTCAGCCGGATCGTTCTGCGGTTCCAAATTGCCCGATGCTCAGGCAGCCTATGAGACTGCAAATTCGCTCAACATGGGTCTGATGGCCGGCGTGAACTTCATGTTGCATTCGTGTGGATGGCTCGAAGGCGGGCTGGTCGCCGATTTCGAGAAATTCGTCATGGATGCCGACCAGCTGGGTGTACTACACGGTCTGGCCAGGGGCGTTGCCTATGATGACAACGCGCAGGCAATGGACGCAATTCGCGAAGTGGGGCCGGGTGGCCACTATCTTGGCTGTGCCCACACGCAGGCGAACTTCAAGGATGCGTTCTGGAAAACCGATTTGCTGGACTACAAGCCGTTTGAAACCTGGGAAGAGGAAGGTGCGCGGGATACGCGGACACTGGCTTCATCACGGGTGGAGCACTTGCTGGCCAACTATCAGCAGCCGCAGATGAACCCCGATACCACCGCCGCACTGAACGAATATGTGGCGGAAAAGAAAGCGTCGATGCCCGACGCCTTCATGTAATCGGCGAAATTATCGATATTGTGAGGCGCGGCTGGCCTGAAACAGCTGCGCCTCACCCATCAGGGCGATCAACAGATCGAGATGCTGAACCAGAGAGTAGGCAGCATCGTTATCACGACGACTCATGTCGACCTCACGCTCCAGATCCATCAGACGCATAAGCGCCGAGCCTGGACCGGGTATCGCGCCATATCCCAGAATTCTTTGCAGATGCTGTTCCCGGCAATAGTCTTGCGCGCCTATTTTTGCGGCCCTGATCAACAGGCGGGGGCGGCGGAGTGTCGAGAGTTTTGACATGATGTCCTGCATGTTTGTTCCTGTCTGAGAGAGTTGCTTTGCGTCATGATTTGCACAACTCAAGCGGGTGTTGCCTGAGATTAAGAACTTGCGAACGATGGTTTCACGTCTGTTTATCTTTTTGAATCAATTCTAGTTCGCGCCATCAGGCATTAACGAGTAAGTAAGAAAAGCAACTCTAGGTAGATTTTGTTAACTCTGATGCCAATGGCGATTGGGATTTACTCTTTGTCGACGAGGGCTCACAAATATGAACAACAGCATGGCAATCACCGTTCCGGCATGGGTCCCCGAAGGCGCGCAACGTTACCTTGCTCATACAGAGGCTGGACGGTCGATCCGGGATTTGGCGAGATCGGCCGGATGCCACGCTTCGACCATCCTTCGTCAGATCAGACGTATCGAAACGCGCCGCGACGATCCGTTGGTTGATGCCGCTCTGCAATCTCTGGCAGAAATCCATTTTCCTTCGATCGGAGGCCTGATCGCTCCGGAAAAAGCTCCGGAAGCTGCCAATGATCAAAACCCGCTTTCCGCCAAGGAAGAAGAGTTCAATCGCGAGGCATTGCGCGTTTTGCGCCGTCTGTGTGAAACGGGATCGGTTCTTGCGGTTGCGGAAGATATGGACAAGGCGGTGGTCGTTAGAAACGTTGGGCAGGATTGCACGACCAAAACAGCTGTCGTTGACTGCCGGATTGCGCAGGGTCTGGCGCTGAAGGACTGGATTTCGTGCGAGAATCCGGGCCGGATATCGCGCTATCGTATTACGGCCGCTGGTCGGGGTGCTCTGGGCAGTTTGTTGGCCGAAGCTGAGAATAAGGCCCGCGCGAAGAACGAAATGGGGTTTTCGGACACTCAAGGGGCTTTTGCGCATGACCGCGAGGAACAGTCTGAACGTCCGCGGCGCATTCGTTACAGCGTTGCTGAAAGTCCGCTTGTTGCGCTGGCAAGGCGCAGGGACAGGGACGGTAACCCATTTCTTGATGAAACCCTGGTCCGCGCAGGTGAGCGTTTGCGCGAAGATTTCGAATTGTCCCAAGTCGGGCCGCAGGTCACGCAGAATTGGGACAGGTTCCTGACCGGATGCAACCGTGAGAGTTTTGGCGCGGGTGCGCACAGTGTCGGCGGTTCTTCAGAGGCCCGCGACCGGGTGGCCCGAGCATTGTCCGACCTCGGCCCGGGCCTCAGCGATGTTGCGCTGCGGTGTTGTTGTTATCTGGAGGGCTTGGAGTTGGCGGAACGCCACATGGGCTGGTCGGCCCGGTCGGGTAAAATCGTGCTGCGCATCGCTCTGCAGCGGCTCAAGCGCCATTATGAATCGAACTCGATGCAGGATCGAATGATCGGATAGACTGAAGCGCAATACTGGGGATAGAAATAGGTTGTGGTTTTGCGGGTTTTTGATAATCAGCGGTTATGAATTTCACTCTCAGACAACTGCAGTACTTCAGGGCTGTTGCCGAACAACGCAACTTTGGCAGGGCTGCGCAGGTGTGCCACGTTTCGCAGCCCGCTCTGTCGGTTCAGATCAAGGGACTTGAGGATTTGATGGGCGGGCCGCTGTTCGAACGGCGCGCCCGGGACATCCTGTTGACGCCGCTGGGGCGCGACGTGCTGGACTATGCCCGGCGCGTGCTTGCCGAGGCGGACCGTCTGGACCGATTTGCCCGGGATCATTCAGGTGGTCACAGGTCGCTGTCGCTAGGGCTGATCCCAACCATGGCGCCATATTTGCTGCCCGGCGTGTTGGCAGCTCTTCGGGCTGGGGATGTTTCATTGCGCGTCCAGATTCGCGAGGCCAGAACCGAACGGCTGCTGGGCATGCTAGGTGACGGGGAAATTGACGCTGCAGTTCTTGCGCTGCCGTCAGCAGTAGCCGGGATGCATGACGAGCCGTTGTTCGAAGATCGTTTTCTGTTGGCCGGGTGCGAGGCACGGCTCAGGCTTTTGACTTCCGGACCGGAAGCGTTACGACCGACCGATCTGAAATCGGCCCATTTGATGTTGCTGGAGGATGGTCATTGTCTGACCGATCAGGCCCTTGAGGTGTGCGGGCAGGATCGAACCAGCGCACGGATAAATATGGGAGCCTCATCGCTTGCCACCTTGTCCAGACTGGTTGCCGAGGGGTTTGGGATGACGCTGATTCCCGAACTGGCGGCGCAGGCCGAAACCAGCGCGGTCCCCGGCCTTCGATTGCTTCGTTTTGCTACGCCGCAACCCGCGCGTACGGTTGGTTTGGTGCGGCGGACCTCGACCACTGGCGAGGAATGGTTTGATGAACTTGCCGAGGTTATCCGCCGGGTCGGTCGACAGATCGTGGACGGGACACGAAACGAAAAAGGCCCGCCACTGGCGAGCCTTTGAATCAGTCTGACTGGTCGCTTCAGGCCAGCGCGGGCTCGAGCGCCTCATCAAGGTGCTTCATCAGGTTTTCCGGCGAAGAGACGCCATATGGATCTTCGGGGCAGTTATCCATCAGGCCGGGCTCTTCGAACCATGCCTCAACAACACCGTTGTTCACGATGGCTGCATAGCGCCACGAGCGCATGCCAAAGCCCAGATTGTCCTTGTCGACCAGCATACCCATTTTGCGGGTGAACTCACCCGATCCATCGGGGATGACTTTTACGTTCGACAGGTTCTGATCCTGTGCCCACTTGTTCATGACAAAGCTGTCATTGACGGACATACAGTAGATTTCGTCGACGCCTTTGGCCTTGAAGTCCTCATATCCCTTCTCAAAACCCGGCAATTGGTAGGTCGAGCAGGTCGGGGTGAATGCACCGGGCAGCGAGAACAGGATCACGCGCTTGCCTGCAAAGTAGTCTGCAGTGGTCTTGTCTTCCCAACGGAACGGGTTTGGGCCTTCGATCGACTCGTCACGCACCCGTGTGTGGAACGTCACGTTTGGCAAATTTGCGCCAGACTTCATATTCAAACTCCTGTGGTTCACCTGTGTTTGGCACCTGCCTTAAAATGATTCTAAGCGCGCTTCAACGACTGAAATTCAGTGATTGGCGAATGATGTGAATGTTGTGGAAATGTCTGCTCTTTAACGGAAAATTTGCCCTCCCGCGCGCAGGATATCGGCTGTGACAGAGTGTCGTTGCATAGCGGCCATGCGTCGCTGGTGTAACGGATCGTGTGAGTTTATGTTAACGGGTAGCCATATTGACCCAAAGTCAGGGAATACCACCGGTGCGTGATCTTAAAATCCCCGAGCAAAGACATCCTGAAAAAGCCCATCGTCAGGACAATGCCCAGCCAAAAAAACCCAGCTGGATTCGCGTAAAAGCGCCTGGCGGCAAGGGCTATGCCGACACGCACAAAATCATGCGTGACAACAACCTTGTGACCGTCTGCGAAGAGGCAGGTTGTCCCAATGTTGGCGAGTGCTGGAGCCAGGGTCATGCAACGATGATGATCATGGGCGAGATTTGCACGCGCGGATGCACCTTCTGCAACATCGCCACAGGCCGCCCCGATGCATTGGACGCTTTCGAACCGGGGCGTGTTGCGCATGCGGTGGAAAAACTGGGTTTGAACCACGTCGTTATTACGTCGGTTGACCGGGATGACCTGCAGGATGGCGGGGCCGAGCATTTCGCCCAAACCATTCGCGCGGTCCGGCACCGGTCTCCAAAAACGACCATTGAAATTCTGACGCCCGACTTTCTGAAATGCGACCCTGAAGTACTTGAAACGGTTGTCGAGGCCAAGCCGGACGTTTTCAACCACAATCTGGAAACGGTTCCCGGCCTGTATCTCGAGGTTCGCCCGGGCGCGCGTTACTTCCATTCCCTGCGCCTGTTGCAGCGGGTCAAGGAACTGGACCCGTCGATCTTTACCAAATCCGGCATCATGGTAGGACTGGGCGAGAATGAGCAGCAGGTCAGACAGGTTATGGACGACATGCGGGCGGCTGATATCGATTTCCTGACCATTGGTCAGTATCTGCAGCCGACACCCAAGCACCACGGTGTGGATCGTTTTGTAACGCCCGAAGAATTCGCCGCCTACGAAAAGGCGGCCTACGGCAAGGGATTCCTGATGGTATCCGCGACACCACTAACGCGATCCTCGTATCACGCTGGCGATGACTTTGCCCGCCTTCGTGATGCGCGTCAGAAAAAACTGGGTCAGGCATGACGCCAGAGGTGCATGCACAGCTGACTGCGCTGAGGCATGAATTGCACCAACATCCGGAGATTTCCGGAGAAGAGCAAAACACCGCGGCACGAATTGCGGAACTGCTCCGGCAGTTCTCTCCGGATGACCTGTTGACCGGTATCGGTGGACACGGGGTCGCTGCGATTTTTGACAGCGGGGTAAAGGGGCCTGATGTTGCTGTCCGATGTGAGCTGGACGGGTTGCCGATTCAGGAAGTGTCGGATGCTCCATATGCTTCGTTGATTTCCGGCAAAGGGCATCTTTGCGGGCATGACGGGCACATGGCTATGGTTCTGGGGGTGGCCGAGGAGTTGTCCAAAAACCGCCCAAAGCGTGGCCGGGTCATTCTGATTTTCCAGCCCGCCGAAGAAACCGGCAAAGGGGCGCAGTCATTTCGGGCCGATCCGGCATTTGGTCAGATCGCGCCGGATGTTGTCTTTTCTTTGCACAATCTGCCAGGTCTTCCGTTGGGAACGGTTGAACTGTGTCGTGGCCCTGCAAACTGCGCGTCGCGCGGAATGCGCATCGTTCTGACGGGAAAGACATCGCATGCCGCTGCACCGCAGGACGGTCTTTCCCCGGGTGCGGCCATGGCACGCCTTATGCCCGCGCTTGCAGGTCTGGGGCAGGGCGGAGCTTTGGATGCCGAGTTTGCACTGACGACGTTAACGCACGCGAATCTGGGTGAGCCGACATTCGGCGTCGCACCCGGACACGGAGAGCTTTGGGTCACGCTGCGCACGGTTTCGGACGCGCGTATGGCGAAACTCATCGAGGACGCCGAAGCCTTGGTCCGGCAAGAGTCCGCGGCCGAAGGTTTGTCAGCGGAGGTTTCATACGATGATGTGTTCGAAGCTTGTACCAATCACAGCGAAGCGGTCGATTATCTGACACGGGCCTGCCAGTCGGCGGGCATTCCGACACGTCTGAGCGATGCGCCGCAAAAATTCTCCGAGGATTTCGGACAATTTGGCAAAAGCGCGAAATCGGCCATGTTCTGGTTGGGTGCCGGTACGGATCATCCTCAGTTGCACAACCCTGACTACGACTTTCCCGATCAGTTGATTCCAACCGGCACCGGCATATTTTTGGCTGCAATTCGTGACGTCTGCGGGTGATCAGGCGATTTCGCTGACGATCCGATCAGTCCCCGGTAAACCTGACTTTTCCGATAAACGGCAGGTTCCTGTTTCGCTGTGCGTAGTCGATTCCATATCCGACAACAAACTCGTCGGGAATCTCGAACCCAATCCAATCTGACCGGAAATCGACTTCGCGGCGGCTTGGCTTGTCCAGCAGTGCGATGGATTTCAACCGCTTCGGCATACGGCTTTGCAGCAGATGGGTGACGTGGTTCAGCGTATGGCCGGTATCCACGATATCCTCGACAACCAGAACGTCGCGCCCTTCAATTGCGCCTCGCAAGTCTTTGAGGATACGCACTTCACGGCTGCTTTCCATAGAGTCCCCGTAAGATGAGGCTTCCAGAAAGTCCACTTCGATCGGCAAATCCAGTTCGCGCACCAGATCGGCGATGAAAACGAAACTGCCGCGCAACAAGCCGACGACAACCAGCTTGTCTGTATCGCCGAATTCCTCGGTGATCTTGCGGCACAGTTCCTCAATTCGGGCAGCAATCGCCTTGGCCGAGATCATCTCATCAATCACATATGCGCGGTCGCTCATCGCTGCCCCCTTGATCTTTGGCGCGCAACATACGACATGACGCGCCATTGTCATCTAGCAAATACCAGACCTCATGCCTATCCACTCGGAAACACGCCACCTGCCTTTTACCGCACAACAGATGTACGATCTGGTCGCGGACGTGGCCAAGTACCCTCAGTTTCTGCCGTGGTGCGCTGCGGCGCGCATTCGCAGGACTTTCGAGGTTGGCGAGGCAGAGGTTATGGAAGCCGACCTTGTGATCTCGTTCAAAGTTTTCAGGGAACGGTTCGGCAGCCGCGTGACGTTGTTTGCCAAAGACAAGAAGATCGATACGGAATACCTGGACGGACCATTCAAATACATGAAATCCGACTGGCATTTTGAAGAAGCGCCCGATGGCGGCTGCAACATCTCGTTTCATGTGGATTTTGAGTTCAAAAACGCCGTCCTTCAGGGAATTATCGGGGTTGTCTTCAACGAGGCCATGCACAGGATCGTACGCGCTTTCGAACAGCGGGCTTTGGAACTCTACGGCTGAGACTTTACCCGCCGGGATGGCGCGCTAAACTGCGCCCATGACCAATCTGACCACTGCCCTTTCCGAGTTTGCGACTGGCCCCATCTCAACCAGTTCCCAGGCGCGTATCGTCACATCCCTTTCGGCGCTGGACTGGCTGGCCGTGGGCCGGGCAGGGGCGGACGAGCCTGTTTCGAGAATCGTTCGCGACATGGTTCTGGACGAGAAAGGGGCCGAACAAGCGAAACTCTTTGGTGGCGCCGCCGCCCCACTTCGCGGAGCGGCTTTGGTCAACGGTACGATTTCGCATGCGCTTGACTATGACGACACCCATTTCGCTCATATCGGGCATCCGTCGGTTGCGGTGCTTCCGGCTGCCTTGGCAATGGCTGCCTGGCGCGATCATATGCTTGTGGACCTTCTCGAAGCCGCACTTGTGGGTATGGAGCTTTCGATCCGAATTGGTCTCTGGCTGGGACGCAGCCATTATCAGGCAGGCTTGCACCAGACAGCAACGGCGGGTGCATTCGGTGCGGCAGCTGCTGCTGGACGGTTGGCCGGTCTGAATGCCACCCAGATGCGGAAGGTTTTGGGGTTAACCGCTACACGGGCATCGGGGCTCAAGGCGCAGTTCGGCACGATGGGCAAACCCTACAATGCCGGTATCGCCGCCGCTTCGGGTATTGAGGCCGTGCTTCTGGTTCAGCGCGGCTTTGAGCCGAACGAGTATGCGCTCGAAGGTGAATTCGGCTTTGGTGCCACACATCATGGCGCCATGGATGACAGTGCCGCTTTGGAAGGGCTGGGGGCTGAATGGCTGTTTGAAACGGTCAGTCATAAATTTCACGCCTGCTGCCACGGATTGCATGCGGCATTGGAAGCAGCACTTGATCTGGACATCGCCGAGCCCGAAGTGCAGGAAATTAAAATCCGAACACATCCGCGCTGGATGAGCGTATGCAACGAACCGGCGCCATCCACCGGGTTGGGTGCCAAGTTCTCATACCGAACTGTCATCGCCATGCAGGCTTTGGGTCATGATACGGCGCGACTGGACAGTTATTCCGATATTGTGTGCGCCGATCCTCGTTTGATTTCGTTGCGCAATCGAATTTCTGTCGAAGCAGATCCGGATCTGTCGGAAACTCAGGCGCATCTATCCCTTCTGCGCCGCGACGGGATTCGGCGCGAAGCTTTTCATGACTTGTTGCAGCCTCAATCCCTTGCTGAACGAGAGCGCCGGGTTAGGGACAAGGCCGAAAAGCTCATCGGTGCCAGCAATGCGGACGAAATCTGGTCAATGTTGCGCACGGGCGGCCGGGCCTCTGATCTGGCCGAATACCTTAGTGCCGGTTGAAACAGTGTGTTCGCGCTGCGCGCGATACCTCCGGCAGGAGGAAATGGGGCCTGATGAAGAACGGGTCCCTTTTTCATCTGGCTGAAAATACTCCGGGCAGGTCGCCTGTGGCGCCGGGGGCAGAGCCCTTTTGAGATTGAAGCCAAAAAAAGCGGGTCCCCAAGAGACCCGCTTTGGCCCTTTCGGGCACTGAGCTGGCTGAGGTGGGCTCAGCTGCTCATGTCATAGGCGCGCTCTCCGTGTACCGAAAGGTCGAGCCCATTTGTTTCCGTCTCGGCATCTACGCGAAGCGGAGTGATCAGTGCAACCGCCTTGACCAGTGCAATTGTAATAACTGACGTAAAGACACCCACGATCACCAGCCCACCCAACTGCGCGGTCCAGCTTCCCAGGCCAAAGGCGGCAATCATAATGGTGCCGAAAATACCGCCAACACCGTGAACCGCAAAGACGTCCAGCGTATCGTCGATCTTGAGAACGTTGCGAACAACGTTGACCGCTTCCTGACACAGGACACCGGCGACGGCTCCGATGATCAGTGCCTGTACAGGATCGACGTAACCCGAGGCCGGAGTGATCGAGGCCAATCCGGCGATCGTACCGGTAACCAGACCGACCAAGGAGGCCTTACCGTATTTAATCCGCTCCCAAAGCGCCCAGGTCAGAGAGGCGGTAGCTGCGGATATATGTGTGACGGTCATCGCCATTGCGGCACCACCATCGGCAGCCAGCTGTGAACCGCCGTTGAAACCGAACCAACCGACCCACAGCATCGCGGCGCCTATCATGACAAAACCGGGGTTGTGCGGCGGCGTTGTACGATTGCGCCTCGGTCCCAAAAATACGGCAATGATCAGTGCAGCCAGACCGGCGGTTTCGTGCACCACGATGCCACCAGCAAAATCCCGGACACCGATTTCGCCCAGAATCCCACCATCTGTCAGGATGCCGCCACCCCAGATCCAGTGGACCACAGGTGCATAGCACAACAGCATCCACAGGCCGGAAAAGATCACGACAAAGCCGAAACCGACACGCTCGACATAGGCTCCGACGATGAGTGCCGGAGTGATGATGGCGAATGTCATCTGAAAGGCAAAGAACAAAACCTCGGGCAGGGTGCCCGACAGGCTGTCGGCGTCTACACCGTTCAGGAATGCCTTGCCCATTCCGCCCCACAGCCCCGATGTACCTTCGCCAAATGCGATGGAGTATCCAGCAATCAACCACAGAATGCTCATCAGACAGGCGATGGTGAAACAGTGCATGAAGACGCTCAGCACATTTCGCGCACGCACAAGGCCGCCATAAAAAAGGGCAAGGCCGGGAAGTGTCATGAAAAGGACCAGTGCCGTTGCGACGATGATCCAGGCTGTATCGGCTCCGTTCATGGGCCGCTCTCCTTTTTCCGCTTCTGATGAGCCGATCCGCTTAATTTCATTGCGGATCGATGCTGAGTGAGTGGTGGTGGAGAGTGTTGAAGCGAACGATGGGTGCGGGAAAAAGAGGCAACCCGCTATTTTTTCGCCAGTTTCCGCGCCCTTTTTGCAAGTGGCGCTTAATTTCGCAGCTAAAAGGGCGGTGTGCCTTATTTTTGTGCGGTGCGTGAAAGCGCTTGAGCCAGCAAACCAAGCGCGTGATCCCGCGCGGCAATGCGTACTGCGTCCCGACCTAGCGCGCCGAACTCGACTGTTTCAGTACGTGTCGGGTGATCGCTAGCTGCGAGGCCGAAACAGACGCGCCCCTCGGGTTTGAACTCTGATCCGCCGGGGCCGGCGATGCCAGTGATCGAAACAGCCAGTTGCGCATGCGAGTGTTTGATCGCGCCTTCGGCCATTTCAAGGGCCACCTGTTCGGATACCGCGCCATGGGTCTCCAATGTCTTCCGGCGCACACCCAGCATGTCCTGCTTGGCGCCGTTCGTGTAGGTCACGAAACCCCGGTCGACCACGGCAGAGCTTCCGGGAATGTCCGTCAGCGCGGCGACAACCATGCCACCGGTGCAGCTTTCTGCTGTTGCGATCATAACGTTCTGAGATTTGGCGCGTTCAAGCAGTTCGGCAACAGTCACAGGCCCAGAACCCCGTGTGAGATACCCGCCAGAATTACCACACCGATGGCGGCGAATACACCAGCGATCACATCGTCCAGCATGACGCCCAGCGGATCACCGCGTCGGTCGGCCCAACCTACAGGACCCGGTTTGGTGATGTCGAACAGCCGAAACAGGATGAAACCTGATACCCAACCCGGCCAAAGTGCTGTAATTTCGATCCCATGGGCCCAGGCGGGATAGGAAATGGCCCAAAGGGCGATGAACTGGCCTGCAACCTCATCGATCACAATTTCGGACGGGTCGTGATCAGTTTGTCCGGCTGTCATGATCCGGGTGGCCCAAAGGCCTCCGATGAAAACGACGCATGTCGCCAGTACAAGCAGGGGAAAGCCGCCAAGTTCATGCAATACCCAGACCATCGGCAAGGCCGCCAGCGATCCCCATGTCCCCGGTGCCGGACGTAAAAAGCCGACCCCGCAGACCGTTCCAATCAGCCGAGCAGCGTTCATGTCTTCACCAGACAGGCCGTGGCCAGCGAAGCAATGCCTTCGCTGCGGCCAGTAAAACCGAGACGTTCGGAAGTGGTTGCCTTTACAGAGACCTGATCAGCTCGCAATTGCATGATTTTGGCCATTTCTTCGCACATTTTCTGGGAGTGTGGGCCGATCTTTGGATACTCGCAAACCAGCGTGCAGTCGATGTTCGAGATCCGATATCCCATCTGCGCCGCCAGTTCGACCGCGTGGCGTAAAAATATCTCGCTGGCCGCGCCTTTCCATTGCGGGTCCGATGGGGGGAAGTGCTGTCCGATATCCCCCTGCGCCAATGCGCCATA
This sequence comes from Ruegeria sp. CF5, assembly GCF_056537325.1. Taxonomy (NCBI): domain Bacteria; kingdom Pseudomonadati; phylum Pseudomonadota; class Alphaproteobacteria; order Rhodobacterales; family Roseobacteraceae; genus Ruegeria; species Ruegeria sp. CF5. Next base: position 261,186 of record NZ_JBQFRI010000001.1, on the reverse strand, counting down.
GATCGCATCTGTTATAGCGTGCATTCCGACATCAGCGTCCGAATGACCCTGAAGGCCCCGGTCGTGCGGTACTTTTACGCCGCACAGGATCACATGATCACCGTCGCCAAACCGGTGTACGTCATAGCCGTTACCCAGCCTTACATCCATGTCCGTTCCCAATATCCGTTCCGCCCGAGTGAAATCTTCGGGTCGGGTTATTTTCAAGTTGTCTGCATCGCCGGGCACGATTGCGACATCAAGCCCCGCAGCGCGGGCGATTTCGACATCATCCGCCGCGCCGCCCGGATGTGCGGCATGGGCCTTTGTAATGACATCGTAATGGAACCCCTGGGGCGTTTGTGCAGCAAAAAGCCCGCTTCGGTCCTGTGTGCCGGTGACCTGCGACCCTTCTCCCGTCCACAATGCATCGGTGACGGGTATCCCCGGCGCGGCGCAAGAGTTGGTGTCAAGCGCCGCCAAAACGTCCCGGATAATCCGGCCGGAGACACAGGGGCGCGCAACATCGTGTATGAGCACTTTTGTTACTTTCCGATCATTCAGCGCCTGTAGCCCATTGAAAACGGATCCGGCGCGATTGTCGCCACCTGATGCAAGAATCACGTCTGTATCGCTAAACTCCGCCCAAGCAGAATCGTCGTGGGGCGAGAGAACCAGCACGATGAGATCGACCACGTCCCGGAACTTGTCGAGCGTCCAGTCCGCGACCCGTCGGCCCGCAAGAGGGCGCCATTGTTTGGGTACGCCGCCTCCGGCGCGCTGCCCCCGTCCGGCGGCGACAATAATGGCGGCGGTTGTCATAGGCCAAGCTCTCCTGCTGATGGTCCTTGTTTAGGGGGCGGTGAAAGCAGAGGCAATCACCCGCGTAAACTTGCCTAAAAAATAGGCGATCGCCAATTTTGCGGGCTTGTGACCCGCCGTTTTGTTGTTCATATGCGGCAAATTCGATATCAAACCCGCAACTGCTCAAGGATTAGGCACTTTGAAACTGCGTCTCGCCGACAAGGATCTGAACCCGCCCGTTTTGCTGGCACCCATGGCTGGAATCACCGACCGTCCCTTCCGCGATCTGGTGATGCGCTTTGGTGCGGGCATGGTTGTCAGTGAAATGGTGGCCAGTCAGGAGATGGTTCAGGCCAAACCCGGAGTGCGTGAGCGGGCAGAGTTGTCGGCTGATGTTGAAAACACGGCAGTGCAACTGGCAGGGCGTGAAGCGCATTGGATGGCGGAAGCCGCTCGTCAGGTAGCGGATCGTGGTGCCCGGGTCATCGATATCAATATGGGGTGCCCGGCCAAAAAGGTCACGAATGGGTACTCGGGCTCGGCCCTGCTGAAAACGCCTGACCATGCTTTGACCCTGATCGAGGCAGTCGTTAACGCTGTGGACATTCCGGTGACGCTGAAAACGCGTCTGGGATGGGACGATAGCCTGCTGAACGCACCCGAGGTTGCGCGCCGGGCGCAGGACGCGGGTATTCGCATGGTAACGATCCACGGCCGAACGCGATGCCAGTTTTACAAAGGTCGCGCCGACTGGCGGGCAATCAGGGCAGTGAAAAAGACTGTTTCAATACCGGTCATCGCGAACGGTGACATTACTGACACCCAAAGTGCGCGAACGGCGCTGGATCACTCTGGTTCGGATGGGGTCATGGTGGGGCGCGGCGCGCAAGGCAAACCCTGGCTGTTGGCGCAGATATGCCATGATTTGTACGGTGCCGGTGCACCACAAATTCCGCAAGGCCCGGATTTAATCGAGATGGTGCGTGAACACTATCAGGCGATGCTGGAGTTTTACGGCCCGGACCTTGGCTTGCGCGTCGCCCGTAAGCACTTGGGTTGGTACATGGATGGCGCGCAAACGCCAGCGCCATTGCGCCGCGTGGTTCTGACCTCGCGTGATTCCGGCGAGGTGATGCGCTTGCTGGGCGATGCGCTGGCTCCGGATGTAGGGCAGGCCGCATGACCTCGGATCAGGATATCTGGGCCTCACTACCGGTTCCGGCGTTCATCATTGATGCCGAAGATCGCATTGCGGATGTGAACTCTGCGGGTGAGGGGTTTCTGAATGCCTCGCGCAAGTCCGTTGTTGGGCATCCGGTCTGGGATCAGATTGCTGTGGATGCGCCGCTGGAGGAGGCCTTTCTGCGCGCCAGAGAACATGGGACCCCTTTGTTCGTCAATGATGTCGACGTTGGCTCAGGTAACCGTGCGCCGCTGCAATGTGCGCTGCAAATCGCACCGCTGGCCGGGCATCCCGGTGTAATGATCATGATCATTTCCCCGCGCGAACTGGCAGGGCGCATGACGCAAAGCCACACCGTCAAATCTGCTGCGCAATCGGCTATCGGCATGGCCGAAATGCTGGCGCATGAGATCAAGAATCCCTTGGCGGGGATCACCGGGGCGGCGCAGTTGCTTAGCATGAATATACCGCCGCAAGACCTTGAACTGACAGACCTTATTGTCGAAGAAAGTCGCCGGATCGTTAAGCTTCTGGAACAGGTCGAGCAATTCGGAAACCTGTGCGAGCCGGATTTCAAACCCGTCAATATTCACGATGTTCTGGACCGTGCGCGTCGCTCGGCTTTGCTGGGGTTTGGTGCGCATATGACAATTGTCGAGGATTACGATCCGTCGCTGCCGCTGGCCTTCGGCGATCCGGATCAGTTGTTACAGGTGGTGCTGAATCTGCTCAGAAACGCGTCCGAGGCCGCCGGAACCGATGGCGGCACGATCAGGTTGCGCACCTACTTTGAACATTCGTTCCGCCTGCGTCGCAGTGACGGAACCGGGCATTCGCTGCCTTTGCAGATAGAGATTTTGGATGACGGGCCGGGACTGCCGGAAGATATCCGCGGTGACATTTTCGATCCGTTCGTATCCGGACGGGAGAATGGCACAGGGCTGGGTCTGGCCTTGGTCAGCAAGATCGTTTCGGACCACAACGGCTGGATTTCGGTGGATTCGGTGCCCGGGCGCACCGTGTTCCGCCTGTCGCTACGTCGCGCGCCGCTGGAAAGACTGGATAAGGAGAACACCTGATGGATGGCACAGTTCTGGTTGCAGACGATGATCGTACGATCCGTACCGTACTGACACAGGCGTTGACCCGCGCAGGGTGCAAGGTACACGCCACATCCTCACTTACCACGCTGATGCGCTGGGTGGGTGAGGGCAAGGGGGATGTGGTGATCTCGGACGTGGTCATGCCAGACGGCAACGGCTTGGAGATGCTGCCCAAGATTGCGGAGGATCGCCCCGGGCTACCGGTTATCGTCATATCTGCCCAGAACACCATTATGACGGCGATTCAGGCGGCCGAGGCCGAGGCCTATGACTATCTGCCCAAACCGTTCGACCTGCCGGATCTGATGAAACGCACAGCGCGGGCGTTGGAGCAAAAACTGCGCGCGCAACCCGAGCCAGCAGAAGAACGCAGCGAGCGCCCCGAAGAATTGCCTCTGGTCGGTCGTACCCCGGTCATGCAGGCGCTTTATCGGTTGGTGGCGCGGGTCATGAATACCGATCTGTCCGTCATGATTTCGGGCGAAAGCGGCACCGGCAAGTCCCTGATTGCACGCGCTATCCACGACTTTTCCGACCGACGCACCTTGCCTTTCGTGACAGCCACCGCCACTGACCTGAGGGAATTGGAGGGCCCCGCGCGGATCATGGCGCGGGTACGAGGCGGGACTCTATTGATTGATGAGATCGGCGATATCGACGAGGAAATGCAGGCGCGGATTGTGCGCATGATGGATGCGCCCGGCGATCATGTCCCCCGTTTCATGGCGACAAGCCAATCGGATCTGACCGAAGCAATGGAGGATGGTCGGGTCAGGCAGGACCTGTACTACCGTTTGTGCGGCGCCACGATCCACGTGCCGGCCTTGCGTGAAAGAGTGGACGATATCCCCTTGCTGGCAGAACACTTTTTGGTTCGTGAAGAACGCGATGCTGGCACCATACGGCGGCTCAGCGCCGAAGCAGTCGAATTGATGCGCCGGTATTCGTGGCCCGGAAATGTACGGCAACTGGAAAATGCCATTCGCCGCCTGAGCCTTACCAGCCGCGCAGACGAAATCAGCCGGGCCGAGGTTGAGGCCGTGTTGGGCAGCCAACCCGAAGCCGAACCGATTCTGGGCGGTGGCGAACGCGAGAAATTATCTGCGTCTGTTGCGCGCCATCTGAGGCGATATTTCGATCTGCATGGCAACATTCTACCGCCGCCGGGGCTGTATCAGAGGATTTTGCGCGAAGTTGAGGCGCCCCTGATTGAAATTGCACTTGAGGCAACTGCCGGAAATCAGGCGAAATGTGCCGAGTTGCTCGGGATCAACAGAAATACGTTGCGCAAAAAAGTGACCGATCTCGATATTCAGGTGACACGCCGACGCAAACTGATGTAATATCGCCACACAAACCGTGGCATCCGGGTTCGCACCCGGCAAGGACCACGATATATGGCGGTACGTCGCTGCGGCGACACATCAGGATGAGGGCAGACGGTGGCAACCCGGGCACAGAACGGGCCGATCCTATCGATCAATCGGTGGCGCAAGTCCCGAAGGCTGAGGAATTTCGGCACCTTAGGGCTTGTTGTTCTTGGGCCGATTTTAACTCTGGCAACTTATCTGATCATCGGTCCTTTCGATCTGGGTGCGACGGCTCCGACACTCAGGCTGATTCTCCTTGCAGATCTGGTTTATGTGCTGGTTGTTGCGGCGCTTGTACTCAGCCAGTTGGCAAGTCTGGTCGCCGCGCGACGGGCAAAATCGGCTGGTTCGAGGCTGCATTTGCGCCTGATTGGCGCATTTACGCTGTTGGCGCTGGTTCCGACGGTGACGGTCGCGATCTTCGCTGGACTGACGGTGAACATCGGCCTCGAAGGGTGGTTTTCGGATCGTGTAAGGCAGGTCGTTGGTTCTTCGCTGACCGCGGCTGAAGCTTATGAACATGAGCACCGCCAAGGGCTGATGCAGGATGCAACGGTTCTGGCGCGCTTTTTGGACAATGCGCGGTCATTGAATTTTTACATCACGGATGCGGAACTGCGCGAAGTTCTGGCACAGGGACAGGGGCAGATTCAGCGCGGCCTGAGAGAGGCATATGTTATCGATGGCAGCGGTGAGATTCAGTCTCGTGGCGACCGGTCCTACTTGTTCAACTTTGAGCGTCCCACGCCACAACAGATCGTGGACGCCGAAGACGCCGGTATTCTGATCATTGACGACTGGGCGAACAGTGAATTTCGCGCTCTGGTACCGCTTAGGGCGTATTTGGACCGCTATCTGTATGTCAGCCGTGAAGTCGACGGAGAGCTTCTGACGCTGCTGGATGATACCAAGGAAACCGCTCAGTTCTATCAGCAGCTGGAAAGTGAACGGGGCAGGGTGCTGTTCGAGTTCGGCCTGCTATATCTGGGTTTTGCGGTCATTCTGATCCTGGCTGCCGTGTCGCTGGCGATGTGGTTTGCCGAGCGTCTGTCCCGTCCAGTCGGGCGTCTGACGACAGCGGCGCAGCGTGTTGGCGCGGGTGATCTGGATGTTCAGGTCATCGAAGAAGCCAGTGACGACGAGATCGCGATGCTGGGCCGCTATTTCAACCAGATGACCCGACAACTCAAAGGTCAAAGGGACACGCTGCTGGAAAATACGCGCCAGATCGAGCGACGCCGCCGTCTTTTTGATTCAGTGCTGAGTTCGGTAACTTCGGGCGTCGTCGGCGTCGATCCCGATGGGTGCGTCACGTTTGTGAACCGCTCGGCCGAGCGCCTGCTAGACTGGTCGGGAGGAGAGCAAAATCTGGCGCTTGGGATTGCCGTGCCCGAATTCCTGCCCCTGTTCGACAGCCTGATGGGAAGCAATCAGGAGGCCGTGCAGGGCGAGGTTAAAGTAACGCGCAAAGGGCAGCTGGAGAATCTGTTGGTGCGTATGGCCACACGTCGTGGCGAGGACGGCGGCCTTGAGGGGTACGTGGTGGCCTTCGACGACGTGACCGACCTTGTCAGTGCACAGCGCATGGCGGCATGGGGGGATGTCGCACGGCGTATTGCGCATGAGATCAAGAACCCGCTTACGCCTATCCAGCTGAGCGCAGAGAGGATCAAGCGCAAGTTTGCCAAGAAACTGGATGAGGCGGATTGCGATAGCCTTGAGTCGATGACGGATGTCATCGTGCGCCAGACGAATGATCTGCGCCGCATCGTTGACGAATTTTCCAAGTTCGCACGGATGCCCGAACCCGACCGTCATGAAGAAGATGTTGTCGAGTTGGTGCGCGAGGCCGTGTTGTTGCAGCAGGCCGGTCAGCCTGATGTTCAGATTGACGCATATCTGCCCGATCAGCCGATGCTGGGCGATCTGGATGCCACGATGCTGAATCAGGCGCTGACCAATCTTATCAAGAATGCTGGTGAAGCAATTGAAACACTAAAGAAAAAAGGGGCGCCGGAAAATCTGAAGCCCCGGATCGAAGTGCGGGTAATGGAAGAATCCGGTGATACGCTGATCACCATTGCAGATAACGGGGTCGGACTGCCGGAAGATCGTGCCCGGCTGTTTGAACCTTATGTCACCACACGCGACGAGGGCACCGGACTTGGGTTGCCGATTGTGAAGAAGATTATCGAAGAACATGGCGGTGCGTTGACGTTGGAGGACGCACCGGTATTTGACGGACAGATCCATTTTGGCGCAATGGCCGTGATCCGTTTGCCGGGGGTTAATTCGACCGCCGCTGAAGCGCCAGCAAAGCAGGCAATTAAAACCAAAATGAAAGCAGGCCCAACATGAGCGACATTCTGATCGTAGATGACGAGCGCGATATTCGTGAACTGGTGTCCGACATTCTTAAGGACGAAGGCTTTTCCACCCGGCTGGCCGGAAATTCCGACGATTGCATGGCCGCAATCAACGCCGAGCCGCCGGGATTGTTGATTCTGGACATCTGGCTGAAGGACAGCCGGATGGATGGCATCGATATTCTAAAGGCCGTCAAACGCGACAATCCGGACGTTCCGGTCGTTATCATTTCTGGTCACGGCAATATCGAGATCGCCGTGGCAGCCATCAAGCAGGGCGCCTACGACTTTATCGAAAAGCCGTTCAACATTGACCAGCTGATGGTTGTTATCAGGCGCGCGATGGAAACCTCGCGCCTGCGCCGCGAGAACGCCGCGCTCAAGCGCAAAGAGGTCAGCAGCTCGGACATGATCGGAAAATCTGCATCCTTCCGTGCGATGCAGGGCCAGTTGGACAAGGTCACCAAATCCAATGGCCGCGTCATGCTGCGCGGCCCCGCCGGATCGGGCAAGGAAATTGCGGCGCGTTACATCCACGCCCATTCCAACAGGGCCAATGCGCCCTTTGTTACTGTCAACTGTGCGGGTGTCGAGCCAGAGCGAATGGAAGAGGTTCTGTTCGGCAGGGAAACTACAGAACGGGGCGTCGAACCCGGCCTTTTGGAAGAGGCGCACGGCGGCATCGTCTTTTTTGACGAAGTTGCGGACATGCCGCTTGGAACGCAGTCCAAAATCCTGCGGGTGCTGGTGGACCAGCAGTTCCAAAGGGTTGGTGGCACGGACAAGGTCAGGGTGGACCTGCGCGTCATTTCTTCGACGAACAAGGATCTTGATGCTGAAATTGCAGCCGAGCGGTTCCGCGAGGAGCTGTATCATCGTTTGAACGTTGTTCCGATCCCGATCCCCTCTCTGGAGGAGCGGCGTGAAGACATTCCGGTTCTGGCTCAGCACTTCATTGAAATGCACAACGAAGCTCAGGGGCTGCCAGTGCGGGAATTGTCGGAGGAGGCGGTGGCACTTCTTCAGACCATGGCCTGGCCCGGCAACGTGCGTCAGTTGAAGAACCTGGTCGAACGCGTTCTGATCCTTGGTGAAAGTACGGGTCCCATTGAGGCCCGCGAATTGCCGAACGAAGAGGACAAAGCCGAAGAGGATGGCCGCGTTGTCCTGTCCGGTGCGCTGGCGACCCTGCCGTTGCGCGAAGCGCGGGAAGCCTTTGAGCGCGAATACCTGCTGACTCAGATCAATCGCTTTGGGGGCAACATCAGTCGAACCGCCAGTTTCGTCGGCATGGAGCGCAGCGCGCTGCATCGCAAGCTTAAGTCGCTGGGTGTTGTGACATCAAACAAATCTGGCGCACGTGTTGCGCATGTCGACGAGCATGAGCCGGCGGAATAATCCGCCGGACATCACCCCGCCTGTCCGGGGGTGACGATCTGGAATGAGCCATCGTCGAACTTCCTGAAACAGGACGCCCCACTCAGTGGCGGCAGGGTGGTGGTTCGGGCTGGTGCCACTTGTGCCTTCACGCTTTGTTTGCACGGTGGCAGTGTTACCGAGCGATAGCCTTTGCCGGCCATGCATTGTGCCTCAATCTGGTTGCGAAGGCTCTGATTTACATCGACTGAATAAATTCGCCCGGGTTGCCACCAGCCAGGTGTCGTATAGCAGCGCCCCTGACTGTCGCAACGCCTCGTCCCCGGCCAATAGACCGGTGCGGATTGGCGGATCTGGTTCGCCACCGGGGCCTCTTTCAAGGCCTTTACCTGGCAGGCAGTCGTTTCGGTTTGCATGCGCGAAACTGTTTGCCCCTCGCGGTAATAGAGGGAAAGCGAGCCGCAGGATGACAGCAAAACAACGGGCAGAATAAGACGAAGTATTGTTTTCATACAGTTATCTTGCCTCAGGCGGTTGGCCATGACAAATCAATTGACCGTCCTTAGGGCATCTGTCATTCAAAACTCTCAGGCAGAAGGGCCAGAAGCATGAAGGTCATCATTTGCGGCGCCGGTCAGGTTGGCTGGCAGATCGCGCGGCACCTGTCGGGTGAGCTGAACGACGTCACTGTGGTCGACAACAATCCGGACCTGGTGCGCCGGGCGACCGAGACTCTGGACGTTCAGGGGATTGCAGGTTTTGCCAGTTACCCGGATGTTCTGGATCGGGCAGGGGCGCGTGACGCGGATATGATCATCGCCGCGACCCATTCTGACGAAGTGAACATGGTTACCTGCCAAATGGCGCATTCGGTCTTTTCGATTCAGCGCAAGATTGCGCGTCTGCGTTCAAAGTCATACCTCGAAGCCATTCACTCGGACCTGTATCGACGCGACCATCTTCCGATTGATGTGGTGATCAGCCCCGAGCGCGAGGTGGCCGCCGCTGCGATGCGTCGCCTATCCGCCCCGTCTGCATTTGACACTGAGATTTTCATGGACGGGAAGGCGCAATTGCTTGGCATCCGCGTCGATGAGGAATGCCCTATCGTCAACACGCCCCTCAGGCAGTTGACGGACCTGTTTTCGACCCTCAGTTCCATCGTGGTAGGTGTGCGCCGCGAGGGGTCTCTGTTTGCCCCGGAACCGGATGATCAGTTGTTTGTCGGCGACGAATGCTACGTGTTCACCAACGTCAAAGATGTCGACCGAACCATGGAAGTATTCGGAAAGGCGCAAAAAAAGCAGGATCGGGTAGTCATCGTTGGTGGCGGCAATGTCGGTCTTGAAGTGGCAAAGACGCTGGAGGAACGCGAAAGCCGCGTGCGCGCCAAGGTCATCGAGCGCGACCGAGGATGCGCGGAAGTGGCCGCCGAAGCGTTGGAACGCACGATTGTGCTGAACGGTGACGGTCTGGATTCCGCGTTGCTGAGCGAAGCGGGGATTGAGCGGGCGGATGCAATGCTGGCGGTCACGGACGATGATCGCACCAACATGCTGGCGGCTGTACGGGCCAAGGCGGACGGTTGTGCGCTGGCGATTGCGCTGATTAATGATCCCAGCATGGTTGCTCTGATGGGGCCGCTGGGCATTGACGCCTATATCAATCCACGCGCCACGACTGTGAGTTCGATTTTACGGCACATCCGCCACGGTCGCGTGCGTCAGGTCTATTCCATTGGTGACGCCGAGGCCGAGGTTATCGAGGCCGAGGTTCTTTCCACCTCTCCCATGGCTGGTCAGAAACTGCGGGACATCGACTTTCCCGAGGGCGTATTGGTCGGCGCGGTTCGCAAGGGTGACGAGGTGGTTCGCCCCACCGGTAGCCTACGCATTGACGAAAAGGATGTGGTTGCGATCTTTGCGATGGCCGATGACGTTCCCGAGGTCGAGCGCTTGATGCAGGTTTCGATCGACTTTTTCTGATGAAACACACGCGGCAACAGGACCTTAGTGTATTCCGGCGGTTGCCGCTGTTTCTGTTGATTTGGGGGATCGTTTCCGTATCGATGTGGATTCCCGCCATCTACGCGCTGGCATTGGACGATCATCCGACATCACGCTCGTTTTTCTATTCCGGACTTTTGGGTCTGATTATCATGACGATGATCGCTTTGGCGTCCATGAACCGGCAACCAAAGCGGGGCACACTTGGCCAATTGGCGGTATTGCTGGGCGTGTTTTTGGCCTTGCCCTTGTTTCTGGCTATCCCGTTGCATGACGCGCTTGGAACCACGACATTTATTAATGCATATTTCGAAATGGTCAGTGCCCTGACCACCACAGGCGCCGACTTGTTCAACGATCCCGCGCGGCTGTCTTCGCCTTTGCATTTGTGGCGAGCTCAGGTCGGTTGGATGGGCGGTCTTTTGATGTGGGTTGCGGCCTCGGCCATTCTTGCCCCTCTGTCACTGGGTGGTTTCGAGGTAACTGCTCAGGGCGTACCCGGTCGGCCAGTTTCGGGCGTTGCTCAGAGCGAGAGGGTAGATCCGAGGGGGCGTTTGCTGCGGGTAACGCGAACTCTGGCGCCGGTTTATGTCGGGCTGACTGTCGTCATTTGGATCTTGCTTTTGATCGCCGGTGAGGAAGGGTTGACCGCCATTTGCCACGCGATGTCGGTCATGGCCACTTCGGGAATCTCGCCAGTTGGCGGGTTGGAGGGGTCGTCCGCAGGTTTCACGGGTGAGGCAATTCTGTTCCTGTTTTTGTTCTTTGCTTTGTCCCGTCTGACCTTCTCGGCGGACACCGCAACCAGGGGGTATTCGCGGCTGGACAAAGACCCCGAATTTCGCATTGGCCTGATGATCGTTCTGGTCGTTGCTATAATTCTGTCGTTCAGGATTTTGTTTGCAGCCAGCGAAATTGGTGTCGACCCCCAGCCGGAACAGGCGCTTTCCGTTTTCTGGGGTATGTTGTTGACCGCAATGTCCTTTCTGACAACAACAGGTTTCGAAAGCGCGCACTGGAATGATGCACAGCAATTGTCAGGCCTTGGTACGCCGGGGCTGATCCTGATGGGTCTGGCGCTGATAGGCGGTGGCGTTGCCACCACTGCGGGCGGGGTCAAGCTTTTGCGGGTCTTTGCGCTATACCTGAACGGCGCACGTGAGATCGGACGCCTTATCCATCCGTCATCAGTTGGTGGCTCTGGCGGGCACCGACGCATTCAGAAAAACGGCGCGTTTATCGCGTGGATATTTTTCATGTTGTTTGCCCTGTCGCTGGCGCTGTTCAACATTGTTTTGTCTGCTCAGGGTGTCGGATTCGAACAGGCGATGGTGCTGAGTGTTGCAAGCCTCAGTACCACAGGACCGCTGATCGAACTTGCAACAGACGTCCCAATCCGGCTGGCCGACCTCGGTGCCAGCACAAAACTGACACTGTGCGCAGCGATGGTAATCGGGCGTCTTGAAACCCTTGCAATCATCGCTTTGGCAACGCCTGCGTTGTGGCGGGGCTAGGACACCGGAAACAACAGCTTTCATCCATCTGTTTTTTCATCTGGAATATCTTGGCGCGCCACTCCATACTTGTCAGGAGGGAGCGCGTTGGTCCGCAGCGCGTAGCAAGAACAACGGCGAGATTATAAAAATATGGCTTCGGACAGACAGAATCTTCAGGACGCATTCCTGAACAATGTACGGAAAGCAAAAGTCCCGGTCACGATATTCCTGATCAACGGCGTGAAATTGCAGGGTGTAATCACTTGGTTCGACAATTTCTGTGTATTGTTGCGCCGCGACGGACAGTCGCAGCTGGTCTATAAGCACGCGATTTCAACCATCATGCCGTCACAGCCGATCAACCTGTATGAGGGCGAAGACGCCTCTTGATGGAACATGACAGGGTGCGCACCCGCGCCTGGGTGCTGCATCCCGAAATCAAGTCAGACGATACGCGCCGTGTTCCCGAACCAGCGCTGGAGGAAGCCGTCGCACTTGCGGCGGCGCTGCCCGATCTGGATGTGATCGGTTCCGAGATTGTGCGGTTGCAACGCGCGCAGCCGGGACATTTGTTTGGCACAGGAAAAATCGAGGAACTGCGAGAGAAGTTCCATGACAACAAGGTTGAACTGGTTCTGATTGACGGACCGGTTTCTCCGGTTCAGCAGCGCAATCTGGAAAAGGCATGGCAGGTCAAAATTCTTGACCGCACGGGATTGATCCTCGAGATTTTTTCGGATCGCGCCCGCACGCGCGAGGGTGTGTTGCAGGTTGAGATGGCCGCGCTCAGCTATCAGCGTACGCGGCTGGTTCGGGCTTGGACGCACCTGGAACGTCAAAGGGGCGGGTTGGGGTTCGTCGGCGGTCCCGGTGAAACCCAGATTGAGGCGGACCGTCGCGCGATCGACGAGCAGCTTGTGCGCCTCAGGCGACAACTGCAAAAGGTCGTCAAGACGCGGACGCTGCATCGCGCGGCGCGGGCCAAAATCCCATATCCGATTGTTGCGCTGGTCGGTTACACCAATGCCGGTAAATCCACGCTGTTCAATCGCCTGACCGGGGCAGAGGTCATGGCAAAAGACATGCTTTTTGCCACGCTGGACCCGACAATGCGGCGTGTTGAGTTGCCCGATGGACCCGAAGTGATCCTGTCTGACACGGTGGGGTTTATCTCGAACCTGCCGACGGAACTGGTGGCAGCGTTTCGCGCGACACTGGAAGAGGTTCTGGGGGCCGACCTCATCGTTCACGTCAGAGATATCAGTCACGAGGAAACCGAAGCGCAGGCTCAGGATGTCGAGGCTATCCTGACCTCATTGGGGGTAGGTGAAGATCGCGCCCGCCTTGAGGTATGGAACAAGACCGATTTGCTGGCGCCTGAAGAGCGCGAGGCCGCGCTGGCCCGCGCTGATCGCGATCCGTCGATCTTTGCGATTTCGGCAATCACCGGTGACGGCGTTGACCCCTTGTTGGCGGAAATTGCGGCCCAACTGCAGGGTGCCCGTCACGAAGCCACCTTGAATCTGGGGTTCGCCGAAGGGAACAAGCGGGCTTGGCTGTATCGTCAGGATGTCGTGCGATCCGAAGCCCAAACCGAAGACGGGTTCGAAATCACCGTTCGTTGGACCAACAAGCAGGAAGCGCAATATTACGCGCTTTAGCCTCAGCGACCTTCGATCTGGCGCTGGTATTCCTCAGCATCGTACCAATTTTGCGCAGATAGAATTTTGTTATCTGCGCCAAACTCCCAATCTTCCCAGCCGCGGCTCACAATGTGATTGTTCGTTTCGAAATGATGGCCCTCTAGGGTCCACACAAAAATTGCATGGTTGCCAGCCCATCGCAACATATCGCACCGAAGCTCAAGATCGGGAATTTCGGCATGAACGTCCCGCACCATTTTCGCTATGGCGGCACGCCCCTCCAGCGGGACACCACGGTTGACGGATACGCTTCCGTTCAACTCAAAAAACTCAGAGACGATCTCTCCGTTCCCCGTACTCCACGCGATTGCGTAGTCGCGCGCCAGATTGTTAAGAGTATCTCGAACGCTCCCCATCTGTACCCCCAATTTGGTGCGCCGTTCCCGGAAAGGTACGCGAAAATCGGGCGGAAGGTCCACGCCGTGCCGCAAAAGGGGCGGGGATTTGCCTAAATGGGCGAAAGCAGTAGACCTGTATCAGCGGGGAACCAGATGGGTCGTTCCCACGGCAGCCGCCCTTGCGAGATTTGCATCCAGCGACATGGGCAGATACTCGCCGCGCCGCCAGAGTTGCGCCTGATCGTCATAATAACGGGAAAGGAAATGCCCGGATTGGCCGGTAGCGGTGATAAACACCGAACTGTCGGGATCGGCAAAGTCATAAACGCCGCGGTAACCTGCACCATGCACATTCTGGAACGGGTCCGGCCCTTCACCTGATGTACGCCCGCGAAGCAGGGTGTTGTCGCCGCCGCTGGTCGATTGCCGGATATTCACAAAGTACCGAAGCAGCGGCACAGAACCCAGAACCGGATGGTCATGCGTGGCCTGATGCGCATCGCCCCAGCGAAGCGACTCCAGCGCACTTCCGTATCTTTCGGTAATCCAGATCAGTGCATCGTCCAGTGCAAGCCGGGCCATGTCCGTACAAGTTTCCTGCGGGGCGCTTTGAATGACATCGCACCAGACCGAAGCACCATCAATATCCCGGTAGACCCGTTCGATGAACAGCGGTTCGACATGCTTGTATTCACTGGCAAGCGGCCCCAGCTCGTCCACAATCAGTCGGTTTTGCAATGCCCGAAGCCACGCTGCGTAGATCAGTGGTTCCGGCAAATGCTCGTTCATTTCGCCGTTCCACTCGGCCAAAAGCGCCAATGCAATCTGCCGTTGACGTTCGGGGGTACCTTCCGGTGCGGATTCCCCGGTAAACCATAAATCTGCCCCCACCAATGGCAGCAGGGAGCGGGCGGTGAAGCTGACCGTATCCAATTGAGCTTCGATAAAGCTGTCACGGGTGTGAACTTCGCGCGATTGCATCAGTTTTTCCCACCGCTCAACGCGCTGGGTATCGCCCCAATGAAACGAGACATGATCGGGAAATGGGCGATCGACGATCTTGTTGTTGGTATTGCCCAAAAGCCCTCCCACTGGCGCTACGAACTCGGGGTTTTTGGAATAAGGCAGGCGACCCTGCCACAGATTCTCCTGCAACCAGCCGGGGCTGGGGATGCGGCCCTTGCTTTGATGGCGAGGGTTTCTGCTGGGCATCGCGCCGATCAGCTTCATCCCGATGGTTGTCTTGTCCACGAGGGACAGATTTTGAGATGGCGCCAGAAAACCTTCGGCTCCGCGAATGGCCTGACGAACATTGTCCGCGTTCATCAGGGCCATAGCCGCAGTCATGGATGTGTCCTTTGGGCTGAGTGCAGTCCATGACAGTGAAGCGACGTGGCCGGGTGGCGTTATGGTTTCAAGATTATAGTGGCTGCCGGGCAGAACCGGCCCGTTTTCGGTCCAACGCAGGGTCAGCGTGATTGGCGGCGCATCCTTGATCTCAATGATCGATGGGCGGGACCTGAATTTTTTGAAACCATCCGGAGACAGATATTCTTCGGGGTTATCCGGATTCAACTGTTCGATATGAACGTCCTGATCGTCGAGATAGGATGAGGTCACGCCCCAGCCCAACCGATCACTGCGCCCGGTCAGGATCACCGGAATACCAGGAATTGACGCGCCGATAACGCCACCCTTGTCCAATTCAAGCCGCGCCAGATACCAAGTGCCGGGGGCGGTGAAACCCAAGTGCGGGTCATTTGCCAGCAGCGTGCCACCGCTTGCAGAACGTGACGGCGCAGCTGACCATGCGTTAGAGGCACCGGCCAGACCGCGTTGAGGGAAGGGTGCAATTGGGCTGTCCGCGGCAGGAGTGCCTTGGGCAAAGCGAGGCAAATTTGGAAACAGAGCTGAGTATTCCGGAAGGGCGGCAATACCGGCTCCGGGTACATCGGGCAGAACATCGGCCAGACGGGCAGGGTTGTCCAGCATCAGCGATGTACGCGCGCGCAGAACCTCCTCCTGAAGATGCCCGGATAGCTGAAGCCCCATCAGCTTGATTATCGCGATGCTGTCCGCAGGCTGCCACGGGGCGACCGGCGCATTGAACAGAAACATTTCAGGGGCACCGCGTCCCAGTGCTTTTTCATTGATTTCAGTCAGCCTGGCATTGACGCCCGCCGCGTACCCTTCAAGCGCGGCAAGCGTGTAATCATCCTGAACTTCTGTTGATTGCCGGGCCAGACCGTACAGATCCAGACGACGCAACAGCTTGTCGACAGAAACGGTGCGGGTTCCGAACACTTCAGACAAACGCCCCTGAACCGTGCGCCGCATTACCGTCATTTGCCAAAGACGGTCCTGCGCGTGGGCATACCCCAACCCGAAAAAGACATCCGGATCGGATTCACCAAAAATATGGGGCACATTAGCGTTGTCCCGAACGACTTCGACCGGCGCGGATATCCCCTCGACCTGGAGGGTCTGGTTGTACTCGGGCAGGGATTGGCCAGCGAGGAAATAGATCAGCACAATAGCGGCGACAACCAGTGCGACCAGACCTGCAGCTAACCGCACAAGCCAGCGAAAGATAAGACCCATCTGTTCTCCGGTGTCATCAGGATATTTGTTATGCAAAGATTAGTTGAAGGCGCGGGAAACCGAAAGGGAAACAGGCCGGGAACCTTGGGAAAACTGCCTTAAAACATAAACCCCGCCAAGGTGAGATACCGTTGGCGGGGTTGCCGAGAGGGGGGTGGTGAATAACGGTTTAGGGGATGATGCGGGTATACTTCGTGCCGTCCAATGTCGCACCGATCTGCAGCCCAGCCTGACCGAATATGGCCGCCAGAACGGGCGAGCGCAGGGTCGTGGTGTCGGTGGACAGGGAATCACCCTGATCGCTGACGACATAGCCGATATCCGCACCGGCGGTCCAACCGCTGGACCGGCGGAAATCATTCAGTGCGTCCTGAGTCATAAAGAACAGGACGTGCGCATATTGCTGGGCACCGATCTGCAATCCGGCGCTGCCTTTCAGGGCGGAGTAGTAGTCTACCGTGACACCCTGAATGCGGAGTGCGCCGCGCCCGTAGCCCGCGCCAAACACAAATCCCGCCTCGGTGACCAACGGCATCACCAGCAGACCGGTTGCCTTTTCAGAGATTTCAATCGTGTTCGGATAACGGCTGTACATTTCGTTCAGTGTCGCATCCACGCGCGCGTCGATCGTGGCTGCGTTCGAGTTGCCAACGCCGTTGCCGCAGGCGGCCGTCAGCGTCAGTCCGGCCATGCCAAAAGCAAAGCCGCGACGGGTCAGTCGTGGAGATTGGGAACTGCTCATTTTTCTTTCTCTGTCGATACGCCTGATTAAGCCGGGTTGGCCCGGTCTTGGGCGCAAGAATACGCCGATTAGGTGGCGCTGTCACGGGAAAGCTGCCAGTCACCGTTCCTAAATAGGCGAAAAATTGCGTGAAATTGGAGTTTTAGCCGTTCAGCATACGAGCAACTGCGGGGGCGAAATACGTCAGAACTCCGTCACAGCCAGCCCGTTTGAAAGCCAGCAGGCTTTCGAACATCGCCTTTTCACCATCGATCCAGCCATTCTGCGCCGCAGCTTTGATCATCGCGTATTCACCCGAGACCTGATAGGCGTATGTCGGGGCTCCGAACGTGTCCTTAACCCGGCGACAGATATCGAGATAGGGCATCCCCGGTTTGATCATCACCATATCGGCGCCTTCGCTCAGGTCGCGCTCGATCAGGCGCAGGGCTTCGTTCGAATTGGCCGGATCCATCTGATAGGTCTTCTTGTCGCCCGTCAGCGCGCCGGATGCGCCCACGGCATCGCGAAACGGTCCGTAGAAAGCACTGGCGTATTTCGCGGCATAGCTGAGGATCATGACATTGTGGTGCCCCGCACCTTCCAGCGCCTTGCGCATTTCACCAATCCGCCCATCCATCATGTCTGAGGGGCCAATGATGTCCGCACCTGCCTCGGCCTGTGCCAATGTCATTTTGACCAAGGCCTCGATCGTGGCATCGTTTACGATTTCCCCGTCAACAACATAGCCGTCGTGACCATTGATATTGTACGGGTCCAGCGCGACATCGGTCATGATTGCAATATCGGGTGCCGCAGCCTTGATCGCCCGAATGGCACGATTTGACAGGTTGTCGGGGCTCCAGGCCTCGGCGCAGTCCTCGGTTTTCAGGGACGGATCGGTGTAGGGAAACAGGCATACCGCGGGAATCCCAAGGGCCTGTGCCTCAATCGCGGCTTTCGCGATCAGATCAACAGAGCGGCGCATAACGCCCGGCATCGAAGGCACGGGTTCTTCGATCCCTTCGCCGTCGCGCACGAAAACAGGCCAGATCAGATCGTTCACTGACAATTGGGTCTCGCGTACCAGCCCCCGAACCGCCTCGGATTGGCGCGCGCGGCGGAACCGGGCGAGAGGATACGGGGCGACGGTGGGTTTCATGGCACGCTCTCCTTGCACTATCGCGCATTGGGTGGCATGAATTCATCCAGTTCTCAAGGGTACCATTGGCCGCGTTTGCGCGATAGAACCCCCTAAAGACGTTTAAGAAAAGGGCAGGGGCTTGGACTGGTATTCCACGATTCTCGAACTCATAGACATGCGGAGTTTCTCGAATCTGTGGTTCTGGATCGCTTTGGCCGTGGTCTGGTCCTCTGCAAGTCATTGGATCATGGGCGTCCCGTATGACATGATCATGCGCGCCCGGCGCGTCGGCGGTCAGGCCGAAGCGGACCTTCTGGACATAGTGAGGATCAACAGGAACAGGATCCTGTACATTGTCGAAGTGTCCGGTTTCATGATTTTCCTGATGGGAAGTTTTCTGTTTACCGGACTGGCAATGCTCGGATTTTATTATGGCGTCGAATTTGCTCAGGCTGTGTTTCTGCTGATCTTCCCGATGAGCTTCGTCGCAATGCTCAATTTTCGGTTGGCCCGCAAACTGGGCAGCCAGGAGATGACGCTGGAACTGGTGTCAAAAGGATTGCTGCGGTGCCGGTTGTATTCTCAGCTAATTGGCATGGTTGCGATACTGGTGACTTCGCTTTGGGGGATGTATCAGAACATCGGGATCAGTGTTCTGTACTAACAACAATGCAAGGGCAACCGATGAAGGCTCTGAACTGTGTAACAGTTGGCGGCGCGCCCGAAGGCTTTGACGCGCAACTTGTTCTGAACGAGGTCGCGCGTTCGGGTGGACCGGTCTGTCACGTTGCCCGTGACGACAAGCGGATGGAGGCGATGCGCGCGGCGCTGGCCTTCTTTGCCCCCGACATGCCGGTCTTCTTTTTTCCTGGCTGGGATTGCCTGCCATATGATCGGGTTTCACCTAACCCGGATATCGCTGCTGCTCGGGTGGCGACGCTGGCCGCGCTGGTGCATCAGATGCCCCGGCAATTTGTGCTGCTGACGACCCTGAACGCCGCAACCCAGCGGGTTCCGGCACGAGAGGTGTTACGCGAGGCTGCCTTTACAGCGCGGGTCGGAAACCGCATTGACGAAAATGCGTTGCGGAACTTTCTGGTTCGTATGGGGTTCACGCAAAGCCCAACGGTAATGGAGCCCGGTGACTATGCCATTCGGGGTGGCATTATCGACATATTCCCACCCGGAGAAACCGGCCCGGTGCGGCTGGATCTGTTCGGTGATGTTCTGGATGGTGCCCGCCGGTTCGACCCGGTGTCGCAGCGTACGACCGAAAAACTGGAAGTGGTGGAACTTTCCCCGGTGTCCGAAGTCATACTGGACGATGCCGCAATAACCCGGTTCCGCCAGAATTACCGGATCGAGTTCGGTGCCGCCGGAACTGATGACCCGCTATACGAAGCGGTTAGCGCAGGGCGCAAGCATCAGGGGATGGAACACTGGCTGCCGTTTTTTCACGACAAGCTCGAGACTCTTTTCGACTATCTTCCCGAAGCAACCGTCACACTGGATGATCAGGTAACCCCTGCGCGGCTGGCGCGTTGGGAGAGTATCGAGGACCAGTATGAAACAAGGCGTCTGGCGCTGGAAAACCGGTCGCGCATGGACACGGTGTACAAACCCACTCCGCCCGGTTTGCTTTATCTGGATGACGCTGCATGGGACCAGACTATCGGTGATCGTCGCGTGTTGCAGTTCAATCCGCTGCCGCAGGCTAGTGGTCCGGGTGTGATTGATGCCGGGGGGAGGATCGGGCGCAATTTCGCCCCTGAACGGCAGCAGGAAAGCATTAGTCTGTTTGGCGCGTTGGCAAGCCACATCAAAGACAAACTGGACAAGGGGCCGGTTCTTATCGCTTCGTATTCCGAAGGTGCGCGGGAGCGTTTGACCGGGTTGATCGAGGATGAGGGGCTTGCCGAAGCCATTCCGGTGACCGACGGCAGCCGCATTGGTAAACGCGGTTTGCATCTGTCCGTCTGGGCGTTGGAGCATGGGTTTGAAACGCCCGGTCTGACGGTTATCGCGGAACAGGATGTGTTGGGCGATCGCCTGATCCGCCAGCCAAAAAAGCGCCGCAAGGCCGAGAATTTCCTGACCGAAACCCAGTCACTCAGCCCCGGCGATCTGGTGGTGCATGTGGATCACGGGATTGGGCGCTATAGAGGGATGGAGGTCGTGACGGCAGCCGGCGCGGCGCATGAATGCCTGCTGCTGGAATATGCTGAACAGTCCAAGCTGTACTTGCCGGTTGAAAACATAGAACTGTTGTCGAAATACGGTCATGACGAGGGGCTGCTGGACAGACTGGGCGGCGGCGCATGGCAGGCCAAGAAAGCCAAACTGAAAGAGCGCATCCGCGAGATGGCGGACAAGCTGATCCGCATCGCCGCCGAGCGCGCCTTGCGCAAAGCTCCGGTCATGGACCCGCCACCCCACGCGTGGGAGGAATTCAGCGCCCGCTTCCCGTATCAGGAAACCGACGACCAACTGCGCGCCATATCGGAAGTGATGGAGGACATGCACTCGGGCGCGCCGATGGATCGTCTGATCTGCGGTGATGTCGGGTTCGGCAAGACCGAGGTCGCCATGCGCGCAGCTTTTGTGGCTGCGATGTCAGGGGTTCAGGTGGCTGTCGTTGCCCCGACCACTTTGTTGGCGCGGCAGCACGCGGCCTCTTTCAAAGAACGCTTCCGGGGGTTCCCGCTGGAGGTCCGGCAACTGTCACGCTTCGTCTCGGCCAAAGAGGCGCAGCAGACCCGTGACGGGCTTGCGCGCGGAACAGTTGATATTGTGATCGGTACTCATGCCCTGTTGGCCAAGGGGATACGGTTCAACAACCTGGGTCTGTTGATCATCGACGAAGAACAGCATTTCGGTGTTGGTCACAAAGAGCGCCTGAAACAGCTGCGCAGTGACATCCACGTGCTGACCCTGACCGCGACTCCTATTCCGCGAACGCTGCAACTGTCGCTGACCGGTGTGCGTGATCTGTCGATCATCGGCACGCCGCCCATCGACCGTCTGGCCATTCGCACTTACGTCAGCGAGTTTGACGCGGTCACAATTCGCGAGGCGCTATTGCGCGAACATTATCGCGGCGGGCAGAGTTTTTACGTGGTGCCGCGCATCTCTGACCTGCCGGACATCGAACAATTTCTGAAGGACCAACTGCCGGAACTCACCTACGTCGTGGCCCACGGGCAAATGGCGGCAGGTGAACTGGACGATCGGATGAACGCGTTCTACGACGGTAAGTATGATGTGCTGCTGGCCACGACGATTGTGGAAAGCGGTCTGGACATTCCCACCGCGAACACGATGGTCGTGCATCGGGCGGATATGTTCGGTCTGTCGCAGCTTTATCAAATCAGGGGCCGGGTGGGGCGGTCAAAGACACGCGCCTATGCCTATCTAACTACGAAACCGCGCCAAAAACTGACCGCAACAGCCGAGAAACGGCTGCGTGTTCTGGGGTCGCTCGACACGCTGGGGGCCGGGTTCACGTTGGCCTCTCAAGACCTCGACATTCGCGGTGCGGGCAACCTGCTGGGCGAGGAACAGTCGGGTCAGATGCGCGATGTGGGCTACGAACTCTATCAGTCGATGCTGGAAGAGGCGATTGCCAAGATCAAGGCAGGTGAGATGGAGGGGCTGTCGGATGCCGACGACCAATGGGCGCCGCAGATCAATCTGGGTGTCCCGGTCCTGATCCCCGAAGACTACGTGCCCGATCTGGACGTTCGTCTTGGTCTGTATCGTCGCCTGTCATCCCTGTCGACCAAGGTTGAACTGGAAGGTTTTGCGGCCGAACTGATCGACCGGTTTGGGGCGTTGCCGAAAGAGGTGAACACCCTGATGCTGGTCGTCCGCATCAAGGCGATGTGCAAGCGGGCGGGCATTGCCAAGCTCGATGGTGGTCCCAAGGGCGCGACGATTCAGTTCCACAACGACAAATTCGCCTCGCCTCAGGGGTTGGTCGAGTTCATCCAGAACCAGCGTGGGCTGGCCAAGGTCAAGGACAACAAGATCGTTGTGCGCCGCGACTGGAAGAAGGACAGCGACAAGATCAAGGGTGCTTTTGCGATAGCGCGCGATCTGGCCGAGAAGCTGATCGCCGAAATGAAAAAGGCCCGCGCCTAAGTCAATCACCGGCAACGAACGTGCACAACTGCCACTGGCCCGCGTCGGATTTCACCAGCGCCGCACGGTATCCAACCATGGACCAAAGGAAGTCGCTGTGCATAAACCCGGTGATGCCGTCGGTCAGGCGGACCCGTTGGTATTCGGCGGCCGGCTGAAAATCAGGAACGATTACGACCTCGTGGCTGATTGCGTCGAGGATCGGCGCGTCTCGGGATGGCTCTTTGCGCAGTGACACGCGGTTGCCCGTCACGAAATAGGCGGTGAAGGGATCAAGTGCGGCGGGCAGTGTGATCTGCCATTGATGCGGCATCCAGAATTCGCCCAGATCGTCGAAGTAACCCGGTTGCGACAGCGTTTCCTGTAACGCATCCCAATAAAGGTCGGTTTGCCCAATTGTGCCGTCCGACGAAGAATTCGAAGTTTCGGTCAGGTTCGCGCGCAACTCCAGCGGTCCGCCGGTCCCGCCGTGACTGAGGTAGATATCCGGGCAGGCCAGATCAACGACCGCCTCAATGTCGCGAGACGCGATCTTTTCCAGCAGTTCGTTCCGGAACACGACCAGCGTGTTATCATCGGCGGCCTGATCGACAGGAGGAAAGGACAGGCGTTCAGCAGTTACCGGGCTGCCAATGAAAGCAACGGACAGCAGCATGGAAAAGTACTTCATTCAGCGGCCCTCATCGCAGCTTGCGCACAGAAACAGGACGCGCCGACTGCACGGTCGGCACGGGCAAGAGCAAGGTCCAGACGTTGTTTGATCTGAAGGATTTCAACAGTTTCCCCGCGTGCCTTCAGACAATCGTGCAGTCCCTTGAGGCTCCAGACATTGTCCGGGTGAATCGATGCGCGGCTAAGACTGCCCCCCAAACCCAGATCCTCGCGATAGACCGCTTCTGCTTCGGCCGCATGCCCCTGTTCGAACAGCAATGCGCCCAAGGCATGTCGCGTGGGTTGCATCCAACCCCACGGCTCATCATAGGGCAGGGTGTCGTCCAGTTCGACGGACCTGCGCAAATGTGCATAGGCGAGTTCGTGGTTTCCCTTTCGGTACTCAATCTCACCACGCAACATTTCACCGGCAATCTCAAGCAGGTCAACAACGCGGTTGTTGTGCAGAAGACGCGTCTCGGGAACCCGCTCTTTGGCCGCAAGAAACGCCTGTTCTTCTGCTTCCGCATCAGGGACCTGATCCGTTGCGGCGAAGGCTATCGCGCGTGCATAATGCGTGGTTGCGGTCAGGGTTCGATAGAGATCGGGGTCGGAAGGTAGCTCTAATGCCTTTGCTTTTTCCCACTGACCAAAGCGGATCAGAATATGCGGCCCCATCGCCATGTAACTTTCAAAGTAATCAGCCATGGGCGGGCTCTCTATGCGCAGCATGTCCTCGGGTGTTGTGTCCCAAAGGCCCTGATTGGCGCGCAGGGCGGGTTCCATCTGACCCAGAAACAACGCGCCGTAGATTGCAAAGTGATAATTGTGCTGGCGATAGCCTGTATAGATATTAAACGCCCCTTCGCGTTCGTAGTATTTGAGGTCGGCAACACTGGCTTGTTGGTTCCAGTGGACAACGTTTTGATAGTGACCGCATAGAACGTCGATATGGGTTGGCATGTGCACAAGATGGCCCGCATCGGGGACCAGTGTACGCAACACATCACCGGCCTTGAGCGCCTTTTCGGGTGTCGGCGACATTTCCATCAGGTGCACATAAAGATGCAGAATGCCGGGATGCGTCATGGCCGCAGGGTTTTCGGCCATGGCCCTTTCCAAGGCATCCCGAGCTTCGGTTGTCTTTGCACCCTTCGCTGGTTGGCCCGTGTAAAGATCCCACATTTTCCAGGGCGTCAGGTTCAGCAGTGCCTCGACATAGATCGTGCGCACTTCCAGATTATCGGGTGCGGTTGCAAAACCCGCGCGCATCGCATCGGCAAAATCATGGTCCCAGATATGCATGTCATCTATCGGATCACGCTGCGGATAGCGGGCGGGCAGGGCGCCAATTAGCGCCTGCTCGACAGGTGTGCAGTATTCGGACAGTTCCAGTGCCTTTTGCGTGGCGTCATAGGCACAGGCCAGTGCCTTGGCGCGTCCGGCGTCGTCGCGTAAAGCCCAGGGCAGGTTGTAGTTCGGGCCAGCAGCATAGGCGACCCCCCAATGGGCCATTGCGCAGTGGGGATCATGTTCAAGTGCACGTTCGAAGCAGACGATGGCCTCTTCGTGATTGTATCCATAGGTCCAGTTCAAGCCCCGGTCGAACCACAGCTGGGCCTCAGCCGACGAAGTGGATACAGGGCAGGAATAACTGCCTAAATCATAGTAGTCGCTCATCAAAACCTCCCCACGCTTTGCGGAAAGGTTAGCGCGTTTCATTTGCTCTGCACAGGTCAGGCAGGCAGTCTTTCCTCAATCCTGCCCATGTGGACCATCAACCCGAAAGCGACCACGCACATCGTCAGGATACCCGTTGTCAACGGAGTGATTGAGCCGTTGAAAAGCAACCCGATCGGCGCGGCGATTGCTGCAGCAAGAACCGTTGAGATTGCGCCGATAACAGACGCTGCCATTCCGGCGATATGGCCCATCGGCTCCATCGCGATGGCGTTCAGGTTGCCAAGGGTGGTTCCCGCCATAAAGAAGATGGATGTTTGCCATGCAACAAATAGTGCAAATGACGCATTGGGTGACAGGTCAAGATTGCTCAGAAGGATGACCCCCGATGTCAGAAATATCTGCGCCCCCAACGTCCATGTCACCATCTTGCGCATTCCCACGCGGACTACGACGGCTGCGTTCAGCAGGCTGGCCGAACCTGAGATGAGTGCGACAAATCCGAACCAGAAGGGAAAGCTGTCTGCCCGGTCATGGATGATGTCATAAACCGGCTGCACCATGGTGAGCATGGTAAAGAGCGTACCCATGCACAATGTCTGAACCAAGATTGACAGGCGCACTGACGGATGGGCGAACATCTCTTGCGCCGCGGCGATCATCAGTGGCAGCCGGAATGGGCGGCGATTTTCGCGTGCAAGTGACTCGGGCAGGCGCAGGCCCATCCAGATGATTGTAATCAGCGAGAACAGGATGAATGATATGAATATACCGCGCCAGCCCGTGATGGCGATGACGCCTGCGCCCAGCATCGGCGCGATGGCGGGTACAAGGGTGAATATCATCATGGCGATCGAAATAATCCGCGCCATTTCCCGGCCCGAGTAAAGATCACGTACAATCGCCATGGCAACGACACGCGGCCCGGCCGCGCCCAGACCCTGCGCCACCCGCGCTGCCAGCACCAGTTCAAGCGAGGAACTGGCCCAGGCGACGGCTGAGGCAATGATGTAAAGGCAGGCACCGCCATAAATCACTGGTTTCCGCCCGAATGCGTCAGACAGCGGACCCGTGAAAAAGGTGCCAATCCCCATACCCAACACAAATGATGTCAGGATCAATTGTGCCTTGTTCACGTCATCTGGGCTAAGCTGCATGCCGATTTCGGGTAGGGCGGGCAGCATCGAGTCTATCGAAAACGCAATAGTGGCGAACATCATCGCGATAAGCGCGATGAACTCGCCCTTGGACATACGGTCAGCCATGTGGGACTCCTTACCCGTTCGCGCTATCACGCGGGATCAGGCGGCGCTAGGGATGAAAAATGCACAGACCTCTGTGCTATTATGCAGATGAAGGCTCGGATTGAGACATAATTTCACCAATCACCTTTTCCCAAAGATCAGGCGCCTGAGCTCCAGGAACGGCATGTTGATTGGCGATGATATAGGTCGGAACCGAGTTCAAGCCCATTTTCCGAGAGTGGGTGTCACGATTGCGGATATCCTCGCGGTCGGCATCCGATTTCAGCAGCTTTCGCACCACTGAGGCGTCCATGCCTGCGGCGTCGGCTATGTCGGCAAGAACATCGTGCTCACCAATGTCCCGACCTTCCACGAAATACGCAGTGAACAGGGCATCGACGACCTCGTTCTGTTTACCTTCGATCCCGGCCCAGTGGATCAGACGGTGTGCATCCAGCGTGTTGGGCGTTCTCCGCATGCTTTCAAAGTTGATGTTCAGACCGGCCTTTTCAGCATGTTCGACAACCGGAGTATAGGCGCGCACAGCGCCTTTTTGGCCGCCGAATTTCCGCTCAAGATATTCGCGTCGATCCATCCCACCCTCGGGCATTTCCGGGTTGAGCTGAAAGGGATGCCACTCAATGACGAACGGATGATCGGGTATCGCCGCCAATGCCTTGTCCAGATGTGTCTTGCCGATGTAGCACCAAGGGCAAATCGGATCGGACAGAATATCGAGCTTGACGGTTTGTGTCATTTGGACTGAGCCTTGAAATAGGCCGGCAAAGCGCGGCGCAGAAGTTTGCCGTTGCCTCCGACGGGCAGGGCGGGAAGGTGGACGAAGGCGCGCGGTTGCTTGTAGCGCGCCAGGTTGGCCTCCACATAGGACTGTAACGCGGCCTCGTCCAGTCTTGCCGGCCCGGTATAGAATACTGCGATGACAAAGGTATCTTGTTTCACCTCGACCGAGGCCGCGCCAACTTGGGTAATTCCGGGGTATCTGCTCAGGACGGATTCGACTTCGACGGGTGAAACGCGATATCCGCCCGCATTCATCATGTCATCGTCACGGCCGAGATAAGTGATCTGGCCGTCCTCGGCCATTGCTCCCTGGTCGCCGGTCAGAAACCACTCATCCTGCATACGCGCCTCTGCCTCGTCCGGGGCATTCAGGTAGGTAAGCATCAGACCGGGGTCCGAGCGGTGAACGGCTATGGTACCCTCTTGTCCTGCCGCGACCGGGCCGTCCGGGCCAAGGATGGCCACACGGCGGCCTGATTGCGGTCGCCCCAAAGTCTCACCCTGCGCGGGATATGTTGGGCTGGACGAGATGAAGGTCGAACACTCGGACATTCCGTAGGCCTCGTACAGTTCGGTTTTGGTGACGTTGGACCAATGTTCGTGCAAGTGACGCGACAGTTTTTCGCCCGCACAAAGGCCGTGGCGAAGATGGGGCAGATCAAACTCATCGATGCTTTGCAGCATCTTGCGGTAGACGCCGGGCGCGGCGGCGAAAATCGTTGCCTCGTGGGTCTTCAACAGCTTGGGTAAGGATGACGGGTCCGTTCCGGCTTCGGGGATCAGAGCGGTCGCACCTGCCGTCCATGGGTCCATCAGACCTGTGCCCAGTGTGTAGGTCCAGTTGAACGCGCCGGCGTGGCACAGCCGGTCAGCTTCGGTCAGACCGTACCACCCATCCACCATCATTTGACGCGCCCAGATGGCCCGATGTGCATGTGCAACGGCGCGCGGTTTCCCCGAGGTGCCAGAGGTGTAAACGACATAGGCCAGACGATCCGGATCCCCCATATCGTAATCAGCTGGCGGCAGGTTCCGCATGGACGCAAGGTCGTGCAGTTCGATCTGGTGGGGATGCACTGCGCAGGTGACCTTGGGGTCTCGAAAAATTGCTGCTGGTAACAGCTCGTCAATCATTTTGGCCGTTTCCGGCTCGGTCAGTTGCGATGACGTCGGCACCGGAACAATTCCTGCAGAAATTGCACCCAGATAGGCGATGGGAAAATCAACCGTATTACCCAGCCGCATCAGGACGATATCACCGGCTTTTAAGCCCGCTTTCAATAATCCGGCACCGGTGCCCAGAATGGCGGCCTCAAGCTGAGCATAGGTCCAGTCCTCGGACCCGTTTTCATAAAGGACGGAAAGCGCCGTCTTGTCTGCCAGATCCCCGGCACGGCGCATGACATGTGCTGCAAGGTTGAAGGGGGCCGGGCAGGGTGGCGGTGGGCCTTGATCGAATATCGACAACATGATCGATGGCTACCGCGCCGTCTGTCGCGTTGCAAGCGCCGGGCGCTAGCCCTATAGAAAGGCCCATGACCAACCGCGACCCCAAGTCCATCATCCGTATCGCCCGCGACAATGGCGCCGAGACCGAAGTCGAACCGCTTGATCTGGGCGCCCGGGTGCGCGAGTTGCGCAAGGCCCGGAACTGGACCCTCGAACAGGCGGCCACACAGGCAGGTCTTGCTCGGTCCACGTTGAGCAAGATTGAAAACGGTCAGATGTCACCGACATATGATGCCCTCAAGAAGCTGGCGACCGGGTTGCAGATTTCTGTACCGCAGTTGTTCACCGCACCGCAGCGCGAACAGGTGATCGGGCGGATGGCGATTACCAAATCCGGGGCCGGAACCGCTCATGCCACTGTGACATACGAGCATGAGTTATTGGCCGAGGCTTTGACCAAAAAGCAGATGCTGCCGTATCGCGCGCGGGTCCGGGCACGTTCCATGGACGAATTCGATGGATGGGTGCGCCACGATGGCGAAGAGTTTCTGTATGTTCTGACGGGTGTGGTCCGGCTGTACACCGAATTTTACGAACCGGTTGAGATGCGACGTGGTGACAGCGCCTATTACGATGGCAGCATGGGCCACAACGTAATTTCAGTCAGTGATGAAGATGCATTGATCCTTTGGGTAACGTCACTCGCGTAGCGAGTGGTCGAATTCCCTGTTCAAACCTTCGGTAAACAGAAAGTCCTCAAGTTCTTCGTGAGCTTCGTTAACCGTCAGATGATGGCGTTCGGCCAGATAAGCCTCGAACTGTTTGCGATCTTGTTTCACAAAAGCCATGTCTTTGTCGCGCAGGTTCGGAAATCGCTTTTTTGCACGCGCAAACGAAGCGCTCCAGTCTTGCGTGAGATCGGCCCAGTTTAACATATGTGAGCTTTCCATTCTTTGTGGTTTCAGGATCGCTCTCCCCTCGAATAGGTTACGGACGTTCAGGCGGTTTGATAGACAGGGCAAAGTGTCGCACCCCTCTTGAGCGCTGAAAGTCGAAAAAACCCGCTTCGGAAAGGCGCAACAGGATGAACTGACCTACATTTGAGTGCGTGGCGACCGGTCCAGTTGTTCCCCGTCTGTGAACAGCCAGTTCAGCACTATGTGGCCGATGAACACTGCAAGAATCTGCGTCAGGGTGAACATGGGTCTGTGCCAGAGTATATACCTGCAAAGGTATCGGTGAGCCCTCTTGCGATTGTCTCGGTCGGGTTCGCAAAACTTGTGGAGGGCGTGTACCAATAGGTGCCGGTGATATAGAGGCCCACAAGGGGTGGTACCGCGTACGACTTGTGCCGAATTCCGCCGAAGATCAACAACAGCAGGCTCAGGGTTGCAGTGATTTCCGAAAACCACTGATGCGACTCTGTTCGATGCATCGTTGTCGACGTTTGGAGAATCAACAGATCAAACGTGTAATGTGGTCCACACGTCGAAGAATCCGCCTGCGATCTGGCAGGCCACATAGGGGGCGTCACCGTCTCAGGGGTGTTCTTGGCGCATGGCAAAAGTCAGTGTTACTGCTGGATCGAAATGGGCACCCGATACCGGACCGAGCGTCGTGATAATCGCATAGAGAATGCATCCCGTCGCGATCGCGTTCTGCAGCTACTAATTCATCGACGGATTTCGAGCGCGGCATCAAGGCGTCGTAGCCCTTTTGCGGCAGCAGTTTCTACACTTCGGTGAGCTGACCTGCGGGAACGAAATCCGGATACCGCCACATCAACAGCCGAAAAAACACTCCGCTTGGAATGCGCCAGAGTTCCGGGTTTCTCATGAACCTATTTTTCCATATCCAATGAAATATGGAAGTGGTCACTCCTCATACCACCAGACATCGGGCATATATTGCGGCCCGTCGCCGTAAATCGGCAGAGTGTCAGGATACTTCAGTTCGGCAGCATGGGCGATACGGCCCACATCGAAGCTCCAGATGGGAATGACATAGCGTCCAGCCGTCAGAACACGGTCCAGCGCGCGGGTGGCGGCGACGAAATCCTCGCGTGATTCCGACGCCAGCATAGCGTCGATCATGCCATCAACAGCCGGAGAGGCGACACCCATCAGATTGCGGGTGCCCGGAGTATTCGCGCCGTCGCTTCCCCAATAAAGCCTTTGTTCGTTGCCCGGAGACAGGGAAAGTGCCCGACGGAAAGGCGTCATGTCAAAATCAAGCTCCGCAATCCGACCCGCATATTGTGCGCTGTCGACCTTTTCAGCGGTTAATCCGATGCCAAGACGTTCCAGCGCACGGGCATAGATTTCGACAACAGTTTCCATTCCGGAATCGCCCTGTTGCAACAGGATGGTCAAATTGAACGTTTCTCCCTGCGGATTTCTGAGTTGCCCGTCCTGTACTGACCACCCCGCGTCAGACAACAGCCCGGCGGCCTTGCGCAGATTTCTGCGATTGCGGGCAGAGCCATCACCTTCGGGCAGATCGTAACCTTCCAGTGCACCGGGCGGCAGATCCCGGGTGTAAGGCATCAGCAGTTCTTTGACGCGCCCGGTTGCCGGGCCGGTTTGCATGGCCAGATCAGAGCCTGAGAAATAGGAGGCGATCCGGGGTTGTGCGCCGCCAGTGACGGTGTCGTTGATGTACTCAAAGTTGAAGGCAAGCATCAGCGCCTCACGAACGCGCCAATCGTCAAGCGGCGGCTTTCGTGTGTTCATGACGATGCCCGTCATGCCCGAGGGTTTGGCGTGCGGTATCTCGGTCTTTAGGACGTCACCGCGCTGGACCGCGGGAAAATTGTACTGATTATCCCATTTCTCGGCATTGAACTCTCGCACAGCCGTCAATTCCCCGGCCTTGAACGCTTCGAACAGGACAGTCTGATCGCCGTAGAATTCGATCCGCATTTCACCGAAATTCATTGTGCCCCGGCGAAAGGGAATATCCGCTCCCCAATATTCAGGGTTCCTTCGAAGGGTCACATCGCGCCCCGCTTCGTAGTCCTCGACTACATACGGGCCAGAGCCGACCGGTACATCGTGAAGCTGTGCATCGGCAAAATTTTTACCTTCCCACTGGGCCTTCTGCAGGATGGGGCGCAATCCGGCGATCAGTGCCAGTTCCCGGTCAGCCTCGGAAAACGTGATGCGAACAGAGCGGGGACCGGTTTGTTCGATACTGTCGATCTTGGACCAAAGCCCCCGGTACCGCAGATGGCCTTCGGTTCCCAGGGTCTCATACGACCAGATCACGTCATCGACCGTGACGGGGCTGTTATCCGAGAATCGGGCATCCTCCCGCAGGGTGAATTCGACCCAGGAACGGTCCGGTGCGGTTTCGACCGATTCGGCTAAGAGACCGTAAAGAGTGAAAGGTTCGTCCCAGGAACGGCCCATCAGGCTTTCGTGAGTCCAAAATCGCAACTGCCAGGGCGACGTGCCTTTTTGCGTGAACGGGTTGAGGCTGTCGAACCCGCCGGTATTGCCAAAAACGACTCGGCCACCTTTCGGTGCATCCGGGTTTGCGTAGGGCAAGGACACAAAATCCGGTGGCAGTGCGGGGTCTCCATACATAGCTATGCCATGAACCGATTCTGCCTGAGCGATTGACACAGACAAAAGGGTGGTGAATCCCGCGATCAAATGACGGATCGGGAGTGGATAAACTGGTCGCACTTTGGCAACAATCCTGCTCTGGCCTTATTTTCTTGGGATTCACCGTAGCGATGATTTTTCATATTTTCAAACTTTTAGCTTGGATGATGGCACGGAATTGCTTATAAAGGTTCCACTGCTCGATAGGTTTCTTGCCTGTATGAAACCTGCCTCAATAACTTAACGCCCGCTTCGTGCGGGCGTTTTTTTTGACCCCGTAATCACGGGGAAGTGATCATATCAGTTACAAAGTATGAGGTGAGGCAAACGACGTTTCCCCGTTTTATTTGCAAGTGCAGCATGGCAGTGTGGCCCCAATTAAATCATTCATTGGGAGAGCCGCCATGAGCTTGTCGGGTAAAACAGCGATCATCACGGGATCGAATTCGGGGATTGGCTTGGGCGTCGCGTGGGAACTGGCTAGGGCCGGGGCCGATGTGGTGCTGAATTCATTCACAGACCGGGACGAGGACCATGCGCTTGCCGCGCAGATCTCTCAGGAGACGGGAACAAACGCCCGGTATATCAAGGCTGACATGTCCAGCGGCGACGAATGCCGTGCATTGATCGAGCAGGCGGGTGCTTGTGATATTCTGGTCAACAACGCCGGTATTCAGCACGTATCGCCCATAGATATTTTTCCGGTAGAAAAATGGGATGCGATTATCGCGATCAACCTGAACTCGGTTTTTCACACGACGGCTGCGGCTTTGCCGATGATGCGTAACGCGGGTTGGGGTCGTGTCATCAATATCGCGTCAGCACACGGTCTTACCGCGTCGCCTTACAAGGCGGCGTATGTCGCCGCCAAACACGGCGTTGTAGGTATGTCAAAGACCATCGCGTTGGAGACTGCCCAAGAGCCGATTACCTGTAACGCGATCTGTCCGGGTTACGTTCTGACCCCGCTGGTCGAGGCGCAGATCCCCGACACCATGAAGGAATACAACATGAGTCGTGAAGACGTGATAAAGAACGTCATGCTTGAACGGCAACCATCGAAAGAGTTTGCAACCGTGGAACAGTTGGGCGGCACTGCAGTGTTCCTGTGTTCCGATGCGGCGGCGCAGATTACTGGTACGACGATCTCGGTCGATGGGGGCTGGACGGCCCTTTGATCTCTCGTGGGGGTTATACCCCCACATCCCCGAGGCGTTGCTAAGCAGAAGAAGGGGCGAGGTTTGAAACAGATCAATCTGGCTTTGCAGGGTGGCGGGGCGCATGGCGCCTTTACCTGGGGCGTGTTGGACAGGCTTCTGGACGAAGAAGATATTGAGGTGGCGGCAATCACCGGCACGTCTGCCGGGGCGCTGAACGGCGCCGCCTTCAAGTCCGGAATGGTCAAGGCGGGTCGGGCCGGGGCACGGGAATGTCTGAATGATTTGTGGAAGCGTATGGGGGCTGTCGGCGATATGCGGATTGCGCATTGGATGCGCGGGCTGGAACCATCACAGATCGCACAGGCCATAGAATATTCGGTTCCCTTTTCGGTGGCGGATGCCTGGTCGCGTATGGTGTCGCCTTATGCATATGGTCCGTTTTACCGCAATCCGCTTGCATCTGTCGTGGACAGATTTGATTTCCATGAAATCTGCGCTGATGAAGGTCCTGACCTGTTTGTCTGCGCAACCTGCGTGCGTAGCGGCAAGATCAGGGTTTTCACAGGTGGTGAAATATCGACGGATGCCATTCTGGCCTCGGCTTGTTTGCCAAACCTGTTTCAGGCGGTCGAGATTTATGATCCGAAATCGGATCGCACCGAAGCCTATTGGGACGGGGGGTATACCGGCAACCCCGCCCTTTACCAATTGTTCAATGATGTACTGCCAGACGACGTCGTGATCGTTAACATCAACCCGCTGGAGCGGGACGAGGTTCCCAAGACACCGCAGCAGATTCAGAACCGGATCAACGAGATCAGCTTTAATTCATCGCTCTTGCGCGAGCTGAGGGCGATTAATTTCGTTCAACGGCTGCTGGCAGACGGTAAGCTGAAGGCCGGCGAGATGAACCGCGTTCTGGTTCACATGATCGCGGATGACGAATTGATGAACAGCTTGTCGGTTGCGACCAAAACGGTTCCGACCCCTGTCATTCTGCACAAGTTGAAACATGCAGGGCGCGCAGCGGCTGAACGTTTCCTTCAGGATCACAAATCGGATATCGGTGAACGCAGTACAGTAGACCTGCCGATGATGTTCAGTTGATCATTCCGGCGGCTGCGTCGGGTCTTTTTCGTTTGGATAGACAAGACCGGCCGAGATCACGAGTTTCGCCGCATCCTCGATCGTCATGTCCAGAAGAATGACGTCTTCGGCAGGGAAGAATAGCAGAAAACCCGAAGTTGGGTTGGGCGTGGTCGGAACGAATACGCTATATAACTCGCCAGCGGTCTCGGCCCTTTGGCTGATTTCACCTCTGGCTGTTGTCGAAACGAACCCGATGGCCCAAATTCCACGGCGCGGATACTGGATCAGACAGGCTTTTTCAAAGGACCGCTCGGTCTGCGCGAAAACCGTCTCAGATATCTGTTTGATGCCGGAATAGATAGACCGGACCACCGGCATCCGGTTAACCAGACTTTCTGCGAAATGTATCAGCGAGCGGCCCAGAATACCTTTGGCGATCCAGCCGACGATAATCGTGAAGAACAGAAAAAAGATGACACCGACGCCGTGAACATTGATGCCCACGTATTCCTCGGGCTGGAAACGCTGTGGCACCAACGGCAGGACCGCACTGTCGATCCAGCCCACGACTGACCAGATCAGCCAACCAGTCAGCCAGACTGGCGCAATGACCACGATACCCGTCAAAAAAGAGGCGCGAAGTCCGGCCAGCAGACCTGGGCGGCGATGAGGTTCTTCGTCGAACGGTGTATTCATTACGTTTCCGAGTGGTTTACCAGACTAGTTAGGAAGTTTGGAGCGCCGGTACAATAGTCTTTAAGGCGTTGCTTTCGTTACGTGCCGTCCGTCAGGGATTTGGCGATTTTGGCGGCAATG
The DNA here is from genome assembly GCF_056537325.1 of Ruegeria sp. CF5. Classification (NCBI taxonomy): domain Bacteria; kingdom Pseudomonadati; phylum Pseudomonadota; class Alphaproteobacteria; order Rhodobacterales; family Roseobacteraceae; genus Ruegeria; species Ruegeria sp. CF5. The sequence continues at coordinate 226,357 of NZ_JBQFRI010000001.1, read as the reverse complement.
CGGGCGTTGTTTCGCACAAGCGCGATGTTGGCGGTCAACGACCGGCCCTCGGTTTGTTCGAAAATCCGCTGCAGGAGATAGGGCGTTACTCCTTTTCCGGTAATCCGGTGCGCCACGGCATCCGACTGTGCCGAGGCGATGATGGGGGCCAGTTCCTCGGCAGGAATTTGTGCGTCATTCGGAATGGGATTGGCGACCAGTTGGCCGCCCGGAACACCCAGTGCCCGGCGGGTTGTATGCGCTTTGGCGATTTCTTCGGCGCTATCCATTCGCAGGGGAGCAGCAAATTGTGATTTGGCGGACCAGAAGGCCGGAAACTCGTCCTGACCATGGGCAATAACGGGGACACCTAGTGTTTCCAGCACTTCCAAAGTTTTGGCGAGGTCGAGGATCGCCTTTGCGCCAGCCGCAACAACCGTTACCGGGGTTTGGGCCAGTTCGTGCAGGTCGGCGGAGATGTCGAACGAAGTCTCCGCACCCTGATGCACGCCACCGATACCGCCGGTAGCAAACACTTCGATCCCGGCGAGATGCGCGGCGATCATGGTAGCGGCAACCGTAGTGGCCCCTGTGCCACCTGTGGCGATACAGGCGGCCATGTCGGCGCGGGACAGTTTGGCAACGCCCTGAGCCTGCCCCAGTGCAGCCAGCTGTTCGGGTTCAAGCCCCACGTGCAGCGCGCCTTTGATCACGGCGATGGTTGCCGGAATGGCACCGGCATCGCGAATGTCCTGTTCGACCCGGGCTGCGACCTCGACGTTCTGCGGGTGCGGCATGCCATGCGTAATGATCGTGCTTTCTAGCGCGACAATGGGTTGACCTGCATCCTTGGCGGCGCGGACTTCGGTTGAGTATTGGATGTCGATCACAGCGGGGTTTCTCCGGAAACGTAAGTTGCGGCGGCGTGCAGGGCGCGGGCCAATGCCTCGTCCCTGTTCGCGCCATTAGCTTCGGCGGCAATATGTGCCGCCATGAATGTATCACCAGCCCCGGTAACGCGGGTTACGAGAACCGATGGTGGGGTTTGTGTCACCACGCCCAGGATACTGCCCTCGGTAGCGGAGTTGCCGCCATCTGTCACAAGAACACGTAGGGCGCCGCGATCAAGCAAGCTCTTGGCGGCACTCTCTGAATCGGAAAACTCGCGCTGGCAAAGCAATCCTGCTTCTTCAAGATTTACGTACAGGGTCGCGCGCGCGTGTTTGAGAAACGGCAGAAGCCGCTCGGCCTTGCCGGGTGAGGCCGGGGCCACGCGCAGGTCTGCTCGGGCGAAAGCCGGGCTTTGGGCGATATCTTCCAGCAGATCCAGAGTCAGGTTTCCGTCCAGGGCGATCAGCCCTTCGAACGGCGTGTTTTCATACCCGAGCGGACCGTGAAGCAGGGGGCGCAGGATTTTGGCGCCTGCAGCCTCAAGCGAGTGGGCGTCGGCGATGGCTGCAATCAACCCGTTCGCGCCCTCGACCGCCATATATCGGTCGGTCGGCAGGTCCTGCGAGCGATAGACATGATCGGTAATCATACCCAGACGCGCGCAGGAATGGACCAGTTCATCACCTTCGGGATCGCGACCAATCGCAGTCAGCAGGGTCGGGGTCATACCGAACCTGACCAGGGTCATGGCGATATTCATCGCAACGCCGCCGGGCAGGCGCGTAATTCGGCCCGGCACGTCCGATCCCTGACGCATATGACTGGCGGATCGGCCGATGATGTCCCAAAGGACCGAGCCGATGCACAGGATTTCAGTGTTCTGAGTCATGGCGCTGTCATGCCGCAGCGCTGGTGCAGGCGCAAGTCGGAAGGTGGACATTAGGTCCGGGCGTTCAGCAACGGATGAGCTGGATTTGCGCTTGATCTCGTCTGAATTCAGTCGGACTATTGGTGGACAGATACTTGTGATTTGCAAAAAGTTTTATGGTGATACGCAAATGAAGACTGTTTCAGGGGCTTTGCGCTCTGGTCTGCTTGGGCCGCTTTGTTTGCTTGCGGTTTTGCTTTTTGCCCCGAACCAATCCGCGTCACATGAGATCACGCCGACAGTCGCAGATTTTCAGGTCAAAAACGGCGATTTGTTTATCGAGCTTCACTTCAATGCCGAAGCATTTGTTGCCGGTATGGATCTGGATAATCTCTCAGACACAGCCGAAGCGGACGAGTCTGTAAACTATTCGAAGCTTCGTTCTTTGGTTTCCTCGGAACTGGAACCATTGGTGCGAGAGTTCGCAATTCCTTGGATGGACAAGCTGGATGTTCAGGCTCAGGGTCAGGTCAAGCTGTCCTACGAAGGTGTTAATATTCCTGTTGTCGGCAATCGGGAGGCCGCGCGCACGTCAACTTTGCTGTTAACCGGAAATATCCCTGAAAACGCCCATAACCTGCAGGTGAGTTGGCCGGTTGGTGCCGGCCCTCTGGTTCTGCGGCAACAAGGCGTTGAGGCCCCGTACACTGGCTTACTGCAGGGTGGTGAGACCAGCCCCGCCATTCCGTTGGTCGGGGGATCAGCACTGGGATCGACCGAAACGATGGAAACCTTTTTTGCATTGGGGTTCAGTCGTATTCTGCCCAACGGCCCTGAGCAGATCGCGTTTGTTCTGGCTATGTTGTTTCTGTCCGTCAGGGTCCGACCGCTGATCTTGCAACTCATCCCTTTTTCATTGGGGTTTTCCACGATGCTGGCCTTGGGTACTTTGGCGATTGTCGCCGTGCCGCAGGCTGTGGTCGCATTATTGGTTCCAGCGGGTATCGTTTTGCTGTCCGTCGAGAACATATTTGCCCGCCGGTTGCACCTGTGGCGAATGATTGCGGTTTTTGGGTTTGGATTGCTGCACGGATCGGATGCGACATCGGATCTGATCAAAGGCGCGATACCACCAAATCACGCCATGTCCGCAATCATTGGCTATGGCGTGGGTGCCGGTTTGGCAATTCTGGCCATTGGCATTGCTGGATTTGCCGTAATTACACTTTTTTCTTTTGGTTCACAGCGATTTCGCAGTCGGATCAGAATACCGGCCTCGATGGTGTTAGCGTTGGTTGGCGTGTACTGGTGTATCACGCCATTCCTTGCCGTCTAGGCCATCGCCGCGGTCAGCTTTTTGAGGGTGGCCAAAGGATCATCGTTCGACCAGATTTCATCACCCAATCCGAAGAAATCAGTGCAGGGGGTGAGGGCGCGAATGCTGTCTTCGGTCAGACCACCTTCGGCGACGACCGGAACCTCGATCATATCAGACCACCACTGAAACAGGTCAGACTCTGCCACTGTTCCATCACCAAGCGAGGCATTGCCTACCGGCCCGAAAGCGACATAGTCCGCACCGGCCTCACCTGCGTTCATCCCGTCGTGACGTGATGCCCCGCAAAAACTGCCGACAATGGCATCTGGTCCCAGTTCTTTTCTGGCGGTGCGTACCGAACGTGCTGCGTCGTCCAGATGCACACCATCAAGGCCCAAACGTTGAGCGAGAAGAACGTGGTTCGAGATAACAAGTGCTACGTCACGTGCGTGGGCCACTTCGCGGCAGACATCCGCAATGCGGGCAATTGAGTCCTCGTCATTGCCTGCGAGCGCGAGCCTTATGCAGGCAATCTCGGCCCCGTCCAGAACGCGGGCGAGTTGATCGGGGTAGGTGTCCAGTTCGATGGAAGGCGGGGTGATCAGATAGATTTGCGGCTGCTCGGGGGCGTCCATCATTGCGGTCCTTCGCGTTGTCTTTCGCGCGGTTTAGCGGATTGTGGGCGGGAAGCAAACTTTTATGCCTCCGGTGGGGATATTTGGGGCAAGAGGAAGAGTGGTGAGGGTTGCTCTGCCGGGGCCGCGCGACTAGAGCAGGCGCAGCCATTCGGAGTTTGACATGCCCAGCGACAAATCCCAGCCTTCATTTGTGCTTGTGCGCCCCCAGATGGGTGAAAATATCGGGGCCGCCGCGCGGGCGATGTGGAACTTCGGTCTGGACCGGATGCGTATCGTGGCGCCGCGCGATGGCTGGCCGAACCCCAAAGCCGTTGCCATGTCTAGCGGGGCAGGCCGATTGCTGGACGAGGCTCAGTTGTTTGACGATCTGGCGGAGGGTCTGTCGGATCGGACGTTTGTGTTCGCTACCACGGCCCGCCAGCGGGGGTTGACCAAGCCGGTTTACAGCCCCGAGCGCGCGATGCAGATCGCTGCGGAAAAGGTAGCGGCTGGCGAGCAGGTGGCGGTTCTGTTTGGTCCGGAACGTGCGGGTCTTGAGAATGAAGATATCGCCAAAGCCAACGCCATCATCTCGGTCCCGGTGAACCCCGAATACGCCTCGCTGAATCTGGGACAATGCGTGTTGCTGACCGCATATGAGTGGATGCGTCAATCTGCCGATGTCGTGCATGAGACGACTGATCTGGGCAAGGGGGATTGGGCCACGGGAATCGAGGTCGAAAAGCTGGTCGAGCACTATGAGGACCGGTTGGAGGAGGCCGGGTTCTTTTATCCGCCGGAAAAGGCCGAAGGGATGAAGGTAAACCTGCGCAATCTGTGGTCGCGGATGCGCATGACGCGCGCAGACGTTCAAATGTTGCACGGGATCATGCGTCAGATGGTCCGGTGGAAGGACAAGGGCTGAGGCTGGACCTCGGTCGGCCATGGCCCTAGCCTGCGTGAAATTCAAGGACATGAGGATGGCATGAGCGGCAAGCGCAGCATCTTTGAGGAAGTCTCGGACAATCAACAACAGCAGGCGGTTCAGCCCGGCTTGATTGATCGTGGCAGGGGTGGGGCAAGGCGCGCAATCCGGGCCTGGCTGATGATCCTGTTCGCTTTGGTCGTGGCCATGATCGTTGTCGGCGGTTTGACTCGTTTGACCGACAGCGGCCTGTCCATCACCGAATGGCGCCCGATCACTGGAGCCATTCCCCCGATGAGTGAGGCGGACTGGCAGGCCGAGTTCGACAAGTACAAGCAAATTGATCAATGGCGCATTCAGAACCAGTGGATGGAGCTTGATGATTTCAAGTCGATCTACTGGTGGGAATGGGGGCACCGCCAGCTTGGCCGGGTAACCGGTTTGGTTTGGGCGCTAGGCTTTTTTGGTTTTTTGGCCGCGCGGAAGATTCCGGCGGGCTGGACCGGGCGTCTGCTGCTGCCCGGAATTCTGGGAGGCATTCAGGGCGGAATCGGATGGTGGATGGTCGCCTCGGGCGTGACGCAGGGCGAGGGAATGATTGCCGTCGCCAGCTACCGTCTGGCCGTTCACCTCGGACTTGCCTTTGTGATCCTCGGCTTTCTGGCGTGGTATATCTTTATGCTCGGCCGGGAGGAGCGGGACCTGATGCAGGCGCGCCGCGCGAAGGAGGATCGGTTGTTTTCGTTATCGACCGGCCTTATGCATTTTGCCTTTCTGCAAATTCTGATCGGTGCGCTGGTAGCGGGTATCGATGCCGGGCGTTCCTTTACCGATTGGCCATTGATCGGAGGGCAGTTGCTGCCGCCCGATGCAACAATGCTGGAACCAATGTGGCGGAATTTCTTTGAAAGCCCGGGGCTGGTGCAATTCATACACCGCTGCGCAGGATATCTTCTGTTTGCGTTTGGAGCTGTCGTCTGGTTGCGCGGACGGACAAGTGCGCATCCACAAACGCAGCTTGCGTTCAATGCGGTATTTGCCGCGCTGTCGCTGCAAGTGGTGCTTGGTATCGTAACCGTTGTGTACGCCGCACCTTGGCAAATCGCTATATTGCACCAATTAATGGCCGTTGTGGTCTGGACGCTGATCTTGCGCGCGCGCTTCCTGACCGCCTATCCGATCCCAACCTCTTTACGTGGAGCTTGAACCTATGACCGCATTTGACGAATTGATGGCCTTTCAGCGCGAAACATCTGCACTGGGCCAGATCGCGGGCCGTCTGGGCTGGGATCAGGAAACGGTGATGCCGCGCGGTGCCGCTGCGCAACGAGGCGAGGAGATGGCCGCGATCGAGGCTGTTCTGCATGCCCGTCGTTCCGACCCGCGTGTGGCAGATTGGTTGGAAGAAGCCAAAGGGACATGCGAAGTGAGTGAAGCTCAGCTTCGTGAAATCCGTCGTGCGTTCGAGCGTACGGCCAAAGTACCTGCGGACCTAGCAAAGGCGATCGCGCGCGTAACCTCACAAGCGCAGGGAAAGTGGGCACAAGCCCGTGCGGACGAGGATGTGGCCGCCTTCCTGCCGGTTCTGGAAGAAGTGGTCGCCCTCAAGCGCGAAGAAGGCGCTGCGTTGGCTCAGGGCGGGAACATCTACGATGCCATGGTCGAAGATTACGAACCCTACACAACAGGCAGCCAGATTGCCGCGATTTTTGATGAAATGCGCCCGCGGCTGGTCGCATTGCGGGCTGCGATTCTGGAAAGGCCGATGCCTAAGGGCGTAGTCGGATCATTCGCCGAAGGCGATCAGATGCGTCTGTCGCAGAAACTGGCAACCGTGTTCGGATATGATCTGAATCGGGGGCGCGTAGACAAGGCCGTACATCCGTTCAGTTCGGGTAGCGGATCAGACGTGCGAATTACCACGCGCACTAGCGAAACCGACCCGTTCAACTGCTTTTATTCCACGATTCACGAGGTCGGCCACGCGGCATATGAACAGGGTATCGACGCCGCCTACGCCCTAACTCCGCTGGGAAGGGGCGTCTCGATGGGCGTTCATGAAAGCCAAAGCCGAATTTACGAGAACCAGTTGGGGCGCTCTCGCGAGTTCACAGGGTGGCTGTATGGACAGATGACCGATGTTTTTGGTGACTTTGGTATCGCTGATGCCGATGAGTTCTATGCTGCCGTCAACAGGGTACAGAACGGGTATATCCGAACTGAAGCTGATGAGGTGCAATACAACCTGCACATCATGCTGCGCTTTGACCTTGAACGGGCACTGATGGCTGGGGATCTGGAAGTCAATGATTTGGAGGCGGCGTGGAACGATCGCTTCAAGTCCGATTTCGGGTATGCCGTGGACAAGCCTTCGAACGGATGTTTGCAGGATGTGCACTGGTCGGTAGGCCTGTTCGGATACTTTCCAACGTACTCTCTGGGCAATGTCTATGCGGGATGTCTGTATGAGGCATTACAAGCCGCAGTTCCCGATCTGAACGAACAGCTGAGCCGGGGCGAAACGTCTGGCGCGACCAGTTGGCTACTTGAGAATTTGCAACGCTACGGTGGGCTCTATGCGCCACGTGACGTGATTGAACGCGCTAGTGGCCAGAAACCGGGGCCCGAGCCGCTGCTGCAATATCTGGAACAAAAGTTCGGACAGATTTACGGGCTTTAACCAAAAAAAAGCCCCGCCGAATATTGCGGCGGGGCCTTGGATACTGGGTATTTTAGTCCTGAGTGTCGTCGTCGCCCTGATCGGCAATCCAGGCAACGCTGACCACCTCTTCGCCCTTGCCGGTGTTAAAGACTTTGACGCCACCGGCCGAACGGGAACGGAACGAGATGCCATCGACGGGAACCCGGATCGACTGGCCCTTGGATGTCGCCAGCATAATCTGATCGTCGATTTCGACCGGGAAGGACGCAACCAATTCCCCGCCGCGCATCGCCTTGTCCATCGCTGCAACACCCATGCCACCACGTCCGCGCACGGGGTAGTCGTGGCTTGAGCTCAGCTTGCCGGCGCCCCCGGCGGTGATAGTCAGGATCAGGTTTTCGGCCGCCGACATTTCGGCATAGCGTTCCTGAGGCAATACACTGTCCGCGTTACCTTCGTCTTCATCGCTTTCGGTCTCATCCGTAACGCCAGCCATCAAGCGGCGCATCTTGAGGTAGGCCGCGCGCTCGTCCGGTCCGGCTTCGAAGTGACGAATTACGGACATCGAGACCACCCGGTCGCCATTGGTCAGCTTTATACCGCGCACGCCAGTGGATTCGCGTGAGTTGAAGACACGAACGTCCGTAGTGCGGAAGCGGATGGCACGACCCGAATTGGTCACCAGCATCACGTCTTCATCTTCGGAACAGATGCGTGCATTCACCAGTTCCACCCCATCGGGCAGTTTCATGGCGATCTTGCCGTTACGGCGGACGTTGGTGAAATCCGACAGCCGGTTACGGCGAACGTCTCCGGCGCTGGTTGCAAAGACGATCTGCAGGTTTTCCCATTCATCGTCCGGGACATCCACAGGCATGATCGCCGCGATGGAAACACCGGTCGGAATTGGCAGGATGTTTACGATAGCCTTGCCCTTACCGGTGCGCCCCGATTGCGGCAGGCGCCAGGTCTTGAGCTTGTAGACCATCCCGTCGGTGGTGAAGAACAACAGCTGCGTATGCGTATTCGCCACGAAGAGGTTGGTAACCACGTCCTCTTCTTTGGTTTGCATGCCGCTCAACCCTTTGCCTCCGCGTTTTTGGGCGCGGAAGTCAGCCAGAGGGGTTCGCTTGATATAGCCGCCCGAAGTTACGGTCACGACCATATCTTCGCGCTCGATCAGGTCCTCATCATCCATATCGCCGGACCAATCGACGATCTCGGTGCGACGTGGCACGGCGAACTGTTCGCGCACCTCGCGCAATTCATCGGCGATGATGCCCATGATGCGCTCTCGGCTGGACAGAATTTCAAGGTATTCCTTGATCTTGCCTGCCAGTTCTTCCAATTCGTCGGTGACTTCTTTGACGCCAATCTGGGTCAGACGCTGTAGCCGTAGTTCAAGAATGGCCCGAGCTTGGGTTTCAGACAGATTGTAAGTGCCATCATCGTTCGCCGTATGGGTCGGATCGTCGATCAGCGCGATGTATTCCAGTATCGGCTGAGCAGGCCAACGCCGGGTCATCAGCTTTTCGCGGGCTTCCGCTGCGTCCGCTGATTGCCGAATTGTCGTAACGATCTCGTCGATATTGGTGACGGCAACGGCCAGACCACACAGAATGTGACTGCGTTCCCGCGCCTTGCGCAGCAGGTGCGCTGTACGACGTGCAACGACGTCTTCACGGAAATCAATGAACGACGTCAGGAACCGGCGCAGTGTAAGCTGCTCGGGGCGGCCACCGTTCAACGCCAGCATGTTGCAGCCGAAATAGGTCTGCATTGGTGAAAACCGGTAGAGTTGGTTCAGTACCACTTCGGGCGTTGCATCCCGTTTCAGTTCGACCACGACACGCACGCCGTTGCGGTCGGATTCATCCTGAACGTGGGCGACGCCCTCGATCCGCTTCTCGCGCACGGCCTCGGCGATCTTTTCGATCATCGCGGCCTTGTTCACCTGATAGGGGATCTCGTCCACCACAATCGCGTAGCGGTCTTTGCGCAACTCTTCGACGCGTGTCTTGGCGCGGATGATGACGCTTCCGCGCCCTTCCAGATAGGCTTTGCGCGCACCGGATCGGCCCAGCATCACGCCCCCGGTCGGGAAGTCGGGGCCGGGGACGTATTCGATCAGTTGCTCGGATGTCAGATCCGGATCGTCGATCAGCGCCAGAGTGGCGTCGACCACTTCGCCCAGATTGTGAGGCGGAATGTTGGTCGCCATACCCACGGCGATACCGCCGGCACCATTGACCAGCATGTTCGGGAAGCGGGCAGGCAGGACGGTCGGCTCTTTGTCCTTGCCGTCGTAGTTGTCCTGAAAATCAACCGTTTCTTTCTCGATGTCTGCCAGCAGGGCTGCGGCAGGTTTGTCCATGCGAACTTCGGTGTAACGCATGGCCGCCGGGTTATCACCGTCCATCGAACCAAAGTTGCCCTGACCATCCAGCAGCGGCAGTGACATCGAGAAATCCTGAGCCATCCGCACCAGCGCGTCATAGATCGCGCTGTCACCGTGCGGGTGGTATTTACCCATCACATCACCAACCGGACGGGCCGATTTGCGATAAGCCTTGTCATGGGTGTTCCCGGTCTCGTGCATCGCATAAAGGATGCGCCGGTGCACCGGTTTCAACCCGTCGCGCAGATCGGGGATCGCGCGGCTGACGATGACCGACATCGCATAATCGAGGTACGACGTTCGCATCTCGGATTCGATAGACACCGTCGGGCCGTCATAAACGGGGCGTTCCGGTGGGGTTTCGTCCATGTTTTCAGGAGTTTCTGGCGTATCGCTCACGTAACGGCCCGTTCTTTGTGCAGGGTCTATATCTTGTGGATGCATCTTATCAGACCCGGCACATAAGGTGCAAGCAAGCAACGGAAATGGGGCGAATTTCACCGCTCACGCAAGGTTAACGCATTGTTTTAATGAGAGTTCGGTTGAATTCGTGCTATGCTGAAGAGACCTTGCAATAATTTGGAGGTCTGCATGGAGCAAAGCGAAACAGAATTGATGCTTAAGGGGTACGGGCTGACTACGGCTGAGTTCTATTATCACATGCCCGACTACATTCACGTTTTGAATACCTTCACATGGCAGGAATATGATCTGGCGCCTGATCATCCGAGGCTGTTTGATTTCATTGAGTTCTGGCAGCGCGAAATCGAAGGGCCACTTCATTCCGTCCGTTTCACACATCGCAAAATGATCGCGCCGGGTGAGTGGCGTAATGTAGTGGGCGAATTCAGGCTGAATTGACCGATGGCCTAAACGGCGCATTTGGCGTTTCCCGGGCTAGTTTGACGATTGTATTTCGTATGAGGTCGCGATGTTCGCGACGAACCGGATTTTATTTTTGACAACAATGGGTATTGTGAGTGTCGAACGCAGGTTCTGACATTGGATCATTCCATGATGAAGTTACCAATTTCCATCGTTGCGGGGCTTCTGCTTTGCGGAACTGTCTCAGCAGAAAATTTGCTCGATAAGGTCAAAAAAGGCGCTGAAAGTACGGCAGACGCCATTAGCCGCGGCGCTGAAAGCGCTGGTGAGGCTGTTGGCAAAGGCGCCGACATCGTCAGTGATACGTTCGATTCCACCGCTGATTTGGTGACCAATGAGGCGACGCCCGAAGAAACACGCGCCAAGCTGGACACGATGTCAGATGAAATTCTGACTCGTCTTCTGGCAGAGAATTCGGATGCTGATGCGCTTTATCAGGATAGCGCTGGCTATGCCGCCTTTGATACCCGCAAGATAACAGTGTTTCCCGTATCCGCCGGATACGGTCGTGGTGTTGCTGTTTCAAAGGAAGACGGCAGCCGTACATACATGAATATGGGGACAGGTGGAGTTGGGGCGGCCATTGGTATCGGTGGGTTTGAAACCCAGCTGGTGATCTTGTTCGAAACACAGGCAGATTTCCAGAAGTTCATCACCGAAGGCTATGATGCCACGGCGGAAACAGGCGCCATGTATGGCGATGAGAGGACGGGCCAGACCGCCAGGTTCGTCAATGGGCGGTCCATATTCGTGCTCGACAAAAAGGGTTGGCGCGTTTCAGCGAACGCGTCCGGAACCAAGTATTGGAAATCACCCGAACTGAACTGACGTCAAGCCGAACAACTTGCTCCGCCCAGAACGCAGAATTTCGCGCAATGAGGGTGGTTCAGGTGAACATCCGCTTCGGCTTCGGCCAATGTTGTTCCCATTTCGAATTCCGGTGAATAGGGCAGCAGGGTACAGGCCAGAACGGCTGGTTTCGATGCGCCCTTGCGTTTGACCACCATGCGGGAACTGGCGCACATCACGGCGCTAGGTGCTTTGTCAAGAATCCCCCAGCAGGCTGTGGTTATTTCAGGTACTTCCGAAGTTTCGTCCATTTCGGGGAACAGTACTGTTTGGCCGGGGTTAGTGGCATCAATGTCAAAGCCATGTTCGGCGTAGAACGCGGCATAGCCCGCGCGGCTTTCCGCATCGGACTCTCCCCAGACAGTGCGTCCTGCCACAGTCATCCGAAATCCGTTGTCCCGAAGCCATTTCATTCCTTCGAGGGTTTTTTCAAAACTGCCAGCGCCCCTTTCCGCGTCGTGCAGTTCAGAACGATAGTGATCGACCGAAATCCGAAGTGTAAGCTTTTCCCCGTACTCGCGATGAAGTTCCAGTAGTCCTTCGCGCACCTTTCGACGCATCATCGGGCGCATCGCGTTGGTCAGAATCAAAACCTCATATCCGCGTTCAAGGGCGGATCTTGTGATTCCGATCATCTCGGGGTTCATAAAAGGCTCACCGCCGGTAAAACCAATCTCGCGCACTGGCCAGTTCCGCGTTTGAATCTGATCCAGAAATTCAATGACCTCGGATTCCGAAATGTACACCAGCGCATCATTCGTGGGGCTGCTTTTGATATAGCAGTTCAGGCATTCAATGTTGCACAGCGTACCGGTATTGAACCACAACGTCTCTGGATTGCTTAGCGGTACTGCTGCACGCTGCTGGCCATCGGCTGTCACGAATTTGTTCTGAAACTTTCCGATATTGGCTAACTGAGGCGCGTTGTCTTTCATTCCGGCATCCGGTTCCTTGCAACTGTCCAACTGATCTAGCTTATTGCCACAGGTGAATTAAAGACGGACGCGACGTATCTGACAGAGTTTTGATGGTGGGTAACGAAAACGAAATGATTGCGCTAACATTGGACACGCGCCGGATTGGGAGTTAAGGAAAACCCATGGTTTCTCGCATCATACCGGTAGATCCTTTTGATCTGGTCATATTCGGCGGAACCGGCGATCTTGCCCAGCGTAAGATTCTGCCGGCGCTGTTTCGCAGATATTGCGCGGGACAATGGCCCAAGGACGTTTTGATCGTCGGTGCGGCGCGAAGCGATCATGATGACGAGTCGTTTCGTGCGCTCGTCGCCGAATCCCTGCGACAGCTTGTTCCGGTGTTGTCAGCCCGGCACGCCGTCCTCAATGAGTTCCTGCAGCGGATTGTCTATTCCCGGGTTGATGCACTGTCCAACGACGGGTGGGAAGGTCTTGCTAAACGGCTTGATCCGCAGCGGGTCAGGGCGTTTTACTTTTCCGTGGGCCCCCGCCTGTTCGAACCGCTTGCGGAGAGGATCGAAGCATTCGGGATGGTCACGGATCAGACAAGGGTCGTGGTTGAAAAGCCCTTTGGTCATGACCTCGCCAGTGCCCGTGGGCTGAACGCGACCCTGGCTGCGTATTTCGACGAAAAGCAGATTTACCGCATTGATCACTATCTGGGCAAAGAGACGGTCCAGAACCTCATGGCGGTCCGCTTTGGAAACATGCTGTTCGAGCCGTTGTGGAACAGCCAGTATGTCGACCATATCCAGATCACGGTGGCCGAAACCGTAGGTGTGGACGGGCGCGAGAATTACTATGATCGCGCCGGTGCCATGCGCGATATGATACAAAACCATTTGATGCAGCTTCTTTGTCTGATCGCCATGGAGCCACCGGCGAAGTTCGACCCCGATGCGGTACGGGATGAAAAACTCAAGGTGATCCGCGCACTGGACCCCGTTCAACCACACCACATCGTACGCGGTCAGTTTGTGGCCGGGGCCGACGGGCCGGGCTATCGGGATGTGGTTGGCAAAGAGAGGTCCTCTACCGAAAGCTATATCGCTTTGCGCGCGCATATCAGCAACTGGCGGTGGGCCGGAACACCGTTTTATCTGCGTACGGGGAAGCGGCTGGTTGCGCGTTCATCCGTGATCAATGTGATGTTCAAGGACGCGCCGCATTCGATTTTCGGTGAGGGGGCAGGGCGACACGCAAACGTGTTGTCGATCCGCTTGCAACCGAACGAGGGAATTACGCTGAAAGTGACGATCAAAGAGCCGGGCCCGGGGGGGATGCGTCTGGTCGACGTCCCACTGGACATGAGCTTTGCCGAGGCATTGGGGGCAGAAAACCAAGACCCACCGGACGCCTATGAGCGCCTTGTGATGGATGTGATCCGAGGTAACCAGACCCTGTTCATGCGCGACGATGAAGTCGAAGCCGCCTGGGCCTGGACCGATCCGATCATCGCTGGATGGCAGGCGCGCGGCGATGTACCAAAACCATATGACAGCGGCAGCACCGGGCCGGGCGACGCCGAGCTGCTGATGAAACGCGACGGTCGCCGCTGGCAAGGGATCAAGCCATGAATATTCAGGAATATGCTGACAGGGATTTGCTGGCCATCGATGTGGCCAACAAACTGGCGGGAGAACTTGAAGCATCTCTGTTGCACAATGAAACCATCGCTTTCGCTGTCCCCGGGGGAACCACGCCTGGTCCGGTGTTCGACAGCCTGTGCGCGGCTGATCTGGAATGGGATCGTGTGCGTGTTCTGCCAACGGATGAACGTTGTGTGCCTTCAGATCACGGGCGTTCAAACGAGCGCCTGATCCGCGAGCGCCTATTGGTCAGCCGTGCTTCGGCGGCAGAGTTCGTTCCGCTTTATATTCCGTCGGAACATCCCGAGGATGCTCTGGCGCACATCGAGGCCCTGATCGCACCGGTTTTGCCGTTGTCTGTGCTGGTACTAGGGATGGGCGAAGACATGCATACTGCCTCGCTGTATCCCGGGATGGACGGGTTGGCACAGGCCCTTGACGGCGACGCGCCGACACTAGCCGTCGCACGAACAGCGGTGCAGCCCGAACCCCGCATCACGCTAACCGCACCTATTTTGGACGGTGCCTTGTCCAAGCACCTGATTATCTATGGTGCAGCCAAGCGTGACGCGCTGGAACGCGCTATGTCATTGCCTCCTGAAGAGGCGCCAATCGCTGCGGTTCTGAGTGGGATCACAGTCCATTGGGCGGAGTAGAAGAGATGGATATCGGCAGACTTGCGGAACAAGCTGATCATGTGCGGGACCGCAGGATAACTGACTTGTTCGATTCCGATCCAGACCGGGCGCAGGGGTTTTCCGCCTCGTCCGGTGATTTGTTGTTCGATTATTCAAAAACTCAGGTCGACGATCAAATTCGCGCGTCGCTGCTGCGGCTTTGCGAAACGGCTAATTTGGCCGCAAGGCGCGATGCCATGTTTTCCGGCAACAAGATCAACGAAACCGAAAATAGGGCTGTTCTGCACACTGCTCTGCGCAATCTTGACGGTGATCCGGTCGAGGTCGATGGGGCAGATGTCATGCCCGGAGTGCTGGAGACCCTTCAACGGATGAGGGTTTTTGCAGAAGAGGTCCGAGGTGGGGCTATTGAGGGGGCAGGTGGGCCGTTCACTGATGTGGTGAACATCGGCATCGGCGGGTCCGATCTTGGGCCGGTCATGGCTACACGCGCTTTATCACCATATCATGACGGGCCCCGGCTGCACTATGTGTCGAATGTCGATGGTGCGCATATCGCGGATACGCTACGCCCGCTGGATCCTTCGCGCACGCTGGTCATTGTTGCCTCCAAGACGTTTACGACCATCGAAACAATGACCAACGCCCGCACAGCTCGCGCGTGGATGCAGGATGGCGGCGGTGACCCGGCAAAACAGTTCGCCGCAGTTTCCAGCAATCTGGACAAGACCAAGGCATTCGGCATTCCGCAGGAGAGGGTGTTCGGTTTTGCGAATTGGGTTGGCGGGCGTTATTCGATCTGGGGGCCAGTTGGCTTGCCGGTCATGATTGCCGTAGGCTCAAATGCATTCGACGCGTTTCTGCGCGGCGGGCAGGCGATGGACCTGCATTTCCGCTCGGCCGACTTGGTGGAAAACATGCCGGTGATGCTGGCCTTGGTCGGGATATGGCACCGCCAGATTCTGTCTTATTCCAGCCGCGCCGTTTTGCCATACGACCAGCGATTGAACCGCCTTCCGGCGTACCTGCAGCAGCTTGAGATGGAGTCGAACGGAAAATCCGTTGCCATGGACGGCTCTGCTTTGATCGGCCCGTCAGGCCCGATTGTCTGGGGTGAGCCGGGTACCAACGGACAGCACGCATTCTATCAGTTGATCCATCAGGGAACGGATGTTGTCCCCTGCGAATTCATGGTTGCCGCCGAGGGCCACGAGCCCGAGCTGGAACATCACCACCGGCTTTTGCTGGCAAATTGTCTGGCCCAGTCCGAGGCATTGATGCAGGGTCGTTCATTGGACGAGGCGCGCGCGCTTTTGGCGGACCGCGGGCTCGGCGATGAGGAACTCGACCGTCAGGCCCGGCATCGAGTTTTCCCCGGCAACCGTCCGTCGACCACCCTGATGTATCCCAAACTGACGCCCTATGTTCTGGGGCAGATCATCGCCTTGTACGAACACCGGGTTTTTGTCGAGGGCGTGATCCTCGGCATCAATTCATTCGATCAATGGGGTGTGGAACTGGGAAAGGAGCTTGCGACCTCGCTGGGCCCCATTGTGGATGGCGATCGTGGGACAGAGGAGAAAGACAGCTCAACAGCCGCCCTTGTTGCCTATGCGTTGCGCTACCGAAGCTGACTTTGGCTTGTGAAATCAGGCCTGCCGTTACGGCATATCGTATTCGCGTTGTTGTCAGCGGGTGAATTGCTTGGCAGGTTCTTCCTCATGGAAGAGCCATGAGTGATCCGACAAGCACAGCCTTGCCGACGTTCATTCATGCAGAAACAACCGGCGCTGTTCAGTAAGTGCGGCGCCGACAGGGGAGGACACCCATGCTGGGACAGATGATGACGCAGCCCTTGCTGATTTCGTCACTGATAGAACATGCCGAAAAATACCATGGTCAGACCGAGGTATGGTCGGTTGAAACCGACAACACGATAACCCAGACCAACTGGGCGGAAATCTCGCGGAATGCTCGGCGAATGGGGTCTGCGCTGGCGAATCTTGGGCTGGAGCCGCAGGACCGTGTTGGAACGATCGCATGGAATAATCGCCGCCACCTTGAAGTATATTACGCGGCCTCCAGTGCGGGCTTTGTCTGCCACACGATCAACCCGCGTCTTTTCCCCGAACAACTCACCTACATCATCAATCATGCTGAAGACAGGGTGCTGTTCTTTGACGCGACCTTTGTTCCGCTGATCGCCGCGCTCAAAGACAAGCTGACCGCGGTCCGTCATTTTGTACTGATGGGGCCACGAGATGAGGCCGCGTTGTCTCAGATGCCTGGCCTGTTGTTCTATGATGAATTGATCGAAACAGGAGATGCGGATTTCGAATGGCCGGTCTTGGATGAAAACACGGCTTCCAGCTTGTGTTACACATCCGGTACGACCGGCAATCCTAAAGGCGTGTTGTATTCCCACCGATCTACGGTTTTGCACAGTTTTGCTTCGAATACGCGCGACGTGATCGGCTACTCGGCGATGGATGTCGTGCTGCCGGTTGTTCCGATGTTTCACGTCAACGCATGGGGTTCACCCTATGGGTGCGCCATGTCTGGCGCCCGAATGGTACTGCCGGGGCCGGACCTGCATGGCGAAGCTCTGGTCAATTTGATCGATACCTACCATGTCACGCTGGCGATGGGTGTTCCGACGATCTGGCAGGGACTTTTGGCCCATGCGGAAAAATCGGGCAGTAAATTGGAAAGCCTTGAGCGCACAGTAATTGGCGGATCGGCATGTCCACCATCGATGATCGAAACCTTCCGTGAAACCTATGGCGTCGATACCGTCCACGCCTGGGGGATGAGCGAGATGAGCCCCCTTGGCACAGCCAACATTCCCTTGGCCAAGCATCGGAATCTGACCACCGAAGATCAGCACAGGTTGCGCGAAAATCAGGGCAGGCCGCCTTATGGTGTCGAGCTGAAAATCGTTGATGACGACGGAAAGGACTTGCCCAATGACGGGGTGACTCAGGGCGATCTGATGGTGCGCGGGCATTGGGTTCTGGACAGCTATTTCCATATGCAGGACCAACCCTTGTTGCAGGATGGTTGGTTCGCCACGGGCGATGTCGCAACCCTTGATCCGGATGGGTACATGACCATCCGCGATCGTTCCAAAGACATCATCAAATCCGGGGGTGAATGGATCAGTTCGGTTGAGTTGGAAAACATTGCTGTGGCGCATCCCAAACTGGCAACTGCAGCCGTCGTTGGAGTGCCTCATCCGAAATGGGATGAACGGCCATTGCTTGTCGCTGTCAAAGCAGAAGGCGAGGACCCAACCCAAGAAGAGCTTTTAACATTTTTCGAAGGAAAAATCGCGAGTTGGCAGGTGCCTGACAAGGTCGTGTTTGTGGATGCACTGCCGCTGAACGCCACGGGCAAGGTCTTGAAACGCAATTTGCGGGCTGAGTTCTCAGACGTGCTTTCCGACTGAGAAAACGGCAACAGACGGCACAAATGGTCCGATTTGAGGACGAGGGGAAATGGCTCCGGCGGTAGGGATCGAACCTACGACCAATTGATTAACAGTCAACTGCTCTACCGCTGAGCTACGCCGGAACGGTTCGCGCCGTATAGCAACCAGAATATCGGTCGTCCAGAGGGGTGATAAAGTTTTTTCGACGAAAAAACTCACCCGTCTGTAGCGGCATAGAATGGCGCTTACATTGTGTCATTTTGTTAGTGAAAATTGGCTCCGGCGGTAGGGATCGAACCTACGACCAATTGATTAACAGTCAACTGCTCTACCGCTGAGCTACGCCGGAACTGCGGGCCGTATAACAATCCGACATTTTCCCGTCCAGAGGGGAATGACGCGAAAACAATAATTTTTTTCAGCATCAGTCAGCTACGCTGAATTCAGCCGTTATCGAAATCTCGCCGGCCGGTGATACGCGGGATTTTTCGGCAAGATCAACCAGATGCGCAAACACGTTGCGCTCTGCGGCAGGCAGCAGGCGGGGCGGAGTGTCCGTATAGATTCGCTCGGCCAGGTTCCGTGCAGTGCCGGGTTGATCGGTTAACGCGGTCAGTATCTGTGCCTCGCGGCTCTGGCGGTGTTGGATCAGCCAGTCCAGACGCCCAGCGGGATCTGTAACAGGTGCTCCATGACCGGGATGGAACACGGACCAGTTTCGCGCGCGCAGCTTGCGGCATGCCGACATAAAGTCGGTCAAGTCGCCGTCAGGAGGCGATACAAGCGAACTGGCCCAGCCCATTACATGGTCTGCGGTGAAACAGATGTCATTCCATGCAAGTGCGATATGGTTCCCCAGATGCCCCGGAGTATGAATCACCTCCAGGGTCCAGCCGTCGCCGTCGATCATCTGGCCATCCTCAACTTCGATATCAGGGCAAAAGGCCCGGTCAATCCCTTCACCACCCCCGGTGAGGCCCCGCGCTGCCAAGCGTGTCATGACCGCACTACGCCCCGCTTCCGGCCCTCCGAAGGCAAGGACCGGCGCACCGGTTTTTGCCGACAAAGGAGCAGCCAGCGGTGAGTGGTCCAGATGGCTGTGGGAAACGATGATGTGACTGATTCTCTGCTCCGGTTTCAGCGCATCCAGAATCGCCTGCAGATGACGATCATCCGCCGGGCCGGGATCGATAACCGCTACGTCGCGGCGACCCAGAATGTACGTGTTTGTACCACGATAAGTCATGGGTGAGGGGTTTGGCGCAACAACCCTCAGCAGATCATCGTCAAGCTGGAACGGGATGCCAACGGGCGGATCGAATTCATCGGGCGGTAGCATCTTGGCCTCTTTCTCTTGCCGGGGTGCAGGGTTAGGCTTAGCGCATGTCCTTCCGTTGGCTCAAACCTTATATGCCCCGCAGCCTTTATGCCCGCGCAGCGATCATTCTGGCACTGCCTATGATTGTTGTTCTGCTGGTCGTTGCGATCGCGTTTCTGCAACGTCATCTGGAAGACGTTACCACTCAGATGACGCGGACTGCGTCGCGTGAAATTGGATTTGTGACACAAGTCATGCAGTCGGCCGAAACTCAGCAGCAGGCGTTGGCCGCAGCTCGGCCGATTCTGGCGGCGCTTGAAATGAGGGCCGTTTTTCTCAACCAAAATGAAAAGCCAACTGTTGCGTCGCGCCGGTGGTACGACTTCATTGCGCCACTGATTGTTACGCAATTGCAAGGGTGGCTGCCTGATGTTGCGGCGGTATCGTTGCCAAGCAGTCGTGAGGCGCGAGTTTATCTGAACACTAATCTTGGCGTTCTTGAGCTGACGTTTGATCGCAGGCGTTTGTCACCTGCCGCTCCGCATCAATTGATCGTCACGATGGTGTTCTTTGCCGTACTCATGACGTCGATATCCTTCCTCTATATGCGCAATCAGCTGCGCCCGATCACAAAGCTGGCCGAAGTGGCGCAGGCCTTTGGGCGTGGCCGGGTGGTTCCATATTCGCCCGGCGGAGCGATTGAGGTACGTGCCGCAGGCAGTGCCTTTCTCAACATGCGCGCGCGCATAGAGCGGCAAATCGAACAGCGGACGCTGATGCTGTCTGGTGTCAGTCATGACCTGCGAACGCCACTCACCCGGTTAAAATTGGGTCTTTCCATGCTGCCAGCGGAAGACGCCAAGCCGTTGCTGCAGGACGTGGATGAAATGCAGTCTTTGCTGGATGCGTTCCTTGATTTCTCGCGGGGTGCCGCAGAAGGGGCGCCCGAAGCGGTGAAACCAGCCGTTTTGCTGCGCCAGATCGTAGAGGATGCAAAGCGGGCAGGGCGGGTTGTGGAACTGGTGCCAACCGAGGAGCAGGGAGAGGTCATGCTACGCCCTGTGGCGATTCGGCGCGCAGTTGAAAACCTGATCGGAAACGCCGTGAGATACGGGACACGGGCCCGGGTCAGTCTTGTGATGACACCAAAATCAATGCGCATTCGTGTCGAGGATGACGGGCCGGGGATTCCGCCGGAACAAAGAACCGAAGCCGTCAAACCGTTTTCCCGGCTGGATCCCGCACGCAACCAGAATCAAGGGAGTGGAGTGGGGCTTGGGCTTGCCATCGTGGCAGATATCGCCCGCGCACATGGAGGGGCCTTGCGTCTTGGCGTAAGCGAGGAGCTTGGAGGTCTGTGCGTAGACATTGTTATCGGTCGATAACAATGGGTTCTAGCTGAACATTATCTAAAGAACGTACAGGAGATTGAGATGCCCCGGCCTGTTCAGGCCGGGGCAATCCGAACTTAAAGACCTGGAATTTTCGCGGCAACGCCGCGGGTTCCGAATGTAGTGCCGCGTGATGCGCCCAGATTGATACGGACGCCCACACCGACATATGTTTCGTTGGTGCTGCCGTTTCCAATGGCGTAGCGGGCATTGCCAACTTCGCCATAGACCTTGGCATTGGGGCTCAGATCGTAGTCGGCGCCAATCGACAGCGTGCTGATGTCAAGCGCGCCCTCAATATTGTCCACCAAATCGTAGTTCAGCGAAAGTTCCCAGCTATCGGTTACGTAGCTGTTAACAGAAATCCCGAAAATGGTCCCATTGGCGTTGTTGACGACATCCACATCCTGTCGGCCAAGATACCCTTCGATATCTACCTGACCGGCATCATACCCGCCTTCGATACCAAAGAACCGGAAATCTTCGGAAATGAAACCGTTGGTTGCTGGCAGATTTTCCTGACCATAGAAAACCCCCAAAGAGCCGTTCGGGCTAACGTGAAAAACACCATGCAAGGTGGCGTTCGTTACGGTTTCATCAAGGGTGTCGAAACGGTAGGCGCCAAGGTCCAGCTGCAGCCCGACGCTGCGCGAAAAGGCAATTTCACCCGCTCCGTTCAGGTTGTATCGCTGAAAGTCGGTCTGGTCGGTCAGGCCCGAGTAACCAAGATCAACGTAACCTCCGGTAACTTCTACCGCCTGTGCCGCACCAGCGTAAATTCCGGCGGTCAATGCGCCGAATACAAAAAGATTTTTCAATGTCCTGCTCCGTCTTCTTTTTTACGACCGCCCATTCCAAGGAGCGATGCGTTGATTGTCAGTATCGCGATCCTGCGCGTTAGGGTAGAATCCGGTGTGTGAATTTTTAGACTGTGACTATGCAGGCACATGTTTCCGGGTAACCCTCAGAATGGTTGGGAACAACCGATTGGACCCTCTACCAATGCACTATTCGATTATCCTGGGAATTTTGTATTATGCAAAGGCGGCCCGAGAGCCTGAGCAAACATTCGTGTAACCCATCTGAGCAGAGGATCCAGGATGCCCCAGTACAATGACGTGTTCGAGTTGTCGGTTGAAGACATGGATTTGATCGAACTGGCGCTGAGGCAGGCGTCTGCCTCATTCTCGCAGGAACAGATGGGTGAATCGGACGAAGCGAATGCTGATCGTCAGGACACCATTAGACGTATACACGATCTGTTGGGGCGCCTGCATGACCAGAAGATTTTTTACCGACCCAAAGATGGGGTTTATGTCGGAGGGTAGGCGCGTTGCCGTGATACAACCCGACCGCCCGAGCCAGCTTACAGCCGTGGACAGGGTCTGATCGGATGGTTTGATTTTTATGCCGTCCGAAACAAGTTTATGATTTTTATTTGGTCGAACCCATAACGCATTGAAATTGTGTTTAATATTCAAGGCTGTCACCGGCGCTCGGAGGCTGACCTACCCGGCGGGTCGGGTGATCTCGTATCGTTACTTGGAACAAATGCGGATTTTGGTAGGCCCGGAGGGACTCGAACCCCCAACCAAAGCGTTATGAGCGCTCTGCTCTAACCAATTGAGCTACAGGCCCGCCTGAGCGCCTTGGGTATCACGCTTGTCGTCCGCGTCAAGCCTGACCGTTGCATGAAAGGCCACAATCGACTAACCCGCGCAAAAGCAATCATGAGGGATTTGCCATGACAGCAGGCAAGAACGGCATGACCTATGCCGATGCAGGCGTGGATATTGATGCAGGAAACGCCTTGGTGGATCGGATCAAGCCAGCCGCCAAGCGGACCAACAGGCCCGGAGTGATGAGTGGTCTGGGTGGGTTTGGCGCATTGTTCGACCTTAAGGGGGCAGGCTATCAGGATCCGATTCTCGTGGGTGCCACGGATGGAGTC
Organism: Ruegeria sp. CF5; assembly: GCF_056537325.1. NCBI lineage: Bacteria > Pseudomonadati > Pseudomonadota > Alphaproteobacteria > Rhodobacterales > Roseobacteraceae > Ruegeria > Ruegeria sp. CF5. The sequence goes on along the minus strand of NZ_JBQFRI010000001.1, from coordinate 203,671 downwards.
GGAACCAAATTGCGGATCGCCATCGATACGGGCGTTGTTGATGGCGTTGGTGTCGATCTTGTTGCCATGTGTGTCAATGATCTGATCTGTCAGGGCGCCGAGCCGCTGTTTTTCCTGGATTATTTTGCGACCGGCAAGCTGGAAACTGAAACGGCGGCACGGATCATCGAGGGGATTGCAGAAGGGTGCGTACAATCTGGATGCGCTCTGATCGGTGGTGAGACTGCTGAAATGCCCGGTATGTATCCCGAAGGTGATTTCGATCTGGCCGGGTTTGCGGTTGGAGCCATGGAAAGGGATGCTCATCTGCCTGCGGATGTTCAGGAAGGCGATGTTCTTTTGGGGCTTGCCTCGAACGGTGTTCATTCGAATGGTTACTCCTTGGTGCGCCGTCTGGTTGAACATTCCGGTCTGGAGTGGGATTCGCCGTCGCCCTTTGGCGAGGGCCTTTTGGGCGAGGCTCTGCTGACTCCGACTCGGCTGTATGTGAAACAGGCGCTGGCCGCGATCCGTTCCGGTGGGGTACATGCCCTTGCCCACATTACTGGTGGAGGGCTGACTGAAAACCTGCCGCGTGTTCTGCCTGAGGAACTGGGTGCACGGATCGACCTGAATGCCTGGGATCTTCCGCCGGTCTTCAAATGGATGTCCGAAGTTGGTGGAATTGCCGAAGCGGAAATGCTTAAGACCTTCAACTGTGGGATTGGCATGATTGTGGTGTGCGCTTCCGACCAAGCCGAAGAACTGGCGAACACACTGCGTGAAGCCGGTGAAACCGTGTACCGGATCGGCAGTGTCACCAATAAGCCGGGCGTGGAATACTCGGGCACTCTGTCGTGACCAAAAAACGCGTTGCGATCCTGCTTTCGGGTGGCGGTTCAAATATGGTGTCGCTGGTCGACAGCATGACTGGCGATCACCCGGCACGCCCCTGTCTGGTTTTGTCCAACGATCCTCAGGCGGGCGGGTTGAAGAAGGCCGCCGCCCGAGGAATTCCTACTGCGGCAGTCGAACATCAGCCATTTCGCGGTGATCGTTCAGCGTTTGAGGCTGAATTGCTGAAGCCATTGCTGGCGGCAGAACCAGATATCGTCTGTCTTGCTGGATTCATGCGTGTTCTCACCGGAGACTTCGTTTCGCGGTTTCAGGGCAGGATGTTGAACATTCACCCGTCGCTTCTGCCCAAGTACAAAGGGTTGAACACGCATGCTCGCGCGATTGAGGCCGGTGACAGGGTACATGGTTGCACCGTGCATGAGGTGACGGCGGCCCTTGATGACGGTCCTATTCTTGGGCAGGCGAAAGTACCTGTCGAAGTGGACGATACACCGGAAACGTTGGCCGCGCGGGTTCTGTCGTGGGAACACCAGCTTTATCCCGCCGTATTGCAAAGGTATGCGGAAGGTAACAGGTCTCCGGTTCTGTTACCCTGAAAGCCCGACGGTGATTTACACGCATGTGTTTATCGGCCTATGTTCACCGGGATCGCTCGGAACGAGGACAGGTTTATCGGGCAGTAACAAGAACAAGAGCAAGACCTAGCACAGCGCATGAGAACCCTGAAAACGACGCAAGAGCTGGCCGAATTTTGCAAGGCCGCTGCCGCATATCCCTATATCACTGTAGACACCGAGTTTCTGCGTGAGCGGACGTATTATTCCAAACTGTGTCTGGTTCAGTTGGCGGTACCTTCGGACGACAAGGACAGTGCCGTTTTGGTTGACCCGTTGGTTGAAGGCATGTCGCTTGAACCATTGTATGATCTGTTCCGCGATGAAAACGTGGTCAAGGTCTTTCACGCGGCCCGGCAGGATCTGGAGATTTTCTGGGTCGAAGCGGGCATCTTTCCTAAACCGCTTTTCGACACTCAGGTCGCGGCCATGGTCTGTGGGTTTGGTGAGCAGGTGGGCTATGAGACGCTTGTGCGTAAGATTTGCAAGCAGGGTCTCGATAAGACGTCCCGTTTTACCGACTGGTCACGCCGCCCGCTGACCGATGCGCAAAAGACTTATGCACTGGCGGATGTGACACATCTGAGAAAAATCTATGAATATCTGGCGGATGAGCTGGCTAAGACCAACCGTAGCCACTGGGTCGCTGAAGAGTTGCAGGTGCTAACCGGCGCCGAAACCTATGATATTCGCCCCGAAGACGCGTGGCGCAGGGTCAAGACCCGCACCAATTCCGCAAAATTTCTGGCGGTTGTTCGCGAGTTGGCGCAATTCCGTGAGGCATATGCGCAACAAAACAACGTCCCGCGCAGCCGGGTCTTCAAAGATGACGCGCTTATCGAACTGGCGTCAACTAAGCCCAAATCGCCTTCGGATTTGGGCGGTTCCCGTTTGTTGCTGCGTGAGGCCCGTAAGGGTGCAATCGCCGAAGGGATTCTGGCGGCAGTCAAGCGCGGTGTGAATTGCCCGCCCGAGGACATGCCCAAACCGGATAACAGCCGGGAAAAGCTGAAGGTCAATCCTGCGCTGGCAGATCTATTGCGTGTTTTGCTGAAGTCGAAAACCGAAAGTTCCGGAGTGGCCGCCAAGTTGATTGCTACCAGTTCGGATCTGGATCTGATTGCTGCAGGTGAACGTGAAGTGCCCGCCATGTCCGGTTGGCGCTATGAAGTGTTCGGACAGGACGCGCTGCGGCTGTGTGAGGGCAAGATCGCACTGGCGGCCAAAGGGCAATCAGTCAACGTCGTTTCGCTCTGACCGCAGGTTTCAGCGTCTTCTGGTATCAAGCGTGTTTTGCTGCCCGATGACCCGGACCAGACGCACGCCCTGTAAGTCCTGATTGCTGATATCCACCGCCTCGACAATTGTCCGCGAACGTTCCGGCCCTTGGGGCGTCGGACCTTCGGGATAAACGACGCGGAAGGTATAGGCCAAAATACCGTTCTTGGTGTTTTCTTCGGATATGACCGGCCGCAATTCCGCGTTGAATGCACCCTGACGGGAGGCAATCCCCTCAACATAGATGATCGCACCGGTCGAGGTCGGATCAACACGCAATTCGCTGATGACCGCAATCGGTACGCTGAGGTCCGGGCGATCGGGGCGTGAGAGCAATCCTGTACCGCTTCTCTGCGGCACCAGAGCCGTGGCGGCGTCGGTTGTCGGTGCAGTTGTCGCAGATTTGGATTTTCTTGAATTTCCGCAAGCAGACAGGGCCAACGCGGTAACCAGAAGTACGGATAGAGTTTTTTTCATGAGACCCGGCGATCTGAGTGGATTGTCTTGCAATGGGTTAGCCCATCTCGCACGTCTTGAAAAGCCACCGCAGGACTGGACACGCCCTGTGCGGCGTCATAGTTCACTATCGTGAACCGCAACAAAAGGATCGCTGCATGGCAAGTCCCGCCTTTGAAGAAATCGTCGAAGATTTCGAATTCCTGGAAGATTGGGAAGACCGCTATCGCTATGTGATCGAACAGGGCAAGGCGATGGAGCCGCTGGACGACGCGCTAAAGGTTCCGGCAACCAAGGTTCATGGTTGTGCGAGTCAGGTCTGGCTGCATCCAATGATTGACGGCGGTACGTTCCGGTTCGACGGCGACAGTGACGCAATGATCGTGCGGGGTTTGATTGCGGTTTTGCGAGCGCTCTACAATGGGTTGCCGGTCGATGGAGTGCCCAAAGTCGACGCACGGGCAGAAATGGCAAGACTCGGCCTGAATGACCACCTGTCATCTCAGCGTTCAAACGGTTTGCGCGCGATGATTGAGCGGATTCGGGACGTCGCGGCCGAGCACGCCTGAGCTGGCAGGGAAACGTTCAGGAATTCGCGGGGGCGACTGCCCATTCTTCCAGTGTTTTGGCCAAGTCGCCGTATCCGGTAAATCGGCGCTCGAAAGACAGGCCCATTTTGTCAGCGCATTCACGGGCACGTTCGGTCAGTTTCGGGTCATCGGTCTGAGCTTGATACACCAGCTTGGTGTAGTTTCCGAAATACATGTCCCGCAACTCGGGGTGTCGATCCAGGCCTAGTGGCTTCCACACGAATGCATCGAACTGCCGGGCCAGAAAGTCCGTCAAATAGAATGCTGTCGTCTCATCCTCACCATGTTCGGCAAAGATGTCATTGCCTTCGAAAAACGAATAGCAATGCGGCCCCTTTACCATTTCAACACCCAAACGATCGCAGGCTTGTTGCAACAGGCCACCGGTTCCGCAGTCGGCGTAAACCACAAAGATCCGGTCAAACTTTCCGCGATGTTTTTCAACGGATTCCTCAACAGCCTGCGTAATTTTTTCCGGATGGACATGAAGGATTGCGGGTAGGCATGTCAAAGATAGATGGTTCCAACCATTGCGATTCTTCAGGTCAAGAATCTCTCTGGCCAACGCGCCGCAAGCTATCAGCAATATGCGCCCGTTGTCGTTTCCGGGCGCGAGACCTTTGTCGGTCAGGCTTTCGTCATCCGGCAATTGCTGTTGGGTCATTCGATTGCCTCCGTCAGGTTCCGGTCCAGAAAATCGTGGAACGCGGTCCGAAACAACACCGCAGCCGACGTCACATATCCGTCCCGCGACATAAACGGGAACCGCCGAAAGCCGTCGTTTGATTGCATAGTAAATAGAGCGCCGGAGTCGTTGGTGCAAATTTCAAACAAAAAAACCCCACCGTTTTGGTGGGGTTTGATTTTTCGGGTTGGTGAATTTAACCGGCCAACTGATTGTGTTTGCGTGACACAAAATCCTTTGCCGTTTCCACGGCAACCGCAGCATCGCGGCAATAGGCGTCGGCACCAATGGCCTTGCCGAACTCTTCGTTCAGCGGAGCACCGCCAACCAGGACGATATAGTTGTCGCGTACGCCTTGCTCGACCATGGTGTCGATCACGACCTTCATATAAGGCATGGTGGTCGTCAGCAGAGCCGACATGCCCAGAATGTCAGGCTGTTCGTTTTCCAGCGCCTCAAGGTAGTTTTCGACCGGGTTGTTGATGCCCAGATCGACCACTTCAAAGCCTGCGCCTTCCATCATCATCGACACAAGGTTCTTGCCGATATCGTGGATGTCGCCCTTTACGGTGCCAATCACCATCTTGCCAACGCGCGGTGCGCCGGTTTCGGCCAGCAACGGCTTGAGGATGGTCATGCCGCCTTTCATTGCGTTCGCGGCCAGCAGCACTTCGGGAACGAACAGAATGCCGTCGCGGAAATCGTGCCCCACGATGGTCATGCCGCCCACCAGTGCCTTGGTGAGGATGTCGTAAGGGGTCCATCCGCGTTCCAGCAGGATGTTCACACCTTCTTCAATCTCTTCCTTGAGACCGTCATAAAGGTCGTCAAACATCTGTTCGACGAGTTCCTCGTCGTTCAGTTCCGACAGGACGATGTCTTCTTCATCCGACATGAGTCGTTTCCCTGAGCTGTAAGGGGCCGCGGCCCGCAGTGGCAATTTTTTCCGTTTTGGCCATTTCGCCGCAGTTCGACTGCGTTGATTGCGACGTCGCCAGTTCTGCAACCGACCTATAGGTCAGATTTTACCCCGACTCGACAGAATTTTCCGCATGATCTTGTTTCATTGTGCTCACATCAGCATTGCCGGACGCTGGCTGACCATCGAAATCTGCGCCTGAGTATTGTGAATGTTCCTGTAATGTTCTATTTTTTGATATGGAATCTCGCTGGAACAGAGAAAACGTGCACAGAACTGTAAAGGGCAGGGGAGCTGTATCCAATGACACGCCCAGATTCGAGCGTTTTGTGACGACGTTTACGGATGACGGCTGGGATATCATCGAAGATGCTCCTTTGCTTCGAACGCAGGTTCGCGATGAAATTGCGCGCAGTGTGATCTCCTACAATCGTTCGCCGGATTTGCCATTCGATCGCTCAATCAATCCATACCGCGGTTGCGAGCATGGCTGCGTTTACTGCTTTGCGCGCCCGACGCACGCTTATCTGGGATTGTCTCCTGGATTGGACTTCGAAACCCGCCTGATCGCGCGTCCGAACGCAGCCGAGTTGTTGCGCAAAGAGTTGTCCCGACGATCATACAAGGTCGCTCCGCTGGCTTTGGGTACAAACACGGATCCATATCAGCCAATCGAAAAAGATCGTATGATCACAAGGTCTTGCCTGAACGTTCTGGCCGAATTCAGGCATCCGCTGGCAATCGTCACCAAAGGCGCCCTGGTCGAGCGCGATCTCGATATTCTTGCCCCCATGGCCGAACAGGGGCTGGTACGCGTGGGTATTTCACTCACGACATTGGATGCAGAGCTGTCGCGCAGTATGGAACCACGCGCCCCTGCACCCGAAAGGCGTCTACGTGTTATTGAGCGTTTGACCGAGGCTGGCGTACCGGTGCGCATCATGACCTCGCCGATCGTACCGGGCTTGACGGACCATGAACTTGAAAACCTGTTGCAGGCGGGCAAACAGGCGGGGGCGGACTCAGCGAGCTGGATCATGTTGCGTCTACCGCGCGAGGTCTCGCAGCTTTGGCAGGAGTGGTTGGCAGATCACCAGCCGGCACGTGCAGAGAAAGTCATGAGTCGCCTTCGCGAAATGCACGGCGGACGCGACTATGACCCACGTTGGGGCCACAGGATGCGGGGTGAGGGGGTCTTTGCCGAAATGATCGCAAAACGGTTCAAGGCGGCGGTGAAACGGCTTGATCTTGCAACCGAAACTCAACCTTTGCGATGTGATTTGTTTGGCTGTCCCGCTCAGGCAGGCGATCAACTCTCGTTGTTCTGAAACGAAACAAGCCCCGGAGTTTTCCGGGGCTTGTACATAGGGCGCGCTACCAAGTTCAGCGGTTTTCGATGTCCACATAATCGCGGGTCGTTTCGCCAAGGTACAACTGGCGAGGACGGCCGATTTTGTTCTGAGGATCGGCGATCATCTCTTTCCACTGGCTGATCCAGCCCACGGTGCGCGACAGCGCAAAGATCGGTGTAAACATCGAAGTCGGGAAGCCCATCGCCTCCATTACGATTCCCGAGTAGAAATCCACGTTCGGGAACAGCTTTTTCTCGATGAAGTACGGGTCTTCCAGAGCCTGTTTTTCGAGGGCTTTCGCAACCTGAAGCTTTGGATTGTTTTCAACGCCAAGTAGATCCAGAACTTCGTCCGCCGATTGCTTCATCACGGTCGCGCGTGGGTCAAAGTTTTTATAAACCCTGTGACCGAAACCCATCAGGCGGAAAGGATCGTTCGGGTCTTTGGCGCGAGCGATGAATTCTGGGATGCGGTCGACTGTCCCGATTTCCTCCAGCATTTCCAGACACGCCTGGTTTGCACCGCCATGCGCAGGACCCCACAGACAGGCGATGCCAGCAGCGATACAGGCAAATGGGTTTGCACCCGACGAAGAGGCAAGCCGCACAGTCGATGTCGAGGCGTTCTGTTCGTGATCGGCCTGCAGCATGAAAATCCGGTCCATGGCGCGGGCCAGGATCGGGTTGACTTCATAGTCTTCGGCCGGAACGGCAAAGCACATGCTCAGGAAGTTCGATGCATAGTCCAGGTCGTTGCGCGGGTAAACGAAGGGCTGGCCGATATGATACTTATAGGCCCATGCCGCAATCGTCGGCATCTTGGCGATCAGACGGTGCGAAGCAATCTCACGCTGGCGCGGGTCCGAGATATCGGTTGAGTCGTGATAAAATGCCGACATTGCGCCAACAACGCCAACCATGATGGCCATTGGGTGCGCGTCACGGCGGAAACCGCGATAGAAATACTGCATCTGTTCATGCAGCATCGTGTGGCGGGTGATCGTGGTTTCAAATTTTTCCAGATCCTGAGCAGCCGGAAGTTCTCCGTAAAGCAACAGATAGCTGAGTTCCAGAAAGTGCGATTTTCCGGCGAGTTGCTCGATCGGATAGCCGCGATGCAACAGCTCACCCTTTTCTCCGTCGATGAAGGTGATGGTGCTGTCACAGCTTGCGGTTGAGGTGAAGCCGGGATCGTAGGTGAACACGCCCGCCTGACCATAAAGCTTGCGAATGTCGATTACATCCGGGCCGGCGGTCGGGGAAAAAACCGGCAACTCGTAGCTTTCGCCATGGACAGACAATGTGGCTGTTTTTTGGCTATCGGTCATGGTTGTCCCTTTCTCATTCATGCGTATGTCGGTTCGCTGTCCGACATTACGGGCAACGGCTGCGCGTAGCCGCGCAGTCCGGGTCATAGCGGAGCAGCGTTACCTGAATGTGAAGCCAGGATTAACCCGCTGCATCGGAAAGCCGCGCCAGGGTTTCTTCTTTCCCCAACACAAGCATCATGTCAAAGACCGAAGGGGTCACTGCCCGACCTGCCAGTGCGGCCCTCAGTGGACCAGCCAGCTTGCCAAACTTCAGCCCTTTCGTTTCGGCGAACGTGTTAAGGGCTGCCTCCAGTTCGTCTCGTGACCAGCTAGCATTTTGCACGTGCGGCGTCAATTCGTTCAGTATACCATCGGATACAGAAGTGAGCGCTTTTTGTGCTTTCTCATCAGGTTCAACAGGTCGCGATGTCAGCACAAAATGCGCTTTTTCAAGCAGTTCCGGGAAAGTTCGGGCGCGATCCTTGAGGCAATACATCGCACGTTCCAAATCACCGGATTGTGCACTTGTGAGAGGCGCTAGTTTCGCTGCGTCCAGATACTCTTCGATTTCACGCCGCAATGCAGCATCATCGCCGATGGCAATGTGCTGACCGCACAGATTTTCTAGTTTTTTCAGATCAAACCGGGCCGGGCTTTTGCCGATTCCGTCAACGTCGAACCACTCCAGCGCCTGTGCGTCCGTAAAGAATTCGTCGTCACCATGACTCCAGCCCAGCCGCGCCAAATAATTGCGCATGCCTGCCGCCGGATAGCCCATGGCCTGATATTCCTGCGCACCCAGCGCGCCGTGGCGTTTACTGAGCTTTTTGCCGTCTGGCCCGTGGATCAACGGGATGTGGGCCCAGACCGGGACATCCCAACCCATTGCTTCATAGATCATCATCTGCCGCGCGGCATTGTTTAGATGATCATCACCGCGGATCACATGGGTTACCCCCATGTCATGATCGTCCACAACCACGGCAAGCATATAGACCGGCGTTCCGTCCGAGCGGAGCAGCACCATATCGTCCAGTTGGTCGTTCCGGATGGTCACGTCCCCCTGTACCTGATCTCGGATCACGGTGGTTCCGTCTTGCGGCGCCTTTATCCGGATCACGAATGGCGCATTTGGGTGGTCGGCTGGATCGGCCTCCCGCCAGGGGCTGCGGAACAAAGTCGACTTGCCTTCGGCCCGCGCATTTTCGCGGAAGGCAGCAATCTCATCCTGTGTCGAAAAGCACTTGTAAGCCTTGCCGTCTGCCAACAGTTGGTTGGCGACCTCAGCATGACGTTCGGCCCCCTCGAACTGGCTGATGACCTCGCCATCGTGGTCCAGACCAAGCCATTCCATTCCCTGCAGGATCGCTGCTGTGGCTTCAGGTGTTGAACGTTCGCGATCAGTGTCCTCGATCCGCAGCAGGAACTTGCCGCCGCGCCCACGCGCGTAGAGCCAGTTGAACAGCGCGGTACGGGCACCACCGATGTGCAAAAAACCGGTGGGGGACGGGGCAAAACGGGTGACAACCTGATCGGACATTTTCTTGATTAACCTTTTGGTAACCACAGTGGGTATAGCGTTTCCGCCTGTCTAACGAGCCCGAAGGACGGGGGCAACCATGCGAGTTCTGACAGCGGTCGAGGCCGCGTTTCTGAACCAGCGCGGGCATCTGTTCTTGTGGTCTCCGATCTGCCTGGCAATTGGGATCGGTCTCTATTTTGCCTTGCGGTTCGAGCCTGGTCTGCAGATCTATGCCGCTCTTGTGGTGCTGTCCGCAGTGATGGCCGCAATGGGGCGCAGATTGCCTGAGGCCTGGGCGCCGTTGGCGTGGGGGATGGTGTTGATTGCTGCGGGTTTTGCTCTCGCAGGTTTTCGCACCCACAAGGTTGCAGAGCCGGTTCTGCAGTGGCGCTACTACGGCCCGGTCGAGGGGAGGGTCGTGTCACTGGACCGCTCTGCGTCGGATGCGCTGCGGGTCACACTGGATCAGGTGCGCCTCGGGGACGTGCCTGTGTATGACAGGCCCGCACGCATCCGGCTTTCGGTTCACGGCGAAAGTGTGCAGCTGGCGCCGGGCCAGCGCATTATGACAACTGCGCATCTGTCGCCGCCTCAAGGCCCGGTTGAACCCGGTGGTTTCGACTTTCGTCGCCATGCATGGTTTCAAAAGCTTGGGGCTGTTGGTTATTCGCGAAATCCTATCATGACCATTCATCCGCCAAGTGCGGGCCTTGGCGGTTTGCACGTGACTTCGCTGCGGTTCGCAATATCGGACAGGGTTCAATCCGAGCTGCCGGGTGATGTCGGGGGGTTTACAGCTGCCGTTACAACCGGTGACCGTAGCGCCATTGGCCAAGCCACACTTGAGAATCTCCGCGTATCAAATCTGGCGCATCTACTGGCCATTTCAGGTTTGCACATGGGCCTTTTGACCGGTTTCGTTTTTGTGGCCTGTCGTGTTTTGCTTTCCCTTGTTCCATTCTTGGCGTTGCGCCTGCCAGTGCGAAAGTTCGCGGCGGTTTGCGCGCTTGTGACCGCAACAGGGTATCTTCTTTTGTCTGGCGGCGCAGTTGCGACCGAACGTGCCTTTGTCATGGTATCTGTAATGCTGGGCGCCGTTCTGTTGGATCGCCGTGCCATTTCCTTGCGCGCGGTTGCAGTGGCCGGGATGATCATTCTTGTGCTGAGGCCTGAGTCGTTGCTGAGCCCGGGCTTCCAGATGTCGTTTGCAGCTACAACTGCATTGGTCGCCGTATTTGGAGGTATTCGGGACGCACAGATTCCCCTCGGACCGAAATGGCTCCGCCCAGCAACCGCATTGCTTCTTTCGTCGTTTATCGCGGGATTGGCCACGGCTCCAATCGGGGCGGCGCATTTCAATACAGTGTCGCACTATGGTCTGTTGGCGAACATCCTTTCGGTTCCGGTTATGGGGTCCGTGGTAATCCCGGCTGCGGTCATGGCCGCTTTGCTTGCACCTTTTGGTCTGGACTGGATTGCGTTGAACCTCATGGGGCTTGGACTTGGATGGATCTTAGGTGTCGCGGAATGGGTGTCCGGGTTGGATGGGGCGAGAGGGTTTGTACCAAGTCCGCCCAAATTTGTCCTACCCATGATCGCATCGGGCGCCCTGTGGTGTATTCTCTGGCGGGGACGGTCGAGGTGGTTCGGAATTGCCTTAATAATCTTCGCGATTTCGTTTTGGGGGCAGGGTGATCGACCGGAGGTGCTGGTGGCCGATACAGGCGGCCTTATTGGTGTGATGACCCAGAATGGCCGGGCTCTGAGTAAGGCAAAGGGCAGCGGCTTTGTCGCCACGGTCTGGCTTGAGAACGATGGCGACGGTGTTGACCAGTCTACGGCAGCATCAAGATGGCCCGTTGGCCAAAGCGGCGTGCGCCGCTATTCGTTGGGCGACAGAGAGCTAATTCACCTGGTTGGGAAACGCGATGCATCGGAATTTTTAGCATGTTCCGAAAATCAGATCGTCATCTCATCCATACCGGTAAAATTCACCGATTCATGCACGGTTTTTGATCCCGACGACCTGCAACAAACTGGCAGTCTGGCCTTTAAACACGGGAAGATCGCGACAAGCGCACAGGTCTCTGGTGTGCGCCTCTGGTCGCCCCGATTAGTTACGAGATGAACGGTTGAAGGTTCCTCAGTAGGTGCGGATCAGCCCGACCAGTCGACCCTGAACCTTGACCTTGTCTTCGGGCAATACACGGGTTTCATAAGCCGGGTTCGCAGCTTCGAGGGCGATTGCATTCCCGCGCCGGAAAAACCGTTTCAGGGTGGCCTCCTGATCTTCAACCAGCGCCACGACGATATCGCCATTATCTGCGACCGACGTTTCCTGAATCACAACGACATCACCGTCATTGATGCCTGCGTCAATCATCGAGTCACCGCGAACCTCAAGCGCATAGTGATCACCCTGACCGGAAATCATCGATCCGGGTACGGCCACGCGATGCGAAACATGGCTGATTGCTTCAATCGGAACACCGGCGGCGATACGGCCCATGACTGGCAATTCCATTGCATCAACTGTGACCGGTTCAAAATTGGCAGGCCGGGGCGCCGTGGGTTTGTCACCTTCAATCACACGCGGTTTGAAGCCTGCTGTAGGCTCTCCACCAAGGCTTTCCGGCAGTTTGACGATTTCGATAGCACGGGCGCGATGGGCGAGGCGGCGAATAAAGCCGCGTTCCTCCAGCGCGGTGATCAGGCGGTGGATGCCTGATTTCGAGCGCAAATCCAACGCGATCTTCATTTCGTCGAAACTGGGCGGAACTCCGTCCGCCTGAACGCGTTTGTGGATGAATTCCAGCAAATCCAATTGCTTCTTGGTTAGCATCGCTCACACCTCGTCGCTCATGCGTTTTCTTTTGTTCTACGCATGTTCACGTTTTGTGTCAACTGGGTCGCGAAACGTTCTAGATTGGCAGGTAAAGCACATCTTCGCCGGCGTCCCGCGCCGGATCTTCCGGAGGCCGCACCAAAAGCGCATCAGCCTGCGCCAGAACACTGAGCAGAGAACTGTCCTGATCCTCACAGGCGCGAATTCCGTCCTGATCCAATGTTGCGCGCATGTAATGCTCGCGCGGGCCATTGGCTTTTATCGGTTCGGCCAGTTTTGCATGGCGGAAAGCAGGCAAGGCATCATTCAGGCCCAGCATCCGGCGGATCATGGGGGCAACAAACAAATATCCGCAGACCATGGCGCTGACCGGATTTCCGGGAAGGCCAACCATTGCGCTGTCACCCATGCGGCCCGCCATCAACGGTTTTCCGGGGCGCATCCGGATTTTGTAGAAAGACCGCTCCAGCCCGAGGCCCTGCGCAACATTGCCTACCAGATCGTGGTCGCCCACGGATGCGCCGCCGATTGTGATCACCAGATCTGCGCCAGCGGCCAGACCAAACGCCGTTTCCAACGACGACACTGTATCGCGCGCGATTGGCAGAACCCGGACATGCGCCCCAAGCTCCTCCAGCAATGCCTTGAGGCCAAAGGTATTTGACGCGATGATTTGGTCTGGACCGGGTGTTTCGCCCGGCATCACCAATTCGTTTCCGGTTGAGATCAACGCGACCTGCGGTTTGCGCGTGACCGGCACCGAGGCAATGTTCATCGCCGCCATCAAAGCAACGTCTTCAGCCCGGATGTGGCGCGGTGCATCGATGGTTGTTCCGGCGGAGAAATCAACGCCGACTGGGCGGATGTTGGTTTTGGAACCCGGTTCTTCGGTTATTGTAATCAGATCGCCGCGCCGGTCTGCATCCTCTTGAATAACAACGAAATCGGCACCTTCGGGAACAGGTGCGCCGGTAAAGATTCGGACGGCCTGTCCGGGGCCGACTTGCCCAACAAACCGATGCCCAGCTGCGGCCTCGCCGATGACCTTGAACATGGCGTGCAGTTCGACCTCAGCCGCCTTGAGGGCGTACCCATCCATCGAAGACGACCGAAAGGGCGGCTGGTCCCGCGTGGCGGCGACATTCTTCGCCAGGATCCGTCCAGGTGCTTCGATAAGGGGAACAGTTTCGTGTGGAAGTGGTGCCACAAGATCAAGCAGCAGAGCGCGGGCTTCGTCGACAGTAATCATTCCGCCTCGTAACGTCCTGATTTACCGCCGTCTTTCAGCAAAACCCGAATGCCGCCAATTTCCATTGATTTATCAACGGCCTTTGTCATGTCATAGACGGTCAGTGCTGCGGTTGACACTGCCGTCAGCGCCTCCATCTCAACCCCGGTCTGGCCCGAAGTCTTTACCGTTGCCTCAAGGCGAACACCCGGAAGGTCAGGGTCCAGTGATAATTCGACGGCAACCTTCGTGATCGGCAGCGGGTGGCACAAAGGGATTAGATCAGGGGTTTTTTTGGCCCCCATGATCCCGGCGAGACGGGCGATACCCAGAACGTCGCCCTTTTTGGCGCGACCTTCACTAATGATATCAAAGGTTTCCCGCGCCATTTTGATGTGACCTTCGGCGACTGCAATGCGATCGGTCACCGCCTTGTCCGATACATCAACCATATGCGCCTGACCCTTGGCGTCGAAATGCGTCAGCGGCATCACATTACTCCGGGGACCAGAGGGTTCGCCAAAAGTGCTTGGGTTGCAGCTTCGACGTCGTCCTGACGCATCAGGCTTTCACCTATCAGAAAACAACGAGCGCCGTATCGGGCAATGTCGGCCAGATCAGCCGGCGTGTTCAGGCCGCTTTCGCAAACTATTGTGCGATCACCGGGCACCAGTTTGGACAGATGACGGGTTGTGTCCAGCGATGTCTCAAAGGTTTTGAGGTTGCGGTTATTGATCCCGATCAGCGGGCTTTTCAGTTGAGTTGCTCGCTCCAGCTCTTCTTCATCATGTACTTCGATCAGAACGTCCATACCCCAATCAAAAGCGGTTTGCTCCAGCTCAGTGGCCTGTGCATCCCCGACCGAGGCCATGATGATCAGGATGCAATCCGCGCCAAGTGCGCGCGCCTCGACCACCTGATATGGGTCGTACATGAAATCCTTGCGCAGCGCGGGTAAGGAACACGCGTCACGCGCAGCTGTCAGATACTCTTTGGCGCCCTGAAAGCTGGGTGTATCGGTCAAGACCGACAGACAGCTTGCCCCACCGGCCTCATAGGCTTTGGCCAGTTCAGGCGGGTTGAAATCCTCTCGGATCAAACCTTTGGAAGGGCTTGCTTTCTTGACCTCGGCAATTAGACCGTAACCCCGGCGCGTCGCGGCGTGAAGGGCGTTGGCAAAACCACGAACCGGAGAGGCGCCGCGTGCTTCCGCTTCCAGATCATCCAGTGATTTCAGCTCTTTATCCGCTGCAACTTCTTCAAGTTTGTAGGCTTTGATCCTGTCCAGTACAGTTTCGGTCATGCAGCTTCCTGTGTGATTTTGGCCAAAGCGGCGATCTTGTTTCTGGCGTTTCCGCTGTCAATGCTTTCTGCGGCCATTGCGACACCTTCCCGGAGGTCGCTGGCGGCATTCGCCACAACCAGAGCGGCGGCAGAATTCAGCAAGACAGCATCCCGATAGGCAGATGGCGTACCGTCTAACAGGGCGCGGAAAGCTACGGAATTCTCTTCGGGCGTCCCGCCAACGATGTCTTCAAACGGGTGAACCGGCAGGCCCGCATCTTCGGGGTGCAACTCAACTTCTTTGACGATACCATCTTCCAAAGCGGCGACCCAGCTTACGCCGGTAATCGTCAGTTCATCGGTACCATCTGACCCGTGCACCAGCCATGCCCGCTCGGCCCCTAGAACGCCCAGTGTTTCGGCCATAGGGCGGATCAAGTCGCGGCTGAATGCGCCGGTCAACTGCTTTTTGACACCTGCCGGATTGGTAAGTGGACCGAGGATATTGAAAATCGTGCGCGTCCCAAGTTCTTGCCGAGTCGGCATGACATGGGCGATGGCTGGATGATGCATGGGCGCCATCATAAACCCAATGCCAGTTGAGTTCAGCGCTTTTTCAACAACTTCCGGGCCAACCATCACGTTGATGCCCATCTGACCCAGCGCATCGGCTGCGCCGGATTTGGAGCTGAGATTGCGGTTGCCATGCTTGGCAACCGTGACACCGGCACCAGCCACGACAAATGCGGTCGCTGTTGAAATGTTCAGCGTACCTTTCCCGTCGCCCCCAGTGCCGACGATGTCCATCGCTCCTTCAGGTGCTGAGACTGCGTTACATTTGGCGCGCATGACGGCCGCCGCAGCGGCATACTCATCCACGGTTTCGCCACGTGTTCGCATTGCCATCAGCAAACCGCCGATCTGGCTGGGCGTGGCTTCACCTTCAAAAAGGATCGTAAAGGCCTTTTCCGCTTCGGCGCGGGTCAAAGGGCGATCTGCTGCCGCTCCGATCAGCGGTTTCAACGCGTCGCTCATGCGGGGACTTTCATTTCATTCAGGAAGTTCCTGAGCAGGGCGTGACCGTGCTCGGATGCGATGGATTCAGGGTGGAACTGAACACCGTGTATCGGCAGCTCTTTATGCTGCAGGCCCATGATTGTTCCATCGTCCAGTTCGGCGGTAATCTCCAGGCAGTCGGGCAGCGACTCACGCTCGACCACCAGCGAGTGATAACGGGTCGCTTCGAACGGTGACGGCAGACCGGCAAACACGCCTTTGCCGGTGTGACGCATGGTTCCCATCTTGCCATGAACGATTTCGTGGCAACGAACCACTTTTCCGCCGAAGGCCTGCCCGATGGTCTGATGCCCAAGGCAAACGCCCATCAGCGGGATACCGGTTTCAGCCGCCGCTTCGGTCAGCGCCAGACAAATTCCGGCCTGATCCGGGTCGCAAGGCCCTGGGCTCAAAAGGATTCCGGCGGGTTTCATCGCCATCGCTTCCTGCACGTCCAGCGCATCATTGCGGTGCACTTCCATTTCGGCGCCAAGCTCACCCAGATAGTGAACGAGGTTGTAGGTAAACGAGTCGTAGTTGTCGATCAGCAGCAGCATTTGGCTCTTGGTCTCGGCTTTGGCAATTCGGGCTGGCGGTACAGCCTTGGTACACGGTATAATGTCGCGACATACATGCTCAGGCTTGTGCGGCAGCGTCAAGGGGACATCCATCCCAAGTCGCTAGTACAGGCAAGCGCCGCATAAGACGGCATATGTGCAATTGAGGCGAACGACGAGATCAGAGGCAACGAAAATGGGCGGTTTTCTCGGAGGTATGATCGCGGGTGCGGTCACGGTTCTTGCTGTTGGTGCGTATTTTTCCCTGACGTCGCCACTGCCGGTCAGGACAAATGTTGCTGTCTCTGCTCAACAGGTGGCACCAGCAAGTGAACCGGAAACGAACAGTGACGTCAGCGATCCCGGCGCAGATGCCGATCTGGTGGAACTGGCCCCACACGCACCGCAAGGCGCCAAATCCCGGCCGGATACGCTTGCGGCACTCGATGGGGCGGATACGGTGCCCACCGAACGCCCGGATGTGGGCGCGGCCACGGATGGACTGACACAACCTGACAGCGGTCGATCCGAAACGGTTGAGATAGCTGCCGTCGCGCCGATCGCACCTGCACAGCCCGGTCCCGCGCCAAAGTCGCCGCAAGATGACGTTCAGCCTGTCGTTGTTGACGATGAGCCCGCCACACCTTCGATTTCCGAAGCGGTTGTGGTGCCGGAACCCGAGGCACAAATCGAAAACGAACAGCGCGCACCTGAAATCGCCCTGCAGACAGACGAGGAATCAGCCACCCCGCAATCAAAAGCAGCCGACAGTTCCGAAGGCCGGACACTTCCCAGGCTGGCAGCGGTTCCTCAGATCGGAAGTGAGCAGTCGTCGCAAACCCGCAAAATAGCCGGAAAGCGGGTCGTACCACTGACTGATCGAGATGACTTTCCAAGTGGTGAGGAGCAGCCGCAGACGGCCAAAAAGCCGATTGAGGCTTTTGCCGCCAGTTTCGATAATCCCGAAGATAAACCGCTGATGTCCATCGTTTTGATTGACTTCGAAGGCGCCTTTGGGGCCGAAGCATTGCAGGGTTTCCCTTATCCGCTGAGTTTCGCCGTCAGCCCGACCGATCCTGAGGCGGCAGAGAAAATGGCGCGCTATCGTTCTGCAGGGTTCGAGGTTCTGGCCCTGGCGGACCTTCCCGAAGCTGCAAGCGCACAGGACGCGGAAACATCCCTTTCAGTCTGGCTGGATGCCCTGCCTGAAACGGTTGGAATTCTGGAAGGTGTCGACACAGGCATTCAGGGAAACCGACAACTGGCGGATCACGTCGCCGCCATCGCTGGTGGGACCGGACGTGGGCTGCTGACCCAGAACAATGGATTGAACACCGTACAAAAGTTGGCTGCCCGCAGTGGTATTCCCGCCAGCGTCGTGTTCCGCGATTTCGACGGGGCGCAGCAGGACGCCAAGGTAATGCGGCGTTTTCTGGATCAGGCCGCGTTCCGTGCAGGACAGGAGGGGGCGGTCGTCATGCTTGGCCGGGTCCAGCCTGAAACCATCTCGGCTCTTCTGCTTTGGGGGCTCGAGGACCGGAGCAACCGAGTCGCAATGGCCCCGATTTCAGCAGTGTTGATGAACGAAATTCAATAAGGCGTCCCCGGGCAAACATTTGGGGGCACCGCCATTTCGTGTCAGTTGTTGCCGGACCCGGTAAATCGCGAAGCATCTGCGGCTGCGCGTCTGATGGCATTGGATTTATGCACCGTTTCCATATATTCGGCCTCGGGGTCACTGTCGTAAACAACGCCGCCGCCCGCCTGAATGTATAGCTTACGATCCTTGACGATGGCCGTACGCAAAGCAATGCACATGTCCATGTCACCGCCAGCGCTGAAATAACCAACGCCACCGCCATAGACACCGCGTTTTTCAGGCTCAAGCTCGTCAATGATTTCCATCGCGCGGACCTTGGGGGCACCCGATACCGTACCTGCAGGCATTCCGGCGAAAAACGCGTCCAGTGCATCTTTGTCTTCAGCCATTTCACCGACGACATTTGACACGATGTGCATCACGTGACTGTAGCGTTCGATGATGAACTTCTCTGTCGGGCGTACCGTACCGATCTTCGCCACGCGACCTGTATCGTTGCGGCCCAGATCCAGCAGCATCAAATGCTCGGCCAGTTCCTTTTTGTCGGCCAGCAGATCAGCCTCTAACGCGCGATCCTCTTCCGGGGTGGTCCCGCGTGGGCGCGTACCGGCGATGGGGCGGATGGTCACCTCATCGCCAAAGACACGCACAAGAATTTCCGGGCTGGCGCCGACAACCTGAAACCCGCCGAAATTGAAATAGAACATGAAAGGCGAAGGATTCGTCCGACGTAACGATCGATACAACGCAAATGGCGGCTGCGGGAAATCCTGTGTCCAGCGTTGTGCCGGAACCACCTGGAATATGTCTCCGGCCCGGATGTATTCCTTGGCCTTTTCAACCGCTTCCATATAGCCGGATTTCGTGAAATTCGACACCGGCGGCGCAACCTCATGCGCGTCGCCCAGATCGCGTGTTTCGGCGGGCATGGCCCTCTCCAGATCCCGGACGGCGTCCATGACGCGCTCGGCAGCTTGGGCATAGGCCGCTTTGGCCGTTTGGCCATCGCTGGCCCACGCAGGAGAAACAACGGTTACTTCGCCCTTAACGCCATCCAGAACGGCGACAACAGACGGCCTCAGCATCACTGCATCCGGCAGGCCCAGCGGATCAGGGTTCACGTCTGGCAGGTATTCCACCAGCCGCACCATGTCATAGCCCAGATAGCCGAACAGACCGGCAGCGGCTTGCGGCAAATCTTCGGGCAGGGCAATTTTGCTTTCCGCAAGCAGTGCTCGCAGGTTGTCCATGGGATTGCCGGACTGCGGTTCAAACGCATCTGCGTCGAACCGCGCCGACCGGTTGAGCGAAGATGTTTCTCCGTGGCAACGCCAAATTAGGTCGGGCTTCATGCCGATGATCGAGTACCGGCCCCGCACCTCGCCGCCAGTGACGGATTCAAGCATGAATGCGTCCTTTTGGGCACCGGTAAGCTTTAGCATCAGCGAGACCGGGGTATCCAGGTCGGCGGCAAGCCGGGTGTACACGACCTGATTTTCACCGGCCTCATAGGCGCGCGCAAAAGTATCGAAATCTGGGGTCAGGGCCATGTCCGGTCTCTTGGAACGTCAGTTGTAATTTGCCTGCACGGCGTTCAGCGCACGCTGATCGACCGTTGGGCGGGCGCGGGTTTGTGCATCCTGGACGTAGATGTTGAAGATGTTCTGCGCCAGCGCCTGATCCAGCTGGGCAGCCAGTGCTTGCTGCATCTGCTCAAGCTCAGCGGACTCGGCGGGTGGCAGTTCTTCATCCAGACGCACAATCAATGCCGTGCCGTTCCCGGCAATAACACGCAGTTCGCCCGGCTCCATTTCAAACACCTGAGGCATGAAATCGACGGGGACATCTTCCAGAAACGCCGTTCTGGTCAGACCGTTTTCGACCCGGAAGGGCAGGCCAGTTGCGGTGAAATCCCCATCAGTGGCCAGTTGGGTCAGTACAGTGTTGGCCTGATCCTGCAACGCTTTGCTGGTCTCGTCCTGTACCCAGGCCGCGATAACCTTGTTGCGTGCACTTTCCAACGGCTCTGGTCGGGGTGCCAGTTCTTCGTCCAGACGCAGGGCGAAAATCGACCCGTCCTCCAGAAATGCGATTTCAGGAAAGTCACCTTCAGCCACGGCTTCAGCAGCCAGCCGGAAACCACCATAGGCGGCCACGCCATCTGTGCTCTGGCTGGTCCAGTCGATTTCTCCCAACTCCATCTCGGATTCAGAGGTCACTTCTTCGAGTGTTGCACCGCCTGCCAGAAGGTCGTTGATATCCTCGGCCTGTGCCTCAATCAGACGACGGGCGCGGTCGGCAGCCAGTTCGTCGCGAAGTTCGGCCTGAGCTTCTTCAAAGGTGACGACCTGTTCGGCAAGTGAGCCGTTGATCCGGAATAGCGCGGGGCCAAGCGAAGAGGGCAGCGGGCCCACAACATCGCCCACTTCTGCGGCAAACACATCCGCAGCAGCTTCACCAAGATCATCAACGGTGACATCACCCAGATCCGTATCGCTCAGCTCAAGCCCGCGATCCTGAACCAGTTGCTCAAACGTGGTGCCGCCGACTTCGACCTGCGCCAGTGCGTCTTCTGCACTGGCTTCGTCAGAGAAAACAAGGCGTTCAACCAACCGGCGCTCGGGCTGCTGATAGGTCGACTTACGTTCGTCGTAACGGGCGCGCAGCGTATCTTCATCAATCTCAATCCCGTCCAGCAACATTTCCGGCGCAAGCAACGCGTATGTCAGGCGCTTGGTGCGGGGCAGGGTGAATAGATCGGTGTTTTCATCGTAGAACGTCTGAACTTGCTGGTCCGTCGGTTCTGATAATGGGGTCGCCAAGGCATCTGCGCCCAAGGTGGCAACGGTAAAGCTGCGGCGCGCATGAACGTAGTCCGCCAGCGCCTCGACCATGGCCGGGGGCATGGTTACGCCGCTTGTGACTGCATTCTGAACGATGGTTCTGGCCGCTTCTTTCCGCAGGTCATCTTCGAATTCCGATTCCGACAATCCGGCCTGTTCCAGAGAAAACCGATATCCTTCGCGGTCGAAGTTACCATCGACACCCTGAAATGCGGGGATGGCCACGATCTCTTTCTGCAGGTTCTCATCGCCGATCGAGATGCCGATCTGTCCAACTTCGCTGTCAAGCGCAGCCAGCGCGACCAGACGTGACAATGCGAGCTGATCTAGGCCAAACTCCCGCGCCTGAGACATTTGCAACGGTTGCCCGGTCTGTGCCTCGATGGCCCGAATTTCGCGCTGCAGTTCCCGGACATAATCGTCGATGCTGACGGATTCATCGCCCACTTCTGCAACTGTTGTGACAGTTCCCGAGAGATTGACGGCACCAAACCCTGCAAGGCCCACGATCAGCAGACCCATAAGGATCCAGACAAAGGTTTTTGAAAAGCTTTTCATGCCTGCGGCCATGGTGCCCTCTTGTTTTGTGGCTGGTCTCTGCCCTGTCGATTGCGGCCCTGAATACGACGCGCGCCGCCGGGGGGCAAGCTCAGAAGGACAACGCCTGAAGACGCATGAACATTTCTTCGATTCCCGAACGGTCCAGATTGGCGAACGCGATGCGAACCTGTCTTTGTCCCATGATGTCATGATCCGGCATAAACATCGTGCCGGGAAGCAGCAGAACACCTGCTTCACTGACCAACCGGCGGGCCAGTTCGTCCGAAGGGATGTCAAACGGATGCTCGAGATAGGCAAAATACGCGCCGAGTCCCAGCAGCTTCCAACCTTTGGACTGCAGTGCGGGCATGCCATCGGAAATAGCAGCGCGGCGATCAAGTATTTCAGCCCGTTCACCGGCCAGCCACTGGGAAAGGTTCTGCATCCCCCAAAGGGCCGCAAACTGGCCAATCTGACCGGGGCAGATGGCGACCGTGTCCAGGAATTTTTCGATTTCGGCCAAAAGGCTAGGGCTTGTTGCGACGGCGCCGACCCGGTGGCCGGTCAGCCGGTAGGCTTTGGAAAACGAATAGAGATGAACCAGCGTGTCATCCCACTCATTAGCCGTGAACAGCGAATGGGGCGCACCATCGCGGCTGTCAAAATCCCGATATGTCTCATCCACAAGCAGGCGAATGCCGTGTTCCCGGGCCAGATCAAAGAACGCCAGTACCAGCTCCGCGGGATACTCAACACCGCCGGGATTGTTCGGCGTTACCAGAGAAATGGCACGAGTCCTGTCAGTAATAAGCGCCCGTGCCTTGTCCGGGTCGGGGAGCAGATCGTCGCCCGTTGGCAGGTCGACCGACCGGACACCAGCCATGTCGAGCCACATCTTGTGGTTAAAATACCAGGGTGTCGGCAGAATAACCTCGTCCCCTTCGCCAGTGATGGCGGAGATCACTGCCGAAAATGCCTGATTGCAGCCAGAAGTGATGGCAACCTGATCAGCCTGAACAGAGGCATGATAGTGTGCGCCAATCTGATCTGCCAATTCCGCGCGCAGGTCATCATTGCCCAGAACCGGGCCGTAAAGATGCGCGCTGTCCTGAGATACGGCGAATTCGGCCATGGCCTGACGCAGGGCCAGTGGTGGTGGATCAACCGGAGCGGCCTGACTGACATTGATCAGAGGGCGATCAGCTGAAAACGTAACGCCATCAACCCAGCGGCGCGCTTCCATCACGGGCGGGGCGAAGGTGGCGGCAGTGCGGGTCAGGGGCATAAGAAATCCGTGCAGTTCGTGCGAGGCTCTGCCTCACGCTCCGAGGTGTTTTTAAGCAGAGGAAGGGATCAGTCCGTGCCGCGATATGGCTCGACATATTGCAAGGCCATATCCCATGGGAAAAAGATCCATGTATCCTGGCTGACCTCGGTGATGAACGTATCCACCATTGGGCGTCCCTTGGGTTTGGCATAGACCGTTGCGAAATGCGCGTTGGGGTACATTTGACGCACAAGGTCCAGCGTTTTGCCGCTGTCCACCAGATCGTCGATGATCAGAATGCCGGTGCCGTCACCCATTAATTCCGAATCCGGTGATTTCAGAACTTCTGCCTGACCCTGCTCCTGGTGGTGATATGAACGAACACTGATGGTATCGACGGTGCGGATGTCCAGTTCACGGCTGACGATCATCGCTGGTGCCATGCCACCGCGGGTGATCGCCACCACTGCGCGCCAGGCGCCGTCGTCAGGGCCTTGTCCGTCCAGCCGCCAGGCCAGCGCCCGCGCATCGCGGTGAATTTGATCCCAGCTGATGTGAAAGCCCTTTTCGTGGGGCAGGCGATCCTTGGCGCTCATCTCGGTTATCCTTTTTCCACATCCGGCGCATCGACGGCCTTCATGCCGACGATGTGATAGCCCGAATCCACGTGCAGATTCTCACCTGTCACGCCGCTGCTGAGATCGGACAGCAGATACAGTGCCGAGTTGCCGACGTCATCAATGGTTACATTGCGGCGCAGAGGCGAGTTGTACTCGTTCCACTTCATGATGTAGCGGAAATCGCCGATGCCACTTGCGGCCAGTGTCTTGATCGGCCCTGCCGAGATCGCGTTGACGCGAATACCGTCCTTACCAAGGTCTTCGGCAAGATATTTAACCGACGCTTCAAGTGCGGCTTTGGCGACACCCATGACATTGTAGTGGGGCATCACCTGCTCGGCACCGTAATAGGTAAGGGTAATGGCGCTACCACCTTCGGTCATGAGCTTTTCGGCGCGCTGCATAACGGCGGTGAAGGAATAGACCGACACATCCATGGTCAGCTTGAAGTTCGCGCGCGACGTATCGACATACCGGCCTCGCAACTCGTTCTTGTCGGAAAAGCCGATGGCGTGCACGATAAAGTCCAGTTTGCCCCACTTTTCCTCCAGCGAGGCAAAAAGGGCGTCGATCGATTCTTCGTCGCTGACATCGCAGGGCAGCACGATCTCGCTCCCCAGTTGTGCCGCCAGCGGGTCGACCCGTTTTTTCAGAGCGTCCCCCTGATAGGAAAAAGCCAGTTCGGCTCCGGCCTCGGACAAGGCGCGGGCGATTCCCCATGCGATTGATTTGTCATTGGCCAGTCCCATGATGAGGCCGCGTTTGCCGGCCATCAACTGATTTGACATGTTCGGTTCTCCGCCTTCGTCGCGTTATGTTGAAGTGGTTTATGCCATTGATTGACCTGCTTCAAGGTCACGCGCTCTTGCCCGGCGCGGGTTCTCGCCGTAGGGTCGGGCACAAATCGTTCCAGGGGATGGAAATGAGCGAGAGAGATGGCATCTTTGCCGGTGCCGACCCGTTTGTGATTGCGGGGCGTTGGCAGGCCGAGGCTGAACAGAGTGAACCCAACGATCCCAACGCGATTGCCCTGGCGACCGTGGATTCCGATGGCATGCCTAATGTCCGTATGGTGCTGCTAAAGGAAATCGAGCCCGACGCGTTCGTTTTTTATACGAATTACGAAAGCGCAAAGGCCGCCGAACTGGACGGTGCCGGTAAGGCCGCGTTCGTCATGCACTGGAAATCTCTTCGCCGTCAGGTACGAGTTCGCGGGACAATTGCACGCGAAGATGGTATAAAGGCGGACGAATATTATGCATCAAGATCGTTAAAAAGCAGATTGGGGGCCTGGGCATCGCGCCAATCACAGCCGCTGTCCAGTCGGACGGCCCTTATGGCCGAAGTGGCCAAAGTGACCGCCAAGTATGGAACTAATCCGCCGCGCCCTGATTTCTGGGGTGGCTATCGGTTAACGCCGACTGAGATCGAATTTTGGGCCGACGGCGCGTTTCGCCTGCATGACAGGTTTGTTTGGCGGCGAGAGGAAGTTGGAATGGAATGGCAAGTGCAGAGGCTGAATCCATGACGTTCACGTATCGCGAATTGCAAGGTCCTGAAAACGAACACTCTTTTCAGCTTGAATTTGTCCGCCAATATCCTACACATCAACCCCTTAACGACCTGTTAAAAATCGTGATGGGAAAACCGTGCCAGAAGACTTGAACAGCATGTATCGCGTTCGTGGACACGTAAAATGGTTCGACCCCGCTAAGGGGTTTGGATTTGTTGTGTCCGAAGAGGGCGGTCCGGATATTCTGTTGCACGTGAACGTGTTGCGCAATTTCGGTCAGAGTTCCGTAGCTGACGGTGCGAGAATCGAAATCATGACTCACCGGACCGATCGGGGTGTTCAGGCTGTCGAAGTCGTCAGCATCGAACCGCCCGAGCGGACCGATACGATGATGCTTGCAGATTTTGCCGAGCTTGATCCGGCGGTCATTGAGCAGGCACCGCTTGAGGCGGCCCGTGTCAAATGGTTCGACAAGGGCAAGGGGTTCGGTTTCGCCAACGTGTTCGGCCGTGGCGAGGATGTATTCCTACATATCGAGGTTTTGCGCCGCTCGGGTTTGGCAGACCTTCAGCCCGGCGAGGCGCTGGCTATGCGGGTGATTGACGGCAAGCGCGGGCGTATGGCCGCTCAGGTTCTTGCCTGGGAAGCAGCTCTGACTGACTGATTTGGCGACATGAAGAAAACCCTCGCGATTCCGGCCATGCTTGCACTCATGATGGCCGGAGCCGTCGAGGCGGCCTGTCGACCGGATGTTGTCGATCTGAAAAACGAACAAACAACAATCCGCTTCAACATTGAGTTGGCCGCCACCCCGCAGGAACGGTCGCGTGGATTGATGTTCCGCGACTCGCTCCCGAACAGGTCGGGGATGCTGTTCGTATTCGACCCTCCGCAGCGTGTTGCGTTCTGGATGAAGAACACCCTGATTCCCCTCGACATGATCTTTCTGGACCAGACCGGTACCGTGGTTCATGTGCATCAGGGGGCAGTTCCGGGTGATCTGACCCCGATCGAAGGGGGGGATGACGTGTTTGCCGTACTCGAAATCAATGCAGGCCTGTCTAGCCGCTATTCGATTCGTACCGGGACTTTCATGCGCCACGAAATTTTTTCGCAAGGTACCGCAATCTGGCCCTGTTAGGGCTTTTCAAATCAGAAACACCCCGTTAGGAAGGCGCACGGTCCGGGGCGTGGCGCAGTCTGGTAGCGCACCTGTTTTGGGTACAGGGGGTCGTGAGTTCGAATCTCGCCGCCCCGACCACTTCCACATCACTTTGGTGTACCGCCGGCAACGCGGTAAAGGCGGGTCAGCTTCCTGTCCAGCGTCTGGCTTTTCACAGGTATGCGCAGGGTGGTGCCATCTTTTTGTGGCACCGTTAGGAACAGATCCGCGTCGACCTGAAACCCGACCTGATTCTTGGTTGTCTTAAGCTGAATGACGCTTTGGGGTAGTTTCAGCGTATAGCCGTCGAAATTCAGGATAAGGTATGCGGTGGTTTCAGGTGGCAAGAACTGCCTGCATTCGCTGGTACTTGGGCCAAGTTGTCGAAACTCCTCACCAGGATCCGTGCATGATTCTTCGAAGGCGTCGAACAACTTTTCAGGATATTCCGAAAACTGGGCACTACGAGAAACAGGGCCTGTTTCCTGTGGTGTACAGGCCACGATAATGACCGAGGCGAACAAAAGATGGAACAGGCGCATAGCCAGATTGCTCCAATTCAGAATGCTTGATGCATTTACCCTAGGCGATCTGTCGCGTTCTAGCGACCGTGATTCTTTGATGGGGGCAGAAACCGGGATCAGGGTCAGGACGTTCTGGTAACTGTGCCACAAAAAAAGGGAATTCCTGTCCGGACTAAATCCGGTGATCCGTATCAGACCATGGACAAGTCTGTGGAGGAATCGAATTTCCGTACGATGGCCCGGCAGGTCAACACAAAAGATATCAAAATCCGCGAAATTTTGCCGTTGACCTCGTAGGGGTCTATACGCCAAATTGTGTGGGCCGAATGCGCTGCCACTAAATCTGGTAGGTGATGACCGGAAAGGCAGCAGGCGAGGGACAAAGGCACAGCTATAGTTTCGTGCGACCATTCAGATGGTTTCGACCGCATTTTGCGGTGACGGGATCATTGCGCCCTAAAGTATTCGGTGCGCCGGAAAGCAGCAAGCTTACGGCATTTGTGGCGGATTGAGCCAGGTATTGAATTGGTGAAGCTAGGGCGGCGGACATGAAGATTGAAAGAAAATTTACCAAACCGGGGCAGGACGCATACGCGGAACTGAACTTTGTTTCGGCAACGTCCGAAATTCGCAACCCGGATGGAACGATCGTATTCCGCCTTGAAGGTATCGAAGTCCCTGAACGTTGGAGTCAGGTTGCCAGCGATGTGATCGCGCAAAAATACTTCCGCAAGGCCGGTGTTCCGTCACGCATGAAGAAGGTCAAGGAAAAGGGCGTTCCGGAATTCCTCTGGCGGTCCGTTCCCGAAGAAGGTGCCGAGTTCATTGGTGAAACATCGTCCAAGCAGGTGTTCGACCGGCTGGCGGGCGCGTGGGCGTATTGGGGCTG
This sequence comes from Ruegeria sp. CF5, assembly GCF_056537325.1. NCBI lineage: Bacteria > Pseudomonadati > Pseudomonadota > Alphaproteobacteria > Rhodobacterales > Roseobacteraceae > Ruegeria > Ruegeria sp. CF5. The sequence goes on along the minus strand of NZ_JBQFRI010000001.1, from coordinate 176,181 downwards.
GAAAGGCGGATATTTCTCGACCGAGGAAGACGCGCGCGCTTATTTCGACGAGATGCGTTACATGCTGGCGACCCAGCGCGCCGCGCCAAACTCACCTCAGTGGTTCAACACCGGTTTGCACTGGGCATACGGCATCGATGGGCCGGCGCAGGGGCATCACTATGTCGACTATAAGACCGGCAAGCTGACCAAATCGAAATCTGCTTACGAACATCCGCAGCCGCACGCGTGCTTTATCCAATCCGTCGATGACGATCTGGTGAACGAAGGCGGCATTATGGATCTGTGGGTGCGTGAGGCGCGCCTGTTCAAATACGGCTCGGGTACCGGGACCAACTTCAGCCATCTGCGCGCAGAAGGCGAAGCGCTGTCGGGTGGCGGCAAGTCTTCGGGCCTCATGGGCTTTCTCAAGATCGGCGACCGCGCCGCTGGCGCGATCAAATCAGGCGGGACAACCCGTCGGGCAGCAAAGATGGTAATCGTCGATGCAGATCACCCGGACATCGAGCAATTCATCGAATGGAAGGTGATCGAAGAGCAGAAGGTGGCCTCGATCGTTGCCGGATCGAAGATGCACGAGAAGATGCTGAACGGCATTTTCGAGGCCATCCGCAGCTGGGACGGTGCGCAAGACGACGCGTACGATCCCAACAAGAACGACAGCCTGAAGAAAGCGGTTCGTGAGGCGAAAAAGGTCGCGATCCCCGAGACTTACATCAAGCGCGTGCTGGACTACGCCAAGCAGGGTCACGACAGCATCGAATTCCCGACCTACGACACGGACTGGGATTCGGAAGCCTATAGCTCGGTTTCGGGCCAGAACTCGAACAACTCGATCCGTGTGACCAACGCGTTCCTGACGGCTGTTGAAAAGGACGCCGATTGGGAATTGATCAACCGCACCGATGGCAAAGTCTCCAAGACCGTCAAGGCGCGTGATCTGTGGGAGAAAGTCGGCCACGCCGCATGGGCCTGCGCCGATCCCGGCATCCAGTTCCATGACACCGTTAACGAGTGGCACACATGCCCCCAAGACGGCGAGATCCGGGGCTCGAACCCGTGCTCGGAATACATGTTCCTGGACGACACGGCCTGTAACCTGGCGTCGATGAACCTGCTGACCTTCCTGAAGGATGGTGAGTTCCAGGCAGCGGACTACATGCACGCCTCGCGTCTTTGGACCTTGACGCTGGAAATCTCGGTGACCATGGCGCAGTTCCCATCGAAGGAAATCGCGCAACTGTCCTATGATTTCCGCACGTTGGGTCTGGGCTATGCGAACATCGGCGGCCTGCTGATGAATATGGGCTACAGCTATGACTCGGACGAAGGTCGAGCGATCTGTGGCGCGCTGACAGCGATCATGACCGGTGTTGCCTATGCAACTTCGGCAGAGATTGCGGGTGAACTGGGACCGTTCAAGGGGTACGAGCGGAACGCGGATCACATGCTGCGCGTCATCCGCAACCACCGCCGCGCTGCGCAGGGTGTGACTGAGGGCTACGAAAAGCTGGCGGTCAAGCCTGTGCCGCTGGACCACGGCAACTGCCCCGACAAGCGTCTGGTCGATCTGGCCATGACGGCCTGGGATGAAGCGCTGAGCCTTGGTGAACAAAACGGCTACCGCAACGCGCAGGCCACCGTGATCGCGCCGACCGGCACCATCGGTCTGGTGATGGATTGTGACACCACCGGGATTGAGCCGGACTTTGCTCTGGTCAAGTTCAAGAAACTGGCCGGTGGCGGTTACTTCAAGATCATCAACCGCTCGGTACCGTCGGCGCTGGAAAAGCTGGGGTATTCCTCGGCTCAGATCGAAGAGATCGTGGGCTACGCGGTTGGTCACGGCACCATCGGTAACGCGCCGGGAATCAACCATACTTCGCTGACCGGTCACGGTTTTGGCCCCAACGAACTGGCCAAGGTGGACGCCGCGCTGGAAAGCGCCTTCGACATCCGGTTCGTGTTCAACCAGTGGACACTGGGCGAGGATTTCTGCACCGGTGTTCTGGGCATCCCGGCCACCAAGCTAAACGACCCGACCTTCGATCTGCTGCGCCATCTGGGCTTTACCAAGGCGGATATCGACGCGGCCAACGACCATGTCTGCGGAACCATGACGCTGGAAGGCGCGCCGCACCTGAAGGAAGAACACTACGCGATCTTCGACTGCGCCAACCCGTGCGGCAAGAAAGGTAAGCGTTTCCTTGGTGTTGATAGCCACATCACCATGATGGCAGCGGCGCAGAGCTTCATCTCGGGTGCGATCTCGAAGACGATCAACATGCCGAATGACGCAACCATCGAGGATTGTCAGAAAGCGTATGAACTCAGCTGGTCGCTGGGTGTGAAGGCCAACGCGCTCTATCGAGACGGCTCGAAACTGTCTCAGCCTTTGGCCGCAGCATTGGTCGAGGATGACGATGAAGCAGCCGAGGTTCTGGAAACAGGATCGGCGCAGGAAAAGGCGGTTGTTCTGGCCGAGAAGGTCATCGAAAAGGTTGTGGTCAAAGAAGTCATCCGCAGCCATCGCGAAAAGCTGCCGCATCGCCGCAAGGGCTATACCCAAAAGGCAATCGTAGGTGGGCACAAAGTTTATCTGCGCACCGGCGAGTTCGAAGACGGCCAACTGGGCGAAATCTTCATCGACATGCACAAGGAAGGCGCGGGCTTCCGGGCGATGATGAACAATTTTGCCATCGCAGTGTCGGTCGGCCTGCAATACGGCGTACCGCTGGAAGAATTCGTGGATGCCTTCACCTTCACCAAATTTGAACCGGCAGGGATGGTGCAGGGCAACGACTCGATCAAGAACGCGACGTCGATCTTGGATTACATCTTCCGCGAACTGGCTGTTTCCTATCTGGACCGTACTGATCTGGCGCATGTCAAACCCGAAGGCGCTGCGTTTGACGACGTTGGGCGTGGCGAAGAAGAAGGCGTGTCGAATGTTGCCGAGATCAGCGACAGCGCTGCAACCAAGTCACTGGAGGTTCTGAAGCAGATCAGTTCGACCGGCTATCTCCGCAAGCGTTTGCCTCAGGATCTGATGGTGTTCAACGGAGGCCAGACTGAAATTGGCGGCATGTCAGAATCCTCGGTCGAATTCCAGACACAGACTGAAACTGTTGTCGTCAGCGAAGCCGCGACCGGAATGGATGCCCGCACAAAGGCGAAGATGCAGGGATACGAAGGGGACCCGTGCGGCGAATGCGGAAACTACACGCTGGTGCGTAACGGCACCTGCATGAAGTGCAACACATGCGGATCCACAAGCGGATGCTCGTGATCCGAAACTGAAAACGCACTGGCAACGGTGCGTAGGGGCCGGGGTATCCCTCGGTGATCCGGTCCCGACGAATACGGGGCAAGGCAATGCCTGAGACTTACCCAAGGCGCCTTGTCTCACTCGGTGAACATGCCCGTGTTCACCGGGAACAGGGTGGGGCGGAATATATTGCTCCCTCCCACTCTCTCACGGGGCGGGTGCGCTCGTCCCATGCGACGTCCAGGCCGCAGGCAAAAAAACACCGGGCGGTCAATGAAATGAGCCTGGACGGCGAAACTGATAGGGGGCTTCGGCCCCCTTTCTTTTTCATCAGCGAGTCGTACTGGTTGAGCAAGGGATTGCCATTTCGCCCCCTGGGTGTCGGACAAGACTGGCCGAATTGAGATCTGATGGTTTGGCCAAGCGGCAGACCGCATATGAAAAACCTCGAATCGCGCGGGCTTTGGCGCGAATTGCCATGTCATCTGTCAGGGTCGTGACACGGGGCAATGATTGGGTGTTTCTGATGCCTGTCCGGACGCAATAACCCCCTCAATTCAATCAGGAGTATCCATAATGAAACCGAACAAAGTAGCCGTTATCGCAGCAATCGCATTTGGGCTGCCCGTCGTGGCCTTCGCCCAATCAGGCGCGGATGCCAACGGCGATGGCGTTCTGACCATAGACGAAGTTCAGGCGGTTGTGCCTGAAATGGATGCCGATGGCTTCTCGCAACTGGATGCAAACGGGGACGGGGCGCTGGATCAGGCCGAGATTGCAGCAGCCCAAGAAGCAGGCTTGCTGCCCGCAAGCAACGGCTGATCCTGCATTGCATCCAAACGGCGGCCCGAGGCACTTCGGGCCGCCACTTTTATTTTCAATGCATTACGCGGGCAAGTGAATGTTAAACTTGGCGCGCAATTCTGCATCAAGCAGCGGATCGAACCGGGCTGGCGAAGGATTTGCAAGGATTTCCTCTTTGCGGGCTGTGGCCTTTTCCAGCAGATCGGGCTTGCCCAGTTCCGACCATTCCTTGGGTGAAGTTCGATCCCCGAGTGTCGGATAAACGTAATCCACCTGCATCCGGCTGAGCGTCGCGTCCGTACCCAGGTAGTGTCCGGGCCCACCCAGACAGACCTCGGCGATCTGATCCAGCGCCAGTGTGTCGTCGTTAACTTCGATCCCACGGACGCAGCGAAGAGCCTGACCAATCAGGTCGTCGCTGAGGATCAGGCTTTCAAAGCAGAACCCCAGAAGCGAGGAATGCATACCGGCAGATTCATAGACCATGTTTAGTCCAGACAGACCGGCCATGACGTTCGAGCACATCTGTTCCCACCCGGCTTGCATGTCGGGCAGTTTGGAATCTGATGCCCCCGCAGCAGCGCCACCGGGCAGGCCGTAAAATTTGTGCATTTGGGCACAACCGGCACTCAGCAGGGCCTGTTCGCCAGACCCCACCGACATCGCGCCGGTCCGCAAGTCCAGACCAAAGGGCCAGGTGCCAAAAATCGCGGGTGCACCGGGCTTTACGGCATTTACATAAACCAGCCCCGCAAGGCATTCGGCAGTGGCTTGGGTTATGGCACCTGCAACCGTTGATGGTGCAGTTGCTCCAGCCATACCGGCTGACAGCAGCAGCACAGGCATCCCGGCCTTAATGCATTCTTCCATCACTTCGCAGCTTTCGGTTGCGAATTTCATGGGGGGAACGACGAAACAGTTCGAGTTGGAAACAAAAGGCCGCTCGCGCCATTTGTCCTCTCCTCCCGCGATCATGTGCAGCATTTCCATCGCAGGCGCGACATAGCTGGGATCGGTGAAGGAAGTGCCGATGTGTTTGTATGTTCCCGAACAGCACGCATAGATCGTGTTCAGGTCCATTTCCTGATTGTCCAGAATGTCACGACACACCATAGGGCGCTGTACAAAATGGATATTTTCCAGATTTTCGCAGATTCGAGACGCGTCATGCAGATCCTGAACCGTCGAATCGCGATATTCGCGCCCATGCACGTCGACCATGTGCACAGCAGCACCCGCGGTGCCATAGTGGACGCGGTGGCCTGACAGCTCCAGATCGGTCTTTCCATCGCGGCTGTATAGGGTGACCGAGCGGTTGGCCTTGGCCAGCATGTCCTCGACCAGCGCGCGGGGGAACCGGATGCGGCCGTCATCGCCCAGTATGCAGCCCGCTCCAACCAGATAGTCGATACCGCTTTGCGGTGCGTCGGCCAGACCGATGGTTTCTAACGCGGTCAATGCGGCGTTATGAATACGCTCCATATCTTGCTGGCTAAGTGGTTTGTATGTGCCGCCCTCCATGCCGGGGCGTACAGGGCGCAGATGTTCGGGCAGGGCTGCGGCCCGTGCCGCACGGCGCGCAGAGCGCCCGCCGCTACGAGAAGAGCTTCGGGATTGATCGTTCATGAGAGTGTTCCGAATTTTTGAACTTGAAGAGGTGGTGAAGTCTCAACAAGAAAAAGGGCGACCACGCGCAGCGCGCCCGCGGTCGGCACCGATGGTACGGCTTACCAAACGGATTTTCCAAAAATCGCCGTGCATTCGGCCCCTCTAACATTCTTCAGTCTAGGTTGGCATCTTGTCCGGATTCGATCTGTTCTGTTTGCGACCTGAGTTCAGATGTTTTTTGGGCAACAGAATCAACATCGATCCAACAGCGTTCCTAACTTGAATATTGGCGATTGTTCGAGTGATTGAGAGCGATTGTGATCAGTGCAAAAGCATGCGTTCCAAAGATTTTTTCCCGTATGACGAGAATTTTGCTATACTCACTTCACATTCGTTAGAGAAGGGCATCCGCTAGGTTGAAGCATTCAAGGGGTTTTTCCATATCAATTACTAAGGTCCGGGCTGTTCTACCAATCGAAATGGTCTGGTTGTTTCCGATTTTCGGAGTCGCAATATGGCAAAGTTGATTTCAGTATTGGTGGCCTTTTCGGTTCTCGTTTCAACCCCGGCGTGGGCTGAGGACTGGACCGGGCCATATGCTGGTTTCAGCTTTGGATATTCCGATGCGGATGGGCCGGGCGGTCTTGGCGGCAGTGGAACAAATTTTGGCCCGCATATCGGGTATGACTATGATTTCGGCAGCCTTGTTCTGGGTGGAGAGCTGGAATTCAACTGGAATGATCTGGATTTGGGAACAGGCGGCGGCAGCATCGACGATATAACGCGTCTGAAGCTGAGGGGCGGGTATGATTTCGGTCCGGCACTTGGTTACGTGGTTGTTGGTGCCGCACGTGCAGGCGCTTCGGGTGACAGCGATACTGCTGCGGTTTACGGAATCGGCGTCGCCTATCCCGTAAACGACCGATTTGTCATCAGCGGTGAGGCGTTGCGCCAGAACTTCAGTGATCTGAACGGACAATCCGGCGACGCCGATACCAACACATTCAATCTCAGGACGACCTTCAGGTTCTGACGGAACGCTCGACGGCTCACCCGCTACTCTGCAGCGTGCTGCTCAGCCAGACCTGCAGCAAAGTTGCACAGGGTCTGCAATGCAGTGGCAAATGCATCGTCTTCAATTGTCATGGCGACGCGAACGTGTCCAGCAGCAGACGTTCCAAAACTTTCGCCGGGCATTACCGCGATTGAGTGCTGGTCCAGCAGCGCATTTGCGAACTCGTCACCGCTGAGGCCCGTGGCCCGCACATTCAGCATCAGATACATCGCGCCTCCTGCCGGAATTAGTCCGACGGTGTTTTGACGCGAAAGAATTTCCATGGCCAATGCGCGCCGACGGCGAAATGGTTCGGCGATGGCTTCTTCTAGATCGGTGCCGGTGCTGAGCGCATAACTGGCAGCATCCTGAACAAATCCCGGAACGCCGTATGTGGTGTGGGTGGCAAGGTTGATCAGATGCTCGATAATCTCCTTGGGTCCAACGATCCAGCCACAGCGCGATCCGGTCATTGCGTGTGATTTCGACATAGAACCAACAACAAGAGTCCGCTCGGTCATGCCGGGCAACGCGCGGGGCGAAATGTGCTCGCCTTCCCAAATTTGCGTGTCGTAAACTTCGTCCGAGATCAGCCACAAGTCGCGTTTTCGGCAAACCTCGGCGATGCCTTCCAACGTCTCACGCGGATACACGACCCCTGTGGGGTTGTTCGGCGAGTTGATCAAAAGCGAAACGGCTCCTTCCGCAGCACTGTCGATGTCGGCAGGTTGCGGTAGAAAGGCATTTTTTGCCCGGGTAGGAACAGCCTTGGCAACGGCTCCGACCCCGCGAATGGTGCCGGGATAGGTCGCGTAATACGGATCAAGATACAACGCTGTATCGCCGGCGTCGCAGGCAGCCATGTGGGCCGCGAAAAGGGCAGCCTGACCACCGGATGTGATCAGAACATTGTCGCGTTTCGTCGGAACTCCGGTCCGCGTCTGAACGCGCGCGGCCACAGTGTCGCGCAGCAGGGCCGTACCAGGAACCATCGCATATCCGGTGTGGCCGCCACGGGCCGACGCATCCATCGCTGCCAGAATGGAGGGATCGGTACGAACGTCATGTTCACCAATCGTCAACTCCGTTACGGCGATGCCTTCGGATTTCATCCGGCGTGCGCGATAAAACACCTCCCAGCCGTCTGATCCCCCGCTGGTCAGGTTTGTGATGCGATGCGACAGTTTCATCACTGGACTCCTTGGAACTTTCCAGCGCGGAGAGGGGCAGACGGATGACAGTTTGTCAATCAACTTCGCGGCGGCAATGTCGCCTTTATCTTTTTCGTCAGAGATGCCCGCACGATGTCATACGACGCGACCACCCGATGCCGGATTTCTTCCTCATCCGTTCCCCATGGCAGGCGAAGCCAGCTACGATGAAAATAAGGCGCTTTTGTTCCTACTCCCGCGTCGATTAGCATCTGGGCGGTTTCAATATCGGGCGTCTTCACCGACACGCTGTCATTTGCTGTACCGATGCAGGCAAACATCTTACCTCCAACTTTCCAAGCATCATGGCCGCCTCCCCATGGGTCCGAAACCTCGGCCCCGGGGAGTGTTTTGCAAATTGAATTCACTATCTCTCGGCTCATTCATTCAGTTTGCACGGGTTCAACGATCACTCAAGCCTTGGCGTTGGTGCGGGCTCGTGATATGGCGGTGGGCATGAACCGGATGACTTGCATCATTATCTGCTGCATTTCCTGCTGAACTTTCAAGCGGGCCGGTTTCTTTCGTTTTCATCTCCGAGACAAGTTGCTAAGCCCGCGTCAACGCGCAAGCCCATGGCTTAAGGACCTGACCGATGACGACGATCAAGCTGCACAACACCCGGACTCGGACGAAAGAGGATTTCGTTCCAATCGATGCTGAAAATGTCCGGATGTATGTCTGCGGACCGACCGTTTATGACCGGGCGCATCTGGGAAATGCGCGGCCTGTCGTGGTGTTCGATGTACTCAACCGATTACTGCGTCACGTCTATGGCGCGGATCACGTGACCTATGTGCGCAATTTCACCGACGTGGATGACAAGATCAACGCACGCGCAGCCGAAAGCGGACGGCCTATCAGCGACATTACCGCCGAAACGACGCAGTGGTTTCTGGATGATATGGGGCAGCTTGGTGCGCTTGAGCCGGATCATATGCCGCGCGCCACGCAATATATCGAGCAGATGATCGCGATGATCGAAATTCTGATAGACAAGGGCCACGCCTATGCCGCCGAGGGCCACGTTCTTTTTGCAGTGGATTCGTGGAAAGAGAAATACGGAAAGCTTTCTGGTCGTTCCGTCGATGACATGATTGCCGGTGCGCGGGTCGAGGTTGCGCCCTACAAAAAGAACCCGATGGACTTTGTTCTGTGGAAACCCTCGACGGATGATTTGCCAGGATGGGATTCGCCGTGGGGCAGGGGCCGTCCGGGCTGGCATATCGAATGCTCGGCTATGGCATATGAGCTGCTGGGTGAGAGTTTTGACATCCATGGCGGCGGCAATGACTTGATGTTCCCGCATCACGAGAACGAGATAGCGCAAAGCTGCTGTGCACACCCGCATGGCGAGTTCGCCAAAGTCTGGATGCACAATGAGATGCTGCAGGTTGAAGGCAAGAAGATGTCCAAGTCGCTGGGCAACTTCTTTACCGTGCACGATCTGTTGGAGCAGGGCGTGCCGGGCGAAGTGATCCGCTTTGTGTTCCTGCAAACGCATTATCGGAAGCCGATGGACTGGACCGAAAAGAAAGCGCGCGAAGCCGAGGCAACCTTGCGCAAGTGGCGGGCGCTGACAGCGGGCATCGAACCCGCGGTCAGCGCGTCGCCCGCCGTCATCGGTGCGCTGGCCGATGATCTGAACACTGCGGGCGCCATCACCGAACTGCATCGTTTGGCAGCGGATGGCGATGTTGCGGGCCTGTTGGCGGGCGCGCAGTTGCTTGGGTTGTTGTCGGAAGGGTTGGGCGCGTGGGCCGAAACTGCTGAACTGGATTTGTCTTCGCATGAAAAGAAACTTGCAAGCGCCCGGGCAATTGCCATGGAAAGCAAGAATTTCGCCGAAGTAGACCGGTTAAAGGCTGCGTATCTGGCAGCTGGCCTGGAGGTTCGCATGAGCAAATCAGGTGTGGAGCTGGTTCCAGGCCCCGGATTCGACGCCGCAAAGCTGGAGGCGGTCTGATGGTATTGGAAAATCAGTCAAAGGAACGCCTCTATCTCTACGATACCACGCTGCGGGACGGGCAGCAGACGCAAGGCGTGCAGTTCTCGACCGCTGAGAAGGCGCAGATCACGCAGGCATTGGACGAGTTGGGCGTTGACTATGTCGAAGGCGGCTGGCCCGGTGCGAACCCGACCGACAGCGCATTTTTTGACGCGGCACCGGCAACCAAGGCGCGCCTGACCGCTTTTGGCATGACCAAGCGATCAGGCCGGTCGGCGGAAAACGACGACGTGCTGGCCGCGGTAATGAATGCCGGTACACAGGCAATCTGTTTGGTCGGCAAGGCACATGACTACCATGTCACGCAGGCGCTTGGCATCCCGTTGGAGGAAAATGTCGAGAATATCCGCGCCTCGATGGCTCATATCGTCAGTCAGGGGCGTGAGGCGTTGTTCGACGCCGAACATTTCTTTGACGGATACAAGGACAACCCGGAATACACCATTGCAACCTGCCGTGCCGCGCTGGATGCGGGCGCACGTTGGGTGGTTCTGTGCGACACCAATGGAGGCGTTTTGCCTGCCGAGGTCGGGAGGATCGTGCATGAGGTTATCGCTGCCGGACTGCCGGGTGACCGGCTGGGCATTCACTGCCACAACGACACCGAGCAGGCGGTGGCTTGTTCGCTTGCCGCAGTCGATGCGGGCGCGCGGCAGATTCAGGGCACTTTGAACGGGCTGGGCGAGCGCTGCGGCAACGCGAACCTGACAGCGCTGATCCCGACATTATTGCTGAAGGAACCTTATGCGTCGCAATTCGATATCGGTGTAAGCCGCGAAGCTTTGTCCGGACTGACACGCATCAGCCGGATGCTGGACGATATCCTGAACCGCGTACCAAGCAAGCAGGCGGCGTATGTGGGCGCCTCGGCCTTTGCGCACAAGGCGGGCCTGCACGCCAGTGCCATTCTGAAGGATCCGACAACCTATGAACATGTTGAACCATCAACTGTAGGTAACAGTCGCATCATTCCCATGTCGAACCAGGCGGGTCAGTCGAACCTGCGCAACCGGCTGGCTGAGGCGGGGATTGTGGTCGAAAAGGGCGATCCGGCGCTGGGGCGCATTCTTGAGCGGATCAAGGTGCGCGAGGGCGAGGGGTACTCGTATGACACCGCTCAGGCCTCGTTCGAATTGCTTGCGCGGGATGAATTGGGCCAGTTGCCGCAGTTCTTTGAGGTCAAGCGGTACAAGGTGACGGTCGAGCGGCGCAAGAACAAGTACAACAGGATGGTCAGCCTGTCCGAGGCGGTCGTCGTGGTGAAGGTGGATGGCGAGAAAAAGCTGTCTGTTAGTGAATCGCTGGATGACAACGGAAGTGATCGCGGTCCTGTGAATGCTCTGGCCAAGGCACTGGCCAAGGATTTGGGGCGATATTCCGAAGTACTGGATGACATGCATCTGGTGGACTTTAAGGTCCGAATAACTCAGGGCGGGACCGAAGCCGTCACGCGCGTCATCATCGACAGCGAGGACGGTACAGGACGGCGGTGGTCTACTGTTGGAGTCAGTGCGAACATAGTTGACGCGTCATTTGAGGCTCTGCTGGACGCAATTCAATGGAAACTGGTGCGCGATTGCGGGGCACAGGCCACAGCGGCGGAATAGCGGTGCAGTTCGACGATGACCTAAGAGCTTGTGCCGAGCTGGTGCAACGGGCCGACCCCGATAGGTTTCTTGCCACCATGGCGGCCCCGGTTGCAGCCCGGGCCGTTTTGTTTCCGTTGTATGCCCTGAATGTCGAAGTTGCGCGGGCGCCATGGGCTACACAAGAGCCGATGATTGCCGAAATGCGGCTGCAGTGGTGGCGCGATGCCTTGCAGGAGATCGCCGAAGGAAAGACAATCAGGCGACATCAGGTGGTAACGCCACTTGCACAGGTTCTTTCCCCTCATCTTGCTGAAAAATTAGATGAATATATCGCCGTAAGGCGCTGGGATATATACAAAGAACCTTTTGAGGATAGCGAGCATTTCGACAATTACATCGACCAGAGCTCGGGCACTTTGACACTGGTTGCCGCGCAGGCGATGGGCGTGGCAGAGGAAAGCGTTCTGCGAGATTTTGGCTATGCGTTGGGCGTTGCAAACTGGCTTCGTGCAATTCCGGAACTGGAAGCACGAGGTCGAATTCCGCTTTTGGATGGAACTCAGGACGGTGTTCGCCAATTGGCAGGCAAGGCAACGGAGCGATTGGCGCGCGCCCGCTCAAAGCGCACCTTGATAAGCGCTGAGTCGCGGCCTGCGATGTATTGTGGCTGGCAAACCGGTGCGATCCTGCACCAAGCGACCGCAGACCCCAAAAGGGTGTCGGGCGGGGCGCTGGGTCAAAGCGAATTCCGCCGCCGCGTGGATCTGATGGCGCGTGTAGTGACGGGGCGGTGGTAGGTCGGCCTTCAGGCTTCCTTCGGGCGCATCGTCAGCCACATCAGGGCACCACCTGCCAGCGTCAGCAACGGAACCATCGCCAGATTGACCGCCGTCCAACCCTCGACCGGTGAACCGCCCGAGCAGTTCATCAACCCGCCAGAGGCCAGCGACGCCATGGTCACGCCACCAAACACCAGAAGGTCGTTCAGGCCCTGCATTCTGCCGCGTTCGTGAATCTCATGCTCGCTGGCCAGCATTGTGGTTGCTCCGATAAAGCCGAAATTCCAGCCAATGCCTAACAAAATCAGCGCGATAAAGAAGTTACCAAGCTCAACACCCTGCAGCGCAACGACGCCCGCACCTGCCAGAATGGCCAGCCCAAGGGCAACGATCTTTTCGACACCGAACCGGGCGATCAGGTGGCCGGTGAAGAAACTGGGAACGTACATCGCCAGCACATGGCTTGTGACGACATCGGCCGCATCACCTTCGGTATAACCGCAGCCGACGACAGCCAGCGGAGTTGATGTCATCACCAGATTCATTAGCGCATACGAGACCATCGCACAGATGATGGCGACCGCGATGCGCGGGGTTTTAAGTAATTCCAGACGACTCCGCCCTTTAGGCGCGTCGGCCTGAGGGCGGGGCGGTTTGGGGATATCTAGGAAAAAGAACAGCCCCGACCCGACGATATTGACCGCAATCACCGCAAAATACGTGCCGAGAAATGGAATCACGTAAGATTGCGAGGTCAGCTTGACGATCTGTGGACCGATGATAGCAGCCGCCAGACCTCCCGCCATGACATACGAAATTGCCTTGGGGCGAAACTCGTCCGAAGCTGTATCCGCAGCGGCAAAGCGGTAAAACCCGTGCGCGCTCATGTAGATGCCGGTCAGCAGGCTGCCCAGCAGGAATATCGGGAACGACCCGAGGTACAGGCCATAAGCGCCCACCATGCCACCCAGTGCCCCCGATGTGGCACCCACCAGAAATCCGGTGCGCCGTCCCCATCTTTGCATGATGGCCGAGATCGGAGTGGCGGCCAGCATCGAGCCAAGGACAATCAGCGATATCGGCAGGGTCGCAAGACAGGGGTTGGTTGCCAGCGACTGACCGGCCAGCCCGCCAACCGTGAAAATCATCGGCATCTGCGCGCCGAGAATGGCTTGCGCAGCAACCAGAACGGCAACGTTGCGTTTGGCCTGACTGTTGTCGGGGGCGGTTGAGATCATCGTCATGCACGCATGGGTATCGGTGAATTCATTTGCGCACAAGCGGGTTGCATATGCGGCAAAGGGGCCTAACGTGCAGGCATCCACGGAAGGGGGAAATATGTCCGTAGGTCGGATTATCGAGACACCGGATTGCGTGACCGAAGGCGCTGCGTGGCTGGCGGGTGCCTGCCCGCGCATGGCCTATGCGATGGAACAAACCGGCCCCTTACCGTTGCGACGTCGACCGGATGGATTTGCGCAATTGCTCAGCGCTATCGTCAGTCAGCAGGTCAGCGTTGCGTCGGCCAATGCGATCTGGAAGAAGATGCAGGATGCAAAACTGACCGGGCCTCGCAAAATCATGTGGGCCACGGATGAGGATTTGCGTGCTGTAGGGCTGAGTCGGCAAAAGATACGCTATGCGCGGGCGTTGGCTGAGGCCCGTATAGATTACAAAGCGTTACGAGGTGCTTCTGACAAAGAGGTCGTCGCGATCCTCACTGAGGTGCCGGGAATTGGCGTCTGGACCGCTGAAATCTATGCGATGTTTTCTCTTGGCCGTGCGGATGTCATCGCACCGGGCGATCTGGCCCTGCAAGAGGCGGCGCGGGTTCTCTACGATTTGCCAAAACGCCCCACCGACAAGGAACTGCGGCAAATGGCCGAAGCATGGTCACCCTGGCGTTCGGTTGCGGCCCGCGTCCTGTGGGCCTATTACCGCGTGGCCAAGGACAGGGAAGGGATCAGATGACAAGGGTTTTGAACGCGCTCCGGAAAGAACCGGTTTCGGGCGACACGCGCTCGGTCGTGGTATTCGTGCACGGATATGGTGCCAACGGGGCGGACCTGCTGGGGTTGGCCGATGTGCTAGGTGAACATCTGCCTGACACGCTGTTTGTTGCCCCCGATGCGCCTGAGCAAATCCCCGGTATGCCCAACGGGTTTCAGTGGTTCCCGATCCCTTGGATCGATGGCTCATCCGAGGAAGAGGCCCGCCGAGGCATGGAAATGGCAGTTGAAGACTTCAATGCCTTCCTTGATGCCCTAATGGTCGATGAAGATGTGCTGCCGGAACAGGTTGTTCTGTTCGGATTCTCGCAGGGCACAATGATGAGCCTGTTCGTCGCCCCACGTCGCGAAGACCCAGTGGCTGGCATCGTCGCGTTTTCTGGGCGTTTGCTGGAACCGGACCTGTTGGCCGATGAGGTGGTCAGCCGGATGCCCATTTTGCTGGTGCATGGCGATGCCGATGATGTGGTACCGCCCCAATCGCTGCCGGAAGCCGCCGAGGCCCTGCAGACTGCTGGTTTCAAAGAGGTCTATGCGCATGTCATGAAAGGCACAGGGCACGGCATAGCACCTGATGGGCTGAGCGTGGCGCTGGCATTTATGCGTGACAAATTGAGCCTCTGACCATGATCGCAGTCCGCCCGATGATGCGCGAGGATGTGGCGGATGCTTGCCGCATCCTCAACCAGATCATTGCCATTGGCGGAACGACTGCGTTTGAGATCCCGTTTTCGGAACCTCTGTTCGCACAGAGCTATCTGGATGGGGCAGACAAGATTTGCTGTCACGTTGTGTTGGATGAGCAGGGTGAAGTGGCGGGATTTCAATGGCTTGGCATACATGAAGCACTGCCTGATGATTGCGCGGACATCGCCACCTTCATCAGACGTGATCCGGTCCTGAAAGGGGCAGGGCGCGCATTGTTTTCCGAGACAGTCAAGGTGGCGACTTCGTTGGGGTTTCAATCGATCAACGCCACAATCCGCACCGATAACGCACCGGGCTTGAGTTACTATGACAAGATGGGATTTCGGGATGTGTCAGTCGCTTACGGCGTACCGCTTCGCGACGGGACACCGGTGAATCGGATATCCAAGCGGTTCAACCTGCGTTAATCCCACAGATGCCCTTCGGCGAATTCGACCGAGTTGCCGGCAGGGTCGCGGACATACAACGACCTTACGCCACCAGGCCAGTCAAATTCGGCATCAAGCGGGATGTTCCAGTCCAATAGATGTTTGCGCATGATCGCAATCTCATCCCGGGAAAGTACAAGGCAGACATGTCCTGCACCGCGCGCTCCGTGCGAGGGAACGGGCAGGTCAGGGTTATTTGGCGGTTGTTCTGTTTGGTCCGGGTTGAACAGCAACAGGACCGAGCCGCCGACCCGATAGAAAACGTGCCGGTTCTCGACACGCTGTATTTGGGTCAGCCCAAGGATTTCGCCATAAAACCGCTCGGCGGCATCCAGATCGTCCACATAAAGGGCAGCTTCCAGAATGGCGGAAGGGGCCGGTATGTCCGGTGTGACCTTCATGAAATCAGTTTAGCCACTGTAACGCCTTCTGTCACCGGCGGGGGCGTCGGTCGCGTTTGCGCTGAGGTGCGGCGTTCAGATTCGGCAATGGAAGGCTTTCCCATTGACCGGGTTGCAGCCCATCCAGTGACCAGTCGCCAATACGTGCGCGGATCAGGCGTAGTGTAGGGTGGCCAACAGCAGCCGTCATCCGGCGCACCTGGCGGTTGCGTCCTTCGCGCAGCGTCAGTTCGATCCAGCTATCGGGAACCGTTTTGCGCACTCTGATTGGTGGTACACGTTCCCACAGATCAGGTGGCTCATCCATCAGTTGCACTTTGGTGGGGCGGGTCTGACCGTCCTTAAGCTCGACACCTTTTCGCAGAGCGTTAAGTGCAGCGGCGTCGGGTTCACCTTCGATCTGAACCCAATAGGTCTTAGCCATTTTATGCTTTGGGTCCGAGATTTGCGCCTGCAGTCGCCCGTCGTTTGTAAGCAGCATCAAACCCTCGCTATCCCGATCCAGACGGCCAGCCGGATATACACCGGGCAGGTCGATAAAATCTGACAATGTAGGACGTGGCGATTCCGAATTTGCCCGGTCAGTGAACTGGGGCAGGACATCATAAGGTTTGTTGAAACGGATAAGCCAGGACATGAAACCGCCATAGCCCGATGAAGGGTCACAGTGCAACCTGTGGATAACTGTCACGTATCTGTTACGGATTCGCCTTACCCAGTCTTCGACATATTGTGTAAACTCAGGGCTTGTCAGAGTTTTACCACGATATATAGTCATAGTAAGACCGGGGCGGGTGCTCCCCGCTCTGATGTCACAAAAGGGCAGTACAGAGCGAGGAGAGATTCTGTAATGGACGGAGATTTCAGGACTGAATTTGTCAGAGAGCCGGGTGCGCTGAAACATCATCCGGCGTTGGTTCTGAATGCTGACTACCGCCCACTTTCGTATTATCCGCTATCTCTCTGGCCCTGGCAGGAGGCGATCAAGGCTGCTTGGCTGGATCGCGTGGACATCGTTGCTGAATATGACGAAGTAGTCCGCAGCCCCAGCACTCAGATACGAATACCGTCGGTCGTTGTTCTGAAGGACTATGTAAAACCCAGAAAGCGCGTGGCCTTCACGCGCTTTAATTTATTTCTGCGGGACGAATTCTGCTGTCAGTACTGCGGCAGCAGGGGGGATCTGACCTTTGACCATGTTGTCCCTCGCGCGGCGGGCGGCGTAACAAGCTGGCAGAACGTTGTTGCGGCTTGCAGCCCCTGCAACCTGCGCAAGGGCTCAAAGTCGTTGCGGCAGGCTGGAATGGCATTACGCAAACCGCCGAGGCAGCCCGAGGCTGAAGAACTGCAAAATGTGGGCCGTAAATTCCCGCCCAACCACCTGCATGAGAGCTGGATGGACTTTTTGTACTGGGATGCTGAACTGGACGCGCAGTAGCTTCAGTTGCTTTTCCAGGCTGCGATCCACACAAGAACCAAGCCCATTGACACCAGCGCATTCCAACCGGCCATCGACACTCCAAACAATTCCCACGGAATTTCGTCGCACCTGACCAGCGGCGCCGCCAATATCTGATCCATCAATTGTTGCGGTGTCAGTCCGCCAATATCACCGGACGTGCATGTGGAAGGGCCTTCCCACCAGCCGCGCTCCACACCTGCGTGAAACAGACCGACCGCAGCGGTGGTCAGCGCAGCAAGCGCGCCCAGAGCGGGCAAAATCCGGAGTTTCGGCACAGCCAGCGCGACAACGCCGATGACGGCGGCGGCTGCATGCGGATAGCGCTGCCAAATACACATCTTGCACGGCGCAAGACCGCCTAGGTACTGAAACCCCCACGCGCTCAGCAACATCGCGGCAGAGCCCAGCGCCGCAATCAGAACCAGCTTATTTCGATGTGTCATAGATAACGTACCACCGCGAAGCCTCCGATCAGGAGGACGATGAAGACTGTAAAGACCAAACCCAGACGCTTTTCAATGAAATCGCGGATAGGCTCTCCGAAACCCCAGAGCAATCCGGCGACAACAAAAAACCGTAGCGCTCGGGCCAGGATGGAAGTCGCGACAAATGTTCCAAGTGGCATTCCGGTCCACCCGGACATGATCGTGATGACCTTGTAGGGAAACGGCGTTACTCCGGCGGTCAGAACAGCCCAGAACCCAAAGTCGTTAAAACGCTCATTGAATTCTTCCATTGCATGCGCCTTGCCCATCGACTCGAGGATGGGTTGGCCGACGCTTTCATAGAAAAACGCCCCGATCGCATATCCCAAAAGCCCACCCAGAACCGACGCGACCAAAGCGACGGTCGCGATCAACCACGCTTTGGACGGACGGGCGAGAATCATTGGAATCATCAGTACGTCCGGAGGAATCGGAAAAAATGAACTTTCGACAAAAGCGACGACAGCCAGCGCCCACATGGCGTGTGGATGCTCGGCCAGACGAATCGTCCGGTCATAAAGTGCTCGCAACATCTGATGCGCAATCCTTGAAACTGTTGCGTTAAGCCAAATCATGAGGTCGGCAAAGCGTCAACCACTCAGGATCGAAATCAGGTTTGAATTCTGTGCTTTTGCCTCTGGACCTTACTGCCTGTGGGCGCTAATCCAGTGATCGTGGCCCAAGTGGCGGAATGGTAGACGCAGGGGATTCAAAATCCCCCGCCTTCACGGGCGTGAGAGTTCGAGTCTCTCCTTGGGCACCACTGATTTTAATGGGATAATCGCATTTTCCGCTCTAGTGAATTTAGGGGCGATTACACTTGCTAACACTTTCACGTCCTAGTCCCGTTCTGTTCTAGCCTCAGAATCGGCGTGTCTACGCGGCCTTGGACAACAAGCGACGAACCGTCTTGCGGCGAAAAAAAAACGACCATTTCGGTACTTTGATTTTTGACGGCCTGAATTTCAACGTCTGAACATCCAGCCTCAGTCAGCCGGATAATCGCGGGTTTTCGCAGGCCGCGCAGAACATAAGGTTTAGCGTTGGCCGCCAGATCCTTACGCCAGGCGCGAAACGATTTTCTAAAGTCATAGTAGCCCAACGGCTCGCTTAGGTTCACCGCTAAGTGTCACGACTGAGCCTGCAGCCAGTTTAAGTGCAATCCAAGCTTCCGGGACTGTCAGGACGTCAAGATACGGCGTCTGCTTACTGGTCGGGGCAAACACATAACGAGGGTAGAACATCGGCGCGACCAAGGCGGCAAAAAAAGGGTCGCGCGGTGGCGGCTATTTCAGGCTTTATGGAGCACTTGTTTCAACAGGGCAACGGACGGGAAACAAATTGTGATTAGAAATTAGACAATTACGGACCAATTTTGTGGTAGACTAGGATGAACTTAGCGCGCTGGGACGAAGGAGAACGAAATCTAGAGGAACTTTAAAAATGGAGATTTTCGAGCAGTTTGCAGAAGAGTATGGGCGGACAAAGCTCATCGAAATGACATTGCAGGACTATTTGCTGGAATGTCGTGAAAATCCAACGATGAGGGCTACCGCTGCCGAGCGGATGGTAGCCGCAATTGACGAACCAGAGCTTGTCGATACCAGTCAAGAGGCTCGGCTCAGTCGCATTTTTCTTAATCGTACAATCAAACGATACAAACCCTTCCAAGACATTTATGGCGTCGAGGAAACCATTGAGCGAATCGTTGGCTTTTTCCGCCATGCCAGCCAGGGCCTCGAGGAACGCAAGCAAATCCTCTATCTGTTGGGTCCGGTCGGTGGGGGCAAATCAACGCTTGCCGAGATTCTCAAGAACCTTATGGAGCGGCAGCCAATTTACGTGCTGAAGGCGGGTGACCAGATCAGCCCAATCTTTGAGTCTCCCCTTGGCCTTTTCGACCGTGAGCGGATGGGGGATCTGCTGGAGAACAAGTACAACATTCCCAAACGGTTGTTGAACGGATTGATTTCGCCATGGGCTGTCAAACGCCTGCAGGAGTTTGACGGCGATATTTCCCAATTTTCGGTTGTGAAACTCTACCCGTCGAAACTGCGCCAGGTTTGCGTTGCGAAAACCGAACCGGGCGACGAAAACAATCAGGACATTTCTTCGCTTGTCGGAAAGCTCGATATACGCAAGCTGGA
Organism: Ruegeria sp. CF5; assembly: GCF_056537325.1. Lineage (NCBI taxonomy): Bacteria > Pseudomonadati > Pseudomonadota > Alphaproteobacteria > Rhodobacterales > Roseobacteraceae > Ruegeria > Ruegeria sp. CF5. Next base: position 156,220 of record NZ_JBQFRI010000001.1, on the reverse strand, counting down.
GGAATTCAGCCAGAACGACCCGGATGCTTACTCCTATTCCGGCGCTCTGAACCGCACCACGCAAGGCTTGATGGAATTCGTGGAGATGTTCAAGGCGCCGATCAAGGTGCTGCATCCCTTGCTGACCGCTACGCAGGAGGGGTCTTATGCGGGCACAGAGAACATCGGTGCTTTCCCCTTCCAGGGTATAATAGTTGCGCATTCGAACGAAGCAGAATGGCAGCAGTTTAAAAACAACAAGAACAACGAGGCCTTTCTGGATCGGATCAGTCTGGTCAAGGTTCCCTATTGCCTGCGTGCCTCGGACGAAGCCCGAATTTACGAAAAGTTGCTCGAGGAAAGCAGCCTTGGCGAATCCCCCTGTGCGCCGGAAACGCTGTCCATCCTGAGCCAGTTCAGTGTTTTGACACGGCTGAAAGAGCATGAAAACTCGCCAACATTTTCCAAGCTTCGCGTCTATGACGGTGAAACCCTGAAGGATACCGATCCCAAAGCGCGGTCAGTGCAGGAATATCGGGATGCGGCCGGGGTGGACGAGGGGATGACGGGCACGTCAACCCGCTTTGCGTTCAAAGTACTGTCCGAGACCTTCAACCACGACACCGAGGAGGTGGGTGCCGATCCGGTTCATCTGCTCTATGTTCTTGAACAGGCTGTGAAACGCGAACAATTCCCCGACGAGGTTGAAAGCCGGTACTTGTCTTTCATGAAAGACGATTTGTCGCCACGCTACGCGGAATTCATCGGTAACGAGATCCAAAAAGCCTATCTGGAATCCTATTCTGACTTTGGTCAGAACCTTTTCGACAGATACATCGCCTACGCTGATGCCTGGATCGAAGATCAGGACTTCAAAGATCCGGATACCGGCCAGATTCTCAATCGCGGCGTTCTGGAGCAGGAGCTTGAAAAGATCGAAAAACCGGCCGGAGTTTCCAACCACAAGGATTTCCGAAACGAAGTGGTCAAATTCGTGCTGCGTGCACGGGCCAACAATCGCGGTCGCAATCCGGATTGGCGCAAATATGAGAAGCTGAGACGCGTGATCGAAAAGCGCATGTTCGGTCAGATCCAGGACTTGCTGCCGGTCATCAGCTTTGGCGCCAAGCGGGACAAGGAAACCGAAGCCAAGCATAACGAGTTTATTGATCGCATGATCGGCCGCGGCTACACGCGCCGTCAGGTCAGGCGCCTGGTTGAATGGTACATGCGGGTCAACAAGGCAGGATGAGGAGTCTATGCTCAAATGGCCCATTTCATCGACCGAAGGCTAAACCCCAAGGATAAGAACCTCGGGAACCGTAGGCGGTTTTTGCGCCGGGTTCGTTCCGCCGTCAAAGAGGCGGTTGACGAAAGCGTACGGCGCCGAAAAATCGCCGATGTCGGCCAGCAGGAGAATATCTCGGTGCCGTCAGAAGGGATCGGAGAACCGCATTTTCAACATGACAACAAAGGTGGTTCCAGACACCGAGTTCTGACCGGAAACAAGAAGTTCAAGGCTGGTGACCGGCTCAAGAAACCTCCATCGGGCCAGAGTGGACAAGGTGGACGTGAGGGTGCGCCGGATGGAGAGGGCGAGGACGAGTTCATGTTCGTTCTGTCGCGGGACGAATTTCTCTCCCTGTTTTTCGAAGATCTCGAACTGCCCGACATGGTCAAACGCAGTCTGAAAGAGGTTGCGGTCTCCAAGCCGCATCGCATGGGCTATACCGCCGCCGGGACACCCGCCAACCTCAGTGTTTCGCGGACGATGCGCAATGCGTTCGGCCGACGTCTCGCTATGCGGCGCCCAACAAATGCCGAGATACAGGCTCTCACGCAACAGGTTGAAGAACTGGAGGAGCTTGAAAAGCCAGATGCGGCGCGAACGGCGGAAAAGCATTTGCTGCGTGAGCAGCTCGACAAGATGCTAAGGCGACGCCAGATCATTCCCTACATTGACCCACTGGACGTCCGTTACAAGTATTTCGAGATGCGCCCCGAGCCGGCGGCAAACGCTGTGATGTTTTGCTTGATGGACGTTTCAGCCTCGATGGGAGAGCGGGAGAAGAGCCTTGCTAAGCAGTTCTTTGTCCTGCTGCATCTTTTCCTCAAGCAACGCTACGACAAGATCGAACTCGTGTTCATCCGCCACACCCAGATCGCCGCGGAAGTAGACGAAGACACTTTCTTTCACTCCCGCCAAACCGGCGGTACGGTCGTGAGCAGCGCGCTCAACGAGATGAAAAAGATAATCGAAGCCCGCTACCCGTCCGCACTGTGGAATATCTATGCCGCGCAAGCATCAGATGGTGAGAATTTCAGCGGAGATTCCCAACTGTGTGCCGACCTGTTGAACAGTGATCTGATGAAGGGCTGCCAATACTTCGCCTATACGGAGATCGTCGACGAGACCGAAGCCAATCTGATGAACAGCGAAGACAATGGTATGGAACTGTGGCGCTCGTACCGACAGGTCGCTGAGGCTTGGCCAAACTTCGCCATGAAACGGATCGCGCGCGCCAGTGACATCTACCCGGTTCTGCACGAGCTGTTTGCGCGCAAGACAAACGGAGTTTCCAATGGCTGAACAGGCAGAAGCTAGGACGCCATTGTTTGAAGGCGCGGAATGGGATTTCGAGACCATCCAGCGCAGCTTTGACGCGATCGAACATGTGGCGATTGATGATCTCGAACTTGACGTCTATCCCAACCAGATAGAAATCATCTCGTATCAGCAAATGCTGGATGCCTATTCGTCGACCGGGATGCCGCTCATGTATCGGCACTGGTCCTTCGGCAAGCGTTTCGTTCACGAAGAGAAAGCCTATAGCAAGGGCGCAAACGGTCTTGCCTATGAGATCGTCATCAATTCCGATCCCTGTATTTCGTACTGCCTCGAAGACAACACGATGGCGCTTCAGGTCCTTGTGATTGCCCACGCGGCCTTCGGGCACAATCATTTCTTCAAGAACAATCACCTGTTTCGCCAGTGGAGCGATGCGCAGGGTATTCTCGACTACCTCGACTACGCGCGTGGTTTCATTGCCCAATGCGAAGAACAGCACGGGGAACGCGAGGTTGAGAAACTACTCGACGCTGCCCACGCGCTTATGCCATCGAGCGTTTTCCGACACAGGCGCCCCCCCCACTCATCGCTTGCGGATGAGAGAATCCGACAGCGTGAGCGACGCATCGAAGAAGAACGGGCGGTACATTACCTGTGGGACGCTTTCGATCACCCCACACAATCGTCGAAAACCGATGAAGAGGCGCAAAAACGTAAGCGAGAAATGGGTTTGCCAGAAGAAAATCTGCTCTATTTCGTCGAACGTCACAGCCCTGTTCTAGTATCCTGGCAACGTGAAGTTCTGCGTATCGTTCGAAACATAGCACAGTACTTCTACCCGCAGCGCCAGACCAAAGTGATGAACGAAGGATGCGCGTGCTTCGTCCATTATCATATCACCAACGAGTTGCACCGCATCGGTCTGTTAACGGATGGCGCCATGCTCGAAATATTGCACAGCCATACCAATGTGCTGACGCAGCCCGACTTTGACGCCCCGAACGCAATGGGGATCAACCCTTATGCGCTGGGTTTCGCGATGATGCAGGATATCAAGCGCATCTGCACCGACCCAACCGAGGAGGACCGGGAATGGTTCCCGGACATAGCGGGTAGCGGCGCGTGGCGGGATGTATTGAAGGATGCCTGGGCCAACTATCGGGACGAGAGTTTCGTGCAGCAGTTCCTCAGCCCAAATGTCATGCGCCGGTTCCGCATGTTTTCGCTGACCGATGAAGAGGGGAAACCTTTCTACACCGTCGACGCAATTCATGACGAGCGCGGTTATCACCAGGTGCGCGACACCCTGGCGCACAGTTTCGACGTTTCGGAACACGATCCCGATATTCAGATTGTTGATGTGGACTTGATGGGCGATCGTCACCTCAGGCTAAATCACTCCGTGCGCAACGGTGTGCCGTTAAACAAAAAGGCGTCTGAAGCGACTATAGGCTATCTGCAGCAAATCTGGGGTTTTGATGCGGCGTTTGAAAACTAGGTTTGGGACCCATTGATATCCGCTTTGCGGCGTGGTTCATCGTTCGAAGAACAAGCGGTGACATGGCTGATCTTCTCTGGCTGAGCCATACGCAGATGGCGCGTTTGTAGCCTAGTTTCCCATAGTCCGACGGCGAGCCACGTGCCGATGACCGAGGCTCTGTTACATACTTTTTTCAGTTGACGGTCTCGTGATTGGCGAGTGCTGTCTTAACCCCACGTACACAGGTTATTTTTTGCCGCTGCAAGTTAGCTTTTTGGGAACTTTCTCAAAAGAAACTTCCGATCAGCCATTTGGTAGCACGGGGACTCCCGAGTGCTTGGCTTCAATTCGGGGAAGTGCACGGCACGGATAAACTAAAATAGCTGATTGAACTCAGTTTTGTCGTTTGCCGCGGAGTAACAGGCTAAAGTCAATTGAGTGTTTGCCTCGGGCTCACCGCAGATATTCGAAAGTTCAAAATAGGGAGGATAACCAGTTGTCAAAATTCATTGTTATTGCAGCTTTTATTACGACAAATTTCTTTTTCTGTTCGATTGCTCAAGCACAGCAAGGTCCACTTGGTACGTAGATATCGGTGGAGTTCCGATGCACTGTACGTCAAGCTCAGGGCAAAGGGCGGCGATCTTCATCGATCCCAGCGTTGATCACAACATCGGGCGTGCAATGAACAATGGCTACCCAATAATCGTTTTGGGCCCAGGATTCTTTAACCGCGTTCCGCCTTTGGTGGGTCAGTTTTGGTTCTTGCATGAGTGTGCGCACCATGTTGTCGGCGGAAATGAGGCTGCAGCAGATTGCTTTGCAATTAGGAACCTCCGCGATCTGGGCCTGATCCGGCACCCAAGGCAAGTAGACGAATTGCTGTATCAGATTTCTCAGATGCCGGGATCATTCAGGCATTTGCCAGGTCCGCCGCGCGCTCAGAACATTTTCTTTTGTCTCAACAGTTAAATTCGATAGGAATGCGGTTCCAAGAAAGGTGTTGAGTGATGGCTATATGGTCGCATATCCAGGATCGGCTAGGCACGCTTCGGGATCACTTTTTTAAACCCTCAGATGAGCAAATGTTGAAGTCTGCGGAAGAACATGGTCTCGACTTATCGCAACCTGCTCCTTTCACGTTTTACCTTGCCTTCAAGAGCCGGCGGGATGCGGATATTGTGGCAAAAGAAATGTCTGAAAAAGGCTACGTGGTCACACAGGAAACGGATGAAGAGGGCGATCGATATCCTCATGAGGTCGAAGCCGAAGTAAGCTTCATCCCTAGCGCGTCAGAGATCAAAAAACATGACGAGCTATTCAAATCTACTGCTGCGCAATATTCAGCGAGGTATGATGATTACAGCATCGGGTTTGGTTCTGATCTACCCTTCTATCAGGGTGACGGCTGAGCGGACGAAGCTGACGTTCGGCAAGAGTTAGAGAACGTCTGGTCCTAGCGCTTCGCGGTCCACCAGATAAGGAAGCCTTGCTTGTGCGACTGACACTTTGTCTAGGTGCAAATTGCCATAGATGATTTCGGGTTGCGCCTTTGCGCGTGCCAGTTCCCGCCCATCTGGGGTTGCAATAAAGCTTTGGCCCAGAAAGGCCTTGCCGTTTTCGCTGCCAGCGCTGTTGGCGTACGCAAGATACACACCGTTCTCAAAAGCGCGGGTTGGAATCATGCGTTGCGCGACCCACTCCCACTGAGCGCCTAGTGCGGTGGGCACGATGACAAGCTCTGCTCCCATCGAGGCCACATGCCGCGCCGTTTCCGGAAATTCTGCATCATAGCAAATCAGCGTCGCAATCCGCACATCGCGGTAAGAAAATAGCGTACAGCCTCGACCGGGTGTGAAGTAATTTCCTTCGAATCCCGGCGGAATGACGAGCTTACGATGCCCGCCCAAGCGTGCGCCATCCGAGCCGATGCATTGTGCCGCGTTAAAGATCGCTTCCCCGTCAGATTCAGGAAACCCATAGTGGATCGCGAGGTCGTGTTCCTTGGCAAGTGTCGCAATGGCCTGAGAAATAGGACCGTCAGCAGGTTCGGCCCGCGCGACGACCTGATCGCCGATATGATAGCCGCTGGCAAAAAGCTCGGGCAGCACCAGAAGGTCAGCCTGCTCGGCGGCGACCTCGGGCATCACTCTCGACAGCCAATCCAGTCGATCATGCACTGTGTCCAATTCTGCTGGCGATTGTCCAACCGCAAGTCGAAACTGACGGCCCATCCTTAGTTGTCCGTGACCAACAATGTGCGGGGATATTCGGTGATGTAGTCAAATCCCGTCTCCGTCACCACGACGGAATCGCCGATACGCCCCGCGGTCACCCCATCGATAGAGATGCCCCCATCCACTGCAAAGGTCATGCCCGGTTGCAGAATGGTGGTGTCGCCGGTTTTAAGCTCGGGCGCCTCAAGATAGGCCACACCAATGGATCGCCCCGTGCGATATCCGGTCTCATATCCCCGTTGGGCATAGATCTCATTGGCGGCTGCAGCCACTTGTTGCGCTTCGACCCCAGGGCGAATAGAGGCGATTGCAGCTTGTTGGGCGTCAATGGCGGCTTCTTGCACACGGGCGGCGTCATCGCGCACTTCACCGATGTGGAACATCCGGTCGAAACCCAGTTTGTATTGTTTGAACTGCGCCATATTGCAGAAGCAGAAATAGACCGGGTCGGCGCGCTGATATCGACGCATCGAGGCGCGGCGGTGCACCATGGATGTGTCCTTGCCGCTTTGCAGGATTTGCAGGTTGTGGATCATAGGCGAGACAAATCTGTCCCAGCCTTTATCCGTCAGAAACGTGGCAGCCTTGCGCGATCCGGCCTCAATAACGGCCAGTGCACTCTCATATTCCGGAGCACCCTCCTGCAAGCTGTCATGAGCGGCTTTCATCATTGCGCCAGCGATCTGGCCTGCTTCTTTCATCACCTGAATTTCAAAGGGAGTTTTGATCATCCGCATGGCCCCCAGTATCGGTGAGATGTCTTTGATTGGCACCCCCGGATAGGTCTCATCCAAATGATTGCGCACAATTGCGGGGATGCTGCCGCGCTCCACCCAGATGTCACCCGGATTATCACCTAGGGCGCCGGCAAGGGCACGGCCCCATGTGCGTTGCCCCATATCTTCCCAAGTCCGAACATCCTCGACCCAGGTCATCGCGCCCACCATTTCGCTTTCCATCAGCGGGGTGATCACGATGGGCGCCTCATCGGCATTTATGACTAACATTGAGGGGCGGCCAAATTCGATGCCCAAATAGCCCCAAAACCCCGCGAGGTAAGCGATGGAGCTTTCATCCGTAAAAACGGCCCGCTCGATACCCAGATCTTTCATCCGGGCCTGAAGGGTGAGGGTGCGGGTTTTGGCTTCGTCGAGCATTTATGTTTCCTCGATTGGGGGCTGGAGAGGTATCTCCAAACGCTTAAGCTGTACACAGCTATGGAGTCAAATTTATAACATACTCCAATTATTGTCGCAAATTCGCCTTTGGTGTATGCACCTATTGCAAAGGAGATCATATGCCCCTCTCTCAAAATACCACCGCAAGAGAAATCAAAAGTACGGCCGAAGCCATCCAGACCGAAGTTTTGAAGCGGATTTGTTTTCTGGAATACCCGCCAGGCGAACAACTGAAAGAGGCTGAACTGGCTGCTGAATTTGGCGTCAGCAGAACTCCGATACGCGATGCGATCAGCCGGATCAGTCATCTGGGGCTGGTGGAAACACGTAATGGGGTAGGTACGGTTGTGGTCGCACTGTCAGCTGCGCAAATCCGTCATGTTTACGACATGCGCTTGGAGCTTGCGCCGTTGATCGGCACCATGTCACCCCGAGTCATCACCGAGACAGATTGCGAGATCGGACAGACATTGCTGCAGGACGCGAAAGCGTTGTGCAGTGCTTTCGATTCCCGGCGATACATCGAGATCAATCATTGCCTGCATGTGCTGATCACCAGTCTGATCGGCAACGGTACGTTAAGGTCATTTTGGTGGCAGACCTATTGTCAGGCGGCCAGTACCTGGAACCGGGTCGGAAACCAAAGAGGCTCGGAAATGGCACTGGCGCTAGTTGCGGAACTTAGCGAGATCAACACCGCGCTGGACCTAGGCGATGTCACTGCCATCGGGTTTATTCAGCGAACCCATATCGGATATGGCTACCAACGGATCAAAACCCACTTGCTGTCGACTGAAGTGGAATGACGAGCCTTTGTCGCGTGGTCGATGTTATGATGGTATTGCCGGAAGACCACTACCGGTAACGGGAAGGGCCAAGGTGCGCTTTCGGATCCTTCAAGGACCAGCATTCCGGGCACATTCAGGGAACACCCGAGAGAGAACGGCTGACCAATTCTTCGGCGTTGCCCTCGGTGCAGGTCCTCTCTGCGGTCGTGACATGTGACTCTCTGATGGTCCATGTCCGTCAGCTTTACAGCGATCACGTCAAGACTTGGGCTGTTGCCAATAACGCCTGAAGTCAGCACGCGGATGGATCAAAGACCAACAGTCGATTTTGAACACTCAGTTCAGGCTGATCAGCCGATTAGAATGCCATTTATTACTTACGAAAAACGCTTCAGGCGAAGTTTCGCGGCGTGACTTAGATTTTTCCAAGGGTATCTTTTTGCGTGGTCACGCTCTGCAGTCACTCTGTCACGCTCTGCCGCTGCCTTGTCACGCTCTGCCTTGGCTTGGTCACGCTCTGCGGTTGCTTTGTTGCGTTCTGCAGCAGCTTTGTTGCGCTGTGCTACAGCTATGTCACGCTCATTGGCAGTTTCTTCCTGCTTTTTGGAAATGGCTTGTACCAACTTCAATGCATCTTCGCTGAGGCGAACAAAAAACTGCTTCTTGGCGTAGTCATAGAGTTGATGATCCAACTTCGTAAGCCGGTTGAGTTCAGCTTCGATATCTTCAGTTATTTCATAGCGTTTAGTCGCCGAGGCTTCAGCTCCTGACGCTATCTTGCCAGCTTTCTTTGTGCTTGGGTTTACCTGGAGATGTTTCAACCTATCCGGATGTTCTAAACCCAGCGATTGAAAAATTAGTGCAGCGGAAACATCGTAGTACTCAAATATTCCTATTGCGCTTAACTTATCAACTTTGTCGAATGCGTTTTCGACTTTTTCGCTGTCCGACATGTCCTCGTAGGTTGCCCCTGACGGAGGCACGACAATTGCGCGCGCCATTGTGTTGCACAAATTGTCGTCATCCTGGATCTCACGTAACCAAGTTAGAAGATCGTTCTTTTTGGCTCGTTTGGCGCGTTCTAAACCGCGTTCTTGTATGAAATCCCAACTAAGGGAACGATGGTAGTAGTAGGTGGAAAGCAGTCGATCCCTTGGGTTGCGAAAAATCGAAACAATATCCTGATCTCTAAGCGCGCTGGGTATCTCTGCCAGCTTATAATGCCCCGAGAAGAACTGATATTTGGAAAGTTCACCATCCTCTAACGTCATCAGGTCATTGACCCGTTTTGGGCATACCTGAGCTGCGTCAAAGTGATTGGAAAGCATAGAAGTTAGACTTGTGCCACCCGTCTTGGGCAGGTGAAGAAAAATCAATTTTCGATGCATTGAACGCTTTCACTATTCTGGCAATCTTCGGGGACGATAAGCACGTCTGCGCCGTATCTGTCAGAAAGTCGGTGCCAGAAGCAAGGCGCTTGGGCTAAAAATGCCGGTACCCGGCACAGAGTTGCCGTGCCTTTTTGGCGGCGTACAAGGCGTGAATGACACGGGTGCACTAGCCACCATCAGTTTGCTTAACACCCCGGTGGTCAGAGCTTGAATATGACGGTTGTTCTGTTGACATCGACGCTTTCGATTTTGGACAGACTGACGTGCTTGAAGCTGCGTTGCGCGAACACGATTACCCAAGTTTAGGCCGTCGTCTTGAAGTGAAACACGGCGATCCCACTGTTTGGAATTGTCTCTGCATTGCGACGCTTCCTTGATCACCAATCCTGTCGCAAAAGACAAAACAGATGGCGCCAGGCAACAAAGCATCTCGTGCCTGAGTTGCGCGCGCAAAATGGGTGCATTCCTGTTTGGCGCCTTGTTTTGATCCCTGTCAGGTCGGGTGGTTTCGGGGGGAATGTTCCTGGCTGTTCGTCAAATCTGCTTCTTTGGGCGGTCTGCGCTGGTCCGAGCCTTGACAATGCAGGTATCTGAATGAAACCCTTGAACTGTCGGGAGAGAAAGGAATTTCAGGCGTTTGCGCCATTGAACGGTGCGCGTTTGATCTGTATTGGCCTCCATCTCGGATGGGTCGGACAGGTCGCAAAGTCGTTCTTCCGTCCACTGAATAAATACCTGGGAGTACATAAATGAAAAATAGCAGCAAGCTTAGCCTCGGCGCCATTGTAACGGCGGCGTTCATGGCACCGGCCGCTTACGCGGAAGAGTTCATCACCATCGGTACCGGCGGTGTGACCGGCGTTTATTACCCGACTGGTGGCGCTGTCTGCCGTCTGGTCAACAAGGGCCGCAAGGAACACGGCGTTCGCTGTTCGGTCGAATCGACAGGGGGATCTGTCTATAATATCAACACCATCCGCGAAGGTGAGCTGGAGTTTGGTGTGGCACAGTCCGACTGGCAGTTCCATGCGTATAACGGCTCGTCCAAGTTTCAGGATGCGGGCAAGTTCGAAGACCTGCGCGCAGTGTTTTCGATCCACCCCGAACCCTTTACCGTCGTAGCTCGTGCCGATTCCGGGATCACAACCTTTGATGACCTCAAGGGCAAGCGGGTGAATGTCGGCAACCCCGGTTCCGGTCAGCGCGGCACTATGGAAGTGGTAATGGGCATGAAAGAGTGGGGTATGCAGGACTTTGAGCTTGCAACAGAACTCAAGGCTGCCGAACAGTCCGCCGCTCTGTGTGACAACCAGATCGATGCCATGGTTTACACCGTTGGTCACCCTTCGGGTTCGATCCAGGAAGCAACCACTGCCTGTGACTCGGTTCTGGTCAGTGTTGAAGGTGCCGGAATTGATCGTCTGGTCGATGAAAACACGTTCTACCGCAAAGCCACCATCAAAGGCGGCACCTATCGCGGCAACCCGGATGACGTAAGCACATTTGGTGTTGGCGCAACACTGGTGACCTCGGCGAATGTGTCGGACGAGGCGGTGTATACGCTGGTTTCGTCGGTTTTCGAAAACTTCGACGACTTCAAGAAACTGCACCCTGCGTTTGCCAACCTGACACCGGAAGAAATGATCAAGGATGGCCTTTCGGCCCCGCTGCACCCGGGTGCTGAAAAGTACTATCAAGAAAAAGGCTGGCTGAACTAAGCCACCCACTAAAACTCTGCGAGGCGCCCCCAAAGGGCGCCTCGTGGCAACCCGGTAAACCGGGGCAATAATGCCGGCACAACGGCCGCTGGACGGGGAGATACGTTGATGAGCACTGACCAACAGGGCAATCGTCCTTTATCCGAAGAGGAACTACAGGAGCTGGTTGCGTCCTCGGACGCCGGTGCCCGTGATCCGGCTGGAATGGTTGGGCTAACGCTGGCGATCATCGCAGTGAGTTGGTCGCTTTTTCAGGTCACTCTCGCGTCTCCATTGGCTAACTACCTTTTGCCAGGTGCGGTAAGTAACAACTCACGTCTGATCCATCTGGCCTTCGCGCTCATGCTGGGTTTCATGGCCTATCCGGCCATGGGTCAGGAAAGCCGGAACTTTCTGAAGTTCTGGTTGAGCCATTTGGGCACTGCTCTGGGACTGGGTAGCTTTGCACTTGCCCTGTTTATGGCGGTGTCTCCCGATCTTACCGCGCTTTTGGGTCTTCCTTCCGATCTCAGCCTTGGGATGTGGGTGGCACTTTCGGCCATCATTGCGATAGCGTTGATCGCCCCGACGTTTCTGAATGGTTCCGGAGAGCCAATGGCGCTGGAACGGGTATTTAGTGCGGTTGGTCTTTTGGCAGCGATCGCGACTCTGACTTATGGGGCCATGGCAATTTTGGTCCAGTACGCCACCGACAGCTTTTCAAGCACGGCGCAAGTGGCGTGCATTGTCATAGGCGTGGTAATTGGTGCGCTGATTGCGGGTAAGTATCTTCTAAGGGAAGAATACGACGGCAGCGGTTTCATTCCGGTTCAAGACTGGGTTCTGTGCGGGGCAGGGGTGTTCTCGGCGCTGTATGGCTTTTTGTTCTATGAGAAAATTGTTGATAGCGGTGGATTGGCCGACGATGTTGACAAGTTCTTTGCACTTGCAGGTTTGTTGATCCTGTTCGAAGCGGCGCGCCGTGCCCTGGGTCCTGCAATGGCGATCATTGCCACCATTTTCCTCGCCTACGTTTTCTTTGGATCTTCTGAATGGGTTCCTGACGTCATCCGTTGGAAAGGCGCGAGCCTGCAAAAGGCGATGAGCCATATGTGGATCACCTCCGAAGGTGTTTTCGGCATCGCTTTGGGGGTATCAACCAAGTTCGTATTCCTGTTCGTCCTGTTCGGCGCATTGCTGGAAAAGGCAGGGGCAGGGAATTACTTCATCAAAATGGCGTTCGGCGCTTTGGGTCACCTGCGTGGTGGTCCGGCGAAGGCTGCTGTGGTGGGTTCGGCTGCAACCGGCCTGATCTCAGGCTCATCGATTGCAAACGTGGTTACTACCGGCACTTTCACCATCCCGCTGATGAAGCGCGTGGGCTTTACCAGTGAACAGGCCGGATCGGTCGAGGTTGCATCCTCGGTCAACGGACAGATCATGCCGCCAGTGATGGGCGCTGCGGCCTTCCTGATGGTGGAGTACGTTGGCATTTCATACGTCGAGGTGATCACGCATGCCTTCCTGCCCGCCGCGATTTCTTACATCGCGCTGGTTTATATCGTTCACCTGGAAGCGGTGAAGCGGAACATGCCGACGCTGGGGGATCGAGAAGTTCACCTGGCCCGGACAATCGTGGGAATGTTGTCATTCTTCGTTGTATTCGCAGGACTTTGCTACAGCTCTCAGTTCCCTGTCGAAGCAATCACGCAATGGGCGCCATCGCAGGCGGGTCTGATCCTCAGTGCGATTGTCTGCATTGTCTATGTCGCGTTGGTATATCTCGCCGCGAAGGTGCCGGACCTTGAACCCGATGATCCGAATGCCAAGGAAGTTTCCCTGCCGATTATCAAGGACATCTACAAGGCTGGCCTGCATTATCTGCTGCCAATTATCGTTCTGGTCTACTTCCTGATGATCGAACAGAAATCGCCGGGACTGTCGGCCTTTTGGGCAACTGCGCTGCTGTTTGTGATCCTGCTGACCCAAAAACCGCTCAAGGCAGTGTTTCGTGGTCAAAGCAACATGGCCGCGACATTCTTGGAAGGCGTCAGTGATCTGTGGCATGGCCTGATTGTTGGAGCGCGGAACATGATCGGCATCGCACTTGCAACGGCAACAGCGGGCGTGATCGTTGGTACGGTGACCCTGACCGGTGTCGGACAAGTGATGGCCAATCTGGTTGAATTCCTGTCCGGTGGCAATTTGATCCTGATGCTGGTGATGGTCGGCCTGCTCAGCCTAATTCTGGGTATGGGGCTGCCGACGACGGCAAACTATATCGTCGTAAGTTCGCTGATGGCGGGTGTTGTTGTCGAGCTTGGTGCGCAGGACGGCCTGATCGTTCCGCTGATCGCTGTGCATCTGTTCGTTTTCTACTTTGGCATCATGGCGGATGTTACGCCCCCTGTTGGATTGGCAAGCTTTGCGGCCGCTGCTGTGTCAGGTGGCGATGCGATCAGAACAGGTTTCACAGCGTTCTTCTATTCGCTGCGGACCGTCGCGCTGCCATTCGTGTTCATCTTTAACACCGATCTGCTGCTGATCGATGTCACGTGGGTTGAGGGCATAATCGTCGCCATCTCGGCAACGATCGCGATCCTTGTCTTTACTGCCGGAACAATGGGCTATTTCATTTCGCGCAGCCGTATCTATGAAAGCGTCGCGCTGATCCTGGTGGCCTTTGCCCTGTTCCGACCTGATTTCTTAATGAACTATGTGTCGCCTCCCTTTAATAGCGTAGCGCCTGCCCAACTGGTGCAAACGGTGGGAGAAGCGTCACCGGGTGACGAAATCCGCATTGTCGCCAGCGGACCCGATTTTGATACCGGTGAAATGGTCGATACCACTGTCGTTCTGACCGTGGGCTCCGAGGAGGGCGGCCAGGCACGTGTTGACGCCATGGGTCTGCTGCTGATCGAAGAGGATGGTATGGTCAAGCTGGATGAGCCGATGTTTGGCACACCGGTGTCGGATGATATGGATATCTTTGACTACTATGGGGATGAGCCGGTTCAGCTCACTTCTGTCAGCGTGCCTGCAAGTCAGCCGCCGAAAGAGCTGATGTTCATTCCGGCGCTGATCCTTCTTGGCCTCATCGCCTTTCTGCAACGCGGCCGCGCCGCCAGACAAGAGGTTCCCGCATGACAAATTCAGTTCTCTGTGCTGTTGACCTCAGCAATGGTGATCACGACGCGGCGGTCCTGCGGCAGGCAGCAAAGCTTGCTGAGCTTGAAGGGGCGCAACTGGATGTTGTGACGGTTTTGCCGGATTTCGGTGAAAGCTGGGTGTCCGGGTTCTTTGAGCCCGGGTTCCACGAAAACGCAGTGAAGGAAGCACAAGCAAACCTGCTGCGCCTTTGCGTTTCGACCCTGGGAGAGGAAAAAAATGCGTCAGTCCGGCATGTCGTGGCAACAGGAACGGCCTATCAGGAGATCCTGAACACGGCTGAGAATGCAGGTAGTGATCTGATTGTTATCGGGGCCCACAAACCTGAATTCAGGGATTACCTTCTGGGCCCGAATGCCGCTCGCGTCGTCCGCCACTCCACGGTTTCCGTCTACGTGGTTCGATAACGCACCGGTCTCGCGAGGTCGCCACAATTCTGCTATTGTGCGTCCGGGGGAGACGAGATGGAACGTCGTTTGGCCGCCGTAATGGCATCCGATATGGTCGGATACTCCAGGTTGATGGAACTGGATGACGAAGCTACGCTTGCGCGGCAAAAACGCCACCGCAAGGAACTGATCGACCCAACAATCGCGACCAACCGGGGCCGGATCGTGAAGACCACCGGCGATGGTCTTTTGGCCGAATTCCATTCGGCGCAGGATGCGGTGCGTTGCGCGGTGGATATCCAGTCCCAGATGAGTGAACGCGAATCCGAGCAAGCGGATGATCGCAGGATCAAGTACCGGGTCGGCATCAATCTGGGTGATGTGATTTTCGACGAATCCGACATGTTCGGCGATGGTGTCAATGTTGCCGCTCGCCTAGAAGGTTTGGCGCAGCCCGGCGGCGTGTGCATCTCGGACATCGTTCATCAGACGGTTCAAGGCCGTTACGCCGATGATTTTCGTGATCTTGGAAGTCAAAGGGTCAAAAACATCACGCGACCCATTCGGGTCTGGCAGTGGGCACCGGAACAGCCAAGGGAACGCCCCAAATCACATCTTGCGAACAACCAACAGATCGAATTCTGCACCTCAGCGGACGGGACACACATAGCCTTTGCGAGTGTTGGACAAGGATTTCCGGTGTTTAGGGCGCCGCACTGGCTGAACCACATCGAGTATGAATGGCAAAGCCCATTCATGTCTCCGTTTCTGACCCGGTTTGCCGAAAACCATCGCTTTGTCCGGTTCGATCAACGTGGCAACGGTTTGTCCGATTGGGACGTGGACCGAATAGATGCCGATGCCATGATCGAGGATATGGAAGCTGTGGTTCGGGCTGCTGGCCTGGAAAGGTTCGCCCTGTTCGGTATCAGCCAGGGGGCGGCGTTTTCCATCAGCTACGCCCATAAACACCCCGAGCAGGTTGCCTGCCTGATTTTGTTCGGCGGGTACGCGCAGGGACGCCTTATGCGGAACGACCCTGAGGAAGTTAAATTATACGATGCAGCAAGGCTTATGATCCGTGAGGGGTGGGGATCGGACACGCCAATCTATCGAAACTTTTTCACCTCAGCCTTTCTGCCGGATGCGCCGATTTCCGTGCAGGAGAGTTTTGATGAACTGCAACGTGTAACTGTCACCGCAGAAAACGCGGGTAAGATCTATGAAATGAATGGAAAAATAGATGTGCGGACGCTGGCGTCCGAGCTGAAAGTGCCCACAATGGTCTTGCATTTCACCGGAGATCGCGTGGCCCCACTGCACCAGGGGCAATTGCTGGCAAAACTTATCCCCGGTGCGCGGTTCGTAGAGCTGCCGGGCAACAATCACGTTGCCATCGAAGGGCAGCCGGGCTTCGAATTGTACTTTGAAGCGGTTGAACCATTTATCAGCGAAAATTCGTAAATACTGCTCAAACTTATAAATACTGCTCAAACTTAAGAGGATGCGAAGCGTTTACGCACCTCTCATTGATACCCTGTCATTTCCAGATATCCGCGACCGAGGTGACTGCCGGATACCTCGACAGGACCTTCCCAATAAGAAAAGGTTGTTCCCATCCATGCATCGGGGTTCATCGCCTGTACCTCTATATCGAGGTCTCGTTCCGGTAGGTTGATCCGCCATTTGATTGGAATGTCACGATTGGCAACTGATGCGGATTGCAATGGTGTAAACGAAATTGCCTTATCGGGCAGGGCAGTTGTAGTGCCATCTCTGGCAATCCAAGTGGCCGAGGCAAAATCTCCACGCCCGCCCCGCAGGCGAAATGCCATCAGGCGCTCGCCAGTGTCGAAGTTGAGCGAAAACCAATCCCATCCGGTCTGATCCTCAGCCAAGGGCTGCGACGACCACTCCCGATCAAGCCAGGCCTCGCCGGACACTGAAACTTCACCATCAGGCAGATTAAGGGTTCCGGTCACGGAATAAGCAGGCTGTGAATAGTAAAAACTTGCCTGTCCCTCGGCGGATTTGACCGAATAGCCAGCGTCACCATGAAAGACCAGTGGTCCTTGGGCCTGTAGGCTCAGATCGTATCCAAATTCCTGCCCTCTAGCCGTCAGATGGATGGTGTTGATGTCAGGGCCTTTCATATGCCACTCGTCTATCCATGCGGCAAACGGGGTGGCTTTGACACCGGCCTGACCGATGCCACCACGGGCGAGGCGTTCGTCAAAGTAATGTTCGGTTGGTGTCGTAACCGCAGCATGCCCCATCCACAACTGTGGGCTTTGCCAGCCTTCCTGATCAAAGGGCTTCAACGCCGACCGAAAAAGGGTCCATTGAATGCCATAGTCGTTCCCATCCTCATCCTCCAACGTGGCAGTCACGTACCACCATTCAATCCGAAACGGTGGATGCGGGCCATGATCGGCGGGAAACTGGAACTCGTAACCCGCGTAAGGGACGTCAAAACCTTCTGCGTCTCCGCCCAACCCCGCAAACCCCTGAGCCAGAGCGGCACAAGGCGCCAAAAGAAAGGTAAGAAGCAGCTTAACGTTCATTGGCAAACACTTTCAGCAAATCAGCTGGCGGCAACCGACGCAGCCGCAAGGCGGGCAGAGCCGCCGCTATTGCCGCTGCAAGCAACGTCAGCAGCAGCAAGCGAACCCAGTCCATGGGGAACAGGTGCATAGGAAGCCGCCATCCAAATGCCTCGACGTTTATGACCACAAGCAAAACCCAAGCGAGAACAAGGCCCAAAGGCAGCGCAAGGCAACAGGTCAGTGCGGCAAGCAACACGCTGCGCAGAATTTCCAGTGTTGCAAGCCGACTTCGGGTCATTCCCAGCGCCCAGACCGGCGCTACCTGCGGTAAGCGCTGTGTCCAAAGTGTAAGCAGGCTAGTCAGAATGGCAAAACCAGCAACACCCAGTGTCAGTATGTTCAGGGCCGAGGTCACCACGAATGTCTTCTCGAAGATGGATAACGATTGCGCTTTCATGGCGGCCTGATGAACCACAGCCCGATCAGGGAGTTCGAATTGTTCACGTAGAGATCGGGCAAGATCGGTGGCCCGGTCCGGGGAAACGCGAATCCCAAACCGGCGATGAGGGCTATTTGGGAAATGCGCGGTAAACTGATCCATCGACACGATAGCCTGCCCGGTTGGGTTGCCATAATCCGAATAGACCCCGGTGACCACCAACTGCCAGTCGGGAGACAGCGAAATTGATGAACCCGGCCAAAGATCGGCCCTGCGCGCCAGTTGTTCATTGATTAGAACAGCGTTGCCTGAGGCCACCTTGTCCCAAGCATCAGGATCTGCCGCTATCAAGGGCCATTTTTCCCGATAAGTCTGATCGTCAACAACTCCGTACAAAAACAACGGTCCTGTCTCATGGCTCAATTCAACCCGCCTTATTGGCAGCACCGCATCCACCTGTGGACTTAACCACTGGGTGATTTCCAAGCCTTGCTGGTCGTTTACTGCAGTAACATAGAGCTCGGATGTCAGTCGCTGATCCAGCCAACCGGTGAATGTCAGGCGGAAACTTGATACCATGGTTCCGACGCCGATATTGGCCGCCAAGGCGAGAAGCAAAGCCATAAGAGCAAGCGACAGCCCGGGTAGTTGGGCAAGCATATCCGCCCATATCCATTGAGAAACAGGGCTTTGCGCGCGCGTTTTAAAGCCTCGTAGAAAGGTCGAAAGCACAAGGGGCAGTAACAATGCCGCGCCAGTCAGAATTCCACCAAGCATTAGGAAGCCCGGAACAAGGCCGCCAAAGCTCCAAAAGACCAAGATACCAGCCCCTATCAGCAGCAGGCCCAGATAGCCGGGCAGAGGGTTTGCAGTACCGCTGGAACTCCATGCCTGCACCCCAGGGCTTGCCAGTAGCGGCATCTTGGTTAAACGCCACAGGGATTGGCCACTTGCAAGCAGAGTACCACCCACGGCCATCAATAAACCCGCGGCCACCCAAGTCGGCCGGAGGGCGAGTTGCCCGTCAATCGGGGCGCCGTACAGCCCCCGCAGGGTTGCTGCTACATCCGGCAGCAACCCTCCGGCGATGAAATAGCCCAATAGCAATCCCAACACGCCGCCGATTAATGCCAACAGCGTCAATTCTCCAAGGATCAGCCAGATCAGCAGACGCAGCGGCAGGCCAAGTGCGCGAATGGTACGGATCATGCCGCGACGCTGCGCGAAGGCAAGGCCGACCGTTCCGTGAACGATGAAGAGACCAACAGCAAATGACAGTAGACCAAATGCAGAAAGGTTCAGGTGAAAGCTGTCCGTCAGCTGCGCTGTGTCCATCTGCGATGATGCAGTGATCCGTTCCAGTTCAGGGGCGATTTCCGCCAAAGGCGGAATCCCCTTAGGCTGGGTCGGCAGAACGACAAGACGGGATATCTGGCCGGGCTTGGCCAGCAACTTTTCTGCGACACCGATATCCGTCAGGATCAGATCAGGGGGGAGAGACTCTGACGCAGCGACCGGTGGTAAACCTTCCTGATCGCTAAGTACCGAAACCAGATCAGGACGGACCAGTAATCGACCCGGAGGTGTCAGGATGTCCACTGGGTCAGGCGGTGCATCGCCCTGATCGGTCTGGGTCATTGCCGGTAGTGCCGGATAAGCAATCATATCGACGCCCATCAGGCGCAAGGTGCGATCTCCGACCCTGAACGGGCCCTCCAGCACTGCCGCGACCCGCCAACCGGCGCGGCGAAGATCGATATATCTTTCCAGCGGGATAGGGCCATTTCGGTCGCGCAACTCGTCGAACTGACCGATGGCAAGCTGGGCGTTGGCGCGGGCATAGCTGGCGCGGGCCTCGGCATTTATTGCCTGAACGGCCGACCAAAGGCCGGTGGCAAGTGCGATGCCGATAAGCAATGTGGCCAGTTGCAGAATATGCGCCCGCCAATGCGACAGCAAAACCTGCAACGCCGGGCCGATCATGAGATCTTTCCGCCAGCCAGATGCGCGTGCCGGTCCAGTTGTCCGGCAATTTCACTTGAATGCGTGACCAGCAGCAGCGCGACACCTGCATCCCGCACCAGTTCCAGCATCAGCTTCATCACGACGCCACTTGCGGTTTCGTCGAGATTGCCGGTTGGTTCATCCGCCAAAAGAAGCTTGGGTTTTGCTGCCATCGCCCGCCCGATTGCGACCCGTTGTTGCTGGCCGCCCGACAGATGTTCAGGATAACGGTCGCCCAATTCGGAAAGGCCAAGCCGTTGTGCCAGCTCATCCGTCCATTCGGTGTCAAAGCACCCGGCCAACCGCGCGTGAAAAGACAGGTTCTGCAGTACGGTCAACGAAGGGATCAGGTTATATTGCTGAAACACCAACGCGACGGTGCGGCGGCGCAGATCGGCCCGTCCGGAATCGCTCAGACCGGACAGGCGAATACCATCCAGCAGGATTTCCCCCTGATCAAAACTGTCCAATGCCCCTGCAAGGTTAAGAAGGGTGCTCTTGCCGCTGCCGCTTTCGCCGGTAAGGGCCAGTGTCTGGCCGTGATCCAGATTTAGGGATACGTCCTTAAGAACCGGTCTGCCGCCGGGATAGGACTTAGTAACTTGATTTATCTCTAAAAGCATTCTGACGTTCACCTTGCGCCCGACACAATGTGCAGCCGCTGCGCGCTGTGTCCAGTAGAGACATGTGTGGTATTGCCATTCGTCGCAGGGCAGGGCAGTGGAACGCACGTGCAGGGGTTGCCCCTAACGTGGCTGCGGGCCATTCTGGCCGGGCAATTGGTGCGCTTTTGGGAACCGGGGTTTCGTGACATGACGTTGTCGCAGCAGATTTTTTGGGGCAGCGTCTATCTGGGCCTTTGTTTTCTGATTGAAATTGGCCTTTTGACGTGGTGCACCATCATGATCCGCCGTCTGCTGGACAGATGGGAAGACAAAGGGCAGGTCCTGAGAACGGCCGGTCCGGTTTGCATGGCATTGGCGTTCATTGTTGCGACGCACACCATACAGGTCTGGATCTGGGCGATTGTCTGGGTTTTGGGCGATGTGCTGCCGGATTGGAACTCTGCGCTGTACTTCTCGCTCGTTACATTCACGACCTTGGGTTATGGCGATATCGTTCTGGGTGAAGGGCTACGCATTTTTGGTGCATTTGCTTCGGTTACCGGCCTGTTGGCCTTTGGTCTTTCAACCGCCTATATGGTTGCTCTGATGACCCGCGTGTTCGAGGAACGGTTTCTGTCCTAAAGGATCGGGGCAAAAAGGCGCGCAATGGGCGCCCCATGCCGAATATAGGCCGGTTGTTGATGAAGAGAGCGCACAAGCTCGTAGCTTGAGTTGAAATCCTCTTGCAGCATCTGACTGATTGCAGCTGCAGCTTCTTCATCAAAAAACAGGGCCATTGCTTCGAAATTGAGCCTGAAGGAACGATTGTCCAGATTGGTGGTGCCAACCGCACCCAGGGTTTCATCCACGACAAAAACCTTCTGGTGCATGAAGCCGTCTGTATAGCGAAAGACCTTGGCGCCACAGTCCCGGATTTCGTCGAAATAGGCAAAAGCAGCCAGCCATGGAATACGGTGGTCGATCACTTCGGGCACCAGAATGCGAACATCAACACCGCGCAGCGCTGCGTGCTGCAAGGCCGTCATGATGTCGAGATCTGGAATGAAATAGGGTGACGCAATCCAGATCCGTTCCTTTGCCGCCGCAATGGCGGAAAAAAACATCATTGCACCGGTTTCCGTGTCATCCCCCGGTCCCGTTGCAACAAGCAGAGCATTCATGTCCCGTTCTGCGTCAGAACCATTCCAATCAACCAGATCAATCAGGTCCTCATTCCGGGCCCAATGCCAGTCCTCGGCAAAAATAAGCTGCAACTGCCGAACAATCGGGCCGTGCAGTTGAACATGAGTATCGCGCCAAGGCCCGAATTTGGGGCTTTGCCCCAGATACTCAACGCCAACATTGTGTCCGCCGATAAAGCCGATCTCTCCGTCAACCACCACGGTTTTGCGGTGATTGCGATAATTGAGTTGGAACCTGAAATTCGGCCCCCTCTGATCCCGCGGATCAGCGACATCAATCCCGTTTAGGCGCATCCGGTCGAAGTAGTCATTGGACAGGCCATAGCTGCCGACACCATCCGTCATAAAGCGTACGTGCACGCCCCGTTTCGAAGCGGCGATCAGACGGTCCTGAAGTTCCACGCCCAGTTCATCGTCGCGAACAATATAAAACTGAATCAGGATGTATTTTGTCGCCCCATCTATGGCGTCGAAAATGGCCTGAAAGGTCGCTTCGCCGTCGATCAAAAGATGGGCGTCGTTCCCACGGGAAACGGGCAGGTGGGCCAGGGCTTCGAAAGGGCGGGGGTTTATCCGCATCGTGGCCGGGTCAGGTTTTGCTATATCGGCAAAGTTCTTGATCCCCTCGACAACCCGCTCGCTTTCCTTGCGGGCAATTCGATAGCCGCGGAATCGATGATGGCCGAGGAACAGATATAGCGGCACCGCAAACAGAGGCGCGGACAAAAGAAATACCACCCACCCAACCGATCCCTGCGGTGTCCTTGAAGTCTGAGCGGCGCGCACCGAGCAAAAGACGGCAGAGCCATAAAGCCCAATAACAAAAGCTGAAACGAGAGTGGTCCACATGATGGCCCGGCTTCCTGAATGATTACTTCGAGCCAGTGTAGATGCGTGACCAGTCTTTCTCCATATCTATGATCAACCAACCCATCCCGGGGCCTTTATCCAGCCCGTCAACAAGGCGTCCAACGGCGCTTTCCCTATCATAGGCCCATTCACGATCTTCATCGGTATGGTGCACCAAAAGCCCCAGACGAGGCCCTTCTCCGGCGGTTGTCCATTCCAGCATCGCAAAATCCCCATCTGAATTGCCACCGGCCAATATGGGGCGCTTTCCTATGGTGCGCTCAATATTGATCGGCTTTCCTTCCTTGTCATCGACAAATGCAATGCCCGCGGTCTTGCTGATGGTCGGCACACCGTCGATTAGTGAATAGGTGCTGTTGGCATAGGTTCCGAGAACCTGCTCGGGTGGAATGCCATACGCCCTTTCGGCAAAGACACGCATGAAATGTACGCCGCCGCCCGAGACGATATAGGTCTTGAACCCTTCATCGCGCAGGTATCGCAACAACTCGGCCATTGGCTGGTAAGTCATTTGATCGTAGGCCAGATCTGTTTCACCGTGACGAGAGGTCTGAAGCCATTCTGAAACTGATTGCTGGAACTCGTCGACGGTCATACCCGCATGAGAGGCGTTGACCACCTCCAGCAGGGCCTCCATTCCACCTGCCGCAATCGCCTCTAGATCGCCCTGGGTGGCGGCTTCGAGTGCGGGGTTTGTGACGATTGAAGGATCTTCCTGTGCCAGTTGGGCAACCTGATCCATGGCATAGATAAGCTGAAAATACACAGGCTTCTCGGCCCACAATGTCCCGTCGTTGTCAAAAACCGCGATGCGGTCAGCCGGAGTCACATAATTCGGCGAGTCAGCGTCGGTAACAGTTTCAACGAATTCAATGATCCGGGATTTGGTTTCAGTCTCATTCCACGAGGGCAGGGGATCGCCAGCTGCGGCGGATGCGGCAAAGAGTGCTGCCAGACAAATGCTTGCAATTTTCATCAAAACGCCTCCGTCCAAATGCCAGCGAGGGCCGCAACGTTCTTTTGCGGCCCTCGTCGATTGTATCAACAGGATCAATCGCCTATCGGCGACAGCATTTTGTCCATCACCTGTTCCAGGTTAAAGCTGGCGGCCTTCTGGCGAGGAGGAAACTCCTGGAATGTCGCAAGGAAGTTGCCGACATATGCCTGTGCGGGAACCAGGAAGTAGGCCCGATCCAACAGCCAGTCATAGTAGGTGTTGGAGGTGCGATATGCCCGTTCATATGGGTCCCGGCGCAGGTTGATCATCAGCGGAATGCGTAGTTCCGTCCACGGTTCCATCCACGCCCGCAATGTGCCCCACGCCTTTTGCTCAAGGAAAATCAGCTTCCAGTCGTCGTAGCGCAGCGCGGTCATGTCGCCGTCATCCGAAAAATAGAAGATTTCCTTGCGCGGGCCTTCTTCGACCTCACCCTTGAAATAGGGCAGGAAGTTATAGCCATCCAGATGCACCTTGTATTCGCGCCCGATGGCTTGAACGCCGCCCTGTTTCAATTCCTCTTTGATGTTGTCGCGGCCAACTGCGGCCAGATAGGTGGGCAGCCAGTCCATGTGGTGCATGATCTCGTTCGAAACCGAACCGGGCTCGATCACGCCGGGCCAGCGGACCATGGACGGAACGCGCCATCCTCCTTCCCAGTTGGTATTCTTTTCACCCCAAAACGGAGTCATCGCCGCATCCGGCCACGTGTTCATATGAGGTCCGTTGTCGGTCGAATAGTGAACGATGGTGTTGTCGGCGATACCCAACTCGTCCAGCAGGTCGAGCAACTGGCCAACATGCATGTCGTGCTCGATCATGCCGTCTGTGTACTCGTCATTGCCCCGATGGCGCCGATCATCGGCCACATGGGTGCGAAAATGCATCCGGGTTCCGTTCCACCAGACATAGAATGGCTGACCTTGTTCGTGGGAACGTTTGATAAAATCGATAGCGGCGACAACAGTTTCGTCGTCAACGGTTTCCATACGCTTTTTGGTCAAGGGTCCGGTGTCTTCGATGCTTCCATCCGCCGAAGATTTGATAACCCCGCGAGGCCCGTATGCTTCACGAAAGGTCCGACCGTCTGCCAGAACGGCATCACCCGGATAATCTTCGTTCTCGGGTTCTTCTTCGGCGTTCAAGTGGTACAGATTTCCGAAAAACTCATCAAAACCGTGGTTTGTCGGCAAATGCTCATCTTTGTCACCGAGGTGGTTTTTACCGAACTGGCCGGTAACGTATCCCTCGGCTTTAAGCAGACCCGCAATGGTGGGATCTTCTTCCTGCATTCCAAGCTCTGCGCCCGGGAGGCCAACTTTGGACAGGCCTGTTCGGAATACAGATTGCCCCATGATATAAGAGGAGCGCCCCGCTGTGCAGGACTGTTCACCGTAATAGTCGGTGAAAATCATGCCGTCTTTGGCTATGCGATCTATGTTGGGCGTATGATAACCCATCAGGCCCATTGTGTAGGCCGATATGTTGGATTGGCCGATATCATCACCCCATATGACGAGGATGTTCGGTTTTTGCTCCTGCGCAATAGCTGGCAGTGCCATGACTGCCGTAACGGACAATGCCGCCAATCTTCGAAAATACGAGCGCCAACGTGGCAATGACGGAAACGATTCTGGCATAAGTCTCTCCTTGTAATTGCGCCGACCAAGCCGCCGCCGGATGGTCTGTTTTGAGAACCGAAGGCACGTCGAATTAAAGCAGCCTTCGTAAGAGATTGATTTTACGCGAATTAGATTAGGTGGGTCTGCGGTGGGAAGTTAACGGTTATAATCCAGTACGTGATCGGAAAACTAACAGATCAAAATATTATTAGAAACGGATGTTTGAGAAATCGTCAAAAAATTAATTTACAGGAAAGGCCTTTGTTATTCCGCTGTCAAATCCGAGTAGCGAGTTTAGCAATGTTGCTCACCAGCTCACGATCGATTGCCCCACTATTCACCACATCCCGCAGTGTCGTAAGCCAGTGGTCGGGCGGGTTGCGGCCGGCGGCTCGGGTCCATTGTAAATTTTTCAGAACCGACTGCGCCTGAAGTGGCAGTACGTCAGGTATTTCTTGATGGCATAGTGTCGCCCAGACACCGGCCCAAAGCCGGGCAACGGACCACGGATTGTACCCACCCCCGCCCAGTACCAGCATTCTGGGTGAAAGCGCGCGTAATTCAGCGACAGCTCGCCAATGAGAAGTGTTGGAGAGTGTGAGGCGCGACAAAGGGTCTTCGAAGACAGCGTCTGCCCCGCATTGGAGCACGATGGCATCCGGGCAAAATGCGTCCGTTGCGGGCAGGATCAGCCGATCCAATATCAATCTGAACTCGTCGTCGTTCAGGTTGTGATGCACGGGCAGGTTAAAAGCCGAACCACCGGCACGATCCTCCAATGCGCCCGAAAATGGCCAGCGTTTGCCCTCATGGACCGAAATCATGCGTACACATTCCGAGCCATTATAGGCGGCTTCGACCCCATCACAGTGATGGGCGTCTATGTCGATGTAAACGACGCGTTGAATGCCTTGATTCAACAGGGTTTTGATCGCCAGAACCGGATCGTTTAGATAGCAAAAGCCATTTGCCCGGTCAGGCATACCGTGATGGGTTCCGCCCGCCGGATTAAAGACAACACCACCTCTGGCCAAAAGTTCAGCCCCAAGAATGGAACCGCCCGCAGCGGTGGCCGGACGCCGATACATTTCCTTGAAAACCGGGTTTGATATTGTGCCCAACCCGTGCCGGCGCTGTATTTCAGGTGAAACTTTTTGGGATTTTTCGGCTTGCAGCAGCGCCGAGATATACTCGGGTGTGTGAAATGCCTCTAGCGCTTTGGGTTTTGCGCGCGGGCTTGTACGGTAATTGTCCTGCGTCAGCCAGCCCATAGCCCGGCAAAGGTCGATTACCGTGGACACACGCGGAATCGCCAGAGGGTGTTTGGAACCATAGGTGGAATGCCGATAGATTTCCGAACCTATGAACAGCGGCGCCTGCACTGCTCACTCCGTATCAGTTCTTGCGGCCTCTTCCCCTAAACGGCCATCGAGGGACATCATTATGGCTACGGGTCTGAGGGCGGGGATGTGGCTGAAGATGATCAGGATGCAAACAGTAAGGGGGACACTCAGGAATGCGCCGATCAGTCCCCAGACAGTGGTCCAGAACGTCAGCGCCAGAATGACCAGAAAAGTGGACATGTTGAGGGACCGGCCCAGCATTGCAGGATCGAGGAAGTTGCCGATCAGAAACTGAATGGTCCCGCAACCCAGCACGATGATCAGAAACGGTCCGATGGATTCGAATTGGACTAGGGCGATCAGCGACGGGAAGACCACCGCTATGACCGAGCCGATCGATGGTATGAAATTCAGCGCAAATGTCAGAACCGCCCATGTCTCGGCATATTCAAGGCCCAAAGCGCGGAAAACGGAATAGCTGATCAGGGCGGTGATCAGGCTGATAAGTGTTTTGACACCGACATAACGCTGCAGGCTGAACGAAATGGCATCCAGAACCGTGGCCAGTTCGGCCCCCAACTCCGGGCTGCCAGCGGCGAGCCTTATCTTTTTCCGAAACGCCAATCGTTCTGCCATCAGAAAGGCGACATAAAGACTGATCAGGAAAAACTGGTTCAGTAGCGATGTGGCGCTGCCCAGCAGCAGGCGGGCGACAAAGGACATGTCGAGGCTGATCAGATTGTCGCGGATGAACTTTGTCACATCGTTGCCGACCAGCCCGGTAATGCGGTTTACGGCGTTGTCGAATTGGCTTTCATAAGTATTGATGGATCGCGCGAATTGCGTGGCCTGACTGCCCATAATGTACATGATCATGAACAAACCGGCCAAAACAACGGTGACACCTGCAACGTTGGCCAGCCAAACGGGTGCTCGTGTCAGGGCAACAACCCGGTCGCTCAGTGCAATGATCAGCACATTGATCAATAGGGCCATGGTAAGGGGTATTAGAAATCCGGCGCCTGCATAGAGGCCCAGTATGACCAGGGTCGCCACAATCGTGATATCCCGGACCAGGGTTAGGTGCAGGCTGTACGTGTATTTGGCGGGTCGTGTCATGTTTTTTTGCCTGCGGTTCGATCAAAATGGCGGGCCATAGGGCCTTGGACAATAGAACGTCTGAGCGATCCTGCACAGGCGGTTCGGTTTATGCAATGGCATCAGGCGGTTAAGCGGGCGAAATCGTTACCCATTGCGCTTTGATGGGTTCTGCGGGCGCTTGATGCAGGCTAGGGTGGGCGAATGACACGCCCGGCGAATCCCCAATTCGGACTTCCAGTTCAGGCATTGTGGCTGGCGTTGCGCCGTTTCAATGACAAGAACGGCTTTGTCATGAGCAGTCACGTTGCCATGTCGATGATGCTGGCGCTGTTTCCTTTTGTGTTGTTCACAGTGGCACTGGCAGGGGCATTGTCTCAGGATCTGGTGACGGACGAACTGATCGAACTGATCTTTGGGGCATGGCCCAAGGATGTGGCCGATCCCATCGTTTCTGAACTGCGTGCCGTCCTTGCCGGTGCAGGGTCGGGCGCTATCACGCTTGGCGGCCTGCTTGCGATCTACTTTGCGTCGAACGGAGTGAATGCGGTACGCACCGCAATTACCCGCGCCTACCATGACGAGGATGTCTGGCCGTTCTGGAAATCGCGCCTGCTTTGTATCGTACTGGTGATCCTTGGTGGGGCTGCAATCCTGGCTTTGGCTGCTTTTGAGCTGGTTTTACCGGTCTACACTCAACTTGTATCCGAGAATACGGCGGTGAACGTGTCAGAATGGTTGTCCGTTGACCGGTTGCGCTGGACCTTCACCGTTGCCGTGCCAACGGGAACGGTTGTTCTGGCCCATCTCGTTTTGCCAACGCGCAGGCATAGTCTTGGCCAGATTTTGCCCGGCGTTTTGTTGACACTGGCGCTTTTGGCAGCTGGCGGGTGGGGATTTTCAGTCTACATTGGAAAATTCGCAACCTACAGCGCCACGTATGCAGGGTTGGCCGGTGCAATGGCCGCTTTGATCTTTCTGTATCTGTGTGCTGCCATTCTGATCCTCGGAGCCGAGTTCAATGGCGCTTTGATTGATCTGACCAGCCGAAAAGCTGAGGCAGAAAAAAACTGATGTACAAGCCGGAGACAGGTGTAGAGAGCAGCGCATGACGACATGGATAATCTCTTCGATTGCAGTGTTTATTCTGCTCGCAACCAGCGTATCTGCGCAATCGCCTGAATATGTCGGATCAGATCAATGTGTGGAATGCCACGAAGAAGAAGTTAAGGCGTGGGCGGGTTCTCATCATGCAAAGGCTTGGACCGAAGTCAGCGATGACACGGTTCTGGCCGACTTCGACGGCACAGAGTTTCATCACGATGGCATGACGGCAACCTTCCGGTTGAACCGCGACTCCTATACCGCGCAGGTCACGGAAAAAAACGGAAAAACAACTGAATACAGCGTGCATTCGGTTGTCGGAGTTGAGCCGCTGCAGCAATACCTGTTTGAAACCGAACCGGGCAGGCTGCAAAGCTTTGATGTGGTATGGGACACAGAGAAGCAAGAGTGGTTTCATCTGTATCCGGATCAGGATTTACCGCCAGACGACGGCTTGCACTGGACAGGACCGTACAAGAACTGGAACAGTCGTTGCGCCGAGTGCCACGCAACGGGTTTTCAGAAGAACTTTGGTGCGCAAACAGACAGGTACGCGTCTACTCAATCTGAAATCGGGGTGGGGTGCGAGGCTTGCCATGGCCCGGCCTCGGCGCATTTAGACTGGGTGGCAGGTAAGACGCCGGATGATCCGCTCGACCAATTTGGTTTTTCAGTGAATTGGGATGATACGGAATCGGGAATTCAGCAATGCGCCGGATGCCATTCCCGTCGGGAAGCATTGGAAGATGGCAATCCACTGCCAGGTACCCCTTTTCACGATGCCTATAACCTCGCGCTGCTCCGGCCAGGTCTTTATCATCCGGATGGTCAGATTCTGGATGAAGTTTATGTTTATGGCTCGTTCCTGCAATCCAAGATGTACGCGCGCGGAGTTGGATGCATGGATTGCCATGAGCCGCACGGGGCCGATCTCAGGGCCGAAGGGAACGCGATATGCACCCAATGCCATTCGCCGGCAGGTAATCCCAGTTTCCCGACGCTGATCAAAAAGGCCTATGACACTGTGGAACATCATCATCATTCCGAAAACAGTGAAGGTGCGCAGTGCAAAAACTGCCATATGATCGAACGGGTCTACATGGGCGTCGATGGCCGTCGGGATCACAGTTTCCGCGTGCCTCGGCCTGATCTTGGTCTTCGAACTGGTTCACCGGACGCGTGTACGGATTGCCATGAGGACCGCGATCAGAACTGGGCGGCTGAACAGATTGAAGGTTGGTTTCCCGACTCAAATCACCGGGGCAGGCATTATGGGGCGGTTTTTTCAACGGCCATAGCAAACCCGGCCAAGTCCGCCCCCAATCTTTTGGCAATCGCGCATGACGAGGATTTGCCTGGCATTGTACGCGCAACGGCTTTGTACCTTTTGCAATCATATGGCTCGCCTGACATCGCGGAACAAACTGCGCCGTTGTTGGAGGATGAGGACCCGCTGATACGGGCCAACGTCGCGCCTTTGCAACGTCACGCTCCGCCTGCGGAGCGGGTGGAACGCCTGGTGTCTTTGTTGCAGGACCCAATGCGAAACGTGCGTATTTCCGCGGCGAAGGAATTCCTGACGATTCCCTCGGCGGCACTTTCGCCGAGCCAACGGGCCCTTGCAGGGCAGGGGATGCGCGATTGGCAGAGGTCGTTGTCAAACCGTCTGGACTTTCCGGAAACGCATCTGGTTCTGGGGGGTATGGCACTCACCCTGCGCAATCCCGAAGCCGCCGAGCGCGCTTTTCGAGAGGTCGTGAGTCTGGACCCGCAGAGGGCCGAAGCCTGGCCCATGCTGGTTCAACTGGCCCAGATAAACCGGGGTCCGCAAGCGGCGCGCGACGTGCTGCGCGAAGCGATGAATATTCTGCCGAATGATCCCGCACTGAAAGACCTGTCGGCGCAACTTGGACGTTGAATCGGCACGGTCAGGTCTGTTTTGCGCCATTTTCCCCGCAAATTGCTGAGATAGACAGTGGTTAGGAGTGATGTCTGACCGGCCTTAGAGGTGCTGTATGTCCAGGATTCAGAAGAGTTCGCAAGGTTTTGCTTTGCCCGCTAATTCAAAGGCGGGGAATCAGAGAATTGAAGAATTGCGATCCAGAAAACCTACCGATGTCAGTCACGGGGATGCGTTACTGTTGCAAGGGTTGGCGGTCGCGTCGTTTCGCGTACAACGTCTACCCGAGTTGAAACCGGATCGTCGATAACGGCTTCAGCCGCGGAACCCAGTGGCTACGACGAATTTTTCGGAACTGTCCGACCGGGACGAGGGCGGCTTTACATTCGCGACCTTCTCAAACTTTTGTTTGAGCAGTTTCTGCAGATCGCCTTCGGCCCCTCCGGCCAGGACCTTGGCAACAAAGGTGCCGCCCTGTTCCAGAACGTCAAACGCGAAATAGGCCGCTGTTTCACAAAGTGACATGATACGCAAATGGTCGGTCTGCTTGTGCCCGGACGAGGCCGCAGCCATATCGGACATGACCACATCCGCCTTGCCCCCCAGCCATTCCTTGACCGCCTCATCCGCGCCGTCATCCATGAAATCAAGCTGATGAATTTCGGCGCCTGCAATCGGTTCAACCTCTTGCAGGTCGATGCCCAGAATCGTGCCGATTTTTTTTCCGGACTTTTCGCCCAGTGCATTCACGCGCTTGACGGCCACCTGACACCATCCGCCCGGTGCACAACCCAGATCGACCACCCGTGCGCCGGGAACCAGAAATCGGAACTTGTCGTCCAATTCCATGATCTTGAATGCCGCGCGACCGCGGTAACCTTCGGCCTGTGCACGCTTTACGTACGGGTCGTTCAACTGGCGCTGCAGCCAGCGAGTAGAACTCAGCTTGCGTCCGCGCGCGGTTTTAACGTTGACCTTCAGGTCGCGCTGTCCGCGACCCGACGTGTTTTTTCCGCTAGGTGTCTTTGCCATCAGAATGGTCCGTCTTCCAATACGCCGTCCGCACTCATCTGCGCATAGAGCAGACCTTCGCGCAGCCCCCGGTCCGCCACGGAAAGGCGATCGGTGGGCCAGAGCCGCAAAAGCGCCTGCAAAATGGCCGAGCCGGACATGATAAGGGCCTGCCGGTCCTCGCCGATGCGCGGGTCACGGCGGCGGCCCTGAGGGCCGAGTTCTAGATAGCCACGTATGACTTTGTCAATCTGATCGCTGGTCATGCGCAATCCATCGACTTTAGTCCGGTCATAGCGCTTGAGCCCAAGATGCGATGCAGCAACAGTTGTGACGGTGCCGCTGGTTCCAACAATCTGGAATCCTTCGCGGGCCTGTTCGTCCTTGTAAGGCGCAAAGTCGGCAAGGTTCTCTTCGAAGAACCAGCTCATCAGGGCAAACCGGGCCGAGTCATCCTCGACATCGTGAAACTGGTCTCGCAAAGTCGCCACACCCAAAGGTACGCTGATCCAGTCGACCACCTTGGCAGAAGGGAAGGGGCTTTCGACAGTGTGAAACCCGTTGTGCAACCGCATGATTGCCGCAGGCCGGTCTCGGCGCGGGATCGAAGAAATATCGATCCAGACCAGTTCGGTCGAGCCGCCGCCGATGTCCACAACCAACAGCTGTTCAGTCTTGGTCGACACTAAAGGCGCGCAGGAAATGACGGCAAGGCGGGCTTCTTCTTCGGGCTGGATGATCTCAAGCGTCAAACCGGTTTCGCGTCTGACCTGCCGGATAAAGTCGCGGGAATTCTTGGCCCGTCGACAAGCCTCGGTCGCGACAAGGCGCATCCGCTTAACCTTGTTCCGCTTCAGCTTTTGCTGACAGATACGAAGTGCCTGAATGGTGCGCGCCATGGACGACCGCGACAGTCGTCCGGTCCGCTCAAGGCCCGCGCCAAGCTGAACGGATTTGGAAAAACTGTCCACCACATGAAAGCCGCTGCCCTTGGGTTGGGCAATCAGCATGCGACAACTATTTGTTCCCAGATCCAATGCGGCATACAGCGCATCGGGATCGGGTCTTGCTGGCACGGGGCTTTCGACCGCTTTTGGGAACGCGCCCGCACCTTTGGGACGCCTGGGCGCCATCTTCACGCCCTCCGATTTCGAGTTACCTTGACCATATGTCGGGGTGTCCGGTCACGCAAGCGGCTCATTAAAGTCATGAGAATTTTGATGTGCCGTGTTTTGACGATGGCAGATAAACAGTTCGATATCATTGCGGGCAAAAACGTCGCTGAGAATGCGTTGTGTGTCGAAAATCGACTGACCCGAACAACCATAGCCGTCTAGATACTGTCCATCAGGCTAGGAGGAATCAAAGCGATGCCCGACGTCACAATTGTTTATTGGCGCGACATCCCTGCTCAGGTCATCGTCGGCAAAGGCCGTCGAGGTGCCAAACGGCAGCTGGAGGAGCGGTTCGAGCAAGCCATTGATCGAGCCGCGATGAAAGTTAATGCAAAGGATGCCGATGCCTATCTGGCTGAATGGCGGAAGGCAGAACCTTTCGAGGTTGAAGGTGATCCGGCAGAAATCGCCGAGGCGCAGGCCTTGCGTCTGGAAACGGAATACGATCAGGAACGTGTAAAATCCCTGATCGCCAATGACGGTTGGGCGTGAGCCCTTACATTAATGGGAGGCCGCAATGGCTTTGCTGAACTTCAAGAAACGTGATGTGGCCGAAAAGGCCCCGGTGAACCCGACCGTCGAAGCCTTTCTGAAAGGCTATTCGATCGAGGTGATGCCGCGCACCGCCGAAAAGGTCGAGGATTTCCGCGCGCTGCTGCCCGAGGGCACCCGCGTCTACATCGCTCATATCGAGGGCACCCCGATCGAGGACATGGTCAAGACCGCCAAGCGGATCGCGGCCGAAGGGTATCCGGTCATGCCACACTTCCCAGCGCGCATCATCAAGGATGCGGCGACGCTGGAGAACTGGATCTCGATGTATCAGGGTGAAGCCGGTATCGATCAGGCACTGCTGCTGGCCGGTGGTGTTGCAAAACCGCATGGTGACTTTGACAGCTCGATGCAGCTGCTGGAAACCGGCCTGTTTGACAAGGCAGGATTCAAGCGTCTGCACGTCGCCGGTCACCCCGAAGGCAACAAGGACATCGACCCGGACGGTTCGACCAAGAATGTCGATGACGCGCTGCGCTGGAAGCAGAAGTTCAGCGAAACAACGGATGCGGAGATGGCGCTGGCCACACAGTTCGCATTTGATGCCAAGCCGATCATCGAATGGGCTGACAACCTGAAAGCTGCTGGTATCGATCTGCCGGTTCATATCGGTATCGCCGGTCCGGCCAAACTGCAGACTCTGATCAAATTTGCCATTGCCTGTGGTGTTGGGCCGTCGCTCAAGGTATTGCAGAAGCGCGCGATGGACGTATCCAAGCTGCTGCTGCCCTATGAGCCCAATGATGTGATCACCGAACTGGCCGAGCACAAAGCGGCCAACCCGGATTTCAACATCACCAACGTGCACTTCTTCCCGCTTGGTGGCATCAAGACCAATGCCAACTGGGCGATCAATAACGGCGGTGCTTCTGCAGCGCCCGTAAACTCCTAAGGATCGGACATGACCCGTACAGTCGTAGAATCAAAAACAAAAACTGCCGTCCTGGGCTTTGACGAACCGTTCTGCGTGATCGGAGAGCGGATCAACCCGACTGGCCGTAAGAAGTTGGCTGCGGAACTTGAGGCGGGCGATTTCTCGACCGTCGAGAAAGACGCGCTGGCTCAGGTTGCGGCAGGGGCGACCGTTCTGGATATCAACGCAGGCGTCGTTTACAACTCGAACCCCAACCCGAACGAGACCGAACCGCCGCTGATGACCAAGATCGTCGAGCTGGTTCAGGGACTGGTCGACGTACCGCTGTGCATCGACTCGTCTGTACCGGGCGCGTTGGAGGCCGGTCTTGAAGCGGCCGAGGGCCGTCCGCTGCTGAACTCGGTTACCGGCGAAGAAGAGCGCTTGGAACTGGTTCTGCCGCTGGTCAAAAAGTACAACGTTCCGGTTGTTGCAATTTCGAACGACGACACTGGTATCTCAGAAGACCCGGATGTGCGTTTCGAAGTGGCAAAGAAGATCGTTGAGCGCGCTGCCGACTTCGGCATTCCTGCGCATGACATCGTGGTTGACCCGCTGGTTATGCCGATCGGTGCGATGGCAACTGCCGGTCAGCAGGTGTTTGCTCTGGTCCGCCGCCTACGCGAGGAACTGGGCGTGAACACGACATGCGGTGCGTCCAACATCTCGTTTGGTCTGCCTAACCGTCACGGCATCAACAATGCGTTCCTGCCGATGGCAATGGCTGCTGGCATGACCTCGGCGATCATGAACCCGGTCGCGCTGCCGGTCGGCCCCAAGAAACTGGCCGAGAAGAAAGCCGAAGTCGAAGCCAAAGGCATTGTTCTGCCCGCTGACATGGACGACGAAACCTTCTGTCAGCTGTTCAACATCGGTTCGACTTTGCCACGCGCTGGTAAAGAGATGGAGGCCATTCGTGCCGCCAACCTTCTGACCAACAACGACCCGCATGGCGGGGCGTGGATCAAGTTCAACAAGGCTCCCGAGGCCGCAGGTGCCGAAGGTGAAGGCGCCCGTGGTCGTCGCGGTGGCGGTCGTCGCCGTCGCGCCTGATCCAGGTTTCACAAACAATTGCAAAGGCCGGGCACGTTGCCCGGCCTTTTTTCTGTCCGAAGAGCTGTTGCCAAAGCCTGCATGTCCCGGAAGACTAAAGTCGCGCGAGAGACATTGAGAAGGTGGTCAAATGAAACAGCATCGTCCCCCCAGATTGTCGGACGCGGACTTGTCTTTGCGCTTGGGCAAAAAGGACTATTTTGACGCTCTGGCTAAGCTGCAGACGAAACTGTCCCGCATTCAGCAGGCGTTTCTGTTTCATGGCAACAAGGGCGTCATTGTCTTTGAGGGATGGGATGCTGCGGGCAAGGGCGGTACAATTCGCCGTATCAGTCAGGCACTCGACCCGCGAAGCTTCAAGGTCTGGCCCATCGGTGCTCCGCGCAACTACTATCTCAATCGTCACTATTTGTTGCGGTTCTGGGAGCGGCTTCCACCTGAGGGGGCAATATCGGCATTCGACCGAAGCTGGTACGGACGCGTGCTGGTCGAGCGGCTGGAGAAGTTTACGCCAGAACATCGTTGGCGCGCCGCATATCGTGAGATCAATGAATTTGAGCGTATGCTGGTCGATGACGGTACGCGCATCGTCAAGCTGTTCTTCCATATTTCACCTCAAGAGCAGATGGACCGCTTTACAGAACGCCTGCGCAACCCGATGAAACGGTGGAAGCTGACATATGAGGATTTCCGAAATCGCGAAAAATGGAGCGAAACCGAAATCGCTGTGGATGAAATGCTGGCCCGCACTTCTACGGATTTCGCGCCCTGGACCGTAATACCGGCCAACAACAAAAAGTACGCCCGTATCAAGGCCATGGAAACTATTGTTAATGTGTTTTCGCAGGATCTGGATCTGTCTGAACAGCAATTGGACATGCGAACACTGGATGAAGCCAGCAGGGTTCTGGACGTGGACAAGAACCTGATAGAAAGCCTGCGATCCCGTACCGAGTGAATGTGTGTGCGGGATCGATACTCGCTTGAACCTGCCTAGGGTGCGATGCTATCCAATCTCTCGCGGCGGGTATGATGTAATGGTAGCCTGTCAGCTTCCCAAGCTGAACGCGCGGGTTCGATTCCCGCTACCCGCTCCAGACTTTTCAATGGTGCCTTAGTCCGGCCGACTGGCCTGAAACAGGTTAATCGTCGCAGGAATAAGAACGCCTTGTTCCGTTCTGAACTGTTCAAATTCCTTAGCGACCTCGGCTTGAACGGCCGCGGCATCCGCTTCGGTCCCTTCAAAATGCGATATCACCCGCGCGGCAGGGCCGACGCGGGCACACAGCGTGGCTGCATCTTGGACAGTCCCTTTTGGTGTCAGCGAAAGACCAACCTTTTCCGCATGAATTTGAACCAATCCGGCCTCTGACAACAGGTTCGCGACACGGTCAAGGTCCTGAAACGCCAATGGACCCGGGGCATTGGGGTCAACCTTGGGTGGGTTCCCAAGTCGCCTTGCAGCGGCGACAAAAGGCGTTTTGAACCATAGATTGTCAGCCAGAGGTGCCCACGCGGCGAAGGTTATTTTTGCCTGCGGTTTTAGTGCCTTCGCAATGTTGGCAAAGGCGGCAACCGTGTCTTCAAAGAACATGACGCCAAAACGTGAAATGGCTGCGTCTCTGTCATTGGCTGGAAACGGTTCCACTTGCGCATCGGTGACCTCGAAACTTAGATTTTTCAATCCTTTGGCCCGAGCCCGATTTCGTGCACGTTCCAAAAAGCCGCTTGAGATGTCGATACCCAAGGCGTGGCCATCCGGGCCAACACGGTGCGCAGCAGCAATCGTGCTGGCACCGGTTCCACAACCGATGTCCAGCACACGCATGCCCTGGGTCAAGCCCGACCGACTCAGAACAAGGTCGAGAACTGGCTGCATCAGGTGATCAAGCTGATCTTCGTATGTCAGCCAGCTTGTGCCCGACGCAGAATTTCCCCAGTACTCGGCCTGCTCTTTGTTTGCGAAATCCACGGGCACCTCTTTCGATTAATGGAACTATGCCTTCCGTCTGCGGCGGCGACCTGTCTTTTCCTCGTCTCCGCCAGTATTGAAGGAAGGCGCGGGCAGGGTGACAACGCTGGACAATTCCGGGAACGGGTCCGTTTTATGCGGAATTGCGTTGGCCGCAACAAAATGATCCTGAAACTTTGGCTCGATCGCGGTTTCCACCTTGGTGATTTCGCGAACGACACGTTCGATTTCGGCCCGCGACGAAATATTGCACAAAGCGATCCGCGCGCCTGTGCCGGCTGCGTTGCCTGCGCTCATGACTTTGTCCAGCGGAGCATCCGGGATCATGCCCAACACCATTGCGTGTTTGGTCGAGATATGGGCGCCGAAGGCACCTGCCAAAACCACGCGGTCGACTTTGTCGACGTTCATTTCATCCATCAGCAGGCGGGCACCCGCGTAGAGGGCGGATTTCGCAAGCTGGATGGCCCGAATATCACCCTGAGTTACCGTCACCCGCGGTCCGCCTTCAGCGCTGGCGTCATGAATGAGATAAGAGTGTGTCCGCCCCTCGGGTATGCAACGCGCAGTGCCCGTTTGTTCGGCTGAACCGATCAATCCGCTTTCATCAAGCAAGCCGGCCATTCGCATTTCAGCAACGGCCTCGATAATGCCCGAACCGCAGATGCCGGTGATTCCGGTGGTTGCGATATCGGCGTCGAAACCTTCGTCATTCGACCATTTGTCCGAGCCTATGACGCGGAACCGGGGTTCCTTGGTCACAGGATCAATTTCGATCCGCTCAATCGCGCCGGGGGCGGCACGCTGGCCTGAGCTGATCTGAGCCCCTTCAAATGCCGGACCAGTCGGGGACGAGCAGGCCAGAACTCGGTTCGTATTTCCAAGCAGAATTTCGGCGTTGGTCCCGACGTCGACGATCAAGACTAGATCCTCGGATTTTCCGGGCTCTTCCGACAGGGCGACCGCAGCGCAGTCGGCGCCCACATGGCCCGCGATGCAGGGCAGGATGTATACCTGCGCACGCGGGTTCATCGCGGTCAATTCCATGTCTCGGGCGGGCAGGGACATACTCTCTGACGTTGCCAGAGCAAACGGCGCTTGACCGAGTTCCACCGGGTCAAGACCCAGTAGCAGGTGGTGCATCACCGGGTTGCAGACGAATACCGTTTCGACGATCAGGCTTGCATCGATCCCGGCCTCTTCCGCGATGGACGTTGTCAGATCGTTGATCGCCTCGCGGACGGCGCGGGTCATTTCCTGATCTCCGCCGGGATTCATCATTGCGTATGACACGCGGCTCATCAAATCCTCGCCAAAGCGGATTTGCGGGTTCATCAGGCCGGATGACGCCTTGACCTCGCCGGTTTCCAGATCGGTGAGATGCGCCGCGATAGTGGTCGAGCCGAGGTCGATGGCCAGTCCAAAAAGGCCGCTTTCGTGCAGGCCGGGCCATATTTCCACGATTCGGGCCACGTCATCCTTATGGCTTTTGTGGACGGCCACAGTGACCTCCCACTTGCCCTTTCGCAGGGTTGGTTGAAGCTTGTTCATCAACGACAAATCTGCCGTGACTGCCTCGATATTCCATTGCTGGCGCAGGGCGCGTTCCAACCTCTCCAGATCTCCGGTTGGCGAGTGCATATCGGGTTCTTCGACCACCACGAAATACAGCCTTGTTGCCGGATCCATCACGATGGCACGCGCGGCGGCGGCTTTGCGGACAACCTGACGGTGGACCTGGCTTTCCGGGGGGACATCAATAACCACATCACCCTGCACGGCAGCCTGACACCCCAGGCGGCGGCCCGGCTTCAGGCCACGCTTGTCGTCATATCGCTGTTCGACCGCGTTCCATTCCGACAGTGCACCATCACTTACAGTCACACCATGTTTCGGAAACTCACCGTAGGATGGTGTGATCTGGCACTTGGAACAGATCCCACGCCCACCACAGACAGAATCCAGATCGACGCCCAGCTGGCGAGCTGCTGTTAGAATCGGTGTGCCCACTGGGAAGTGGCCGCGTTTGCCGGACGGTGTAAAGACGACAAGAGGATCGGTGGTCATGAGAGGCCTGCCTTTGGTGTTCGCGCGTATTCCGCGCAGGATATGGCTTTGAGCGAAAAGAGAAAGGGCATTCAGCGGCACGTTTTGTGCGTGTAGCGTCGTTTTATTACCCACGCCAGCATGGACAAAGCGACAAGTTGCGACGGGGGGCTTTCCCTTGGGTGAAATCCATGTAATAGGGTCACCGCCAAACGGGCTTTTGCATGGGGTTAGCAGATGCAGATTCGTGAGGCACTTACCTTTGACGACGTATTATTGGTTCCGGGCAGTTCGTCCGTCCTGCCATCTATGGCGAATACGTCCACGCGCGTGACGCGCGAGATCACCATGAATATTCCGCTTCTGAGTTCGGCCATGGATACCGTGACCGAGGCTCGCATGGCTATCGCAATGGCGCAGGCTGGTGGAATTGGCGTCATTCACAAGAACCTGTCCGTCGAGGAACAGGCCCGAGAGGTCCGGCGGGTCAAGCGTTTCGAATCGGGTATCGTTTATAATCCCGTGACACTGCGCGCTGATCAGACTTTGGCGGACGCCAAGGCTTTGGTGCAGCGCTATAACTTCACTGGTTTCCCCGTCGTGGATGATGCCGGACGCGTTGTCGGCATCGTGACTAACCGGGACATGCGATTTGCAACGTCCGATGACACTCCGATCCGGGTGATGATGACATCCGACAATCTGGCGATGCTGCAAGAGCCTGCGGACCTTGAAGAAGCGAAAAGCCTGATGAAGGCACGCCGGATCGAAAAACTTCTGGTCGTCGATGGCGGGGGCAAACTGACCGGATTGCTGACCCTAAAAGACACGGAACAGGCCGTTCTGAACCCCACAGCCTGCAAGGATAGCCTGGGTCGGTTGCGTGTGGCTGCTGCGACTTCGGTTGGCGACTCGGGATTTGAGCGGTCCGAGCAACTGGTTGACTCTGGCGTGGACATCATTGTGGTCGATACCGCGCACGGGCATTCACAGGGTGTTCTGGACGCTGTGAAGCGGGCCAAGACCTTGTCGAACGAAGTTCAGATCATTGCGGGCAATGTCGCCACGTCTGAGGCGACCAAGGCCCTGATCGATGCAGGCGCGGACGCAATAAAGGTTGGCATCGGCCCCGGATCGATCTGTACAACACGCATGGTCGCGGGTGTTGGTGTTCCACAGCTGACTGCAGTACTGGATTGCGCATCTGCCGCCGGAGACGTGCCCGTGATTGCAGATGGCGGGATCAAGTTTTCGGGCGATTTCGCCAAGGCAATTGCTGCCGGGGCATCCTGTGCAATGGTGGGGTCCATGATTGCAGGCACGGACGAATCTCCGGGTGAGGTAATTCTTTATCAGGGGCGATCCTTTAAATCGTATCGCGGTATGGGAAGCCTGGGCGCCATGGCGCGCGGTTCGGCCGACCGCTATTTCCAGAAGGACGCAGCAAGCGACAAACTGGTTCCCGAAGGGATTGAAGGCCAGGTGCCTTACAAGGGATCGGCAAGCGCTGTGATCCATCAACTCGTGGGCGGACTGCGCGCAGCGATGGGCTACACCGGCTGCGCCACCGTCGAAGAAATGCGCAGAAACTGCCAGTTCGTGAAAATCACCGGGGCTGGATTAAAGGAAAGCCACGTGCATGACGTTCAGATCACAAGGGAGAGCCCGAACTATAGGCTTGCATAAACAATAGCTTATGCTTGATACTTAACAAGATTGCATCAGTGAGACGTTTCTTCGTGCCACGAAATTCTCAGTTTCACTGATGCAAACCGAAGCAAATAAGCCAGCTCGCTGTTTAGCTTAAACTTGCTTGCGCTCTGTATGCGGTTAGAAAGAGTCGCTTACCTTTTTTGAGGTGTGCTTCCTTCCTGCCTAAGTGGCCGTTTCGGTATGTATGATATTCCGGGCTGGAACCCGGGATTTAAGTATCCCCAAGTGCGAGCCGTGGAATCCTTTGCACGGGTGGTATCAACATGAAGATGGACGTTTGACATTGGATATTGAGTCACGATGACCCCGGCAGCACGCATAAGCGCCGCGATTGGCCTGATGGATCGCATTTTAAACGGAGAACTTGCAGATCGTGCGCTGGCTGATTGGGGGCGCAAAAATCGGTATGCCGGGTCCAAGGATAGGGCCGCAATCGCAGATCTGGTCTATGATGTTCTCAGACGCAAGCGCAGCCTCGCTTCGCGGGGAGGCGGTGATACCGGCAGGGCCCTTTTGCTTGGCTACGTCAGAGAAGCCGAACAGGACCCTGAAACGATTTTTGGTGCAGGTCCTTATGCTCCTTCCTCATTGACAGAGGCAGAACGCTTACCTGGTCGCCCACCGCGACCGGATGGCGGCGAAAGCGCGGATTTCCCCGAGTGGCTCTGGCCTTGTCTTCAGGATTCACTTGGAGAAAAGGCCCAAACCGTCGCCAACGCGATGCGAAACAGGGCGCCGGTCCACCTTCGGGTCAATCTGTCCAAACTGAGCCGCGAGAGGGCAACGGCTGAACTTGCCAATGAGGGAATAACGGTACAGCCACAGGTGCTGTCTCCCTCGGCTCTCGAAGTCACGGACGGGGCAAGGAAAGTAAGGAATTCGCAGGCTTATTTGCAGGGAAAGATCGAACTGCAGGATGTCTCGTCGCAGGCTGTCGCCGACTTGGTGCCGCTTGAATCAGGTGGGACACTACTTGATTTTTGTGCCGGCGGAGGCGGTAAGGTTTTGGCCGTAGCAGGGCGCGTGGCCGGTGAATTCTATGCCCATGATGCAAATCCGGGCAGGTTGAAAGATTTGCCAAAACGCGCGTCTCGTGCAGGCGTTGCCGTGTCTCTGGTTTCGTTGCCGGAGTTAGAGAAACAACCATCGTTCGATTCAGTTCTCATTGACGTGCCTTGCTCGGGTACCGGCTCGTGGCGTCGGGACCCGCAGGGAAAATGGTTGCTGACCCCGGACAAGCTACGTCAGACATTGAACACTCAGAAAGAAATTCTTAGTCAGGCAAGTCACTTTGTTAA
The DNA here is from genome assembly GCF_056537325.1 of Ruegeria sp. CF5. NCBI lineage: Bacteria > Pseudomonadati > Pseudomonadota > Alphaproteobacteria > Rhodobacterales > Roseobacteraceae > Ruegeria > Ruegeria sp. CF5. Next base: position 113,881 of record NZ_JBQFRI010000001.1, on the reverse strand, counting down.
GCCATTGGGGCATCTGATTTATGCGACCTGTTCCTTGCTGGATTGTGAGAATGGCCAACAGATCAATGAATTTGTGAAGCTAAATTCCAATTTCTCCATTGTGAGCGAAAGGCGATTTACCCCGCTTGATGGCGGGGATGGGTTCTACTGCGCTGTCCTTCGCAAAGATTAATTCCTGCTGGACCATGCGGGGAGATGATGATTTTTTAGCTCGCAAAGCATGAAATGTAGTGTTCGAACACAACTTAGGGTGGCGCGCAACTGACCTGAGGCGTTAATAGTGGGTTAACTGTTGGCGGGCGAACAATCGATCGCCAGAACAATTCGAGTCGCCCATGCCCGCTCCAACCGCGTTTTCGCACCACGAATTTCGATACCTGCTATCCGGCAGCTTTCGCGGTGTCTTGTTGTTGCTTCTCGGCATAGCCTTAATGGCGGTTTTGTTGTTTGGCGAATTGCCTGAATCCGTTGACCAATTGCTGGTGGTTTTGGGATTGTCATCCTTTTTCACCGCTACGTTGATGTATTGCAAAAAGCAGATCTCGAAAATGGCTCGCGCCAACACTTTGGACGTACTGAAATCTCTTTCCGAACAAGACACTACTCCGACCTTTGTTACGAACCCCCAAGGCTGTGTTCAATTCGCGAATGCACAGGCCCGGCAATGCAGTGGTGTTATTGACGGGAAAAGGTTGGATGATTGCCTCCAATCGGTTTTTGCGAACCCCTCAGCCATTTTGTTTCGGCTACAGTCGACCGCACTCATGCAGGGCCGCGCGCAGGAAGATGTTGTGACCAAAGCCGGAACCGTACCGGTGACCGCGCATGTGGTTGGCAGGGGGCTAATCCTCTGGCGTGTGGCGACAGGTACAGAAAATCGAAATGAAAGTAGTTTGCTGCCCATTCTGACCGTTGGTCGTGACGATGTCATTTTGGGTGTAAACGCGGCTGCCCGGGATTTGATTGACTGCGGCGTTGGGCCACTGGATCAAGTGTTTACCGAACTTCCGGTCCGACATGGTGAAATCACTCGCATCAGTACCCCGCAAGGGACCGTTCCTGTCGTGGCTTCGGATATTCGCGTATCGGGAGTGTGCCGCGAGATGGTATTGCTTCCGCTGAAACAGTTGAAGGATGATCAGGACAGCGCCACGTTTGCAGAACTCCCGATTCCGGTCATGCGGCTTTCGCCGGATGGTGACATTCTCGAAGCGAACCGGCTTGCCAGGCAGTTGATTGGTGGCACTATTCCAAGCAACGCCAACATCCAACAAATCATGCAGGGTCTTGGACGCCCGCTTCGAAGCTGGCTAAGAGAGACGGCAGAGAAGAATACCGTGCCACATTCCGAATTTCTTCGGCTGACGCGCAAGGATAAAGAACTGTTCCTGCAAGTGACGCTAACGCGGACTATTCGGAACGGGGACGTGAACCTGATTGCGGTTCTCAATGACGCAACCGAGCTCAAATCACTCGAGGCACAGTTTGTTCAAAGCCAGAAGATGCAGGCTGTTGGGCAACTGGCAGGCGGAGTCGCGCATGATTTCAACAATCTTCTGACTGCGATTTCCGGCCATTGCGATCTTCTATTGCTGCGTCACGATCAGAATGATCCGAACTATGCCGATTTGATTCAAATAAACCAGAACGCGAACCGTGCAGCGGCGCTTGTTGGTCAGCTTTTGGCGTTTTCGCGGAAACAGACACTTCAGCCCGAGGTTCTGGATCTGCGAGATACGATTTCTGATCTGGTTCATTTACTCAATCGTCTGGTCGGAGAGAAAATCACCCTGACACTGAGCCACGATCCGGTCCTCAGGCCGGTTCGCGCTGACAAGCGGCAGCTGGAGCAGGTATTGATGAATCTGGTCGTGAATGCGCGTGATGCAATGCCTCAGGGCGGTGAGATACGCATTGAATCCGATGTCGTGCGACTGGAACAGCCGATGCAGCGTGACCGTGCTACGTTGCCGGTGGGTGAGTACGTCACGGTCAAAGTGACGGATGAAGGTATCGGAATCCCGCCGGGGAAGCTGCAGAAGGTTTTTGAGCCATTCTATACCACCAAGCGAACAGGAGAGGGGACCGGCCTGGGATTGTCCACAGCGTACGGGATCGTCAAACAGACCGGTGGCTTTATCTTTGTCGACAGTATCGAGGGCAAGGGGTCAGTATTTACGCTTTTCCTGCCTGCCTGTGTGGAGAAACTGAATTTGCCCGAAGCCCCTCAATCCACTCAACCGAGCCTGGGAATGGTGCAGGGAGAAGGAGTTGTTTTGCTGGTCGAAGATGAAGCTCCGGTAAGAGCCTTTGCATCACGTGCTCTCCGGCTGCGGGGGTACACGGTGCTTGAGGCTGACTCGGGAGAAGAAGCCCTTCGCCTTCTGGAGGACAAGGACCTGTCCGTGGATGTTTTCGTAACTGATGTCGTAATGCCCGGGATGGATGGTCCAAGCTGGGTAAGAAAAGCCATGGATGATCGCCCGAATGTTCGAGTGGTATTTATGTCAGGGTATACCGAAGGAGCTTTTGGCGACACTGGCCCGGATGTTCTGAATTCGGTATTTCTGCCTAAACCGTTTTCCCTCAACCAGTTAACCGAAACTGTTTATCAACAGCTGCAGTAGGGCGGGTGCGCGAAATATCGTAATGCCAAGTTTTTTTGAATTGGACCTGATGCCTTTATTGGGCGGACCGGTGTAACTCGAAATCATCCTGAAACTTTGTACGAAAACGCCCTTCCGTTTCCGAAGACAAAGACAGGGGCATTTTCGGAGAGACGTTTTCCCGCTTCAGGGAGATCTTTGTGTCCAAACGTGATTCCAAAAATGCAAGGATCTTGTCCTGATGCTCGTACTTGAAAACGTGTGTAGCACCTGCACCGTTGCTACGGGTCAGAAAGAACCGGCTTTGGCTCCCCACGTCTGCAAAGGCCGGACGATTGGAGTTCATGTAGGCGCAGACAAATTCCTCAAAGCTTAGATGCTCTGTCGAGGTTGGGCTGCCCGAAAGGGAGGCGCGGCGACGATATCGATACCAGCTTCCCAGCCAATCTATGGGTTCACGGACGACCGCCATGATTTCCATTTCCGCGTCGAACAGTTTTTGAAACATGTTCTGAAAAAACCTGTCGTATCGGCGAACGGGTGCGTGTTTTAGCTCCGGAGGTCCTGATACTACAATATCGGCCCGGTTTCTCAGCGCCATTTGATAGGCAGTACTTCCCGTCTTGGGTACCGACAGAAGGGCTAGTCGTTCCTTATAAAAAACAAGCATTTATGCAAATCTCTCAGGGGAATTCCATAAATCCAGATTGCCGTAAACTTCTCCTTAATACAATTGGCAAACAGTTGAATCTGAAAGTTTGAGTTGAAATGTTCTCTTTTTGATCCCATAAGGAACAAGGGGTGAACAAAGCAGCGATTGCCGCCCGGACGAGGGTGTGACAAAAGGAAAGCAACAGGACAATGGCGGATCTTCTGACGATGAGCGACAAGAAAAACGCAGACAAGCAAAAGGCGCTCGACAGCGCGTTGGCCCAAATTGAGCGGCAGTTTGGCAAGGGCTCAATCATGAAGCTGGGCGGTGATAACGTTCTGGCCGAGATTGAGGCCAGTTCGACGGGTTCGCTTGGACTGGATATTGCACTTGGGATCGGCGGTTTGCCGATGGGGCGCATCGTGGAAATCTATGGTCCGGAAAGCTCGGGCAAAACCACCTTGACCCTGCATTGCATCGCAGAACAGCAAAAGCGTGGGGGCGTTTGCGCATTTGTGGACGCAGAACATGCGCTTGATCCGCAATATGCCCGAAAGCTGGGCGTTGATCTTGATGAGCTTTTGATTTCACAGCCTGACACCGGAGAGCAGGCACTTGAAATCACGGACACGCTGGTGCGTTCCGGTGCCGTGAATATGGTTGTGGTCGACTCGGTTGCGGCCCTGACGCCTAAATCCGAGTTGGAAGGCGACATGGGCGACAGCAATGTCGGTGTGCAAGCCCGCCTGATGAGCCAGGCGATGCGGAAGCTGACCGGTTCGATCAGCCGGTCGAATTGCATGGTAATCTTCATCAACCAGATTCGTATGAAAATCGGCGTGATGTTCGGCAGTCCGGAAACAACGACCGGCGGCAATGCGCTGAAGTTCTACAGCTCGGTTCGCTTGGATATTCGTCGTATCGGTGCGATCAAGGACCGGGACGAGGTTGTGGGCAACCAGACCCGTGTAAAGGTGGTCAAGAACAAGGTGGCCCCGCCGTTCAAGCAGGTCGAATTCGACATCATGTATGGCGAAGGCATCTCGAAGATGGGAGAACTGCTGGATCTGGGCGTCAAGGCCGGTGTGGTCGAGAAATCGGGTTCCTGGTTCAGCTATGGCGACGAGAGGATCGGGCAGGGGCGCGAGAATGCCAAGCAGTACCTGCGTGACAACAACCGTATCGCACTGGATATCGAAGATAAGATACGTGCCGCACACGGGTTGGATTTCGACATGCCACCGGGCGCGGAAGAGGATGATATCCTCGAAGCCTGAAGGATGCTTATGGCAACAGAAGAAATTCACCGGCCCCTTAATGGGGTCGAGAATACTCGGAACAGGGCGGTCCATCGGGCCGCCTTGTTTCGTTCTGCTGCTGCAATCCTGTGGACTATCTGCAGGGACAGGGATAAACCTTCGCGGAACAAATTGATTGCGCGCTGAGAGAACCTTATGCCCACGCTGAACGACATCCGATCAACCTTTCTGAACTATTTTGCGAAACAGGGTCACGAAGTGGTCGCGTCGAGCCCGCTGGTTCCGCGCAACGATCCCACCCTGATGTTTGTCAACTCGGGCATGGTGCAGTTCAAGAACCTGTTTACCGGGGTCGAAACCCGCGACTACAACCGCGCAACGACATCCCAAAAATGCGTGCGTGCGGGTGGCAAGCACAACGACCTAGACAATGTGGGCTACACCGCCCGACACCATACGTTCTTTGAAATGCTGGGGAATTTCTCGTTTGGCGATTACTTCAAACCCGAAGCGATCCCGTTTGCCTGGGAACTGATCACCAAAGAATTCGGGATTGATAAAAACCGGTTGCTGACAACTGTTTATCACACCGATGACGAGGCGTTCGAAATCTGGAAAAAGGTCGGTGTTCCGGAAGACCGGATTATCCGCATCGCTACGAATGACAATTTCTGGCAAATGGGGCCGACGGGCCCCTGCGGACCCTGCACTGAAATTTTCTATGACCACGGTGATCATATCTGGGGCGGCCCTCCGGGATCGGCGGAAGAAGACGGCGATCGTTTCATCGAAATCTGGAACATCGTTTTCATGCAAAACGAGCAGTTCGAAGACGGTTCGATGGTCGAACTCGACATGCAATCCATCGACACGGGAATGGGGCTCGAGCGGATTGGTGCGTTGTTGCAGGGCAGTCACGACAACTACGACACGGACCTGTTCAAGACATTGATTGAGGCATCTGCGGACGCAACGAATGTCGATCCCTACGGAGATCAGAACGTGCATCACCGCGTGATCGCCGACCATCTGCGATCAACATCCTTTTTGATCGCTGACGGTGTCATGCCTTCGAATGACGGTCGTGGATACGTTCTGCGGCGGATCATGCGCCGGGCCATGCGGCATGCGCACCTTTTGGGTGCAAAAGATCCGGTCATGCACCGGCTTGTACCGACCTTGGTTCAGCTCATGGGGGCGCAATACGCAGAACTTGGACAGGCACAGGCGTTGATTGAAGAGACCTTGTTGCTTGAGGAAACGCGGTTCAAACAAACTCTGGACCGCGGTCTTAAGTTGCTGGACGATGAAGTAACGAACCTTACAGAAGGTGAGCCTTTGCCAGGTGAGGCCGCGTTCAAACTATATGACACTTATGGGTTTCCTCTGGACCTGACGCAGGATGCATTGCGTGAAAAAGGGCTCAGCGTAGATACCGACGGCTTTGATGCCGCAATGGCAGAACAGAAAGCCAAGGCGCGGGCCGCTTGGGCCGGTTCAGGAGAGGCCGCTGATCTGGCGGTTTGGTTCGACGTACTGGACACGGTCGGCGCCACCGATTTTCTTGGCTACGACACCGAAACGGCCGAAGGTCAGGTCGGTGCACTGGTCGTCGATGGCGCAATGGTCGATGTAATTGAACAGGGCGGAACGGGTTGGGTCATCGTTAATCAGACTCCGTTTTATGGCGAGGCCGGTGGTCAGGTCGGTGACACTGGTGAAATGCGTCGGTTGGATAACCGTGATGATGTTGCCAAAATCGAGGACACCAGAAAGTTCGCCGACGGAAAGGTCTATGCGCACAGAGTAACGGTTGCGCATGGGACAATTGCAAAAGGCGACGCTGTAGAGCTTGGGGTTGACCACGGACGTCGGACTGCCATTCGCGCAAACCACTCAGCAACTCATCTGCTGCACGAAGCGCTTCGAGAAACGTTGGGAGATCACGTCGCTCAGCGTGGATCATTGAACGACTCCGACCGTCTGCGTTTCGATTTCAGCCACGCTAAGGCGCTGACCGCTGAGGAACTGACGCGCGTCGCCTCGGACGTGAACCAGTTTATCAGGCAAAATTCCACGGTTGAAACTCGGATCATGACACCGGACGACGCGCGCGCCATGGGGGCGCAGGCGCTGTTTGGTGAAAAATATGGGGACGAGGTGCGGGTCGTTTCGATGGGTCATGCGGAAACGGGCAAAGGCCAGGACGGCATGACGTACTCGATCGAACTTTGCGGCGGTACTCATGTGAAACAGACCGGAGATATCGGTACCTTCGTTTTGCTGAGCGATAGCGCATCCTCGGCCGGTGTCAGACGGATCGAGGCTTTGACCGGTGCTGCCGCATTCGAACACCTTTCGCAGGAAGCTTCGCGGATGGCTGAGGTGACCGGGATGTTGAAGGCTCAGCCAACCGACGTTGTGGATCGTATCAAGTCTTTGATGGATGAGCGTCGTGCGCTTCAAAATGAGGTGGCTCAATTGCGGCGTGACCTTGCCATGGGCGGAGGAAATGGATCTTCGGCGGTGGAAGCGCGCGAGGTGAACGGCGTTCCATTCCTGGCACAATCCCTGAGCGGCGTGTCCGGCAAGGATCTGCCTGCATTGATCGATGAACATAAGGAACGTCTTGGTTCCGGTGCGGTTTTGTTGATTGCGGACACCGGGGGCAAAGCTGCAGTCGCGGCCGGTGTTACCAAGGATCTGACTGAAAAAGTGTCAGCGGTGGACCTGGTACGCGCCGCCGTTGCCGAACTGGGCGGGAAGGGCGGTGGAGGTCGCCCGGACATGGCCCAAGGTGGGGGCAAAGATGCTGCAAATGCCGATGCTGCGGTCAAAGCGGCAGAGCAGGTTTTGGGAGGATAAAATGGGTGCACTCTGGATCGCACATGTAACGGTCACTGATGCCGACGCTTACGGAAAATACGCCGAACTGGCTGGTCCGGCGATTGCCAAGCATGGCGGCGAATTCATCGCGCGCGGCGGACGTTTCGTTCAGTTGGAAGGAAAAGAGCGGCCACGAAATGTTGTGGCACGTTTTCCATCGGTAGAAGCGGCGGTCGAATGCTACAATTCCACCGAATATCAAGAGGCGTTGAGCCACGCCCGCAATGCCTCTGAGCGCGAGTTAATGGTTGTAGAAACGACCGAGTGACGACAAGGAATCCGAATGCGGCGCGTAAACCGCGCCGCTGGGGATTCCTTGGTGTCAACAAGCTTGCCCGGTCGCAATACCCAACTCCCTCACAGGCGGCAAAGGTTGCGATCAGGAAATCTGTGCGAATGCCGGGCAGCCATATCTTGGAAATCTGATCGTCGCTGAATGCAGCATGTCATACTGTCTTGGACGACACGGAGCGTACATTGAGCCTCTGCGTCACTGGACAGCGGGTCGTCTTTTAGACGACCCTAATGAGAACATCAGTCCATACTGGATGCAAAACTGACAAAGAGTCATTCCCTGTTATCAGTTTGCACCCAGTTCTTAATGCGGAATAAGTGTCTAGGATACTTTTGACATCCGCTTTCTCTCATGCGGATCAAGGTATCTTTTGCGAAGCCGGATCGAGTTCGGTGTCACCTCAACCAGTTCATCGTCGTCCACATAAGCGATCGCTTCTTCCAGCGAAAACTGAACATGCGGGGTAAGCCGAACCGCGTCATCCGATCCCGAAGCGCGAACGTTAGTCAGTTTCTTGCCCTTCAGCGGGTTTACTTCAAGATCGTTATCCCGGGAATGCTCGCCGATGATCATTCCCTGATAGACGTCTGCCTGCGGACCAAGGAACATGCGACCACGCTCTTCAAGGTTCCACAGGGCGTATGCAACAGCCTGACCATTTTCCATCGAAATCAGCACACCTGCACGACGTCCGGGGATGGCGCCTTTGTGGGGGGCCCAATCATGGAAAACACGGTTCAGAACACCCGTACCGCGCGTATCGGTCAGGAATTCACCGTGGTACCCGATCAACCCGCGCGACGGAACATGCGCGATGATCCGGGTTTTTCCCGCGCCAGCAGGGCGCATCTCGGCCAGTTCCCCCTTGCGGGCACCTGTGATTTTTTCGATCACCGCGCCCGAATATTCATCGTCAACGTCGATGGTCACTTCTTCGACCGGTTCAAGGCGTTGGCCATCTTCCTCGCGGAACAGCACCTGCGGACGCGAAATGCTGAGCTCGAAACCCTCGCGCCGCATATTCTCGATCAGGACGCCCATCTGGAGCTCGCCGCGACCGGCGACTTCGAATGCTTCACCGCTTGGTGTGTCCGTGATCCGGATGGCGACATTCGACTCGGCTTCTTTCATCAGACGGTCGCGGATCACACGGGACTGAACCTTTTTGCCGTCACGGCCCGCCAGAGGTGAATCGTTGATACCGAATGTCACGGTGATGGTCGGCGGGTCAATCGGTTGAGCGTGAAGAGCTTCATCAACCTGCGGATCAACGAGAGAATCGGCGACTGTTGCCTTACTCATACCGGCGATGGTGACGATGTCACCGGCTTCGGCCACGTCGATTGGTTGTTGGCTGAGACCGCGGAACGCCAGAATCTTGGTGGCCCGGAAATTCTCGATGACTGTGCCATCGCGTGACAGGGCCTTGAGATTGGCACCAGCCTTCAGGGTGCCGCTTTCCACTCGGCCAGTCAGAATGCGACCGATGAAAGGATCACTGCCCAGGGTGGTTGCGAGCATCCGGAAGGGTTCATCCTTGCGTTCAATCTGTTTTGGGGCAGGGACGTGATCGACGATCAGATCAAACAAAGCGGTCAAATCCTGACGAGGACCGTCCAGCTCCATGTCAGCCCAGCCGGATCGACCTGACGCATACATTGCCGGGAAATCAAGCTGATCGTCATCGGCACCCAGATTGGCAAACAGATCAAAGCACTCGTCCAGCGCGCGATCCGGTTCGGCATCCGGTTTGTCCACTTTGTTCAGAACCACAATCGGGCGCAGACCCAAAGCAAGCGCCTTGGATGTGACGAACTTGGTCTGCGGCATCGGGCCTTCGGCAGCATCGACCAGAAGAACCACACCGTCGACCATGTTCAGAATGCGCTCAACCTCACCGCCGAAATCAGCGTGGCCGGGTGTGTCGACGATATTGATCCGCGTGCCTTTCCATTCGACCGACGTGGCCTTGGCCAGAATGGTGATGCCGCGTTCGCGCTCCAGATCGTTGCTGTCCATGGCACGCTCGGCCACGGCCTGGTTTTCCCGGAACGCACCGGATTGTTTGAGCAGCTCATCCACCAGGGTCGTTTTGCCGTGGTCCACGTGAGCAATGATTGCGATGTTGCGCAGGTCCATGAGAGGTCAGCCTTTGAACGGGAAGTTGACGCGCGCATAACGCGGCGCGACAAAAGATACCAGCCCTAACGCGAGATCAGTGGGCAGCAGTCTCGGAAAAAAGGTGAATGACCAATATACCGATCAAAATCAAACTAAGGCCAAAAATTGCGGGCCAGTCCAGCCGCTGGCCAAAAACGACAAATCCGATGATTGCGATCAGAAAGATTCCCAGACCCGACCAGATCGCATAGACGATGCCAACAGGCATGACCTTGAGCGTGAGTGCCATCAGGTAAAACGCTAAGCCGTATCCAACCACGACCAGAACCGATGGCCAGAACCGGGTGAACTGCTGACTTGCCTGGAGGGCGCTCGTACCGATTGTTTCGGCGACAACTGCAAATAGGAGGATCAGATAAGCCTTTGGCACAGGTGCAAGTCCTAACGTGGGAGAATTCGCGGAAACCTTGAGCACGAATTCTCGTCTGCGGGCAAGTCAAAACCTACTTGATCAGGTGCGTTCGACGCTACACCGGGCAGGCTCTTTGGCTGGCCGAAGGTCAGGGAAACCCGACTATGATAATAACCCGAAGGCGTGATAATGTACGCATGTACTTGATGTTATTTTTAGTGAGTTCTCTTTCATGACGCGTTTTGCGATAACTATTATTGTAGCTTCGGTACTTATCGTGGCGCTTGGGTGGCTTGCAGACGGGGGGTCCGTCGACATAGATGCAGCACAAGGTGTTGAGCGGTTTGAAGTTAATTTGGTTTGAGCGCCAACCGATAATGAAAAAGGGGTCTTCGGACCCCTTTTTCTTTGCAACTTACAGAACCGGCGCCGAGGCAAACAGGTTTATTGCTTTTCGATGGATTTTGTCTTGGCGCGATGATCGGATAGTTTTTTGATCAGAAATTGACGGGCTGTGCGTTCGGCCAGCCGCACACGTATTTCCGTCAGGAACGCTTCTTCCAGAGATTGAGAGGCCGCCGCAAGAACATCCCCGATCTCTACGAAAAGCCGATCATTCCCTGTCTCGTCCATGACCTTCATCGTGTCCTCGGCCAGTTTCCCGGCCAAGGTGTTGATGGTGTCAGACATCAGCGCGTGTTCTCCGTCAGTCGACGTTTTACGTAGTCGGTAACGTCGGTGACCAAAGTGTCCATGTGTGGCTCCTGAAAGAAGTGATCGGCGCCCTCGACTTCGGTGTGAGTGATCGTGATTCCCTTTTGCTCATGCAATTTGCTGACCAAAGAGGTCGTATCGGCCGGCGGAGCAACCCGATCAGCCGAACCGTTGATGACCAAACCGGACGAAGGGCAGGGGGCGAGGAATGAAAAATCGTACATATTCGCCGGAGGGGACACGCTGATAAAGCCGGTGATTTCCGGGCGACGCATCAACAACTGCATTCCGATCCAGGCACCGAACGAAAATCCGGCAACCCAACAGTGTTTGGAGTTATTGTTCATCGACTGCAGATAATCCAGCGCCGACGCTGCATCGCTCAGTTCGCCAACACCCTGATCGTACTCGCCCTGGCTGCGTCCAACACCGCGGAAATTAAACCGCAAGACCGTGAAGCCCATGTTGTAAAAGGCGTAGTGCAGGTTATAGACGACCTTGTTGTTCATTGTTCCGCCAAATTGCGGATGAGGATGCAGCACGATGGCGATCGGTGCGTCTTTTTCCTTTTGCGGGTGGTAACGGCCTTCCAGGCGGCCTTCGGGTCCGGGAAAAATCACCTCGGGCATGTGTGCTTTTGTCCTGTCTTATTTCGCTGGGTACCGGGATATTCTTGACGCTATCCGTCAGGCACCTTAGAACGGTTCTAATTATGTATGCATTGCGCAAGAGCGCTGTCAGTCGGAGATACGCACTGGTGGCGACGTCGTCAATGTTTTCGCGCAGTCAGGTTTGGGGGAATCGAAAATGAAGCTTTCGACCAAAGGTCGTTACGCGATGGTGGCTTTGGCCGATATTGCACTTCAGCCCAACGACGCGTTGGTTACACTTGGGGAAATTTCCGAAAGGCAGGATGTTTCCCTTCCTTACCTTGAACAGCTTTTCGTCAAGCTGCGGCGGGCTGAATTGGTTACGTCTGTTCGGGGTCCTGGCGGTGGATATCGCCTTGCGCGCCCCGCGTCCGAAATCCGCGTGGTCGAAATTCTGGCCGCTGTCGATGAAACTGTTGACGCAATGCACAAGGGTGCTGGCGCGTCAGGTGCTTCCTCGGGCAGTCGCGCGCAGTCACTGACTAACCGTCTTTGGGAGAGCCTTAGCGCCCATGTCTATGTATTTCTGCACCAGACGCGACTGTCGGATGTAATCAAAAATGACCTGGCGCCATGTCCTGCCGTACCCAGTTTGTTTTCCGTAGTGGATGATTAAATTCCGCTAACGTGACTTTGGTCAATGCAACGAAATCAGACCCGCAAGAAAAGATGCATCCATGAAACGCGTTTATCTTGACTACAACGCCACCGCCCCTTTGCGGCCCGAGGCTCGGGACGCAATGGTCGCGGCGATGGACGTTGTCGGAAACCCTTCTTCAGTTCATGCGGAAGGGCGGGCCGCCAAGTCATTGGTCGAGAAAGCGCGGGCACAAGTGGCCGAGGCTGTCGGGTGCAAACCCCAAGAGGTCATCTTTACATCCGGCGCGACCGAGGCGGCCCGCGTACTGATGAACAGGCCCGATACCAGTGATGTACTTGTAGACAGTACGGCACATGACGCGCTTTGGTCGCATCTCGATCTTTCGAACGTAGCTGAGCGCCCGGTCGGTCCGGGTCACACTCTGGCAATGGGACTGGCGAACTCAGAAACAGGAATTGTGAGTTTGCCGCCTGAAAGGGTGGATGGTCAGTGGCCATACGGTCAAAGATTGGCTGATTGGCTGTTGCTGGACATAACTCAGGCCATTGGTCGAATTCCGTTCTCGTTCGCGTGGAGCGGTGCCGATATGGCAATCCTGTCTGCTCACAAAATTGGCGGCCCCAAGGGCGTGGGGGCATTGATCCTCCGGCAGGGGTTGGATATCGAGCCGCTGGCGACTGGGGGCGGTCAGGAAATGGGGCGCCGCTCGGGAACGGAAAACATCGTTGGAATTGCCGGGTTTGGGGCGGCGATTGAGGCGGCTGTGCGTGAACTGTCGGATGGTTCGTGGAATAGGGTCGAAAAACTTAGAAACATTCTAGAATCATGTCTTGTGGAATCCGCAAAAGAAACTATTTTTGTCGGGAACAAAGAACGTCGGCTTCCAAATACGTCATGCATGATCACGCCTGGTTGGAAGGGTGAAACCCAGGTGATGGCAATGGATTTGGCGGGCTTCGCCATTTCAGCCGGATCTGCCTGTTCCAGCGGCAAGGTGAAATCCAGCAGGGTCCTGGCGGCGATGGGGTTTGACGAATCCGAAGCGGCGAGTGCCATCCGTGTCTCGCTTGGGCCGGAAACGACGGAAGATGAAATCATGCGCTTCGCCGATGCCTGGCTGAAGCAGCGGGAAAAATACCGCGCCCGGACGGCGTGAGATTACGAGGAGAAGGCCATGGCGGCTTTGGACCAGACACAGGTCAAAGAAGGTGTCGATCAGGAAACCGTTGATGCGGTGCGCGAGGTCGGAACCTACAAGTATGGCTGGGAAACCGACATTGAGATGGAATATGCGCCCAAGGGCGTAAATCCGGACATCGTGCGGCTGATCTCGGAAAAGAATGACGAGCCCGAATGGATGACCGAATGGCGTCTGGCGGCGTTCGACCGCTGGTCCCAGATCGAAGAGCCGAACTGGGCTATGGTCAGCTACCCCAAGATCGATTTTCAGGACCAGTATTATTATGCCCGTCCTAAATCGATGGAGGAAAAGCCGAAATCGCTGGATGAGGTTGATCCAAAGCTGCTTGCTACATACGAAAAGCTTGGCATCCCCTTGAAAGAGCAAATGATTCTGGCTGGTGTCGAAGGCGCTGAAGACGCTCCTGCCGAGGGCCGCAAGGTTGCCGTAGACGCGGTGTTCGACTCGGTCTCGGTCGGAACGACTTTCCAGGCCGAACTGAAAAAGGCCGGCGTGATCTTCTGTTCGATTTCCGAGGCCATCCGTGAGCATCCGGAGCTGGTGAAGAAATATCTCGGTTCGGTCGTGCCGGTTTCCGACAACTTCTACGCCACGCTGAATAGCGCCGTGTTCTCGGACGGATCCTTTGTGTATGTGCCGCCGGGCGTGCGCTGTCCGATGGAGCTGAGCACGTATTTCCGCATCAACGCAGAAAACACTGGTCAGTTCGAGCGCACTTTGATCATTGCCGACAAAGGCTCGTATGTGTCGTACCTCGAAGGCTGCACCGCACCGCAGCGCGATACGGCTCAACTACATGCTGCGGTGGTCGAGATCATTATCGAGGAAGATGCCGAGGTCAAATATTCGACCGTTCAGAACTGGTACCCGGGTGATGAAAGCGGCAGGGGCGGAATTTATAACTTCGTCACCAAACGCGCGGATTGCCGTGGCGATCGGTCCAAAGTGATGTGGACACAGGTTGAAACGGGGTCAGCAGTCACATGGAAGTACCCTTCCTGCATCTTGCGCGGTGACGACAGCCAGGGCGAATTCTATTCGATCGCGATCACCAACAATTACCAACAGGCCGATACCGGAACCAAGATGGTGCATTTGGGTAAAAACACCAAATCGCGCATCGTTTCCAAGGGTATCAGTGCTGGTAAGGCACAGAATACCTATCGCGGTTTGGTCGCAATGCACCCAAAGGCAAAAAACTCGCGCAACTATACCCAATGTGACTCGTTGCTGATTGGCGACAAGTGTGGCGCTCATACTGTTCCGTATATTGAAGTTCGCAATAACTCGTCACGCTGTGAGCATGAGGCGACGACCTCTAAGGTGGATGAAGATCAGCTTTTCTATTGCCGCCAACGCGGCATGGACGAGGAAGAAGCCGTTGCACTGGTGGTGAACGGGTTCTGCAAGGATGTATTGCAGGCTCTGCCCATGGAGTTTGCCATGGAGGCGCAGCAACTGGTTGCCATCTCGCTTGAAGGATCGGTTGGCTGATGACACGCAATTCCCGGAACCGGGTTCGACGGGATGACGTTTTGACCGCCCTCGGATATGCGTTGCCGGTTTTGGGCGGCCTGTTGGGCGTGGTGTACGTAAACATCAACCCCAAGGAATTCCTGAATCCCGTGTGGGCCGTGGGCGGCGGCGCAATCCTCGGCTGGGGTTGTTCTCTGATAATCCGAAAGCTTCTGAGGGAATGAATGAAATGCCCTGTGGCTTTGGGTGATGAACGTCAATCCGGGCCACAATTCTTTGGGCAAGAGCATGCTGATGGTTTGGGCCAGTTACCTACGGTCAGCCTGAGATATGAACATGGCGGAGCTTTGCACTCCGAGCGAAATACGAAGGACGAAAAAATGCTGGAAATCAAAAACCTGCACGTCAAACTTGAAGAAGAAGAAAAAGAAATCCTCAAGGGTGTTGATCTGACGGTCGAGGCTGGCAAAGTTCATGCGATCATGGGGCCGAACGGGTCGGGAAAGTCGACGCTGAGCTACGTGTTGTCCGGCCGCGACGGTTACGAAGTGACTGCGGGATCAGCTGAGCTGGAAGGCCAGGATCTGCTGGAAATGGAGCCGGAAGAACGCGCAGCCGCTGGTCTTTTCCTAGCCTTCCAGTACCCGGTGGAAATTCCCGGTGTCGGCAACATGACTTTTCTGCGCACTGCTGTGAATGCCCAGCGGAAAGCGCGCGGACAAGAAGAACTGTCAGCAACGGATTTCCTGAAAGTTGTGCGTGCGAAGGCCAAAACTTTGAAAATCGACGCTGACATGTTGAAGCGCCCTGTCAACGTCGGGTTCTCTGGCGGTGAAAAGAAGCGCAACGAAATCCTGCAGATGGCGATGCTGGAGCCCAGCATGTGCATTCTGGATGAAACGGATTCCGGTCTGGATGTGGACGCGATGAAACTCGTTGCCGAAGGCGTGAATGCCCTGCGGGACGAAGGCCGGGGCTTTCTGGTCATCACGCACTATCAGCGCTTGCTGGACCACATCAAGCCGGACGTGGTGCACATCATGGCAGACGGGCGCATCGTGAAAACGGGCGGACCCGATCTGGCGCTTGAAGTTGAAAACAACGGTTATGCCGACATTCTTGCCGAGGTAAACTGATGGCTTTGCCCGAAGTAAAACAATCAGCAACCGAGGCGCGCCTGTCGACGCTGCAACTGCCGGATGCAGGCTGTACAAAGGACGCGCGTCAGGCCGCATTGGCCCGGGTTCGCGAAATGGGATTGCCCGGCCGCCGCGATGAATACTGGAAGTACACTCGGCCGGACACGCTGATTTCGCCGGAAGCACCTAGCGCAGCGGTGTTTCATTCAGATGAACCGGTAATGTTCGATGCAATCGATCGCCTTAAGATCGTGTTTGTCGATGGTGTATTCAGCGCCGAGGAGTCAGACGATCTTGCCCTGGAGGGCATCAAGATCGATCGCCTGGAGGATATTTGCTGCAAAGATATCCATTGGGCCAAAGAGTTATATGGTGTTCTTGAAGCACGTGGACAGCACCCGGTACAGCGCCCACTGGCCGCACTGAACACGGCGTTTGCAACCGATGGTGTAGCAATCCACGTCACCGGTAAGCCGTCCAAGCCGATTAGCCTTTTTTATCGGCACGCGTCGGAATCTTCGGACGCCATCCTGCATCACGTAATTCGCGTTGAAAGCGGTGCCGAGGTTACCATTCTGGAAAACGGCCCGGCGGCTTCGCGTTTCAACAAGTGCATGGAAATCGATGTCGCGGATGGCGGTACATTGCACCACGTTCGCGCACAGGGCAGAGATCACCAGCGCCGCGCCGCGACGCACATGTTTACAAGATTGGGCAAGGAGTCCGTCTATAAGTCCTTCACGCTGACAGTGAACGGTGTGCTGACCCGAAATGAGCAGGTGGTTGAACTGACCGGCGACGATGCTGTGGCACATGTCGCGGGCGCCTGTGTCGGTGATGGTGACTTTCACCACGACGATACTGTGTTCGTCACCCATGATGCGGTAAATTGCGAAAGCCGTCAGGTTTTCAAGAAAGTGCTGCGTAACGGCGCGACCGGCGTGTTTCAGGGTAAGATTCTGGTCAAGGAAGGTGCCCAGAAAACAGACGGGTATCAGATCAGCCAATCCCTTTTGTTGGACGATGACAGTCAGTTTCTGGCCAAGCCCGAACTCGAGATCTATGCAGATGACGTTGCCTGTTCCCACGGGTCAACATCTGGTGCAATTGATGAAACGGCCTTGTTTTACCTGCGCTCGCGCGGTGTGCCATACAAGGACGCCACCAATATGCTGACACTGGCCTTTTTGGCAGAGGCGGTAGACGAGATCGAGAATGAAGACCTGATAGCTGATATCGTCGGGCGTCTCGAAGGTTGGCTGGCACGGCGTAGCTGATGCCGGTTACCACCGATATCGTGGCCACTTACAGGGGGCCGGGCCGCGTCATGCGGCGCCTTTTGGATATGGGTCAACGCGAAGATCGCGCGTTGGCCATCGTTATGGCCGCGTGCGTTCTGGTGTTCGTTGGCCAAACGCCGCGTCTGGCCAGAGAGGCACATCTGACCGGGCAGGAGTTGAACTCTCTGCTTGCAGGCGCGCTTTTCGCCTGGGTGTTGAGTGCGCCGCTGCTGCTCTATATCCTCGCGGGTATTAGTCATTTGGTGGCCCGGCTTTTTGGCGGCAGCGGCGATTGGTTTGGTGCGCGCATGGCCTTGTTCTGGTCGTTCCTTGCATCAAGCCCGTTGCTTATGTTGTTCGGCCTGGTGGCTGGGTTCATCGGCCCTGGTGCCGCTCAGAATCTAGTTGGTGGCCTGTGGTTGGTGGTATTTGTCTGGTTCTGGATTTCCGGGCTTATTCAGGCAGAAGGTCGCGCCAGATGAATTCAACCAACTTGAAAAATCTGGCCATCCTGACGCTTACCGATCCGGCTGAGGCCGCGCGCCAGTTGATGGCGATGAATCTGGGACGAGAGGTGCTTTGGGTTGCGTTCGCGCTGGCCATAGTTCTCAACACACTGCTGCAAACCGCGTCCAACGTAGTTTTCCCGGTCATAGACAGCGAGTTTCAGGGCATTGCCAATTCGCTTGTGCTTTATGTCGCGATCGTCGGAGGCGGGCTGTTTCTGAGTATTCTTGCATTTTATCATGTTGGTCGAAGAATGGGCGGGACCGGGTCATTCAATGACATCATGGTTCTGATGGTCTGGCTTCAGTTTCTCAGGGTTGCCGTACAGGCAGCCGGGCTTATCTTTCTGATAACCATACCGGTTTTGTCTGCGCTGCTTGCCTTTGCTGCTTTTGTGGTTGGTCTTTACATTACCGTCCATTTCCTTGATCAGGCACACCGATTGGGTTCTTTGCCCAGGGCGGTTGGTGTTCTTTTCCTTTCGGTCTTGGCGATCGCCGCTCTTCTCATCCTCGTGCTGTCCCTTGTCGGGGCCCCAATGTTGGGATTTTCCGCCCATGTATGATATCCAGAAAATCCGCTCTGATTTTCCAATTCTGTCGCGTCAGGTGAATGGTAAACCATTGACCTACCTTGATAATGGCGCGTCCGCGCAGAAACCACAGGCGGTGATCGACGCCGTGACGCGGGCCTATGCCGAGGAATACTCGAACGTACACAGGGGTTTGCACTATCTGTCGAATCTGGCCACGGAAAAGTACGAGGCCGTGCGCGGTACCATTGCCCGGTTTCTTGGGGCTGGCAGCGAAGATGAAATCGTTTTGAATTCCGGCACCACCGAAGGGATCAATCTCGTCGCTTATGGTTGGGCGATGCCCAGACTTGAGGCTGGTGACGAGATCGTTCTGAGCGTGATGGAGCATCACGCCAATATCGTTCCCTGGCATTTCCTGCGGGAAAGACAGGGCGTTGTCCTGAAATGGGTTGATGTGGATGCGGATGGCGGTCTTGATCCTCAGGCCGTCATCGACGCGATTGGTCCGAAAACAAGACTTGTGGCGGTTACCCAATGTTCGAACGTTCTTGGAACGGTCGTTGATGTAAAGGCCATCACTCAGGGTGCACACGCAAAAGGCGTTCCGGTGCTTGTTGACGGCAGTCAGGGCGCAGTCCACATGCCTGTCAACGTGCAGGACATCGGCTGTGATTTCTATGCAATTACCGGCCACAAGCTATATGGTCCTTCCGGTTCCGGGGCGATTTACATCAAATCGGAACGCATGTCCGAGATGCGCCCCTTCATCGGCGGTGGTGACATGATCAAGGAGGTTTCCAAAGATCAGGTGATCTATAACGATCCGCCAATGAAGTTCGAAGCGGGAACCCCGGGTATCGTGCAAACGATCGGGCTTGGGGTGGCATTGGACTATATGATGGACTTGGGGATGGATAACATCGCCGCACACGAAGGTGGTCTGCGCGACTATGCGCTTCAACGGCTGAACGGTCTTAATTGGTTGCAGGTTCAGGGAACGCGCCCAGATAAGGCGGCTATCTTCAGTTTTACGCTGGACGGGGCGGGGCACGCACATGATGTCTCAACCATCCTCGACAAAAAGGGAGTTGCGGTTCGGGCCGGGCATCACTGCGCCGGGCCGCTGATGGACCATCTCGGTGTGACCGCAACCTGCCGGGCGAGCTTTGGCCTCTACAACACAAAGGAAGAGGTCGATACACTGATCGAGGCCCTTGAGTTGGCTCACGATCTCTTTGCGTGAAACGTATGGCTGGCGGCTTTAAATGCCGCCTTTGGGACTTCGATTTGCTGTTGCACCCGGATCGGATCAAGGTTAGCTAACGGCACAGGCACCTGTAGCTCAGCTGGATAGAGCGCTGCCCTCCGAAGGCAGAGGCCAGAGGTTCGAATCCTCTCAGGTGCGCCACTTCATATTACAGCAAAGTTCGTCGTCCAGATTGGTCATATGCGGCTTCTCCAAGCCGAACATGGCGATCAGTTTGGAATGCTGAAGCGGCTTCAGGTCTCAAGGATTTTCGCAAGTTTTACAGATCTCTATCGCGCCCGGCAGTTGCGCGCTCGAAATGGCAAACAGAAAAATCCCACATCGGCTCACCAATGCAGGCTCGAGACTGTTTTGGGCGCATTAGAGCAACCGGAGATTCGATTGTTGTTCGCAAAAAAGGGTGGCTTAGCCACCCCAGGTCCGAACATCTCCGCAGTCCATATGGACAAAGTTTGAGCGGTGGTACCGCCCAACTCCGCCGGCACGGCAGGAAATGGCGGCCTTCGCCATCTGCGAGACTGAGCGGGATGCCAACCGCAAATCCGCCGCCTGACCCTGCATATGAAGCGAATTGCGCGCAACGCCACGAGAGCGAGAGCGGAGCATGGCGTTAGTTTTAGGGCTGCGATAGCCGGACAACAACATATAGGGTTCGTTTACGTCCAGCAGATTATGTGAGGCCGCCATAATGTCGATGGTGCGCAAATCCATTGATTTGGACTGGTCCGTGCGCCAATCACGCATGAAGTGATTGATTTCCTTGACTGCGTCCTTGATATATTTGCCGTCCACCCAATATATCATGTCAATCCGCTCGCCTGTGCGACCGGAATACATACGAATGCGGCGAACGTCACCGCCGCCGCGCAAAAACCCTGCTGCCTGGGAATAGGTAGGCGCCGCTGTTACGGCCGTAGCTGCAAATGCCCCAAGAAGGGCACGTCGGGTTATGCCCGAAGTACTGCTCTTTATCATTAGCGTTTAGTCCCGTACTGTTCCTGCCTGCGCTCGATGTTACGCGCGCCTTCTTACTTTTTTACTTCCATCCCCAGATGCGGGATTTATGGCACAGTCGGAATCACGAGCCAAGAAGTCTTTCGCATGTATGTTTTCAAGGGGGAATTTTCGGCAGTTTTTTGCGCAACTGAAAATGTGTGCCGAAATTTCGCTGCAATTGGGCTAAGCAGCCTAGCGCTCCGATGCAAACACGCATCAGGCAATGGAAGATGCATCAGGATAGAGTATTTGTGAATGGACATTTGCACCTGAAAACACCCAAACTTGGCTGGCTGAAGGAAATCGGTGCAAGTTATTGAATAGTAAGGTCTAAAATATGAAAGTTGTCATTCGGCCCATCGCAGCAATCGCTATCGCGGCCTTTTTGGCGGGCTCCGGTGCCCATGCGCAGGGGGTATCGGATGGTGTCAGTATCTCGGCATTCCAGATCGCGGTGGCTGAAACTACCGCATCGGATTCCGGGTTGGCTGATTTCTATCGCACAAACAACTATCAACCGGTCTGGACGGGCACCGGCTTGGACCATCAGAAACGTCGTCAGATTCTGATCGAATCTCTGTCACACGCCGACAATCACGGTTTGCCTCTTGCACGATATGATGTCCAAGGTCTGCTGAACAAAATGCAGACGGCGCGGAGCAATCGTGACCTTGGACTGGTCGAAGCTGAATTGAGCCGTGTGTTCGTAAAATATGCCCGGGACGTCCAATCTGGGGTTTTGTTGCCTTCCAGTATCGATGACGGCCTTGTGCGCGAGGTGACGCGCCGTTCTGCAGCTCAGCATTTGAACGATCTGGTGACTATGGATGCGGCGACATATTTCCGGTCTTTGCCTCCACAATCCCGACAATACCGCTCTCTGATGAAAGAGAAGATTGCGCTGCAACACCTGATTCAGGCAGGTGGCTGGGGGGAAAACGTTCCGGTTGCCAAACTGGAGCAGGGCGATGCGGGCGCAGCAGTCATCAAGCTGCGTAACCGGCTGGTCGCGATGGGCTATCTGAAACCGACCGCCAGTCCGCGATACGATAGCAACGTTTTCAAGGCAGTTCAGGAGTTTCAGGCCGCGCACGGCCTGGAAACGGACGGCGTAGCTGGCAATGGTACTATTGCTGAACTTAACCGCCCGGTATCTGATCGTCTGAAATCCGTTATCGTCGCCCTTGAGCGCGAGCGTTGGCTGCCCCGTGAACGGGGCGGGCGTCATATCCTTGTGAACCAGACCGATTTTTCAGCAAAGATCGTTGACGATGGTCAGGTTACTTTTGAAACGCGCGCAGTGATCGGGAAAAACACCAGTGATCGCCGCAGCCCGGAATTCTCGGATCAGATGGAACACATGGTGATCAACCCCAGTTGGTATGTCCCACGTTCGATCATAACCAAGGAATACTTGCCGAAACTTCGCAGCAATCCCAATGCGGTAGGCCATATTCAGATCACGGATCGGAGTGGGCGCGCCATCAACCGGGGGGCAGTTGATTTCAATCAGTTCTCTGCCCGCAACTTCCCGTTCTCGATGCGCCAGCCTCCGGGCAAAAGCAATGCGCTGGGGCTGGTGAAGTTCATGTTCCCGAACAAGTACAACATTTACTTGCACGACACGCCGCAAAAAAGTTTGTTCGCACGTGAAGTCAGGGCGTTTTCGCACGGGTGTATTCGGTTGGCTCAACCGTTCGAATTCGCCTATGCGTTGCTGGCCTTACAGGAAGAAAGTCCGAAAAAGTTCTTCCATCGTGTGTTGAACACCGGAAATGAAACCAAGGTGAAACTGGAAAAACCTGTACCTGTGCATCTGATCTACCGAACAGCCTATATTGGTCCAAAGGGTGAGGTTCAGTACCGCCGTGACGTGTATGACCGGGACAAGAAGATCTGGAATGCGTTGAACAATGCGGGGGTGGCCCTACCGGCGGTTCAGGGTTAAGCACGGGGCAAATCCTTTGACAGGGAACCCCGACATGAAGTTCACAGTCCAACAGATTGCCGAAACGCTTGGTGCGGACACGCAGGGCAATACTGACCTGACCATTTTGCGCGCGGCTGAACCGGCCGATGCGGGGCCAACAGATTTGGCAATGGCGATGTCGCCGAAATATGCCGAGGCTCTGGGGCAGGGCGCAGCCCGCGCCGCCCTGTTGTGGGAAGGCGCACCTTGGGAAGAACTTGGGTTGGAAGCTGCAATTTTCGTCCAGCGGCCACGTATGGCGATGGCCGGTGTTACGGCGATGTTGGACCGGGGGCAGGGGATTGAGCCCGGTGTTCACCCATCGGCAGTTGTAGACCCTACGGCCGAGATTGGTGCAGATGTTTCCATCGGGCCTTTGACGGTGATCGGCGCGCGAGCAAGAATCGGTGATGGCTCGGTCATTGGGGCGCATTGTGTGATAGGCATGGATGCTCAACTGGGCAGAGATGCGTTACTGCGTGAAATGGTCAGTGTCGGCGCGCGTGCTGTTATTGGTGACCGCTTCATCGCTCAGCCGGGCGCCCGGATCGGTGGGGACGGTTTCAGCTTTGTCACTCCTGAGGTTTCGGGTGTTGAGAACGTCCGCAAAACAATGGGTGATCAGGGCGAGGCGAAAGCCCAAAGCTGGCTTCGGATTCACTCTCTTGGCGCTGTCGAGATCGGAGATGACGTCGAAGTAGGCTCCAACTGCACCGTTGATAACGGCACAATTCGAAACACCCGAATTGGTGATGGCTCAAAGCTGGATAACCTTGTTCACGTTGGTCACAATACGCGTGTCGGCAAGGACTGTCTGCTGTGCGGCCAAACCGGAGTGTCCGGCTCCGTTGAGATCGGCAACAACGTGGTTCTCGGCGGTCAGACTGGTGTGGTCGACAACATCTTTATCGGCGATGGCGTGATTTCCGGCGGCGGCACCAAGATTCTGTCCAACGTGCCAGCAGGCCGTGTCATAATGGGATATCCGGGCATCAAAATGGAAAGCCATACGGATATTTATAAGGCGCAGCGTCGTCTGCCGCGCTTGGCCCGTGACATAGAGGCGCTGAAAAAGGCTGTTTTCAAATAGTCCCCAAGCGATTAAATCAACCGTGAAGCGACAATCAGGGGATTGAAATGAGCATCAGCGACCGTGTCATCGCAATCATTGCAGAGCAGGCCGTGCTGGAGCCATCGGACGTCACGCCCGAAAGCACCCTGCAGGATCTTGGAATTGACAGCCTGGGGTTGGTCGAAAGCATCTTTGCGATCGAGGAAGAGTTCGACATTTCCATTCCGTTCAACGCAAACGAACCGACGGCCAGCGATTTTGACATCACCAACGTGGCGGCAATCATCGCGGGTATCGAAAAACTAGTGGCTGAAAAGGTCTGACGAGCGATCATGAAACGCGTCGTCATTACCGGAGCTGGCACAATCAACTCTCTGGGCCACTCTGTCCCCGATACACTCGAAGCGATGCGCGAAGGACGTTGTGGCATCGGTGAACTGGATTTTCGTGATGTCGAGCGTCTGGCCATCAAGATCGGCGGACAGGTACGCGGGTTCGAGGCTGAAGGCCGTTTCAACCGGCAACAGATGACCCTTTATGACAGGTTTACCCAGTTCACGCTGACCGCGACCAAGGAAGCGATCGAACAATCCGGCATCGAATTTCATGGCGAACTCGCTGCGCGCTCTGGTGTCGTTCTTGGGACGGCAGGCGGCGGCGTCTCTACCTGGGATGATAATTACCGCTCGGTTTACGAAGACGGCAAAAATCGGGTGCATCCATTTGTTGTGCCGAAGCTGATGAACAACGCTGCCGCCAGTCACGTTTCGATGGAGCACAATATCAAAGGCCCCAGCTTTACCGTCTCGACCGCTTGCGCCTCGTCCAACCACGCGATGGCTCTTGCGTTTCAGATGGTGCGCAGCGGGGCGGCGCCTGCGATGATTACCGGCGGCTCGGAATCCATGTTGTGCTTTGGCGGCGTGAAAGCGTGGGAGGGCCTGCGTGTCATGTCCAAAGACGCGTGCCGTCCTTTCAGTGCGAACCGGAACGGCATGGTTCAGGGTGAAGGTGCAGGCGTCTTCGTGTTTGAAGATTACGAAAACGCCCGTGCACGTGGGGCAGACATCCTGTGCGAAGTTGTCGGCTATGCCATGTCATCTGATGCGGCAGACATCGTCATGCCCAGCAAGCAGGGAGCGGCCCGGGCCATGTCCGGTGCGTTGGCAGATGCCGGGATAAATGCAAGCGAAGTCGGCTACATCAACGCACATGGCACCGGTACGGCCGCCAATGATAAAACTGAGTGCGCAGCGGTTGCGGACGTGTTTGGGCCACATGCGGATGAGTTGATGATTTCGTCAACAAAGTCGATGCATGGGCATTTGATCGGTGGAACCGGCGCAGTGGAATTGTTGGCCTGCATCATGGCGCTGCGGGACGGAATTGTCGCTCCAACAATTGGGTACGAAGAGCCCGATCCGGAATGTGCCTTGGATGTGGTGCCGAACGAGGCGCGTGAAGCCAAGGTTGACGTGGCTCTTAGCAACGCCTTTGCATTTGGCGGGCTAAACGCTGTCCTGGCGCTGAAACGAATTTAACTGACAAAAAAGCCGCCAAGCTCTTAGCTGGCGGCTTTTCGGAATATCGTGTCAGTTGCTTCGTGGAATAAGTGTTTCGAAGCCGGACGTGAAACCCTTTAGCGACATTTTCATTTGCAGAACCTGATTGGGGGCCTGAGCAGGCACAACCGAAACGATGGCTTCGGAACCGCCCTTCATTGCATCTACGTCAGATTGTGTCAGGCCAAGCTGAGAAAAGCATCCAACCGTGTTGCAGAAGCGGTAGTTGTAGCGCTTTGAGGGCGCACCATCGATAGAAAGCTCAAGCTGTGCCGGCAAAAAGGTTTCCAGCGGCACGATGACGGTGGCACCGGCTACTGCGACCCCACCATCCTGAAGGCGAGATACTGTCACCTCGGCCATCGGGTTGCCGTCCTGACCCGTCAAAAGCTGTACCAAGGCGCAAGGGTCGGCCTCGGTCTCCGTCTTGACGCACGCCAAGTCCCAATCGCCGAATTCTTCCTTAACATATTGCTCACCAATGCGTGGTCCGCTTTCACCCAGATCCAATCCGGTGCCGGTCGCCTGCGATGTCTCTGCCTGACTTTCACCGGCAGTAGTCGTGGTGTCCTGAGCAAAAACAGCACCGGCCAGAATCGCGGTTGCCGCTACGCTCAGCGGAATCAGTTTCTTGATCATGAATGCCTCATTTCATCCGATAGAACTTTTTGCCCCGTCTACCATCGTTGCCGTGCGGTGTCAGGTGCGAAGATCGCGGGGTGAATGAATTTGATCGGATTTCTGCTCAAATCGGTGATTTCCGGTTGAACAACGAAAAAGGGAGCCGGAGGAACGGCTCCCTTTCATGAATATTTCTCCCCGTCGGACTGGCCGACTTAGTTATGTCCGAGACGTTACGAAAGGGGAGGACATCGGTCAACAGCTATCCGGGAATTTTAATGCTGAAATATCGCTATTTCCCGGTGCATGTCTAAAAAAGGCCGTGCCCGAAGGCACAGCCAGTCGACAGGGAGGAAGTCTGCCCCCAAATCCGGCAACGCCAGTAGGGGACAAAGGGACTATCGCAGGTAAAGGTTAAGTTTGTATGCTGGCAGTGGACCGTGAAATATTGAGGCATAACCATAATGGGTGAAAAGATTTTTTTGGGTGGGGCCGGAGCAGAATATGACCAGCCGCAGGAATTGTCCCTAAAATACGCCAACCGTCATGGTTTGATCGCAGGTGCAACCGGGACAGGGAAAACCGTAACACTGCAAATTCTGGCTGAAGGATTTTCCAAGGCTGGTGTGCCGGTTTTCCTAGCTGATGTGAAAGGCGATTTATCGGGGCTGGCCAAATCCGGGCGTGTTGATCACAAGCTTCACCAAGCCTTTCTTGATCGCGCCGAAACTATTGGACTTTCCGATTTCTCGTATCACAGCTGTCCCGTGACCTTTTGGGATCTGTTCGGGAAACAAGGCCACCCGGTGCGCACGACCGTGACCGAGATGGGGCCATTGCTTCTGTCTCGTTTGCTGGAACTCAGCGAAGCGCAGGAAGGTATTTTGAACATCGCGTTTCGCGTCGCGGATGAAGAGGGCATGCCGCTGCTTGACCTCAAGGACATTCAGGCGCTTTTGGTCTGGGTCGGTGAAAACCGCAGCCAGCTGTCACTCCGCTACGGGAACATATCAACCGCATCGATCGGCGCGATTCAGCGGCGCTTGCTGGTGCTGGAAAATCAGGGCGCGACGCAGTTGTTCGGCGAGCCAGCGCTGGATTTGTCGGATCTGATGCGCAATGACGAACATGGGCACGGAATGATCAACATTCTGGCGTCGGACAAGCTGATGGGGGCGCCTCGTCTTTATGCAACGTTTCTGTTGTGGCTGTTAAGCGAGTTGTTCGAAGAACTGCCCGAGGTAGGCGACCCTGAAAAACCAAGGCTGGTGTTCTTTTTTGACGAAGCGCATCTTCTGTTTGAAGACGCCCCAAAGGTACTTGTCGACAAGGTGGAGCAAGTTGCCCGGCTGATCCGCTCAAAGGGTGTGGGGGTTTACTTTATTACACAAAGCCCGGCCGATATTCCCGAAGATATCCTGGGCCAGCTGGGCAACAGAATTCAGCACGCTCTGCGGGCATTTACAGCACGGGACAGGAAAAACCTGCGCATGGCGGCCGAAACGTATCGCGACAACCCGGCGTTCGAAACCGAAGAAGCAATACGTGAGGTCGGTGTCGGAGAAGCCGTGACCTCGATGCTCGAAAAAAAGGGGGTGCCGGGGATTGTGCAGCGCACGTTGATCAGGCCTCCCAGTACGCAATTGGGTCCGATAACCGCCGACGAAAGGAAGCAGGCGCTGGCAAACTCGGCAATGTCGGGCAAGTACGATCAACGTGTCGAAAGGAAGTCGGCATATGAAATCCTGACCGCCCGTGCCGAACAGGCCGCACGCGAGGCAGAACGCGCCGAATCTGACGATGTCGTAGAGCAGCAATCCGCCATGGAACGGGAGTTTTCTTCCGCCCGACGGTTTAGCGGCAGCCGCGTTGGACGGTCAACTGCCCGGTACACACGTAAAAAGGATACGTTCGCATCTGCGATGTCAGAGGCCGTCATCAAGGAGCTTAAAGGCACAACGGGGCGACGCATCGTGCGCGGCATTTTAGGCGGTTTGTTCCGAAATCGGTAAGGCGGAACCAGCTGCAATACGCTGGTCCCAACCAGTCTTCGCAAAGACTACTGAAGCAGGCGTTGGCCTTCCTGTTTGCAATACGCATCCGCTTCGGCAACAGACATTTTGGTCGCAGGGAAATCAATCGCGCGATCCCAGATTACCGTGTTCCGGGTGTACAACTGACAAGTCACCGCACCTTTGGGCGTCTGGACAGTTACCGGTTCAGATTCAAGTTTTTCTGGTGAAGGAACACATGCGGATAGTCCAGCCAGAATTGCCAGGAGAAGAGTGGTTTTGGTTGATCCAAGTTTCATTTTGGTTCGCAGTTCGTCTCTGAGGTTAAGATGGTGATCGTTACAGACCGTATGAGAAGCGAGTGAGTGAGTGCGGACAATCTGCACCGAAAGAGTTTCTCGGCGATGAACCTCTTTAATTAATTTTGGGCTTTCCATCAAGAAACTGCGCCGAAATCCCGGCGCAGTTTCAACAATTTGAATGGTTTGTTCTTATCGTTCGGGAATCAGACCTCTGGGGCTGAACCTGAGTACAAGCAACAGAATGAGCCCCATCGTCAGCAAACGCATATGCGCCGCGCTGTCCAACAGGTGTTCTTTCAGCGGACTTCCATCCGTCATACCTGCGGTAATGATCTGCATCAGCCAAATACCGATTGGTTCAACCTGAACCCAAAGGAACCAGATCAGCATAGCACCCAGAACCGCACCAAAGTTGTTGCCTGATCCACCTACAATCACCATGACCCATACAAGGAAAGTAAAGCGGAGCGGCTGGTATGTGCCCGGCGTCAACTGTCCGTCCAGTGTTGTCATCATTGCTCCGGCAATGCCGCAGATCGCCGAGCCCAGAACAAATATCTGAAGGTGGCGGCGCGTAACATCCTTGCCCATGGCTTCGGCTGCGACCTCGTTGTCGCGAATGGCGCGCATCATACGGCCCCACGGGCTTTTGAGTGCCATTTGCGCCATCCAAAGCAAGACGAGCAAAACAATCATGAACAGGACTGAGTAGCCGAATTTGACGTAAAGCGTCGACGCGGTGACAGGATCAAGCCCCAGGCTGGCTGCGCGTTCGACAAAATCCGCTGAGTTCTGCAGATCAATCTCATACGGCAAAGGACGGGGCAGGCCGATGACGTTCTTTACACCGCGGGCCAGCCAGTCTTCGTTCTTGAGAACCGCAATGATGATCTCGGCAATACCAAGGGTGGCGATTGCCAGATAGTCAGACCGAAGCCCGAGCGCGGTTTTACCGATCAGCCATGCGGCGCCCGCGGCCAGAAGACCACCAGCGGGCCACGCCAACAAAACAGGCAGTCCAAGCCCACCGATGTTGCC
Organism: Ruegeria sp. CF5; assembly: GCF_056537325.1. Lineage (NCBI taxonomy): Bacteria > Pseudomonadati > Pseudomonadota > Alphaproteobacteria > Rhodobacterales > Roseobacteraceae > Ruegeria > Ruegeria sp. CF5. The sequence goes on along the minus strand of NZ_JBQFRI010000001.1, from coordinate 84,708 downwards.
GGCAGCTGCGGGATTGATCGCCTCAACACCAGCAACGCTAGGGTCGAACACCTGACGGTATACGACAAAACCGACGACCAGAATCCCCAGTATCGAAATATTGCGAAGCCGCCCCTTGGGCATCTTTTTTGCCGTCAGAACAGCGGCGACCACAGTTGCGGCCCCAAGCAGCAACGCGACGACGATACCGACACCGCCAGATGACCACGCTCCCGGCGTCGGAGAGGCCGCGATCAGCACAACGGCCAACCCGCCCAACGCAACAAAACCCATGACGCCGACGTTGAACAGACCTGCAAAGCCCCATTGCAGGTTCACGCCGATTGCCATTATGGCCGAGATCAATCCCATATTCAGGATCAACACAGCCGAGTTCCAGCTTTGCATGAACCCGGTCAGCAGAATGAGTACGCCGACCAGTACGAACAGCAGGGTATTCTTGACTGTCTCGTTCATACCGCTTTTCCTTTAAAAAGCCCGGTGGGCTTGAACAAAAGTACAATCAGCAGGATCACGAAGCTGACCGCGAATTTGTAATCCGTTGACATGAGCTGCACGAGGCCGGACGGCGCAAGGCTTTCCGGCGCAACATATGTGATGACCTTTTTCCAGGCGTATGTGATCGTGACTTCGGAGAAGGCAATTATGAACCCGCCCGCAATCGCGCCCAGCGGATTCCCCAGCCCGCCGACGATAGCTGACGCAAAGATCGGCAGGAGCAGCTGGAAATAGACAAACGGCTTGAAGCTTTTATCGAGACCATAGAGGACACCCGCCGTCGTCGCCAGTGCCGCCACAATGATCCAGGTGATCATCACGACACGCTCAGGATTGATGCCGGACAGCAGGGCCAGATCCTCGTTGTCGGAATAGGCCCGCATCGACTTTCCGGTCCGCGTCTTGTTCAGGAACCAGAACAGCAGAACCACGGCGATAACGGCCACGACCACTGTTAGGCCTTGTGTAGTTTTGATGGCCAGCCCTTCGCGAAGGCCAGTCATCTCTTTGAAATCCCGGGCGGAAATCAGAAATCTTTCACCGTCGGCAAACCGTTGATCGTTGGGTCCGATGACGAACCGGACCAATCCGTTCATGATGAACATGACACCCATCGAAACGATGACTAGGATTACCGGTTTGGCTTTCTGTTCTCGATAAAATCGATAGACCAGCCTGTCCGTGACAAGAACAAGGATGATGCAACCAAGAATTGCCATTGGCAGGGCCAGCAAAGCTGTGGGCAAAGGTCCAAAGCTGACGCCCATACTCTGCAGCCACCATGTCAGCAGTACGGCGATCATCGCGCCGAATGCCATCGTGTCGCCGTGGGCAAAATTGGAAAAGCGCAGGATGCCGTAGATCAGCGTCACCCCAAGTGCCCCAAGTGCCAGCTGGCTGCCATAGGCAACAGCCGGCACGAGGACAAAATTCGCAAGCGCAACCAGCGCGTTCAATAGATCCATCAGTTCTTCTCACAGTCCGGGTGCGGCCTTATGGCACGGTGTGCGTACCGGACACAACATTTTGTGCCGGTTTTTTCATCATTACCGGACGGGTATTGAGGAACTGATCAATTGGCATTCAACTTACCGGATCACTGCAGGCACCGCGATCGTTTGTGGCGTTCGGCCCTTTGATCGTCAGATCATAGCTCAGGTCGTCAAAATCCACTACGAAAGTTATGACATCCTTTCCCATAATATGAAGGAAAGTCAGAGAGTTAATGCCGGAAAGTATTGTAGCCTCACCCTTGACGGATTCGGTTATGATGAATCCCTTGTCCGTCCCACCGGAGCGCGCCAGAGTAACCGAGGCACCATTCTGATCCGATACACAATTGACGACAAAATCTGCTCCATCCAGTGGACCGCCAGCGGCAAAACCAAGCGAAGGAATAAGCAGGGCAAAAAGTTGAGTTATCACGTTCTTCATCGTTCACTGTTCCGTTTATTGGCGAGTGCAAAGCCGAGAATTTCGACCTTGCAAGCGCCTGTCTATGGTCAGGTTAAGTGAAACCGAGGTGGGCCTTGAAAGCCCGACCGCGATTTCACTTTTCAACCTATGCCGGAACGGTTTTCAAAAAAGCGATTATGTCACACAATCACAGGCAGTTGAGAAGGCGTGTTAAATGTTAGACCCACCATCCATCACTTTGAATTTAAATAGATAGATGACACTCTAAAGGTTAGTGAGTTCGTCACACTTCCTTGCATTTACCGTTGTCATTTTTGGGTTGGGGTCGCTGAACGGACAGGTCGTAATTCAGATCGGGAAGTTTAACGACAAAAGTCATGACGTTGCTTTCATCCACATACATGAACGTCAGATTACCAAGCCCCGGAAAAACCTGGGCCGAGCCAGCGATATCGTTCACCGCGATGGATCCGGTACTGTCATCGCCACTTTTCGTCAGGTGAAATTCCGTTCCGTCGATATCCGAGACGCACACAAAACTGCGTTCCGCCGCAACAGACGCGTTGGCAGAAAGGCAGAGAATGGCGGCAATTGTCAGTTTTTTCATTTTTGTTGGTCCGGAGTGTTGGGCAAGCCGGTCCCACGGGAGTCGGCTCGGTTTTGGGGAGAGCTCAGCCGACACTTTTTTCGTGCCAGCCCCGTAAGAGTTACCTTACGGCTCGCACCCGATAGGGGGGTATTGTGGCGCAATTTCAGCCAGTCATTGTCGAATTTCTGATACGGAAAAACGGATAGAAAAAAACATGCACGAAAAATGCGAATTAATATCAACGTCTTGGTCGCCCACACGTGTCGATATTAATTTGTGGCAACGAGGGTCGCCACAATTGTGACAATTTTCAGATGCTGCGCGTGGATTCTACCTGTCAGCCGCCAAGGAAGCTCTTTCGAACTTCCGGGTCGGCGAGCAGTTCCTTGCCGGTTCCCGTATAGGCATTGCGACCCTGCACCAGAACATATCCCTTGTCAGCGATCTCAAGAGCTTGCCGCGCGTTCTGCTCAACCATGAGAATCGGAAGGCCTGTTCGGCTGACCTCGATGATCCGGTCGAACAGTTCGTCCATCACGATAGGTGACACACCTGCGGTTGGTTCATCCAGCATCAACACTTTGGGCTGTGTCATCAGTGCCCGGCCTACGGCCACCTGCTGACGCTGTCCGCCCGACAACTCACCCGCTGCCTGATTTCGTTTTTCCTTGAGGATCGGAAACAGATGAAAGACTTGCTCCATCGTGTCCGAGAAATCGTCGCGCCGTATGAACGCGCCCATTTCCAGATTTTCCTGAACTGTCATCGAGGTGAATATGTTCTGGGTCTGAGGCACGAAGCCCATCCCGCGAACCACACGGTCCTGTGGGCTCAGGTTGGTAATGTCTTCTCCATCCAGCCGAACAGAGCCGGACCGAACGTCAAGCATACCAAATACAGCCTTCATGGCCGTGGATTTACCGGCACCATTGGGGCCGACGATCACTGCGATTTCACCTTTGTCGACGGCAATCGTGCATTCGTGCAGAATATCCGGCCCCTTGCCGTAACCGCCTGTCATGGTGTCGCCAATCAGGAACGGTCCGCCACCGACATAGTGCGTTTCACCGCTTTCACGATGGGCTGGCGTCATGGTTCCCTGTCCAGCGGTATTGGTGATTGTTGCATCCTTGTTGCCGTGGTCGTCCTGATAAGGATTGCCGCTCATGCCCCGGCCTCCAGCTTGTCTTTGTTTTTCAGACCGGTTCCCAGGTAAGCTTCGATCACGTGCTCGTTGGCCTTGATTTCGTCCAACGTACCCTCGGCCAGAACCTTGCCTTCGGCCATGCAGATCACCGGATCACAGATCTTGCCGATGAAATCCATGTCATGTTCGATAACCACAAAGGTGTAGCCGCGTTCCTTGTTGAGACGAAGAATCGTGTCGGCGATGGTCATAAGCAGGGTGCGGTTCACGCCGGCACCAACTTCGTCAAGAAACACGATCTTGGCGTCGACCATCATGGTGCGGCCAAGTTCCAGCAGTTTTTTTTGACCACCGGAAACCTGTCCGGCCTTGTGATCGGCAAGATGCTCGATGGTCAGAAATTCCAGCACCTCATCAGCCTTGGCACGAAGGGCGCGTTCTTCGTCAGCGATCCGCTTTCTGCCAAACCATGTATTCCACAGCGATTCCCCGGATTGGGCTCCTGGAACCATCATGAGGTTTTCCCGGCAGGACATCGACGAAAACTCATGGGCGATCTGGAACGTACGCAGAAGCCCCTTGTGAAACAATTCGTGCGGGGGCAGTCCGGTGATGTCCTCACCATCCATCGTGACCTTGCCGCTGGTTGGCGGAAGAACCCCTGCGATCACGTTGAAAAGAGTTGTCTTTCCGGCCCCGTTCGGCCCGATCAAACCCGTGATCGAACCTTTCGCGATTTCCAGCGTAGCTCCATCCACCGCGTGAAAGCCACCAAAGTGCTTATGCACGTCTTCAACGACGATCATGTTATCCCCTGGCTGCATCATTTAGGGCAGCTCTGTTTTCGTGTTGCCAGACCTCTGAACCGAGGTGCGGTCTTTTGTCATTGAAACAGCCCGGACACAAGGTCCGGGCTGCCTGATATCATTTGAGTAGGTCGATCAACGGAACTGAACGGTTGTGATCTTGCCGTCTTCGATCTTGTACTCGCGATAGTTACCGGCTGATTCACCGGGGCCGATCAGTTCGACAGCAGTTGCGCCAACATAGTCGACTTCGCCACCATCCTTGAGGATCTGCAGTGCTTTGGCCAGTTCACCCGGATAGATCTTTTCACCCGGCGCGTTGGCCACATCCATGACCTTGCCAGCATAATCAGCCGGAGCTTTCGAACCTGCGGCCTGCATGGCCAGCAAGATCAGCGCAGCTGAATCATAGGATTCGCCGACAAAGGACGATGTTCCGTCAAAGCCGTTCGCTTCACCCATCGCCACCATGGTTTCTGCACCAGGGCTGTCGGTGCCCGGCAGCTGACCGGTCGAGCCGTCGATTTCAGAACCGAAATCGCTTTCCAGCTTGGCGCCGTACATACCATCAGGGAAATGGAAGCTGTCGAATGCGCCGGAATCCAGCGCCGCGCGCATAACGCCCGAGCCACCCTGATCGACATAACCAGCGATCACCAGCTTTTCGCCGCCCGCCGCAGCCAGCGCACCGACTTCAGCCGAATAGTCGGCTTTGCCGTCTTCGTGAGCGGCCGAGATCGTGACGGTTCCGCCTGCCGCTTCGAAGGCTTGCTGGAAGCTGTCGGCAATACCTTTGCCGTAATCGTTGTTGGTGTAGGTCAGAGCGACTTCTTTGACGCCCTGATCCATCAGCACCTCGGTCATGATCTGACCCTGGCGGGCATCAGACGGCGCAGTGCGGAAAAACAGGCCGTTGTCTTCGGCGGTCGACAAAGCGGGTGAGGTCGCCGAAGGCGAAATCATCACCATGCCGTTCGGCAATGCAACGTTCGAAAGCACGGCGCCGGTCACACCCGAGCAGTCCGCACCAACGATACCGTCAACCTTGTCCGATGTAATCAGACGTTCGGCTGCCGCGGTGGCCGCACCGGAATCGATGCAAGTCGAGTCTGCCCGGATCGCAGTGACTGACGCGCCATCCAGCAGCAGACCGCTGTCGGCGACTTCTTTCATCGCCAGTTCCGCAGCCGCGGCCATCGGCGGGGTCAGAGATTCGATTGGGCCGGTGAAGCCAAAGATGATACCAAGTTTGACGTCTTCCGCGGATGCGGCGCCAGCCATCAATGCAATGGCCGCAGAGGCCGTAAGCAGCTTTTTCATATGGTTACTCCCGTATTGGAACGTATTCGTTCTGCCTCAGACCCTAGGCAAGCTGTCCGGAAAAGGAAAGTCCTAACGAAAAAGTGGTTTGTGCAAAGGAATTCATTTGATTTGATGGGCCTGATTTTGGTCCGCTGGGGCGTTTGATGCGACAAGGCGCGATGCGATGCTTAAGTATTTTGTGATTCTGCTAACGATCTTCTTCCCGGCGATTTCTGTTGCCGAACTGATCAATACATCAGTCGGACAGGTTCGGGTTACAAAGCTATTGGGTGGTCTGGATACGCCTTGGGCCATCGGAATTCTGCCCGATGGCAGTTTTCTGGTGACCGAACGAGACGGCGATCTGCTGCGTGTGGCTGCGGGAAAAGCTGATCGCGTGACCGGTGTTCCAAAGGTGTATGCTTCGGGGCAGGGCGGTCTGCTGGACGTAATGATTCCACGCGATTTTTCCCGAACACGTGAGGTTTTTCTTACCTATTCCAAACGTCAGCAGGGCGGGGCCGGCACAGCGGTCGCCGTCGGTCGGCTAAGTGAAAATGGCAAACGGCTGACGAATGTTCGGACTATTTTTGAAGCTGCGCCTGGAAGTTCTGGAGGGCGACATTTTGGGTCGCGCATTGTCGAAGCCAGCGACGGCACGCTGTTTGTGACCATTGGCGAACGTGGAGACCGCCCATCAGCGCAGGACCGTGCTAATCACAACGGTTCTGTAATTCGAATCAATCGAGATGGTTCCGTGCCCGCCGGAAATCCCTTTGTCGGACAGGCTGGTATCCGGCCCGAAATCTGGTCCTTTGGCCACCGAAACCCGCAGGGGGCGGGATTGGATCTGCAAGGCCGCCTCTGGGTGTCGGAACATGGCGCGAAAGGTGGGGATGAGGTCAATCTAATCCGGAAAGGCGCGAATTTCGGATGGCCGGTGATTTCTTATGGAAAACACTATTCGGGCGCGAAGATCGGGGAAGGGACCGCAAAACCCGGTATGGAGCAGCCTGAATTCTACTGGGATCCCTCAATCGCGCCGTCCGGACTGCTGGTGTATTCCGGAAAGCTTTGGCCAAAATGGAAGGGGAGCATGTTTGTAGGCTCTTTGAAATTTGACTACATCGCCCGGCTTTCCGGCTCGCCGCTCCGCGAAGTCGAGCAGATCAAAGCCCCCGAAACCGAACGCGTACGTGACATCGTCGAGGCGCCCGACGGTTCGATCTGGTTCATTTCTGTGGGGCAGGGCGCGGTCTACAAACTGTCGAAGTAGGCGCACCCCATATTCAGGACTGTCGGGCTACATCAAACCGACAGTCGGGCGCTGTGTGTTCCACGCTCGCGATACGGCGTTGTATTGTAGTGCGCCCGGTAGCACTTGGAAAAATGTGAAGGGCTGGCAAAACCACAGGCCAGCGCCACGTTGATGACGCTCATATCCGTCTGCATCAGCAGGTTCCGCGCTTTTTGTAGGCGCAGCTCCATATAGTACCGTTTCGGCGACCGGTTCAGATAACGGCGGAAAAGTCGTTCAAGCTGTCGTGTGGACATTCCGACATCCTTGGCCAGAATCGAGGGCGAGATCGGTTCTTCGATGTTCTTTTCCATCATTTGGATGACCTGGCTGAGCTTCGGATGACGTACCCCGATCCGCGTCGGAGTCGACAGACGCTGAGTATCCTGATCCGTGCGGATCGAGGAATAGATCATCTGGTCGGCAACCGCATTGGCAAGTTCTTCGCCGTAATCATCCGCGATCAGTTTCAGCATCAGGTCGATTGACGATGTACCACCAGCCGTCGACATCCGGTTGCCATCGATCAGGAACACCGATTTGGTGAGTTCAACATTCTCGAACTCTTCGGCAAAGCTGTCCGCATTTTCCCAGTGAATCGTTGCGCGTTTACCTTCCAGAAGGCCCGCCTTGGCCAATGTGTGCGCACCGGTACACAGACCACCGATGCGAATGCCCTTGCGTGCCTCTCGGCGCAGCCAGTTCAGCATCTTCTTCGTGGACGCTTTCAGAACGTCGACGCCACCGCACACCAACACAACATCGTCGCGTTGAAGTTCGGCTAGATCGTCATCCAGATTGAAAGATGTTCCTGCCGAGCAGCTCGCGGTTTCTCCACCCTCGCCAACGAGTTGCCAAGTATACAGTTCTTTTTCTGCCATGCGGTTGGCAATACGAAGACTGTCCAGAGCTGATGCAAAGGACAACATCGAAAATTTGTCCAGCAGGACAAAGATAAAGCGGCGTGGTTTGGCCGATGTGATTTCCACTTCGACAACTTGGCGTTGCTCTTGCATGGCTGATTGTCCTTATTACGGCGCTTCCGGCACGGAAACGACGGCAGAGTTGGCAAATACCATGCTCAAAGCTTGTTTCCGCCGTCAAGAGGCGCAATTGGGATATGGTCACTCTTCAATGCTTTTTGTATAGAGACCACCTGAAATACTTCAGCGGAGATCCAAGCTATGACCGAATGGCAAAAATCGAACTGGCGCAACAAGCCGCGGGTTCAGATGCCTGACTATACCGATGCGGCCGCACTGGCCAAAGTCGAGGCGCAGCTTTCCCAGTATCCGCCGCTGGTCTTTGCAGGCGAGGCGCGGCGCCTCAAGCAACATCTCGGTGCCGCCGGTCGCGGCGAGGCCTTCCTGCTTCAGGGCGGAGATTGCGCGGAAAGTTTCGAACAGTTCAGCGCAGATGCGATCCGTGACACGTTCAAAGTAATGCTGCAAATGGCGATGGTGCTGACCTACGGTGCCAAGGTGCCGGTGGTAAAGGTGGGCCGTATGGCCGGACAATTTGCCAAGCCGCGCAGCGCACCGACTGAGGTTGTAGACGGCGTGGAGCTGCCCAGCTATCGCGGCGACATAATCAACGAACTTGCGTTCACACCCGAAGCGCGCATTCCGAACCCTGGAAAGATGTTGCAGGCCTACACACAGGCGGCCGCTACGCTGAACCTGCTGCGTGCGTTTTCCACCGGTGGCTTCGCGGATATGAGCAGGGTGCACTCCTGGACGTTGGGCTTCACCGATGAGCAAGATGTTCAGAAATATTCGGAAATTGCCGATCGCATCCAGGACACCATCGACTTCATGGGTGCGGCGGGAATCACCGCTGATACCACTCACGAGTTTTCGACGGTCGAGTTCTACACAAGCCATGAAAGTCTGCTTCTGGAATACGAAGAGGCGCTGACACGGCTGGATTCAACCTCGGGTAAGTGGTTGGCGGGCTCGGGTCACATGATCTGGATTGGGGATCGCACACGTCAGCCCGATGGCGCGCATGTCGAATTCTGCCGGGGCGTTCAAAACCCAATCGGATTGAAATGCGGCCCGACAACGACCGCTGAGGACCTCAAGGTTCTGATGTCCAAACTGAACCCGGAAAACGAAGAGGGGCGCTTGACCCTGATTGCGCGGTTCGGTGCAGGTAAGGCAGGTGAACATCTGCCGCGTCTGATCAAGGCCGTCAAAGAAGAGGGCGCCAATGTAACCTGGGTCTGCGACCCGATGCACGGCAACACGATCAAATCGGCCACGGGCTATAAAACCAGACCGTTCGAGTCGGTTCTGCGGGAGGTCCGCGACTTTTTCGGCGTTCACCAGGCCGAAGGAACAGTTCCGGGCGGTGTTCATTTTGAAATGACCGGCTTGGACGTTACCGAATGCACCGGTGGTGTTCGTGCCGTGACCGAGGAAGACCTGTCCGACCGTTACCACACGGCCTGTGACCCGCGTCTGAACGCCACCCAATCGCTGGAACTTGCTTTCCTCGTGGCCGAAGAACTTACAAATCTGCGCCGGGACAGAAACAAGCGCGCAGCCGGCTGAACACCGATCCATTTATAAACACCGACAACGGCGGGCAATTAGTCCCGCCGTTTTCATTTCGCGCCCGTCGCCTAATCGGGTTCGTTCGATACAACCAGACGCAAATGTTGTGTCGGGTGGTCAAATTCTTTCTGATCTTCCGCAAATTCCATTGCGGGTTCCTTATCAGCGGTGCTGGGGCCCTGAATGCCTGCGACTTCCCGCACCCGATTGGCGCAGATTTCAAATTGTCGGGGTGTTGTCCCGACGGGATCGTCACTGACCAACACACCAAGAATGCGGCTAACCTCCCCAAGATCACTTCTGAGGGGCAGCAGGATCATCCGACCTTCCAGCCGGGAGCATCCAATCCCGCCAGAAGCGGAAAGTTCGACCTCGGCAATGGCGGGTTCGCTGAAAACCCGTTCGATCGTCTGTGACACCTCTTTGCGGGCGGACGCTTCGAACAAGGCAGACAGGGTCATCCCTCTCACTTCCATACCCGCCAGTGCGCTCAGATGGTGTCCTGCCAGACGAAACCGGGCAATGCCGGGGGCGATTCGTTCAAGAATGAATGTGTATTCGAGTATGTTCTCAAGACCACGGGGATCGACCCGGGACCTTTTGGGAACGCCATCCCCATCCAGCAGAGCTGTCCAATAGCCTTCCGCCTGACGTATGGGGGACAGGCTGCGCCCACTGCGGAAACGGTCCATTGCAACGACTTCCCCAACCCTCGATCCGGGGCTTTTCCCAAAAACAGACTTCATCCTCGTTACCTTCACGTCAAAGGCCCGCCGTTTTTTGCAGGCCGCTATGCTGGAACGCAGTTTCGCAACACGTTCACTGTGACGGTCAGATTTGCACAGGTTTATTCAATTTTGGATCAATTCTTTAACGAATGGTTAACTTGCTGAGATCAAGGGCAGGTAACAGCAAGCACTTGCCCTCTGTCGTTGGATGGCATTAGGTGCGTCAACCGCGCTGGACGCATCAGCCGACAGGAAAGGGCAGACATGATCAGATCCATGACCGGGTTCGCCTCAGACAAGGGTGAGTTTGGCCTGCACAGCTGGAGTTGGGAGTTGCGCAGCGTGAACGGCAAGGGGCTGGATATGCGCCTGCGCGTGCCCGATTGGCTAACCGGGTTGGAAACCGCTTTGCGGGCGGAACTGTCCAAGGCATTGAGTCGTGGAAACGTGACGCTTTCACTCCGCGTCTCACGTCAGGAGGACACTGCAGACCTCAAACTGAACCCGACTGCCCTGTCTGCGGCACTGGATGCATTGGCCAAAACCGAAGAAATGGCCGCCGCGCGGGGAATCGCACTGGCGCCGTCAAAAGCATCTGATCTGTTGGCCTTGCGGGGCATGATGGATGCAAGTGTTGAGGCTGACGACTCAGCCCCCCTTGTCGAATGCCTGAAGCACGGCTTTGCGCCGCTGCTTGAGGCGTTTCTGGAGATGAGGGAAACCGAAGGCGCGGCGATGGCCAAAGTCATCACAGGTCAGCTGGATCAGGTTGAAAAACTGACGGGGCAAGCCGCGGATCTGGCCGAACGGCGCAAGGGTAAGATGCATGAAACATTGCACGCAAATCTTGCACGTGTCATGGAAAATACCGACGGCGCCGACCCGGATCGCATCGCTCAGGAAATGGCCCTGATTGCGGTCAAGATGGACGTTACCGAAGAAGTCGACCGGTTGACTGCCCATATCGGCGCGGCCCGGGACCTGATGAAAGGTGACGGGCCTGTTGGCCGCAAACTGGACTTTCTGATGCAGGAGTTCAACCGCGAGGTAAATACGCTGTGTTCGAAATCGCAGAGTCCGGAACTGACATCAGTTGGGCTTGAACTGAAGGCGGTCATCGATCAGATGCGCGAACAAGTGCAAAACGTGGAATAAATACGGGAACAATTCGACATGGCTGATCGTCGAGGTCTACTGATCATTTTGTCTTCGCCCTCCGGCGCTGGCAAATCCACGCTTGCCAGGCGGCTCATGCGGTGGGACGACGGGCTGAAGTTTTCGGTATCCGCCACCACGCGCGCGCCACGGCCGGGTGAGGAGCACGGGCGCGAGTACTATTTTCTGACAGAGGACGAATTCAGGCAGCAGGTCACACAGGGCCAGATGCTTGAACATGCGCATGTTTTTGGCAATTTCTACGGCTCTCCGGCAGGGCCGGTGCGCGAAACCATCGTCAATGGCCAGGACGTTCTATTTGACGTGGATTGGCAGGGTGAAGTTCAGATTCGAAATTCCGACCTTGGCAAGCACGCTCTGTCGATATTCATCCTGCCACCATCAATCCGCGAATTGCGCCGCAGACTGGAAAACCGGGGGCAGGACAGCGAGGATGTGATTGCCAAGCGAATGCTCAAAAGCTGGGATGAGATCAGCCACTGGGGTTACTATGACTATGTTCTGATCAACGATGATCTGGATGAGACTGAAGAAAAGCTAAAAACCATCGTCAGCGCAGAACGTATGCGACGTATTCAGCAACCCAATCTGCAATCACACGTGCGTACGTTGCAGTCCGAATTTGAGGAATTGCCATGACCCTTTTTGCTTTGGGAGAATTCGCGCCACAGGTCCACAACGACACCTGGGTTGCGCCCGATGCCAATCTGATCGGCAAGGTCGTGATGGAAGAAGGGTCTTCAGTCTGGTTCGGCTGCACGATCCGCGCCGATCACGAGGAAATTCGGATAGGTGCAGGCAGCAACGTTCAGGAGAACTGCGTCATGCATATCGACGCAGGATACCCCCTGACCATAGGCAGGAATTGCACAATCGGCCACAAGGTCATGCTGCACGGTTGCACAATCGGTGAGAACACGTTGATTGGCATGGGGGCCATTGTTCTGAACGGCGCCAAGATCGGAAAAAACTGCCTGATTGGTGCTGGCGCGCTGATTACGGAAAACAAGGAAATCCCGGACAATTCTCTGGTAATGGGGTCTCCGGGCAAAGTTGTGCGACAACTTGATGAAGCGGCCGCGCAAAAGATCACCTGGAGTGCGCTGCATTATCAAGAGAACATGCGTAAGTTTCGCGATACGCTTAAACCAGTTTCTTAAGCGATTTTGTGGCTTTGTTTTGCGGCGCTGCAACAAGAGTTTTGCAAAACAAGGCTACCCATCCGATAAATCCGGTTCCTTTCGAGGCACATCATGTCTGACGATCTGCTAAGTGAATTTCTTTCGGCGGTTCCGGCGGCCGCAGTGCTGGTGGATCAGTCCGAACGGATCATTGCGGCAAATGCAGACGCATTTTCATTGTTGGGCCCTCAGATCACGGGCCGCCACTTTGCAACGATCTTGCGGCAACCGCAGGTGATCGAGGCAATTGAACAAAGCTTGAAGTCAAAGAGCCCGTCCAAAACCAATCACTTGTCCAACGACGGTGCTCAGGACACGACATTCGAGGTTCAGTGCCGTTACATCAACGGTATCGGTGCTGTCGGGGGCGGGGCCGTCCTGACCAGTTTTGTGGACGTGACACATCTGGAGCAGGCCAGTCAGATGCGGCGGGATTTCGTCGCGAATGTCAGTCACGAACTCCGCACACCTCTGACCGCGCTGATGGGGTTCATCGAGACATTGCAGGGACCCGCCCGCGAGGACACCGAAGCGCGGGATCGGTTTTTGCAGATCATGACGGACGAGGCCAACAGAATGAACCGGCTGGTCGGTGATCTTCTATCTCTGAACCGGGTCGAAAGCGAAGAACGAGTGCGCCCAACGGAACAGGTCGATCTGATTGGGCAACTCGAATCAACCTTGGATACACTTCGACCATTGGCTGACAGCGCTGGCGTCGAACTAACGCTTCAAGCGCCTGATGATCCCGTGTCCGTTACGGGTGACAGGGATCAGTTGCGGCAGGTTTTTACGAACCTGATTGAAAACGGGATCAAGTATGGTGGCAGCAAAGTCGACATCGACCTGACTTTGGAGGAACGGGACACAGCCGTGCGCGGGCCGTCCGTCAGGGTAAAAGTCTCGGATAATGGCCCCGGCATCGATGCAGTGCATCTGCCAAGGTTGACAGAGCGGTTTTACCGTGCGGACAGCCACCGATCACGCCAACTTGGCGGCACGGGATTGGGCCTTGCGATCGTGAAACATATCGTCAATCGCCACAGGGGACGTCTGAGGGTCCACAGCGAACTGGGGCAGGGCTCGACGTTTACGGTTATTCTGCCCCACTGATCAGTGTGCTGCTGCTCGCCGATGTAGATGGCCAGCAATTCAGCAATGCTCCTTGCGCATAACAGCTTTGCGTCAGGTCATCCGAATTTCAGGCTCCTTGTCATAATACTGTTACACAGCTGTCACAAAAGGCTTACGTGCCGCTCGTAGGGGTTCGCGCAGGATCATCATGGGGGTGATCGTTGAAATTCATTGCCAAGGAGACTGAAATGTCCTTTGTAAAACTGTCGGCTTCGGCGCTTGCGATCGCGGCCGTATCGGCCACCACTGCTGCAGCCCGTGATCAGGTTCAGGTTGCCGGTTCTTCGACCGTACTGCCATACGCGTCGATCGTAGCTGAAGCCTTCGGTGAGAACTTTGACTTCCCCACACCGGTTGTTGAATCGGGTGGCTCCTCTGCAGGCCTCAAGCGTTTCTGTGAAGGTGTTGGCGAAAACACCATTGACGTGGCCAACGCGTCGCGCCAAATTCGCGAGAAGGAAATCAAAGCCTGCGCCGACAATGGTGTGACTGACATCATCGAAGTTCAGATTGGCTATGACGGCATTGTCTTCGCCAGCGACATCAACGGCAACTCGTTCGAATTCACGCCAGAGGACTGGTACAAGGCCCTGTCCGCTCAGGTCGTCGTTGACGGCGCGCTGGTCGACAACCCCTACAAGACCTGGGATCAGGTCAACGCGAACTTCCCAGCGCAGCCGATTGCCGCCTTCATCCCGGGCACCAAGCACGGTACCCGTGAAGTTTTCGAGGACAAAGTGATCCTGGCGGGTTGTGAACACCTTGGTGACTTTGACGTCTATCTTGCCGCTGCCGAGGGCGATAGCGACAAGGCCAAGAAAAAAGCAGCTGAGAAAGCTTGTATCGCTCTGCGCACCGACGGCGTTTCTGTCGACATCGATGGTGACTACACAGAAACCCTGGCGCGCATCGACAGCAACAAGGACGGTATCGGCGTCTTTGGTCTGGCGTTCTATGAAAACAACACCGACAAGCTGCAGGTTGCGACGATGTCGGATGTGACGCCGTCGACCGAAACCATCGCTACAGGCGAATATCCGGTTTCCCGCCCGCTGTTCTTCTACGTGAAGAAAGCTCATATCGGCGTGATCCCTGGCCTGAAGGAATATGCCGAGTTCTTCGTTGCGGATGAGATTGCCGGCCCTGACGGCCCGCTGGCACAGTACGGACTGGTTTCCGATCCGGAACTGGCCAAGGTACAGGACGCAGTGGCAAACGAAACCGTCCTGGGCGGCGGTTCCTGATCCAGACCTCACACGAACCGGGGCGTTACGAATGCCCCGGTTCACTTTGACTCCAAACTTCTCCTCCCCACGGAGTTCTTATGCCTCTATCATGGCTGTTGATCGTCCTGATCATAATTTCAGCGGTTGGCTTTTTGGCGGGCCGCACGCGTGCTTTGTCCAGTGCACAGGGTGACGCACGAGAGTTGCACTCTCTGCCGTCCTATTACGGGTACAACGTGGCACTCAGCGCGCTGGTTCCTGCACTCGCCTTGTTGATCATATGGTTGTTGGTTCAGCCACTTATCGTCAACAACACCGCATCTGGCATGATCCCCGACCAGGCCATCCCGGAAGGTTCCACCCGTGGGCTTATTATGAGTGAGGTTCGCCGTGTTGCCGACGGGTTGGACGGTGCAATAGCTTCAGGTGCCATAACCGAGGAATTCGCGCAAAACGCGCGCGCGGACATCACGGACGTAACTACCCGCCTGAAAGAGGCCGGCCAGGTTATCACTCAAAACGTAACGACGCCTGTTTTGCGCGCTGCACAAGAATACCGCGTTATGAACGCATACGGAAAGACCGCGATGCAAATTGCGGTCATAGCGGTTGCCTTGCTGGGCTGGGCATATTCCTATATGCGAACTCACAAGGAATTTCGGGCGCGCAACGTGGTTGAGCGGGGCATTCTCGCATTGCTTTTGTTGGCCGCTTCAATCGCGATCCTGACAACCATCGGTATCGTTTTGTCGATGTTGTTCGAAACGATGAACTTCTTTCAGCTGCATTCCTGGAAAGATTTCTTTTTCGGCAGCACCTGGGCTCCCAACTTTCGCGGAGGCAGTGAATTATCCATTCTGCCGCTGCTTTGGGGAACACTGTACATTTCTCTGATCGCGTTGTTCGTGGCCGTCCCAATCGGCTTGTTCGCTGCGATTTACCTTTCGGAGTACGCCTCTGTCGCGACGCGTTCACTGGCAAAACCCCTGCTTGAAATTCTGGCGGGTATTCCGACCATTGTTTATGGTCTGTTTGCCCTGCTGACCGTCGGCCCGGCGCTGGTTGCGTTGTTTGGGGACGGTGGTGCAATTGGCGTTGGCTGGATGGCGAGTTCGAATGCGGTGCTGACAGCGGGACTGGTCATGGGGATCATGCTTATCCCCTTTGTATCATCGCTGTCCGATGACATCATCAACGCGGTGCCTCAATCGATGCGCGACGGCTCGCTCGGGCTGGGAGCCACCCATTCCGAGACAGTACGACAGGTTGTTCTGCCCGCCGCGCTGCCGGGGATCGTAGGTGCCATCCTGTTGGCGGCGAGCCGTGCCATCGGTGAAACGATGATCGTTGTGATGGCTGCCGGTGCAATCGCGAAATTTTCGCTGAACCCGTTTGAGGCGATGACAACGATCACCACAAGGATTGTCAGCCAGCTAACGGGTGACACGGATTTTGCCAGCGCCGAGACACTGGTGGCCTTTGCGCTGGGTTTGACCCTGTTTGTTATTACACTGGGGCTGAATATCTTTGCCCTCTACATCGTACGCAAATACCGGGAACAGTACGAATGACCGATATCTCTCAAACACCACCAAACGCTCCGGTGCCCGGTGCAAGCGGCAAAGGTGGGTCGCTGTTCGAAAAAGATGCGCGCACGAAACGGCGCAATGCCGCTGAAAGCCGGTTCAAAATGTACGGAATCGCTGCAATCGGCGTCGGCTTGCTGATGTTGGCTGTACTGGTTACCAACATCGTCACCGCAGGAGTAGGCGCGTTCCAGCAGACCTATCTGGAACTCGATGTCGATCTGTTGGCAAGCAAGCTGGACAAGAACGGCAAGCGCAACATCGAAGAAATCAAGAAGGTATCGACCTTTGGGTATGCCCCTCTAGTCTCAACCGCGTTGGAAAAAAAGGTCGCTGAACTGGGTATCCAGACCGATCTGCCGCCCAAGAAAATGGGTGGCATCCTGTCCAAATCTGCGCTGGCCAAGTTGAGAAACTATGTAATCGCGAACCCTGACGAAATTGGAAACACGGTCAGTTTCAAGTTCCTCGCGAACAGCCGTGTCGATGGGTACGTCAAAGGGCGCGTGACCCGCGAATCCATCGCAAACGACAAAAGTATCTCGGTCGATCAGCTAGATTTCGTCGATCAGTTGATCAGTGCTGGCATCCTGTACAAGGCATTCAATCCTGACTTTATTTTCGGTGCGGATGCTTCGGATCAGCGCCCGGAAGCCGCCGGAATTGGTGTGTCGATGCTGGGGTCACTGTTCATGATGCTGGTCGTTCTGGCACTGGCATTGCCGATTGGTGTGGCCGCTTCGATCTATCTTGAGGAATTTGCTCCGCAAAACCGACTGACGGACATCATCGAAGTTAACATCTCGAACCTTGCAGCCGTGCCGTCGATTGTCTTCGGTATTCTGGGTCTGGCTGTGTTCATCAACTACATGCATTTGCCGACCTCGGCACCGCTGGTTGGCGGGCTTGTGCTGACGCTGATGACGCTGCCGACAATCATCATCTCGACGCGCGCCTCGCTCAAGGCGGTACCGCCCTCGATCCGGGACGCAGCGCTTGGGGTAGGGGCCTCGAAAATGCAGGCGGTGTTCCACCATGTTCTGCCACTGGCCGCACCCGGTATTCTGACAGGTACCATTATTGGCCTGGCGCAGGCTCTTGGAGAAACTGCACCGCTGTTGCTGATCGGGATGGTCGGCTTTATCGCGTCGAACCCGCCCGACAGTCTGGTCGCTGGGTTTTTGTCGCCGAACTCGGCCATGCCCGCACAGATTTATGAGTGGTCAAAACGCGCCGATCCGGCCTTTTATGAACGCGCCTGGGGAGGCATCATCATCCTGCTGATCTTCCTCGTGACCATGAACACTGTGGCCGTGATCCTGCGCCGCCGCTTTGAACGCCGCTGGTAAGTGAGGCAAAAGAAATGAACGATATGTCTCGACTGGAGAGAACCGTGGAATCCCGTGATATCAAGATCGCCGCCAAAGACGTTCAGGTCTATTACGGCGACACACACGCCATCAAAGACGTGAATGTCGAAATTGAAGACAAGACCGTAACCGCCTTTATCGGTCCGTCAGGTTGCGGTAAATCGACTTTCCTTCGGTGCCTGAACCGGATGAATGACACAATCGACATTTGCCGGGTCAAGGGCGATATCCTGCTGGACGGCGAAGACATCTATGACAAGCGTGTCGATCCGGTGCAGCTGCGCGCCAAGGTTGGCATGGTGTTTCAAAAACCAAACCCGTTTCCCAAATCGATCTATGACAATGTGGCCTACGGACCGCGCATTCACGGACTAGCTAAGAACAAGGCTGAGCTGGATGAGATCGTTGAGAAATCCCTGCGCCGTGGGGCCATCTGGGACGAAGTCAAAGATCGCTTGGATGCGCCCGGAACCGGTCTGTCCGGGGGGCAGCAACAGCGCCTGTGCATCGCACGCGCCGTCGCAACCGCGCCCGAGGTTCTGTTGATGGACGAGCCTTGCTCGGCCCTCGATCCGATCGCGACTGCACAGGTCGAGGAACTGATCGACGATCTGCGCAAGCGGTACTCGGTGGTGATCGTGACCCACTCGATGCAGCAGGCCGCGCGGGTCAGTCAGAAAACGGCATTCTTTCATTTGGGCAATCTCGTGGAGTTCGGTGAGACCGGTCAGATCTTTACCAACCCCGAAGATCCCCGCACCGAAAGTTACATCACCGGCCGTATCGGCTGAGGACAGGTATTTACAAATGACCGAACAACATATCGCATCTGCATTCGATCGCGATCTCGAAGCGATCCAAGCTCATATCATGAAAATGGGCGGCATGGTCGAAGCAGCGATCATGGGCGCCGCCAGGTCGCTGGAAACCCGTGACGAGGAATTGGCCCAAACCGTTCGACAGGGCGACAAGGCCATCGACGCGCTGGAAGAACTGATCAACGAAGAAACCGCGCGTCTGATCGCTTTGCGTGCACCTACAGCCGGGGATTTGCGGCTGGTGCTTTCGGTGCTCAAGGTTTCGGCCAATCTGGAACGGATCGGTGACTACGCCAAGAACATCGCCAAGCGCACAACGGTTCTGGTCAATGCGCATGAAGTTAATGGCAGCGCCTCGGCCCTGCGGCGTATGGCGCGTGAAGTCGAAGTCATGCTGCGTGATGCATTGGATGCCTATATTCAGCGGGACGCTGAGTTGGCTTCTGACGTGATCGGTCGAGATGAGGATGTGGACCAGATGTATAACGGTCTGTTCCGCGAGTTTTTGACCTTTATGGCCGAAGACCCGCGCAACATTTCCTCATGCATGCATCTGCATTTCATCGCCAAGAATATCGAACGTATGGGCGATCATGTAACGGCAATTGCCGAGCAGGTCGTATATCTTGTCACCGGCGAGCGCCCGACAGAGTCTCGGCCCAAGGCCGACACAACGTCGCAAACCATCTAGGAGGCTGCGTTCCATGTCCGCAGATCAGCCGACAGTTCTGGTTGTCGAGGATGAATTGGCCCAGCGAGAGGTGCTTGCCTACAACCTCGAAGCCGAGGGTTTTCAGGTATCCAAGGCAGAAAGCGGCGACGAGGCGCTGCTGCTGGTGGATGAGGACAGTCCTGATATCATCGTCCTTGACTGGATGATGCCCAACCTCAGCGGGATCGAGGTATGTCGGCGGCTAAAGTCCCGCCCGGATACGCGTTCGATCCCGATCATCATGCTTTCGGCGCGCAGCGAAGAAGTGGACAAGGTTCGTGGTCTTGAGACCGGCGCAGACGATTATGTGGTGAAGCCATATTCCATTGTCGAATTGATGGCGCGGGTCCGGACACAATTGCGCCGCGTCCGCCCGGCGACTGTTGGACTTCGCCTTGAATTCGACGACATCGTTCTGGATTCAGAAACACACAAGGTCAGCCGAGGTGAAAAACCCTTGAAGCTTGGCCCGACCGAGTTTCGTTTGCTGAGCACCTTCATGGAAAAACCGGGACGTGTCTGGAGCAGGGAGCAGCTGTTGGACCGTGTTTGGGGTCGCGATATCTATGTCGATACGCGGACCGTGGACGTACATATCGGACGCCTGCGCAAGGCCCTGACACAGCACGGTGGCGCAGATCCGGTTCGAACAGTACGCGGTGCTGGGTACGCGCTAGGTTAATCCTACCGCGGTAATGTGTCTTCGGATTGCGCATGCGACGCCAGCCAATGACGAAACTCCCGCAAGGAAGGATCGTCGCCTTTGGTTTTGGGCCAGACCAGGTAGTAGGCACCTACCGTCTCGACCGCATCAGGAAAGGCGGCGATCAGCTTGCCGGTGGCCAGTTCCTGTTCCACCAGGTAATTTGGCAACAGAGCAGCGCCCAACCCATGAAGCGCAGCCTGACTGATCGTCGAAAATTGGTCATGAATAGTGCCGGGCAGGGGAGAGGGATGTGTAACCCCCATCTGCCGAAACCAATCCTGCCAGGCACTGGGGCGCGTCTGAATATGCAAAAGAGGAATCTTTAGCAGATCCTTCGGTGACTTGGGTGTCCCATTAGGCAAAAGAGACGGCGCGCAGACTGGCAGAACATGTTCGATCTTTAGGAGCAGGCGATCAGTTCCGGGCCAGTCGGGTTCGCCAAAATGCAACGCTGCATCAAATGGTTCTGACGCAAAGCTGAAGGGCCTGAGCCGCGTTGACATGTTGATTGTGATGTCGGGGTGCAGTCGCGCGAATTCGGGCAGGCGGGGCATCAGCCAGCGCATACCAAATGTCGGAAGTATTGCAAGGTTCAGCGTTCCGCCAATGGGCGCTACGTGCAACCTGAAAGAAGCCTGAGTTATCTGATTCAGGGCCTGTCGGATTTCACTGACGTAATCCTGTGCTACCGGCGTCAGTGACAGTCTTTTTCTGTCGCGGCTAATCAGCTCGACATCAAGCTGAGATTCCAGCGTCTGCAATTGTCGGCTGATCGCGCTTTGTGTCAGTGAAAGTTCGTCTGCGACTGCTGAAGCAGAGCCAAGACGGTCCAGCGCTTCCAATGCGCGTAACGAGGAAAGTGACGGCAAAAGCCTGCGTGATGTTTTCATGTATGCGTTTTACTCATGAAACTGTGAAAAAGTCTCGCTGTATCTTGAGGCAATGGCAGAGTAGGGTGCGCCAAACAGATGAAGTGGAGTTGTGCCATGAATGCCCCGGATCCAAAACCAACCCTCCGCGCCAAGGATGCACCTGATCTCGGAAAATTCACTTGGGACGACCCGTTCCGGTTATCGGAACAGCTGACCGAAGATGAACGGATGGTTGCAGACAGCGCCTATGCCTATGCTCAGGAAAAGCTGCAGCCACGCGTTACCGAAGCGTTCCAGAACGAAGAAACCGATCCGGAGATTTTCCGCGAGATGGGTGAAATGGGATTGCTGGGAACAACGATCCCCGAAGAATATGGCGGCATTGGCGCGGGCTATGTCACCTACGGTCTGGTCGCTCGGGAAGTTGAGCGTGTGGATTCCGGTTATCGGTCCATGATGTCTGTCCAAAGCTCATTGGTTATGTACCCGATCTACGCCTACGGCAGCGAGGAACAGCGGCAGAAATATCTGCCAAAACTTGCCAGCGGCGAATGGATCGGTTGTTTCGGGCTAACCGAGGCTGACGCCGGTTCGGACCCCGCAGGAATGAAAACACGGGCTGAGAAAACTGAAGGCGGCTACCGACTTACTGGCAGCAAGATGTGGATTTCGAATTCACCTATCGCCGACGTTTTCGTGGTTTGGGCAAAGTCTGATGCCCATGACGGAAAAATCCGCGGGTTTGTCCTTGAGAAGGGCGCCAAGGGTCTGAGTGCGCCCAAGATCCAAAACAAGCTGAGCCTGCGCGCGTCGATCACCGGCGAGATCGTTCTGGATAACGTCGAGGTCGGCGAAGACGCTCTACTACCTCATGTTCAAGGTTTGAAGGGTCCATTCGGATGTTTGAACCGGGCGCGGTACGGGATCAGCTGGGGAGTTATGGGGGCCGCCGAATGCTGTTGGCATGCAGCCCGGCAATACGGTCTGGACCGCAAGCAGTTCAATCGACCGCTGGCGCAAACTCAACTGTTTCAACGAAAACTCGCTGATATGCAGACTGAGATTGCGTTGGGATTGCAATCCAGCCTTCGCGTCGGGCGTCTTCTGGATGAAGCCAACGCAGCGCCTGAAATGGTTTCTATCGTCAAACGCAATAACTGTGGCAAAGCGCTGGATATCGCGCGGATGTCACGGGACATGCATGGCGGAAACGGTATTTCGTTGGAATTCAATGTCATACGGCACATGGTGAATCTTGAGACCGTTAATACCTACGAAGGAACACACGATGTTCACGCACTGATCCTGGGCCGCGCACAAACAGGGCTTCAGGCATTTTTCTAACAGCGGTGATTATGGCTGAGATGTTGGATGTGTGTGTCTGCATAGGTAGCTAGCATCATTCGCATAATCGGTATTATGGTAATATTGGGGTGACGCGACGTACCACGCGTCCACCCTTGGCCGTTTGTTATCCCATCACTACGATCCTCGGTTGAAACGTAAGTTTGATGCCGGAAATTTGGATTGGGACATGGAACTAAAAGACAGGATTGTGGTCATTACCGGCGCCGCCGGTGGTATCGGCAAAGGACTGGCCGAGCGGTTTGCCAAAGAGAAACCCAAGTGCGTCGTATGCGCTGATATCGATCTGGACGCTGCGCGGGTCGTAGCGGAAGAAATCGGTGGCGTTGCTTTCAAGTGCGATGTTTCCAGTGAAACCAACATCGAGGCGCTGATTACAACTGTCGAAAAAGATATTGGGCCAATTGATTTGTTCTGCTCGAACGCGGGCATTCTGACGCTGGGTGGCCTCGACGTTCCGGACGAAGATTGGAACCGAATTTGGGACATCAATCTCATGTCCCATGTTTGGGCTGCGCGTCATGTAGTGCCACGCATGATTGCCCGTGGCGGTGGTTATCTGTTGAACACAGCTTCGGCGGCCGGGCTGCTAAATCAACCGGGTGCAGCGCCTTATGGGGTTACCAAGCACGCAGCGGTTGGTCTGGCCGAATGGCTGGCTTTGACATACGGCGATAAGGGAATTGGGGTTTCGGTGTTGTGCCCTCAGGCCGTTCGATCTGAAATGACCCGTGGGCACGAAGATTCCGTAGCAGCAATAGATGGAATGCTGGAACCTGAGCACGTAGCTGAAGCCTGTGTTGAGGCAATTCGAGACGAACGCTTCTTAATTTTGCCGCACCCGCAGGTATTGGACTATATGCGCCTTAAGTCGTCAGATTATGACAGGTGGATCGGCGGAATGCGCAAGCTAAACAGGCAGTTTAGCGGTGATAGTTAACCTTTTCTCAGAGGCCGGCGCATAAGTCCTTCCTGAGCGACTGACGCAACTAATACGCCATCTTCAGTGTAGATGGAGCCTCGGTTGAAGCTACGCCCCTGCCCTGTCCAAGGGGCGTCCATCGAATACAGGTGCCAGTTTTCGAATTGAATCGGCGCATGAAACCACATGGCGTGATCCAGGCTGGCGCCGTTCACTTCGCGTTTGAACCAGCTCAACCCGTGAGGTCGCATACCGGAACTCAGCAGTGCCATATCAGACGCGTAGGCCAGCAGAATATGCTGCGTTTGTGGGTCGGCGCCTGCGGCGGCGCCCATACGGAACCAAAGGTGATTCCGGTCGTCGGCCTTAACCGGATCAAAAAGATCCAGCGGGTCGACTTCCCGTACTTCGATCGGCCTCTCACGCATGAACTCCTTTCGGTAATTCTCTGGTACCCGATCAAGGTACTTCTGCCGCAATTCGTCTCGGGACGGATGGTGCTCGGCTTTTTTGACACTGGGCATGGGATGTTGATAATCCCAACCTTCATCCTGTACGTGGAACGATGCGGACATGTTCAGAATTTGCTTGCCGTGCTGGATCGCAACCACGCGCCGAGTGGTAAATGAACCTCCATCTCGCGCTCTATCTACCTGATAAACAACGGGTATACTTGGATCACCAGGGCGGATGAAATAGGCGTGCAGCGAATGACAAAGCCGATCCTCGACGGTGCGATAGGCAGCAGCCAAAGCTTGCGCAACCACCTGCCCTCCGTATATTCGTGTTGGCGTTTCGCCCCCGGACCCGGTGCCGCGAAACAGATCGACCTCGAGCCTTTCCAGGTTCAGCAGGTCAAGAAGAATGCGTTCCGCTTCCGTCATTGTGTGTCCTTAGTTTCAGCCCTGCATTCAGGTATCAGCCCGCTCAAGGTCAATCAATGAGTGCGGCGTGAACAAGCGCTTTTAACTCGGAGCGCGAAGGATATGAACTGGACGGGGAAAGCTGTGTAAAAAAGATCACTGTCAGATCGAGTACCGGATCAATCCAGAAAAAGGTCGAGGCCATTCCACCCCAACTGAAATCGCCAACAGATCCTGCTACACGTGCTTTGACCGGATCCAGCATAACAGCGCCACCAAGGCCAAATCCCATACCTTCCATTGGTTGTTCAGCGAAACTTTGCGGTCCCATTGATGCAATGTCGCCTGGTAAATGATTGCGCATCATCAACTTTATGGTCTCAGCTTCCAAAAGCCTGCCATTCACGCCCATACCGCCACTGCGAAGCATATCTGCAAACCGACAATAATCGTCAATCGTACTGACCAAGCCGCCACCACCGGAATACAGGACCGCATTTTCAAAAGGAGAATTCCCGGCCTGATCCACTAAACGCAAAGTCTCATCGCCTGATTTGGCTGCATTAAGGGCCATCGCATCGCCCTCGAGCGGTGTATAAAGGGACGCAAATCTGTCCCCTGCCCCTTTTGGCGCAGAAAACCCTGTTTCTGTCATTCCGAGAGGTTCGAAAATTTCATCCTGAAAAAAGCGCTCAAGTGTTTTGCCAGAAACAATTTCAACAACACGCCCTATGACGTCGATACCAACAGAATACTCCCAACGCGAACCCGGCTGAAAAGCAAGTGGCAGAGCCGCCAGGGCATCAACCATCACCGACAATTCACCCTGATTGGGTTTGAACGTCAGGCCCTGTTCGTCCATCGCCTTTGGCAGGATACCCGGGTTGAAGGAATAGCTGAGCCCGCTCGTATGCGTCAGCAACTGGCGCAATGTGGGCACCGATGACGGCTCGACCTGATCGGTTCCCACAGCTTCGGGGATCAGGGCGTACATTTCATTGAAAGATGGAATAATCTCGGCGAGCGGAGCATCAAGCCGGAGAAGCCCACGTTCCAGCAGCAGCATCAATGCGACCGTAGTCACCGGCTTGGTCATTGAATAGATTCTCACCAGCGTGTCACGCTGGAACGGGAGGCTGTTTTCCACGCTGCGCAATCCCGTCTCGTTGAAATAAACTTCGCTACCCGAGCGGCTTATCAGGACAGAGCTGCCGGCATATTTACGCTCGTCAACATATTGCTGCATCCAGGAAGAGATACGATTCAACCTGGATTGATCGAATCCATGATGTGTAGACGTATCCATTCCTGCAGGCTCTCCTTACGTTGCATGAACTGAGTGTCCTTCGGAGTGGGCAGAGAAGGAAGTACGTAGGAATACGCATCCTGACCTGCCCTACTTCACAGCACGCTGCCTTTAAAATGAATCTGAGCTTTCTTTGGAAAGGATTGCGGCTTGTTACGGCTTCATTCCAAGAAACCTTGCTGCCTGCACCAGTTTCTCGGCGTAATCCTCCTCCAACTGGCGGGGTGAGACGTGAAAACTGGGCCCACCAACATTAAGCCCGAATATTCGACCATCCTCCAGAGAATGAACCGGAGCGGAAATCGCGTTAACGTCTTCGCGCCACAGTCCAAAACCGGTGCAGTACCCCTTGGCGCTGCATTCTTCCTCGGCGGACCGAATTATTGCCCAAAGTTCGTCCTGCGAACGGCCGAGATCATCGAATGCCGCTGAAACGGCCGCTTCCTGCTCCGCTTCCGGCATACCGGCAAGGATCGAACGGCCCATGGATGAGTAAAACAAAGGCAACCGTGACCCCACATGCATGGTCAAAGCGACGTTCTCGCGCGATCTGTTTACTGCAACGTAGATGACGTCGGAACGATGTGCCTCACCCAGAGCGGCGGTTATGTAGGAATTGGGTCCGTCGCGCAGATCTCTTAGGGCAACAGCAGACCTGTCGCATACATCGATTGAGGCCAAAGCAGAAAATCCAAGGCGTAGGACCCCTATCCCCAGGCGGTATGACCCTCCTTGTTGTTCCTGCACCAGATACCCCAACTGGCACAACGTGTGCGTCAGGCGCGAAACCGTGGGCTTGGGCAATCCGGTTCGGTCTGAAAAATCGAGATTTGTTAGAGTTGTCTCTCCGGATCGAAAGCACCGCAGAATATCCAGGCCACGCGCAAGCGCTGTGACAAAATTTCGATCTTTTTCGTCTTGTGGTGTCAAACCTCGTTCCATCTTGTTCGCGCTGCTGGAGTTACCGTTTCAATGCATCAAGTCCGTTTTGGGCAAACACAGGCACATATTGACCTAACATCTTCGCCCTTTCCGGATTGGACGCGTTGCCGTCCAGCGCACGCTTGTAAACGCCTTGAATGATTGCCGCCATACGAAAGAAATTGAAGGCGAGGTAAAAGCCAAAGTTCTCGATTTCTGGTAACCCACGGCGCTTGCGATAACTTGCAATGAACTCTTGGTCGGACGGCAAGCCCAATGATTGCCTGTCAATGCCAGCCAGGCCGCGCCCGTCTTTTCCGGGGGGCATCTGCCACTGCATGATAACCGCAGCCAGATCCGCATAAGGGTGGCCGATTGTCGACAACTCCCAGTCCAGAATTCCCAAGCAGCGTGTGCCGTTTTTTTCGAACATCATGTTATCTATTCGATAGTCACCGTGAACCAGCGTTCTCTGCCCGTCGTCGGCGGGCATGTTGACCTCCAACGCGTGGATCAGTTCATCCATCTGTTGGATTTTTGCAGTCTCAGACGCGCGATATTGCTTGGTCCAGCGGCCTATCTGTCTTTCAAAGTAGTTTCCCGGTGGCCCATATTCCGACAACCCCACCGCATCGATATCGACGTTGTGCAATTCGGCCAGAATCCGGTTCATTTCGTCGATTACCGCGGCGCGGGTTTCATTCGTTTCCCCCTTCATCGACGGTTCGTCAAAGTTGCGGCCGTCCAGATGCTCCATAACGTAGAAGGCTGACCCAATAACTTCGTCGTCTTCACATAATGTGTACACGCGCGGTACAGGCACCCGGCTATTGGCCAGTGCCTTCTGAACACGAAACTCACGATCCACAGCATGCGCGGATTTGAGGAGAACTCCCGGCGGTTTACGCCGCAGAACGTACTTTTTTGAGGGGGTTTCCAGCAGGAAAGTCGGGTTCGACTGTCCGACCGCAAACTTGGTCGCGCTAACTGGACCTTCGTAATCCTCAAGATTCTCTCGAAGATACCTGTCCACTGCTTTCAGATCGAGGTGGTTTGAAACATCGCTCATTGGCAGCCCTCAACTATAGGTCAACATTCCGGCCACATCCTGCGGTGCAAAATGCGGAGTTACATTGAATTCATGCAAAAAGAACGCCTTGGGCGTGAATATGAACCTTGTCATCGAGGTGTTTTTGACCTGCAGATTCAAGGCAATCATCTGATCCGGCGGTGCCCCAAGAGTTGCCGCGACCAGTTGGCCGATAGCCCCGCCAGAGCTTACGACGAGCACGCGGTTTGCGTTGGTATCCGTTGAAAAAGATCGCGCTTCTTCAATCCGGCGCTTGAAGGAAACCCAGCTTTCCTTGGCATTCTCCAGCCCCCCTGCCTGCCACTCGGCCAGGGTTTCGCGCAGGGTACGAAAATGGGTCTTTCGGTCATACTGCACCGGGTCTGGAATTTCCCCGCCAAACTTCACACGAAGGAGGTCATGAAAATCGTATTCATTCCAACCGAAATGTTCGTGTGTTTCGACATCAAACCCCATCGAGGCCACAGTTTCCTTTTGACGAAACAGGGTCCCCGTGACGACTCTGTCAGGTACCCAGCCCGAAGACCTCAAGGCATCCCCTGCAAGTGCAGATTGTTTGTGGCCCAATTCGCTCAGACGATCATAGTCATCTGCGCCGAATGATGCCTGTGCATGCCGGATTACCAGAAGCTCCGCCATGGTTAGCCTGTGAACTCGGATGCCAGTTTCGCCCCGGCATTTCTGTACTCGCGATCGATACGATTGATCAGGTCTGCAGTGCTGACAACTTCGGTTACATCACCGATACCCTGCCCCGACCCCCAAATCTCTTTCCATGCCTTGGGTTTGGCAGATCCCTGACTGAAGCTCATTGAACTCGCATCGGCTGATGGCAGGTTTTCCGGATCCATACCCGCACGTTCTACGGATTTCTTAAGATAATTCCCGTGAACCCCAGTGAACAAAGACGAATACACGATGTCCTCTGCGCCACTTTCGACAATCAGGCGCTTGTAATCGTCGTGCGCGCTTGCTTCATGCGTTGCGATGAACGGCGAACCGACATACCCGAAATCAGCCCCCATGGCCCGTGCCGCCAACAGCGCTTCTCCGCTTGCAATTGCTCCGGACAAGGCCAGAGGGCCGTCGAACCATTGCCGGATTTCCCGGATCAGAGCCAACGGGGATTGCTGTCCTGCATGCCCCCCAGCCCCGGCTGCGACGGCGATCAATCCGTCGGCGCCTTTATCAATAGCTTTTCTGGCGAACGTATTATTGATCACATCATGCAGAACAACGCCACCACAGCTGTGAGCGGCCTCGTTGACCTCAACCCGTGCACCCAGTGACGTGATCCAGACCGGGACTTTCCATCGCGTACAAATCTCAAGATCTCTTTCCAACCTTTCATTCGAACGATGCACGATCTGGTTCACCGCAAAGGGCGCGGCGGGTTGGTCGGGGTTGTCCTGATTATGACGATCAAGTTCTTCGGTGATTTGCCTTAGCCAACTCTCCAGCAAAGGCGGTTCCCCGGCTGCTTCGCGGGCGTTCAGGGCTGGGAACGACCCAATGATACCAGCCTTGCACTGTGCGATAACCAGGTCGGGAACCGAGATGATAAACAGAGGCGATCCAATCATTGGCAATCGCAATCCCCGAAGTTGTTCCGGCAGGCGGGCTTCGTTACGGTTCCAGATCAAATCTTTCATTCTTTGTTCCCCAATTAGCATCCAACGGGATCTCCCGCGTTGGCCATCCAGTTAAGACTTTGCTACTGCAGCGCTTTTTCAAATATGTTGTGGCCGGACATTACATTGATGCCCCCCGAGACCGGTATCACCGCCCCGGTAACATATGACCCGCCGCGTCCGCACAGAAACAGCATGCATCCGGCAATGTCCTCATCCCGGCCAACCCGTTTCAGTGGTACATCTTCACCGACCTTTTCCCGCTTTTCTTCGTCATGCGTCGCAAAGGCCGTCATTCTGGAAACGAAAGGTCCCGGAGCCAAAGCGTTTACGGTCACGAAATAGGGTGACAGTTCTTTTGCCATGACCCGGCTCAGGTGGATTACAGCAGCCTTTGAGGCAGAATAGCTGTACGCGCCGTCCCCCATTGGGATTTCACCCATTACCGAACCTACATTCACGACCCGCGCCGGATCATCCACTGTCGCGGATTTCATGAGCAACGGCAAAAGTTTCTGGGTCAGATCGAATACACCTGCGACATTGACGGACATTACTTTTTCCCACGCCTCATAGGGAAACTGGCCCATAGGTGCACCCCAGGTTACCCCGGCATTATTCATCAATATATCAATGCTATCCGTTCTATTCTTAACGTTCTCAACCAAGGCGTCTACGCCCTCTTTGCTGCCAACGTCGCCCGCAAATCCCTCTGCAGTTCCCGAGGCACCAAGTGCATTGAGTTCGGCAGCCACAGCTTCACATGCTTCACCTTTACGGGAAGCGATCAGAACGCGAGCACCTGCCCGAACCAGCGCTTCGGCCGCCATTCGGCCAATTCCGGTTGCTCCGCCTGTCACCAGTGCAGTTTTCCCTTTCAGAGAGAAAAGTTCGTCGATGGTCATGCTATTATCCTTCTGACTCTATGCATTCGATTGAGGAATGCAGCGACTGGCAACCAGTCACACACCTGTTCGGCTTCAACTCGCTTCCTTTTCGGACAAAACCTGTTTGGCCCAGGTAAATCCGGCCGGAGATTTGTGCCGATGGTGCAATTTTCCAATATTTCCACTCCGGTGAATGCTAGCCTGCGTTTAGCGTCCTATCACTGGTATTGCCCTGCGTTTCGCACAGCAGAATTGCATTTCGAATTCTCATTGACAACCAGTAGAACGGGCAGAAGACTTTACGTCATATCCGGCCACTTGACCGCTGAATTGGGAAGGAAAGAAATGAAAGCAATGCTCAGCACCGCTCCGGGCGGACCAGAAACACTTCAGCTAACTCAGTTGCCTGACCCAACCCCCAAACCGGGGGAATTGTTGGTGCGCGTTCATGCCGCCGGAGTGAACTTTCCGGATACCCTGATCATTCGCGACCTGTATCAGATGAAACCCCCTCGCCCATTCGCGCCGGGTGGGGAAATCGCGGGGAAGGTCGTGGCCGTCGGTGAAGGTGTGTCAGGTTTTGCAACCGGGGATCGTGTGCTGGCTTTGACAGGATATGGTGGGTTTGCGACGCACCTGACACTCAAGGCGGCAAGTGCAGTCAAAATACCTGATGAAATGCCATACGACGCTGCCGCTTGTTTCATTTTCACATACGGAACGTCGCATCACGCCCTAAAGGACCGAGCCCGCTTAAAGCCCGGTGAATCCCTTCTGATACTCGGAGCAGCCGGCGGCGTCGGTGTCGCGGCTATCGAATTGGCAAAGGCCGCGGGTGCGAAGGTCATTGCAGCTGTTTCATCTAAAGAAAAGGCGGATTTCTGCAGGCAGGTGGGCGCAGATGAAACACTGATCTATCCTAAGAAGTTGGATAAGGATTCCCAGAAGGCACTATCCAAGGAAATCAAGACCTTGGCGGGCGGAGATGGTGTCGACGTAGTTTACGATG
Organism: Ruegeria sp. CF5; assembly: GCF_056537325.1. NCBI lineage: Bacteria > Pseudomonadati > Pseudomonadota > Alphaproteobacteria > Rhodobacterales > Roseobacteraceae > Ruegeria > Ruegeria sp. CF5. The sequence goes on along the minus strand of NZ_JBQFRI010000001.1, from coordinate 53,592 downwards.
CGGTTGGCGGGGATTATGCGGAACCCGCCTTGCGAGCGACCGCATGGCAAGGCCGCTATCTTGTTGTCGGTTTTCCTGCGGGGATTCCCAAAATTCCATTGAACCTGACATTGCTCAAAGGATGTCAGGTTGTTGGAGTATTCTGGGGTGCATCGGTGTTTCGGGATCCGAAAGGGCATTCCGAAAATATGGCAGACCTGTTTCAGCTTTATCTGGATGGTAAAATCAAACCACGTATCAGTCAGCGGTTTTCCCTGGAACATGCGTCCGAAGCATTGGGACTTATGCAGAATCGCCAGGCAATGGGAAAGATCGTGGTTACGATGGATCAGGATTAGCACGAATTATTCCTAATGGGATAAGGGATTCAGGCATATTTGCGACCTCTTGAGGATGCGCCGGCCAATCGGTGCGGCAGCGGACGAGTCGATGTTTCAATGTCGGACTTTCTGATCACGAAAATGTCAGATCACCCTAACATGTGATGGAATAGGCCCCTCTCAGGATGCACTCGCGGCATTTGGGTCGCTTTTGCAGTGGCATGAAGCGCTGCCCTATGGACAGTCGCCCTACTTCATGACAATGAATCTTTAGATGGGACAAATTCTGACATGACAAAAGTGTTGGTTCTTAACGGCCCGAACCTCAATTTGCTCGGCATGAGGCAACCTGAGGTTTATGGCCATACGACATTGAAAATGATCGAAGAACTGTGCGTTTCGCACGGCTCTGCGCTTGGTCAGGACGTTACCTGCCTGCAATCAAATCACGAAGGTGTCCTGATTGATGCGATTCACTCATCTCGTGGTGTTCAGGACGGAATTGTGCTGAATGCAGGTGCCTTCACGCATACGTCGGTAGCTCTGATGGACGCGATTACGTCCGCTGAGGTGCCTGTTGTCGAGGTTCATCTGTCAAATATCCATGCGCGCGAAGCGTTCAGACACAAGTCCTTTATTGCTCCGGTGGCGATCGGACAGATTTGCGGCTTCGGCGCCCAAGGCTATGTGATGGCGCTGGATGCGTTGAAACAGCACGTGAAGAACGGGGGCGCTGCGTGAAACTCTGCGACTATCTTCATTTTCTGAGTTACACAAAAACTCTGGAAGAGTTGTGGGATGCGCATTGCCGTCAGATGGCAGAGTATGGCTTTGAAAGATTGCTGTACGGATACACACAGTTCAGAACGGCCACTTCGCTTGGCGACCCAGAAGACTTTGTCATTCTGACCAACCACTGTGAGAAATACATAAACGGTTTCCTGCATTCCGGGCTGTACTTTCATGCCCCCATGCTCAAGTGGGCCTTGGAGAATGAAGGTGCAGCAAGCTGGCGTATGGTGCAGGAAATGATGTCTACCGGCACCATGACCTCACAGGAACGTCAGGTTTATGAGTTCAACCGCTCGATGGGTGTAACCGCAGGCTACACGATCAGTTTCAATTCGGTCTCCATGCGTTCCAAGGGTGCCATCTCGTTGGGGTACAACAAGGATCGGACTCAGGAAGAAGCCGACGAGACATGGGCTGAACACGGTGACGATATCCTGCTGATGAACAATGTCGCTCATCTAAAAATCCTGACGCTGCCCTACACTGCGCCCAATCGGGCACTGACCAAGCGCCAACGCGAGGCGTTGCAGTGGGTTGGTGACGGCAAGACGACTCAGGACATTGCTTTGTTGATGGGCCTGACGTCGGCCACGGTCGAAAAACACCTGCGTCTGGCGCGCGAAGCCCTATCGGTTGAGACTACAGCGCAGGCTGTTCTCAAGGCCGCTCTTCACAACCAGATGTTTGTCATGGAATTTTAGCCCAGAGGCTGGATTCTAAGGCCGATAACTGCACTGAATTGCGGCCAGCTTACCTAGGGTAAGGAAAACATGACTTTTCGAATCTGCCCATAAAAGTGCAAAGTTGACTCGTTCCGTGAGTGGTGGCTTTAGCCAAGGAACATTCGGATCGGACCTTTGCAATTTCAGGGCTCTCCGGTCACTCTGGCAAGGGGCGTCTTATTTGTCCGCGTTCCCAAGTTGGAAATCTTGAGGGGCCCCTCCATCCCCATCATGCGGGGCCCCTCATTTCATTTTACAGATGACTGCAGACAATCCCTTGAAAGGGATTTTTTCTGTCCCAAAAGAAAACCGGCTACGAACACGCAACCGGTTTCTAAGAATGTCCCGGCCCTGAACGGGCCGGAATTTTTTCTGATCAGCCCTGAGCGGCTTTGGCAACTTCGGCTGCGAAATCTTCTTTTTCGACAACAATGCCTTCGCCTACTTCCAGACGGATGAAGCCGGTGATGGTTGCACCCGCCTCTTTGGCCGCCGCTTCGACGGTCAGGTCAGGGTTCACAACAAACGACTGGTTCAACAGCGTCGATTCAGCCACGAATTTCTTCATGCGGCCTTCGATCATCTTTTCGATCACCTGCTCCGGCTTGCCGGATTCACGGGCGATGTCCATCTGAACCTGCTTTTCTTTCTCGACAACAGCCGGGTCCATGTCCGCTTCGGACAGAGCAGCCGGGTTCACAGCCGCGATGTGCATCGCAACCTGCTTGCCGATCGCTTCGTCGCCGCCGGACAGGGCGACCAGTACACCGATTTTACCCATGCCGTTGGTGGCTGCGTTGTGGACGTAGGACACAACAGTGTCGCCCGACAGCTTGGCCATGCGGCGCACCGACATGTTTTCACCGATGGTGGCGATCTTGTCGGTCAGTGTGTCAGCAACGCTCTTGCCGCCCAGATCGGCCGCCAGCAGAGCTTCGACATTGTCGACGCCTTCAGCTGCGTACGCGATCTTACCGACCATTTCCTGGAACTCGGCGTTTTTAGCAACGAAGTCGGTTTCCGAGTTCACTTCGACAGCAACACCGTTGCCACCGTCAACGTGGACTGCAACCAGACCTTCTGCTGCGGTACGGCCCGATTTCTTGGCCGCCTTGGCCAGACCTTTGGTGCGCAGCCAGTCAACGGCTTCATCCATGTTGCCGCCGGTCTCGGTCAGCGCTTTTTTCGCGTCCATCATGCCTGCGCCGGTCGAGTCGCGCAGTTCTTTTACCATTGCTGCTGTGATTGCCATCTTTTGGCTCTCCTCAATTCAAACGGAATTGGGGCAGGTCTACCCTGCCCCATATGTCATTTACGTGACGGGCAGCTTACGCTTCGGCAGGTGTTTCTGCTTCTGCGGGGGCTTCTTCTGCAACGGCTTCTTCAACCGGAGCTTCTTCGAATGCGCCCAGGTCAACGCCTGCGGCGCCCATCTGAGCGGTCATGCCGTCCAGAGCGGCACGCGCGGCCAGGTCACAGTACAGAGCAATGGCGCGGGCTGCGTCATCGTTGCCGGGGATGATGTAGTCAACGCCATCGGGCGAGCAGTTGGTGTCGACAACAGCCACAACCGGGATACCCAGCTTGTTGGCTTCTGCGATGGCCAGCGCTTCTTTTTTGACGTCGATGACGAACAGCAGATCAGGAACGCCGCCCATCTCGCGGATACCGCCCAGCGAAGCCTGCAGCTTGGACTGGTCACGTTCCATGCCCAGACGCTCTTTCTTGGTCAGGCCTTCTGCGCCCGATTCCATGGCTTCGTCGATCTGGTTCAGACGGTTGATCGACTGGGAAACGGTTTTCCAGTTGGTCAGCGTGCCGCCCAGCCAGCGGTGGTTCATGTAGTATTGAGCCGACTTTTCAGCCGCTTCAGCGATTGGCTGAGCAGCCTGACGCTTGGTACCAACAAACAGAACGCGGCCACCTTTAGCGACGGTGTCACGAACGGCCTGCAGAGCCTGATCCAGCATCGGAACGGTCTGAGTCAGATCCATGATGTGGATGCCATTGCGCGAGCCGTAGATGAACGGGCCCATGCGGGGATTCCAACGCTGTGTCTGGTGACCAAAGTGAACGCCAGCTTCCAGCAGCTGACGCATGGTGAACTCGGGAAGAGCCATGCTATGTTTTCCTTTTCCGGTTTACGCCTGAGCGGGGGTGAGAGAAGCGATTGCTCCAACCGGCGGTCTTGATGGGGATGTCTCCCCCAAAAAGGCCAAAACCCCGCCTGCGGGTTTGAATGGCGCGCGAATACTACACCCGGGATCACCCTACAAGTGAAAAATCATCAAATATTATGATCGGGCGCATTATTTTATGATGCCCGCGCCAGTGCATGCGCGTGACGAACGGCTTCTTCGCAATGGGCTGCGAGTGCCTTGCGGTTCTCAAAATCGCTGACCTTTGCCGGAGAGTGATAGATCAACTCGACCGTCCCTTGCCGGCGCGCGCCAAGTGTCTTCAACAAATGCGGCCCAAACTCCATATCGCCCCACCAGCCATAGAATCTGTCGGGCTGCCCTTTCGGCGCGTAGAAGATCACCGAGACCGGCTGGACATACATGAACTCGCGAAGTTCATCAGTGAAGAACGCGGCAAAGAGAGTTGTTTTAAAAGGTAAAACGCGCAGGTTGTCCGTCGATGTTCCCTCGGGAAAGAACAGCAGTTTATGACCTACTGACAGGCGCTCTTCAAACAGCTTCGTTTGTTCACGTGCTTTCTTTCGGTCCCGCTCAATGAAAACCGAGCCGGTCGCACGGGCCAGCCAGCCAATACCGGGCCATTTCGCTACTTCGGCTTTCGAGACGAAATAGACCCTCTTGCGGGCGTTCAGCGCAAAAATATCCAGCCAGGACGAGTGGTTTGCCACCACGGCCCCATGCTGAACCATCAATTCCCCGGAAGAGCGAAACCCAATTCCCAGAACGCGAAAGGCATTGCGGCACACAAATTGGCTGATGAACGGAGTGATCGGACGCCGAACGCCAAAAATTGGCCGTTCGATCAATCGCACGACCAACAGGATGATTAGCCCGCCAAAGACCAGAATGGCCAATGGAAGACCACGCAACAGGACTAGGACCCAACCGAGAATGCCCAGTTCAATCGGGTCGGGTTCGTCATCGCTGTGCCAAGAGGGATCGCTCACCTGTTCAGGCTCCACCGTAAATGCGCCGCTGGCGGTCGTTCATGCGGGCTGTGTCCAGAACCAGACACACGTCGGTTGTGTTAAAGGCATGGTCTATGAACGCGCCCTCCCCAACGAAACCTCCCAGCCGCAGATAGGCTTTGATCAATGCCGGCACTTCCAGCATGGCCTTGCGGCGGTCCAATTGGTCGGGCCTGACCAGATCCATGGATTGGAACACCTTGGGTTGCGCGCGCACCCGCAGATCAGGCGGCGCAAGGTGGTTGTGATGCAGCATTGAAAGAGGTTGGGCAAGCGCTTGAATATCTGTTCCGTGAAAACTGGCGACACCAAAAAGCACTTCGATCTCGCGCTCGGCCACATATCCCGCAAGACCGTTCCACAGATGGTACATGGCGGTCCCGCCACGGTAATCGGGATGTACGCAGGATCTCCCCAGCTCCAGTAAATTGCGGCCGCTCTGTTTCAGTACCGAAAGGTCGTATTCATCTTCTGAATAGAATTGACCGACGGATTTGGCCCTGTCCCCCGGCAATAACCGATAGACGCCGATCACCTCATTGCTGCCTTCGTCAAAGGCCAGCAAGTGATCAAAATATGGATCAAAGCGGTCTTTCTCCAACCCGGCTTCGTGGTCAACCATTTCACCGCCGCCACCAAGCTCACGCACAAAGACATCATAGCGCAGACGCTGCGCTGCCTTCAGCTCATCCTCGTTTTCGGCGAGTTTGACAGTAATTGATGGTCCCTGATCAGGCATTTGTAGTCCAGTGTTCAAAGCGGGAACTTTGAGGGCTGATTACAGCAGTTGCGTTGACGATGGCAACAAGCTCGCCAAACGCTGACGCGTTAATATTTCCTCAACCAGTTTCATGGATCAAAGACCGGCGTCAGTGCAATCCGCGTCCCATCGATCACCACTTTTCCCTGATCCCGGAAATTAACTGTGATCTTACCGGCAATGTTGGACTGGACCTGACCAATGCCCCAGTCGGGGAAATCGGGGTGGCGGACGAACATGCCCGGTGCAAGAATAGCATTGAGGTCTGTCATGCGGTGCTCTCGGTCGGGCAAATGGCGGATGCAACAGGAGGTATGCATGAGCGAAAGCGACGTCAACCTGGCAAGCCTGATCAGCTCCAGGATTTGCCATGACCTGATCAGCCCGATCGGCGCGATCACCAATGGGCTTGAACTGCTGGACATGGTGGGTGGTGTGCAGGGGCCCGAAATGGAACTGATTTCGGGCAGCGTCGGCAATGCAGGCGCACGGATTCGGTTCTTTCGCATTGCCTTCGGCGCGTCTGGCGAGCAGCCATTGGGCCGGACTGAAATCGCCGGACTGTTGAAAGATATTGAACTTGCCAGCCGGGTTCGCGTTCAGTGGGGTCCAGCCGAATCCAAACCGCGCAATCAGGTCAAACTGGCGTTTCTGGCCATTCAATGCTGTGAAAGCGCAATGCCAATGGGCGGAGAAATCGAGGTAATCTGTAACGAAGATCAGTGGGAGGTCACTGGTGTCGCAGACAAGCTCAATATCGAAAGTGATGTTTGGCAGAGCCTGAATGCCGTACCCATTTCGAAACGGATAACCCCGGCCCTTGTTCAATTCGCCCTTCTGCCCGAGACAGCCAAAACCATGGGGCGACGGGTGCGGGCCGACACCACTTCGACCCGCGTTACAATCCGTTTTTGAATTTTTCCTGTTAAATCAGCTCCGTACGGAACCGTTTCCACGCACCAGATATTTAAAGCTGGTCAACTGTGCCGCACCAACAGGCCCTCGGGCATGCATCTTTCCGGTGGCGATTCCGATTTCGGCACCCATCCCAAATTCTCCGCCGTCCGCAAATTGAGTCGAGGCGTTGTGCATCAGGATTGCACTGTCCAATCTCTCAAAGAAGTGTGCGGCGGCGGTTTCATCTTCGGAAATAATGCAATCCGTGTGGTTCGATCCGTAGTGGCGGATATGACCAATGGCATCGTCGATGCTGGACACTGATTTGGCCGCGATGATGCTGTCCAGAAATTCTTTGCCCCAATCTTCGTCGGTCGCCGGAACCGTCCCCTCTGCAGTCAGTTCAGGGTCCGCATGCACTTCGACGCCGGCGGCAACCAAGGCAGCGATTACCTCCCTCCCCAGAGTCTCAGCAACGTCCTGATGCACCAGCAAACATTCAGCCGCGCCACAAATGCCCGTCCGGCGAGTTTTGGCGTTCAGAACAACATCCAGTGTCTTTTGGAGATCGGCGGATTTATCCACGTAAATGTGCACGATGCCTTCAAGATGTGCAAAAACGGGAACCCGGGCTTCGCGCTGCACCAGCCCAACCAACCCTTTGCCACCACGCGGAACAATGACATCTACGAAATCGGTCATTGTCAGCAATTCCTGGACTGCGGCGCGGTTACGAGTCGGTACCAGTTGAATGGCGTCTTCAGGCAAATTTGCTGCCTTCAACCCTTCGACCAGACAGGCGTGAATCGCCCCCGACGAATGAAAACTTTCCGAGCCTCCGCGCAGGATCACGGCATTGCCGGACTTCAGGCACAGAGCACCAGCGTCAGCCGTTACATTCGGGCGGCTTTCGTAGATCACGCCGATTACGCCAAGCGGCGTGCGAACCCGTTGGATGTTTAACCCCGAAGGCATGTCCCATTCGGTCAGAACTTCGCCTACAGGATCAGCCTGTTCGGCCACTGTACGCAACCCGTCTACCATGCCCTGAATTCTGGATTCATCCAGCATCAGGCGATCCATCATCGCAGGGCTCAACCCCTTGTCGCGACCAAACTCGAGATCCTTGTGATTGGCCTCGATTATCTTGCCCCTATTCTTCCAGACGGCGTCGGCTGCGGCGATCAAAGCGGCGTGTTTGCGCTCGGCACTGGCATAGGCCAAATCGCGCGAGGCCTCCTTGGCCCTTTTCCCCAGATCGGCCATCAAAGCGGGAATATTGTTGAGGTCCTTCATCGCATGCGCCTTTCGGGTCGTAGGTGTCGTCGGTCAGTTCTAAATTTCTTACAAGGCCAGGTCGTCTCGGTGCACCAGTGCGGCCCGTCCCGGATATCCAAGCGTGTTTTCGATCTCGGATGACTTGCGTCCCTTGATGGCATCCGCTTCGTGCGCAGTGTAGCGGCTTAGCCCCTGCCCCAGCTTGCGTGCCTCGTGATCGAGAATCGAAACTGGGTCACCGCGGCCAAAGTCGCCGGTCACTTCGACGATACCGGCAGGCAGCAGACTTTTTCCATTGGACAACGCGTTGGCAGCGCCTGCATCCACAATGATCTCTCCACGCGGTTTCATAGCCGAAATCCAGCGTTTACGGGCCGCGTGCGGGTCCAGTTTCGCGGTGAACCACGTACAATTGGCGCCATTTTCAAGCGTTTTCAAAGGATTCAATGGTGATCCTTCAGTGATCGCCATATCGCATCCGGCTGCCGTTGCCATTTTTGCCGCCAGTAGTTTAGTTTTCATCCCCCCCTTTGAAAGACCCGACCCGGCATCGCCTGCCATCGCCTCAATCTCTGGGGTAATTCGCTCAATGACTTCAAAGCGTTCCGCAGACGCATCATCGTGCGGGTTGCCCGAGTAAAATCCGTCTACATCCGACAACAGGATCAACTGATCAGCACCAACGGTCACTGCGACCTGCGCTGCCAGCCGATCATTGTCACCATAACGGATTTCATCTGTCGCAACTGTATCGTTTTCGTTGACGATCGGCACGACACCCAGACCAAGAAGTGTCTCAAGCGTCGCGCGCGAGTTTAGGTACCGACGCCGATCTTCGCTGTCTTCCAGAGTGACCAGAACCTGGGCAGTGGTGATATCATGGGGCGCCAACGCTTCTTCGTAAGCACGGGCCAAACGTATCTGGCCAACCGCTGCTGCGGCCTGAGATTTTTCCAACGGCAGCGCGGCCGCAGGCAGCCCGAGTACCCCCCGACCCAATGCGATGGACCCTGAAGACACAAGGATCACATCCTTTCCCTGTCCTTTCAGCCAGGCAACATCCTGAGCTAGCGAAATCAACCAATCCGACCGTAGTTGGCCAGTATTCCGGTCAACCAGCAAGGCCGAACCGATTTTGACCACCAAGCGTTGGGATGCGGTCAGGGTTGCCAAGGCTGTGTCTCCTCAACGGGTTTCTGGCGCAATCTGTCTTCGTCGATCCGAGCACGAAGTGCGCGAAGAACGTCGGTCACGCCCAGATGCGCAACGCCTGACATCGTCATGACCGGGCCGCCGACAGCATCTTCCAGTTCAGCTTTGGTCAGCTCTATCTCATCTTCATCCAGGGCATCGACTTTATTAAGAACAGTAATCCTGGGCTTTTCCGCCAGTTCCCCACCGTAGGCTTCAAGCTCATGGATGATCGTTCGGTAGTCTTCGGCCACCGTCTCCGACGTTCCGTCGACCAGATGCAAAAGAACTGCACACCGTTCCACGTGGCCAAGAAAACGGTCACCGATTCCGCGCCCTTCGTGTGCGCCTTCTATTAGGCCCGGAATATCCGCCACGACGAATTCAACGTTATCCACGCCGACAACACCGAGGTTCGGGTGAAGAGTGGTAAACGGGTAATCGGCGATCTTAGGCCGGGCATTGGAGGTCGCCGCCAGAAAAGTGGATTTTCCCGCATTGGGCATTCCCAACAGGCCCACATCGGCGATCAGTTTGAGCCGCAGCCAGATTGTCCGGTCGACACCCGCCTGACCCGGATTGGCACGGCGCGGCGCCTGATTGGTTGCGGATTTGAAATGCAGGTTTCCGAAACCGCCATTGCCGCCCCGTGCAAGCAGGACCCGCTGACCGACCTCGGTCAGATCGGCAATTACGGTTTCTTCATCCTCGTCCAGTATTTCAGTACCAACAGGTAAACGCAGAACGATGTCGTCACCGTCTTTTCCAGTGCGTTGCTGCCCCCTGCCCGGCTGACCGTTTTTGGCAAAGAAATGTTGCTGATAGCGGAAATCGATCAGGGTGTTCAGACTGTCAACAACTTCGGCCCAGACGGAACCGCCTTTGCCGCCGTCACCACCATCGGGACCGCCATACTCGATGTACTTTTCGCGCCGAAAGCTGACGCACCCTCCACCTCCGGCACCGGACCGGATGTAGACCTTTGCAAGATCAAGAAATTTCATGAGGCATCCCCTACTGCAAAGGCCACATCAGCCACAAGTCAGAGTTTTCGACTATACGTCCAGGTGGGTACGTTCGAGTCGCGTGCGACCGAATAACTTTCGGCGTCACCAAGATATTGGAACCCGCAATGGGTCAACACACGGGCCGAAGCCGGATTGTCCTGAAAGACACTCGCGAACATTGTCGAGTTTTTCAGCGGGTTCGCATTGACCATAGCCTCAACCGCCATCGAAGCGATCCCGGTGTTCCAGTAAAGCGGCGCAACCCAGTATCCGACTTCGGATTGATTCCGATCCAGTTTCTTCAACGAAATCAGCCCGATCAGCTCGGGGCCGCCATCCTTGGTAGCGTCCATTGCCCAGACATCCTCGTCGCGCTCATCGGCCATGGCGCGACCAACGAAGGCTTCGATGGAACCGGGCGGCAACGGGTGAGGGATCGCCGTCGTCATACGGGCAACTCTCTCATCCCCGGCGTAATGCTCGATCAGTCCCATATCCGACCGACGCAAGGGGCGCAGATCGAACCGCACGGCTTCAATTACCGGCTGATTTATTATTGTTTCAAGTTTCATTAGTGCGTTCCTCCTCCGAACAACACGAAAAGTACGGACGCAACAGTCAAACTGGCTAACGTCCACATCAGATATTTTTCGGCACCCCGCCCTTCAACCACATGGGCAATTCTGTCTCCGGCAAAAGTCCAGATTGGATGCAGAATCAACTGGCAAATCAACAAACAGAGAGCAATCGTGAGTGTCGCGTCAAAGCTGGACGTTCCTGATGCGACAAAGCCTGTGAACCCCGCAATGATCATGGCCCATGCCTTTGGATTCAAAGGATGTACGATCAAGCCTGCCCAAAACCCCGGTGCGTCGCCTTCAAGTTTGCCAGTTGTCAGACGAAGGTTGGCAATCTTCCACGCAAGCCAGACAATATATGCGGCTGACGCGTATTTAAGGATGGCAAAGATCGCCGGCGCCTGTTCAGCCAACTGCAACAGGCCAAAACCCACAGGCCAGATGATCAACTGTTTGCCCAAGATCACGCCCGCCACAAACGGTAACGCTGCACGAAAGCCAAAGCGCGCACCTGTTCCCAACAGGACCATGTTGGCCGGTCCCGGCGTGCCGACCTGACTGGCGGCAAAGATCAGGAAACTGGTGGTTGCGACTGTCATCTGAGCGTTGGATCAAGGTTGCGTTAAAAACGAGAAAGGGGACCGGCACTTTCTGCCGGTCCCCCATGAATTTTTCTTAAACCTTCTGGGTTTCGGCTTACTCTGCGGCCTCCGCCACTGGCAGGACCGAAATAAAGGTGCGGTTTTTGAGTCCCTTGTGGAACTTCACGGCGCCATCAACAGTTGCAAAGATAGTGTGATCTTTGCCAATGCCTACGCCTTCGCCCGGCCAGAACTTGGTGCCGCGCTGACGCACGATGATGTTGCCTGCGATGGCCGCCTGGCCACCGTACAGTTTCACGCCAAGGCGACGACCAGCTGAGTCGCGACCGTTACGGGAGGAACCGCCAGCTTTTTTATGTGCCATTCTCTCTCTCCTTAGCCTTTGGCCAGCTCTTTGGCCTGCTCAACCCACTCGGGTTTCACTTTGACCGTTTCGATAGCAGCAATCTGCTCATCCGACAAGGCGGCCAGAGCGGCAAAGCTCTCGATACCGGCCTCGACCAGCTTTTTGGCAGCGGCAGGGCCGACACCGTTCAGCTTGGTCAGATCATCAGCAGCAGCGGCAGGTGCTTCTGCCTTGGCTTCTGCTTTCTTGGCAGGCTTTGCTGCAGGAGCAGCCGCGCCAGCCGGTGCCGAACCGGTTGCAGCTTTGATGCCCGACTTGTCAGCGCCCGACGACAGAATGTCGGTGATTTTGACCAGAGTCAGTTTCTGACGGTGGCCAACGGTACGCTTCGAGCTGTGCTTACGACGGCGTTTGACGAACTTGATGACCTTGTCACCTTTGATCTGTTCGATCACTTCGGCCTGTACGCCTGCGCCTTCGACGAAAGGTGCACCAACAACCGGAGCGTCACCGCCCAGCATCAGAACGTCGTTGAATTGAACAGTTTCACCTGCGTCGGCAGCCAGCTTTTCAACGCGGAGCACATCGCCCGCCTGAACCTTGTACTGCTTGCCGCCAGTCTTGAGGACCGCAAACATGCGTCTTTCCTTTTCATTACCGCGTTCTGTGGTCCCCTATCGGGTGTTGACGGCTTTCGCCACCTCGAACAGCGCGCCCGTGGTTTGGGCGGGTTGGCGACCCCCAAGCGTTTACTTGCGGGTCAAATAAAAACTTTACCCGGCACAGATAATCCGGCCGGGATGCGGGCTTATCCAAGTATTGGCTGGAAAAGTCAACAGGGTTTCAGACTAGAGGTCCGATGCTGACAGCGCCTGCGCGATCGCAAGTCCTAAATCGTAGGAGATACCGTCATACAATTGATCGAACCCCTCGAAAAGAGCTGCATTTAATGCCCTCCCCGTCTCGGTTCGGGAAAAGGCGATATTTTCGCGCATCTCCGCATCATTCAACGGTTGGTATGCCAGCAACAGAAAGGAATACAGCCAGATAGTGGTTTCTTCTTCTGTCAGTTCCTTCTGTGATAGAAGTTCCGATAGCAGTGCCCGATCATCCGTAGACACATTTTGCCCGTCTGCCAGACCCCGGAAAAAGCTGAAATCAGCGCTCAGCGAACCGCTGACATTCTGATCGACCAGATCGTTGGCACGTATGTATTCGTCAACCAGTAGAAAAAACGACGAAGAACGGTCGATTGCCTCATAGTTGGATCTTGCAAGTTCTTCGACGGCTTCATCCGAATAGGCCCGTCGCGCCGAGTTTTCTAATGATATGATTCTCTGACCTACATCGCTTTCGAAAAACAATGCGGCCTGTTCCAACTGGCTTTCAGATAAGGTTTGCTCAAGTGAAGCGCTCAGTGCCTCGTACATTCTGTCAGCGGCATATATCTGGTCAACTTGCAATCTGAAATACGAGGTTCCGCCTCCATCCAGCATCTCAGCGGCAAGGTCAGCGCTATTTGCCAGACCCTCATCCCGTAGAATGGTGACCACCTCGTCCATTTGCATTGCGTTGGCCAAACGCTTTACCGCCTCAGCGGCAGTGGCAGGTACTGCCAAGATCAGTAGAGTGGAAAGGAATAGTGCAGTCAGTCGCATCAAATATCCTGAGCCGGATGCAGATCGGCCATACGGGTGGCCAGTATCTCGAACCGCCCTGCCATTATTTCGTACTGGATCGCATTCAACAACTCATAGACTTCCTGCATCAGCGGCTCTTCCAATGCGTCCGCATAGGCATCCACATCATCGTCGGAAAAATCCCGATATGTGTATGCCGCTCCGGCCAGCGCCGACAACTGCAACGCGCGGCGCATATCTGCCTCATTCGCGCGGATCATCTGGCGCAATTGGTCACCATCCAGCTGAAGGTCAATCACGCCAGACGCGCTGGCAGCCATGAGGAACCGGATCTGTATCTCCTGCAGGGCCCTGACCGCTGTACCGGATGAGTCGATCGCCCGGTTCATCCTTTTTAGGCTTTCAACCCGGGTGGAGCCGTCCTTTACTAGGTCGGCAACTATGGACCTTCCCTCCAATTGCTTGGCGTCATCATCCTCGATCATATGAGATGCATTTTCTGCCTCGACCAGGCGCTGGCCAAGATCCGAGGCATAAAACTCGACAGCGTGATTTAGCGCCTCGTCACTTAGTGTCTGCTCAAGAATCGAGACGGCGATTTCGTGCATAACTTCGGTGTCGAAAACATCTTCGGTTAAACGTTTCCAATCCGACCCGAATCCATCCGGGTCAATACCCAGCATGTCAGGTGCCGAGGCCGAGGCAAAAGCGATACTGTCCAGCGCGACATCAAACCCTGTAGTGGTCAAAAACGCCTCAATTCTGTCCCGGTCTGCAGCCACGGCCGTTGCCGCGCCCAAAACAAGGGCAAAAATAGGTATCAAAGCCAGCGAAGCGGCACGTATTGCTATCTGTTTCATAGCTAACAGCCTAGGAGATTTCCGCCCGCAGGCAATTGAAATCTCCCGCAAGCAGCGTTTCTGAAAATTTCCACTTGCACCGCCGGACGATCCTAACTAAATCCCCCCCTCACAGACCCCCGCGGAGAGGTGCCGGAGTGGTCGAACGGGGCGGTCTCGAAAACCGTTGTGGGTGCAAGCCCACCCAGGGTTCGAATCCCTGTCTCTCCGCCACTTTACTGAGACAACCACATGCCTTGTTCATCGGCGCGAAGCATCACTCTCTATCGGTGCGCTTTTCGTTAGACAACAGATGTGTCCGTATCCAGATATTCCAAAATAGTTTTTTTGATTCAGCAAACATGTCTGCATAGGTCCGCGCACCTCTTCCAACAGCACCTTTTCGGCCCATTCCTGCCTTTCAACTGATCGGTTCGCTATCGCATCGAAGCCCTTCAATCCTGCCATTCGTTGCAACCACACTTTCCCCGGCTCATCAAAAGTGGAAGCTGAGCGACAAATTCGTCATTTGTTTTTAGAGATCAAATGACCGTTGACACTGAATTGTTCAAAAGCTGATGGCAACGTTTAACTGAGACACGCTGTGATCCTGACGAAAGCGGCATTGCCCCACATCCATCTTTCGTCATTTACAAATTAAAACATTCATTTTATTGATTGCGTATGAATGAAAATACATTTTCGCGACGCAGTTTCTTGTACGGTGCCGCTTGTATCACAGCGCTTGGAGCGCAATCCAAAATCGCTTGGGCCGAGTTACAACTCGGTTCTTCGGCTCGGATTGCAACCATGTCAGACGGGTACCTGTCATTGCCTCCGGAAATGGTCTTCGGCGCTATGCCGAAGGCAGAACTCAGGCAGCTTCTAGACAGTTACAAGGTGGACGCGACAAAGTACGAGCCAGAGTGCAACGTGGCGCTTTATCGAGATGATCAAAACACGGTGCTGTTCGATGTAGGAGCTGGATCCGATTTCATGCCAACATCCGGCAAGCTTCTGGAAACTCTTGAAACTATCCACCTGTCGCCCGAAGACATCTCGCACGTGATCTTCACCCATGCGCATCCGGATCACATCTGGGGCGTTTTGGATGATTTCGGCGACCTTCTGTTCCCAAACGCGACGCATCACTTTGGCCGAAATGAGTGGGATTATTGGTGGAACCCTTCAACTGTGGATTCGATAGGGGAAGACCGCGCTGCGTTCGCTGTAGGCGCTAAGCGGCGTATGGCAGCAATTGAGGATCAGGTCGCGTTCTTTGACGATGGGCAAGAGATCCTTCCCGGTATTGCCGCACGCGCAAGCTTTGGGCACACACCCGGCCACATGGCATTCGAAATTCGCGGCGGCAATGAACCCGTAATGGTTGTCGGCGACGCGTTGGGAAATCCACACGTAGCTTTTGAACGCCCAGACTGGCATAGCGGCATGGATCAGGATCCACAGGCGGCTGCAGCAGCTCGGAATTCGCTGCTGGATCAGATTTCCCACGAGCAAATGAAAATAATTGGCTTCCACCTGCCGAATGGTGGAATCGGCCGGGTCGAGAAGACTGGGTCTGCTTATAAGTTCATTGGAGAACCATAATGATGCGATCGCTGGCGATTTTCTTGGCCCTGGCCACACCAGCTTGGGCAAGCGAGGATATTGCTGACCAATACCCGCAAAACGTGCTGTATTCTAAACCGGTCGAGTACATCCCTGGCGTCTATTCCGCGATTGGCGCAACCGCTCCACCGACCTACGAGAACTCTGGTCACAACAATAATCTCAGCTTCATTGTAACCGGAGAGGGCGTGATCGTCATAAACGGCGGCGCGGCTTATGTGCTTGCCGAAGCGCTTCACCAGGAAATTCAGGCAATCACGGATCAACCGGTTAAGCTTGTCTTCAACGAGAATGGTCAGGGGCACGCGATGCTTGGCAACGCTTACTGGTCTGACCTCGGCGTTCCAATCATTGCACATTCGGACGCAGCTGCTGAATTCGAGGAATATGGCCCTCAAATTCTGGAGGGAATGCAGCGATACAACCAGGACAAGGCAGAAAAAACCTTCCTGGCTGGCCCAACCGAGACATTCGATGATGAATACGTTGTTGAGATGGGTGAATTCCGGATTGAGGCAAAATACCTCGGGCCCGCCCATAGTCCTGGAGATATCTCGATCTGGTTGCCGAACCAAAGCCTTGTCATCGCGGGTGACATGGCGTTTCACGAGCGCATGCTGCCAATCTTTCAGGAGACTTATACTGCGGATTGGCTTGATACCTGGGACAACGAGTTCGAAGCTTTGGGAGCCACGTATGTCATCCCCGGACACGGACATCCGACGAATATGGATCAGGTGCGCCGTTATACACGCGACTACCTGGTCTATCTGCGCCGCAAGATTCAAGAGCATATGGATGCCGGCGGCGATCTCGCAGAGGCTTATTATGTCGATCAGTCAGCGTATGCCCATTTGGACACATTTGAGGAACTGGCGACAAAAAACGCCGGGCGCGTTTTTGAGCAGATGGAATTCGAGTAACTCAGAACGTTTGAGGAACAGGTATTCGACTCAATAACCTGTGCGTGCTGATCGCTCCAACCCACATGAAGAAAACGGCAAGCCATGCCGTCAATGACAGGGCGGACCCTCCCGAAAGCCCTGCGCCGACGGCGCACCCTCCGGCCAGCATGGCTCCAAACCCCATGAGAACAGCTCCAACGAGGTAGCGTTCCATCGGAGTTTCCGGGCCAAACCGTTCTATCTTCCACTGCCCTGCAGTTAAGGCTGAGACTGCGGCGCCAATTGCTACGCCTGGAACAAGGCCGATACCGAAAGACAACACGACGTTTCGCTTCGCAACCAACGCCATTAGTGTATCCGTAGCCGGTCCGGTAAATGTGACTGACGACACAGGCACGACTTCAAAAGATGCTTGTGCGATGGCAAATGTCATCAACCAGCCGAGCGCCACCGCCAGGCCAACTCCTGCGGCTGTTATGATCCTGATAGGAGTGACTCTCCGGTGGAATGCAAACACAATTGCCGACAACAAACCCAACGCTGCAACGGCTGTATAAGCCGTTGGCGAAAATCCAAGTATTTCCGAAAGATCTCTCGAGGCGCCTCCTGGAACAGTCCAGATCCCGGAAAGCAACTCGCGGGCGGGACTAAGAACGCCCGTGTAAGCCGCCTGAGCCACTAAGGTTAAAACCAATCCTGCAATCAAGGCGCGCAGATTACCGCAGGAGGCCAATACCAACAGGCGAGATGCACACCCACGCGCCAGAACCATGCCGACGCCGAACATCGCTCCGCCAAATATTGCACCGCTAAGGCTACCCGTCGACGCGATCGCGCGTGTCTCGGAAAGGTCTAACCACTCAAACGAGACAAACGCCTGTACTAAGGTGAGCGCTGTGGTGAAGGCTATCAGCCAAACCGCCAGACGGGGACCAAACTCGCCTTCGGCGACTTCGATGGTCGACGCTCGCAAACAAAAGTGAGACTTCTGGGCCGTCACGCCGAACAGGATACCGACAAGCGCACCCGCAAATGCTAAAGCGCCAGGGTCTCCCAACAAATCGATGAGCCTTTCCATCAACAGAAACTCTCACTTCGTTGCTTGCGCGTCCTTGTCTTCGGTCAAGTTGTCATTTTCATTGCGCGGCCATTGGCCTGCGCGCCAATTGGCATTGCGTCCATAACTCACCCAAGGCAGATACCAGTCGATCCACGTCTTCTGTGGAATGCACTGGGGAAGGTGTAATCCGCAGTCGTTCCGTTCCCTTGGGGACGGTCGGATAGTTGATTGGCTGGATGTAAATTCCATAGTCACGCATCAGCACATCAGAGATGAAGCGACACTTGACCGGATCGCCGACCATGACCGGAATGATGTGACTTGGGTTCGGTTTATGTGGAATGCCCAGATCATCCAGCCTGTTTCTCACCTCGCGCACACGCTGCTGGTGTAGTTGACGTTCCGCATTGCTTTGCTTCAGGTGTCGAACCGAAGCAGCAGCTCCTGCGGCCACGGTAGGAGGCAATGCAGTGGTAAAGATAAAGCCGCTGGCGAAGGATCGGACAAAGTCAACAAGCTCTTTCGACGCCGCGATGTATCCACCGACTACGCCGAATGCTTTACCCAATGTTCCCTCAATGACGGTTAGCCGATCCATCAGGCCTTCGCGCTCAGATATGCCACCGCCGCGCGGTCCATATAGCCCTACCGCGTGAACCTCATCCAAATAGGTCATCGCTCCATAGCGATCGGCCAGATCACAGATCTCAGCAATTGGTGCGATATCGCCATCCATGGAATAGACGCTTTCGAACGCAATGAGTTTTGGGGCATTGGCAGGCAGTTCAGCAAGGTGCCTTTCAAGGTCAGCTAAATCGTTGTGTTTCCAGATACGCTTCTGGCACCGACTGTGACGAATTCCCTCGATCATCGAGGCGTGGTTCAACTCGTCAGACAAGACTGTGATGCCAGGAATGCGAGACGCCAGAGTTCCCAGTGCGGCCCAGTTCGACACGTAACCGGACGTAAACAGCAACGCAGCGTCCTTGCCATGCAAGTCAGCAAGCTCTTGCTCCAGCAAAACATGCTGGTGGGTGGTTCCAGAAATGTTCCGCGTTCCTCCCGCCCCGGCACCACACTCATCAATCACCTTGTGCATTGCTGCAATAACACTGGGGTGCTGACCCATCCCCAGATAATCATTTGAGCACCACACAGTGACTTTCTCCGGGCCATTTTCCGCGTAGCTAAGCGCTGTCGGGAACGCGCCACACTGCCTTTCGAGATCCGCAAAGACCCGATAGTTCCCTTCCTCTTGAAGCCGGTCGAGTTGACCACGAAAAAACTGCTGATAGTTCATTTCAGTTCCCAACGGCTTCTTCTACGATCCCGGACAACAGGTTCTGAACCTTTTGCATTGGTCCATCAGGATAGCTTCGGTATCCAACCATCACGCCATTGTCGTCTTCGGCTACAAAAATCCCATAGGGGCAGAAGCCAATATTCATCGGGTCGGCTTCCATCACTTCACGCGAGATTTTTGCCGAGCAGAAGATGAAGATGTCTGCAGCTGCAAATATCTGCTTGTCGCTGCCGACATCAGCGCCTGTTCGACTCAACATGTCGCCGACGTGGCTTACATAGTCGATGACCAGTCCCTGCCCCACAATCGCGGACTCGACGGCGAACGTTGCATCATCAAAACTGCCATCGAAGGGGGTCGTGATGATCTCTTCTGCAAGCCCTTGGCTCGCCAGAACAGTCGAAAACGCGGCTACGGCGATAACGTGTTTCATGTGTTTAGTCCTCCTCCTGAACCGCATTTTCTCAGATTGATCATCGGGGTCTTTGACAACGGTCAAAGCCCCCAAATGCCTCAACCAAACATGTCCGACGTGATACCAACGTACCAACCCAGAGACTCTTCGTAAGTCGCTTTTCTCAAATCGGCATCTTCACCGGTTTGGCTGATAAAGCCATCAACTTTCGCGATCTTTTCTGGCGTCGCCTCATAAGTTGCTCCAACCTTAACGCCATCATCGGTATCGATCAGCGACCAGCATGTGTTCGAGAACTTGGCCGGGAATACTTTAGACCCGGTCAACGCACCTCTTACTGCGTTCGCACAAACTTTTGCCTGACTGTTTGCCGAAAAACCGGATTTCGGCATGTCACCCTGCTGGCTGGCATCACCAAGAACATATATGTCCGGATCGGCTTTGGAGGACATGTCCGCAGCGTTCACTGGTGCCCAGTTGCCGTCGGTTACTCCCGCCATTTCCGCAATGCGGCCGGCTTTCATCGCTGGGATCACGTTGCAGACATCGACCTTTGTCTCTTCACCGTCAATCGTGACGGTCATTGCATCCGGGTTCACTGATACGTTGCCGCCACCAAAATCTTCGCCGATCCAGTCAACCATTCCTTCATAGTTGTTTCCCCAGCCTTCTTGGAACAAAGCCATTTTCGAGAATTTCGGCTTCGGATCGGCCACAATGATCTTTGCTGTTGGGTTGTTTGCCTTCAGCACATGAGCGACCATCGAAACCCGTTCATACGGCCCGGGCGGGCAACGGTACGGGTTAGGAGGCGCGACCATCACGAAGGTACCACCTTCGGGCATCGCCATGATCTGGGCTTTTAGCAGCTCGGTCTGGGAACCAGCCTTGTACGCATGCGGCATCTTGTTTTGCGCCAAGACGTCCCAGCCCTCAACCGCACCATCAACAAAGTCGATACCCGGGCTAAGGATCAGCTTGTCATACGGAACTGACCCGCCGCCGGCCAAAGAAACCGTCTTGGCATCGCGATCAACCCCTGTGGCCCAATCATGCACGACGTTGATGCCGTAGTTCGCAGCAAGCGTGCCATAGCTGTGGGCGATGTCCGAAAGCTCCTGAAAACCTCCCAGATACAGGTTAGAGAAGAAACAGGTGTAGTAGGTCCGCGACGGCTCAATCAGCGTCACGTCGATCTCCCCTTTGCTGTCTTTGGCGATGTACCGCGCGGCAGTTGCACCGCCTGCCCCGCCGCCGACGACAACGACTCGTGGCTTGCCTTGAGCCAGCACCATCGGAGCAGATAGCCCGGCTGCCGCCACCCCGGCGGCTCCAAGAAATACTCGTCTATTAAGTGTCATCGCGTTTCCTCCCGTTAAGCTTTGTCACTCCGGATTCTTGAAGTAAGCGGCCAATGCCGCGATCTCGTCATCGCTCAGCCGTCCGGCGATCATTTGCATGACCGGATGTGGCCGCTGTTTGTCTTTGTAAGCGTGCATGGCGACCACGAAGTCTTCGTCAGGCCAATACACAATCGAAGGAATGCCCTCATCGCCTCCTTCAATCTGGTGGCATGTTGTACATTCGCTGCTAAGGTATGCGCCGTACTCAGGATCTCCTTGAATCGCCAGGATCGCGGGATCAATCGAGTGATCCGTGCCTTTCGCCGTTGGATCCGCTTCCGGGATATCCCGGGGATTGTCGGAAAACTCCCGCAAATAGGCGATCACGTTGGCGCGGTCTTGCGGGTCTTTCAAACCGCGAAAACTCATCCTGGTGCCTGACGCAAATGCACGGGGGTTTTCGATGTAGGCGGACAGAGTGTCAGCGTGCCATTCCAGACCCGAGTTACCCGCGCGCACAAGGCTCTTGGAGTATTTGAACCCGTCGAGGCCTGCTGCTTTCCGACCAAAAACACCGTTCAGATGCGGCCCGACTTTATTTTCGGCTCCTTCTCCAACCTGATGACAGCCTTTGCATTTGGCAAACACCACTTTCCCTGCGTCAGCGTCGCCGAGGTCTTCTGTTGCGTGGGTTGACGGTGCAATCGAAACCAAAACCGTTGCGCAGGTTAGAATGATCGACCGCCGCATGATCAGCTTCCGAACGACTTTAGGTAGACGATCACAGATTCAATATCGTCTGGTTTCTTAAGCCCCGCGAAAGACATGCGTGTGCCTTTCATGTAGTCTTTGGGTTTTGCCAGGAAGGCCGCCATTTCTTCATCAGTCCAGACAAGACCTGCCTCGGCTGCGCCTTTCATAGCCTTGGAGTATTTGAACCCTTCGACCGACCCTGCGTTGGACCCAATAATACCGTTCAAAGCTGGTCCTGTGCTATGCTTTGCACCTTCACCGACCTGATGGCAGGACTTACACTTCTTGAAGACCTTTGCTCCGGCGGCGGCAAGGTCCGCTGATTGATCAGTCTCTTCGGTTTCTTGAACAGCCGGTGTTGCAGCGGCCTCTTCCTCGGGCTTTGGCGCTACGGTTGGAATAAACGAGGGCCCTTCCGACGAAAACGTCGGCAACTCGTCCGGGCTGGCTTCATTCATGACCGAATTCGAACCGCCCTCTGGTGGCGTCTCAACCAGAAAGACAGAACGCATAGTAACCGCGACCTCTGTTTTGCAATTCTCCATGCAAGGCTCTTCTCGCCATTCCGCGTACTCAGTCTCGGGTCGAACATCAACGACAAAGCCGTCCATATTGTACATCTTGAAATCGGCGAAGTTTTCGTTGTTAAGAACGAAATCGTCGTCCACCAGATCATTTGAATAAAGGATATAGGCGACAATTGCGTAGGTCTCATCCGCAGTAAGCGTACCCGCTTCACCAAATGGCATTGAGCGGGAAATGTAATCCCAAGCGGTCGACAAATGAGGCCAATATGACCCAACAGTTTTCACAGGATCTTCGTCGGCAAGCGTGTCGAAACCGCCGGCCAGAACAGGCCAATTGTCGGCGCCTTCGGCAAACTCGCCGTGACAGGACGCACACCGTTCGACAAACACTTCTTCTCCAGTCCACACATCGCCTGATCCAACCGGCAAGCCACGCCCGTCGGGCAAGACGTCAACGTCCCAGGCCGCGATCTCTTCCTCCATTGCAGGACGTCCAAGCCCAAAAGTACCGTCGCGACTGGGCGCCAGTGCAGTTAGGTTCGTACCATTTGCAACCCGTTCCGCAGCGGCCGCTTGAATTTCTTCGACTTTGATCTCGAGTTCAGCTGCTCGGCTGGCCTCCGCTTGCGCATTTTCCAGGGCTGATGCTGCATGTGCTTCAACCTGACCTATCCGGGTTTCCAAAGTGTCAATCTTCGACTGGCCATAATTCCGATTGGCAAATGCCAACGCTGCCGCAAGCACCAAGGCTGTGCCACCAAATACGGGCAGTAAAACATGACTAAGAGACTTCGACATTCTCAGCGATCCCTTCTGCGCTCACGTACCAAGTCTGGATACAGTTGTTGTGGTAGACCGCATTTTCTCCGCGCTTTTCGCGTAGCTGGTCTTTGGTTGGCTGCACATAGCCGATCTCGTCTATCGCCCGGGCCTGTAACAACATTGGTGCTCCGTCCCAGTTCGTATCGAGATAGAAACGCGTCAAAGCCTTGCTGTCGCCCTGCTTGCCCAGACGCGCTGTCTCCCAGGTGATCCCACCGTCCTTGGACACATCGACCCGCGTAATTTGTCCGTGGCCTGACCAGGCAAGCCCGGAAATGACTAAGGGCCCCGGTCCGTGTTTGATCGGCATTTGCGGGCTGGGTGAGGTAATGACGGATTTTGCATCCATCACCCACGTCCATTTCTGGGCTGTGCCATCGGCGTAGACATCGGTGTATTTGGATGTTTCTTCGCGGCTTTCGACCGCCATATCGACGACCTCGATGCGGCGTAGCCACTTGACCCACATGTTTCCTTCCCAGCCCGGAACAACCAGTCGCACGGGATATCCATGCTCCATGCGCAGCGCTTCACCATTTGCCTTGAAAGCCACCAACACGTCATCCAGTGCTTTTTCCATAGGGATGGAGCGGCCATTGGACGACGCGTCTGCGCCTTCAACATAGACCCATTTGTCAGGTGAGATATCGGCGCCTGCTTCCTGCAACAGCATCCGCAGCGGAACGCCGGTGTATTCCATGTTGTGAATCATGCCGTGCGTAAATTGGACACCGTTGAGTTGCGCACCAGCCCACTCCATACCGGTGTTCGCCGCACATTCGCAGAAATACACATGATTTTCGCGCGGGAACCGCTCGATATCCTCGTAGTTAAAGACCAGCGGGCGATCGACCAGCCCATTGATCATCAGGCGATAGTCTTCCTTACGCAGTTCAATCGCGCCCGAGTGATGGCGTTCGAAGGCGCATCCTTGCGGAGTGATCGTGCCATCAAGCGCGTGGATCGGTGTGAAGTTGATCGACGAAATCGGAGAGGCGGTCAGCCATTCCACGTTGCGGCGAACGACATGGGATTCGAAGCTGATTGGCATGCCATAAGGTGTCTCATCGACACCGGCACCAGTGTAAGATGCCCAATCCTGAAGCTCCGTTATAAGTGGGTCGGGCGTGCTTGCCGCTGCTGCACCGGCAACTGACCCCGCAGCGACCGCAGCACTGCCTTTCAGGAAGGCCCGGCGGGACGGTTTGAACGCGTCATCCATATCTCTTAGGTCTCCTTTAGTTTCTTAAGCGCCGACAACATCGACACTGGTGTTCTCTTGCACCGTGACGGTGCCAAGGTTGCGAATGTGGTTTTCGACGACATCCCAGATCGGCGGCCCCTCGGTGCCTTCGTTGACACTGGCCCAACCAGCCACGACGTAGGTTTTCGATGGATCAATCGCTTCACCCGTTTTGAGCAAAGTCATTTCGCTGATCCGTTGCCCTTGTGGCTTGTTCACATCGATGCGGTAGCCAAGCCCACCGACGCGGACCATATCGCCGCCCTGCTGGTAATAAGGGTCGGGGTTGAACAGGTTGTCACCGACATCCTCGAGGATCACATGGATGAATTCGCCGGTCATTTCTGTGCGATAAGCATTGGGATACGACATCGATGTGACGTTCCAAATGTCCTCACGCGTGATTTCTTGTCCCGGCAGGATTGAGGGTCCCCAACGGACGCCAGGCGACATCGCGATATCTGCCTCACGCTCATTGATCAGGGCATCGCAGATCAGGTCATCCCAAGTGCCGTTAAAGTTGCCGCGACGGTAGAGCAACGAGTCCGTTTTTCCGATCACTTCACTTAGCGCCGCCTTATAAGGTGCGCGCTGATCGTTTATCAGGCCAGTGATCGCTGGATCTGGAGCGATAACGTCAGAGAAGATTGGAATCAGCTTGTGCTTCAGCCCCATCATCTGACCATCCCGCACGTCCAGATCCACGCGGCTGACGAATTTGCCGTTCGATCCAGACGCGATGATATGCGTTTTACCCACCAGAACGGGCTCGGGCAGAGCGTCATGAGTGTGCCCGCTAAGGATCACGTCAATCCCCTGAACCCGACCTGCCATCTTCTTATCCACATCAAAGCCGTTATGGCTTAGGACGACAACGACATCGGCGCCGGCATCGCGAACCTCATCAACCATGGCCTGCATGTTTTCATCCCGAATACCGAATGAGTATTCTGGGAACATCCAGCCAGGGTTCGCGATAGGCATGTAAGGAAACGCTTGCCCGATAACAGCGATCTTTGCACCGCCCCGTTCAAAGAACTTATAGGGTTGGAACAATTCTGCAGGTTCGTCCCACTCGGCATCAAAGATGTTTTGACCCAAGGCCGCAAAGGGCAAACCTTCGACGATTTCGTTAACTCTGTCGCTGCCCAATGTGAACTCCCAATGAAAGGTCATAGCATCGGGTTTCAGGGCATTCATGACATTGACCATGTCCTGACCGGCCGTCTGATAGCAGGTGTAGGAACCGTGCCAAGTATCGCCACCGTCCAATAGAAGGGCATCGGGGCGGTCAGCACGTATGGCGTTGATGACGGTTGAGACTCGGTCCAATCCACCGACCCGACCGTACGTCTTGGCCAGCGAAGAGAAATCATTGTAGGTCAGAGCATAGGCCGACGGGCTTCCATCTTCGATCCCGTAGGCCTTGCGGAACGCCGCCCCTGTGACATGCGGCATCTGTCCTCGCGCATCGCCAATGCCCAGATTTATTTCTGGTTCACGGAAATAGATCGGTTTGAGTTGCGCGTGAATATCGGTGACATGGATCAAGCTGATATTGCCGAAGGTCTCAAACTCCAGCAATTGATCCTGCGTTAGGCTTTGCTGCGCAGCAAGCCTGGCCCAGTTGCCGAACCCGGACGCCCCGTAAATAGCCGAGGCAGCCATTGAAACCTGCAAGAAGTCACGTCGAGAAATCATCTATCAGCTTTCCTGTTACACATATAAATGTGTGAATGTTAAATGCATGAAAAACCCGCGCAGGACATTGTCCACGCGGGTCGTTCGTTATTGACGTACTGCAGGAGTTTCGACTGAAAGCCCGTTGCCGCGAGACGCAACGTAGAGCTCAAGCGCGCGAAACTCATCCGATCCTTCGGCAAAAGTTTCCGCCCGCGTATCGCGAATACAACCGCGGAAACGATTGTGGCGCGAGATCAGCTTGGCCTGTTTCAGACGATATGTCGGGAACCCGTTTATCATACCTTGGCTAAGGTGGTCCGCTCGGATCATATTGCCCCAGTTTTCTTCATGACAATTAGCACAGCTCAGCTCCAGCTGGCCATAACGGGTGTAGTACATTTCTTTACCCTGTTCCCAGAACGGGGCGGCATCGCCATCAATAGCGACGTTCATTGGCAAACCGCGTGACTGCAGACCGATTAAGGCGACCATGCCCTGCATATCGCCCCCGGACCATTTCCAGGCATCGGCTTCCATGTGGTCCGTACGGCACTTGTTGATCAGATCTTCCATGACGACCAGCTTACCAGTTTCGGCATCCACCTTCGGCATGGACGCATGCAATCCCTTGAAGTTTTCCACCCCATCGTGGCATGAGGCACAGCTCTCGCCAGCGGCACCATCAACGGTCTCGAAGAGATCGGCAGCCTGATCGACGAAGATCATTGCAGGATTGTCGAAGTCATCAATTTGAAGCGCTTGCGTTTCATCCGTGCGAAAATGCCAACCCGAATAGATCGTGTCCAAATTTTCCAGATGTGCCGGAGCTTCAGTGACCGAGGTCATGTCCAGCTCTTCATTGATCACAAGATTCTCTTCGTCAGGACCGGCCATTGCCGCCACTGGGAAAACCAGAACTGCCGCGATCGCCGTTAGTGCCTTGGTATTCATTGCGTTCCTCCCTTAGTGGACCAGCGCCAGAATTTGCAACCAGCGCTGACCTTCCTTAGTGGTCGAGCCGTTAGGCAATCTCGATCGTTTTCTTCTCGTCGTAGACAGAGCCATCGTCATCGTACCAGGTGAAAACAAACTCACCGGCTTCTGGCACGATTGCTTCAAACTGGAAGTACGGATTGGTCGAAATGGCAGGCTCCATAGTTACATCAACCACCGTTTCTCCATTGAACTCGCAGGTGAACCGATTGATGATCGAACGCGGGATGACGTTGCCTTCTTTATCCTTACGCTGGCCGCTTTCCATCTTGTGGCTGATCAGTGTCTTGATCGTTATGGTTTCACCAGCAGCGGCTGTTTTTGGAACCTTGACGCGGGGTTTTACACCGGATGCCATTGGTTAATCTCCTGTTCTTCAGGGCGCGCGGCGATCAGCCGCCGCAGCCGCCGATTGTCACTTTCACGGTCGCGGACGCTTTGGCAAAGCTGCCATCTGCCATCTTCGCCACAGCAATGACATCCTGCGTTCCGGCAAGACGGATGCGGGTTGAAGCGGCTTGTTCAGCTGCCAAAGGGCCGAAATTGAATGTCGCGACACCCGGTTCGGGATTGCCTGCAGCCACGATCAGAATTGCAGCGGCACCCGGGGCACTCACTTCGATAGGTACAGTATTTCCGTTTTCTGCGATTTCCGGAGCAGTCAACGTAACACCGCTATCAGCCATATCTGCCCCGCCTGTAAATGCCGCGATGGCATCTTCAGCAGCTGCATTTGCCTGAAGCGGCATAATTGTCAGGAACGCGGCGCCCAGCCCAAGGGCCAGTGTCTCGCGGCGAGAGAGTTCCATTTTCAATCTCCTTTGATTCTTCGAATATCCGCGCCAGAAAGCGCAGTTATTCTTCTTTCAGGGTCGCAAGAAACGCGACCACGTCCTCGATTTCTTGTGCTGTCAGGATCGACGTCAAAGGCGCGGTTGGGGCTTTTCCGGTATAGGCGTCGCCCGGGCGGATATAGCCATCATCCTTGTAGAACGCAGGCATCACCGTGCCTTCGAATGTCATCTTTGCATTTGCGACCAATCCGCGAAGTTCTGCTTCGGTCCAACGATCACCGGCGCCATCCAGCATCGGGC
The DNA here is from genome assembly GCF_056537325.1 of Ruegeria sp. CF5. Taxonomy (NCBI): domain Bacteria; kingdom Pseudomonadati; phylum Pseudomonadota; class Alphaproteobacteria; order Rhodobacterales; family Roseobacteraceae; genus Ruegeria; species Ruegeria sp. CF5. The sequence goes on along the minus strand of NZ_JBQFRI010000001.1, from coordinate 25,681 downwards.
CAACTTCGCCATGGAACGGAATGTCGGCCAAAGCCGAAACCGCGTGGCATGCCACGCAATTGCCTTTTGACTTGTCGCCAACGATCAGCGCGCCATTTTCCGCATCACCATTAGCGCCAGTCAAAGAGACTTCGATAGCACCATAGTCGTCATAGGTTACGTCTTTCGGGTCTGTATCTGCCGCATATGCAGCAACACCCGTCATTGCGCAGACCAATGTTAAGAGTCTCAGCTTCATGATCCCTCCCATTTGCTAACACGCCGGCGGCGCTTTGCGACCCAAAGCATTTGTGTACCGTAGTCGACGAGCACCGCCTGTCGCAACATTAAATTCATCATAATGAATTTTTTTATTTGTAACGGTGGCGCTCAATCTTGAGAAACATTGTTTCGCTCCTGAATTCGCCGGGCATGATACCGCTGGAAATCTTCACCATTATCAAGTTCGTATCGTTTCTCGTCGATCCAGGTGAATAGATCTAAGGTTGTTCCCTTGGAGAAAGCTCCCGGCATCACAGCGACCGCAGCGTCAATGGCTGTGGCATTCTCTGGCACCTCTTCCGGCAGAAAAACAAGTGTCGGGGTAAACAGAATCCCCCATTTGCTCATCAGCGCGCGTTGCTCATTCTCTTCCCCGTCAAAGTCGGTGGCCGCAGTGCTGCCATGCAAATCCAATTGGACGACAAAGAAATTTTCTTCGATAAATGCCGCTAGGTCAGGCTGGGGGAACACCTCTTCATGCATCTTTTTGCAATAGATGCAGCCCTGTTGTTCAATAAATAACACCAGCCGTTTACCCTCGCTTGAGGCCTCTTCAAGATCCTCTCGGAGGTCTTTGAATGTGTCGCGCATCCACGGCGTTTTATGCAAACCGTCGTCGCCAAGTTCAGCGGCGAAAAGTGTCCCGCCTATAAGGCATGCGATCAATACCGACAGAACTCGTTTCATGTCTTCCTCCCGAATTAGCCAATGGCTGCGAGCCAAGGCATATGGTCGAGCATCCATTGTGCGATGCGGTTGATGGAGTTTGTTGCGATGAGGGCACCAAAGAGCACCAGAAAACCACCCATGGCTTTTTCGATGATGGGCAAATGCTTTCTGAATTGCGCCATCCATTGCATGAAGGGGCGAACCAGAAAGGCCGCCAGAACAAATGGTGCGGTCATTCCAACCCCATAGACGAACAGCAGCACCGCTCCACGCCAAGCCGTTTCGGTTCCGGCCGCTGTAAACAGAATCGCAGCGAGGACCGGCCCGACGCAGGGCGTCCAACCAAAAGCAAACGCCAAGCCCAGAACATAAGCCCCAATCAGGCTAACGCTTGATGTCTCGCCGACGTCCGCACGAAATTGCCGATACAGGAACCCGATGCGAATAAACCCCAAGAAATGCAGGCCCATCGCAATGATGATTGCCGCGGCGATCCAACGCAGGATGTCGAAATACTCTCGGACCAGTTGCCCGAAAATCGACGCAGTCGCTCCAAGTGCCATGAAGATCGTAATGATCCCAGCCGCAAATGCCATTGCAGAAAGCGTTGCCTTGCGACGAACGCCGGCGGAAAGTGTTGACCCCGAAGAGATTTGATCAATCCCGACGCCCGCGAGATAACTAAGGTAAAACGGAACAATAGGTAGGATGCAGGGCGACAGGAACGACAACAGCCCTGCGACTAAAGCTCCTGCAAATGTAATGTCGAGCATGGTCAAACCCGTCCTGGCGCGCTATCATTCACACATTCAAAATAATAAAGATATATCACTGCGGTCAATCGGAGCTTGAGATGCGCCACCTACTTCTGCTTTTGCTTGCGATCACGTTGCTTGTTTCTCCCGTGGTTTCACGAGCAGAAATGACGCTTCTGATGGCCGAAGAAGATGGGTGTATATGGTGCGCACGTTGGGATGCCGAAATCTCAGAGACCTACCCCAAGACACCAGAAGGACATGCCGCTCCACTTCAGCGCATCGATATCCACGCAGCTATGCCTGATGGCATCGCCTTAGAGCGGCCTCTCTATTACACGCCCACCTTTGTTCTGCTGGACAATGGCCAAGAGGTCGGCCGGATCGAAGGTTATCCCGGAGAAGATTTTTTCTGGGGGTTGCTGGGCGTTTTGCTGCGTGACGCGGGGGTACCGATTGAGACCTCTGGATAAACTGTGGCGCATTACATAAACTGTTATGAATGCGTGAAGCTATGAAAGCGAGGCGATCTTATTGGACAAATCTTCGAAACTGCCTGTGTTCTCTAAGGACATGTGCGCCGAAGACATGGACAGAATGATGGAAAATGCTCAGACGGCGTCAAGTTTCCTCAAGGCAATTAGCCATGAAGGGCGCTTGATGATCTTGTGCTATCTGTCCTCGGGTGAAAAATCTGTCACGCAGATGGAAGAAATGCTCTCGGCACGTCAGGCTGCCGTGTCTCAGCAACTATCCCGCTTGCGCTTTGAGGGCTTGGTCAAGACGCGACGCGAGGGGAAAACGATCTACTACAGATTGGCGGATGATCGATCGACACAGATCCTGGAAGTCGTCTACGATCTATTCTGCAGGGAGAAGTAGAAGCCGCCAAAAATAACCGCCAGCTTTGGGAGGAGACTGGCAATGTTCGAAGCATTGGGAGACGCCAACACCGTTGCACTGATCGGTTTGATCGGTGGCATTGTGTTGGGCTTGGCCGCACGCATTGGCCGTTTTTGCACGTTGGGTGCAATCGAAGATTACCTTTACGCAGATGATGACCGGCGTCTGCGGATGTGGGCAATTGCGATCGGCGTTGCAATTGTCGGTAGCCACTCAGCCATGGCTTTAGGGTGGTTGGACCCTGTTGGAACAAGGTATCTTGCACAGACCTGGAACCCACTTGGGTCGATCGTGGGTGGCCTCATGTTCGGTTACGGAATGGCCATCAGCGGAAACTGCGGCTATGGCGCGCTGGCAAGGCTTGGGGGCGGCGACCTTCGATCATTCGTCATCGTTTTGATTATGGGTCTATCTGCTTACGTTGTCATGTCCGGGCCCCTGGCGTATTTCCGCGTTTGGGTCTTTCCCGAGGAATTTGATCTTAGAGACCCCCAGAGCATTAGCTTTCTTGCCGAACAACTGACCTCTATCCCAGCTTGGCTCATTGGCTCCGTTATTGGCGTTGCGTTGGTGATTTTCGCCTTGGCAAACCAGCGCTTCCGCCGCACTCCCGCACAGGTGTTTTGGGGATCTGTAGTTGGATTGGCGATCGTATCAGGATGGCTCGGCACGAATTGGGTTGCGACGCACGGTTTCGATGGTGAGCCAGTTCAAACCCATACCTTCGCTGCACCCCTTGGCGACACAATATTCTACCTTATGACGGCCTCTGGAAACACTTTGTCCTTTGCCGTCGGATCAGTCTCCGGCGTTCTCATTGGCGCCTTTTTGGGATCTTGGTCTAAAGGCCATTTCCGATGGGAAGCATGCGAAGATCCACGTGAACTTAAGCGGCAAATGCTGGGCGCGGCAATTATGGGTCCGGGAGCAATCATCGCGGTTGGTTGCAGCGTCGGACAAGGCATATCTGCCTTCTCACTTTTGGCCTACAGCGCGCCCGTAACATTTGTTGCCATCTTCGCCGGTGCGGCGCTTGGGTTGAGACAACTCGTTTCTGGACTGTCCTTTATTACTGAGCGTTGAGTTCACAGTTCAAATCAGTATGGATCCGGATTCGCACCGGCGCTGCTTACGCGCTGCGCCAAAACTGAAAAAAACCCGGTTAGTTTGCTATGGTGCTGGCGGCCCTGCCATCACAATAGCAGGCCAAAGTGTTCTCTTTCTGACTTCGCCCTCGATCTCGCCACAAAGGACATACCAAACCTTACCGTGCCCTTGCGTCAGCACCGCCAGCTTCTGTAGCCGGAAAAAAGAGCTTTTGTTTTAGGAAGGACGAAGCTTGAGAATGGAATGTCTGCTGTTCGCCGATTTGTTGGCTTCTTTCGCATTGGCCGCGAATGGCCGTTTCCCGTCCTCCGGAACTTCAATGCGCTTTAAGTAACCACCGAGGAAGATCACTCGTCACAAATCACTATGATGCCTTCCTATGACACCCCTACCCGCTTTCTGTGCGGAAACTGCTTATCTTGCTGCCATAAAGCCGTTGTTTTATTGATGTGACGACTTCCGATTTGATGTCAAAAACGGTCTCGAAAACCGTTGTGGGTGCAAGCCCATCCAGGGTTCGAATCCCTGTCTCTCCGCCACTATTTCGCGACCAGCGCTGTCCCTGACTACAGTCTCGTTGCCCTACTCACGCCCGATTGTACTTGTCGTTGAACAACAGACGGGTCTGCCTTCAGATAGATCAAAAATGTTTTTTCCTTTTCTTTTCCCAAAAAACCTACTGAGCCCAGCACACTCTTTTCTCATAGCGATTTTCGGCCCACAGCCGACCTTGAGCCCGCTCTTCAATTGCTGCAGTCACGCCCACATTGCCGCCATTCGCTGCGACCGCTAAGCTACCCAAAAAGCACGGCAATTCCGTTTGCGTTTGACGCAAAGTTGACAATTACATTGCCTCGTAATGATTGAACACTTCTGTGGCGCCATCCTTGCGGATCAGGAAGGCCGAATAGGCCTCTCGCTCACTCTCCGGTCCCATGCCGGGTGAGCCAAAGGGCATACCGGGAACGGACAGCCCCACCGCATCGGGGCGCTCGGCCAGAAGACGCCGGATATCGGTTGGCGGCACATGGCCTTCGATGACGTAGCCCTCGACCAGGCCGGTGTGACAGGAGGCCATCTCCTCCGGGACACCCTTAGTGGCTTTATATTGAGACAAGGTCTCCCAGGAGGCGTTCTGCACCTCCATCTCGAACCCGTCGCGCTGCATGATGTCGATCCAAGCACCGCAACACCCGCAGTTCGGGTCCTTGAGGACCTCTACCCGCGGTTTGGCGGTTGCCAGAGCCGGCGAGGCAAGAGTGATGGCGGAGGCACCAAGGCCAGCCAGGAAGAGGCGGCGGTCGAGTGTCGGGGTGGTCATGTCATTTCCTTTCCGTTTTCACGCCTGCGGTGTGACGACGGTTCTTGTGACCGAAATCGCGGGCAAGTGTCATGATATGTGTCAAGCAGGCGATCACGAACCGCCCTGCATCTGTTCGCTTTCGGTACGCACCGCCTGCATGTCGCGGATGCGCTCGGGCCAGGTAGATTTGATATAGGCCAGGATGTCCCAAATCTGCTGGTCGCTCAGGCTGTCACCGAATCCCGGCATACCGCTGGCGAAACCGGACACGCCGCGGGCATCCAGCGCCGCTTCACCACCCTGTTTGGTGTAGTCAAACAGCAGCGCATCCCCGTGGTGCCAGGTATGGCCGGTCTCGTCATGAGGCGGAGCAGGAAGGGTGCCATCCTCGTTTGGGGCGCGCCAATTGGGTTGTCCCTCCAGTTCAACTCCATGGCAGGAGGCGCAAAACTCGGCATACAGCACCGCGCCCTCCTCAACATCGGACGTTTTCGGTTGCAGCGGAGGTCCCGCCTGTGTGCCTGACGGCGCGAGCCATACGACCGCAGCACCGGTGACGACAATCCCGGCTAGGACAAATGCGAAGATAGTTCCGGTATTCATTGCCTCATCCCCCTTCATGTTCGTCCATCAGATAGGTCGCAATGGCTGTCCGGTCGGCTTTGGTCAGGAAACTTGTGCCGTAAAGCACGACCTCGCCCATGGAACCGCCAAAGACGTCCCCTTCGGGTGTGATGCCGGTGCTCAGGGCATAGGCTAGGCTGGCCACATCCCATCCCTTTTCAGCCAAAGTCAGATGATCGATGGCCGGTGTTTTCTCACCGTCTGGCAGCGCATCGCTGCCCCGGAAGTGCTCCGTGTTGGACTTACGCGCGCCGGCGAAGTTGCGCCCTGTATGGCAGGCCGCGCAATGGCTGGCTCCTTCGACCAGTTCGCGTCCCCGGTTCCAAACGGCGCCCTTACCTGCCACAGGCTGTGTCCTTGGAGGTTCCAGAAAGGCTGCGCGCCAGAGTTTCAACCCCCAGCGCTGGTTGAACGGAAAGACCATCGCGGGAGGGCGCGATGATTCTGCGACCGGTGGCACGGTTTGGAAGGCGGCCCAGAGATCGGCAATCTCCTGATCCGAGAAGTTGGCATAGAAAGGATAGGGGAAGGCCGGGTAGTAGGCGTGCCCTTCGGGCGAAACCCCCTCGCGGACGGCGCGGGCGAACTGTGCCCGACTCCAGCCTCCGATCCCGTGGTCAGGGTCGGTGGTGAGGTTTGGCGAATACAGCGTGCCGAACGGGGTTTCCAACGCCATACCACCCGCCAGTGGCGCTCCACCTTTCGCGAAATCGGTATGACACGCGATGCAGCCGGAGGCGCGGGCCAGATAAGCACCGCGGTCGACATCCCCCTTCAGGGTGATAGGCGCGAGAGGCTGGCCGATCGGCCAGGCCATCAGGCCGAGAAGGCTAACTGCAGCGATAACAGCGCCAGCCAGCCCCAGGCGATAGAACATACGCATCGTCCTGGCCTATTTCTCGACCCGAAAGCGTGTATGGCAAGCCGAGCAGACCTGCCCCATCATGGTGAAAACCCCGTCGGCCGGCATCTGCGACAGATCCATCATATTGGCGCCTACACCGGTTCCCATCGTGCTGCCACCCATCATTGAGCCCCCCTGACCGCCCATCATATCGCCGACTGCCGGTGCTTCGCCCGCCATCATCAACCCATTTTCGGAAGCTTCCGCCAATCCGTCCGCCATCACACGCAGCTGATCGGCCAAGGCTGAAAACGCCTCCCAGTCCTGCCAGATCTCTGGCTTCGCCTCGGATGGTGCATCAAGGCTGCCTTTGGGGAACAATTTGGTCAGCGCCTCGCCGGCATGGCGGCTGATATCCTCCGACCGTTCGCGCACCACAGCGGCATCATAGTCGACCTGCCCCCGCATAATCGGGGTCAGCACTTTCATCGCCTCTTTCATCACGCCCATGCCATCCATGCGTTCTTTGACAACGCCGGTGGCACCGCCATGCGCAAACACCGATTGGCTTGCCACAGCCAGAACGGACGCAACCACCGCGCCCAGCATCAGTTTTTCAGTTTTCATCGGATTTCCCTGTCTGAATTATCTCATCACGCCAAAGGGCGTGTGCGGATACGGATCAGATCAGGGCTTTGGGTGGGGGCGGATCAAAATTCGAAACAACCGGGATGCCATTCGTCGCGCGCGGCAGACCATACCGTTCACTACATCCCGATAGATCCACGTTCAGATTTGACAGTTGGATGATCGCAGGGCCACTGCAGAACGCCCCGCCGTGACAATGGCCCTGGAGGTCCTTTGCAGCATGTTCAACGGGCGTTTGAACCTCGACGGAACCCACGGAGGGCTCATGTTTTCCATGGGCCTCAGCGACACCGCCGGACAAAAGCAGAGCAGCGACGAACACGCCGGCCGCGACGAGCATCAGCCCGATCCATCTGCGATTGTCCAAAAGCACTGCTCAGCTCATCCCATTGTGTTGCTTCAACTCTCTTACCGAGGCGATGATGTTCTCAACCTCCGCGCGGGTCAAGTCTTCGACCAGCGGCAACTCGCCGAACCGACGCTGATGCGCGACCATGTCTAATTTCCGCTCAATTGTTTTGGTGCTCTGTTGCCAATACCAGTGAAGATGCCCATTCGCAGGTCGTCGGCTATGCTTCATCCATGTCAATCCTTTCCGAACGAAGGCCGGCCGCTATTTCGGCTGCGGATGCGGCAACTATTCCAATCTCATGGGGGAGGATGAAGCCGCCGCATTGACCGCGTTGCGTCGTTTTCGAAGCGACCTTCTTACTCCAACAATTGGTGCGCACGGCGGTCGGGTGATTAAAAAACATAGGGGACGGCTGGTTGATGGCGTTTACCAGCGTGGTCAGTGGTATCGAATGCGCGATGGCTATCCAAAACGGACTGACCGACATTCCTCAGCTTAAGTTGAGGATGGGTTTGAACAGCGGCGACGGGATCGACACGAAGAAGCCATTGAGTTGGCCGAAGCGTCAATCCGCATCCAGCCGCATCGCAGCAGCTCTTATCTGGATCTTGCTGTGAACAATGCCATTTGCGGTAAGTTAGATGAGGCCGGGCATGCTATTTTCGACCGAAAGCGTTTGGTTCCTGACGCCTCGCTCCATTTGGCAGAACGCACGCATCCATTCACGCGACCCGAAGACCACGGACAATATCAACAGGGTTTGCGAGCAGCAGGTTTGAACAGATGCTCGATGTCGGTCAGGCGGGTGGACAGAATCTGACCCCATGCCATAAGGATCAGCGCGGCAAGACCCAGATACTGTGAAAGCAACGCGGCTTGGTCAGTGATGACTGGCTGGGAAAAGAGCCGATATGCGGGAACAAGCGTTTTTGCACAGATCAGAATGAGGCCAATCAGATTCATCTCGGGTCCTTTTTGAAAATGGGGTCGCCTTTACCTGAGAAGCTGTTGCGTCCGACAAAATTGGCCTTTCGGCAGAATTCAAGCGGCATAGGCCGAAAGTTCATGCCCATCATGGCGCTTGGTTTGGCCTAACCGGCAAAGCTCATATCAATCGCACTACGGTGTCTGGGTGTGGAGACCCAAATGAGAGTTTGTGGACCACCTTTGTGAGTAAGTGGAAGTGGTCCACAGAGATAGCAGTTTTGGTGAACTGCTATCTCATGGCCACGCGCGAGAAGTTCGAGGTGGCCAATCAGAGTTCTTTGTTTTGGCTTGCCAAAACACGAGTGACCTACGGTTCAGAACTTCCATTCGTAGGAGGCCCAGAGCGCCTGTGTTGATACGTCAGCCCCGAGGGTCGATCTTGCTTCAAGGCGAACGACTCCCCCGTGATCGAACGGTTTCTCGTAGTTTAGCCGCACCTCTCCAAAGGTGTCTGTTCCTCCCCCGCCTGACGCCAAAGAAAGTGTGTTGCCAAATATGGTTACATCCACAACTGACAAGGCATCCGCGTCCCGATGGACTGCCTCCAGAGATGCTGACAGGCGCCCACCAAGCATCGGGGTTGCATAGGCACCGCCGATCCGAATTTCGTTGAATGTGACAGTCCTGTCGCCAACTGATGCGTTTACGGTTTGGCCTGTTTCGGTGTAGCCATCCAGTTTTTGCTCGCCGTAAAGAAAGCTTGCCCTCGGGGTCAGGATTGAGCCATTTCTCAAGGCGATTTCTCGCTCTGCCGCAACCAAGGCAGTCATAATGTTGCTGGAATATTCGGCCTCCGACGTCATGCTCCCGCTGAAACGGGACTCGCTATTGTCCAGGTCGCCGTATCCCAAACCAAAGCTCAGATCGGCAAATCCGAAATTTTGAGCGACGATACCGCTGATAAACACACCTGAGGTATCAAATGTCGAAGATCCAAAGGTTCCGTCATTCTCCAAATAGCTGGCCCCAAACCCGTATCGCAATCCAGTTCCAAGATCGCGGGTCGCGCCTACGCTGACGCTCCACATATTTGACGTAAGGGATGCGGAACTGCCGCTTGCCGTACCATCACTTCTGCTGCCGCTAACCAGGAAGTATGGTCGGAACCCTTCGATTGGACCACTTCCGCGGGTACTGAGCACCACCCGGTCACGGTCGACATTACCGGTATCGGCGCTGTCCAACTGGCGTGCAAGAGCGTATGAAAGCCCAGCAATCTCAAACGATTGGTTTGTGTTCGGTTGCAGTTCCTTGGCATCGAACGAGGCGTAGACGGGTGCCGCCCCTCCTTCACCAGAGGTAAACCATCCCTGAGACGCAGAGGACACCGAGGTGGTGAATACACCGTTGGCGATGTCTTCATCCTGGAAACGATAGACAACGCGACCGCCGACGTGACTCAGGTTTACGTCGTGATCGCTGACCCGAATGGTTCCGGTGATATTTGCCGTGGATCTGGCATTTAGCGTACCTCCTCCGTCGCCCAGGTAAATCGCATAGCTTTTGCCGGTAGACACAGCTGAGACGTCACCTGTCACATTGACAGTGCCTTGGACGCTACCAACAAAGATTCCGAAAACTTCTGTATCTTTACCACCATTGGCCGAGGCCGATATTGGGCCGGTGCTGTTCAGAGTACTATTCGCGCTCAAAGCGCCAAGGGTCAGGCCTCGCGCACGCACAGTCTGGTCGCCTTTCGCGGACACCGAGATCGCGCCTGAATTGTCGACCCGCCCATCAACATCGCCGACCTCCAATCCAATCGCTTCTACTGTCGCAACATTATGACCGTCGGCGAAAACCTGAATCGAGCCAGAATTCGAGATGCGGTTGTTGTTCGAAATATTACCCGTGACAATCCCTGCACCGAGTGCAGACGAGCCTCCGGAAGTGTTGACAGCGACGGAGGTATTTCCGCTGTTGGTTGCATTGAAGTCATCTCCGCCCTGGCCAAGGAAGATAGCGTTGCCTTTGCCAGAGGATTGGACATTGATATCCCCTGTCACGTTGACTGTGCCATTGGCGTTGCCCACAAAAATGCCATAGGCTTCCGTATCTGTACCCCCGTTGGCAGACACCGAGATCGAACCGCTATGGCTCAGAACGCCACCTTTGGGCAATGCGTCCGTTGTAATGCCGTGCGCACGGACAAGCGTGTCACCTTGTGCGGAAACCGATATCGCTCCGGCATTCGATACATTTGTGTCGATCCGGTCAAAAGACATTCCGACGGCTGCAACGGCAGAAACGTTTTGGCCCGTTGCTGAAACCTGAAGGGTGCCGGAGTTCATAACGTCCCCACTATCACGAACGTTTGCTCCAAGAATACCAGCCGCAAAAGCTGTAGAACCCTGATCCCCCCCCGCGTCGACAGTGATGTTACCGCTATTGGTTAGTTTGCCACCGACGTGAGAAAATCGCAGACCCAGGGCTGAGGCATTCAAACCTGAGGCCGAGGCCGCAATTGCGCCCGAGTTCTCAAATGTCCCGAAACCGCCCATCGGATCTTCGTTGATGTTGTCTACGTTAATCCCGGTGGCAACAGCGCGTTGGAAGGGAACAGGAGTGCTCGAGTTGGTTATCGTAGCGCTCGTGACGATACTGCCGGAATTTGAGAAACTGCCGTCGACGAAACCAAGGGCAATCCCGCTCGCGCGCGCAGTGGTATCTCCCGACGCTCTTGCCGTGATGTCCCCCGAATTGACAGCCAAACCCAGAACATCGTCCAGGGCAATCCCGTCTGCGCCAGCAAAATCAGCCTGCGCAAATGCCGAGATGACGCCCGAGTTTCTGAATGTGCCGCCAATGTCAGTCGTGTTGATCCCGTCTACATACGCCGAGCTTGTACCGACGGCCTGCACCGTAATAGCAGCGCTGTTATCCAAGGAACCATCGACATTCCCCCTAACATTGATTCCCTCTATGAACGCAAAGGATCCTCCGCCAGCGGTTGCCGTTATTGTTCCGCTGTTGGCTAGCGATCCATCCACGGCACCTGTCAGGATACCAATTGAATTGGCCGAGTCGCTGTCGGTAGCCTGAATCGTGATTTGGCCGCTGTTTTCCAGCGTGCCCGCTACACGGCCCAAAACTCTGATCCCTTCGACGCTTGCGCCGGATCCCTGCCCTTTGGCGACGGCAGTGATCGTACCGGTGTTTTTCATAGTCCCGTTTGCCGCAATGGAGCTTGCGCGGAGTCCTTCGGCTGAGCCACTGGACCCCTGACTGGCAACCGTAATATTTCCGCTATTGGAAAACGTCCCCTGTACTGTCGAAGACCGGATGCCAATGGCTTCGATGCTTGATCCGTTGTCCACCTGGATGGTGATAGAGCCCGAGTTGCTTAGAGTGCCGCCTATTTCACCCACATCAATGCCGTATGCGGAGGCATGACTGACAGCGTCAACCAGAACGATGATGTTCCCCGAATTCTGAAGTGTCCCGTTCAGCCTTCCGGTATCAATGCCTGTCACCAGTGCTGACGAAGACGTGGCGACGGCCTCCAAAGTTATTGTGTTGGCGTTGATCAGGGAACCGTCGACGTTGCCAGTCTCAATCCCGGTGGCGTTGGCGCTGCTGCCTTGACCAATTGCCGTGATAGCTCCGTTATTGGCCAATGTGCCCTGAATGAAATCCGTCGAAATGCCGATTGCGGCCCCGTTGCGGCTCCCATTTGCTAAAGCTACCAATTCTCCATCATTGGTCAGTTGGTTACGCACCTCACCAGCCTGAAGCCCAACAGCCGTGGCTGACCCGTTGCTGGCCACAGCGTCTGCAAGAATGTTCGCGCTGTTCAACAGAGTACCGGTGAGGTTACCCGACCGAATTCCGCGGGCTGTAGCAGAGGTGACACCCTCGGCAATGGCATTGACAGGCCCGGAGTTCGACACATTGCCGAGAACATCACCAAACTCCAACCCATCAGCACTTGCAGTTGAGGTTGTCGCTCGCGCCTGAACAATCACGATACCCGAGTTATCAAAGCTGGCACCGGCAGCGACACCTCCAATGTCAAACCCATCCGCGATCACGTTTCCACCGCGGGCCCGTCCGACAAGAAAGCCAGTGTTTGTCAGTGACCCGGTCAGGTTGGAAACTTCGACGACGTCCAAAAAGGCACCGCCGGTAATGCCCGCTGTCATCGCGACCGTAAGTGGGCCAGCGTTTGTCAGGCGACCGGAGAGGTTTGTGATTTCAATCGCGTCCCCATTAGCATTGTTTCCAGCAGTTGCCAACACATTGATGGCACCGACGTTATTCAGAATCCCAACCAGATCGCCAATACCAAACCCATCCGCGCCGGCAATTGTTGCGCCGGTAGCGGAAACGCTGATGGGGCCGGAGTTATCGACCATCCCGTTGATCGTCGTAAGCGAGATGCCATCCGCGATTGCCTGCGCACCAGAGCTGGAGACATCAATACCAATGCTGCCGCTGTTACTCGCGGTACCATTCACGATGTCGACCGCTATTCCGATTGCTTCAGCTCTGCTGACATTGTCACCACGCAGGGTGATTGTCCCGCTGTTTGACAGTGTTCCATCAACTTGATTGGCCAGAATTCCCACCGAGGTTCCGATGGTCAGGGCTGAATTTGCGATATCGATGACGCCGGTGTTCTGTACCGATCCTGTCGTGATGCCCGAAACATCGATACCGAAGATGACTGCCGTATCGCCAAGCGCAGCACCCATCGAGATCGTGCCAGAGTTCAGGACAGTGCCGGACAAGTCACCATTGATTTCAACTGCTGCACGGGTCCTCACATTCGCCTCGGGGGCCGTCAGTTGTCCGGCGTTTGTCAGCGTGCTGGAATAGTCCGGTACATTGACCTGCACCAATGCAGGTCCAGGCAAGCGGTTGATGTCGATTGATCCGGTAGCCGTGATCGTGTGGTCTTCGTCTATTGAACTGACCAGAGGTGTGGTACGCGTCCCGTTGACGACTTCACCAAACGATGCCCCAGCCGAAACAGCCAGAACCGAGGCTGAACACAAGAATAGCGAGGGCGCAATGCTCGCCACTCTTCCCTTCCATTTGGTTAGACGCCCCCCGCGCGCAAAAGCGCATACCCGCTGCTCGACCTGCATGTTTTCTGCCCCATCTGATTAAAGTTTTTGATGCGCGCATGCAGGGTTGATTACCCTGCGTCATCCGCTCAATGCGCGTTTGCTTGCACACTCAACACTGGGCTTGAAGGGTCAAAAAGGGCGAGAATGAGGCTGTTTCATAGGTATTGAACCTTAGTTTATGCCGCTTACACCTTAGTTTATCGCAGCCTGAAACTTCGCGGCTTCGAAGATGTGAAAAGCAGTTCGAGCAAACCGACCATTCTCAAAGCTGTGTAGACAGCACGGACCGCATTTGTAGCGAGGTTGACCATCAAAACATGAAAATGAACAGTTTGTCGGCTCTTTCAAAATTGCAGCATCACCGGGACACCGGCGTTTCGCCACCACCGTTGGGCTTGAGGGTAAAGTGCATATCACCAATGAGCCAATCTGTTCGGAGTGGCCTTCACTGAGGATCAAAAATGGTTCAAGGATAGATATCCGCATCCCGACACCTTGAAGACCGGGCCGCGGGCCGAGCGCGCCTCAGAAACAAGCCTATCAAACTTTAGGCGCGGCGAATTGGCTTCGATCCATCGCCGGTAAGGTCTTCCAAAAGGGCGCTGAAAAGTTGTGCTTTGTTTGAATAACCTGATTTCTTGTAGATTGAGTTTGTTTGGGCCTTCACAGTGCCCTCTTTCGCATCTCGGGCTTCAGCAATCTCTGCGGTGGAGCATCCTTTCAGGAGCAGTCGCGCAACATCCCTCTCGGCTTTGGTAAATGCCCACTTTTCAAAGTAGCTCATCAAGAGCTCCTCAAACGCCTCAGAGGCGCGGCTCGCTTTGCCTTCAAGCTTGGTCACGTGGTTTCCCATACGAAGCAACTCAACACCAAGAACAGCGATCGCCCCCAACAAACACAGCATCACGATGATTGCCCAAATGTGGTACTCATCCCAGTTGTGCAACCACTCCAGACCCATCGCCTCGCTGAATTCTTCCAAAAGCATCACGAAAGCAGCAGCAAGCGATGCGAAAAACGATAGGGCCAGACGTTCTTTGGAGGGCGCCATAGTATGTCTTTCAAGTTGCCGGTGATCTTTGCGCCGGTCGTTGTGTATTTTGTGAGGTGTCAGGCTGGTCAGTTGCCCATCCTCGCCATATCGAACGACACGATAGGGATGATTTGAGCAGACGTGATATTGTCTGGGGATCGAGTTTTAGTGCTGCATACAAGAAACTTAGCATTGAGCATGTTTGTTTTTGGTTGCTCTGTCCGTTTGCTTGGGCTCAGGTGCCCGCGCTCCTCGTTGTTCAATTGTTTCTTTAACCTTGGACACCATTTTTCGGCTTATCGAAAATTCGTCACCACTCGGGTTCACGACGTAAGGGTTTCCATTTCTGTAAACGAGCTCGCTTATCTCGCTGTTAGACAGCCACCTCGAACGGTGAACCAATAAACCAGCTTCAGAATCCAAGTTCTCCACAGCGCTTTTAAGTGTCATTCTTATCAACTGCGTCCCGTTTTCAGTTGTAACCGATACGTATTGGTTCTGAGCTTCCAGCATCAGCAATGGCCCGCGATTTTTTTCGTCGAGCTTTAATTGGAACGGACAATCAGTTTGCTTAGGGGGGCGCCGAAACAGATACTTCAGGGGATCGTATCCGAACCCGGTTAAAGCCTGGGCTCTGAAGTGCAAAAATATAGCGTAGGTAATTACAGTCGAGACGAATGCAGACGTAAAATAATAGAGGATTGCGTGCTTAAGTGATGATCCGCCTGCTAGCAAGTAAGTTACAATAAAGGTCTTCAGGAATAAAATTATTAGATAGCTGCCCAAAGTCGTCCAAAAAACGCAAATTGAGTTTCGAATGGACCAGTAGAATAGACTGGGCCCGGCAAAGTAATAGAAGGCATAAAACGCGATTACCCAGGCCAGCACGTACAGCGCATGCTGGAACTGACTGATGTTCGGAACTGCATGTCCCCGCTCCACAACCACGAGAGCGAGAAAAACCACAGCGTAGGCTGAAATGAAAACTTTGTCTTTCATCAAGCCACGCAGCCAGACCGTAAGTTCAGCCTTTGTCAGCAACGAACTATACTCCCCCACAAATCAACAATTCGGACATATCTGCTTTCCGCCGCTAATGGAAAACTGAAGGGTGGGGCGACGCCTGTTCAAGGGCAGCAGAATGCAGGTTCTCGTTGGAGGTAATACTGCCACTATCTCGAGTGGCCAAGTAGGCGTTGATTGGATTTTGAACAGAGAATCGTCGTTCAAACATATGCCTAGTGAGATTAGCATGACGCTTGAACGTGTATGACATGTGGACCTCTTCCATCCCCAAAATGTACTCCCGCAAGCCTTACGGGTGCGGGGTTTTGATCAGCCAACCGGTGAATTTGCCTGACAAAACTTTTTCCGTTGTGAGCAATATCTGCACTTGGGGCGTCGCTCGAAGAAGCAAATTTCTCAAGGCCCGCCCGTCGCGGAACTTATAGCTTAGTTGATTTCATCTAAACTGGCTGGAGAGTGGAAAGTCTCGCTTTGGTGCGAATAACTGGCGTTTTGGTGCGAGCAACGTTCGACAGCGACTTCCTTGTTGCCACTCTTTCTCACTCGGGCTGAGCATTTTTTTTCGGCCGTTAAGTCGATCGGCGCGGGCAGGTGTTCGAACCAACATTAATAGTATGTGCGCTCTTCAACATCGCCGAGACGGGCCGCCGTGTAGCGGCGTCTCGAGTGGTCCGCGAACAATGAGAAATGATTGCAAATATAGCTTGTACAAGGCCTGTTTCTTGGCTGTCGCTGCCATTCATAGCTTAAGCAACATTTGACCCAATGGGACCTATGGGCTGCACTGAAAGTCCGCTATTTTCTCGGTGACCAAAGTAGGGAGCAACCGCATCGAATGGCCGTTTCCCGCCCTTCGGAGCCTCAGTGCACCTTCGGTGATAACTGAAGAAGTTCACTCCTCTCAAACCACTATGACGCTTTCCTATGACACCCCTACCCGCTTTCTGGGCCGTGCATGCCCATTTTACCGCTATAAAGCCCTTGTTTTATTGATCTGAGGACTTCCGTTTTGATGTAAGAAACGGTCTCGAAAACCGTTGTGGGTGCAAGCCCACCCAGTATTCGAATCCCTGTCTCTCCGCCACTGATATCCTGACGAAGTTTAAGAACCGTTACATTGCGTGCGAAGCACAAGTGGCTCGCAATCGGTGTACTGTTGGTCAAAGCCTAGTTCGGCTGACGAATTGGGGCTGAAAAAATTTCAATACAGCTCAAAATAATTCCCTAAAGCCTCCGACCTCTTTCGTGCAGTTTCTTCAATGCGTTTCCAGCTTGGAGGAATGAATGGGACAATCTAGACGAGTATTCACAATCGCCGCCGCCATTGCCGCCTTGTGCGCCAGCACTGGTGTCAGTTTTGCTGGTGATGCATTGGACCGTGTCACGTCGGATAAGCTGCTTAAAGTTGCGACCGATGCAAACTGGGCACCGCAAAGCTTTCTGAACGACAACAACGAAATGGATGGCTTTGACGTCGACGTTGCCCGCGAAATCGCGCAGCGCATGGGCGTCGAAGTGGAGTTCGTGACGCCTGCGTGGGACATCATCACAGCCGGAAATTGGAACGGGCGCTGGGATGTCTCGGTCGGGTCGATGACCCCGACAAAAGCGCGGGCCAAAGTACTGAGCTTTCCCGCCGTCTACTACTATACCCCTGCCGCTGCCGCTGTTCATAACGACAGCTCTGCCTCGTCTGTTGCTGATCTGAATGACAAAACGATGGGGGCAACAACCTCCAGTGTCTTTGAGCTGTATTTGCAGCATGATCTGACAATTGATGCCGAAGGTGTGCCGGGCTTTGAATATCAGATCTCGCCCGGGGAATTGCGTTCCTACAAGGATTCGACGGCCGTTATGGACGACCTGCGATTGGGTGACGGGACGCGACTGGATGGAATGATCGGATCACTTCCGGCGATTCTGGAAGGCATCAAAAACAATTACCCGCTTAGAGTTGTCGGTGATCCAGTCTTCTATGAACCTCTGGCCATCGCCATCGACCGCGGCGATCAGGAATTCAATGACAAGCTTGCCGGAATCGTCGCCGACATGCGTGCCGATGGAACGCTGACGAAGCTCAGCGAAAAGTGGTACGGCGTCGACTACACCACCACGAAATAACAACAGAACAGGCCGGCTCGCCTCTGGCGAGCCGCTCCATTCAGGAGGCAGGTCATGCTTTATGCCGACACGGTGGTAAACGATCCACTGGTCCACAAACCCAAGATCGTTGGATTGATGTTGGTCGTCGCGACGGCATTCTTCATTCTGATCGACACAACCGGCTCAATTTTCGGAGAACTCATGAGGCCGGTGATCGGAGAACCTGCAGAATCCGGGTTTTACGGGCGATTTGCCACCGGTCTGGTGTTGGGCATTCTGTTCGTGTTCAATATTGTCCTGATTGGATTTCTTAAATTCAGGCTTCAGGTTGTCATCGTCTGGTTGCAGTTGCTGGCGCTGTTTCTGGCCTTCTTCTATGGCTTCGATCTGGACTTTGCGTTCATTCGCTCGAAAATCTGGTTCATGGTCAGCCAAGGCGTGTTTACGACGCTTTACGTCTCGGCCATATCGATAACGCTTGCCTCAATACTGGCGATCATCGGGGCTGTGGCCAAGCTGTCTTCCAATGGATTCGCTTTTGCGATTGCCAGCTTTTATACCTCGTTCTTCCGGGGCCTGCCGCTGCTGATGCAGGTCTACCTGATCTATCTCGGCCTGCCTCAGCTTGGTTACGTGATCGACGCGGTTCCGGCCGGCATTCTGGCGCTGACCCTGTGCTACGGCGCCTACATGACCGAGATTTTCCGTGCTGGTATCCAGTCGATCGCGAAAGGCCAGTGGGAAGCATCACGCTCGTTAGGCTTCAAGTTCGGCCTGACCATGCGCCGGATCATCCTGCCGCAATCGCTGCCACTGATCATACCGCCGACGGGCAACCAGTTCATCGCCATGCTCAAGGATAGCTCTCTGGTATCCGTGATCGGCGTGTGGGAATTGATGTTTCTGGCCCGTACGCTCGGGACTAAGTCGTTCCAGCATATGGAGATGCTGATCACCGCCGCCATCATCTACTGGATGCTGTCCATGTGCCTTGAACTGATCCAGGGTCGGATCGAGCGTCACTTCCGCACCAAGAGCCACTGAGGAGGTCGCGTCATGGCAGAACCAATCATCGAAATGCGCGGCGTCAACAAGTGGTATGGCCAATATCATGCGCTGCGTAATATCAACTTTGTCGTCAACAAAGGCGACAAGATCGTTGTGTGCGGGCCGTCCGGTTCCGGTAAATCCACGATGATCCGCACACTCAACTGGCTTGAGGCCCATCAGGAAGGCGAGATCATCGTCGATGGGATGCATCTTCACCAGAAAATGAAAGATATCGACAAGGTGCGGATGGAAGTGGGTATGGTGTTCCAGCACTTTAACCTGTTCCCTCACCTGACTGTTCTCCAAAACCTGATGGCTGCTCCCATGTGGGTACGCGGTGTGCCCGAGGCCGAGGCGCGCAAGACTGCGATGAAGTACCTCGAACGGGTCCGCATTCCGGAACAGGCTGAAAAGTATCCCGGGCAACTCTCGGGGGGGCAGCAACAGCGCGTGGCAATTGCGCGTTCACTTTGCATGAACCCAAAGGTGATGCTGTTTGACGAACCAACCTCGGCGCTGGACCCTGAAATGGTGTCCGAGGTTCTGGATACAATGGTCAGTCTGGCGCGCGACGGAATGACCATGGTGTGTGTGACTCACGAGATGGGGTTTGCCAAGGCCGTGGCGGACCGGGTGATCTTCATGGATGAAGGCCAAATTATCGAGGAAAATGATCCAGTCAGCTTCTTCGAAAACCCCCAAAGCGAACGGACCAAACTGTTCCTTAGCCAGATCCTGCAACACTAAGCCGATGCCTGAATTCATCAAGATGCAGGGGCTTCGCAATCACTTCGTGATCGTGGATGCCCGCACTGCCCCATACTGTCCGGCACCGGATGAGGTGATCTGGGTTTGCGATCCCAAGGTGGGAGTTGGCGCGGATGAACTGGTTGTTCTGGAGCCCTCGGGCCACCCGCAGGCAGCAGCGTTCATGCGGATTTACAACATTGATGGAACCGAGGTGCAGGCCTGTGGCAACGCGACCCGCTGTGTAGCCTGGCTTTTGCTTGAAGAGGCTGATGCGGACGCGATTGTTCTGGAAACGCGCGTCGGGCCTTTGCGTGCTCAGCGATGCGGGGATCGACTGGTGCAGGTGGAAATGGGAGAGTTGACGCAGAACTGGCGGGCGATGTCCCTGTCGGGCCCGCAGGATATGATGGCCCTGCCTGTTGGGAACGGGTCGCTGCAATCTCCCGTGGGTCTGGCCGTTGGCAATCCGCACGCGGTGTTCTTCACACACGATCTGGATTCCGTCGATCTGCCCAAGCTGGCCCCAGCAATCATGGCGAACCCTCTTTTTGCCCAGGGCGTGAATGTTGGCGTTGCCGAGATGTTGTCGCCTTCGGACATGCGATTATCGGTCTATGAGCGACCCGGCGTTTTGACCACCGCCTGCGGATCGGGGGCCTGCGCCGCAGTGCAGGCGGCACGTCTGTCGGGACGTACCCACCGGAATGAGATGCAGGTTCACATGCCAGCCGGGACCGTGGCGATCCGGATCCGTTCAGACAACGTGGCCGAGATGACCGGACCTGTGGCGCACTGTTTCAATGGACGGTATCGATTTCAGGGTGAATTCCCCTCAACCCCGGTGTGAAAAATTCAGTTTTAGTCTTTCGATCCGACTGGAAAATAAGAACTCTGACAGAGGAGTAATCGCGATGCGGACAGGCGGACAGGTTCTGATCGACATGTTGCGGGTGAACGGCGTCGATGCGATTTTTGGCGTCCCCGGTGAAAGCTATCTGGCGGCGCTTGATGCGCTGCATGATTGCTCGAACACAATGAAATACTACACCACCCGGCAGGAGGGTGGCGCCGCATTCATGGCGGCAGCCTATTCGGATGCCACCGGCAAACCGGGCGTGTGTTTCGTGACACGCGGACCCGGTGTGACAAACGCCTCAATCGGGGTGCATACGGCTCAGCAGGGCTCGACCCCGCTGATTCTGCTTATCGGACAGATCCCGCGCGCCCATCGCGACAAGGAAGCCTTTCAGGAGGTCGATTACCGCCGTTTCCTCGGTCACATGGTGAAATGGGTGGCCGAGATCGACGATCCTGCCCGCATACCGGAATATGTAAATCGCGCTTTCCGCACCGCGCTTTCGGGACGACCCGGCCCAGTGGCGCTGGCCCTGCCCGAGGATATGCTGGCCGAATTGACCGACGCCGCCGATCTGCCACAGGTCAAGCTGACCCCTCCCGCGCCTACACCTGCCGATCTGGAACAGGTGGCCGGGCTTTTGGCAAATGCCGAGCGCCCGCTGTTGCTGCTGGGTGGCACCTGTTGGACCGAAGACGGGCAAGCCGCCGCCATACGTTTTGCCGAGGATCATGGCCTGCCGGTTGCCGTAGGGTTCCGTCGTCAGGGGTTGTTCCCGCATGACCATCCCAATTTCATCGGGAATCTGGGTTTTGGCGGCAATCCGATGCCCAATGAATACGCCAAATCCGCCGATCTGGTGATCGCGTTGGGCGCGCGCCTGAATGATGGAACCACCTTGAAATTCAGCCTTATCCGATCTCCGCAGCCGGATTGCAGGCTTGTCCACATCCTGCCGGGGGCCGAGGATTTAGGGCGGCTCTATCAGGCCGATCTTCCCATTCTGGCCGATCCGAACGAGGCGGCAAAATCGCTAGCATTGCTGCCGGTCACCAGGCGCCATTCACCCGCCAGCGCGCGTGCGGATTACGAGGCAATGCAAGCACTGCCCGTCCAACGCGGACCGGTCGATATGGCTGAGGTGATGCGTGTGTTGAACACCACCCTGCCGCGTGAGACCACGATAACCACCGGTGCAGGCAACGCCGCCGACTGGCCCAATATCCACTTCGACTATCGCCAGTTTCTGGGCGCACTGGCCCCGATCTCGGGCGCGATGGGCATGGGGGTTCCGGCGGCGGTGGCTGCCAAAGTGGCGCGGCCCTATGCGCCTGCCGTTTATGTTGCCGGGGATGGCGATTTTCTGATGAACGGGCAGGAACTAGCGACAGCGGTTCAATACGGGCTCGACCCGATTTTCATTGTTATCGACAACGGTATGTACGGCACCATCCGCACCAATCAGGAACGCAAGCATCCCGGGCGCATCTCCGGGACGTCGCTGACAAATCCGGATTTTGCTGTGGTGGCGCAAGGCTATGGTGCGCACGGCGAACGGGTTGAAACCACCGCCGAATTCGCCCCAGCACTGGAACGCGCAATGGCGTCTGGCAAAGCCGCGGTCATCCATGTGATGGTCGGGCCGGACAGTCTTGGGCCCAATCTGACACTGAGTGATCTTGCGGAGGCGTCCTGATGCTTTCCCGTCTGGTTGATGCCCTGCCCGCGTCGCCGATCATTGGTGTCTTCAATAAGGCCTTCGAGATGCGGCAAGCCGGTGCCGACCTGATCGACTTTTCCGTGGGCGAGCCGGATTTCGACACGCCTGCCCATATCTGCGAAGCCGGGATCGCGGCCATCCGCGCGGGCGATACACGCTATACCCCGACTGACGGGAACGGAGCCGTCAAGGCGGCCGTGATCGAAAAGTTCAGCCGTGATAACGGGCTGTCCTTCTCGTCGTCGGAAATCGTCGTCTGTTCTGGTGCCAAACCATTGCTGGCGACTGCTATTCAGGCGGTGCTGAATCCCGGGGAAGAGATGATCCTGCCGGTACCGCTCTGGGCGTCGCATCTGGGTATGGTGCAGGCGGTTGGCGGGGCACCTGTGCTGGTCGATACATCAAATGATGGCTTCAAACTGACACCGGACAAGCTGGAGGCTGCTATCACGCCGCGGACGCGGCTACTGATGATCTGCTCACCATCCAATCCAACCGGGGCGGTTTATACAGCGGCTGAACTGCGGGCTCTGGCCGATGTGCTTCGGCAGCATCCCGGGGTCAACGTCATTTCGGACGATCTGTACGAGCATATCATTTTCGATGGTGCCGAATTTGCGACGCTGGCCACCGTCGCCCCCGATTTGCAACCACGGATACTTACCGTGAATGGGGTGTCGAAATCCTATGCGATGACCGGCTGGCGCATAGGTTTTGCAGGCGGGCCAGATTGGTGGACCAGCGGTATCCGCAGCCTGTTCAGCCAGACCAATGGCGGGCCATGCTCGATCAGTCAGGCGGCCACTGTGGCGGCACTTACCGGCCCGCAGGACTTCCTGAAGGACTGGTGCGCCACCTATCAGCGCCGCCGCGATCTTGCGCTGGAGGGGCTGGTCAAGATCGATGGTTTACGAACGCAATCCCCGGGTGGCGCGTTCTATCTGATGCCGGATTGCGGTGCCTTGCTTGGCCGCAAGACGCCTGAGGGCAAGGTATTGACAAGCTCGACCGACTTGGCGGCCTATTTTCTGGAACACGGGGCCGTTGTGGTGCCCGGACCCGGCTTTTCATGCGATCCGTTCTTTCGCATGTCCGTCGCGACGTCCGAGCAGAACATAACAGAAGGCCTGAACCGCATGAAATCCGCCGTGGAGATGTTGAACTGATGGTACAGAGATTTGATCACTTCGCAGCAGACCTGACCTATGACGATCTGCCCGAGGCCGCCCTGTGGACCCTTCGCCGGTCCTTCGTTGACACGATGGGCGTTGCCGCCGTCGGCGCCACCACGGAATTGTCCGGTATCGCCCGCCGGGTCGCGCCGATGGTGTTCGGAGCCGGAACAACCGGATCGGCGAAGATGCTGATGGATGGTCATGCAGTCAGCCCCGTCGGGGCGGCCATGGCCGGAGCATTCACCGTGGACAGCATCGACGCTCATGACGGCACAACGCCCTGCAAGGGTCATGCTGGTTCTGCCATTTTCCCCGCCATGATCGCAATGGCGCAGGCCAGCGCAGATGGGCTGGACGGCAGGCGCTTTGCAGAAATCCTCGCCGCCGCCTACGAAATCTCGTATCGCGCCGGGCTGGTCCAACACGCAACCTGCGCCGACTATCACACATCCGGAGCCTGGACTGCCGTGGGTGTTGCCGCCGCAGGTGCAAAATTGCTGGGCGGTAATGCGGAACAAATCCGTCAGGCCGCCGGGATCGGTGAGTATCATGGCCCCCGCAGCCAGATGATGCGCTGCATCGACCACCCCACCATGGTACGTGACGGTGTCGGCTGGGGCGCTCCGTCTGGGGTGACTGCCGCCTATCTGGCAATCGAGGGGTTCACCGGTGCTCCGGCCCTGACATGCGAAGGGGAAGATGGCACAGAATTCTGGTCCGATCTGGGCACCGGGTGGCGGCTGGTCGATCACACGCATTACAAGGCCTATCCCTGTTGCCGCTGGGCGCACCCGTCGCTCGATTCCGTGCATGACATGATGCAGAAACATGGGTTCACCCACGAGCAGGTGGACAGCATTGAAATCCGCACCTTTCACTATGCAACCCGGCTTGCCGGGCACGAGCCGCAAAATCAGGACGAGTTCGCCTATGCCATCGCATTCCCCGTGGCGGCGATGATCGTGCGCGGCCAGGTTGGGGTCAACGAACTGAGCGCCGAGGCGTTGCGTGATCCCGACATCCTGCGGGTAAGCCGTTCCATCAACCTGATTGATGATCCGGAAATGACCCGCATCAGCACCGACAAACGCTGGGCGCAGGTGACGATCATCCTGAAGGACGGTCAGCGGATCAAAGACAAGCCCCGCACCCCCCGTGGAGACGCGGATATGGCACTGACCGACAGCCAGATCACCGAAAAGTTCCATATGCTGGCCGACCCCGTTTTGGGTTCCGCGCGGGCCAAGGAAATCGGTGACCTGTCGTCTGACTTCGACCAGTTGAGCGCGTCCGAGTTAAAGCACCTTTTCGATCAATGCACGGCAAGCCTTTGAAAGGAAAGGTCTGGGACAGGGGGCGGGATTGCATTAATCTCTGCGCAATAACCGGCTCCGGAGAGACAAATGTCACGCAAAATCCCGCCATTTGCAGCTGTCCGCGCCTTCGAGGCCGTCGTTCGCTTGGGCCGCAACGTTGAGGCCGCGCAGGAGCTGAACATTACGGCATCGGCCGTGAGTCACCAGATACGATCGCTTGAAGCATTTGTTGGTGCAACGCTTTTGCATCGGGGTGCCAATCATACAGCGGAATTGACCGAAGAAGGCAAAGCGCTCTACGAGCCCGTTCGTCAGGCGCTTGATACTCTGGACGCCGCTTTTGCCCGTCATACCGATGACAAGACCAAGCAAGTGGTATCGGTGCATATGTACCAGTCGCTGGCTAACATGTGGCTTATCCCAAAACTGCCGCAACTGCGAGAAGTTGCCCCCAACCTCACAGTCAAAATCGTCACCATGCCCGAAGAAATCTCGCTCAGCGGCAGTGATATCGACATGGCCATTGTTTTTTCAGATAAACCGCCACAAGAACCGCGTTGTATCAAACTGTTCGATGAAGTGATCCAGCCGGTCTGTGCATCAGAATATCTGGAAGCGCGCGGTTCGGTTCCGCAACCCGAGGAAATGCCATCGGAACCCCTGATCCGAAGCCGCCATCACGTCAATGAGTGGGATCTCTGGTTTTCAGCCATCGGTCTGAGTGAATCCTCGTGGAAACCTGTCGCCGAGATGGATAATCGTTCCAACGCCTTACAAGCGGCCCAGATCGGGCTGGGCTGGGCGATGGATCGGCGCCCATTTGGCGAGGAAGGTCGGCGCAAAGGTCATCTTGTTGCGCCGCTTGAGTTTAGCTTGCCGACGGGCAACGCATATTACCTTTTGACATCCCACCGTGCCGACGGAACTCGCGCGGTTACACAGTTCCGAAATTGGCTTCTGCGTATCTGCACAAATGAGTTTCAGCTTAGCTGAAACTCTCCATCTTCGCCTGACTTTCCCGCAATCTTTGGCCTTTTGGGTCGAATGGCGGTTCGGCGAGGATTTTGGCCTTGTGAGGTTTGCCGAGAATAAAGATCTCGACCTCATCGCCCGGCTGCGCCACCTGC